>JBGALX010000015.1:0-232885 GCA_044223505.1 Myxococcaceae bacterium
GGAGCCGCTCAAGGCCGCCGTGAAGGCGTCGCTGGCGACGCAGGCGACCGCCCTGAAGGCCATCGAAGAGGAAGTGGAGAAGGAGGTCAGGCAGGTCGCCTCCGACACGCTCAAGAAACTGCAGGAGATCGACCCGGCCCTCGCGGCGAAGCTGACGCCTGAGTTCAAGACGAAGTGGGACGGCGCGATCTCGATCTCGCTGCGAGGCGACGATCAGATCCCCGTCAACAAGCGGGGCAGTGGGGTGCGCCGACTTATTCTGCTCAGCTTCTTCCGGGCTCAGGCCGAGCGTGGGAAGAGTGACGATGCCTCGGTGATCTACGCGATCGAGGAGCCGGAGACGTCGCAGCATCCGGGACACCAGGCGCTGCTGCTCGAAGCTCTGCAATCGATCGCACAGCACCCGTTGCGGCAGGTCATGATCTCGACGCACACCCCGGCAATCGCCGCGCAGCTGCCCACCTCGGCACTTAGGCTGGTGAGGCGCGCGGGTGCCGGGCAGAGCGAAGTGGTCGCCTCGAACGAGCAGGTGAACCTGGAAATTGCGACCGAGCTCGGCGTCGTTGCGGATCGCCGGCTGCGGCTCTTCGTGATGGTCGAGGGTCCCAATGACATCTCGTTCTTGCGGCGCGTGAGTCGGATCCTCAACGCGGCGGACTCTTCGATTCCTTCCCTTGTGCGGCTCGAGGCCGAAGGCCGGATCGTCTTCGTCCCGCTCGGCGGCGCCAATCTCAAGGCGTGGGTGCACGAGCACTTCTTTCACACGCTCGGCATCCCCGAGTACCACCTGTACGACGCAGACAACGAACCGCCGGCGCCCCCGAAGTACCAGGAGCAGTGCGATGCCGTGAACGCGCGCGGCAACAACAACTCCGCTCGAAGCACGAAGAAGCGGGAGCTCGAGAACTATCTTCACGCTGACGCGATTCGCGAGGCTCCCGACGGACTTACAATCAGCGTCGAGGACTGGAACGACGTGCCCACCGCCGTGGCCAAGCTTCGCCATGCGGCAAATGCCGCGGTTACGTGGGACGCGCTCGAGGACCCCAAGAAGCGTGCGAAGTCGGCGCAAGCGAAGCCGTGGCTCAACGGGGCCTGCGTCGACAAGATGACGTTGGAACGGCTGCGCGCGCGTGACCCCAACGGCGAGCTGGTCGGGTGGCTCAAGGAGATCAGCCGACTGGCAGCGGATAGCGCATCAGGTTTGAGCTAAGCGGTCGCTGGGCGGGTCGAGGCTGGACGCGATCGAGCAGATCGCGAACACCTGCTCGCCCTCGTTCGTGACCTCCAGCAGTTGGTCTGTCCAGGACTCGCGATCCGGAAGCAAAGTCATGAACTCGCCGTGGATCGTGCTCGTGAGTTGCAGCCAGTATCGCGAGAGCACAGTGCTGAGCCAGGAGTTCAGCACCCACCCCAAGCTCGTCTTCTTTTCCTGCTCGACCGCCTCCGCCGCCGGAACGAAGAACGTGTCGACGATTCGCCGGTTGGCGTTGTCCTCGACGACACGCTGCTGAGCCGGGTCGATTCTCCACTGCCCCCATATCGCCAGGAACCACAGGAGTCGCCGTTGGGCAGGTCGCAGCACTTCGAGGTCGGCGACGAAGTATCGGAACTTGTCCGGTCGAGCCCGCGCATGGCCGTCACGTCGCTGGATGTACCCGCGAACGACGATCGGAAACGAGGTCCCAAGGAGCAGGTCCCCCACGGCGCCCATGTCGTTGCGCTTGAAAGCCTCCGCCACAGAGATCTGGTGCCACTTCCCGTTCGCGACGAACGCGTCCGGGTCGACCAGTGTCCATAGCGAGCCTCTCGACCAGAAGATCGCGATGCGCAATGGGCAGCTCATCATCTTGGCGTAGGCGCGGAGCCCATCGAGATAGCTGGTCTTCACCTGGAACGGCTGGTCAGGCCGGCCGTGGTAGTTCTTGGTCTCGACCAGCAGGTTGCGTCCATCAGCCAGGACGACGCGCGTGTCGGGCGCCTGGATCTTGTCGTCCTCGGAGTAGATCCCTCCCGCGTCTTCTCGCTTCACCAGCTTCACGCCGCCGAGGTTCGCGACCACGGCTTCGAACATCGCCTGCGTTCGGTTCCCGTAGAGCATCGTGTCCGACCCGAGCGACTCCTTCACCGAGCGAGCGAGTTCCGCGGAGAACTTCTCGAGAGCATCGCCGCGAGTCACCGGAATGTCGTGTTCTTGCGCCCACGCTGCGAACACATCGAGGGAGTCGAACTTCACGGGGCGCCTGGGGAGCTTCCTGAGGATCTGCCGTGTCATTGGTCAGTGCCCGGTTCTACGTGCAAATGTTGCCCGCGGCGCTGCTCTCGCCCCTCAGGACTCGGTTGTCGGCGCCGCCTATGCTCAGCCTCGTGTTTGTCGCGCTCGCCTCAGCCACCGTCTCTGTGGTCGTCCTCGACACATCCGTGGCGTCGAGAGCCGATACATGCCAGGCAGCGCGGGTCGACGTTCTGTGGTGCGCCAACGGTGAAGCTGCCACCCGCTGCACGCGACTGTCGCGCACTGGCTGCGGATCGTGAAGAACCACGATCGCATCCGGTTTATCCGCGGCAACACCGCAGCAGAGCGGGGGTGGGAATTCCAGAAGGCCGTACTCGACATCGCACTCGGGAACGCCAGAGAGCGAATGCTGACGGCCGGGTACATGGGCTTCGAGGGCATCAACGCATTCAAAGCGGCCAGGTACCGAGCGTTTCGAGCAGTGATGCGGCGGTGGATCCGGCCGCAGCCGTGTCTATTCCCCAACTGCGCGAAGGATGGCGTCCAGGTACTTCTCGAAGATATTGCCGAAGTCGCTCGTGAAGCGCTCGCCCTCGGTAGCCTTGAGTAGAACGTACGCGCCGCTCACCAGCCGGTCGAAGAGCAACGAGGGGAGTAGCAGAGGTAGCCCTTCCCGACGCGCAGTAGGGGCTTCGTGCGAAATGGGCTCTGCTCGAACATCTTCGAATCGACGTCCCGCACGCACTCGTCGCTTTGCCGAACCAACTCACGAGCGCCCCGCGGATCGGTCGCGGACAGGTTGAGGCCTTTCGGCGCGCCCCCGACCGTGTTCGATTGGTGCTACCAATAAGGTCATGCGCAGCGGCGTTGACGAGTTCGTGAAGACGGCTCTCGAATGCAGCGTTTTCGTCGCACCAGATGATCCGGGACTAACTCTCGAGGAGATCGTCGAGGTGGGCGCTCGCGTCGGATTTCTGCGAGGAGAGATTCAGGACGCACTGCCCGCTGCCGCAGCGCCCATGTTTGTCGGCGACAAGCGGGTGATGCCGCAGGCAAATATTCTCTGGATGAACTTCCTCAATGACGAGGACCCTGACTTCCGCGATCTCGAGTCGTTCGATTTCGTCGTCCGCGAGCTCAAGACTCTGGGCCGTGAGCATCGCCAGACCAACGCGCGAGTCACGCGCAGCGCTCTTATCCACCAAGGGCTCGCAGCCGGCAGATCGCGGTCCAACCTCTCGGTCGCCGTTCGAATGCTTGTCATGTGTGAACATCTCGAGGAGCAAGACGGCGTGCTCTGCTTGACGCGCAAAGGATTCGGCTACCCGCTGCCAAAGGACCAGCGCAATCAGGCGGCGACCACGGGACGCGCTCTGCGCGAAACGAAGCCCATGCGCGCCCGGACGCACCCCCATGTGGTCGACGTGATCAAACGCCGCACAGATGGAAGGCCTGCCTCCGCAGAACCCTTTGAGGCGCTCGCGTCCGAGCTCGATAAGCTGAAGCTGGGACAGTTTCGTGCCTGGTGGGAGCAGACGACAGACGAGCTCAGGCGCCGCGATCCATTCACCAACCCGGTCTCTTGCTGCGTGCTTTCCGCCGCGTTGATCGAGGGGGCTCTCACATTCGTCGTGCGCCACGCGCGCGATCTCAAGCTCGCGCCGTTTCAGTCGAGCAAGTTCGACGGCAACCCGCGCACGTGGAAGATCGTGAATCCTCGCCGTGTCCCGCAAGCGCGGCGTGATCGCCGACTGCTGGTCGGCGAGGTCAGTTCTCTGGCGTGAGGTCGAAGGGCAGCGGGATGCGCTCGCCGGCGAGCGCGGCGGCGAGGGCGACCTTGAGGTAGCGCTTCGGGGCGACGCCGTTCAGCTTCGCGGTCTCGACGAGGCTGTAGATGATGGCGGCCACCTTCGTGCCCTGCTTGCTGTGCGAGCCGTAGAAGTTGTTCCGACCCAGGGCCGGGCCTCTGAAGCCACGTTCGGTTTGATTGTTGCTCAGCGGCACCGCGGGCTCGTCGAGGAAGACGATGAGCCCGTCCCAGTGCCCGGCGATGTACTTGATGGCTGTGCCGATGGCGCTGCCCGGCAGGAAGCGCTGCCCGATGAGCCACTCTTTGATGCGGGCGACGACCGGCTTCGACTTTTCGTTTCGCAGCTTCTTGCGCAGCTCGTCTCCGCTGGGTCCAGGCGGCGCCTGCGCCTCGATGGCGAAGAGCTCTTCGGCCATGTCGAGGAACTGCTTCGAGCGCACCGGATCGTTCGACTCGGCCTCAATGAATTTCCTGCGGCCGTGGCTCCAACAAAATGCGAGTCGGAAGTCCCCGTCCTTCGCCATCGACTTGTGCACGATGGCGGCGTCGCCCAGCGCGATGCCCGAGAAGCCCTTGAGCACTGCGTTGCCGGCGGCGGCATCGCGGTCCTCGGCGATGGTGAAGTAGACGCTCCGGTGTGTCGACAGCTGCCACATCGTCCAGCTCTTCTTCGACGCGCTGCCCTTGGTGAGCACTTCCCAGCGCGTCTCGTCGAAGCCCACCACGCTCTGGCGAATCGCGTCGCGCAGCAGTTCTTCCCACGCCGGCTCGAGCTTGCGCGAGAGCGCGAGCACCTGGTCCCACAGCGTCTGGTTGTCGACGTCGAGCCCTTCGCTCTTCATCTTCCGCGCCTGGCGCTCGAGCGGCAGGTGGTTGTTGTACTTGTCGTCCGCCACCTCGACCGCGAAGTCGTTCGAGTAACGGCCGCCGGGCACGAGCCGCGCCGGCATGTCCGGCATCTCGATGCAGCCGCACTTGCATCGGTACTTCCGGCGCAGGTGTTTCTTCATCACGAAGCGCCGCTCGACGACGTCGACCTCCTCGGTCTCATCGTCTTGGCCCTGCCACCACTCGAGCTGGCCGCCGCACTCGCCACAAACCTGGTCAGCCGCATCGAGCTCGTGCACTTGCGGCACCACCTCGAGCTTCGGCTGTGCCTTCGGGCCGTGCCCCGTCTGCTCTTTCTTCTCGCCGCGCTCGCTCGAGCCGCGCCGCTCTGTCGATGGCGACCGCGACGCCGACTCTGCCTTCGTCTTGTTCAGCTCCTCGTCGATGAGCGCGAGCGCTTGCTGCAGCTGCTGCGGCGACATCCCCTTCAACGACAGGTTCTCCTTCAGCAGCTCCACCATCTTCTTCGAGAGCCGTGCGTTCTCTTGCAGCAGCACCAGGGCCTTCGCCCTCAGCTGCTCGATGTCTCGCTCGCCCTCGATGCGCACGAGCGGATTATCGACGCTGTCGAGGGTTTGATCCGCCCTCAGCTTGAAATGTGACGCGGCCGTCGCGCTCGAGCTCGAACGCCGGCGGCGACAGCTCGATGCGGCCGACCGCCTCGCTGCCCTCGAGGAACAGCACCAACTCGCTCGACGTCAATTCGCCCCTCTCCCACAGGGCGGCGAAGCGGCCCTTCTCAAGTCGCTTCGCCAGCAGGCACAGCCCGGTGCCGTCGAACCACAACACCTTCGCCCGCCGACGCCCTCTGCCCACAAACACGAAGACATCACCGGCGGCGACCTCATGCCCCATACCCAGCACCAGCGCCGAGAGCGTGTTGAACGACTTCCGCATGTCCGTCGGAGAGCCGTACGCGAAGACGCGCAGCTTCCGACTCAGGCCGAGCACGACAACTCCCGCAGCAGTTGCGCGATGTCCTTCACCGAGAGTCCCTCGATGCTCACCCCGCATGCGCCACGCACCACCGCTGCCTTCTTCACCTGCGCCGGCAACACCTCGACCCGATGGAACTCGTCACGCGGTTGCTCGGCACCTCGGTGGTTCTGCAACCATCGCTGTAGCGTCCAGCCGTTGAGCCCGAGCTGCTCAGCGACCTGGTTCGCGGTCGCCCCTTCGGCGATTCGGCTCAGCGCGAAGGTCGTCGCCACGCTCTTCGCTTCGTTCGTGAAACTCCGGTAGCCCCGCGCGTTCGTCTTCTCGCCCAGCGCCAGCCTCACTTCTTCGACGGTCTCGTTCATGCCCGCGTTGTTTCACGCGACCACCAGACCGTCAGGAGGGACACGGCGAGGATTCACGGAAGATCGACGACCTCGTCGAGAGCGCAGCACGCGGACGCGACGATGCCGTGCTCAACAACACGGCGAAGTTGCGAGCGGAGGGCGTAATTCAGACCCGGCAGCGCATTCACGCGGGCCGCATGTTGTCCGAGTTTCCGGGCGGAGTGCCCGATCTGCGCCCCGACGAGGCGCGCGAGGCATACGCAACGGCCGAGCTTGTGGTCCGCTCGGTCCTCGATTGGCTCGGCAGATTCCCTGCTCGAGCGGAGCCCAATGCTCCGGTGGGTGCGTCGCCCCCGCCGGCCGGCTAACTGCTCGCAGTGACAACTCCGAGGATCATGCTCACGATCCGTTGTTCCACGGGCTGAAGTGTTGCCACGGATCGGAAGGACTCCTCGAGTTGCTCCAATGGAACGGGCTCTTCTCTCAACTTCGGTCTCAACTCCTTCAGTGACCAGAAGCTTCGCCGGCGGGCGGTTTGAAAGTGTTTCTTCATCCGCGGGCGGAGGAGCGCGAGCCACGCATCTGCGATGCTCCTCGGATCCGGGAATGGCTCACGGCGCGCCTCCGTCGGTGGAAATGCCCAGTCGGCGATGTGCCGATACTCGGCGCGAGTGAAAGCGTCGAGGGTCTTGTCCGCGCACCAGTCGTCAAGCACCCGATTCAACAGGTGCAGTGCGCGCGCGCGCCGCGGAGGGATCAGCTCGAGCTCCCTATCGCGGAGCCGCTCGATGAACTGCTGTTCCAAAGCCGTCCCGCGTTCGTCCAGCGCGCAGTCGCGAGCCCCCGAGCTCAACAAGCGCCTGAGCTCTTCTGACACCGCGTTGAGGTCATGCATCAGCTCTGCTTCCGGGGATGCGAGGAAGACCCATTGCGGAGCACGATGCGCCGCGCCACTGACGACAAAGAACGCCCATGGGGCAGAGCTCTCGACGGTGCTTACGCAGGACTGGATTCGGGCGCTGCTCGTGCGCAGTTGCTCGTACAGCGATGGTGGAACCAGTCCGCCAGACTCGACGAGACTGCGTACCCCTCGAAAGGCGTCGTACAGCTCGTCAGTCGGTTTCGCGTCTGCGCCGCTCGTCTCGAGCGACGCACGCTGCGCGATCTCTTCGACGTCGACGCGTTCGGGCTCGTCAGGCAGCTGAAAGTTCGCGCCCAGCAGGTCGGCGACCGTCTCGTACCGTTCCCGCAGGAGGTCTCGCTGCTGCGGAGCGAACGCCGGCGGATCCTTCGGCCACCAGATTGTGACCTCGTCGTGGGGGCTGTCCATCCGGTCCACCCGACCTGCGCGCTGTTCTGCAAGCCGAATCACGGTCGGCGTATCGAGATGAACGACACAAGCGGCCTTCTGCAGGTTCATTCCCTCGCTGAGCGCATCGGAGCAAAGGGCGACCAGCTGATCCTCCGTGCTCGACAGTCCTAGCTGCTCCAAGGCCTGCCTCTTTGCGCCGATGCCGCCTGCACCCGTGAAGCACGTCACATGCACGTTGGCAGCAGCCAATGCCTTGCGTAGGACCTCGAGAGTGATGACGTGCGCATCGAACGCCAGCACGAGCTGCGCTTCCCCCAGTTGGCGGAGGTGCCTGGCCTTGGCGTCCTCCCGGTCCGGGCTGAGCTCTAGCGTCAGGCGAGCGATCTCGGCGTAGACGTCGGCGTCTTCGATGCAGACCCGACGATGCGCCTCGGGATCCCACAGCATCGGTACAACGTTTTCCTTGGAAAGCGTGAGCGCCCAGACGGGAGGTCGGCCCGCGCGATCGCGTGCCAGACGCTCCATGTTCCCAGAGGGACTCTTGGCGAGGTGAACACCCGCCAAGTATTGCGCGACTGCGATCTCCGTACCGTGAACATGCTCCAGAAGGGCCGCGCGCGAGGAGCGAAGGCACTTCATAACGTGATACCTCGCCAGTGCTCCGGCGCTCGCGACGACGCGATCGACGTAGCCAGCCTCCGTTCCCTGCCAATGTTTCGGAATCGCCAGTTTCCCAGGCAGGCGCGACGCGCCATGAAGTCGGTCAGCAAGCTGGGCGATCTTCCGAGCCAGCACTTCGTCGCTGGGGCGACAGGAACAATTGTAGTAGCGCGCGCGATGGTGCGGGTACCGCGCAGAGCGGCGCCCGGTGAGTCGATACGCATCTGGATGCGAGTCCGCGATCGCGTTCAACTGGCCACGCGTACGTCTCACTGTGAACGACTGAATTTCGTCGCGAATGATGTTGAGCTGGGCTTCCTCGATGGTGGCGCTCGAACGTCGGCGGAGACCATTCAACGTTTTCAGCGCCTGAGGCCGAAGATTGTCGGAGCCGAGCAGGTCGACGAGCGCGAGCAGATCACCGGCGCTTCGATTGATCGGAGTTGCCGTAAACAGCAGTACGTTTTCTGCGTAGTGTGCAATCAGTCGCGCAGTCCGATCCGAGGCGTTCAGGAAGTTGTGCGCCTCATCGACGACAAGGAGCTCCGTTCCGTGCACTGTTTTGATCAGCCGCTGGTGATCGCGCGAACGAGCATTGCTGAGCGGCCCGTGCGAATACACCGGGAACTCCAAACCCGTGTCCGCGAGGTCGTCGCTCCACCGTTCCTTGACCGCTGGAGGCGTGACGAAGAGAGGTGAGGGCCGCACCGCGAACCCAAACCTGAACTGGCGGTCGAAGGCGGCGCGAGCCACCCAGGCGCCCATGCGGGTCTTGCCGCTCCCAGCGGCATCCGCGATCAGAACCGCGCCAACGTTCTCCAGGATCCACATCGCTTGTGTGATGCCGTGGAGTTGGTGCGGCCAAAGAGGATGCTCGAGCTCGCTGACGAGATCTGGGCGCATGTACTGTCTGGCCCATTCACCTTCCAGTACGGCAGCACAGCCGCGAGCCAGCGCCTCTTGCCAGGTGACCTTCTGGAGGAGTTCGTCGAGGAGGTCGAGGAAACCCTTGGTGTAGTCCTCGCCCAGGCTCCATAGCCCTTCCGCAAGAGCTCTGGACTCGGCATGACGTTCTCGTTCGCCTGTTTCGAAGCGGACGTTCGCCTCGGTCTGTCGGCCAAGACCGTTCAGCGTGTAGTTGCTGGAACCGATAGTGACCGCGTTCGCCACGTACACTTTTGCGTGAATGCTGCGATCGCGCGGCGCGGTCCGAACGCTCACTTTCCCGGAGCAGATCGCTTCGCGAGCGGTGATGATGGCGCTGCTGTGTAGGATCGATATCCCTCGGTCGAGCCAATAGTCGCGGATCTCAGCCGGCAACGCGCGCCGGGCGATGCGTCCCGTTCCCGGAAACGGTTCAGTGCCCAGTAGGAGTCGTGCTTCGGTCTCGGTGGGTCTCCCAGCGAGAAGCGAGAGCACCATGTCGAGCGACGCGTAGCCCGTGATCACGAGCCATTCAGTCGCGCCATCGAAGTCCAATTTGAGAACGTCGCGAACGCGTTGCTCAGCCTCATTGTGCGGAAAGCGTTCCTTTGCGGGCCACCGGGTCCATGGGCGTTTCTCGAACAGACTCAGCTGAGCGCCGGCACGTAACGCTCCAGAGCTGATGGTCTGCAGCCAATTGACCCACTTCTTGAGGGGTAACCGGCCGACGAAGTCCGACTGCCCAGCGAGCTGAAAGCTGAGTAGGCGGCGGTCGATGCGTCGACCAGGTGGTGATGAGTGGCTGAAGCTGATCGCTGAGTACGAGACCAGCGGGGAGTCGCAGAAGGAATTCTGCGCCGACCGCGATCTGTCGTTCAGCACCTTCCAATATTGGCTGTACAGGCGGTCCAAGAAAGTCCGGTCTGTGTCCGGTTCGACGCCCGAGTTCCTGCCGGTCGAGGTGGTACGCTCGCCCGCGCCGGAAGGCGCGGCGACGAAGGCGAAGGCCGGTGAGGCAGCGATCGAGATCGCCCTGCCGAGCGGCGTCCAGGTGCGGCTCTCGTCGAGCGTCTCGGCCAGCTTTGTCGGCGAGCTGATCGCCGCGCTGAAGTAGCCGTGCTGCTGCTGCCGGCGGCGCTGCGCATCCTGCTCGCCTCTGAGCCCATCGATCTGCGTCGGGGCATCGACGGTCTGATGGGCCTGGTGCAAGGCGCATGGAAGGAAGACGTGTACGGCGGCGCGCTCTTCGTCTTCGTCTCGCGTCGGCGTGACCGCGTAAAGATCCTCACCTGGGACAACGGCGGCTTCGTCGTCTTCTACAAGCGGCTCGAGGCCGGGCGTTTTCGCGTCCCCGTCGTCGAAGACGGCGCCGAGAAGCTGCGCATCGACGCCACCCAGCTCGCGATGCTGCTCGATGGAATTGACGTCTCTCGCGTGCGGCGCCCGGTGAAGTGGTCGCCACCGGAACCAGGGGATCGACAAGGCCGCCGAAGTTTGATCTCTACTGACCAATGGCGCCGGGCGAGCACGACTGCGAATGGAAGGACCGCAGCGAGCAGCTCGAGCGCAAAGTCACGTCGCTCGAGTCCGACGTCGAGGTCCTAAAGCACGAGCTTCAGACGCTGATGCGGCGAGTGGTCGGCCCGAAGTCCGAGAAGATGCCGCCCATCAAGAAGCAGCTCGACGCCGAGAAAAAGAAGGACAGAGAAGCGATCCGCCGCCGGCGAGCTGAGCGCGCAGAAGCGCGGCGGAAGAAGGTGCAGCAAGTGACGGTGGTGCACCCCGTGGTGGCCGACAAGCGGCACTGCCCCGAGTGCGGAAACACCGAGCTCAAGCCCGTCGGTAAGGGCAAAGAGTCCGTCGTCTACAAATTCGTGCCCGCGCATTTCATCGCGGAGAAGCATCTGCGCGAGACGCTCTCGTGCTCGTGCGGCGAGTACATCGTCACCGCTGAGGGCCCGTCGAAGTGGGCCGACAAGAGCCACTACGCGCCGTCCTTCGTCGCGCAGGTCGTGACTTCGAAGTGCGCCGACCACGAGCCGCTGTACCGCCAGGCCAAGGCCCTCGAGCGCATCGGCGTGCCGGTTTCTCGCAGCACGCTGGGCGACTTGTTTCATCGCGCAGGCGTGACGCTGGCGCCGATCGTCGTCCGACTCGCCGAGCTTGTGCGCACCTCGCCGGTCGTGCGTGCAGACGAGACATCGAAGCGCGTGCTCGACGAAGGCCACTGCCGCAACGGCTTCATGTGGAACTTCAACGCCGTCACGGCCGATGACGAAAAGCTCATCCTCTACCTCTTCGCGCCCGACAGAAGCGGCAAGACGCCGCAGAAGCTTCTCGGCGGCACGAAGGGGCACCTCGTTGTCGACGCCTTCACCGGGTACAACAAGGTGACCGACGTCGGTGGGCGCACTCGCGCTGCGTGCTGGGCCCATGCGCGCCGGTACTTTTTCGACGCGCTCAAGGCGTCGCCTGCCGACGCGCAGAAGGCGTTGGACTTCATCCTCGCGCTCTACCGTGTCGAGCACGAGCTCGAGGCCGCGAGCCTGCTCGGCACCGACGAACACCTGGCCCGCCGCAAGTCGCGCAGCGCCGCAGTCCTGAAGTCCTTCAAGCGGTGGCTGACGAAGCTGCAGCCGAACCACGCACCGAAGACGCCGCTCGGACGCGCCGTCCGCTACACGCTCAAGCAGTGGAAGCCGCTGAACCGCTTCCTTGAGGACGTGAACGTCCCGCTCGACAACAACCGCTCAGAGGCTGCTCTTCGCCGCGTCGCCCTCGGCCGGAAGAACTTCCTCTTCGTGGGCAACGATGAGAGCGGCGAACACCTCGCGACGCTCTACACGCTCGTGGCGACCTGCGAGGCGAACGGCATCAACCCCGTCGAGTACCTGACTGATGTCCTCGGCCGCATCAACGAGCACCCAGCCTCGAAGCTCGACGAGCTGCTGCCGCACAAGTGGCGCGGGCCGCCGATCGACGCGCGCGCAGCCGGCTGAGCTCGATCGCGATCACGGTCGTGTGGGCACCGCCACGTCGATCGTCGGCCGGTTACCTTGAGGGTGCTCGAGCGCCGGTCTTTCGTCTTCGCCGAGAAGGCACCGCATTCGTGCAGGAACGTGTGCGCGCTGGCAGCGTCCAGGTCGTCGATGGACGTCGCGCCTTGCCAGGCGAGCCACGCACGCCCGACCTTGCTTGATTCGAACGCCAGTCGCAGCTCGGAGAAGAGGGGAGGCCCGTCGATGGCGACGATCCGGCTCCCTCGCTCGGTCAATTCGCCGGCATCGATAAGCCCGAGAATTCGTGCAGCAGACTTGTAGAAGGACCGGTCTCGCGCGTCCTTAAAGGACGACGGGATCTTTCCCCGTGAGATCCCGCGCACCATCTCGACGACGCGTGCGATTGAGTTCGCTTGTGGGCAGTCGACACTTGC
The DNA here is from genome assembly GCA_044223505.1 of Myxococcaceae bacterium. GTDB lineage: Bacteria > Myxococcota > Myxococcia > Myxococcales > Myxococcaceae > Xiheicaenimonas. The sequence continues at coordinate 12,547 of JBGALX010000015.1, forward strand.
GACTCGAGGCGCAGACACCTTTCGGATCGGAGTGGATCTCGCACGAGATTGCAAAATCCTGGCAACGGAGGGCTACAGGCATGAAGCGTCAGGAGCACTGAGGTGATCCGGCGCTTCGAAGAGACGAGCCGGCACGCGACGAAGGTGGCAGCTCGCGGCGCAGCGTCGCTCCCCAGATTTCGGTCCAACGATCTGAACTTCATCACCTCTGACGCACCGTCGGTCATGCGAACGTACGTAGTTTGTACGTAATCGCGCGACCGCATCTGAACGCGTGCAGCACGCATCTGAACGGTTTTCGCGAACTTGCCCAGCACCGCCCCGACAGAAAACGATTTCGAGTCAGGTGCCTTCGACCACTCGGCCAGCTCTCCAAGAACCTGCCTGACGCAGATACCTCATCAGACTCGACAGGGGCAATGCGGATCCGATCCGGAACACTCATCCGTCGAGCAGCTGCGTCGCCTCCCGTGCGAAGAACAACTTGATTCTCTGCCAGTGCGCCGCCGACAAGCCGATCAGTCTGGGGTCGTCGCGCTCGGCATCGTCGAAGAACGCCATGGCACGCGCGAGATGGTACGTGTCAGACGCAGCCGTCCCGTAGCGCCGATGGTAAGCGGCCATGACCTGCGGCAGATCGAGTCGAGCCTTCTTCAGCAGCACGAACAGATCCCAGAAGTCGCGACGCAGCCCGCGACGCGCGATCGCCGCGATCTTCATCACGGCGAGGTCGATGGGCGCCGCGACGCGAAACCCGGCTGGACCGGCCACCGGGCGCTTCAGCGGACGATATGGGTATCGCACCACGTCGATCGGCCCTGCAGGTGTCTCGAAACCGACCATCACGTTCGACTCTGCCCTCACTCGAGCCCCGAGCTCCCGGAGCTCGGTGACTACCGAATCGAGCTCTGCATCGGCCGCGAGAGAAAAGAGGTTGAGGTCGGCGGAGCGCCGGTGGTCGCACAGCCAACCGACGGCGCTGCCGCCAGCGAGGTAGAAGCCCCGCAGCGAACCGACGCGCCTCAGCTCGCCCAGTAGGCGGAGCTGTTTCGGCGAAAGGCCGGTGGCGCTCGCCACGTTTCATCCTCCGCGTGCAAGGCGACCCGCCAGAACGCCAGCGTCCGCGGTGACAGCTCGGGGTGTCCCGATGCCGCAAGGAAGCGGTGAATCGCTGGCAGCCCGTATCGCTTCATCAACCACCGTACGTCTCGCATCAGGCCGAACTCGAGCACCCGGGCCATCACGTAGGTTTCATCTCGAACCAGGTCGATGCGCGTGAGCCGCGTGTCCCAGAACAGGTCCTTCATCCGAGCGGGTGGCCGACGCGCCATGGCCTGACTCTAATCGTTCGAGGTCAGCAGTGGTGGGTAGGGCCGCACGCGGAACGCGCGGTCGCCATTGCACGGGGGTGGCTCACGAAGATGCCGGCGTCGAAATTGCGGCCGGGTAGCGCGAGCCAAACGACCACTCGGCCAGCTCGCGTCGAGGCGGTGTTGGTAGACCGTCCCCGTCGTTCCAACCCCGAAAACCCGAGTGACGCCTGATGGCCGCTAGGCCGACGCCGGCCGCTGGGTGTCCGTCAGGCCTGCGGCGAGCGCGGCGATCACCACGGCGGTCGTGGCCATCACGGGCTGCAGCCACGAGACGTAGCCGATCAGCGCGAGCTGGACGACGATCCACCCGAAGAGAACGGCCGCAGCGCCGAGCGCGAGCGTGCGCGCGCTCAGCCACTTCGCGAAGACGGCGATCGCTCCCAGCAGCGCCGAGCCTCCGACGGCGAGACCCAGCAGCACGCTCGGGATCATGTAGTCGTGAAAGGGGCTCCCCTCGAGCCACTCGCGCGGCACCCCCTGCGCGCCCGTGAGGCCGTACCACGCGCCTCCCGCAGCGTTTGCGGCGACGACCGACAGCACGAGCCCCAGCGCGACGCGGCGACCTCGGTTCATGCCCGGCCGCCGTGCACCGCGTGTGCCTCGGCGCCCCACACGGCTTCCCCGCGCACGCGATGCACGCGCTCTAGGGGTGCGCGCACGAGTTGCGCCTTCCTTGGGCCCGCGCCCCTCTGCTCGACGCGGCCCGGCCGTTGCTCGCACAGGGAGCATGGACCCCAACAAGACGCGCGTTTCCAGTGTGATGAGCCGTGACGTCGTGACCACCGCTCCCGACGCCAGTCTCACGTCGGTGGTGGAGTCGATGCTGAGCCGGAACGTCGGCCACATTCCGGTCGTCGACTCCAAGGGCGCTGTCGTCGGCATCATCTCGAAGACCGATCTCGTCGGCTTCCGGCACCTCAATGGAGATACGCGCGAGGTCGAAGTTCCCTCGAAGACGATGAAGCGCGGCGTGCGCTACGACCTGGGCCCCGGTTTCCACCTCGAGGTCGCTCCAGAGGTGACGGCTGCCGACGTGATGACGCCGGTGGTGCACTCCGTCTCGGAGCGCGCGACCGTCGGGCAGGCGGCGGCGTTGATGTCGGCGCACCAGGTTCATGGGCTGCCCGTCATGTCGGCGCGCCGCGGGCTCGTCGGCTTCGTCTCATCGCTCGACGTCACGAGCTGGGTCGCCCGCAGCTGAAGGCGCGCGCTGATCGTCGTGCTGGCGGCCTGCGCGAGCGGGCCGCAGTCGACGGGCGCGTGAGCTGGCGCCGCCGCAAGCCGCGCCACTTCTGAGTCGACGTCGCGAGGTAGGTCGCGCGAAGCTGACCGCCGCATGCGCCATCTCTTCATCGCAGCCGTGACCGGTCTGGTCGCCTGCGCGCACGGTGCTCCGAGCGGCGAGAGCGACGACTGCTCCGCGAGCACGCCCCTCGTCGCCGGCGCGCCGGGCAGCCCGGGCCATCGAATCCCCAGCGAGCTCCACCCCGAGGGCGCCAGCGAGCTCGCCACCTTGATGCGCGCGATGGAGGCCGACCTCAAGGCGGCCCGCGCCGCGCTCGGCAGCGGCGAAGCGGTGCCGGCGCTCTACTCGACGCACCGCCGCATTCGCTGCTCCTGGCCCACGAGCCCGTCGGATCGGGAGGGCGCGTTCGACGCCCTCGCCGTCGGCTACCTCGAGCGCGTGCGGGCGTTCGACGCCGCGACCGAGAAGCGCGCCGCGTATGGCGCCGTGCTCGGGGGCTGCCGCGCCTGCCACGAGCAGAGCTGCCCGGGCCCGCTTGCGGCCATCGACGCCCTCGCGCCGTGAGGCCGGTCACGGCACGCAGACGCCGCCGATGGGGCAGCCGAAGTAGGCCATCGGCGAGCACATGCCCGGTGGCGGCACGCAGCGCAGGCCGGGCCGGCAGGGCTTCAGGCCCGCAGCGCGACCTCCGTCGAGCGGGCACTCCTGCGCGCAGGCCATGCCGCCGTCGAACAGCGGCAGCCCGCAGACGCCGAACGACTGGTCTCCCGTGAGCTCGCAGTAGTCACCGACCGGCGCGTTGCACGGAATCGTGCAGTAGCCGCCATCGAACGACAGATCGCAGACTCCGTTGTAGCAGGGGGTCGCGTCGGAGCAGGCGAGCCCGACCGACGAGGGCTGGCACAGGCAGCCGAGCAGGGACATCGCCAGGAGCCCGGTCACCACGAGGAAGGTTCGTCGCTTCTCCATCGCAGGGAGGAACGATCACCTGCCGCCGAAGCGGACGCCTCTCGACACACGCGACAAAGCGCGCCAGCCGGGGTGGCCCGGCGCGCCTGACTCGAGGTCGCTCAGCGCGGCGTGATGTTCGCGGCGAGCAGCTCTTCCCCCGTCGGGGAGGTGACCTGCGCGTTGGGCTCGGCGGTGATGAAGACCTTGAACGCCTCGTACGGCAGCACCGTTCTCAGCGTGCCCTTCAGATCGTCGTCGACCCTCAGCGCCCCGATGTTCTGCGCGTCGGAAGAGCCCTGCGGCTTCGCCCACACGACATACGTCGTCGCGCCGCTCGCGACCTTCCCCGGCGGAGCCAGATGCTCCACCTTCACCTCGACCCGCGTGTTCTCGTTCGTGGTCCCCGCGGTCTTCACCGCTCCGCGCGCGGCCGGGTTGTTGTCTGTGGACGACGCGAGGCTCACCTCGTCAGAGCGATGCATCATGTGCATGCAGCCCGCGCCGAGCATCGCGATCACGACCCATAGTGACGTTCTCTTCATGGCAATTTCTCCTTTGCCAGGAAGGGTTGCATCGCATGTGCCCCGAGGGCGGCACCGGCTTCCGCGGCGTTGGCGCCAATGTACGTAAAAGCCTCTGGCAAATACGCCCCGCGCGCCCACACGAACATCCCTCATCTGTTTTCTCACTTCCTCCAACTCCAAGGTGACTCGATGTCGTTCACGCTCAACCCGCTGAAGATGGTCTCCAACCTGGTCAAGGCGCAGGTCTCGAACATCACGACCTCGCTGGGCACGCCCTTCCGCATGTTCAAGGACCTGCTCGAGGGCAAGCCGCTCGAGGCGCTGAAGGAGCCGTTCAACACCATGGGCACCGAGTTCAAGAACCTCGGCACGATTCTCACGCACGGCGCGTACACCGCCGACGACGTCAAGAAGGCGGAGTAAGCAGTGAAGATCGCCGAAGCGTTGGTCGACGCCGCCATCGGTGCGGTGATCGAGGTCTCGCCTGGCGTCTATCGCTTCGACGCGGCGCGCTTCGCAGCCCTGCGCGCCGCGCTCGAGGCGAACACCGGCGGCGCCGAGTTCCACGGCATCGTCGTCGAGCTGTGCACGCTCGGCGTCTTCCTGCGCAAGAAGCCCGAGCACGCGCCGCTCGCCCAGGAGCTGCTCACCATGCTCGACCAGGTCGCGGCTCCGGTCGCGGCGCGGCTCAAGGGCAAGCAGGTCGCCGTCGCGACCGCGCGCGTCGACGCCGTCGGCGCGAAGTTCAAGAGCTTCATGGGGAGGGGCGCCGAGCCGCTCCCCGACTCGGGCCGCCGCGTCGCGCGCATCGCGCTGCCCCGCATGATCCCCGCCTGAGCCTCACGGGCCCGCGCTCAGGTGCTCGGGCTCGCCGACGCCGGGCGACACCGCCCATCGATCTCCGTTCGACTCGCACGTCGCCGTGAAGTCGTCGGCCCCGCCGTCGAGCGCGTACGAATAGACGCGCTGCTCGGGCAGCTTGAAGCGCAGCTCCTCGAGGCTCGCCGCGAACGCGCCGTGCTCGTCGCGGTACGCGCGCTGCGCCCACAAGATGTCGCGCAGCACCACCTTGCACTCGTACGCCTTCGGCCGCTGACCGCGCCCGACGAAGCGCGAGATCGCCCCGGCGGTGCCGAACAGCACCACCGCTCCGAAGACGAGGGCGAAGACGGTTCCCTTTCTCAACGGCAAAAGGCTTACCCCGACTGAGATGTAAATCGGCTTGGAAGTACGGCCGCGCGCCTGCCTGCGAGAACCTTTCCGCATGAATGTGAACCGCGCGACGATGCGAATCGTCACCCTCAACGACGACTTCACCGACTGGAAGACCGATCTGCCCCACATCGACGGGGGCGTGGTGATGGTGCAGGAAGCGAAGAAGGTGAACGTGCGCGGAGTCGTCGACCGCGACGCCTACCGCGTCTTCCAGAACCGCGAAGACGACGCCCACGCCGGCTCGGCCCTGTACTGGCGGCGCGACCGCTTCAAGACGCTCGACACGCGGCAGAAGCTGCTCGCGAAGAGCGAGGGCCGCCCCAACGACGACATGCTCGACCGCTACGTGTCGTGGTCCGACATGCAGGTGCGGGGCAAGAACGTGAAGGTCCGCATGGCCTCGGCGCACCGGCCGCCGCTCGACGAGCCCGACGAGCAGCGCGAGTTCGACAAGAACCTGAAGGCGTTCGCCGACAAGGCCCGGCGCGATCACATTCCCCTCGTGATTGGAATGGACGCGAACTTCCCGCGCGCGCACCGCGACCAGGCGATTCGCCGCCTCGAGAAGCTCACGGGCCTGCAGTGGCACGGCGCGCCCGGAGGCATCGACGGCTTTCTCGTGAGCAAGGGCGTGCGCTTCAACGACACTCCGCACCGCGAGATGGATCACTTCAGCGATCACGACCCCGTCGCAGCCAGCATCACCGTGTTCGCGAACCCGAAGCACCGCTGACCCGCTCGAAAACCACCGTTGCGTGCGCGTTTTGTCAACGCGCTGGCCATTCTTTGGAAATTGCGAGCCCAGACGCGCCCGGAGAATCCGGTCGCAGTCCGGCTCTCGCTTTCCAATGCAAACCTACTCGCTCGAAGCGGCGCTCTGCTGCTGCGCCATCCTCTCGTCTTGCTCCCGCGACGCTGCTCCGGTCGCCGCGCGCGACACCTTCGCGCTCGAGGCCGGCGACGTGTCGTTCTCCGACCCCCAGGCCGGCGTCACCTTCCCGCTGCCCGAGGCAGGCATCGCCGTCGCCGCCGAGCACTTCGACGACCCGACGCTCGAGCTCGTCAAGTGGCGTCACGAGGTGCGCCTGTCGGACGCCGACGGCGACGCCGTGCTGGTTCACGTCTGGCTGAACCCCGCGCGCGTGCCGCTCGACATCTGGTTCGCCCGCACGCTGCAGTTCATGGCCGACGACGTCGGCGCGTCGGTCACCGAGTCGGCGTTCTCTCTCGCCGCCGCGCCGGGCCTGCTCGTGCTGACGCCGCGCTCGCCGCAGGCCCCGTCGTTCGCCGCCGCGGTCTTCGCGCACGGCGATCGCGTCTACCGCGTCACCTGCATCGGCTACGACGAGCGCCCCGACGCCAGGCGCCTCTTCTACAAGGTCGTCGACGGCATGCTGCCTGGAGGCCGGCCATGAGGGCGCTCGTGCTCGCCGTCGCCCTCGCCGCGGCTCCCGCTGCCGCCGTCAACTTCTGCGGAGGCACCTCGCACCAGAACACCTGCGGCCGCCCGACGAACATCTACCCGTGCTGCCCCAACGGCTCGAACTGCACCTGGTGGGCGTGGGAGAGCGTCTGCCGCAGCTGGGGCATCGGCCTCGTCAACTGGGGCAACGCGAACACCTGGGCCGGCCACGCGAGCGTCGACCCCCGCTTCGTCATCACCGGGCCGCAGCCCGGCTCCATCGCCACCAGCACGCTCGGGAACTACGGCCACGTCGCGTGGACGATCGCCGTCGGCGGCGGAGTCACCGTCACCGAGCAGAACTGCTGCACCGGCTGCAGCGCCGGCACGCGCACGTTCACGCACAGCTTCGGCAAGTTCAACAGCGGCTTCGTCGTGCGCCGCGGCACCCAGTGCGCCTGCTCGGGGGGCCAGGTGCAGCGCGAGGCGTGCGGCACGTGCGGCTCGCGCGCCCGCAGCTGCGACGGCTGCAGCTGGGGCGGCTGGGGCGCCTGCGCGGGCGCCGACCCGAACGGCGGCGCCACCGTGTGCGATCTCGGCGCGAAAGGCGTGTGCGCCGACGCCCGCCAGCGCTGCGTCGGTGGAAACGTCGAGTGCAAGTCGGTGACGCCCGCGTCGGCCGAGGTCTGCGACGGCCTCGACAACGACTGCAACGATCAGATCGACGACGGCCACCCGCCGATCGGCGCCGTGCGGCCCGCGTTCGCCGCCACTCTCGTCGACGCCTCGTGGCCCGCCTCGATGAAGCTCGGCGAGCACGGCACGATCTGGGCGAAGTTCCGCAACGACGGCACCCAGGCGTGGACGCGCGACAACCTCTGGCTCGCCGCCTACGAAGACACGCGCCTCTCGGCGCCCTCGTGGCCCGCGTTCGACGTCGCCGCCTCGCTCGAGGCTCCCGTCCAGCCGGGCGAGATCGCGACCTTCTCGTTCGACGTCGTCGCGTCGTTCGACACCGACGGCGAGCTCGACGAGACGTTCTTCTTGAAGCGCTCCGACGGCCCGCCGGTCGTGTGCCCGCAGGGTGACGTGCGCGCGAAGATCCGCGTGCTCCACACCGAGCTCGACCCCGCCGCGCAGCAGCCGGGGCTCAGCGGCGCGGGCGGCGGCAGCGGCTCTGCGCTCGGCGACCCCAACGAGCCGCCGCCCACCACCAAGATCACCAGCACGGGCTGCGTCGCGGCTCCGGGGCTCGTCGCTCCCTTCGCGCTGCTGCTATGGCTCACGCGCCGCAGGGGCCGTCATGCGCGCTGAGCTCGTCGTCTTCGGCGCCTCGCTCGCCTGCGCCGGCTGCATGGGCGAGGCCAGCAGCGACCCGGCCGTGTGGCTGTCGAAGTGCACGCCGCGCAAGGTCTCGGCGCGCGGCGGCACCGTGCTCAACATCGAGGGCGGCAACTTCACGCCCTCGACCACCGTCGACGTCGGCGGCCAGCCCGGCGCCGTGAAGCTCGTCTCGGCGCGCTCGCTCGAGGTGACGGTGCCGGCGCTGATGGCCGGGCGCGTCGACGTGACCGCGACCTCGGGCGGCGGCGACGTCACCGCGCTCTACGGCGGGCTCGACGTCATGCCGATGGAGCTCTCGTTCGTCGAAGCGGCCCCGTACGCCGTGCCGCTCGAGCCGCAGGTCGTGGTGAGCAGCGCCGCCGCGCGCGACTTCGACTCCGACGGCGACGTCGACGTGCTCGTCTGCGGCGGCGCCGGCCCGTGCCGCCTGCTGCGCAACGACGGCCGCGCGAACTTCTCGGCGCCGCTCGAGCCCGACGCCGGAGCCGTCGACTCGGGCTTCGCCGACGCGGGCGCCGCGCGCGATGCCGGCGTCATGGCTTCGGGTGAGCTGTTCTCGGCCCGGCCGGCGCCGGTGGTCGGGCGGCTGCTCGCCAGCGCCGATCTCGACGGCGACGGCGACTTCGATCTGCTCGTCGCGCTGCCCGACGGAGGCACCGCCGCCTCGGCCAACGACGGCACCGGCCGCTTCACGCCCTACGCGGTCGAGCTCTCGGCCGGCGCCGCCGACTCGGGGGTCGTCGCCCTGCCGGTCGCCGTCGCCGCGCTGGCCGACATGAACGACGACGGCGCGCCCGATCTCGTGACCGCGGGCGCCACGCCCACGCGCGGCCCGTTTCGCATCGAGCTCAACCACGGCCGCGCCGACGCTCCGGCGTTCGTGCCCGCGACACTCGCGCTCGACGCACGGCCGTGGGTCACGAAGGCGCTCGCGGTCGGCGATCTCGACGGCGACGGCAAGCGTGACGTCGTGCTCGCCACGACCGGAGCCACCGACGGCATCAGCCTGCGCGTCTACTTCGCGAAGGCCGTTGGCTTCGTTGAGCTGCCCGGCGGGCTGCCGGGTGCCGGCCCGTACGCGGCGGTCGCGGTCGGTGACGTCGACGGCGACGGCGCGAACGACGTCGTGGCGTCGGGGCCCGGGCAAGATCGCCTGCTGCTCAACGACGGCACCGGGCACTTCTTCGACGCGAGCGCCCTCGCGCTGCCGCTCGACGGCTCGCTGGGCACGAGTCTCGTGCTCGCCGATCTCGATCGCGACCGCGATCTCGATCTGCTGGTCGGCAACAGCGCGGCCACCATGCGGCTCTACGTCAACGACAGCACCGGCCGGTTCATCGACCGGACTCCGGCGCTGCCGCGGCGCATCGACTCGGTGCTCGCGGTCGAAGCCGCGAACTTCGATCGCGACGCCGATCTCGACGTGCTGGTGCTGACCCAGGAGGCCGCCGCGGTGCGCCTCTACCTCTCGGTGGAGCCATGAGAACCTCGTTCACTGCAGCGCTCGTCTTTGCCGCCGCGTGCGGTGCCCCGGGGCCCGTTCACCTCGAGTCGATCTCGCCCGCCACCGGCCTCGCGAGCGGCGGTCAGAAGGTCGTGCTGCACGGCAGCGGGCTCGGCGACGACGTCACCGTGAAGATCGGCGGTCGCGAAGCCCACGTCGTGACTGCAGACCCGGGCTCCCTCGAGGTCGTCGTGCCCCGCGGCGTCGCCGGCCACGCATGGGTCGAGGTCAGCCGCCCCGGCAGCCGCTCGGCGCTCGATGCCGGCTACACCTACGAGGCCCTGCGGCTCGGCTTCGTCGACGTCACGCCGTCGCAGCTCGCCGCGCTCCCCGTCGACGGGGCAGGCATCGTCGCCGTCGATGCCGATCGCGACGGCCGCCCCGAGCTCATTCAAGCCGTGCGCCGTGAGGGCGTGCTCGTCTACCCGAATGCGGGCAAGGGCGTGTTCACCGCGCCGCTGCGCCTGTCGCCGTTGCAGCCGGCCCCGGCGGACGCGGGCGTCGACGCGGGGCAGGGCGCGGCGCTCGACGTGCGCGCGGCGGTGCCCGGCGACTTCGACGGCGACGGCTCGCTCGATCTGCTGCTCTGCGCGGCGGGCCGTGCGCAGAGCCAGCTGTGGCGCGGCAACGGCAAGCTCGGCTTCGCGCCGGTGCCGGCCGACCAGCAGCCCGCGGTGTTCGGCGTCGAGCCCTCGGCGGTGGCCTCGGACCTCGACGGTGACGGCGATCTCGATCTCATCGCGCTCGGGTCCGCTGCGACCGCGTCTGGCCCCGCCCAGGTCCTCGTGCTCGTCAACGACGGGCGCGGGCGCTTCTCCGAAGTCACCGCGGCGCGCCTCGGAGCCCCTGCCTTCGACGCGCCCGGCGTCGCGCTCGGCGATCTCGACGGCGACGGCCACTCCGACCTCTTCTTCTCGGGCAGCACCGACGTGAGCCGCGTCTACCTCGGTGACGGGAGGGGCTTCTTCCAGCGGGCGGCGCCCGACGCGCTGCCGAACGACTCGAAGCCGATGGGGGGCTGGCCAGCGCTCGGCGACCTCGACGCCGACGGCACGCTCGACGTCTTCGTGCCGGCGGCGGCGCAAGACAAGCTGCTCTTCAACGACGGCACGGCGCACCTCGCCGACGTGAGCGCGCTGTTCCTCGGCAGCGAAGGGGGGCCGAGCACTCGCGCGACGCTCGCCGACCTCGACCTCGACGGCGCGCTCGACCTGGTGGTGCTCGACGTGCCCGGGCGCGTGCGGCTGTACCGCAACGACGGCACCGGGCGGCTGTTCGACTACTCGTTCGAGCTCGCGGGTAACGAGAGCGCGTTCGCGAGCGCGGGCCTGGCGATCGCCGATCTCGACGGCGATGGAGACGACGACCTCGCGGTGAGCCGCGCCGACCTCGCGCGGCCTGCGCTGTTCTTCAACCTGTCGCCCGCGAAGCTCGTAGACACCGACGGAGACCTCTTCCCCGATGCGGTCGACAACTGCGCGACGACGCCGAACCGCGACCAGGTGGACAAGAAGGCGCTGCCGTTCGGCTGTCGCTCGGGCGCGGCGTGCAGGGCGGCGACGGGCTGCGACCTGCAGGTGCTGGGCGGCTCGGCGTACCTGTTCTGTCGGGCGACGCCGCTGCCGTGGCTCGACGCGCAGTCGCGGTGCCGCGCGCTGGGTGGAGATCTCATCACCGTCGGCGGCGCGGAAGAGAACGCCTTCCTCGCGGCGTGGGGCCCGGGCCAGGCCTGGCTGGGGCTGAACGACGGCGCGACCGAGGGCGCGTGGTCATGGTCGACGGGGCAGGCGCTCGGCTACGCGCGCTGGGGGGCCATGCAGCCCGACAACTCGATGAACCTCGAAGATTGTGCCGCGCTGATCGGCGACAGCCTCATGTGGAACGACGATCAGTGCCAGCTCGCGAAGCCGTACATCTGCGAGACCGAGCGCGCGCCGCAGCCGACCGTCGGTGACGCGTGCAGGCCGCCCTGAAAATGGGGACAGGCTACTTTTCTGCGCAACGCGGCACGCCGCTTGCGCGACTGCGCAGAAAAGTAGCCTGTCCCCATTTTTTTCAGCGCAGGTAGTAAGGGGTCGCGAGGCCGCTGCGGCATTGCCAGTTGAAGCTGCGGAGCTGCCCAATGTCGCCATCGGTCGAGAAGCCGTCGACGTAGTGCTGCACGTCCGCGCGCAGCGCGGCGTCGGAGCGGCCCGAGTAGTGCCACGCCATCGCTCCGACGTAGGCCACCTCGCCCCAGTGCTCGTCGAAGTCGTCGGGCGCGTTCGCTCCGTCGAGGCCGAGCAGGTAGTGCGGGCGGCCGGTCGCCGGCGCGCGATCGTCGGCGCTCACGAGGCGCCGCCCCAGCCGCACGATCGCGTTCAGCGCCGCGGAGCGCCGCGTGGCGTCGGCGTCGTCGGCGTAGGCCTCGAGGCCGTCGGCCGCGATCGCGCTCATCCACGGGCTGCAGACCAGCGTCGCGGGGGTCGCGCTGTCGAGGTTCACGTACTCGGAGGCGTCGTGAGCGACGGGCGTGTGCGCGAAGCAGCGGTGCGTCGCGCCGAGCATCTTGTTCGCCGGAGCGCTCGCCAGGTTCAGCGCCGCGTCCTGAATCGCGATCAGGTTGGTGACGATGGTGTTCGCCCGCGCGCGGAACGTCGCGGCCTGATCGTCGCTCACGCGCGCGGCCCAGACGTTCGCGAGCAGGCCGAACCCCGCGTGTCGCTCGGTCCAGAAGCCCGTGCTGATCGCTCCCGTGTAGCCGCTCACCGGGCTGCGGTTCGCGAGCGTCTCGGCGGCCTCGCGGAAGCGGTCGTCGCCGCTGAGCAGGTAGTGCAGCGCCAGGTTCTGCGTGTACACGTACTTGAGGTCGGAGCTCGGAGGCACCGTCGAGCTCGCGAGCAGCCGCTGCCGGTACAGATCCGTCTCGCGCCAGGCGGCCTGCAGCGGCCCGAGCGCGCCGGTCGAAGCGTAGCCCCGGTACAGCGCCGTGCCGCGATCGTAGAGCCACGAGCCCGCGGTGCCGACGCCGGCCGCGAACGCCGCCGTCCCGTAGGTCGTGTAGTTGCACTTCGTCTTCCACGCGTCGAGCGGAGCGGCCGTCAGCGACGCGCTCGTCACCAGGTGGCCTGCCACCGCGCTCGCGACGAGCCACGCCGCAGGCAGCGTCACCCAGACCCGCGGCGTCCGCACCGTGTTGGTCGCCAGCGCTTCGTCTTGCAGCAGCGCGTCGACCGCCGTGGCCGGCAGTGCGGGCGCCGTGATGCCGAGCGCGACCTCGGCGGTCGTCGTGCCTGCCGGCGCGTCGAACTGCACCTGGAAGCTCCGCGCGTTGCCGCTCGGGTACGTCGCCAGCACGCGCGCGTACGTCGCGACCACGCTGCCTGCGATTCGCACCGCCACCGGAGTCGCCGCCGCGACGCCATCGGGCACCGGCAGACCGAAGTTCACGCGCTGCGTGCCCGTGACGCCGCTCGCCGGCGTGAGCGTGAGCGCGACCGTCGAGGGCAGCTGGGCGCCGCCCGCCGTACCGCCGGTGCCGCCCGCCGTACCGCCGGTGCCGCCCGCTGTGCCGCCGGTGCCGCCCGCTGTGCCGCCGGTGCCGCCCGCTGTGCCGCCGGTGCCGCCCGCTGTGCCGCTGGCACCGCCCGCCGTGTCTCCTCCCGCCGTGGAGCCAGCGCCTCCCGCGCTCGCACCTCCGCCGCCGGTTCCGCCGGCTGGCGGTCCGGAGCAGGCTGCGACGAGACACAGCGAGAGGGAAACGAGCACAGGGCGGAGCACGTGCCCGTCGAGTGCCACGGGCGCGGAAAACGGCTCACGACCCGTCGCGACAAGCCCGCGGAGCTCCTGGCAGGAAAGGGCGGGCAACCCGGTAAGTGGCCGGAAAAATGGCCCCGGTTTGCATTGGCGCCTGACGAACCGCGCCTTGGACGCTCGCGGCACAGGCCGGACAACTTGGCATGGCTCTCACACTCGCCGAACGCCTCGTCCGCAAGGCCTACCGCGCCGAGCTGCACCGCCGCCCGGCAGCCGAGGAGCTGGCTCCGCTGCTGCAGCGCGCGCGGACGATGATTCACCACGACCGCGACGACCGCTTCATCGTGAAGAGGCTGTCGCGCGCGCTCGACGCGTCGCCCGAGGGTCAGGCGATCGACCAGGCCTACGGCGCCGCGAAGGCGCTGCTCGGGCACGCTCCCGACGCCGCGCTGCTGCAGCAGGCGCGCGAGCTCGCGGCGCAGGGCAAGCCGGCCGAAGAGATCCGCGCGGCGCTCGAGGTCAGCATCAAGGCGGGCTCCGAGTACCGGCTCGATCACGCGGGCGAGGTCGTGGGCTCCGAGTACCTGCTCGCGCTCGGCCGCGCCCCGTCGCGCGACGAGCGCCTCGACGGCGCGCTCTTCACGCGGCAGCTCATCTCCGAGGGCAAGAGCCCCGACGACGTCCACGCCGCGTGGGCCGCGAAGCTGGGCGCCACCACCGAGGGCCGGCGGCACGCGGCTCCGAACAACGTGCGGGCGGTCTACGCGTTCACGATGGGCCGCGAGCCGTCGCCCGAGGAGCTCGACCGCGACACCGGCCTCGTCCGCAAGCTCATCGACGAGGGCAAGAGCAACGACGAGGTGAACGGGGTTCTCGACTCCCTGCTCAAGCTCGGGCCCGAGTGGCAGGCGAAGCACCCGCAGATGAACCACGATCGCGACGCGATCTACATGCACCAGCCGAACGGGTGGACGTGCGGCCCCACGAGCCTCGCGATGGCGATGGCCGCCGCCGGCAAGCGCCCGCTGAATGAAGACACCGTCTGGGAGATGGCCGGCCCCGACAAGCTGAACACCATCGCGAACCAGAGCACCGACAAGATGCCGTGGGAGATCGCCGACGTCGTGCGCAGCATGGGCGTGAACGCCGAGCCGCACGTGCTCGCGCAGCCGCCCGAGATCCGCGAGGCGCTCGAGCGCGGCCACGGCGTCGTCGTCAACGGCAAGCACCCCGACACGTCGGGCCACTTCATCTATCTCGCCGGCCTCGACGAGCAGGGCCAGATCATCGTCTGCGACCCCTGGAAGCCCGAGATCACGCGGTGGAGCGACGAGCAGCTCGGCGCCTTCACCTACGGCCGCGGCAACTCGGTCGAGATCTGGCCCTGAGCCGCCCAGCGCTCGACGCCGTCGCCGGTCTGGCGCTCGAGCGCCTGGGCGGAGAGCTGCCTCGCGCGCGCGTCGGGCTCTTCGCGCGCGCCGGAGTCCTCGAGGCACGGCGCCGCGAACGGCTACGGCGCGCGCAGCTTCGCGAAGAACTCCTTGAGCAGGGCGCTCGAGGTCTGGGCCTCGACGCCGCGCGTGAGCTGCACGGTGTGGTTGTGACCTTTGAGCAGATCGGCGCGGCCCTGCTTGGGGTCGTCGGCGCCGAACACGACGGCGGTGAGCCGCGCCTGCACCATCGCGCTCGCGCACATCGCGCACGGCTCGAGCGTCACGTAGACGGTGACGCCAGTGAGGCGCCAGGCGTTCAGCGCTCGCGCGGCCTCGCGCATCGCGATGAGCTCGGCGTGGGCGAACGGGTCGCGGTCGATCTCACGGCGGTTGTAGCCGCGCCCGATGACGGCGCCGTCTCGCACCGCGACCGCGCCGACGGGCACTTCACCGAGCGCGGCGGCCTTTCGAGCCAGCTCGAGCGCTTCGGCCATGAAGTCCATGCGGGCTCACTTGTCGCACGTGAACCGGTGGTCGTCGAGGGCGTGGCACGGGTATGCCCGGGTGCACGCGTAGACCCACCACACCCGCTCGGAGTTGACACGCACCTTCACCTCGCACGAGCGGCCCCGCAGCGCGGCCTCGTCCATCGCGTCGCGCTTCGATGCCAGCATCATGCGCTCGACGGGTGACCGGGTGTCCGGCGGCGACGGAGGCCACGACTCGGAGCCACCCCGACCGAGGCTCGCAAGGCCTCCCGAGATCGCCGCGGCGCAGCCCGCGGTCGACAGCAGCCACAGCGCGGCGAGAAGACGCATGAGCTGAGCCGTCGAGCAGCGCCCGTGCCAGAGGCCGCGCCGCTTCAACCGCGCCGCATCACGACGCTCGGCGAACCGCGCCCGCGCGCCGACCGAGACAGCTCCGTCATCGTCGAGAAGTTCGAAGACCTTGTTAGGTTTTCTGGAAGCGCGGATCAGTAGCTGAACTGGATCTGCATTCGCGTCCAGTGGCCGTACTCGCTCTTGTACGTCTTGTCGTTCGTGCGGTCGGTGACGAGGTAGGCGAGGGTGAATTCGAGCTGCTTGTTGATCTGCCACTCGAGGCCGGCCTCGACCTCGCGCACGCGGTAGTACGGAGAGTTCGTCACCCACTTCTTGCCGCCGTCGTACATCGTGCCGCGCACGTAGGGGACGAGCGCTTGCGAGCCGAGCACGTCGTCGATCTTGTACATGACCTGCGCGTAGCCGCCGTAGAGCAGCCGGTCGTCGAGCACGTAGGGGTCGAGCACGCCGAGCTGCGGGCCGATGCCGACGGTGTACTCGAACTGGAAGCCGAAGGGCTTCGGGTACCAGACGGCGCTGACGAACGCGCGCGCGTCGCGGAAGGTGTTCGAGCTGCGCGTCGAGACGATGTCGGTGCCGTCGGGGTGCTTGCCGACCTTGACCGTCGCCTGACCCCAGTAGCCGCCGCCGCCGAGCTCGAAGAACTGGTTGCCGATCGCGAACGGCCACGTGACGCGGCCGATGACGTGCGGGAACTTGTTCAGGTCGAGCCGGTTCGCGGTCTGGCCGTTGTACAGGCCGAGCGCGACGACGCCGTAGTCGCCCGAGCCCTTCAGGCCCGAGTCGACGAGGTGCTTGAACCGCGCGCGAATGTGCTCGGGCGCCCAGTAGAAGAAGATGCCGAGGTCGCGCTCGTCTTTCACCGGGCTGTTGAGCGGGTCGCTGCGATCGAGCGCGAGCCGGTTCTGGCTCGACTGCATGTTCTCGAAGCCGTAGGGGACCTTCGACTGGCCGACGCGGAAGCGGAGCTCCTTCTTCGCGTCGAGGAAGATGTCGGCGTACCAGTCGCGCAAGATCGCCACGCCGAGCTGCTCGTCGATGCCCGAGGCGAAGTCGGGCTGCAGGTAGATCGACACGCGCGGGTGAACGTCGCCGAAGAGAATGAGGCGCGCGCGGCGAATGAGGAACCCTCCGCCGCCGCCCATCGACTTGTCGGCCTGATCGTTGATGACCTTGTCGTTGTAGATGGCGCCCGGGAGGTTGACGCGCACCTGCGTGTACCCGCGAATGTTCAGCCGCTCGTACCAGTGCTTCGGGATGACGGGCTCGGCGGCGGCCGCCGGCGCAGGAGCCGCCGCGGCCGGAGCCGGTGGGGCGGCCGGGGCCTCGGCCTTCTTCTTCAGCGCGGCCAGCTCGGCCTCGTGCCGGGCGAGCAGGTCGAGCGCCTGCTGAAGGCGCGCGCGCAGCTCGGCGTCGCTGGCGGTCGAGAGATCAGGCGCCGGCGTCACCGCGCCTGCGTCGGGCACTTCGGAGATTTGCGTGAGCACCGCGAGCGCGAGGGTCGTGAGCACGCGCTACCGATACGTGACCACTTCGCGACCTTCGCGACGCGAAGGTGAACTTCAGGTGAGCCCGACGTCACAACTTCGTGACAGCCCCCCGGTTCAGCCCGACCGTAGCCGAGCAACCAAGAGCGCATGACCCCGGCGGAGCTCCGCGTCGGGGCTGGCCTTCCAATGTGCAGCTCGGTCGATGGCGTTGAGCTGCATCCACCCGCGGACGGTCGGGTCCGCGCCCGCTCTCAGGAGCTGCTCGACGATCGCGACGTTGCGCGTTTCGACCGCGAGCGAGATCGCGGAGTTCCCGGCGCGCTCTTCCCGATGGGCGTCGAGGTTCGAGCCGGCGGCAATCAACAGCCCCACCGCCTCTCGATTGCCGCTCGCGACCGCACACATCAGCGGCGTTCGATCGATCTCGTCGAACTTCTCGAGCGCGACCTTCCCGTCTGCTGCCAGAAGCAGACGCAGCGCTTCGACGTCGCCATGCTCAGCGGTGAGGTGAACTGAGGTCGAGCCGTCCTCGGGCTTCTCCTCGCAGACGCGGGCGCCGTGCTCCAAAGCCCAGCTCACCTCGGCGGCAGCAGATGGGGCGTCGCTGCCGCACGCTGCCCAGGTCAGGGGGCTGGAGCCATCCCAGTCGCGAGCGTTCAGGTCGGCTCCGCACTGCAGCGCGAGCTCGGCCGTCGCGAAGTCGCGCCGAGCGATCGCTTCTTTCAGCTCGTCTTGAAGGGTACCCCCCACGAACAACTCAGCGCTCCCTGGAGGATTCGAACCTCCGGCCTTCGGATTCGTAGTCCGACGCTCTATCCAGCTGAGCTAAGGGAGCCGGTTCTCTTCTTCTACGGAGAGGGAGGGATTCGAACCCTCGATACAGTTTCCCGTATACAGGTTTAGCAAACCTGCGCCTTCAGCCTCTCGGCCACCTCTCCACTCTCCGTTTTCATCTTCAAAGAACGAAACTGCTTCACTGGTGGAGCAGGTAGGATTCGAACCTACGAGAGGCTTGCACCTCTGGCGGTTTTCAAGACCGCTGCCTTCAACCGCTCGGCCACTGCTCCAACTTTCGCGCCCGCTGCTAACACGGGCGCTGACGCGGCGACAACTGAAAGCGGACGGGAGTCAGATCGGCTTGAGCTCGGTGACGCCGCCCATGTACGGGAGCAGGACGGGGGGAATCGCCACGCTGCCGTCTTCGCGCTGGTAGTTCTCGACGATCGCCACGAGCGTGCGGCCGATGGCCAGGCCCGAGCCGTTCAAGGTGTGAACGAGCTGAGGCTTGTCGCCCTTCTCTTGCCGCCAGCGGATCTTGGCCCGCCGCGCCTGGAAGTCAGAGAAGTTCGAGCACGAGCTGATCTCGCGGTACGCCTTCTGCCCGGGCAGCCACACCTCGAGGTCGTAGGTCTTCTGCGACGCGAAGCCCATGTCGCCGGTGCACAAGAGCATCACCCGGTAGTGCAGCCCGAGCTTCTCGAGAATCGAGCACGCGTCGGCGGTCAGCGACTCGAGCTCGTCGAGCGAGGTCTCGGGCTTGCTGAACTTCACGAGCTCGACCTTGTGAAACTGGTGCACGCGAATCAGCCCGCGGGTGTCCTTGCCGGCCGAGCCGGCCTCGGCGCGGAAGCACGGCGAGAACGCGCAGTACTTCACCGGCAGCTTCGCGCCCTCGAGGATCTCATCGTAGTGGTAGTTCGTGACCGGCACCTCGGCGGTGGGGATCAAGAACAGCTCGTGCTCGCCGAGCGTCTTGAACGCGTCGGCCTCGAACTTCGGCAGCTGCCCGGTGCCCGTCATCGACTGGCGCGTCACGAGGTACGGCGGCAACAGCTCGAGGTAGCCGCGCTTCGTGTGCTCGTCGATCATGAACGTCACGAGCGCCCGCTCGAGCCGTGCGAGCCCGCCCTTCAAGAACCAGAAGCGGCTGCCCGACACCTTCACCGCGCGCTCGAAGTCGAGCATGCCGAGCTTCTCGCCGATGTCGAAGTGCTGTTTCGGCTCGAACAGGAAGTTCGGCTTCTGCCCCCACTGCCGCACCTCTTTGTTGCCCGAGGCGTCGGCGCCCTTCGGCACCGACTCGTGCGGCACGTTCGGCACGTCGTAGAGCAGCTTCTCGAGCGCCTGCTCGATCTCGTCGCGGCGGCCCTCTTTCTCTTTGATGGTGGCGCCGAGCGTCTTCAGCTCGCCGGAGCGCTCCTTCATGGCGGCGGGGTTCGTCTTCGCGAGCCCCTTCATCTCTTCGTTCGCCTTGTTGCGCTGGGCCTGCAGCGTCTCGATCTCGACGTAGAGCTTCTTGCGCTCGTCGAACAGCGCCTTGAACGGGCCGAAGTCGAGGTTGCCGCCGCGGTCGTTCAGCCGAGGCACCCAGGTGTCGTAGTTCTTCGCCAGCTCCTTCAGGTCGAGCACTCACTTCTCCGATTGCTTGAGGTCGAAGATGATGTCGCCCACCTCTTTCTTCATCTTCGGATCCTCGTTCAGCTTCAAGAACTCCTCGAAGGCGGCGATGGCCTCCTTGTCCTGGTCTTTGTCTTTCAGGACGAAGCCGAGGTTGTACCAGCTCATCATGTCGTTCGGCTCGGCCTGAACCGCCTTGCGGTACCAGGTGATCGCCTCGGAGAGCTTCTTCTTCTCGACGTACGCGTTCGCGAGCCGCGGGTAGACCTCTTTGAAGCCCGGCTCGGCGCCCAGCGCCCGCAGGTAGGCGTCGATCGCCTTCTGCCACTGGTTCGCCATCGCCTGGGCCTCGCCGATCGACGCGTAGATGCGTGAGCGCGCCGGGTCGGCGTCGAGCGCCCTGTTGAAGTACTCGATCGCGTCTTTCGGCTTGTTGCGGTCGAGCGCGTTCTTGCCCAGCGCCTGGAGCGCGTCGGCGTACTTCGGCTCGAGCGCGAGCGCCGCCTTCCACTCGTCGACGGCCTCCGAGCCCTTGCGAGCGTCCATGTAGATGTTGCCCAGCTCGTAGTGGAACTCGGGCCGCCGCGGCGAGTGATCGATCGCCTTCTTCATCAGCTCGATCGCCTGCGTGTACTCGCTGCGCTTGCGCTTCACGACCGCCATGTAGAAGTTCGCGTCGGCGTTGCCGGGCTCTTTCTGGAGCGCGTTGCCGAGCAGGTTCGCCGTCGCCGCGTCGAGGTCGCCCTTCTCGATCGAGACCGCCCCCAGCGTGATGGGGATGTTGACCGACCGCGGGTCGTCTTCCTTCGCCTGCGTGAGCTCCTTGATGGCGTCGTCGAGCCTGCCGAGCTTCCACAGCGCGGTGCCGAGCTGCAGCCGCCCGTCGTGGATCTTGGGGTCGAGCGCGAGCGCCTTCTGCGCCTGCTTCTCGGCCGCGTCGGGCTTGCCCTTCGCGAGCGCGGTGCGCGACAGCCCGAGGAAGGCGCCGGGCAGGTTGGGGTTCTGATCGACCGCCTTGTTCAGCTCTTCCTGGGCCCGGTCGACGTCGTTCTCGGCCAGCGCGAGCTCGCCCAGGCCCACGTGCACGAGCGCGTTCTCGGGCGCCTTCGAGAGGGCCTCTTCGAGCTGAGGCTTCGCCTCGGCGAACCGGTGCAGCCGCAGGTAGAGGCCCGCGAGCGCGATGTTCGCCTCGACCATCTTCGAGTCGGCGCTGATCGCGCGCTTGTAGCTCTCTTCGGCCTGCTTGGTGCGATCCATGCCGTCTTCGACGCGGCCTGAGAGAAACGCGATGCGCGCGTTGCCCGGGAACCGGCCCGACGCCGTCGCCATCATCTTCGTCGCCTCGTCCATCTTCCCGATGCCGATGAGCGAGTTCAGGTACGACTCGATGTAGCCGAGGTTCTGCGGCTCTTTGTCGACCGCGTCTTTCAGCATCGGCGTCGCCTTCGCGTAGTCGTGACGCTCGACCAGCAGCGCCCCGTATGCGCCCTTCGCGAACACGTTCTTCGGGTCGGCCTTCAGCGCCTCTTCGAACGCCGCCACCGCGTCGTCGACCTTCCGCGCCTCGGCCGCGATCTGCGCCTTCAGCGCGAGCGCCCGCCCGAGCTCGGCCGGAGCGAGGTTCACCTTGTTCTCGTCCGAGAGCGCCTGGTCGAGCAGCTCGGCGCCCTTCGCGGGGTTCTTCCGCTCGATGACCTCGATCGCTGCCAGCTCGACCGCCGACGCCGCGTGCTCGGGGCTCGCCTGAAGCGCCTCGTCGAAGCGGCCGGCCGCCAGGTCGACCTCTTTCTGCTTGAGGTGCAAGAGCCCCAGCGCGTGCATCGCCTTCGCCGACTTCTTGTCCTTCTCGAGCACCGCCTTGAGGTCGGTCATCGCCTGCGGAACCTGACCCTTGAGCGCCTGCGCCTCGGCCTTGAGGAACAGCAGCTCGAGATCGCCCTCGTTCTCTTGCCGCGCCCTCGCCGCCGCGACGAGCGCGAGCGCCTTGTCGTTGTCTTTCGCGTCGATCGCCGCGTGCGCCAGCGCCTTCACCACCTCGACGTGCTTCTCGCCGAGCAGCAAGATGTTCTCTTGCTCGGCCATCGCGGTCTGCAGGTCGGCCGGGCTCGCCGCCGAGTAGCGCCGGTTCAGGTAGTAGACCGCCTGCATCCACACCGCGCGCGCCTCGGGGTACGGCTTCGTGCGCAGGAGCTTCTCGGCGTTCTCTTTCGAGCTCTTGTAGCCCTTGAACGTGTCGGCCAGCAGCGACTTCTTCGCGTCGTTCAGGGTGGCGAACTCGGGCGTGTTCTGCGCGACGCGCGCGGGGAACAGCACCTTCAGGCCGAACAGGCCGTAGCGCGTCGTCGACGACCAGGCGCCGGCCCCTGCGATGCCGAGCACGAGCACGCCCGCGACGATCAGCGGGATGCGCTTCTTGAACGGCACGGGCTCTTTGCCCTGCACCACCGCGACGGCCGCCATGCGGCCCTCGTAGAGCTGCTTGAGCCGCTCCATGCTGGGCGGCGGCGGCCGGTTGTTCGGCACGCTCACGCCCGGAGCCCCCTGCGCGGCCGGGGGCACGCCCGCAGCCGCCGACTGGGCGCGCGCCGGCTGCTCCATCAGCTTCGCGATCGCGCCCTGGAAGGCGGGCTCGGCGCCGATCGGCTGCCAGCTCTCGCTGTCGAGCGAGACCTCTTCGTTGCCGAGCAGCTGGCCGTCTTCGAGCATCTTGACGACGACGGCCTCTTCGAACGGGCCGAACACTTTTCCCGAGCGGCGCTTGATGTGGTAGCGGCGCGCGCTCGGCGACTCTTTCACGCCGGCTTCCTTCGCCGTGTCGTCGATGAACGACAGCATCTCGAGCCCGTCGGCTGGGGCCGCCGGCTTCGAAGGCGGCAGCGGCGCCGAGAGGTCGGCCTCGAGATCGTCCTTCGGCTTCGACGTCGGGTCGAACTCGAGCGAGTCGCCGCCGCCGAAGTCGACCTCACCGAACGACGACGAGGGGTCGACCGACGGAGGCGGCTGAGATCTCGCGGGCGGGTTCGACGCCGCGGGCATCGGCGCGAAGTCGTAGGCGCCTGGCCCGCTCGAGCTCCCGGCGGGCGAGGGCAGATCGGCCTCGGGCGGCCGTGACGTGTCGAGCTCGAAGCCACCCGGGTCGGTCGGCTGGCCCGCAGGGGCCGGCAGGTCGGAGAAGTCGAAGCCGCCCGACGACGGCGGCGGCGCTGCGGGCGGAGGCGGCAGATCGAACTCGGCTGGCGGAGGCGCGACGTACGAGGGCGCGGGCGCCTCGCCCACCTCGGCGAAGTCGGCGCCCGAGGCCTCGGGCACGTCTGAGAAGGCCGACGCGGCACCGCTGGTGGGCTCGGAGTCGAACTCGCCGCCGGCCGGCGCCGCGGCATCGAAGCTGAACGCCTGCGGCGGCGGCTGGTATGCCCGGTTCTCGGTGGTGAGGGCCGTGTGCGCGTTGGCCTCGCCGGGCAGCGGCACGGAGTCGCCGAACGCCGCTTCAGAGAACGCGGCGTGCTGCGTGGTCGGCAGGTCGTAGCCCGTGCCCGGCAGGGGCACGGCGCCCGAAGCGGGAGCCCCGACGTGCGTCGCGGCGTAGTCGCCCTGGCCCGGCAGCGGTACGGCGTGGCCGAGCTGCGTGGGCGCGTAATCGCCGTCGCCGGGCAGAGGCACCGCGCCCGCACGGCGCGGCGGGCCGACGTGGGTGGCGGCGCCGGCGGGGTCGAAGCTCCCGGGGAGCGGAACGGCACCCGCGCCGCGGGGCGGGCCGACGTGAGTGGCCGCTCCGGCAGAGTCGAAGCTCCCGGGGAGCGGAACGGCACCCGCGCCGCGCGGGGGGCCGACGTGGGTGGCGGCGCCGGCGGGGTCGAAGCTGCCGGGCAACGGCACCGCGCCTGCGCCGCGGGGCGGGCCGACGTGGGTGGCGGCGCCGGCGGGGTCGAAGCTGCCGGGCAATGGCACCGCGCCTGCGCCGCGAGGCGGGCCGACGTGGGTGGCGGCGCCGGCGGGGTCGAAGCTCCCAGGCAGCGGAACCGCGCCGGCGTGGGTCGGCTCGTAGCTGCCGGGCCCGGGGCCGACGCCCGCGTGGGTGGGCTCGTACGAGCTCGCGATCGCCGGGGCAGCGCCGCTCTTCGCGGCGGGGATGCGCTGCGTGGGGGCCGAGATCTCGACGCCGCTGCGCGAGCCGGGGAGCGGAACCGTGGCGCCCGCAGTCGGCTCGAACGAGCTGAAGTCGACGTGCGCGGCAGCGGGAGGAGGCGGCGCGGCGGGCGCGGGCTTGTACGCAGCGCTGGGAATCGGAATCTCGGCGACGCGCGTCGACTCTTCTTCCCAGTTCTGGGCGTGGGGCGCGGCGGCGGTGATGCCCGGCAGGGGCACGGCGCCGGGCCCGCTGCCGACGGAGGGAGGCTTGAACGACGGTGCCGGCTTGCGCGTCAGCACCTCGTTGACGTTCGAGGGAGGAGCGCGCGGAGTGGTCGCGCCCGGCACGGCCTCGGGGGGAATGAAGGCCGGCTGCATGCGCGTGGGGGCGTCTTCCCAGTCGGTGTCCTTCGGGGTCGAGGCCATGCCCGGCAGCGGCACGGCGCCCGAGGGCGGGGGGACGGCCGCGGGAGGCTGGGCGGAGCCCGGCAGGGGGACGGTACTGGCGCCTCCTCCCGGCTTCACGGGGAAGATGTTCTGGCAGGTGGGGCACTTGATGCGCGCGCCGCCCGCCGGGATCTTCTTGTCGTCGATGTTGAGGTGGGCGTTGCAGGAAGGGCAGGTCGCCTTCATTCAGGCCTCGATGAATCTTTGGGGGAACTTGCGCGCCGACGTTACCCCGATGCTGACGAGGGGTCACTCTCCGTGCTACGCGCCCAAGTCCTTTTGGCGCCTCACATTTCCATCGTCATTCCCGTCTACAACGAGGAAGAGATCATCTCTTCCGCGGCTCGAGAGCTGGTGTCGGGGCTCGACCAGCGCAAGCTCGACTACGAGGTGATCTTCGCCGAGAACGGCTCGCGCGATCGCACCCCCGAGCTGCTCGAAGAGCTCTGCCGCGGCAACCCTCGGCTCAAGTGGTTCCACAACGAGACGCCGAACTACGGCAGCGCGCTCAAGCGCGGCATTCTCGAGGCCAAGGGCGAGCTGTTGTTCTGCGACGAGATCGACCTGTGCGATCTCTCGTTCTACGACGCCGCGCTGCCGCGCCTCGAGCACGTCGACATGGTGGTCGGCTCGAAGGCCGCGCGCGGCGCGTCGGACGAGCGGCCCGCGGTGCGCCGGCTCGCGACGTGGGGGCTCAACACGACGCTGCGCGTGACGCTCGGCTTCAAGGGCACCGACACGCACGGGCTCAAGGCGTTTCGGCGGCAGAGGCTCTTGCCGGTGCTCGCGAAGTGCGGCGCCGACATGGACGTGTTCGCCAGCGAGTTCGTGATTCGGGCGTGGCACAGCGTGAGCGTCGAAGAGATCCCCATTCAGCTGCACGAGAAGCGGCAGCCGTCGATTCACCTCTTCAGGCGCGTGCCGAACGTGCTCAAGCAGGTCGCACGGCTCGTCTACGTGATCCGCGTCAAAGGCGAATGAAGCTCTCGGCCATATCGGTCGATCTCGACTCACTGCCCCACTACTGCCGCATTCAAGGGTTGCCCGAGTCGGCGCTCGACGATCGCGCGCGCTCGCTCGTCGAGGCCGTCGCCGTGCCGCGCTACCTCGAGCTGTTCGACCGCGAGGGTGTGCCCGCCACGTTCTTCGCGATCGGCTCCGAGGCGGGGCCGGGCCTGCGCCGCGCGCGCGAGGCCGGCGTCGAGATCGCGAGCCACTCGTATGCCCACGACTACGAGATGTCGCGGTGGCCGGCCCAGCGCATCGAGGCCGATCTCGACGCCGCGCACACCGCCATCACCGAAGCCGCGGGCGAGCCGCCCGTCGGCTTTCGCGCGCCGGGCTACACGCTGTCGCCGGCGCTGCTCGGCGCCGTCGCGCGCAAGGGCTACGCGTACGACTCGTCGGCCTACCCGGCCGCGCCCTACTGGCTCGCGAAGGCCGGCGTGATGGGGGCGCTGAAGGCGCTCGGCCGGCCGTCGAGGGCGATCCTCGACTCGCCGCGGGTGCTGCTCGCTCCGATCTTCCCGTACCGGCCCGCGCTCGAGGCCCCGTACGGCCGGGGAGACGCGCCCCTCAAGGAGCTGCCGATCGCGGTGGCCCCGGTGACGCGGGTGCCGTTCATCGGCACGTTCGTGACGGTGATGCCGTGGCCGCTCGTTCAGGCGACCTTCCGCGCGGTGAAGAAGCTGCCGCTGCTCAACTTCGAGCTGCACGCGATCGACGTGCTCGACGTCAGTGACGGAGTGCCGGAGGCCCTCGCGCGCCAGCAGCGAGACCTGAAGGTTCCAGCAACCGAGAAGCTGTCTCGACTGTCGAAGCTCTTTCGGTGGATGAAAGAGGGTTCGGAGTGCGTGACGTTGCGAGATGCGGCAGCTCGAATTGACCTAGACTAGCCGCGCGTTTTTGGGCCGATGACTCAGGAAAAGCTGGGCAAATACCGGCTGCTTCAGCTGCTCGCCACGGGCGGCATGGGTGAGGTGTTTCTCGCGAGGCAAGACGGCCCGGCCGGGTTCTCGAAGACGGTCGTCATCAAGCGGATCTTGAGGCACCTCGCGACCGACCAGAGCTTCGTCGACATGTTCGTGAACGAGGCGCGGCTCGCCGGGGTGCTCCAGCACCCGAACATCGTGCAGATCTTCGAGCTGGGGCACGAGGGCGACGACTGGTTCATCGCGATGGAGTACGTGCACGGCCGCAGCCTGCACGCGTGCGTCGAGCAGCTGCAGCGCAGCGGCACGAAGGCCGACCCGCGCATCGCGGCCCGCGTGTGCGCGCTCGCGCTGCAGGGGCTGCACTTCGCCCACCAGCTCAAAGACGAGCACGGCAACCCGCTGGGCATCCTCCACCGCGACGTGAGCCCCGACAACGTGCTGGTCAGCTTCTCGGGCGGCGTGAAGCTCGTCGACTTCGGCATCGCGAAGGCGATGAACGCGTCGTCGTCGACGCGAGCGGGCACGCTGAAGGGCAAGTTCGGGTACATGGCGCCCGAGCAGTTCATCGCCGACGCCACGCTCGACGCGCGCACCGACCTCTACGCGATGGGCGTGACGCTGCACGAGCTGCTCTTCAACGAGCGGCCGGCGTGCGTGCCCGCGACGGCCGAAGACGCGCGCAAGCCGCGCGTCGGCTTTTCTCGCCGGCACGAGCTCGACGCGGCGCTCAACGACATTCTCGAGCGCGCGCTGTACCCGAACGCAAAAGACCGCTTCGCGAGCGCCGACGAGATGGCGCACGCGCTCGAGGCGTACGTCTCGTCGACGGGTGAGCCGCTGACGCACGCGCACGTGGCCGAGTGGCTCGAGCGCACGTTCGGCAAAGACGCGGCGAACCAGAACGTCGCGGTGGCGCCGCGGCAGATGCCGCGGGGGCAGGGCACCGACGTGCTCTCGGCGCCGTTCGTGATCCCGCACGGTGAGTCGGCGGTGCCGGCGGCCGACATGGTCGCGGCGGCGCCGACGATGATCGAGCGGAGCCTGCAGGGCGGGCGGCGCGACACCGACCCGCCGATGTTCGAGGTGACGACGACGCAAGAGCCGACGCGCAACGAGCGAGAGCGGCCTCGGGCGCCGCGCTGGCCGATCGCGGTCGGGCTGGCGCTCGTGCTCGTCGGCGTCGCGATCGCGTGGGCGGTGAGGTCGCCCGCGCCGGTGGTGGTGGTGACGCCTCCGCTGCCGCCGGCGCCGAAGTCGCCCATTCACAAGAAGGTCGCGGTGAGGCCTCTGCCCGTCGACGAGCAGGCCGCGCCGGTGGCCGCACCGGTCGAGGTCGCCGATGCCGGGCAGCAGGTCGCGGCCGCACCGCCGCCCGAGCAGGTGGCTCCTGTTCCGCGGGCCGAGAAGGGCACGCGGAAGCGGGTGGTGCCGCGGCCCGGCCGGGTGACGGTGCGGGTGAACCCGTGGGCCGAGGTGATCTACCAGGGCCGCAGCTACGGGGTGACGCCGGTGGCGCCGATCACGGTGCCTGCCGGCACGGCCACCTTCACGCTGCGAAACAAGCAGCTCGGCGTGACGAAGCAGGTGTCGATCAAGGTGCCGGCGGGCGGCGAAGTGGTGCTGAAGGCCGATCTGTTCAAGGCGAAGAGCAGCGCGAACTGAATTTCCGCTCGCGGCCGCTCTGACAGCGGGTACGGCTCAGTCTTCCTCGCGCTCTTCGTCGCGCGTGCCGCCGTCTCTCTTCTTCTTCGAGAGGGTGGTGGCGTCGCCGTCGTCGTCCGACGGGTGCGCGACGGCCGGAGCGGCGCCCAGCCACAGGGCGGCTCCGGAGATCGCGGCGATGAGCAGCAGCCGCCGCACGCTCAGCCCTTGAACGACCGGATGTGCTTGATGAGGCCCTCGAGCTGCTCGTCAGAGACCTTCTCTTTCGGGAAGGCCTTCATCTCTTTCTTGTCCTTCGAGCCCTCGCGGATGATCTTCTTCATCTTGTCGTCGGTCCAGTGGGTCTGCCAATCGGCCGTCGTCATGTCCTCGATCTTGTGCTTCTTGCCCTGCTTCGTCTGGGCCTTGCCGTCGGCGCCGTGGCAGCTCTCGCACTTCGACTTCCAGAGCGCGGGAATGTCGTCGTCCGCCCAGGCGGCAGAGGCGGCAAAGCAGGTCAGCAGCGCGATGCGAATCGTCTTCATGATGGTCTCCTACGGGTTGGGTGCAGCGAAATTCAGCGGCTCGGCGGCTTGCGCGCGCAGGAACGAGATCACCGCCGAGAGCTCGGCCTTGTCGAGCTTCTCGTGGGGGAACGAGTCCATCTCGTTCAGCTCGCCGTAGAAGCGCGGAGCGTCGGGCTGGCGAATGAAGGCCTCGAGCCACTTCTCGTTCGCGTAGCCCTTCAGCGCGGGGGCGGTGCCGGTGCCCTCGTCGTCGATCGCGTGGCACGACTCGCAGCCCTCTTTGTCGAACGCCGACCTGCCCTTCGCCGCGAGCTCGGCGTTCACGTCGGGCCGGTTGCCCTCGGAGTACACGAACTCGACGATGGCCTTCAGCGTCGCAGGGTCGCCGGTGAACGGGTCCATCTCGTCGATCTTCGTGTTGCCGAAGAAGTGCGGCGCGTGCGGGTCTTTCACGAGCGCCGAGAGCCAGGGGCGCCCCGCGAAGCCGCTCAGGCACATCACGCCCTTGAAGGGCTTCTCGGCGCAGTCGGAGTGGCAGGCCGCGCACTCGCGCATGAACACGCGCGCACCCCACACGAGCGGGTCGTTCTTGTAGAGCTCGAGCGGCCCGCTGACCGGTACGCCGATCATGGCGAGGCGGTGCGCCTCTTTCGCGATCTTGTCGGCCTTCGCGTTGATCTCGCCGGCCTTCTTGTCGTTCGCGTCTTCCCACGCGGTCATGCCGCCCAGCGCTGCGCCGCCCACGAGGCCGCCCAGCACGCCGACGACGACCAGCGAATGCGCCTTGGGGACCCGCTTCTGCAGCCGCGGGTAGATGAACGGCAGCGCGCACAGCGCACCGACGGCGACGCCCGGAAGAGCTGCGGTCGCGATGAACTCGGTGCTGCCCGTGAACCAGTGCCGCAGCCGGAAGATCGGCAGGAAGTACCACTCGGGCCGCGCGACGTACTCGATGGCCGGGTCGCCGGGCGCGCCCAGCTCGACGCCGCCGACCGCGCTCGTGTACGCGACGAGGCCCGCGACCGCGAGGAGGGCGAGCGCACAGTCGCGCACCGCCTGCGTCGGCCAGTAGGGCGTGCGCCGCAGCGTCGAGTCGGAGTCTGCGAAGCCCGGCGGCACCGACGCGCCGTGCCGCCGCTTGAGCGCGAGGTGGGCGCCGATCACGAGCACCGCGGCCGCCGGCATCAAGAGCACGTGCAGCGCGTACAGGTGCGTCATCGTCGCGTTGCCGAACGCCGGCCCGCCTTGAATCACCGTCTGAGCGGTCGCGCCGACGAGGGGCTGGTTGCCCGCGATGCCGAGCAGCACCTGGGTCGCCCAGTATGCGCGCAGATCATTGGGCAAGAGGTAGCCCGTGTGCGAGACGACGATCAGCACCTGCAGCGCGATGAGCCCCGTGATCCACGTCAGCTCGCGCGGGGCCCGGTAGGCGCCCCACACCAGCGCCTGCACGAAGTGCACGAGCGCCATGACGATGAGCGCGTTGCCGCCGAAGTGGTGCAGGCCTCGCACGAGCGAGCCGAGCGTCACCTGATACTGAATGTAGTGCACCGAGGCCCACGCGTCGGTCACCGACGGCGAGTACCACGCAGACAGCGCGATGCCCGTCAGCGCCTCGAGCAGCAAGAGCGCCATCGTCACCGCGCCGAACGACCGCGCCCAGCGCGCGCCGCCGGGCAGCGGAGACTCGGCCGCCGACTTGAGCCACGCTCCGAACCCCGAGCGATCGTCGAGCCAGGTGAGGAGCCGGTGGATCATCCGATCTCCGTCTTCTCCTTCACGCCGATCTTGAACCGGCGGTACTTCACGAAGACGTCTTTCTCTTTCACCTGCACCTCGAGGCCGTCCATCGGGCGGGGCGAGGGGCCCTCGGTCGCCGCGCCGTCGAGCTGAAAGGTCGAGTCGTGGCACGGGCAGCCGTAGGTCGACTTCGTCTTCTGGTTGATGCTGCAGCCCGAGTGGGGGCAGACCGACGAGAGCGCCGACACCGTGCCGTCGGGCTTCTTGAGCAGCCACACCGCGCCGATGACGCCGACCGCTCGGGTCCACCCGTCGACCACCACGCTCGTCAGCTCGACGCGCTTCGGCACGCCCTCGGTGAGCTCGGCGAGCCCCGCCGCGCGCAACAAGCCGCCGTCGTCGCCCTTCGGCTTCAGCAGCGGAGTCACCACCGTGCCGAGCACCGGCACCGTCGCGAGGCCGGCGGCGAGCGCGGCGAACGCTCCCGCGAGGAGCTTCATGAAACCGCGGCGCTCGGTTGCGGCAGGCGCGTCAGGCATGGCGGCGCGGAGTATAGAGGTGGCAAAAGGAAACGATGGCGCGAATTTTCGTGCTGGCCCTCACCGACCAGAGCTCGTCGGCGGTCGAGCTGACCGCCGGCCGCCCCTTGCTCGTCGGGCGCGGCCCCGGAGTCGGCCTGCAGCTCGAAGACCCCCGCGCCGCCGCGCGCCACCTCACGCTGACCGCCCGCGCCGACGCCGTCGTCGTCGAAGAGCTGCGCGGTGCCCAGGGCACCCAGCTCAACGACGTGCAGGTGTCGGGGCAGGCGCTCGCCCGCTCGGGCGACGAGATTCGCATCGGCGACGCACGGCTCGTGCTCGCGTTCGAGAACGACGCGCCGTCGCTGCTCAAGCCACGGCTGGCGAGCCACGACGAGCTCGCGGCGCGGCTCGAAGACGAGCTCACGCGCGCGCGGGCTCCGAGGCAGGTGGGGCTCGGGCTCGTGGGGCTGCCGCCGCTGAACGCCTCGGCCCGGCAGGCGCTCGTGCGGCGCCTCATCGAGGGCACCTCGCGGCTCGGCGCGGTGGCGTGCTGGGGCGAGTTCTCGGCCGACGTGCTCGCGGTCATCGTGCCGGACGTCGAGGGCGCCGCGGTCGAGGCCGTGCTCGGCAAGCTGGCCGCGATCGCCGGCGCTCGCGCCCGCGTCGCGACCGTCGTCTCGCGCGCCGACGGGCTCAACCCCGAGGCGCTGTGGGAGCGCGCGCTCGAGCGGCTGCACGCGGTCGTCGAGGTCGACCCGGTCGTCGTCGACCCGGTGATGGTGCGGCTGCGCGAGGCGGTCGAGCGGCTGGCGCGGCGCCCGACGCCGGTCGCGTTCGTGGGGCCTGCGGGGTCGGGCCGCGGCTTCCTGGCGCGGGCGCTGGCCCAGGCCGCCTCGGCGCGCGTCGTCGAGGGGCAGGGCGCGTGGCCGCAGTCGCTGAGCGCGCTGATGGAGGCCGCGCCGGGCTCGGTGCTGCTCGTGCGCGACGCCGACGCGCTCGACCCGCTGCGCGTCACCGAGCTCATCGATCGCGCGCGAGAGGCGAAGTCGTGGGTGGCGCTGACGTCGCAGGTGATGCAGCCGCTCAAGCACGTGCTCAAGATCCCCCCGCTCGGCGACCGGCCCACCGAGGTGCTGCCGCTGGCCGAGTCGTTCCTGGCCTCCGAGCGGCGGCTCTTGAACCGCCCGCGGCTCGCGCTCGGCTCCGACGCGCGCAACGTGCTGTCGAGGTACCGGTGGCCGGGCAACGTGCGCGAGCTGCGCAACGTGATGGCGCGGGCCGCGCGCTCGGCGGTGCGCGACGAGCTGGGGCGCGACGCGCTGCCGGGCCGGCTCTCGACCGAGGCGCCGGAAGAGAACCTGCGCGGGGCGCTGAAGGCCGCCGAGCGCGAGATGCTGCTCGAGGCGCTGGCGCGCACGCGGTGGAACGTGACGGCCGCGGCGGGCCGGCTCGGAATCCCCCGGCGCACCGTCGTGTACCGCATGTCGCGGCTCGGCCTGAAGCGGCCCGCGCGTTAGTACGCGCCAGTCGATCGCCCGGAAGCGCGTGCCGGGTCGGGCCGCCGATCGATCGCCGCTGGGCTGCGTCGCGCTCGCTGCGACACACCGCGCGTCAGCGCTGGCCGTACAGCAGCTTCCAATACTCGTCGGAGCTGAGCTTCACGACGGCGACCGCGAGCAGGGCGGCGACGGGGCTCCTCGCGGCCTTGAACGCGCGCAGGAAGCGGTCGGTCACGAGCCGCGTCGCGTTGTCGCGCTCGAAAGAGACGTCGGCGAGAAAGGGCAGCACGTCGTGAACGCCGTGGAGCAGCCGGGGGCGCCGCGTGAGGCGCACGTGGGCGGGCACCTCGAGGCGCGCCCGCTTGAGCGCGAGGTTGAACAGCCGGTGGCCGCTGGGGAGCGTGAGCAGGTGGCGCAAGAGCTCGGCGGCCTCGCCGCGGTCGAGCAGCCCGGTGCCGGGCCGCCGGTAGCGCCGGTGGCGCCAGACGTGCTCGTGACCCGCGGGCGTGAGCGCGTCGAGCCGCTCGAGGTGCGTGTACGCGTGGGCTCCAATGAGCCCGGGCGGGAGGACTCCAGCGAGGTGGCCGAGCTTGTCGCCGGCCGGCATCTCGCGAGTCCTCTGAACCGCCCAGCGCTCGAAGTGGTTGAGCTTGTCGCGGCCGCGACGGCTGCGGACCATGGGGCCGATCTCGCGCTGCATCGGCTCGCAGTCGTCTTCGCCCTCGTCCCACAGCGCGGGGTCGTTCACCATCGCGCGCACGGCGGCGTTCTCGCGGCGGCGCTGAGCGCGGTGAATGCGAGGGCGCGCCCACGGCGCCCAGCGCGAGGTCGAGGGCAGAATCGACCGGGCCATCT
Source organism: Myxococcaceae bacterium (assembly GCA_044223505.1). Lineage (GTDB taxonomy): Bacteria > Myxococcota > Myxococcia > Myxococcales > Myxococcaceae > Xiheicaenimonas. The sequence goes on from JBGALX010000015.1 coordinate 45,295, forward strand.
CGCGGATCTTGTCTTCGCCGTGGAGCACGCTGCGCCTGACGGAGGCGCACCGCGCCGGCTGACCTGCTCGTCGGGTCGAGCCGCGCCTTCAGCGAACCTGAGCGACGCAGAACAGCGACATGCCGACGGGCAGCTTCACCTTCGACTCGGCGGCGGCCAGCAGGGGCGCGACCTGGTCGTAGAGGCGCAGCTGCAGCGGGGGCATGGCGCGGCGGCGCAAGAGGCGGCTGTTCACGAGCCACCCGGGAATGCCGACCAGGTTCATCCACTCGAGGCGGTGAACGTCGAAGCCGTTGGCCTCGAGCACGTCGCGCAGGGCCGGCATCGTGTAGCGGCGGAAGTGGCCGACCGCCTCGTCCATCGCGCCGAAGAGCAGGGGCAGCGCAGGCACGAGAATGATGAGCTTGCCGCCCGGCGAGAGGATCTGCGCGAACCGCCGCACGGCGCCGGCGTCGTCTTCGATGTGCTCGAGCACGTTCGAGAGCACGATCGAGTCGAACCGCTCTCTCTTCAGGCGCTCCCAGTCGGCGAGCGCGACGTCGGACTTGTACGGCACGACGCTCGGCTGATCGCGGAACCGGTTCTTGAGCCGCTGCACGTAGAAGTCGTCGACCTCGAGGGCGACGACCTTCTCGCGGCCGCGCGCGAGCAGGCTCGTGATGGTGCCGATGCCCGCGCCGATCTCGAGCACCCGCTGGCCCGCGTGCTCGGCGAAGCGGCGGCCGAGCCACGCGTTGTAGTTCGGAGCGCCGCTCTCCATCCGGGCGAGGGTGTTGTAGCCCTCGTGCGCGTTGTCCGAGTCGTTCTGCATCGTCGCGTAGCCGAACAGCTTCTTCGCGTGCTTGAGCAGCGCCGGAGCGTCTTTGGCCTTCGAGCCACCCGGCACCGGCACCTCGGTGAAGCGGTAGAGCTGGGCCGCGAGCTTCACGAGCAGCTCGGAGTCGACCTCGGGGCCCGTCGACGACAGGCGCACGTCGCGCAGCACCGCGGTGCGAAACGCGCGCTGGCCGCTGAGCGGGTCGGTCACCGGGGCGTCGCTCACCCAGGCTGCGAGGCGGCCGAGGGCGGCGTCGGGGGCTCCGCGCTTCTCGCGGCGGCCGATGACGACGTCGGCGCGACCTTGATGAATCGGGGCGACGAGGCCCGTCAGCGTGTCGAGCGTGTACGAGCGGTCGGCGTCTTGCACGAGCGTGACGTCGCCCTCGGCCCGCGCGAACGCCGCCTGCAGCGCCTCGCCGCGGTTCGCCTTGTCGCTCAGCACCACGATGTCGGCTGCGGGCTCGACGCCGCACGGGCCGTCGCCCGCGAGAATGAGCTGCGTGCCCGGGCGCACCGTGACCTCGCGCGCGAACAGGGCCGCTGCCTCGCGGGTGCTGGCGTCGTAGGGAATGACGACCGAGAGCTCAGGCTTCACGCGCGTGCCTCTATCACGTTGCCCCGCGGGTTGAACTCGAGCGACGACCATTCAACTCGAGCGAGCGGCGATATAGAGGCACACCACCGTGCTCTCTCTGCTCGAGCTGTTCCGCGCCCTCGCGGCGTTCTCGCCGAAGCGGCAGAGCCTCGCGAACGCGCCGTGGGACGAGTACGTGCCCTGGGCCGTCTCGCAGGGCCTCGCGCCGCTCGCGGCCTACAACCTCGAGTACCGCTTCGCCGGAGGTGGCGCCCCCGAGTGGGCGCGCGACCGGCTGCTGGGCATCTACCAGGGCCTGCTGAACGACAACGTGATGAAGCTCGTCAACTTCAAGCGCAGCGTCGACGGCCTCGAGGGCCGGCGCGTCGTGCTGCTCGGGGCGGCCTCGTTCGCCGAGGTGCTGTACCCGCACGTCGCGTTTCGCCCGGTCGCCGAGATTCGGCTGCTGCTGCCGCCGGCCGACGTGCAGCCGATGGCGGGGTTCCTGAAGAGCGCCGAGTTCAAGCCCACCGAGACGCCCGCCGACGAGGGCCTCGCGCCCGACCTCGTCGTGTCCGACGACCGCACCGCGATTCTGTTGCACGGCAAGCTGACGGGCGACCCGAGAGAAGACGCCGCGCTGCTCGAGCGGGCGAGGCCGGCGAAGGTCTACGGCCCGTCGATGTACCGCCTCGACGCCGAAGACGCCCTGCCGGTGCAGGTGCTGTTCGCGTCGCGCGCCGGGTTCGACATGCCGTTCATCGAGTGGGTCGACCTGCGCGAGCTCGCGCTGACGGCCGGCGACGCCGGGCGCGTGAAGCAGCTCGCGGCGGCGTGGCGGCTCGAGCGGGCGCTCTACGCCGCGATGCAGGGGGTGGCGCGGCTGTTCCCCGAGGCGGCCGAGGCGGCGGCGAAGCTGACCCCCGAGCTGTCGCTGCCGGTGCGAAAGCTGCTCGACGTCGGGGTGGTCGACCCGGTGGCGGTGGTCGGGAAGAAGACGACCGCGCGCCCCGCGGAGACGTTGCGCGCGATGCTGACGGCGTCGTAGGAGGTCACCCATCATGCGAGTAGCGGTCATCGGCTCTGGTTATGTCGGCCTCGTCGCCGGCGCTTGCTTCGCTGACTCGGGCAACGACGTGACGTGCGTCGACATCGACGAGAAGAAGATCAAGGCGCTGCGCGAAGGCGTCATCCCCATCTACGAGCCGGGCCTCGAAGAGCTCGTCGTCAGGAACGTCAAAGAGAAGCGGCTCTCGTTCACGACGAGCCTCGCCGACGCCGTCGGCACCGCGCAGGTGGTCTTCATCGCCGTCGGCACGCCCGAAGGCGAGAGCGGCGACGCCGACCTGCAGTACGTCATCGCCGCGGCGCGAGAGATCGGCAAGGCGCTGAAGCACTACACGGTGGTCGTCGACAAGAGCACGGTGCCGGTGGGCACGGCCGACCAGGTGCGCGCGGCGATCGCCGAGAACACGAAGCACGAGTTCGACGTCGTCTCGAACCCCGAGTTCTTGAAAGAGGGCGCGGCGCTCGACGACTTCCTGAAGCCCGATCGCGTGGTCATCGGCTGCAGCTCCGAGCGGGCGCGCAAGGTGATGGGCGACCTCTACGCGCCGTTCGTGCGCACCGAGAACCCGATTCTGTTCATGGACACGCGCTCGGCCGAGCTGACGAAGTACGCGGCGAACGCGATGCTGGCGACGCGCATCTCGTTCATGAACGACATCGCGCTCATCTGCGAGAAGGTCGGCGCCGACGTCGACTTCGTGCGCAAGGGCATGGGGTCGGACAAGCGCATCGGCTACCCCTTCCTCTTCCCGGGCGTGGGCTACGGCGGCTCGTGCTTCCCGAAAGACGTGAAGGCGCTGGTGGCGACGGCGCGCGACAACGGCATCGAGCTCGATCTGCTGCGCGCGGTCGAGCGCACGAACGAGCGGCAGAAGAAGTCGCTCGTCGAGAAGGCGAAGAAGCACTTCGGCGACTTCGCCGGCAAGTCGTTCGCGGTCTGGGGGCTCGCGTTCAAGCCGAAGACCGACGACATGCGCGAGGCGCCGTCGGTGGTGGTCATCGAGGCGCTGCTCGGCAAGGGCGCGAAGGTGGCGGCGCACGACCCGGTGGCGATCGAGGTCGCGAAGCGCACCTTCCACGATCGCATCGTGTACGCCGAGACGCCGTACGACGCGCTGAAGGGGGCCGACGCGCTGTTCCTGGTCACCGAGTGGAACGACTTCCGCAACGCCGACTTCGAGCGCATGCGCAAGCTGATGAAGACGCCGGTCGTGTTCGACGGGCGCAACGTGCTCGACCCGGGCCGCATGCGCGACGCCGGCTTCACGTACTACGGCGTCGGCCGACGCTAAGCGATGACCCCGGAGCTGGCCGCGACAGCGAAGCCTGCATTTCCCGTCGCGGCGCTGAAGGCGCTGCGCCCGAAGCAGTGGACGAAGAACGGCGTGCTGCTGGTGCCGCTGCTCTTCGCGAAGAGCATCTTCGTCGAGGGGCAGCTGTTGCGTGCGGGGCTCGCGGTCGCGTCGTTCTGCCTGCTCGCGAGCGGCGTGTACCTGGTCAACGACTGGTTCGACCGCGACAAAGACCGGCTGCACCCCGAGAAGCGGCACCGGCCGATCGCGGCGGGGCTGCTCGGGCTGCCGTCGGTGCTGGGCCTGTTGGCGCTGTGCTGGGGCGGGTCGGCGGCGCTCGCGCTGGTGATCGGCCGGCAGTTCGTCATCGTCGCGGGCGCTTACGTCGCGCTGCAGATCGTCTACACGACGGTGCTCAAGCACCTGGTGGTTCTCGACGTGATGGCGCTCGCGCTCGGGTTCATCGTGCGCGTCGTCGCCGGGGCGGTGGCCATCGACGTGGTCGTGTCGAACTGGCTGTTCCTCTGCACGATGCTGGGCGCCGTGTTCCTCGGGTTCGCGAAGCGCCGCGCCGAGCTGTCGTCGCTCGAAGAGGGGGCGTCGGCCCACCGCGCGTCGCTGGGCGAGTACACGCAGACGATGCTCGATCAGATGATGTCGATCAGCGCGGCCTGCACGATTCTCGCGTACGGCCTGTACACGGTGTCGCCCGAGACGATCGCGCGCGTGGGCAGCGATCACCTGAAGCTGACGGTGCCGTGCGTGATCTTCGCGGTGTACCGGTACCTCTTTCTCGTGCACAAGCGGGGCCTGGGCGGCTCGCCCGAGAAGATTCTGCTGAGCGACGTGCCGCTGATCATCGACAGCCTGGTGTTCCTCGGCATCGTGGCCTGGGGCCTCTACATGTGAGGCGCGGCTACCGCTGCAGGTAGTCGTCGTCGCCGCGGTGGCTGATGATGGCGGTGAGGCCGTGCTGGGCGGCTGCGGCCGCGCGCACCGTGCGGGCGAGGTGGCCGATCTCGCGGATCCACTCGTTCGACTGAGCCCCGAGGCCCGAGAACGTCACGGCGAGCACGGGCGGGTGCGCGATTCGGCCGAGCCAGTACTGCAGCACCTCGTGCTTCTCGGGCGCCTCGACGGGCTTGAGGCGGCGCGACTCTTTCTCGAGCAGGCGTGAGAGCGCGTTGGGCAGCTGGGCGGCCCACTGGTTGACGGCGTGCACGGGGCGCCAGCTCCAATCGGCGCGGGCGATGCCTTCGGTCGGGCGGTAGTCGCCGTGGCCCTGCACGGTGAGCACCTGATCGGGGGGAAACGCGGGCACCGGCTGCCAGATGCCGCACGCGAGCGAAGCGAGGCCCTCTTCGGTGAGGGGGCTCGCCATGAAGTTCGTGCGGTACTGCATCGCCTTCGGCGCGTCCCAGTAGGGGTAGTGGGCGTCTTCGAGCATGAGGGCGAGGTGGAGCGTGAGCTCCCATTCGCCGGCGTAGGCGTGAGGCTGCTGGCCGAGGTTCCAGCCGCCGCTGTCTTTCACCCACTCGTAGAAGAGCAGCCGGTAGATGGCGGAGCTCCACTTCTCGTCTTCGAGGCCGAAGAAGCTGCCCTCGATGCCGCGGTCGAGCAAGAGCTCGAGCTGAATGCGGGTCTGCTCGTCGTTGAGGAAGCGGAGCAGGTGCTCGAGGGCGGGTGCGGCGTCGACGACGCCGAGCTCGAGCGCGGGGAACACGACCTCCTTCAAGAACGCGTCGTTGACGGGGCGGAGGACGACTTCCACGCGGCGCGCAGTGTAGGGCCGATGACCCGATTCCGCGACCGTTCTCGAGCGCCGACCGACCCGGCGGGCGGGGTTACGGCGCTACGCCTTCGCGTCTTCCTGGAGGATCAGCGAGTAGATCTCTTGGGCGCCCTTCGCCGAGAGGATCGACTCGCGGAAGCTCGCGTTGCGAAACAGCCGCGAGATGCGCGCCAGCGCCTTGAGGTGCAGCCCGGCCGAGTTCTCGGGAGCGACGAGCGCGAAGAAGAGAAACGTGGGCTTCTTGTCGTGGGCGTCGAAGTCGATGCCGGCGTGGCAGACGCCGAAGCTCGCCGACAGCGTCGAAAGCTCGGGCAGCTTGCCGTGAGGAATTGCCACACCTTCACCGACTCCGGTCGAGTTCACGCGCTCGCGCTCTTCGAGCACGGTGGCGAGGCGCTGGGGGCTCACGTTGGGGTTCGTCTTCGCGAGCGCCGCCGACAGCTCTCTCAAGATCTCGGGCTTGGAGGTGGATCGCAGCTCTTCGACGACTGCGTCGGGCTTGAGGAACTCGGCGATCCGCATCTGGCGGCGCATGTAGCGGACGACCGGAGACAGCGCAAGATGGCCGCTTGGGCTAACTTCGACTTTCACCGCAGTCACGCTCAACGCATGTCCCTCCGCATCACTCGTCGCGCCCCGGCCACGACGGCTCTCACCACCTCGCGCGACGCGTCGCGCCACACTCGCGTGTCGCTCTCGTGGGTAGTACCCCTCGCGCTGCTGGCGTGTGCACATTCACCGCCCGCGGCGGCGCCCGAGAAGGCCGAGGCCCCGCCGGCGCCGGTCGTCGAGCCACAGCCGCCGCCCGCGCCTGCGGCGCAGAGCACCGAGCCCGAGCCCTTGCCCGAGCCCAAGAAGAAGAAGGGCCCGCCCGACGTTCAGGCGCTGCTCGCGGGCATGACGCTCGAGGCGAAGGTCGGCCAGATGATGATGGTCGGCTTCGGCGGCACGGTGGTCGACGCGCCGGTCGAGGCGCTGGTGCGCGGCAAGCAGGTGGGCGGCGTGTGCATGTTCAAGCGCAACATCGCCGACTCCGAGCAGGTGGGGCGGCTCAACGACGCGGTGCGCGCGCTGCTGGCCGACACGATTCCTCCGTTCATCGCGGTCGATCAAGAGGGCGGCAACGTCACGCGCATCGACGAGGGCATGGTCGTGCTGCCGGGCAACATGGCGCTGGCCGCGACGCGCGATCAGAACCTCGCGTACGAGGCGGGCAAGGCGCAGGGCGAAGACCTGTGGCGGCTGGGGTTCAACATGAACCTCGCGCCGGTGCTCGACGTGAACATCAACCCGCGCAACCCGGTGATCGGCATTCGCTCGTTCGGCGACTCGCCGAAGCTCGTGGCCGACTTCGGGGCCGACTTCGTGCGCGGGCAGCAAGACGCGAACGTCGCGACGGTCGCGAAGCACTTCCCGGGGCACGGCTCGGTCGACGCCGACTCGCACAAGGCGCTGCCGGTGCTGACCGAGAACGAGGCGCAGCTGGCGGCGGTGCTGCAGCCGTTCGAGGCGGCGATGAAGGTCGGGCTCGACGGCATGATGACGGCGCACGTGGCGGCGCCGAAGGTGACGGGCGACGACGTGCCCGCGACGATGAGCTCGCGCATCTTGAACGACATCTTGAGGCGCCGAATGAAGTTCGACGGGCTGGTGCTGACCGACGAGCTCGAGATGCAGGCGATCGCCGATCGGTTCGGTGTGGGGCGGGCCGCGGTGATGGCGGTGAAGGCCGGGGCGGACATGGTGCTGATCCCCTGGCGGGTCGAGAAGAAGGCCGAGGTGCACGCGGCGCTGCTCGAGGCGGCGAAGAACGGCGAGCTGCCGCTCGCGCGCATCGACGAGGCGGTGCGGCGCATTCTCACGCTCAAGGTGCGGCGGGGGCTGTTCAACGAGATGCCGCCGCTCGCCGAGCGGCTGAAGGAGCTCGGCAAGCGGCGCAGCCTCGCCGACGAGATCGCGAAGGGGGCGGTGACGCTCTTGCGCACGAGCCCGGGCGTCTTCCCCATCTCGAAAGAGAAGCGCATCGCGGTGGTGACGGCCGAGCCGTCGCTGGTGACGGCGATTCAGTCGCGGGTGCCGCAGGCGCCGGCGCTGGTGGTGCCGCCGTTCGTGCAGTCGCCGGCGAAGCGCGAGGAGCTCAAGCGCCTGACGCAGCAGCTGGCGCAGGGGGCCGACGTGGTGATCGTGGGCATCGTGAACACGCGGCAGCTCGAGCTCGTGACGATGGCGCGCCTTGCGGGCAAGCCGGTGGTGGTGGTCGTGATGGGGCTGCCGTACCTCGGGGCGCAGGTGCCCGAGGCGCAGGTGGTGCTCGAGGTCTATTCGTTCAGAGAGAGCGCGACGAACGCGGCGGCCGCCGCGCTGTTCGGCGAGGCGGGCACGCCGGGCAAGCTGCCGGTGGCGCTGCTGCCGCGGTACCCGTTCGGGTTCGGGCTGGACCCGGTGGGTGAGAAGCTGGCGCGGCCGCGCTGAGGCGAGCGGCTACCGCTTGACGGCGCTGGCCTCGATGAGGCCGTAGTGCCCGTCTTTGCGGCGGTAGACGACGTTCATCTCGTTCGTGGTCGAGTTGGTGAACACGTAGAAGTCGTTGTTCATGAGGTCCATCTGCATGATGGCCTCTTCGGTGCTCATCGGGCGGACGAGGAACTCGTTGGTCTTGATGACCCGGGGAGCGGCCTCGACGGGGTCGGGCACCTTCTCCGGCTCGGGCACCGAGATGATGTCGTGGCGCACCTTGAGGTGGGCCATGAGGTCTTGGCGGTGGTGAACGCGCTCGCGGCCGTGGTGGTGCTTGAGGCGCTCCTTGTAGCGGCGGAGCTGGCGCTCGATCTTGTCCATCGCGAGATCGATGGAGGCGTACATGTCTTCGCTCTTCTCGCGGCCGCGCAGCACGAAGGCGCCGGAGGTGATGGTGATGTCGGCGTGGTGGAGGTGCCGCTCGAGCGAGAGCACCACGTGCGCTTCACCGGCGCGGTCGAGGTATTTGTTCGCGCGCTCGACCTTGTCCTGCGCGTAGTTCTTGAGTGAATCGATGGGTTCGAAGTGCCGGAACGTGATGTTCATCTGCATGCGTTAACGCCTCCACGAGGGGACGAAGACTGCGCTGCAATACGCATCTGAGACTTTCTGTAACGGGAACGCAACGGGCACGCAGCGGGTACAGCGGGCTCAGGTGCTGCGTGAAGAGGCGCGCGCGATCCACGTGCGGATGAAGGAGCGGTCGGACTCGGGCAGATCGAGCAGCTTGATGCCCAGCCCCTTCGGGAGGTTGGCCGGCCTGTCGTTCTCGGCGCGAATGACGCGCCCCCACGCGGTCATCGTCTCGGCGGCGCCCTCGAAGTCGATCGAGAGGTTCACCGGGGTGCCCGGCACGGCGAACTCGCTCGTCTCGACATAGAGCGCGTCGAAGCGGAAGTTGATCTCGGGGTGCCACGTGAAGAACCGGACGTCGTGTGCCTTCACCTTGAGCCTGACGTCGATCGAGCCGCCGCGCCACGAGATCTGCGCGACCTCGCTCTTGCCGATGGGCGGAGGGCCGGTGGGCACGCGGCGCCGCTCGACCTCGAGGATCTTCTGGGTGAGCGCGAGGAAGACGTCTTCGCACGCGCGCCGCAGCTCGACCGTGGCCTCGGGTGAGAGGCGGTCGGGGTAGAAGCGCTTCACGAGCGCGAAGAACGCGGCGCGGTACGCGTCGGGGGTCGAGCTCTCGGGCACGCGGAAGACGTCGTGCGCCGGCTGCTGCTTGATCTCGCCGAGCCACTGGCGCAGGCGCTGAATCGCGGCCTGCTGCTCGGCGAGCACGGCCTCGGGCAGCCGCGGGCCGAGCGCTCCGACGACCTCGGGGAAGTTGGCGACCGGCGAGAAGCTGCGGCCGTCGCGCGAGACGGCGCGGACCTCGGCGAGCTTGCCCGAGGCGGCGAGATCTTTGAGGACCTCGAGGCTGATGGGGCCGAGGACGCGAGCGTCGGCGTCGGCCAGCCAGTAGTCGCTCAAAGGTCACCTCGCGTGGCCGACGAGCGCAGCGCGCCCCGGCCCCGAGCGGCGTCGAGCGGTTGAGGTGTCATGTGGCACCGGCCGCGGCGAGCGCGCCTTCGACGGCCGAGCGCACCTCGAGCGGGTGAAACGGCTTGCCGATGAACCCGTGGGCGCCGTCGTCGAGCGCCTGGTCGGCCATGCCGCGCGTGTCCATCGCGGTGATGATGAGCACGCGCGTCGGCAGCCGCTTCTCTTTCACGTACTTCAAGACCTCGGAGCCCGAGCGCTTCGGGAGCACGAGGTCGAGCAGCATGACGGCGGGAGGGCTCTTCTCGAGCACGGCGAACGCCTCATCGCCGTCGTGGCACTCGCTGACCGTGCACGCGACCTCTTTGAGGGCGTCTTTGAGCATCGTTCGGCTGAGCTGATTGTCCTCGACGATCAGGACGACGGGCTGACCCATGGCCAGATGGTAATCACAGCCCAGCGCAGCCCCGCCAGCTTCAGTAGTACTTCTTGCGCTTGCTCGAGGGCAGCACGCCGAGGACCTCGCGGTACTTCGCGACGGTGCGGCGGGCGATCTCGATGCCCTGGGCCTTCAACAGCTCGACGATCTTCTGATCGGAGTACGGGTTCTTCGCGTCCTCGGCAGAGACGAGCTGCTTGATGTGGTTCTTGACCGCCTCGGAGGCGATGTCGTCGCCGCTGGTGCGGGCGATCGACGAGTTGAAGAAGTACTTGAGCTCGAAGATGCCCTGCGGCGTGTGCACGTACTTGTTCGACGTGACGCGAGAGACCGTCGACTCGTGCATGCCGATGTCCTCGGCGACGTCGCGCAGGATGAGCGGCTTCAGGTGGGCGATGCCCTTGTCGAGGAAGTCGCGCTGGAACTTCACGATCGACTCGGTGACCTTGAAGATCGTGCGCTGCCGCTGGTGAATCGAGCGAATGAGCCACATCGCCGAGCGGAGCTTGTCCTGCACGAACTCCTTGGTCTGGCCGGTGGGAATGGCGCCGTTCTTGAGCGCCGAGCGGTAGGCATTCGAGATGCGGAGCTTCGAGAGGCCGTCGTCGTTGAGCACGACGGTGTAGTCGTCGCCGAGCTTGTAGATGTAGACGTCGGGGGTGATGTACTGCGCGTCGTCGCCGGTGAAGTTGCGGCCGGGCTTCGGGTCGAGCTTGGTGAGCAGCTTCGCGGCCTGCACGACCTCGTCGAGCGAGATCTTCAGATCGCGGGCGATGGCCGGGTAGTTCTTCGACTCGAGAAACTTCATGTGCTTCTTGAGGAGCGTGCCGAGCAGCGCCGCGTGATCGTCTTTGAGCGCGCAGGCCTGCATGAGCAGACACTCTTGCAGGTCGCGGGAGCCGCAGCCCTTCGGCTCGAGCTGCTGAATGCGCTTGAGCGTCTTCTCGGCGACGGTGACGCTGACGTCGGCCTCGGTGGCGAGGCGAATGAGCGGGTCGCCCTCGACGTCGGGGAGCTTCAGGTAGCCGTCGTCGTCGAGGTTGCCGAGGATCAGCATCGCGATGCGGCGCTCGGCGTCGTTCATCTTCAAGAAGCCGAGCTGCGACGTCAGGTGCTCGAACAGATCTTCCTTGCGGACGAGGTTGGCCTCGAAGCTCGGCAGATCGTCGGTGTCGATGTTGCCCTTGTTGGAGGCCGTGGTCGGCTCGTTGAACTGGTAGCTGTTGAGGTACGCGTCCCAGTCGATCTCTCCCGGGGCGCTGCCCTCTTCGACCTTCACCTCGACGGCCTGCTCGAGGGGCTTGTCTTCTTGCCCCGCAGGAGCCTCGGCGTTCGCGGCCTCGAGCGACGCCTCACCGGGCGCCTTGTCGCTCATGTCGCCTTCGACGGTCTCGTCGGGCTGCTCGAGCAGCGGGTTCTGCTCCATCTCTTCGCGCACCTGCTCGAGGAGCTCCATGCGCGACAGCTGCAGCAGCTTGATCGCTTGCTGCAGCTGGGGCGTCATGACCAGCTGCTGCGACATCTTGAGGCTTTGCTTCAGCTCCATACCCATTCGCGTCCGACCTCCACGTCAAAGAGCGTGCCAAAAGTAGCAGCGTCGAACGGGGATGACCACCCTGCTGTCTAATGCGGCGAAACGGTTACGTTTCTCCACTAGGCAAGCTTGAAGCCAGCGCCGAGGTACGTGGAGCGGGCCTTGTCGGAGGCGGCGAGCTGGGCGGGCGTACCCTCTTCGAGGATCTTTCCGTCGGCGAGAATGTACGCGCGATCGCAGATGGTGAGGGTGTCGCGGACGTTGTGGTCGGTGAGGAGCACGCCGAGGCCGCGCTGCTTGAGCTGGGCGATCTCGCGCTGCAGCTCTTGAACGTTGATGGGGTCGACGCCTGCGAACGGCTCGTCGAAGAGCATGAAGCGCGGGCCGGGCAGGAGGCTGCGGGCGATCTCGGCGCGGCGGCGCTCGCCGCCCGAGAGGGTCTCGCCGAGCGAGTCGGCGACGGCGGTGAGGCCGAACTCGGCGAGCGTGGAGTCGGCCTTCGCGCGGCGCTCGGCCCTGCCGAGGCGTTTGTCGAGCTCGAGCACGGCGAGCATGTTGTCGCGCACGGTGAGCTTCTTGAAGATGGAGCTGTCTTGCGGGAGGTACCCGAGCCCCTTGCGAGCGCGCTCGTGCATGGGCAGGCGCGCGAGGTTCTGGCCGTCGAGCAGCACGTCGCCGGCGTCGGGGGGTACGAGGCCGACGATCAGGTTGAAGGTGGTGGTCTTGCCGGCGCCGTTGGGGCCGAGCAGGCCGACGATCTCGCCGGGCTTCACGACGAGATCGACGCCGGCGACCACGCGGCGGCCGCGGTACGCCTTCACGAGACCCCGGGCGGCGAGCTCGCTCACTTCTTCGGCTTCTCTTTCTCTTTCACGTCGATGACCGACTTCGCGTCTTCGACCTCGAGCACGTCGGAGCCCGAGACGAACGTGACGCTGCGCCCGGTGATGTGGCTCTTGCCCTGCTTCGCCTCGGGCTTGCCGGTGACGACGAGGCGGCCGGCGGCGGCGTCGTAGTCGGCGCGGGCGCCGCGGGCCCAGCGATCTTTGTCGGTGACGACCACGCCGCCGCGGGCCTCGACGCGGGTGATGGTGCCGGCGTCGTCGTAGCGGGCGACGAGGGTCGGCGAGAGCATGGTGGTGGTCGTCTTCTTGGCCTTCACGTGGCCCGTCCACGTGGCGACCTTCTTGTCGGCGTCGAGCACCAGGTCGTCGGCGTCGATCACGATCTGCTGATCCATGGTGCGGGGCTTCGTCACCGCGAGGCGATCGGTGCCGGTCGTGAAGGTGATCTTCTCGCCGGTGACCTTGCGCTCTCCTGACTGCGCGCGCGGCTCGCCGGTCACCACGAGCACCCCGGTGGCGTTGTCGAAGTCGGCGTGCTTGCCCCAGGCGCGCCGATCGCCGTCGACGGCCTCGACGTTGCCGTCGGCCTCGATGCGCTGCACCTCGCGCGCGTCGGAGTAGAAGACGGTGAGCGTGTCGCAGGTCAGCGTGGTGGTGTCGCGCACCGCCTTCGCGTGCCCCCGGTAGATCGCCTTGTGCTCGCGGTCGAGGACCTCGAGCTTGTCGGCGGTGATCTCGACGGGCCGCGAGAGCAGCGCCGAGAAGAGCAGGAGCCCGATCATCGCGTGGGTGCCTCGATGCGCGTGCGCACGGGCCCGAAGACCTCGGCGCGGCGCTCGGCGACGTCGTAGGTCAGCCTCGAGCCGGCGAGCTCGAAGCCGCAGCCGGCGCCTGAGACGGGCCCTTCGGTGCGCACGAGCGGCGTCGCGTAGTCGACCCGGCCGCGCGTCTCGCCCGAGCAGCCGTCGCTCGTCGTCACGGCGGCGCCTTCGGTCGCGGTGAGGCGGCTCAGGTCGAGCTCGCCTTCGAGGCGGGCGGCCTTCACCTCGACGCCCGAGGCGCTCCTGACGTTCGCGCCCTCGGCAGAGAAGCCGGAGGGCGTGACGACCGCGCGGGCTGCGGTGCCCGAGGCGGTGACGGCGGCGCCGTGCCAGGTGGTGATGGTGACGCGCTCGAGCTGGAGGCCGCCGGGCTGCGACGCCTCGGACGGTGGCCGCGAGCAGCCGAGCAGCAAGAGAATGCCCAGCGCGGGCCTCATGCCGCGCTTCTTAGCAGCTTCGTCAGGCCAGCCCGGCCTCAGCGAGCGCTTCGAACTTCTTGGCGCGCTCGGCGAACTCGGCGAGGCGATAGAGGACGGTGCGGCGCGAGATGCCGAGCCAGCCGGCGACGCGCGACTGCTCCATGCCCTTCAGGTGGTACAGCATGACGGGGGCCTTGAGCTCTTCGGGCTGGCGGGCCATGAGCTGCTCGGCGAAGTCCTTGGTGACGACGCTGTCTTCGAAGTCGTCATCGCGGGGCTCGGGCATGCTCTCGGTGGGCATGGGCTCGGCGCGGCGGCGGGCGTCGCGCAGGGCGTTGAGGCAGTGGTTCGTGGTGACGCGGTGGACCCACGGCATGAGGGCGTCGTCGCTCGGGATCGAGTCGGCCGACTTGAGGATCTTGATGAAGATCTCCTGGGTCGCGTCTTCGGCAGCCGCGCGGTCTTTCAAGATGCGCCGGCAGCGCGCATAGATGACCGGACCCAGCTTCGCGTAGAGCTCCTCGAGCTTCCCTTTTCCCTTTTTCATGACCGTTGTTCCCAGACAGAGCAGCGTGAGCAGCGGATGACTTCAGATGCGTTGTTGTCGGGGTCACCGCGGCATCGATGCTCCCATCGGGTAAGAAACGTTGACGCTGGTCCGAAAGCGTAGGGAGACCGCCTACATGGGCACTTCTCTCAGCTCATGAGAAGAGTAGGGCCGCTAATGTTGGCAATTGGCGACCGTGAGCGCCAAGCGTGAGGCGCGTGCAAGCGGCTGATTCGTCTGGTCTCTTCGGCCACAGGCAGGTCATGGGGCGGCCGAGCTGGTACGCGATCGCACCGGGAAATGGGGTCGAAAAGCCCCGATGCGGGGATGGAGTCTTGACGACTCTTTCTATGGTCAATATAACTCAAGCAGCAGGAGGTAGCGCATGGCGGCGTCGATGTTGATGACGGACGGCTACAAGTTCTCGATGGCCGAGGCTGGGTGGCCGCTGCGGCGCGAGACGTTCTACTGGTCGCACCGCCGAGGCGGGCCGCAGGTGCTGCCGTTCGACGCGCGGGCCGAGGTCGCCCGGGCGCTGCCGAAGGTCGACGCGGCGGAGCTCCGGTGGCTCGCCGAGAACGGGTACGAGTGCGGGCCGGGCCTCAAGGCGGCGCTCGCGATGCACGGGGCGGTGAGCGTGCACGCGCTGCCGCCGGGCGCGGTGTTCTACCCGCGCGAGCCGATTCTCTCGGTGACCGGCCCGTCGGCGCTGGTGTCGTGGCTCGAGCCGCTGGTGCTGACGTGGAACTGGCGGGTGCAGGTCGCGAGCGTGGCGCGGTTCGCTCCGGAGCAGCTCGCCGCTTCGATCGGCGTGCTGACCTGCGAGCGACAGAAGGAGCTGACGCTCGAAGCGCTCGACGCGGTGGGCGTGAAGGCGCCCGCCATTCGCGTCGAGCCCGACGCGTACCGCGAGCGCGTGCGCGCGAAGGCGGCCGAGCTGGTCTCGATCGTCGGCGACCCGGGGCGCATCTTCGAGGTGGGGCTCAGGTCGGGCTCGTGCGTCGAGCAGCACCTCATCGCGCTCGAGGGCTGCAAGCTGGCCGGAGTCACGCGCACGTCGCACGTCTGGGGCGCGCGAGAGCTCGGCATGGTGCCGGTCGGCACGATGGGGCACGAGCACGTTCAGCGCTACGGCTCGGACGAGGCGGCGTTCCGGGCGATGAGCGAGCGGCGGCCGCACCGCTCGAGCTACCTGCTCGACACGTACGACACGTTGAAGTCGGGCATCCCCGCGGCGCTGGCGCTGATCGCCGAGCGGCCCGGCGAGGGCGACTCGATTCGCTACGACTCGGGCGACAAGGTCGCGCAGTATCGCCATGCCGTCGCGCTGTCGAAGCAGCTGGGCGTGAGGCCCGTGCAGATTCTCGAAGACGGCTTCGACGCCGCGCTGACCCGCCAGTTCGAGGCGCTGAGGGCCGAGGTCGGCTGGCTGCCCAGCGAGCAGGTGTACGGCTACGGAGGGTATCTCGTTGCGACGACCTCGGGCTCGCCGCTCACGCGCGACCGCGTGCAGGCCGTCTTCAAGCTCTCGCAGTCGGGCCAGAAGCCCACCATGAAGTTCGGCAACGAGGCCGGAGCCGGGAAGCAGAGCATTCCTGGGCGGCCGGTGGTGTTCCGGCGCGCCGCTGGGACGGGACCTGTTGGGATCGTCGGCCAGGAGGGAGAGGCCGTGCCTTCTGGGTACGTCTTGCTGACCGGGAATGCTGGGGAGGCGGGCGCTGTCGTGCGCGAGGGCGCTTCGATTGAGATGTCGGTTGCGACTCGCGCGTTGATGGACGCGTTGAGGAAGGAGGCATTCCGTGCCGGAGGGTGAGGCTTCGGGAGCGGGAGCGGGAGCGGGTCCGGGTCCGAGTCCGGGTCCGGGTCCGGGTCCGGGTCCGGGTCCGGGTCCGGGAGCGGGAGCGGGAGCGGGAGCGCGTCCGGGTTCGGGTCTGGGTTCGGGTCCGGGTTCGGGTCCGGGTTCGGGTCCGGGTTCGGGTCCGGGTTCGGGTCCGGGTTCGGTTACCTATGACCGGGTTTCCGTTTGCGTCGGCACCGTTCGCGGTCGCGAGCACGTTCGCCTCGGCCTCAATAACCAGGATGCCGTCGCCGCCTGCGCCCGCGGCGACCGCCTCGCCGTCTGCGTCGCCGACGGCTGCAGCGAGGGCACTTATAGCGAGGTCGGCTCCCGCCTCATCGCTTACTTCGTCGCCGACCGCGCCTGCTCCGGCGATGAGCCCTCCATGGTCGTCGACGCCCTCGTCGAGTGGCTCCGCCGCATCAGCCTCGGCGTCGACTTCATTCAGGAGCAGCTCCTCTCCACCTTCCTCTGCGCCGTCGCCCACCACGGCGTCGTCACCGTCTTCGGCATCGGCGACGGCATCGTCTGGGTCGACGGCCTGCGCACCGAGCTCGACTCCGGCCCCGACAACGCTCCGCCCTACGCCGCCTACCGCCTCGTCGACATCGAGGCCCCCCTCGTCGTCCATCACCACGGGCCCGCTCGCCGCGTCGCCATCGCCACCGACGGCGCCGCCGGTCTCGAGCTCGAGTCCTCCTTCGGGTGGACCAACCCCCAGGCCCTGCAGCGCCGGCTCAACATCACCCCCGGCCTCAGCGACGACTGCACCGTCGCGCTCCTCGAGCTGCGGCCAGAAGCCGGACAGCCTGACGGGAGCGTGCCGTGAACGTCTTCCTCGGAGGCGCACCCATTCGGCTGAGCGACTCCGATCTCCTCGGCGAGGGCGGAGAGGCCCGCGTCTACCGGTTCGGCGATCTCGCCGTGAAGCTCTTCCACGCCCCCTCGCCGCTCAAGGCCGAGAAGCTCGCCCGGTTTCCCAAGGGGCTGCCTGCCGAGATCGTCGCTCCGCGCGCCGTCGTTCACGACGAGCACGGCGCCGTCGTCGGCTACGCCATGCCCGCCGTCCTCGGCCACGAAGAGCTCGCCCGCCTCGCCAACCGCCGCTGGCGCGAGGGCGCCGTCAGCAACGCGCGCGTGCTTGAGCTGTTCGAGCAGGCCGCCGCCGTGCTGAAGCGGCTGCACTCCGCATCCGTCGTCGCCGGCGACCTCAACGACGGCAACGTGCTCTTCGACCGCGGCCTCAAGTTCATCGACGCCGACTCGATGCAGTTCGCCGGCCTGCCCTGCGTCGTCGGCCACGAGAAGACGCTCGACCCCGAGCTGTACGGCGCCGATCTCACGGCCGCTCCGCGCTTCACGCCCGGGACCGATTGGTACGCGTGGCACGTGCTGCTCTTCTCGAGCCTGCTCTACGTGCACCCCTACGGCGGCGTACACCCGAAGCTGCCCACGCTGCTGCGGCGCGCACAGGCCCGGCACAGCGTGCTCCGGCCCGACGTCGCGTACCCGAAGAGCGCGGCGCACTTCCGCGTGCTGCCCGACGACGTCCTCGAGCACTTCAGCCGCGTCTTCGATCGCGGCGAACGCGGCGCTCCGCCCGCGCTGCGGCTCGACTGGACGAAGTGCTCGTGCGGCCTCGAGCACGCCCGGCCGGCTTGCCCCGACTGCCACACCCGCGGCCCCGCGGCCGCGCGCCAGGCGCTCCGCAACCACGGCCGCTGCCGCGCCCTCTCGGTCTTCTCGACCAGCGGCCGCGTGCTCGCCGCCTCACTGCAGGGCGGGCTGCGGTACGTCTACGAAGAGAACGGCGTCGTGCGTCGCGAGGACGGCGCGCTCGTGCTCGACGCGCCCGCACCGCTCGGCACCCGGTTCGCGATCAGCGGCTCCTCGACGTGGGTCGCCGATCGTCGTGGCCAGCTCACGCGCACGCACGCGGGCCGTGTCGCCGAGCGCGCCTCGACCGGCGTGCGCGGCAACGTGCCCATCGTGACCGACCGCTACCGCCTCGAGCAGGAGTGGATCGTCGACCACCTCAGCGGCGCTCGGGTCGGCCAGATCCTCGAGGGGCAGACCTCGCTGTGGAGCGGCTCGCGCCTCGGCCTCGCGCTCTACCGGGCAGGCGACGTGACACACGTCTTTCTCCTGCATGCGGGCAAGGCCGGGCTCACGCCGGTGCGGCACATTCCCGGGGGCCGCGGCCCGGTCGTCGAGCTGCGCGGGCGCCTCGTCGAGGCGAGCTGCGTGTTCGACGACGGCCACGCGCTGCTCTCGGCCGTGACCGAGCACGACGGCCGCGAGTCTCACGAGCTGTGGCTGTTCAACGCCGCCGGCCAGCGCGTCGCGACCGGCGCCTCGCGCTCGCAGCACCACGCGCTGCTCTCGGGCCGCGTCGTGTGCGCCACCGACGCCGGGCTCTTGTCGCTCAGGCCCGACTCCGGAGTGCTCGTCGAGGGCACGCTGTTCACCGACACCGAGCCGTTCGTCGGCGCCGGCGACGAGCTGTTGCCGCAGCCCGACGGCTCGCTCGTCGTCGTCGGCACGAAAGAGATCGTTCAGCTGTCGTTGTCCCCCTAGGAGGCCGTCATGCCGTTGCCGTTGCCAGATCACTACGACCCGAAGCAGGTGCCCCAGCTGTTCCTCGAGCGCGGAGGCCTCATCGCCGACGCCGCCGAGGCCTACGCGAAGAAGCACGGCATCAAGCCGGCAGGCCAAGACCGCACGCGCATCGCCGCGTTCGGCATCGACGTTCAGGTCGGCTTCTGCACGCCCGGCGCGTCGCTGTTCGTGCCTGGCGCCGTCGAAGACACGCAGCGCACCGTCGAGTGGCTGTACCGGAACCTCGACCGGCTCACGGGCCTCTTCTTCTCGATGGACACGCACCGCGTGTTCCAGATCTTCCACCCCGCGTGGTGGGTCGACGCGAAGGGGCAGCACCCCGCGCCCTTCACTCCGGTCTTTCACGAAGAGGTGCGCGCCGGGAAGTGGACGGCGGTGAGCCACCCGAAAGAGAGCCTCGAGTACACGAAGCGCCTCGAGGCCGCCGGCAAGTACGTGCTGACGATCTGGCCGTACCACACGCTGCTCGGCGGCCTGTCGCACGCGCTCGTGCCGACCGTGATGGAGGCCGCGCTCTTTCACGCACACGCGCGACGGCACCAGACCCACTTCGAGACGAAGGGCACCCACGCGATGACCGAGAACTACTCGGTGCTGTCGCCCGAGGTGACCGAGGTGAGCGGCCAGGTGGTCGGTGCGTTCAACGCGCCGTTCTTCAAGATGCTGCTCGAGTACGACCGCGTCTACGTGTTCGGCCAGGCGAAGAGCCACTGCGTGCTCTCGACGCTGAACGACATTCAGGCGCACCTCGACCCGAAGCTCGCGAGCAAGATCTACGTGCTCGAAGACGCGATGAGCCCGGTGAGCCCGCCGCCGCTCGACCCGCTGCCCGACACCCTCAACTTCCCGCTGATCGCGAGCAAGGCGATCGAGCAGTGGAGGGCCGCCGGCATGAACATCGTGAAGACGACCGACGAGGTGAAGCCATGAGCTCGGGCTCCGTGACCTCGCTGCTCACCCACGCCGTCGAGAGCGGCGTGCTCTCGCAGGGCGCCATCACCGGCAACCTCGGCGCGGTCGTCGTCGCCGGCGCCGCCGGCAAGGCGCTCGAAGACATCACCGCCTCGGACGTGACGCTCATCACCCTGCTCGTCGACCGCTCGAGCTCGATCGCCGATCGCCGGCTGCAGGGCGCCGTTCGCGACGGCCAGAACGCGCTCGTCGACGCGTTCGCCGGCGCGAAAGAGAAGGACTCGGTGCTGATGGCGCTGTGGACGTTCGGGTCGAGCGCCGACGTGCTGCACGGGTACCTGCCGGTCGACGACGCCGTGCGGCTCGACGCCAAGAACTACCGGCCCGGCGGCAGCACGCTGCTCTACGACACCTGGTGCGACGCGCTCACCGCGAACGTCGCGTACGCCCAGCGCCTGCGCGACGGGGGCACCCCGTGCCGCAGCGTCGTGGTGATCGTGACTGACGGTGAAGACGTCGGCTCGCGGCGCACCGCCGGCGACTGCGCGCGCCTCTCTGCCGACCTGCTCGCGTCGGAGCAGTTCACGCTCGCCTTCGTCGGCGTCGGAAAGGACGTCGACTTTCACGCCGTCGCGAAGGCGATGGGCGTGCCCGATGGCTGCGTGCTCGTGCAGAAGGACGCGACGCCGAGCGCCCTGCGCGCCGCGTTCACGATGGTGAGCCGGTCGGCGATTCGCGCGAGCCAGGGCCGTATCGCGCCGGGCGTGAATGCGGGATTCTTCACGCCGTGATTCGGCGGAGCGCCCTCACGGCCGTGGTGCTGCTGCTCGGCTGCCGAAGCGAGGCGCCGGTCGAGCCGCCTGCGCCTCCACCGCCGAGCGCCGACGCCGCGGTCGCACCGGCGCCCGAGCCGGTCGACGCGGGGCCGATCTCTGCGCCCGCGCCGGTGGAGCCCTCGGAGCCGGCGACCGCGAACGTCACGCTCACCGTCAACGACCGGCAGCGGCCGCTCCAGTGGGGCTACGCATCGTCGGGCTTCAGCGGCGTGAGCGTGACGCTCACGAGCTGGCCGTCGAGCTGCGAGCTCCGCGAAGACGGGCGCGGCGCGAGCCTCACGTTCGAGGTTCCCGCCGGGCCCGGCCGCCGCTTCTATGCGGGCCACCCGATCGGCGTGAACGTCGCGGTGAAGGCCTCGGACCAGAAGATGCAGTTCCCCGTCGACATGGGGCCGATGGGCGCGGTGCTCGGCGATGGAGTGACGTTGATGATGGGGCCCGCGGCGGTGCAGGTGACCGTCGAGCCGTTCGAGTGGAAGAAGGGGGCCCACGTGCGCGGCACCATCGACGGCAGCGAGGCGGTGCTGATCGGCGCGTCGGGCGCGAGCGGTACGTTCGACGCCGAGGTCTGCTTCGACGCCGACCCCGCGGCGAAGGGCCTCGCTGACTCCGCGCCCAAGACTCCGGTGAAGGCGAAGACGGTGCACGCGCTGGTGCGGCGCCGACCGAAGAGCCAGGACGAGGCGGTCGACCAGAGCCTCAAGCGCAGCAAGGGCACGTACGCCGAGATCTCGCGGCTCGTCTTCTACGACAAGGCGAAGGTGCCGTGCGGCGCGGCCGAGCCGCCGGGCTTCCTGCAGGTGCAGAGCCTCGGTGGCGCCGACGCGACGCGCCCGCTGACGACGCAGCAGCCGGCGACGGCCGTGTGGCGCGAGGGCAACGACGCGTTCGCGGCGGTGTCGGAGGCGTGGGTGCAGCTCGATGAGCTCGCGTTCGACGAGGGCAAGACCGTGCGCGGCAGCCTGTGGACGCTGAAGAAGAAGGGGCAGCCGCCGTTCACCGGGCGGTTCGAGGCGGTGGTGTGCGCGCCGTGACGCTCGAGCTGAAGCCCGCGGGGTCGTGGTACGCGGTCGTGCTGCGCCGCGGGTTCTCGGGGGCGAAGCTGTTCGCCACCGGAGCGCTCGGCCTGTCGTCGGACTTTCCGATGCCCGAGCTCGGCACGCGGTGCGTGTGCTGCGACGTCGAGAACTCGGAGCTCGTCAACTACGACCCGAACACCGGCCGCGTGCGCCAGACCACGTTCGTGCCGGTGCCGATCTGCCGCATGTGCCGCCCGCACGTCGAGCGCAACACCGGCAACGCGCAGCTCCTCGCCGCGGCGCTCTGCGGTGGGTTCGGCCTCGCCCTCTGGGCGGCGATGAAGGCCGCGTGGCTGCTGGCGGGCATCGGCGGCGCGATCATGGCGGGCTGTGTCGTCTACATCGTGAACGCGCGAACGAAGCTGCGGGCGCTCGACGCCACCGGGCACCACGCGGGGCTCGAGATCTCGGCGCACGCCGGCCAATGCGTGGTGCGCACGACGAACCGGCGCGTGGCGGCAGAGCTCGCAGAGCGCCACGCCGACTGCCTGCACCGCGTGCGGTAGAGCGCCGAACGGTTCACCGCGCTGCCGCGAGGTGGTCACCGGCCTCGGCCCTCGGCTGGCGGTTCGCCAGCTCGAGGGCTGTCGGCTTCGGCCCTCAGGCGGGAGGCGATTGGCGTCGGCTGGCTCCGGCAGGTGCGAGCGAGCAAGTGCGCGAGAGGGCTGAGGCGAGCGGTGGCGTGGCGGTTGCTCAACCGCCCACGCCCCACCCCTCACGGAGGAATCCCACACTTGAAGCCTCTCCTCGGCCTTCGCGTCGCTGCTCTCGTCGTCTGCTCTCTCATCGCGGCCTGCAGCCCCCCGCCTCCGGTCGACTCGGAGGAGGTGCCTGCGAGCCTCATCACTCAGGAGATCGGCCCGGAGGGCGGAGAGATCGTCGCGCCCGACGACAGCGCGCTCGCCGGCGTTCGGCTGCGCGTGCCCAAAGGAGCGCTCACCGCGAAGGTGAAGATCTCGCTCGACGGCACGCTCGAGCCCACGCCGCTCGCGAACACGGCCGAGCAGGTCGGCCCGCAGATCGCGATCGGGCCGTCGGACGTCGTCTTCGCGTCGCCGGCCGAGCTCACCGTGCCGCTCGAGCCCGCCGCGGTCGTTCGCAACGAGCACGCACCCGAGGACTGCAAGGTCTGGTACCGCACCGACGGGAGCTGGCAGCGCCTCGAGCGCAAGGCGGGCACCGCGTCGAGCGTGACGGTCGATCTGCCGGCGGCCGGCGTCGCCGCGGCGGGCGTCATCTCGATCTCGAAGCCGCTGACGTGCTTGACGAAGCCGGCCCTGTGCCGGTTCGTGCCCAAGGGCCCGTCGCCGACGGGGTGCCACGACCCGAGCGGCTACTGCCTGCAGAAGCTCCCGCAGCCGACGTTCGCGCCGCTGACGAACACGCCCGAGTTCGTCATCGCGAACCGCAAGCTGTACTACGCGCACTCGCCGGCGACGGGGAAGATCAGCGTCGCGCGCTACGACCTCGAGACGGGCACGTCGGTGCTGCTCGGCACGCTCAACGTGGGCGGCTTCATCGCGACGTCGCGCTCGCCGATCGCCATCGAGGCCGACGGCAGCGCTTGGCTCGGCCTGCGCGAGTTCGGCAACGTGAAGTTCAAGGAGGGCGCGCTGCCGCTGCAGTTCGACCGGGGCACCGAGAACGGGAGCACGAAGCGCGGCGAAGGCGCGGTCGTGGTCGGCAACACGACGATTCGCATGTTCACGGTGAGCGGCGACCTGTTCATCACCGACGGCAGCACGCGGAAGATCTTCCCGGCGCCGAGCTTTCACCACGACTTCACGCTGCTTCCGGCGAAGGGCGTGGCCGGCAAGTTCGTGGCGTGGAACGCGAACGCCGTGTTCCGCCTCGGGTTCAACGACACCGAGGCGACCAGCGTGCTCGAGATTCCCGGTGACTCGCTCGAGGTGGCTTCGTCGTTCAAGAGCTCAGGCGTCGCGAGCGTGTTCGTCGGCAACGACAACGCTGCGAACGCGACGAAGTGGCAGACGGCGACGCACGGGCTGCTCGACTTCGACAGCGACAACCGCATGACGGCGCTCGACGGCGACGACAACCTCTACGCGGCGACGACGACGATTCCCGAGATCCGCTTCTTCACCGAAGAGGGTGGGTTCGGCGTGATCCCGCTCACCGACGCCGTGAGCCCGAGCCCCGAGTTCTTCCGCATGCAGCCGCGCGCGGTGCTGGGTGTCTCGAGCCGGCGCGAGGTCGTCGTGGTGGTGAACGGCGCGACCTCGACCTCGACGCCGCTCGGCGTGCGCGAGCTGTGGCTGCTGCAGCAGGCCGACTGACGACGGCCCGAAGCGGCTCGGCATCACACGCGGGTGCCGAGCTGCTTCAGGAAGCCGTCGATGGTCGCGGTGTGGCCGAACGCGTACCGCGAGAGGAAGCGGAAGAGCGGGTTGTAGACCTCGCCGTTCTCCGTGATGGTGAGGGTCGAGCCGCTGCCCTCGGCCTTCACCTCGTAGGTCCACGTGCCGCCGAAGGGCTGCCCCGGCTTGATCTTGGTGACGAGCCGCGCGGGCGCCTCGCGCTCGACGACGTCGAACGGCACGTCTCTCTGCTCGGTGGTCAGCTGCTCGAGCGCCGCGAACACCTCGGGCGGAGCCTTCGCGAACCGCGCGGTACGGCTGGCCGAGTGGGCGACCGGCAGCATCGCTCCGATGACGACCATGACGACGACGAGCGCGGCGAGCGCGCCTGCTGCGATGAGGAACCACTTCATGATTGGAGCTCCCGGCACGCGGCCGCCAACAGCGAGATGCCTTCGACTGCGAGGTGGCGCTTCGAGGCCGGCAGGCTCTTCAGCACGCGCTGAACGCGGCCGAAGTCGAGCACCGAGCCTTCGAGAATGGCGCGCTCACCGTCGCGCGTGAGCGTGAGCTCGTGGCGGCGGCGATCGCTGTGGTGCTGCTCGCGGTGCAGGAGCCCGCGCTCGATGAGGCGGTCGATGACGGCGCTCAGGGTCGCCTTCGTGATGCCCATGTGCTTCGCGAGGGCCTTCGGGCTCGCCGGGGCGAACGCCGAGACGTGGGCGAGCACGCTCGACTCGCGATCGGTGAGCGGGTCGCCCGTGCGATCGCCGCGCTTATGGTGCGTGTGGCAGGTGTGCCAGATCTGCGGGTAGGCCACGAGGACGGCGAGGACGTCGCGCTTCATGCGGCCGGTTTGTAGGGAGCCGACAATCGTTCGTCAAAACGAACGACCGCGCTCAGATTCGCAGCGCGAGGGCGAGCAGCTCGTCGGCGCGCTCGACGTCGCGCACCCACTCGGGCGGCAGGCCGCGAACGCCGCACCGGGCTCCGACGAGGGCGCCGGCGAGCGTCGCGATGCTGTCGCTGTCGCCCGGCGTGTTCGTGCCTTCGAGGATCGCGGCGCGAGGGTCGTCGGCGTGGCGCTCGAGAATGTAGACCGCCGCCGCGATGGCCTCGTGGGCGGCCCACGCCTGCAGGCGATCGAACACGGCCTCGGGCTCGGTGTCGGCGCGCGCGTCGTCGATCGCGGCGGCCATGAAGCATGCCGTCTTGCTGCTGTGGCGGCAGGCCGCGGCCACCATCTCGCTCGTGACGTGTCGCACGCTCTCGCCGCGAACGAGCAGCGAAACCCCGATGGCCATCGCGGCGCAGGCGCCGAGCGCGATGGGGTCGCGGTGCGTGAGCTTCGAGTGCGCGACGGCCCACGCCTCGGCGCGCCGCAGGTCGTTCGCGAAGAACAGGCCGAAGGGGTACGCGCGCATCACCGAGCCGCAGCCGCCCGCGGTCTCGCCACCCGCCTCGGACCACCTGGCGCCCTGCCGCAGCGCATTGCAGCCGGCGAGGCAGGCGTTGCCGGGGGCGCGGTGGCCTCCTTGCGGCTCGAGGGACCAGTCGACGAAGCGCTTCGCCATCGCCTTCATCGTGGCGTCGAGGTCGGCGCCGCGCGACTCGTGCAGGGCCAGCGCGACCGCCTCGGCCATCTGCGTGTCATCGGTGTACGGGGCGAAGTGCTTGCCGTCGCGCTCCCAGTAGAGCTCGAACTTCGTGACGCCCTCGGGGCCGTACTTCGAGCGGATCTGCGCGACCGAGTCGATGAACTCGACGGGGTGACCCATGGCGTCGCCGATCGCGGCGCCGAGCACGACGCCGGCGAACACGTCTTGGCGCGGCGTCAGCGTCGGCAGGACTTCGCGAGCGGGGAGCACGGCGCGGGCGGCCGTCGGCTCGGGGTCGGGCTCGGGCAGCGTCTCTCGAATCGACGCCGCGTCTTCGACGGCTTTGTCGAGCATCTCGAGCTGCTTGGGCATAAGGAGCGCCAACCATGCCCCATGTCATCGAAGAGGCGAAGTCGGGTCGTGCGACGTGCAGGACGTGCCGGCAGAAGATCGACAAGGGCGCGCTGCGGTTCGGGGAAGAGACGCCGAACCAGTTCGACGCCGGCGGCACGAGCCACATGTGGCACCACCTCTTGTGCGCGGCGCAGAAGAAGGGCGCGATCTTGAAGCCGGTGCTCGACGCGTACCCGGGTGAGGTGCCGAACCGCGCCGAGCTCGACGCGGCGATCGCGAACCCACCGAAGGCGAGCGGCGGGCCGAAGGCGGCGTACCCCTACGCCGAGCGCGCGAGCACGGGCCGCAGCAAGTGCATTCAGTGCGACGAGCCGATCGCGAAGGACGAGCTGCGCGTCGCGGTCGAGCGCGAGGTCGACACGGGGACCTTCACGCGCACCGGGCCCGGGTACCTGCACGCGAAGTGCGCGCTCGAGAACACGGGTGACGCCGAGCTCTTCGCGAAGATCAGGGCGAACTCGACGGGCTTGAGCGAGAGCGACGCCGCGCAGCTTCAGCAGGCGTTGGGGCAGGGCTGAAGCGCTACTGCACCGGCACGCGGCACTCGCCGAGGCCGCGGTAGCACTCGCCGTTCACGCAGAACGACGTGCCCGTCGGGCCGCACTCGGAGTCGGCCGCACAGGCGCGGCGAACGCAGCGCATGTTGATGCAGTTGAAGCCGGGGCCGCAGTCGGCGGGCGCGGTGCAGTACTTCACGACGCAGCGCGGGTGCGTGCCGCCGCTGCACTCGAGGCCCTGGCCACAGGGGGTCGCTGCGGTGCAGCCGGGCTCGCAGCGCTGGGCGGCGTTGCACGAGCACAAGATGGGCAGGCAGATCTGGCCAGCTCCGCACATCGCGTCGTCGGTGCAGTCGCCGGGGTCGATGTTGCACGTGCCGCAGCCGAACGGAGTGCCGGGGGCCGCGCAGCTGCTGGGGCCGCTGCACTCGGCGTTCGCGTGGCAGCACGGGGGCTGCGCGCAGCCGACCTGCGGGCAGTCGAGCATCGGAGCGGTCGAAGGGCGGCAGCCGCGGTACGACGGGGTGCAGGAGCAGGTGAAGCAGTGGTCCGCGACGCAGCCGGCCGCGGCGAGGCACGTGGCTTCGTCGAGCCCGGCGCACGCGTTGGAGCCGCCGCCGGCGCCACCGGTGCCGCCTGCGGTCGAGCCGCCCGCCGTCGCCCCGCCTGCCGTCGCGCCGCCGGCGGTCGAGCCGCCCGAGCTGCCGCCGGCTCCACCGGCGTTGGTGCCGCCCGCGGTCGCGCCGCCTGCGGTGGAGCCTCCGGCGGAGCCGCCTCCGTCGGGCGTGGGGATGGTCTGGACCCCGCAGGCGATGCACAAGAGGAAGAGGAGTCGGCCAGGGCGCACGATTCGCGAGTCAGCAATTGCCGTTCCCCGGCCCGCAACGCGATTCTGCCCGGTTGGGGGCGACGGGGTCTCTGATTTCTGAGAGTCGCGGGCTCGTGCGGCAACGGACGCCGCGTGCTCAGTCGTCCATGTGCAGCCAGGCATCGGGCTGCGAGCCGTCGAGGTCTCTGACGCCGTAGGCGCGGGCGAGCTCGCCGCAGGTGACCGACTGCTGGCTCCACCGAGCGCGGCCGGAGTCGGCGGCGAGGGCGGCGATGGCGCGGCCGACGAAGCGGGGGGACTCCGAGTGGGCGAAGCCGGGCGGGGCGTGGGCCTTCAGTGCGTCGCGCCAGTTCTCTTCGCGCACGCCGAAGGCGTCGAGCATGAGCTCCGAGCGCATCCACCCGGGGGTGACCGCGACGGCGGTGGCGCCGAAGGGCTTCAGCTCGTGGCCGAGCGAGAACGCGAGGCGGTTCACCGCGACCTTGGCGAGGTCGTAGAACGCCGAGATCCGGTAGTGGCTCGCGTTGTAGGCGAGGGCGCCGTCGGTGATCTCGACGTGCAGCCCGCCGGGCCTTTTGACGAGCAGCGGCAAGAGCGCGTGGGCGGTGATGAGGTGGGTGTCGATCGCGAGGCGCAGGGTGCGCAGGCCGGCGTCGAGGTCGACCTCCCAGATCGGCTTGTTCCACACCGGCGGCGGGCCCTTGAGCAGCTCGGCGCCCCAGATGTCGTTCACGAGCACGTCGATGGGGCCGAGCTCGGCGGCGAGGCGCCTCACCTGGGCGGGGTCGAGGTGATCGACGACCTTCGCGACGCCGGTGCCGCCGGCCTGGGTGACGAGCTCGGCGGTCTCTTCGATGGTCTCGGGCCGGCCGGCGTACTCGGACTGCAGCGCGTGCGTGCGGCTGCTGCGGCCGGTGCAGACGACGGTGGCGCCGGCCTCGCCGAGGGCGACGGCGATGCCGCGGCCGGCTCCGCGGGTGGCGCCGGCGACGACGGCGACCTTGCCCTTCAGCGTGCTCACGGGAGTGGCATCTACGGCAGTCGCGTTAGACTTGCACCGATGTTGCTGCTGGAGGCCGCACACGAAGAGGCGATCGACGGGCTGCTCGCGCTCGCGAACGGCCGGCGCACCGCGCGAGTGCTCACGCGGCTCGACGTGCTGAAGACGATCGAGGAGGCGCTGCGCACCGGCTTCGCGCTGCGCACGGGCGGCAGCGTCGACGACGCGCGGGCGCAGAGCACGCTCGTGCTCGTAGTTCGCACCGAGCGCGGGGTCACCGTCGGCATCGGGCCCGCACGCGGAGTCTCGCCGCACCCCGGACAGCTGTGGCCGCAGCTCGACCGGTGGATCCCCGACGGCAGCGACGCGTGCCTGAGCCGGGCGCAGGGCTGGGCGCGGCGCCTGCGTGACAAGTGCATCGAGGTTCCGCTCGAGCGCGACGGTACGGCGGTGGCGCCGCGCGCCGGCGACGCCCTGCTCAGCGCGGTGCTCGCTCAGCCCGACGCGCTCGAGCCGCGCACGGTCTACGCCGATCTGCTGCAGGAGCGCGGAGACGCCCGCGGCGAGCTCATCTCGGTGCAGCTCGGCCTCGAGAAGCTCGAGCCGGCTGACAGTCGCCGCGCGCCGCTGGAAGAGCGCGAGGTGCTGCTGCGCGCCCGGCTGGAGCAGGCCTGGCGCGAGAAGCTGTCGGACCGGCTCATCTACCTCGAGTACCGCCGCGGCTTCGTCGAGCGCGCGACGCTGAACGCCTCGGCGCTGCACGACGGCGGCGACGCGCTGCTCGACTCCGAGCCCGTGCGCGAGCTGCGCTTCATCGATCTCGCGCCCGACGACATTCCCCGCCTGCTGCTCAAGCCGTGGCTCTCGCGGCTGACGACGCTCGAGCTGCACCACATGAACCCGCGCGACCGCCGCCGCGCGCTCAACGGCGAAGACGTGATGCAGCTGCTCGACACCGACAAGCTGAGGGGCCTCAGGCGCCTCGACTTCACGGGGCACGCGCTCGACGACACGGGGCTGATGATGTTCGCGCACAACGTGCCGGCGGCGGTGCCCCGCCTCGAGGAGCTCGTGGTCTCGCGCGACGGGCTGACTCCGGTGGGCATCGGGGTGCTCGTCGAGCACCAGTGGTTCCAGCGGCTGTGCAGCCTCGACCTGAGCCGCAACCACCTCGGCCTGGGCGGGGCGGCGCTGGTGGCGAACGCGGTCTCTCCGCTGCGCATGCGCTGGCTCGACCTCGGCCAGAACCTGCTCGGAGACGAGGGCGCGAGGGTGCTGGCGGGTTCGGGGCGCCTCGTGGGACTGGAATTTCTCGGCTTGTACGCGAATCACATCGGCCCGTACGGGGCCCGTTCGCTGCTCGATTCTGCGGTGTTGAGAGGGGTCAAACGCTTCAATCTCGACGGGAATCGCATCGGATCGGTGGCTGCGAAGCGGCTCGCAGAAAGATCGGCCGCGAACCTTCAACCTTGACGAACACGCGCGCGCCCCAATATCTGAAGGCGCTTCATGTCCCGGCCGCTCGTGATCGTCGAGTCTCCCGCGAAGGCGAAGACCATCGGGCAGTTCCTCGGCAAAGACTACACGGTGATGGCGAGCATCGGTCACGTGGTCGACCTGCCGTCGAGCGGCCTGTGCGTCGACGTCGATAAAGACTTCGAGCTCACCTACGAGGTGACGAAGAAAGAGGTCATCAAGGACCTCAAGGCCGCGCTCGCGAAGTCGACCGAGCTCTACCTCGCCACCGACGAAGACCGTGAGGGTGAGGCGATCGCCTGGCACCTGAAGAACCAGCTGAAGCCGAAGGTGCCCGTGAAGCGCATGGTGTTTCACGAGATCACGAAGGCGGCGATCGCGCACGCGGTGCAGCACTCGCGTCAGATCGACGGCGGCCTCGTCGACGCGCAGGAGGCCCGGCGCACGCTCGACCGGCTCTACGGCTACGAGGTCTCGCCCGTGCTGTGGCGCAAGGTGAAGACGGGGCTGTCGGCGGGCCGCGTGCAGAGCCCGTCGATTCGGCTCATCGTCGAGCGCGAGCGCGCGCGCATGGCGTTTCGCTCGGCGACGTACTGGGACATCACGGCGAGCCACCCGACGCAGCCGGCGTTCGAGTCGAGCCTGAGCGGCGTCGGCGACAAGCGCGTCGCGTTCGGTAAGGACTTCGACGAGAAGGGCTCGCTCAAGACGCCCGGGCAGACGGTCGCGCTGTCGGAGGCGGCCGTGCGCGACATCGCGGCGCGCATCAGCGGCAAGTCGTTCACGGTGAAGAGCGTCGACGAGAAGCCGGCGAGCCTGAGCCCGAAGCCGCCGTTCATGACCTCGACGCTGCAGCAGGAGGCCGGCCGCAAGCTCAACATGAGCGCGCAGCAGGTGATGCGCGTGGCGCAGGGCCTCTACGAGCGCGGCTACATCACGTACATGCGCACCGACTCGACGAACCTGTCGGAGACCGCGATCACCGCGGCGCGCGCGCAGATCAAGGAGCTGTTCGGCGACCAGTTCCTGCCGGCCGAGCCGCGCACGTACGTGAAGAAGGTGCGCAACGCTCAAGAGGCGCACGAGGCGATTCGGCCCGCGGGTGAGGCGTTCCGCACGCCGGAAGAGCTGTCGGGCGAGCTGAACGCGACCGAGATGAAGCTCTACGATCTCATCTGGAAGCGGACGCTCGCGTGCCAGATGGTGAACGCGACGGGCTTCTCGGTGAGCGTGAAGCTCGGCGTCGATGACATCGAGTTCTCGGCGAGCGGCCGCACGCTGACGAACAAGGGCTACCTGCGGGCGTACGTCGAGAGCCACGACGAAGACGACGCCGAGCCGGGCGAAGACACCGAGGCCCCGCTGCCGAAGCTGTCGGTCGGCGACACGGTGCCGGTCGAGAAGCTCGAGCCGAAGTCGCACACGACGTCGCCGCCGGCCCGGTACACCGAGGCGTCGCTGGTGAAGAAGCTCGAGGAGCTCGGCATCGGCCGCCCGTCGACCTACGCGTCGATCATGGGCACGCTGCAGGCGAAGTACGTGTGGAAGAAGGGCAGCGCGCTCATCCCCGGGTGGACGGCGTTCGCCGTCGTGAACCTGATGGACAAGCACTTCCACGACCTCGTCGACTACGAGTTCACGCGGAAGATGGAGGACGATCTCGACGAGATCGCCGACGGCAAGCAGCAGAAGGTGCCGTTCCTCGCCGAGTTCTACTGGGGGCCGAAGAAGAAGGGCGGCCTGCACGAGCAGGTGAACAAGAACCTCGCGCGAATCGACGCCGCCGAGATCAACTCGATTCCCATCGGCGTCGACCCGAACGGCGTCGACATCGTCGTGAAGCCGGGCCGCTACGGGCCGTACCTGAAGCGCGGCGAAGACACCGTGTCGGTGCCCGAGACGCTGCCGCCCGACGAGATGACCGTCGCGAAGGCGATGGAGCTCTTGTCGGCGCCGAAGGGCGACACCCCCATCGGCGTCGACGACAAGACGGGGCTCAACGTCTACGTGAAGCAGGGCCGGTTCGGCCCGTACGTGCAGCTGGGCGAGATGAGCGACGACCCGAAGGCCGAGAAGCCGAAGACGGCGTCGCTCTTCAAGTCGATGAAGGTCGAAGACGTCACGCGCGACAAGGCGCTCGAGCTGTTGTCGCTGCCGCGCACGCTCGGTGAGAAAGAGGGCAAGCCGGTCACGGCCCACAACGGGCGCTACGGCCCGTACGTGAAGTGGGGCGAAGAGACGCGCAACCTCGGCGTCGAGAGCGAAGAGAAGCTGCTCACGCTGACGCTCGACGAGGCGCTCGCGATTCTGGCGCAGCCGCGGCAGTTCCGCGGGCGGGGTCAGCCGAAGCCTCCGCTGAAGACGTTCGGGCCCGACCCGGTGAGCGGCAAAGAGATCGTGCTGAAGGAAGGCCGCTTCGGCATGTACGTGACCGACGGCGAGACGAACGCGACCTTGCGCCGCG
Source organism: Myxococcaceae bacterium (assembly GCA_044223505.1). Taxonomy (GTDB): domain Bacteria; phylum Myxococcota; class Myxococcia; order Myxococcales; family Myxococcaceae; genus Xiheicaenimonas. Next base: position 77,326 of record JBGALX010000015.1, read on the forward strand.
GCGATGGGCCCGAAGACATGAGCCCCGAGCGCGCGCAGGAGCTGCTGGCCGCGCGGCGCGAGTACATGGCCTCGCCCGAGGGCCAGGCGCGCATGGGCAAGCGGGCCGCGAAGAAGGCGGCGAAGGCGGCCGAGAAGAAGGCCGCGAAGAAGGCTGCTCCGACCAACGGCGAGCAGAAGGACGAGAAGGCGCCCGCGAAGAAGGGCGCTGCTCCTGCGGCGGCGAAGAAGGCCGCGGCGCCGAAGAAGAAGAAGGAAGAGCCGCCGCCGAAGAAGAAAGAGAAGGCGGCCGCGAAGCCGAAGGGCAAAGGAAAGTCGCGGTGAGCTCGGGTGACGGGGTCGCGCCATGAGCGCGCGCGACTACCCGCGTCCCTCCGTCTCGGTCGATCTCGTCGTCCTCACCATCGTCGACGCGCAGCTGCGCGTGCTCTTGGTGAAGCGCAAGGTGTACCCGTTCAAGGGCAGCTGGGCGCTGCCGGGCGGGTTCGTACGCGTGGGCGAGGCGCCGGACGATCAGGGCGAAGACCTCGACGCGGCGGCGCGGCGCGAGCTCGAAGAAGAGACGGGGCTCGGGCCCGACCGCGTGTACCTCGAGCAGCTGTACACGTTCGGCAAGGCGGGGCGCGACCCGCGCATGCGGGTGATCACGGTCGCGTACTACGCGCTGGTGCGACCCGATCTCGCGCCGCTGGTGCGGGCGGGCGGCGACGTGTCGGACGCCGAGTGGTTCGAGGTGTCGATGCTCAAGAAGATGGAGCTCGCCTTCGACCACCGAGACATCATCAACGTCGCGGTCGAGCGCGTGCACGGCAAGCTCGACTACAGCGACATCGCGTTCGAGCTCGTGCCGGTGACGTTCACGATTCCCGAGCTGCGCCACGTGTTCGCGATCGTGACCGGCAAAGAGATGGACCCCGGCAACTTCCGCCGGCGCTTCAACCGCATGCTCGAGAACGGCGTGCTCGAGAAGGCGCCCGGCAAGCGCATCACCGTCTCGAAGCCGGCGACGGTGTACCGCTTCAAGCGGGCGTCTTAGCGTGACTGCAGGTTGCCGCCCCCAGTGCCACCGCTCGCGAAGCGGCTTCCAACGGTCTTCGCGCTGCACGCGACAGGGGTACGAATGCTCCGAAAGCGGCTGAAACGCGAACATCCGGAGGCCAAGGCTGCGGACATCGAGCGTATGCTGCGCCGGTGCCTCAACGACCGCGCGCTGCCAAGCAGCCCAGGGCTCGAGCTCGTCGAGGGGCCGAGGACATCGAGCCGGCGCTCCGAGCTGCAATCGCACCCCTCGAAGCGATCGGGGCGAAGTTCGCGTTGATCGGAGAGATCGCAGTCAGCGCCCGCAGTGCTCCACGGTTCACAGGCGATGTCGATATCGCAGTCTCGACCGACGACGACGGCGCGGAGCAGCTCTGCAGCGTCATCGCAACGAGGGGCGGGAACTCGAGCTGGAGCTCCGTCGTCGCTTCGCCCGCCCTCCAGAGGAATACCCTCCGTTTCTCGAGCCCATGAAATGGCCGAGACCCAAGCGATGAACGCGCTGCTCGTCGGCCGCTTCCACGCTGTCACGAAGTCGCAGGAGGCGTGGCTGCGTTCGCTGCAAGGCCACGTGGTCTGCGTGCTGACCAGCGCGAACCACAAGGGCACGCGGCGGAACCCGCTGGACGTGACGGCGCGCCGGAAGCTCATCGAGGCGGCGCTCGCCGGCAGGCCGCACGACGTCGTCGCGATCGACGACATTCCGAACACCGACGCGTGGGTCGAGCACGTGGTCTCGAGCGTCGAGCGGGCGGGCCTGTCGCGGCCGGCGCCAGCCGACACGAGGGTGTACACGTCGAACCGCGAGGTCGCCGAGCTGTTCCGGGCGAAGGGCTTCACCGTCGTGAGCGAAGAGGTGAAGGGCCTCACGCCGCACGAGCTCGTGCAGCGCATCGCCGACGGCCGCGAGTGGCAGAGCGAGGCGAGCGACGCGACGCGCGCGGCGTACGCGGACGCCGGGTTCCTGAACCACATCTTCCACCAGCGGCTGCTCAACGACGACGGCGAGCTCGGCCACGCGCGAGACTTTCAGACGTACGGCACGCAGATGGACGCGTCGCTGAAGCAGAAGCTCGACGATCTGCTGCCGTGGGTTCAGCCCGGCTGCATCGTCGACAAGGGCTGCGGCACGGGGAAGCTGCTGGTCGAGCTGTCGCGCAAGTACCCCGAGTCGCAGCTCGTGGGCGTCGACCTCTCGCGCGAGCTCTTGCGCATGAGCGACGAGAACACGTACTTCGGCGAAGACGTCGCGCTGGTGTACGGCAACATCATCGAGAAGAACGTGCCCGACGGCTCGGCGTCGACGGTGATCTTCTCGTCGGTGACGCACGAGATCTACTCGTACAGCGGCTACTCGCACGCCGAGCTCGAGCGCGCGATGAAGAACGCGGCGGCCGAGCTGCAGACGGGCGGCAGGCTGCTGATGCGCGACGGCGTGAGCCCGGGCGGCGCGACGTGGCGCCTGCGCTTCCTCGACTCGCAGACGCGCGACACGTTCGAGCGGTTCGCGCGGGAGTTCAAGAAGGGCACGGGGGCTCCGCACGAGCGGCTCAGCGGCGGCGAGGTGCGGCTCTCGGCGCACTACGCGAACGAGTTCCTCTGCAAGAAGGACTACCTCAAGAACTGGCACATCGAGGTCGACGAGGAGTACGGCGCGCTCACGCTCGACGGCTGGGCTGCGCTGCTGCGCCGCGTCGGGCTCGAGCCGCTGCACCTTTCGGCCTACGTGAACCCGTGGATCGCGCAGAACCGGTACGAGGGGCACGCCGAGCTGCGAGACGAGGCCGGCGGCCGCGTGGGGTGGCCGGCGACGAACTGCGTCGTGGTCGGGCAGAAGCCCTGACGGTGAGGCGGGCGGTACGCGCAGCGTTTGCGCGTCGCAGGGCGGGAGCGGTGTCGCACTGCGTGGTGGTCGTGCGCGAGGCGATCAACTAGAACGCGACGCGAGATGACCACCGGGCTCGCTCTGCTCGCATTCCTGCTGGTCGCAACGGTGGTGGCGACGTCGATGCTCGCCGGCGCCGTGCTGCTGAGGGTGCGGGCGAGAACCGAGTCGAAGCTGAAGCCGCGCACGTACGAGTGCGGCGAGGCGCCGACGGGGCTCGCGTGGGTGCGCTTCCACGCGCGGTACTACGTCGTGGCGCTGTTCTTCGTGCTGTTCGACGTCGAGGCGGTGTTCCTCTTGCCGTGGGCGATTCGGGTGCGCGAGCTCGGCACATCGGGGCTCATCGCGATCGTGAGCTTCGTCTTCGTGCTGATGCTCGGCTGGGCCTGGGCGCAGCGGAAGGGAGCGCTCGAGTGGCAATGAAGCGCACGATGGACGACGGGGCGAGCTTCCAGCACCCGCTGTACCAGAAGATGCTGCACGTCCCGGGGCTCAGCATCGGCACGGCCGTCATCGACGATCTGCTGACGTGGGGCCTCACGAACGCGATGTGGATCTTCCCGATGGCGACGAGCTGCTGCGGCATCGAGCTCATGGCCGTCGCGGCGAGCCGCGTCGACATCGATCGCATGGGCACGATCGTGCGCGGCACTCCGCGGCAGGCGGACGTCATGGTCATCGCCGGCACCATCACGACGAAGATGGCGCCCCGCGTGCTGAAGCTCTGGGAGCAGATGCCCGAGCCGAAGTGGGCGATCGCGATGGGCTCGTGCGCGATCTCGGGCGACTTCTACCGGAACCTGTACTCGGTGGTGCCCGGCGTCGACACGTTCTTGCCCGTCGACGTCTACGTGCCGGGCTGCCCGCCGAACCCCGAGGCGCTGATGCACGGCATGCTCCGCCTGCAAGAGAAGGTGCGCAAGCAGCGCAAGGGCGAGCACGTGCAGCCCGAGACGAACCCCGACCTGCTCAAGATCACCTACCCGTCGGTGCCGCGGCTCTGCGACACGGCGCGCACGACCGAGCAGACGGCCGCGCAGATCGAGTCGGCCGACGTCGCGACGGTGATCGAGGCGACGCCGGCGCTGAAGGTCGACGCGGCGACCGCGCCCGAGCTCGCGCCGCTGCAGGGCGCTGACTTCGAGGGCCTGTTGAAGGAGCTCGGGGTCACCGAGCTGCCGAAAGACGGGCCGCCGGTGGTGCCGGCGTCGAAGCACCTCGAGCTCGCGCGAAGGCTCAAGGCGATCGGCTACGTGCAGTACGTGTCGGCGATCGCGACGCACTGGAAGGCGGGCACCGGCCGCAAGGGCGCCGACGCGAACGAGCCCGAGCACTACGAGGTCGTGACGGTGGTGCGCACCATCGGCGCGGGCTCGCGCACGGCGAGCTGGGCGGTGCGGCTGGGGCTCGACGAGCCGATCTTCACGCTGTCGGGCGTGTGGGCGGGCGCCGACTGGCAGGAGCGCGAGCAGTACGACCTCGTCGGCGTGAAGTTCGCCGGCCACCCCGATCTGCGGCGCCTGATGATGGCTGAGAACTACGTCGGCCACCCGCTCAGGCGCGACTTCAAGTCGAACGCCGCGGCTCCTCCGTGGAGATGAGATGACGACGACACACGTCCTCCCGCGCCAGGGCCGCGTCGATCCGCACGTCGTCATCGAGAAGTACGACCCCGAGGCGGAGCTCATGCTCCTGCACTTCGGGCCGCAGCACCCGTCGACGCACGGGGTCTTCCGAATGGACCTCTACCTCGACGGCGAGATCATCGTGAAGGCGGTGCCGCACTGCGGCTACCTGCACCGCGCGGTCGAGAAGCTCTGCGAGCAGCTGGCGTACGTGCAGATCACTCCGATCGTCGACAAGAACGACTACGTCTCGCCCATGACGAACGAGCAGTCGCTGGTGCACGTCTTCGAGACGGCGCTGAAGCTCGAGGTGCCGCGCCGCGCGAGGTGGATGCGGTCGCTCTTCGCCGAGCTGCAGCGCATCGCCTCGCACCTGTTGTGGCTCGGCACGTTCGGCATGGACCTGGGCGGCGCGCTCGGCGGCGGCACGAGCCTGTTCTTCTACTGCTTCCGCGAGCGCGAGAGCATTCTCGACCTCTTCGAAGAAGTGACGGGCGCGCGGTTCCACTACAACACGCACACGATCGGCGGAAACCGGCACGACATACCGGCCGGCTTCGACAAGAAGGTGCACGCGGCCCTCGACGTCATCTCGGCCCGCATCGGCGAGGCCGAAGCGATGAGCCTCGAGAACCAGATCTTCCTCGACCGCACCGTGGGCGTGGGCGTGCTCGACGCAGCGCTCGCGCTCGAGCTCGGCATCACGGGCCCGAACCTGCGCGCGTGCGGAGTCGATCACGATCTGCGCCGCGACGCTCCGTTTCACGCGTACGACGAGGTGAAGGTGAACGTCGTGACGACGACGGGCGGCGACTGCCTCGCGCGGGCGCAGGTGCGCATCGCCGAGCTGAAAGAGAGCGTGCGGCTGGCGCGCGCGTTCGTCGACGGGCTGCCCTCGGGCGGCATCAACGGAGGCAAGCCGGTGAAGCTGCCGGTGATGACGAAGATTCCGTTCGGGCAGACGTACGCGGCGATCGAGACGGCGCGCGGCGAGCTGGGCGGCTGGCTGGTGGCCGACGGTACGCAGTTTCCGTACCGGTTCAAGATTCGCCCGCCGTCGCTGCACGCGGTGTCGGCGCTTCCGTACATTCTCCCGGGCACGACGGTGAGCGACGCGGTCGCGATTCTCGGGTCGCTCGACCCGATCATGGGCGAGGTCGACCGGTGACCGAGCTGATGCAGAACAGCTTCGTGCACGGCGGCGTCTGGGGCCTCGTGATCTGCACGGTCGTGATGACGGCGACGGCGCTCGCGCTGTGGTTCGAGCGGAAGTTCGCGGCGCGCATGCAGTCGCGCATCGGCCCGAACATCGTGGGGCCGATCGGGCTGGGGCAGCCATTCGCCGACGTGCTGAAGCTGCTGCAGAAGGAAGACATCATCCCCGAGAAGGCCGACCGGGCGCTGTTCAACATCGCTCCGCCGCTGGGGGCGATCTTCGCGCTGGGTGCGGCGGCGGTGATTCCGTTCTCGCCGACGGTGCTGGCGGCGGACCTCGACGTTGGCGTGCTGTACCTGCTGGCGATCGGCGCGCTGACGGTGATGCCGGTGTTCATCGCGGGCTGGGCGAGCAACAACAAGTTCGCGCTGCTCGGCGGCATGCGGGCGATCGCGCAGTCGGTCTCGTACGAGGTGCCGCTGGTGCTCGCGGCGATGGTGCCGGTGATCCTCGCGGGGTCGATGAAGGTGAGCGACATCGTCACGTTTCAGGCGACACACCACTGGTTCCTGACGTGGCCGTTCTTCCTCGGCGTGCCGGCGCTGGTGCTGTTCATGCTGGCGATGCTGGCCGAGTCGAACCGCATTCCCTTCGACATTCCCGAGGCCGAGAGCGAGCTCGTCGCGGGCGTCACGACCGAGTACACGGGCATGAAGTTCGGCATGTTCTACATGGCCGAGTACGTCCACACGCTCGTGGCGTCGGCGGTCGGCGCGGCGCTGTTTCTGGGCGGGTGGGACGGCCCGTTCGTCCCCGGCCTGCACTGGATGGTGGCGAAGACGCTCTTCCTCTTCGTGGTCGTCTACTGGATGCGCTGGTCGCTGCTGCGCTTCCGGTCGGATCAGCTGATGCGGCTGTGCTGGACGTGGCTCGTGCCGGGCGGAGTCGTGCTCGTCGCGGTCACCGGTGTGTGGGTGAACTTCGTGAAGTGAGGTGAGGTCGAGTGGGGTACCTGCTGGATTCCATTCGCTCGATGGGCGCGACGCTGCGGAACATGTTCCGCCCGCCGACGACTGCCCAGTTTCCCAAGGTCATCCGCCCGCGCGCCGATCGGCTGCGCTCGAGCTTCGCGCTGCTGCACGAAGAGAACGGTGACGAGGCCTGCATCGGCTGCCTGCAGTGCGAGAAGATCTGCCCGTCGCAGGTGATCTCGATCGACGGCCCCGACAAGCGGGAGTCGCCCATCACCGGCAAGAAGCGCGGCTACGCGAAGGACTTCACGCTCGACCTCTCGGCCTGCATCTTCTGCGAGCTCTGCGTTCAGGTCTGCCCGACCGACGCGATCGTCATGACCAAGGAGCAGGAGGTGCCCGCCTACGCCCGCGAGGACCTCGTGCTCACCATGGCCAAGCTGTACGGCAACGAGAAGAACAAACACCGCGCCTGGAGCGACGCCACCAAGCTGAACGAGATGCAGACGCCGCCCAAGCCGGCGAAGCCGGCGGCTGCCGCTGCGCCTGCGACTGCTGCGCCTGCGACTGCTGCGCCTGCGACTCCCGCTGCGCCTGCGACTGCCGCTGCGCCCGCGCCTCCCGCTGCGCCCGCGACTCCCGCTGCGCCCGCGACTCCCGCTGCGCCCGCGACTCCCGCTGCGCCCGCGACTCCCGCTGCGCCCGCGACTCCCGCTGCGCCCGCGACTCCGAGCCCAAGCCATGACCACCGACATCGGCTTCGCCATCGCGGCGGCCATCATCGTCATCTCGGCGCTCTTCGTCGTTCGCAGTACGAACCTGATTCACGCGGTGCTCTGGCTCGCGATGAGCCTGCTGGGCACGGCGGGGCTCTACGCGCTGCTCGACGCTCCGTTCCTCGCGGGCGTGCAGGTGCTCACCTACGTCGGCGGCGTCGTCACGCTGCTCATCTTCGGAGTCATGGTCACCCGCCGACACGAAGGCGCCGAGGCGCCCATCGAGGCCGAGGGCGACGAGCGCGGCTTCCTCGTCGCGGTCGCGCTGCTCGCAGGCCTCGGCATCGCGCTGTGGAAGAGCGAGGTGAAGGTGCCCGCCCAGCTGCCAGCGCAGCCGACGACGCCGAACGTCGCGTCGCTGCTGCTCGAGCGGTACATGCTGCCGTTCGAGGCGCTGAGCCTGCTGTTGCTCGCGGCGATCATCGGCGCCGTCGTCATCGCGCGCCGCAAGGAGCCCAACCCCGTCACCGGCCGTGAGGGCTCGGCCGAGCCGGCGCGGCAGGGCGAGGCGGCCGCGCCATGACCCTCGAGCGCATTCTCATGCTCGCGTTCGCCGTATTCGCGGTCGGGCTCTATGGCCTGCTCTCGCGCAAGCAGGCGATCGCGATGTTGCTGTCGGTCGAGCTCATGGCGAACGCCGCGAACATGGTCTTCGCCGCCTTCGCGCACTTCAAGGGCGACGCCTCGCAGCAGATCTTCGTGCTGTTCGCGCTGGCCATCACCGTCGCCGAGGTCGCGGTGGGGCTGGCGCTCGTGATGCTGCTCTACCGGCGCCACGGCGACACGCTCGTCGACCTCGCGAACGAGGCGAAAGAATGAGCGCCATCGAGCTCGCGCTGCTGGCCGTGTTCGCGCCTGCGGGCGCCGCGCTGCTGCTGGTCGTGCTGTTCCCGCTGCGGCACCGCGGCCAGCCCGCCGCCATGGTGACGATCGGCGGCAGCGTCATCGCGCTCGCCGCCGCGACGAAGCTGCTCATCGATCAGACTCCGGCGACGCGCCTGACCCTGCCGTGGATCCAGGAGCGCGGCCGCACGATGGCCGAGATCGGCATTCAGCTCGACGCCGTCTCGATGACGATGCTCGCGGTCGTCTGCGCCGTCGCCCTGTGCGTGCAGATCTTCTCGGTCGCGTACATGCACGACGAGCCGCCGAAGGCGTTCGGCCGGTACTTCGCGCTGCACGCCTTCTTCCTCTTCAGCATGAACGTGCTGGTGATCGCGCCGAACCTGCTCCAGGCGTTCGCCGGCTGGGAGCTCGTCGGCCTCACGAGCTACCTGCTCATCGGCTTCTACTTCGCGAAGCCGAGCGCCGCGCAGGCGGCCGTGAAGGCGTTCTGGATGACGAAGCTCGCCGACATGGGCTTCTTGTTCGGCCTGCTCGTGCTCTACGTCGCGACCGGCGGCTTCGAGTGGACGGCGACGCCCACGCCGTACATCGCGACCTGGGTCACGGCGCTGCTCTTCGTCGCGGTCATCGGCAAGTCGGCGCAGTTCCCGCTGCACATCTGGCTGCCCGACGCGATGGAGGGCCCGACGCCCGTCTCGGCGCTGCTGCACGCCGCCACGATGGTCGCGGCCGGCGTCTTCCTCGTCGTGCGCGCCGACCCGCTGTTCGCGCAGGCGCCGACGACGCGCGAGCTGATGCTGTGGGTCGGCTCGGGCACGGCGCTGTTCGCGGCGTGCCTCGCGCTGGTGCAGAACGACATCAAGCGCGTGCTCGCGTTCTCGACGTGCTCGCAGCTCGGGTACATGGTCGCCGCGCTCGGCGCCGGCAACGCGTTCGCCGGCTTCTTCCACCTCGGCACGCACGCGTTCTTCAAAGCGCTGCTCTTCCTTGGCGCCGGCAGCGTCATTCACGCGGTGCACTCGAACGAGCTCGGGGACATGGGCGGCCTGCGCAAGAAGCTGCCGGTGACCACGTTCGCGTTCGTCATCGGCGCGCTGAGCCTCGCCGGGGTCCCCGGCTTCGCCGGCTTCTTCAGCAAAGATCTCGTGCTCGGCACGCTCGAGGGCAAGGGCGGCTGGCTGCCGTGGGTGATGCTGATGGCCTGCGCCTTCCTCACGGCGTTCTACATGGGCCGCGTCGTGCTCAAGGCGTTCTTCGGCGAGCCCTCGGCGAAGGCGGCGCACGCGCACGAGGGCGGCCTCGCGATGACGGCTCCGCTCGTGGTGCTCGCGGTGCCGTCGCTGCTCGCGGGCCTGCTCGGGCCCCGGCTCGCGGCGCAGCTGAACGTCTCTCACTACGAGGTGCACCTGGGGTTGACGCCGGTCACGGCCTCGGGCCTGGCGCTGGCGGGCCTGGCGGCGGCCTGGGGCGTCTTCGGCCGGCCGGGCGGCAAGGCGCCGCTCGCGTCGACGTTCGAAGAGCTCGACCGCGCCTCGTACGTCGATCGCTTCTGGGCGGGCTCGTACCGCGTCGGCCTGCTCGGCGTGAGCGCCGTGCTGGGCTGGCTCGACCGCTACGTGGTGGACGGCCTCATCAACCTCTCGGGCTACGCGACCATCGCCGCGGGAGCGGCCGTCAGGCGGTTACAGACCGGGCGGGTGCGCGACTACGCGCTGGCGGTCGCGGCGGGCGCGGCGGCGGGAGTTCTCTTCGTGGTGCTGCGATGAGAGAGCACCTGCTCGCCATCATCGTCGGAGCGCCGGCCGTCGCGGCGGCGCTGCTCCTGTTCGTGCCGAGCTCGGCGCGGCTCGCGGTGCGCGGCATCTCACTGCTCGGCGCGGCGGTGTCGCTCGCGGGCAGCGTCTGGGTCGCGCTCATCTACGACCGCACGGCGAAGGGGCTGCAGCTGCTCGAGGGCGTCGAGCTGGTGCCGACGCTGCACATTCACCTGAAGCTGGCGGTCGACGGCTGGGGCGTGGCGCTGCTGTTGCTCACGGGGCTCATCATCGTGACGGGCATCGCCGCGAGCTGGAACGTGGCGAAGCGCGACAAGGAGTTCTTCATTCTCCTGCTGGTGCTCGTCGCGGGCGTGTTCGGCGTCTTCGTCTCGCAAGACCTGTTCGTCTTCTTCCTCTTCTACGAGATCGCGGTGCTGCCGATGTACCTGCTCATCGGCATCTGGGGAGCGAGCCACGAGGTGGCTCCGGCGGGGCCGTTCAGGCTGGTGTGGCGGCGCTTCCATGTGGGCTCGAAAGAGTACGCGGCGATGAAGCTGACGCTGATGCTGCTGGTCGGGTCGGCGGCGATTCTGGTCGCGATGTTCCTGCTCTGGTCGAGCGCGGGCACGTTCGATCTGCAGGAGCTCGAGAAGGCCAGGTTCCCCCTCGCGCTGCAGCACATCGTGTTCCCGCTGTGCTGGCTCGGCTTCGGCACGCTCGCGGGCGTCTTCCCGTTTCACACGTGGTCGCCCGACGGCCACGCGTCGGCGCCGACGGCGGTGTCGATGCTGCACGCCGGCGTGCTGATGAAGCTCGGGGCCTTCGGCGTGATGCGCATCGGCATGGTGCTCGCTCCCGACGCGGCGGCCGTGTGGGCGCCCATCGTCGGAGCCGTCGCGGTCGTGAACATTCTCTACGGCGCGATGTGCGCCGCGAGCCAGAACGACCTCAAGTACATCGTCGCGTACTCGTCGGTGAGCCACATGGGCGTCGTGATGCTCGGCGCCGCGACGCTCACCATCGGCGGGTGGAACGGCGCGGTCTACCAGATGGTCGCGCACGGCATCATGACCGGGCTGTTCTTCGCGCTGGTCGGCCTCGTCTACGAGCGGGCGCACACGCGGGCGATCGCGAAGATGGGCGGCTTCGCGCACGTGATGCCGGCGATCGCCGCGTTCTTCACGCTCGCGTGCCTCTCGTCGCTCGGCATGCCCGGCACCGCGGGGTTCGTCGCCGAGTTCATGGTCTTCGCCGGAGCCGCAAAGGGCAGCACGCCGTGGTGGGCCGTGCCGGGCGTGCTCGGCGCGTTCGTGACGGCCGTCTACGTGCTGCGCGCGTGCAAGGCGATCTTCTGGGGGCCGAAGCCCGAAGGCGAGCTCGCGCACCTGTCTGACGCGCGGGGCACCGAGTGGGCAGCGCTGCTGGTGCTCGGCACGGCGCTGATCGTGTTCGGCTTCTGGCCGCGGCTCTTGCTCGACTTCATCGACGTCGCGAGCGACGGCTTTCTGCGCCGCATTCCGCTCGACGCGATGGCGGGGGTGTGGCGATGACGTGGGTCGAGATCTTGAAGATGTTCACGCTCGACCTCGCGGTCGCCGCACTCGCGGCGCTGGTGCTGATCGGCGACGCCTTCTTCCGCGTGTCGGGCCGCATGCTCGGGTGGATGTCGGTCGCCGCGCTGCTCTGGCTGGTCGGGGTCTCGTTCTACGTGCCGCTCGAGGGCGCGACCCCGAACGGCGTCTACATCTCGGGGCTGTGGGTGCTGTTCTTCAAGCGCGTGTTCCTCTGCGCCGGCGCGCTCGGCATCGCCGGGTCGATCACGTGGCTCGAGCAGCGCGCGCCACAGCGCCAGGCCGAGTACTACGCGCTCATGCTGCTCTCGCTCACCGGCATGATGATTCTGCCGGGAGCCCGCGAGTGGATTCTGTTCATGGTCGCGTTCGAGCTGATGGGCATACCGCTCTACGTGCTGGCGGCCTGGGCGAAGAACGACGGCCCGCCCGAGACGCGGCTCGGCGGCGAGGCGGCGCTCAAGCTGTACATCACCGGCGTCGCGAGCTCGGCGTTCACGTTCTTCGGCCTCGCGCTCGTCGTGGGCTCGCAGGGCTCGTCGGACATGTGGGGCTACGCGCGCAACATCACTCCGCTGTTCGCGGCCGGCATGTTCATGGTGCTCGCGGGCATGGGCTTCAAGATCGGCGCGGTGCCGTTTCACTTCTGGGTGCCCGACACGTACCAGGGCGCTCCGACGCCGTTCGTGGCGTTCCTCTCGGTCGCTCCGAAGGGAGCGGGCCTGGCGGCGATCGCGGTCATCACGCTGGGCTGGGGCGAGCACCGCGAGCTGTGGCTGCCGGCGATCGGCCTCGTCGCTGCCGCCAGCATGATCGCGGGCAACCTGTTCGCGCTGCCGCAGACCGACCTGCGTCGCCTGCTCGGCTTCTCGGGCGTGGCGCAGATCGGCTACGTGCTGCTCGCGCTCTGCGTGCGCAGCGTCGAGGGCACGGCGATGGCGCTGTTCTTCATCGCCGCGTACGTGTTCACGAACCTGGGCGCCTTCCTCGTCGTACACGCGGCGGCCGAGAAGAGCGGCGGGCACAGCATCGCGGCGCTGGCCGGGCTCTCGCGCCGCTCGCCGTGGCTCGGCGCGGCCCTGCTCGTGTTCCTGCTGTCGCTCGCCGGCATCCCCTTCGCGGTCGGGTTCTGGGCGAAGCTCTTCGTGCTGATGGCGGCGTGGCAGGCCGGGCTGCAGTGGCTCGTGGTCGTCGGCGTGGTCGTCGCGGTGATCGGCCTCTTCTATTACCTGTCGGTGGCGCGCTCGACGTTCATCTCGGACGGCGAGAAGCCCGAGCCGGTGACGAGCGACCTCGGCGTCGCGGTGGCGATCGGCGTCTGCCTGGTGATGGTGCTGGGGCTGGGCCTCAGGCCCGCGCCGCTGATGGACCAGGCGACCCAGGCGGCGCAGTCGCTGTTTGCGGGGCGCTGAGAGAGGCCGATGGGCTTCGCCGCGCTCGCCATCTCGGGCCTGCTCGCTGCGGCGCCGGGCCGCGTGGTCGCGGTGCACTACTTCGACAACCGCACCGGCAACGCCGAGTGGGACGTGCTGTGCAAGGGCGTCGCCGACATGCTGGTGACCGACCTGACGCAGGTGCCGGGCATCACGGTCGTCGAGCGCGAGAAGCTCGAGAGCGTTCTTGGCGAGCTGAAGCTGCAGCGCTCGCAGTGGTTCGACCCGAAGAGCGCGCAGCAGGTCGGCAAGCTCCTCGGCGCGCAGGTCATCGTGACGGGGCAGTTCGTCGAGGTGAAGCCGACGCTGGCGATCGAGGCGCGCGCGCTCGAGATCGGCAGCGGCAAGGTCGTCGCCACGGCGCGCGTGAAGGGCACCGCCGACGACTTCTTCTCGCTCGAGCTCGAGCTCGCGAACGCCCTGGCGTCGGGGCTCGTGAAGGGCGCGAAGGTCGGAGCGCAGGGCCCCGCCGACGCCGACACGGCGCTCGAGTACGCGAAGGCGCTCGACGAGCGCGACCGGGGCGATCTGGCCGCCGCGAGCCGGCGCATGAGCCAGGTGGTGCGCAGCTCGCCCGACTTCCGCCTCGGCAAGCAGCGCGCGGCCGAGCTGGTCGCGTTTCTCGCGAAGGCGAGCGAGCGCCGCGACGACGCCCTGGCCGAGGTGCGCGCCGGCCTCGAAGAGCGGCTGGCGAAGCGCGCGGCGGCCGGCCGCGGCACCGACCGCGTGTGCTCGACGGTGCTGCTCGGCGCGCTCGCGGCGTCAGACCTGCGCGACGTGGTCGGCGAGGGCCTGAGCGAGAAGGGCGTCAACGTGCTGAAGAAGCGCGTGCACCCGGCGGCGAAGAAGCCGCTCGATCGCCTGGCGCAGCTCGAGGTCGAGCTGCTCGACGCCGTCACGAAGGAGCCGCTGGCGAAGGGCCTCACCGGCTGCCGCGGCACGAGAGAAGACGAGGCCGACTTCGCGTCGCTGGGCGTGAAGGTGCCGGCGCCTTCGACGCTGACGCGCACGGCGCTGCTCGACGGGCTCGTGCGGCTCTACGCGTTCGGCGAGACGCCGCGGTGGGCGGGGGTGCAGTTCCGGGTGGCTCCGGCGCCGGTGGTGCTCGACGCGAGGCTGCGCGACGTCACCGACGCGCAGCTGACGGCGCTGAAAGAGGCGCTGCTCGCTGCAGGTGGGCCGCTGGCCGAGCCGAAGGCGATGGGCGACTGGACGGAGCTCGCCGGCCAGGTCGACGTGCTGTTCGGCCGCGCCGACGCCGCGATCGAGAAGTGGCAGACGTTTCTGACGCGCTACCCGGCGGCCGACGGCTTCCCGCGCATCAAGCAGCGGCTCGAGCTGCTCATGGGCACGACGCCCGAGGCGCAAGACTTCGCGAACGCGCTGCCGGCGTGCGGCTCGGCCATCACGAAGGGCATGTCGCGCGAGGTGCAGCGCGTGGGCTGGGCCGAGGGCGCGAAGGGTCTCGAGCGGCTGATGACGAAGGTCGAAGGCCGCTGCAAGGGCAAGCGCGACGCGATCGCGGCGCTGTGGACGGCGCTCGTCGCCGAGGCGGCGTTCTGGAGCGAGTGCGCGCTGCTCGGCGCGGCGGAGCGGAAGCTCGCCGCCCTCGAGCCGAACGAGCCGCACGCCGTGTTCGCAGACGTCTGCGTCGAGTGAGGCTCCTCGCGGCTCGCCCGCGTACGGATGAATGCGCAGCAGGCGGCGGCAGCGGTTCGACGCCTCAGCTCCGCACCCGCGTGGTGAGGTCTTCCGCAGGGCCCGGCGAGATCCGTTCGGCCCGAGGGGGCGGCTGACGGCGGTGCGCCTCGGCCGAGGCGCACCTCAGCTGTCAGGGGCGCTTCGCTACTTGAACGTGTCCATCACCTTCGCGAGGGCCTCGGGGCCCGGGCGAATGCGCGAGGCGGGCAGGGTGGCGAGGGGCTCGTCGACGAGGTTGAGCTGCTCGTCCATCGGCTTGCCGGCGTCGCCGGTGTAGAGCAGGCCGGTGAGGAAGAGCTGCTCTTTGTTGGCCTTGTGGAGCAGGTCCATCACGCCCGAGCGGTGGGTCGGGTCGTAGTCGCGCTCGAGCTTCTTGAGCGTGATCTTCGAGCCGTCCTGCAGCGTCACGACCTTGGTGGTGCCGGGGTCGTAGTCGACGGTGACCTGCTCGTAGAACGGCACGAAGCCGAGCTCGTGCAGCGGGTCCTGGTTCGCGCGGGCGTACGTCTGGCTCTTCGTCGAGCCCTCGTGGTTGTTGAACGTCACGCACGGCGAGACGATGTCGATGACGGCAGTGCCCTTGTAGGCGACGGCGCCCTTCAAGAGCGACACGACCTGCTTGGGGTCGCCTGCGAACGAGCGCGCGACGTAGCCGCACCCCATCTGAATCGCGAGCGCGCAGATGTCGATCGGCGGCATCTCGTTGACGCCGCCGCCCTTCTGCACGGAGCCCTTGTCGGCGGTCGCCGAGAACTGGCCCTTGGTGAGGCCGTAGCAGCCGTTGTTCTCGACGATGTACACGAGCGGCACGTTGCGGCGGACCATGTGCAGGAAGTTGCCGAGGCCGATCGACGCGGTGTCGCCGTCGCCGCTCACGCCGACGTTCACGAGCTTGCGGTTCGCGGCGTTGACGCCGGTCGCGATGGCGGCCATGCGGCCGTGCACCGCGTTGAAGCCGTGCGACTGGCCGAGGAAGTACGCGGTCGTCTTCGACGAGCAGCCGATGCCCGAGAGCTTGGCGACGCGGTAGGGCTCGACGCCGTACTCGAACAGCGCGCGAATGATCGACGACGTGATGGCGTCGTGGCCGCAGCCGGCGCAGAGCGTCGACTCGGCACCCTTGTACGCGACCTGCTCGAGGCCTAGGCGGTTCAGCTTGCCGGCGGGCTTGGCGGGGGCAGTCGGGGCTTCCACGGTCATGACCTCTCCTTCGCGGACTTCTGGGCCGCATTGATTTCGTCGACGATCGACTGAGCGTCGATCGGCATACCGTTGTAGTGGAGGATGCTCTTCAGCTTCGTCGAGGCCTCGGGCACGTCGAGGCGCAGAATCGAGGCGCACTGGGCGTCGCGGTTCTGCTCGACGACGTAGATGAGGTCGTGCTGGGCGATGAACTCGCGCGTCTCGGCGCCGATGGGCAGGCCGCGCAGGCGCAGGTAGTTCGTCGACAGCTTGTGATCGTCGCGCAGCATCACGCGGGCCTCTTCGAGCGCCATGTCGGTCGAGCCGTACGCGATGATGCCGACCTTCGCGCCAGGCATCGTCTTGATCACGGGCTTCGGCAGCAGCGTGCGGGCCGTGTCGAACTTGCGGGCGAGGCGGTCGATGTTGTTCTTCCAGTCTTTCGGCTTCTCGGAATACGTCGCCTTCTCGGTGTGGCCGGTGCCGCGCGTGAAGTACGTGCCGATGGGGTTGTCGGTGCCGGGCAGCGTTCGGTAGCAGATGCCGTCGCCGTCGACGTCTTTGTAGCGGGCGAACTCGCCCAGCTTCTTCAAGTCCTCCGAGCTCAAGACCTTGCCGCGATCGATGGCCTTGGTGATGGGCGTGAAGGGGTCGCTCATCCAGTTGTTCATGCCGAGGTCGAGGTCGAGCATGACGAAGACGAGCGTCTGCAGGCGCTCAGAGAGGTTGAGCGACTCGGCGGCGAACTCGAAGCACTCTTGCGGGCTGCCGGGGAGCAGCAGCGGGTGCTTACAGTCGCCGTGAGACAGGTGGTACGCCTTGAAGATGTCGCCCTGGCAGGTGCGGGTGGGCAGGCCGGTCGAGGGCCCCATGCGCTGCACGTCGAGGATGACCGCGGGGATCTCGGCGAAGTACGAGAGGCCGGCGAACTCGCTCATGAGCGAGATGCCGGGGCCGGCGGTGGCGGTGGCCGAGCGGGCTCCGGCCCAGCCGGCTCCGACGACGGCGCCGATCGAGGCGATCTCGTCTTCGGCCTGAACGACGGCGTAGGTCGCCTTGCCGTCGGGGTCTTTGCGGAACTCCTCGAGGTAGTCGATGGCGTTCTCGCAGAGGCTCGAGCTCGGCGTGATGGGGTACCAGGCGAGGAAGGTGAGGCCTCCGAAGACGAGGCCGAGGCCGGCGGCCTGGTTGCCTTCGATGACGATCTTGCCGCCCGTCTTGTCCATGCGCTGGACCTTGTGGTTCGGGTGAACCGGGAGGTTCGCCTTCGCCCACTCGTAGCCGTGCAGCGCGGCCTTGGTGTTGAGCTCGGCGGCCTTGACCTTCTTGCCGAACTGGCGCGCGATGGCGTTCTTCATCTCTTCGACGTCGATGCCGAGCAGGTGCGCGAGCACGCCGACGTAGAGGATGTTGACGACCATCTTGCGGAGCTTCGTGTCGGGGCACACGGGCACGACGAGCTCGTCGAAGGGCACGACGTGCATGAGCAGGTCGGTGCGCTTCACGCGTGGAGCGAGCGCCTTGTTGATGATGAGCATGTCGCCGGCGCGCATGTTGGCGACGTCGTCGTCGACCGACTCGACGTTCATGCACACGACGACGTCGGCGTGCTTCTTACGCGCCGTCCACCCGGCGTGGTTCGCGCGTACCGTGAACCACGTCGGCAGGCCCTGAATGTTCGACGGGAACATGTTCTTGGCGCCGACGGGGATCCCCATGTTGAAGATCGAGCGCATCAAGATGAGGTTCGCCGACTGGCTGCCGGTGCCGTTCGAGGTGGCGACGGTGATGACGACGTCGTTGATCGACTGCGGTGCGGTGCCGGGAGCGACTTTGCTCGCGCCGTCTCGCGCGACTTCGAGTGACATTCGATTCTTCTCCTTGGAGTCGTCGTGATTACCCGCTCACCGACACCCTTTTCAAGGCATCGCTGAAGCGACTGCGGGCCGCGATCCACCGCTCGAACAGCGCGAGCAGGGCCTGCGAACCGCCTTTCACCATCGGGCCGTACACGTCGGGTATCGACAACAGGGTCTGCGACCACTTGTTCCACTGCTCGGGTGTGGCGTTTTGGACGGTGCGCAGGCATTGCGCCACGTGCGCAGGGAGGTCGGAGCCGTCGTAGGGAAAGAGCAGGGCGAAGACGCCCTGCATCTGGCGGTCGAGCTCGGGCAGCTCGTCGGGCGCGCTCACGGCGCCGGCACGCGCGGCACGAGGCCCGCGGCGACGCGCGCGATGAAGTGGGCGCCTTCGTGCTGGGCGAGCGGGTCCTGGTAGACGACGAAGTGGCCGTCGTAGGCGCCGGCGGGCGCGAACTGCATCACGGCCGCGGTCTTGCCGTTGGCGTTGCCCTGCACCGGGGGCACCGTGTCGAACAGGTCGGTCAGGTCGACCTCGGGGCCGACGAGGGCGAGGCCGGCTCCGGCGGCGAACGTCTCTTGCACCGGCGTCGCGGTGAACGTGTCGCCCTTGCCCCAGAGCTGGAGCACGTGGCGCCGGTGAACCGGCAGGGCGCCCGAGGCCGGCACGGTGACGACGTCTCGCGCGAAGTTGATCGGGTCGACGGGGTCTGTCCACCCCTGCAAGAGCGAGAGCACCGGGTGGAACATGTCGACGGCGTCGGGGCTGGCCTCGCCGAGCGCGAGCCACATCGAGTCGGCGATGTTCACTGGCGCGCGCTTCGAGAGCAGCGCGTCGGTGAGGCTGGCCGAGGCGCCGGTGAGCAGCGCGCCCTCGGTGGTGCGATCGAACGCGAGGAACATGGCGCCCTCGGTGGCGCCCTGGCTGTGGCCCCAGAAGACGAGCCGCGACGCGTCGAGCGGCGGGAGCCCCGCGTCGGTCGGGCCGCCGAGCGCGGTCGCGAAGCGCGCGACGCCGAGCAGATCGGCCGAGCCCTGCGCCATCGTGCCGCGCGCGCTCGCCGGGTTGCCGAAGTTGAAGACGATGTCGTCGGGCGAGACGTCGGTGCGGGCGCCGCGGCGCGGGCCGTGACCGACCTGATCGAAGCCGAGCACGGCGTAGCCCGTCGAGATCGCGCCGCCGTCGGCCGTGCCGCCGTCGATGGCGACGCTCGCGAGCGCGGCCCCGGCGCCGTCGCCGGCGTGGGCGCGAAACGAGCCTCCGGTGCCGTGCGCGTAGAGCACGAGCGGCCAGCCGCCCGAAGGTGCAGAGCCCTTCGGCGTGGTGAGCGCGGCGCAGACCTTCTCGCGGCGCACGACGCCGGCGTTGGCGCGAATGTCGCCGCGGTCGGCGGGCGTGAGGTAGGGCGCGGTGCCCTCCTGGAAGATGGGGAGCTCGACGAGCGTGTGCCACTCGTCGAAGGCGGTCGCGGCGCCGCACGCGCGAGCGCCGGCGGCGTCGGAGCAGGGTGAGGGCGTGCCGGAGCCGCACTTCACCCAGGGGTCGGCCAGCGGCGCGGGCTCGGCAGCGACGGTGCTCGCGAGCTGCTTCATGAGGCGCTGGCCGTCGCCGACGGTGAAGACCGAGGCGACGAGCACGTCGGCGGGCTGAATGCTCTTGTCCGTGAGGTACTGCCGCAGCGGCGCGTAGGCGGGCCAGGCGGCGGCGAGCTTCGCGTCGGCCGGAGCGGCGCCGGCGACGAGCGCCTGGAAGTCGGCGGACGACTGCACGGCGGAGTCGTCGGTGGCCTTCACGCCCTTGAGCAGGATGACGGCGTAGGTGCCGGGCAGGAGCGCGGTGGCGAACGGGCGCACCGAGAACGCGTTGGGGCACACGTAGTGGTTGCGGCCTCCGTTGTACTGGTAGCGCAGGCCCAGGCCGGTGCCGAAGCGGGGGCCTGCAGTGAGATCGACGACGCGCGTCTGCGGGTTGATGCCGGCGGCGTTGAAGCTCGCGAACTTCACCGGGCCGTCGAAGCGGAAGACGATGGTCGGGTAGTTGCTGAACGGCTCGGTCTTCAGCACGTCGAGGTAGCGGCCGAGCGCGTCGAAGCCGAACGGCGGGTTGGGGTCGCGAGGGAAGCGCGAGAAGTCGACGGTGCCCGCGGCGTCGCGCGCGGCGTCGTTGGGGAAGGGCAGGCGGAAGAAGTCTTGCTTCGCCGTCTCGTCGTCGTCGTCGCGGGGCAGCGAGAAGAGGGCCGTGAGGCCGGTGCTCTTGGCGGCAGCGCACTGAACGCCCTGCCACTGCGCCTGCGGAGTGGGGATGAACGGCGGGTAGCCGTTGGGCGCGAGGTTGGCGGTGACGGGCACGAGCGCGCAGGCCCCGTCGACGCAGAAGAGGCCCTGCGCGCACTCGCGCGAGGCCGTGCACTCGGCGCCGGTGTCTTTGGAGCCGCCGGGCATGCAGCGCGGGAAGAGCGACTGGCCGTCGAAGGCGCACTTGAGGCCCGCGGCGCACTGGCCGTCGCCCTTGCAGGTGGCTCCGGTGGTGAGCGTGCCGGCCGCGGCGCACTTGCCCTTCGGCCCGTTCGGAGCGCAGTAGCCGCTCTCGCACTCGGGGCCGATGGTGCACGCGCCGTCGTCGGCGACGCTCATGCCGCCGACGCAGACCGAGGTGGCATCGTCACACGCGAGCCCGGCGCGGCACTTGTTGTCGGTGCCGTCGCAGGCGTCGCCGAGGCCCTTGCCGGGCTTGGGGCCGCCGCCCGGTGAGGTGCCGCTGTTGCAGGCGAAGAGGAGCGCTGCACACGTAGCGAAGAGGCGCAGACGGGTGGGCATGCGCGCGAGCTTATCGCTATCCTCGCGGGCCATGCTCCGGCCGGCGCTCATGGTGATGGCGGCGGTCTTGGCCTCGGGTTGTCGCTGCGACCCACCGCTCGTCCCGATTCCCTTCGACGGCGACTCGGGCGTCGACGCCGGCGCCGATGGAGGCGCTGCCGACGCCGGGCCTGGCGGGCCGACCTGCGTCGATCGGCGGGTGAATGGTACGGAGACCGACGTCGACTGCGGCGGAGCGATCTGCGTTCGCTGCGCCGACGGGCTCCAGTGCAGCGTCGGCGCCGACTGCTTCAGCGGAATGTGCGTCGGGAATCGGTGCGCTCCGCAGCCGACGTGCGCGAACGGGGCGCGCGACGGCCTCGAGTCCGACGTCGACTGTGGCGGCCCCGTGTGTCCTCGCTGCCCCGATGGCAAGCGCTGCGGCCAGAGCGTCGATTGCTTCAGCGGTCTGTGCGACGCGATGGTCTGCGCCCCGACTCCGACGTGCCGCGACGGCGTTCGCAACGGCGCCGAGACGGACGTCGACTGCGGAGGGCCGGTGTGCGCGCGCTGCCTGGTGGGCCAGCGCTGTCTGATCTCCAACGACTGCATCACGCTGCTCTGCAACACAGCCGTGTGTGCGCCGCCCACCACGCCCGCGTGCGTGACGAGCGCCGAGTGTGGCCCAGGCGCCGAGTGCACCGACCGCGTGATCGAGAGCGACGCGACGTGGCTGCAGACGATGACCCCGGCCGCCGGCTGGCAGCAGTGGGTGTTCGACGACTCGTCGTGGTCGCCGTCGGTGGCGCAGCAGCCGGTCATGACGCCGGGCACCTGGCCCACGCAGCCGCCCATGCCGGTGGGCACGCTCGCGAGCTGGATCTGGTACCGCGACTCGCGCTTCGTCGGAGACACCAGCACCGTCTACTTCCGCAAGAAGTTCGTCTCGCCGCCGACCCGCGCGACGCTCTACGTCACGGTCGACGACGAGTGGACGGCCTATTTGAACGGGGCGCAGGTCGCGACCGGCACGCTGTGGAGCGTCACCTCCATCATCCCGATGGCGACCACTCCGAACACGCCGTACGTGCTCGCGGTGCGCGCGGTGAACAACAACGGCCCCGGCGGGCTGGCGGCCGACGTGCGCGCTGCCGAGAAGTGGTGTCGGCCATTGACGGACGGCGGGGCTCCCGACGCCGGGCTCGTCGACGCAGGGCCGGGTGGCTGCGACGCCGGAGCCCTCGCGCGCACCGTGTTCGCCGAGAACCTCGCGCTGTCGCAGACCGGCTCGTCAGCGATGATGGCCCTCGATCGTGACGACAGCGTCTGGGTCGCCGAGAACAACTTGATGACGGGCGGCCCGCGCGTCACTCAGCTCTTCCCCGACGGAGGCCGCATCGTTCGCATGAGCTCGAATGATCTCTCCGGAGCGACGGGGCTCGCGTTCGATCAGGCCGGAAATCTCTATGTCGGCGATGGCTCGGGCAACGGCCTCGCGAGCACTGTCGGGCAAGACCGCGTGATGCGCAGGACCCCGAGCGGAGCGGTCTCGGTCTTCGCCCAGGTGAACAACCCGACTGGCATCGCCGCCGACAGTCAGGGGCGCATCTACGTCGCGAGCTGGACGGACAAGGCCGTCTACCGCTTCCTGCCCGACGGTGGCGCGCTCGGGCAGTTCGGCCCGACGATGCTCGAGCGGCCGGCCGGCCTGACGTTCGATCCCTCCGGCAACCTGTACGTCGGGGGCATGGGAGCGCAGGCGCCGCAGAACTCCGCCTTCGGTCAGAAGGTCTACCAGATCGACCCGATGGGGCAGCTGCGCGTCTGGGGCAACCCGGGCATCGTCGATGCGTACGTGCCTGCGGTGTCGCCCGCGAGCGGCAAGGTCTGGGCGTCGTATTACAACGGGCTCAAGCTCGTTCGCTTCGAGGCCGATGCGGGCTTCACGATCTTCCCCGGCGGTTGGACGGGCGACGACGCCGCGAACGGCATCGCGTTCAGCCCCGGTGGCGACCTGTACATCGTGGTGAACGGCGGACGGACCACCTCGAGCGCCGCGGTGCTGAAGATCGACGCGTCTCAGCTCTATTGCCGCTGAGTGTGATTGGGCGTCGCGACGCTGGAGCACGATGCTCGCGGCCTGCCGGAGGCCGAGCTCCACGTTCGAGTGTAGTCTTCAGCAACGTGCGGCCACTCACCATCGCTCTTGCCTTGGCGGTCGTCACCGAGAGCTGCCGGTGCAGCCCTCCGGTCGTTCCCATACTCGACCCGGAGGATTCGGGTAGCGCCGATGCTGGAGTCGACGCGGGCCTGCCCGATGCTGGCTCACCCGGGCAGACGTGCCTCGATGGCGAGACGAACGGCGCCGAGAGCGACGTCGACTGCGGCGGAGCGATCTGTGTGCGGTGTGCCGACGGTCGCAGCTGCCGGATGCCCAGCGACTGCTTCAGCGGCATGTGCATCGCCTCGCGATGTGCTCCTCAGCCGACGTGCGCCGACGGCACGCGCAATGGAGCTGAGAGCGACGTCGACTGCGGCGGGCCCACCTGCAGCCGATGCGCCGATGGGAAGATGTGTGGGCTGGCCGGAGATTGCCTGAGCAACCTCTGCACGGCTCAGATCTGCCGGCCGCCGCCGACCTGCCGCGACGACATTCGCAACGGCGACGAGACCGACGTCGACTGTGGCGGGCCCGTCTGCCCTCGCTGCCTCGTCGGTGAGCAGTGCCTCATCGGCACCGACTGCATCACGCTGCGGTGCACCTCGAACGTCTGCGCGCCGCAACCCGTGACGCCATTGTGCACCACCGACGCCGACTGTCTTCCGGGGCACGAATGCACGGACCGCGTCATCGAGACCGACACGACCTGGGTGCAGACGAGAACGCCGGCCGTCGGCTGGCATCAGCTCACGTTCGACGACTCGTCGTGGTTGCCGTCGGTCATCGAGCAGCCGGTCACGATGCCGGGCACCTGGCCGACGCAGCCGCCGATGCCTGCGGGCACCCGCGCAAACTGGATCTGGTACTGGGACTCGCGCTTCGTCGGAGACACCAGCACCGTCTATTTCCGCAGGTCGTTCGTCGCGCCACCGACTGGCACGACGCTCTACGTCACCGCCGACGACGAGTGGGTCGCGTACTTGAACGGCGCGCAGGTCGCGGCCGGCTCTCTGTGGAGCATCACCTCGATCATCCCGATGGCGACGACGCCGAGCACGCCGTACGTGCTCGCTGTGCGGGCTCAGAACAACAACGGCCCGGGCGGGCTCGCCGTCGACCTCCGCGCGAGCGCGAAGTGGTGCCGCCCGATTGACGATGCAGGCACTTCCGATGCGGGGCTGCCGGATGCGGGGCCGCCCCAATGGGATGGCGGCACCGGCGGCTGTACCTGTGCGGGGCCCGCGATGCTCCTGCCGCACCCGTCGGTCTTCATGAGCGACCCCCAGCCCATCGGAAACCTCGCGGCTGGAAACTTCTGCTGGTGGTGGATCCGCGGCGCCTTCCAGTACGCGAACGGCTGTTGGATCGTCACCGCCGTGAACCCCGGCTACCAGCTGATCGACATGACCGGCGGCATCGTCAGCCAGATGACCGGCGGCTCGGGGTGCCCGCCAAATCAGGCGAGCGCCGAAGCGACGCACCCGGCGGCGCCCCTGAGCTTCAGCTGGGGCGGCGGGCCGCTTCGGATCACGCTCTACGACTCCGATTATTCGGGCAATGCCACCGGCAACCCGGACACGACGTTCGGGTTGTGTCGCGCCCCGTAGTCGCCGCTCAGGTTTGACGCGACGCCGGTCTCAAGGTGCTTCGTAGAGAATGACCGTGAAGCCCGCGACCTGTTGCAGCTCGACCTTCGCGCCCGGTTGCCCCTGCAGCATCTGGTAGTACGGCGCCGGCTGAGCGCGCGGCTCGCTGGGGTGAAAGATGAACGCCTTCTTCCTCGCGGCATCGACCGCCTGCCGATACGGCGGGTAACGATCGGAGTCGAACGGTGCGATCATCGGGTCTTCGAGCCAGAGAAACGTCAGCCGATAGGCGAGCCAGTACTGCGCGTAGCCGTGCTTGAAGCCGCGCGCGCGGAGGAAATCGCGGACCTCGGTCTCGTCTTTCAACGCACCCCGGTCGTCGAGGCGCGGCAGGGGGCCGTCGACCCACGCGGCATAGCTGAGCCACCCGCCCATGGCGGCGACGCACAGATACGGCAGCATCAGCACGAGCAGCCCGCGCGGGCGCAGCACGTACGCGAGCGCCGAGAGCGTGAATGGCATCGCCCAGACGACCGGGGCAAGGTACCGCGTCGACCACATGTCGCTCGGCCAGCCGCTGACGAGGAAGCCGGCGAGTGAGGTGCACGCCGCACCGCCTCCGAAGAGCACGATGCGCTTCACCTCCCACGGCACGCGCTTCGTGAACATGACCGCCGCGCTGGCGAGACCGAGCACGATGATGCTCGCGGCCCCGAAGTACTGAAACCACCGCACCGGCGCGGGCGGCACCCAGAGATCGGGGTAGAGGTTCTTGCCAGAGATCCACACCTTACCGCCGAGGAGCCACGGCAGGCAGGTCTCGCTGAACAGAGGCCAGTTGCGCGAGACGAGCGCGAGGTCGACGCCGAAGCCGTGCGCCTTGGGAGCGCCGCTGTCACGCAGCGACCGCACGATCCAGATCATGAGCGCGGCGCCGGCGAGGGCTCCGGCGAGCCGCAGCGCGATCGACTTCAAAGCACGCGGCTCGTCGAAGCACGCGAGCACCGCGAGCAGGCCGATCGCCGGCATCCACTGCAGGCTGAACATGTCGAGGTAGAGCGCGAAGATCGCGCAGAACACCCCGAGCGCGAGCCGCAGCGGCACGAGGCGCTTGCCCGGCCACGCGATGATCACGGCGCCGCAGATGGCGAACGTGATGCTCCATTGGCGTGGGGCGTACATGACGACGCCGTTCACCGCCTGCGGCGTGAACACGATCGGCAGGCACGCGATGAGGGCCGCGCCGCGGCTCAGCGTTCGCGAGAGGACTCCGAAGACCGAGAAGCTCATCACGAGATGCCCGAGCATCGGCGCGAGCATCAGCATGAGCGGCCCCGGCCCGCTCATCGCGAACAGCACCGCGATGACCCAAGCGTCGAAGCTGCCCTGGTAGTCGGCGCCCCAGAGAAAGCGCGAGGTCTCGCCGTTCAGCAGGTGCATCGCCTGCAGCCCGACGATCGTCGCGTCGGAGTTCGTCGCCCCGTTGTTGAGCAGCGCTGGAAAGCGGAACGCGAGGTTCAGACCGAAGATCGCGAGATACGGCCAGAAGCGCCCGAGCCGCGCGCGCCAGGCGCTCGGGGGGCTCGGGCTCTCCGCCGACGGCGACGGTTCGGTCACGGCCCTGCTCTACTTGAGGCTACGGCGGAGCGGCGAGGTCTTTCAGTGCGATTGTCCGACGCGTGCTCGCGGTGCACCGTCATCGGCGCTCTGGGAGCTTCACCGGGGCTGCGCGGCGAGAAAGCGCGCGAAGTGGCCGCCCGCATCCGGCACGACGCACACCAGCTCTTGATCGAGCACGCCACAGACGGCCCCGGCGGCCTGGAAGTGCGCGAGGTGCTCGGGGAAGACGGCGTACAACGTCGAGGGGTCGAGCCGGCCCGTGGCGACTTCGTTGTGAGTGGCGGCACAAGCCTCGCTCATCTTCACCGGGTCGACGCGCCCGGCCACTCCGCTGTTCATCGTCATCTTGAGTTGGTACGCGATGTGGCTCAGCCGGCAGGTCCTGTTCTGCAGCGCGAGGTTCCACGGCCCGCAGTACTGGAAGATGAGTGGCGGATAGAGGACCAGGTGCCGATACACGTTCTGCGCGAGAAACCAGCCCGGAGACAGGGCGACGACGTTGCCCTTCGGTTTGATCTGATCTCGCCCGAGCGACGGCGGCAGCTCGATCACCTGCGCGGCGACCGCGAGCAGCAAGAGGCCCCTCGGCACCCACTTGAATCGCTCGAAGGCCTTCACGATCGCCAGGATCGCGACGCCCAGCACGAGGTAATGCAGTGACCAGACGAAGCGGCCGCTCGAACGCAGCGAGGCGGCGATGCCCATGACGGGGGCGTAGAGCGACTTGAGATCGGTGACGAGCTGGCCGTGGTACCGGATCTCGTTCGAGCAGGCGAACGCGAAGAGCAGCACCGCGGCGACCAGCACGGGCAGCGCGACCTTCGCGCCCGACCAGGACTTCGGGCCACGCAGCGCCATCAGCCCCACTCCAATCACCAGCAGCGCGAGCGGACCCGCCCCGAGGTACGCGTAGCCCTCGTACGCTCCTCCGCCGATCGGCTGGCCCGCGAAGAAGCGCGAGTAGCCCATCGGGTTCACCAGGGCCGAGAGGTCAGAGGCGAAGTAGCCGAAGCCCCCTGCGCTTCCGATTCCGGGTACGAGGTAGCCGAGCACCTTGAAGACACCGGCGACCGCGAGCACGAGACCCAAGAGCCCGCCCACAAGCCACGCCCAGGGCAGCTTGCGGTCGACGAGCGAGAGCCGCACGACGAGGGCGATGCCCAACGTCAGCAACATCAGCTCCAGGTAGGGCTGAACGCCTGCGCCGAAGACATTGATGGCGAGCGCCCCGAACAGGGCTCGCTTCATCTGCGCCGGGTCGTCGTAGCGGCGGAGGTTGAGCCAGAGCAGCGCGATGATGAGCCAGTGCGCGCAGAGGGCGAGATGGCCGAGCCGGAACACGAGCACCGGCGTCACGGCGAACAGCGCACCGCCGAGCCCCTGCACCAGCGGGTCTTCGGTGGCGATGCTCGTCAGCTTGGCCCCGAAGAACCCCTGCAGGATGAACGCGGCGCCCAGCCAGAGCCCGAAGTACTGAAAGTCGAGAGGCAGCAGGCCCGAGAAGATCCTGAATGGCAGCGCCAGCCAGGGAATCGAGTCCGTCATGCTGACGGAGGTGCCGACCGGGTAGAGCAGGTTCGGGATGCTGCCGAGCGGCAGGGACCATGGGGCGTTGCGGAAGAACTGCCACCCCAACCAGTTCACGGCGTGGTCGCCGCCGTTCACCCATCGGACGTCCGACGGGTCGAGGATGTCGGTTCCGCCGAGCCAGAGGAACCACGCGAACCCGACCGTGGCCGCTCCGATCTCCCCCAGCCTCGCACGAGGTGTCGCGGTCACGGACCCGGTCCATAGGGCAGCTATGCACCCACTTCAACAAAGGTCGGGCCCACCGAGCTGCGATTCGACGCCGCGGGCCATCTCGCGTCGCCGCTCGTGCGCGGGCGCCGAGCGGAGCGTGCATCCGGTTGCCGGCTTGACGGTAATCCTCTACGAAGCCCCACCTTGACGCCGCCGAAGTGGCTGCAGCCGCCGAAGACCGATCGCTGGTCCACCGCGCTGCTCTGCGCGATCGCGGCGTTCGCGGTCGGGCAGGCCGTGCAGATCGCGAACGGCAACCAGCACCCCGAGTCGATCAAGTGGCTCACCGTCGCGTGCCTCGCCACGCTGATCGGTGTCGTCGCTCCGACGCACCCGCTGCTCGAGTGGGTCGGCGAGCGCGCCGTCGTCGCTGTGCTCGGCCTCGGAGTCGCCTACCAGTTCACCCAGCTCTTCACCGCGCCGCCCGGCATCTACCTGCGCATCGGCGGCGCCGTCGTCGGGCAAGACTTCTACGTCGGCCTCGTGGTCGCCGCCGTGCTCGTCGGCGCCGGCCTCGCGCCCAAGCCGTGGCTCGGGCGGCTGCACTTCCCGCTGCTGCTGCTCGTCTTCCTCTACCTGGGGCGCTGGCTCATCAAGGCGAGCCCGGCTCCGTTCATCGACGTCTACGTCTTCCAGCGTGACGGCGTGAACGCGCTGCTCGCCGGCAACAACCCCTACGCCCTGCGCTACCCCGACATCTACGGCAACTCGCCGTTCTACGGCGAAGGCCTGAGCGTCGGCGGAGTGCTGCAGTTCGGTTACCCCTACTTCCCGCTCTCGCTGCTGCTCGCGCTGCCCGGCCAGGTCTTCTTCGGCGACTACCGCTACGCGCAGCTCGGGGCGATGGCGCTGTCGGCCGCGTTCATCGCGTACGCACGGCCGGGGCGCGTCGGCATCGCGGCCGCGTCGCTGCTGCTGTTCACGCCGCGCGTGTTCTTCGTGCTCGAGCAGGGGTGGACGGACCCGTTCGTGTTGCTGGGGCTGTCGGCCGTCGTCTTCGTCGCGGTGCGGTGGGTGCGCCCGCTGCCGTGGGTGCTCGGCCTCGCGTTCGCGGTGAAGCAGTACACGATCTTCATGGTGCCGGCGGCGATCAAGCTGATCCCCCGGCCGATCCCGCGCGGCTTCGTGCTGAAGGCGCTGGGCATCGCCGCTGCGGTCACGGTGCCGTTCTTTCTCTGGGGTCCGAAAGACTTCTGGCACGACGTGGTGGCGCTGCAGGTGCTGCAGCCGTTTCGCACCGACGCGCTCAGCTACCTGAGCTGGTCGGCGCTCGGTGGCGCGCAGCCCTGGCCGACCTCGCTCGCGTTCGTCGCCGCGAGCGCCGGCGTGCTGCTGGGCCTGTGGCGGCAGCCGCGCTCTCCGATGGGCTTCGCCGCGACCTGCGCACTCGCGTACCTGGGCTTCTTCGCGTTCAACAAGCAGGCGTTCTGCAACTACTACTACTTCACGCTCGGAGCGCTGCTCGTCGTCGTCGGTAGCGCCGAGCCCGACGAAGCTGCGCAATAAAGGGGACAGGCTACTTTTCTGCGCAGCGCCGTCTGCGTTTCGCCGAAGGTCATTCGCATCAATGGCGTCACCTGCATCGGCCTGAATCTCGCGACGATCTGGGCCCGGAGCCGTTGGACGTTGCCGCAGCCGAGGGGGCTCGCTCGACTCGAAACCGTCACCAGGCCGCAGTCGAACTCGGGACGTGTCGCGCAAGCGCCGTGCCGCGTTGCGCAGAAAAGTAGCCTGTCCCCTTTATTGCGCAGTCTTCGAGCGTGACCGCGCCGCGCGGGCGCCGTCGTCGAGCTTCGCGTCGGCCGTGAGGCGGGCCGCCTTTGCGCGGCTCTGCTCCTTCGTGTTCGCGAGCACGAACTCCACGTCGGGCGTCGTCTCGGCCACGATGTAGATCTGGTACGAGAACAGCGTGCGCGACAGCTTGATGCCGAGCTCGTTCGCCTTCAGCAGCCCCGTGCCGAGCAGCCCGTTGCCGAACACCTTCGGGAAGGGCGCCGGTATGCCGCGAACTTCTTTCACCCGGAACCCGGCGTCGCGCAGCAGCCGCTGAATCGAGCGGAACGTGAAGAGCCGCGTGTGCGTCGCGTCGAGAATGCCCGCCTTGCCGTAGTTGAACTGGCCGAAGAGCAACAGCGCCCGCTGCACCGCGAACGCGATGTTCGGCGTCGTCAGCACCACCGTCTTCGTCTCGTAGTCGAACTGCTTGCGCAGCTGCTCGATGAAGCGCTCGGGGTTCCGCAGGTGCTCGATCACGTCGAGCATCAGCACGTACTTGTACTTCGAGACGTCGAAGCGCGGCGGCTCGTCGAGGTCTTGCGTGAAGACCTTCACCTTCGACTTCTCGGTCGGAGCGAACTGATCGACCACCGCCACGTCGCACCCCTTCGCGACCAGCTCGCGCGCGATGCCGCCGGGCCCCGAGCCGATGTCGATCACCGCGGCGCCCTCGGGCACCGCGTCGAGCGCCCACTGGTGGCTCGAGCTGTAGCCGAGCTTGAGATCGTAGTGCGCGTTGGCCGCGGCTCCCGGCACCGGCAGCGGCTCGAAGCGGCGCTGCCACAAGATGCCCGAGCGGTGCGCGACGTTCTTCAGCGTCGCGACCATCACGTCTTTCGCGTACTTCATGCCGTTCACGCGGCTGATTTCGTCGCCGTAGTACGTGGGGATCGACAGCTCGACGATGCGCTGCCCCGCGTTCAGCAGCTGAATGATGATCTCGGTGTCGAAGTGGAAGTCGTTCGAGTTCAGCGCGAACTGAATGCGCTTCAGCGCCGACGTCGAATAGATGCGGTACCCCGAGTGGAACTCGCTCAGCTTCGTGCGCAACAGCGCGTTCTGCGCCGTCGTGAGGATGCGATTGCCCAGCCACTTGTAGAGCGGCATGCCGCCCTTCAGCGACCCGAACATCGTCATCATGCGGCTGCCGAAGACGGCGTCGGCGCTTCCGTCGATGAGCGGCTGCATCAGGTTCGGCAGCTGCTCGGGGGCGTACTGGCCGTCGCCGTGCACCATCGCGACGAAGTCGAAGCCCTCGGTGACCGCGTAGCTGTAGCCGACCTTCTGGTTCCCGCCGTAGCCCTGGTTGTGCTCGTTGCGGAGCACCGTCATGCGAATCTCGGGGTGCGCCGCCTTGTACTCGCGGCCGATCGCGAACGTGCGGTCTTCGCTCGCGTCGTCGACCACCAGCACCTCGCAGTCGAAGCGCTCGAACACCACCGCCGGGATGCGCTCGAGCACCTTCTTGAGCGTCGCCTCCGCGTAGTAGGCGATGACGAAGATGAGCAGCTTCTTGCGCTGGGGAGCGGGCATGACCGCGAGAGCCTATATCGTCAGCCCGGCAGCTTCGTCGAGTCGCGCAGCCGCGGCGCCGCCGCGTCTTTCTTCGAGAGCAGCGGCTCTTGCACGGGCCAGGCGATGCCGATGTCGGGGTCGTTCCACACGAGGCCTGCGTCGGCCTCGGGCACGTAGACGTCGGTGCACTTGTAGAGGAAGTCGGTGTCGTCCTTGAGCGCCACGAAGCCGTGCGCGAACCCCGGCGGGATCCACAGCTGCTTGCAGTTCTCTTCGCTGAGCTCGACGCCG
The DNA here is from genome assembly GCA_044223505.1 of Myxococcaceae bacterium. GTDB lineage: Bacteria > Myxococcota > Myxococcia > Myxococcales > Myxococcaceae > Xiheicaenimonas. Next base: position 108,670 of record JBGALX010000015.1, read on the forward strand.
AACCACTTGCCGAACGACTTCGAGCTCTTGCGAATGTCGACGGCGACGTCGAACACCGCGCCGCGCGTCACCATGACGAGCTTTCCCTGCGGGCGCGGGTTCTGAAAGTGCAGGCCGCGCAGGGTGCCGCGCTTCGAGCGGCTCCAGTTGTCTTGCACGAAGGGCAGGGTGAGGCCGGCGGCGCGGTAGCGCTCCGCGTGAAACGACTCGAGGAAGTGGCCGCGGTCGTCTTTGAACACCTTGGGCTCGAAGACGATGACGCCCTCGAGCGGCGTGTGCACGACGTTCACTTCACTGCGCCTTTGCCCTGAATCAGGCTGAGCAGGTACTGGCCGTACTCGTTCTTCTTCATCGGCTCAGCGGCCTTCTCGACCTGCGCCGAGTCGATGAAGCCCATGCGCCACGCGATCTCTTCGGGGCACGCGACCTTGAGGCCCTGCCGCTGCTCGATGATCTGAATGTACTGAGAGGCCTCCATCAGCGAGGCGTGGGTGCCGGTGTCGAGCCACGCGAAGCCGCGGCCCATGAGCTCGACCTTCAGCTGCTTCTTCTGCAGGTAGACCTTGTTGACGTCGGTGATCTCGAGCTCGCCGCGCGCGCTCGGCTTCAGGTCGCGAGCGATGTCGAGCACCTGGTTGTCGTAGAAGTAGAGGCCGGTCACCGCGTAGTTCGACTTCGGCGCCTTGGGTTTCTCTTCGATCGAGATCGCGTTGTTCTGGCTGTCGAGCTCGACCACTCCGTACCGCTCGGGGTCCTTCACGTAGTAGCCGAAGACGACGGCGCCCTCTTTGACCTTGGCGGCGCGCTGCACCATCTCGCTGAAGCCGTGGCCGTAGAAGATGTTGTCGCCGAGCACGAGCGACGCCGTGTCGTTGCCGACGAACTTGCGGCCGATGTGAAACGCCTGCGCGAGGCCCTCGGGCTTCGGCTGCACGGCGTACGAGAAGTTCACGCCCCACTGGGCGCCGGTGCCGAGCAGCTCCTCGAAGCGGGGCAGGTCGGTGGGCGTCGAGATGATGAGAATGTCCCGGATGCCGCCGAGCATCAGCGTCGTGACCGGGTAGTAGATCATCGGCTTGTCGTAGATGGGCAACAGCTGCTTCGAGACGACGCGCGTGAGCGGGTACAGGCGCGTGCCGCTGCCTCCGGCGAGGACGATGCCTTTCATGTGGAGCTCCCCTTCCATTCGGCGTGAAAACGCTCGAGCGCGGCCTCGAGCGACAGCGGCTTCGCCTTCAGCTCGGCGGTGGCCTTGCCGACGTCGAGGCCGCTCTTCTTCGGTCGCGGGCTCGCGAGCTTCAGGTCCGCGAGCAGCGACGGCGTGATGGTCTTGTCTTGCAGGCCGAACCGCTTGCACAGCGCCTGCGCGAACTCGACGCGGTTGACGGTGGTGGCGCCCGTGGTGTGCCAGATGCCGGTCAGCCTGCGCTCGGCGAGCTCGGCCAGCATCTCGGCGGCGCTGAGCGCGAGCGTCGGCGACACGTATTGATCGGTGAACAGCTTGATCGGCTGCGAGGCGCCGAGGGCAGACACGAGCCAGGCGCCGAAGTTCGGCCGGGCGGCCTGCGGCCAGCCGTAGACGACGGCGACGCGCGCGATGGCCCACGAGCCGGCGAGGGCGCGCACGGCCTCTTCGCCCATGTGCTTGGTGATGGCGTAGACGCCGCGCGGGTTCGGCAGGTCGGTCTCTCTGTAGCCGCCGGTCTCGCCGTCGAAGACGTAGTCGGTCGAGACGTGAACGAGGTGCGCTCCGAGGCGCTTCGTCTCGAGGGCGAGGGTGGCGACGGCCGAGCAGTTCGCGGCGAAGGCGCCGGCGGGGTCTCTCTCGCAGCCGTCGACGTCGGTCATCGAGGCCGGGTTGATGACGGCGTCGGGCCTGAGCTCGTCGAGCGCGCGCCCGACCGCGGAGGCGTCGGTCAGCTCGACCGAGACGTACGGCTGCTCGATGCGCGACGGCCCGCGCGAGAGGCCGGTGACGGCGTGGCCCTGCCGCGCGAGGAGCGCGCAGAGGCGGGAGCCGACGAGCCCATTGGCTCCTGTGACGACGACTTTCATGAGGCGGCTGGCACGGCGCGGAGGAACCGGGCATACAGCAAAGCGACAGCAGGATGTCCACCTCTGATGCCGCCATCGTGCTCGCGGGCGTCGCGAAGCACTTCCGCAAGACGACGAGGAAGCGTGAGTACACGACGCTCAAGACCGAGCTCGTGCGCCTGCTGAAGCGCGAGCGCAAGGCCATCGAGCGCGTGGAGTGGATCGAGGCGCTCAAGCACATCGATCTGACGGTGCCGGCCGGGAAGACCGTCGGCATCATCGGGCGCAACGGGTCGGGCAAGAGCACGCTCTTGAAGCTCATCACCGGCATCTACGCGCCCAGCTCGGGCACCGTGAAGGTGAACGGGCGCATCTCGGCGCTGCTCGATCTCGGCGCCGGCTTTCACCCCGACTTCACGGGGCGAGAGAACATTCTCATCAACGGCATCATTCTCGGCATGTCGCGGGGCCAGGTGAAAGACCGGATGAAAGACATCATCGAGTTCGCCGAGCTCGGCGACTTCATCGACGAGCCGGTGCGCACGTACTCGAGCGGCATGTTCATGCGGCTGGCGTTCGCGGTGGCGACGCACGTCGACCCCGACATTCTCATCGTCGACGAGATCCTCGCGGTGGGCGATGCGCACTTCACGCGCAAGTCGATGGCGCGCATGAAGGAGTTCAAGGCGAGCGGCAAGACGATCGTGCTGGTGACGCACGATCTCAGCACGGTGCAGTCGTGGTGCGACCACGCCGTGTGGATCGACGGCGGCCGCGTGCGCGAGCAGGGCGAGCCGGGGCGCGTCATCGAGGCGTACAACGCGGCGGTGGCGGCGGCCGAGTCGGTTCCGCTCGGCGAGTCGGCGCTGCGCTCGCCGGGGCTCGAGCTGCCGACGGTGGTGGCTTCGCCTCAGCCCGAGGTGCCGCCGCTGACGCTGACGGGGCTCGACGTGACTCCGGGCTCAGCGCGCATCGAGGTGCGGGTCGAGTTCCAGGTGGCGGCTCCGACGTCGTTCGAGCTGGTGGTGCAGGTCAGCGACGCGAACGGGCGCGTGCTGTTCGCGTCGACGCTGCCGGCGAGCGTGCAGGCGGTCGGCGCCGCGAAGGCGAAGCTCGTCATCGAGCAGCAGGCGTTCGCGCCCGGCCGCTACAGCGTGGTGGCCCAGGCGTTTCCGCCGGCGCCGCAGCGCGTGCAGGAGCTGAAGGCCGCGCTCGAGATCGCGCCGGGCGTGGGCGAGGTGCGAGCGGCGCCCCCGAGCTGGACGCTGGAGCCGCCGAGCGCGTGATCGTGTTTGGAGTTACAGTCACGGCATGCGGCAGCTGAGCGCACCGACGACGTGGAAGCAGTTCGTCGCGCTACCCGACCATGATCGGCGCGAGCTCGTCGACGGCCAACTCATCGAGTACGACATGCCGACCAAGCTGCACGAGAACATCATCATGTTGCTCGGGACGTGGCTCACGAACTGGGGTTTGCAGCACGGGCATCGCGTTCTCGGCTCCGGCTACAAGGTCCGCATCAACGACAAGAACGGCGCGATGCCCGACATTCAGATGTTCACCGACGCCGAGTGGCGGAAGGCTCCCAACGAGGCGCTGGACGCCGGCCGCCCGACCCTTGCAGTCGAGGTCATCTCGCCCACGAGCCGAGCACATGACCGCGTTCGTAAGCTGAACTGGTACGCAGGAATCGGGGTTCCCGAGTACTGGATCATCGACGGCGAGGCACAGACGCTCGAGCGCCTGACGCTGAGCCGCGGGCACTACACGCTGGCCCAGGTCGTCGCAGGTGACGAGGTCTTCCGGCCGAAGCGCTTCAAGGGGCTGAAGATCTCGTTGAAGCAGCTCTGGGACGTCTAGGCCGCGTTCGAGAGCCGCTGCTTGTACTGAGAGTCGAAGTACTGCCGGTACGCGCCGGACGTGACGCGCTCCCACCAGGTGCGGTGGTCGAGGTACCACTTCACGGTCTCGTCGAGACCCTGCTCGAACGTGTGTGAGGGCGCCCAGCCGAGCTCGCGCTTGGTCTTGGTGGGGTCGATGGCGTAGCGCCGGTCGTGGCCGGGGCGGTCTTGCACGTACTTGATCAGCGACTCGGGCTTGCCCGTGCGCTGCAAGATGCCCTTCACGATCTCGAGGTTCTTGCGCTCGGCGCCGCCGCCGATGTTGTACGTCTGGCCCTTGCGCCCACGCTCGAGCGCGAGCAGCAGCGCCGAGCAGTGATCCTCGACGTGCAGCCAGTCGCGAATCTGCGCTCCGTCGCCGTAGACCGGCAGCGGCTTGTCGTGCAGGCAGTTCACGACCATGAGCGGGATCAGCTTCTCGGGGAACTGGTACGGGCCGTAGTTGTTCGAGCAGCGGGTGACGACGACGTCGAGCCCGAACGTGTGCGCGTACGCGAGCGCGAGCAGGTCGGCGGCCGTCTTCGAGGCCGAGTAGGGGCTCGAGGGCTGCAGCGGCGACTCTTCGGTGAAGGCGCCGGTCGGGCCGAGCGAGCCGTACACCTCGTCGGTGCTCACCATGAGGAAGCGCTTGATGCCGACGGCGCGCGAGACGTCGAGCAGCACCTGGGTGCCGAGCACGTTCGTGATGGTGAAGGCCTCGGGCCCGAGGATGCTGCGGTCGACGTGGCTCTCGGCTGCCAGGTGCATCACCGCCTCGATGCCGTGCTGCCGCATCACGTGCTCCATGTGATCGCGGTTGCCGACGTCGCCCTTCACGAAGATGTGCTGCTTGTCGCCCTCGAGGTCCGTGAGGTTCTCGAGGTTGCCCGCGTACGTGAGCTTGTCGACGTTGACGATCTTCCACTGGGGCCGCTGCCGGCGCAGGTACTTCACGAGGTTGGAGCCGATGAAGCCGCAGCCCCCGGTGACGAGCACGTTCATGCGCACCGGAGTGCCTGTTCCCAGCGGGGACGTCAAGCGATGTAGCCACCGGCGCCGAAGCCGACCGCCAGCACCGCGAGCAGCACGGCGCTCGCGGCGAGGTACGCGCGGTTCAGCCGCGGCCGCTCGGCGAGCAGCAGCGCCACCGTCACGAACAGCGGGAAGGCGGCGAGCACGTACCGGCCCAGCCCCTGAAAGTCGTGGCTCGACAGCGCCGGCAGGCCGACCGCGACGAGCGTGTACGCGCCATAGCCGTGTCCCAGGCGCCGCCACGTCGGCACCACGAGCGCCAGCGCACAGAGCGTCACGAGTGCGTGCCCGCCCAGCCGTACCGCTACCAGCGGGGCGACGCGGGGGAACATCGCCTCAAACCACGCCACCTTCAGCCACGTGTGCCAGCCCGGCGCGTTGTCCCAGCCCTGAGCCGCTTGCGCGTGCGCGAACGCCAGCGGGTCACCGAACCGCGCGCTCAGGAAGATCATGTACGCGAGCAGCCCGCAGCCCGCGAGGGCCGGCACGAAGTCGATCGCGCGCAGCTTTTGACCACGACGGAGCTCGAGGCTCCGAACGAGCAGTCCGATCACGATCGCCGGAGCCGCCGGCCGCGAGAGCGTCGCCACCGCGCCGAGCATCGAAGCGAGGCCCGGCCGCCCACGCTCGAGCGCCAGGAACGCGCCGACCGCGAACGCGAGGAAGAAGGCGTCCGCGTAGATGACGCCGTACAGGTAGAACGCGAACGGATACAGCGCAAGCAACCACAGCGCGAGGTCCGCTGCCGCGGGCGCGACGAGGCCGGCCCACCGGCGAAAGAGCAGCACTGCCAACAGCCCGCACAGTAGCGTCAGGATGATGCCCGCGACCCAGCGGTTCACGCCGACGGCCACGAGCGTACGAATCGCGAGAGGGTAGCCGGGAAAGTAGACGACCGGGCTTTGCTCTCCGGGTCGATACCAATAGCCGTCACGGGCGATGTCGACGTACCAGCTCGCGTCCCAGTGCGTCAGGCCGCGGGCCAGTTCGCCTCGCGGCAGGTCCGCAGCCAGGCTGCCCTCATCGGTTGCAGACGCGCCGATCGCCACGCACGTCAGGCTGGCCGCCACGATCGCTGCGAGACGGGCGGTCGTGGCTCCCTGACCGACCGGCATCGGTCAGCTGGCTTGGCGGTCAGCGACGTGGATTCCGTGCCGAGGCTTCCTGCGATCGCCCTGAACTTCCGCTGGCTCGTTCTGGCGCCGTGCCGCGAACAATGCTGCCCGTGTGGGCAGCTCGACGTTCTCGAGGCGCCGCTGCTGAGAGCTCCATTGCTCGCGCAAGATGAGCCGCTCGTCGCGGTTGGCCACCAGGAAGTCCGCCGACGTCAGCGTCAGGTTGGGGTTGTAATAGGGATCGCGCCAGAACTGCTTCGCCCACCGCTCTTGCAGGAGGCTGCGCTCGCGTTGCAGCCGGCTCCATTTTTCGGGCGTGAACTCGTTGCCGCGCGAAGCCGACTCGTGATGCAGCACCTCGATGTTCGGGAGCATCACGTTGCGGAACCCGGCCTTCAGCAGCTTCAGGCACAGGTCGACATCGTTGAAGGCGACCACGAAGCTCTCGTCGAAGCCGCCGACCTCGTCGAACTTGCTGCGCTCGACGAGCAGGCAGGCGGCGGTCACGGCGCTCACGTTGTTCGAGCACACCGCGTAGCCGTAGTACCCGCCGTGATGACGCGCCCACAGCTGGTGCGGGTGACCTGCAGCGCCACCGAGACCGAGGACGACGCCGACGTGCTGGATCGTGTGGTTCCCGTAGAGGAGCTTCGCTCCGACCGCGCCGATCTCGGGCTGCTGTGCGTACTCGAGCATGCCGCCGAGCCAATCGGCATCGATGATCTCGGTGTCGTTGTTCAGGAACAGCAGGTACGGCGCATCGGTCTGTGCTGCCCCCAGGTTACACAGACGCGAGAAGTTGAACGCCGAGTCCTCGCGAATCACCTTGAAGCGCGTCGGCTCGGCCTTGCGCCAACTCGCGAGAACCTTCGCCGTCGTCTCGCGGACACTGCCGTTGTCGACGAGCACCACCTCGAAGTTCTCGTAAGCGGTCTTCGCGAACAGCGACGTGAGGCACCGGTCGAGCATGTGTGCGAAGTCGCGCGTAGGGATAACGATGCCGATCTTGGGCTTCGCCTTCAGGTCGTAGCGAACGCGGTAGTGCCCCATGAAGCCAGGCACGTCGAGCACGCGGCCTGGCAACTTTCGTCGCACCAGCGCCTCGCTGAGCGCCTTCTTCGCCGCGACGTAGGCGTAGGGTTTGGCCTCCGAAGACTGAGCCGTCGACTGGCCGTGCACCCGCCAGTGGTACAGCACTCGGGGAATGTGCACGATCTTGTCGGTCTGCTCGGTGAGGCGCAGCACGAGGTCGTAATCTTGCGACCCTTCGAACCCCTTCCGGAACCCGCCGATGCGGCGCATCAGCGCCGTGCGGTACACGCCGAGATGGCACGTGTACATGCGCGAGAGGAACGACTCGGGCGACCAGTCGGGCTTGAAGAACGGCGCATAGCGCTCGTTGTTCTCCGACAGCTTGTCCTCGTCGGTGTAGATCATGTCGACGTCGGGCTGGCGCCGAATGGCAACGGCGACGTGGAGCAGAGCGTCGCCGGCGAGAAGGTCGTCGTGATCGAGCAGCGCCACGTATTCGCCCGTCGCCAATTCGAGCGCGCTGTTCGAGGCCGCCGAGATGTGCTCGTTCTTCTTGCGGAACACGACCTTGATGCGGTCGTCGCGGTCGGCGTAGCTCTCGAGCATCGCGACGACGGCCGGGTCGGTGGAGGCATCGTCCGCGATGCAGAGCTCCCAGTTCGGGTAGACTTGGTCCCGCACGGACTCGATGGCCTCTTTGAGGAAGACGATGGGCGTGTTGTGCGTCGGCATGACGACGCTGATTAGCGGCCCGTCGGCTGCGAGATCTTTTGCCAGGTTCTTGAGGAGCGCGAGCCCGCCGGGCCCGGGCTCGACGTCCGCGACGAGATCGGCGTAGTCGAGCTCAGACGGCCGAATGTGGACCTCGCGGGGCAACACCTTGCGCGTGTGACGCTGAGCAGGGACGCGCCAGCCGATCTTCGACTTCACGTACTCTTTCGAGCGGTAGAAGGCCTCGAGTACGGCGTTCGTCGAGCCGCGCAACGATGGTCGCGCTTCGATGAACGCCAGCAGGTGATCGAGACGGTCTCGTCTCAACGGGGAATCGAGCCCCGCGATCGCCCTAAAATTCCACTTCTTCATCGTCCTCTCCCGCGCGGGCACCGACCCGCGCCCGAACGACCACAGTTATCGAAGTCCGCTCGTGGGAGCAACCTGCCGCGCCCTACCGCCGTGAGATCTCTCGGTCGAACTTCCACGCACCGTAAGGCGGTATGGGGAAGGTGACCCGCTGCGGCTGCTCGGAGCTCAGCGCCGACTCGAGCTGCTGGGCGCCCTCGGCCCAGGTGCCCTGCTGCGTGATGTAGGGCCCATAGCGTGGAAACGCGATCGCTCCGACGACGACGTTCAACAGCAGGAACCCGTAAGGCAGAGCGCGGCTCCACGAGCGCCGCGCCGCCGGCACCTCGTCGATCGGCTGAAGCAGCACCACCCAGAAGACGAGGGCGGGGAGGGCGAGATCGAAGGCGTACCGGCACATGAAGTGGCCGAGGTTGCTGTGCTGAACGTCGAACCACTCGACGGCGCCGGGTCGTACCAGCATCTTCAAGAGCAGCACCGACGCCCAGCTCGCAACGCCGATGGCGAGGTGCAGGTGGAGCCTCCCACGCCGAAGGAGCACGACGACGGCCAGCAGGAGCGCGAGCCCGCCCCACAATGCGAAGAAGTTCGCGTTCGTATGGTTGCCGAGCCAGCTCGTGCCGAGCGGCCCGATGAACGCCTGGTACACGAAATAGTTGAGCACCGAGTGCCGCAGCGCCGAGAGCACCGCTCCCGCCTGAACCGGGTCGACCGGAGGCTGCGCGCTCTTTTGGAAGTAGTTGAGGACCGCCGCGAGCAGGAGCACGATGGCGGCCCAGGCGTCGAGTCGCCACGCGCCCGGTTCGCGCCGCCGCGTCCACGCCCGCCAGGCGAAGATGGGTATCAGGACGATCGTCTCGCCTCCCGACAGCGCCGCGATCGGCACGAACGCAGCCTCCCACCTCGAGAGGGGGCGCGATGCCGGCTTCATCGCGATGATCCACAGCGCCATCGACGAGACCCAGTGCAGGTTGCAGAGCGTGCCGAGCATCTCGTTCAGCCCCGGCAGAAAGCCGAATGCGATCGCGACTCCGAAGCGCGCACCGTCAGAGCGAATGAGCTCGCGGTACTCAGCGCGCACGATCAGCGAGGCCGCGAGCGCGAACAGAATGATCCACGCCGTCATGGCGAGCGCCGGAAAAGCCCTGACCGGGAACAGCACCGCGAGCTGCGCCACGAGGCGTGGCAAGAAGTGAAACGAGCCCCACAGCTGCTTGAACGGTGTCGACCAACCCCCGGTCAGCGCATCCGGCAGGAAATCGGTGCCGTCTTCGGCCCACAAGTGGGGCGCCTCGAGCCTCGGCAAGCTGCGGATGAGCAGCACACCGGCGCAGACCACGAACGCGCCGACCGGTGTCAGCACCCGTTGCCCCAGCCGCCGGGTTGGGAGCTCGGTGGAGTGCGCGGTCGCGGCTGGAGTCACGCACGAGGCGATACCGAATCGAGCGAAGGCAAGCAATGGCACGCTCCGGCACGTTGACCGCCGCGTCGCGCCCATGGCACATGGCCGAGCCATGTTCGTGGAGCTGATGGCGGCGCTCAGGCAGACGATCGACATCGCGGTCACGAGCGCGGGTTACGAGGTCGTGCACCGGGCGTCCGTGCTGACCCCGTCGCAGCGCCGTTTCTGGGACGACAACGGCTACCTGATCCTCGATCGGCACTTCAGCCGCCAGCGGATGGAGGCCGTGAATCAGTACGTCGACCAGCTGTGGGCGACCGCCACCACGGCGCAACGGCAGACCGTCGTCGACGTCTTCATCGGCACGGCGAAAGAACGTCGAGTCCACCTCTGCGATGCGCCGGCCGACGCGAAGCGGCAGCCGTACAAGCTGAACGATCTGTACCTGGAGTCGCAGCTCGTTCGCGAGATCGTGCTCGAGCCGAAGCTGGCCGAGACGATCGGTGGGCTGATGGGCGCGGTTCCGGTCGCCTGCAACACGCTGTCGGTCGAGTTCGGTACCCAGCAGCCCGATCACACCGACAGCCTCTACATGACGCCGCCCGACGAGCGAACGATGGTCGCCTCGTGGATTGCGCTCGAAGACGTACACCCGGAGGCTGGGCCGCTGCGCTATTGGCCCGGCTCACACAAAATCCCGGGTTTCCGCTTCTCGAGCGGCCGGCTGACCGCCGTCGACTCGGAGATGGTCGCCTACCGCGACTACATGGAGTCGCAGTGCAGAGAGAGGGGCCTGAAGCCGGCTTTGCTCGAGGTCGCCGCCGGGAGCGTTCTTCTCTGGCACAGCCAGCTCTTTCACGGCGGCTCTGCGATTCGTGATCGCCGTCGCACGCGCAAGAGCCTCATCACGCACTACTGGCGCGCGCGCGATCTTCCCGTGTTGCACGGCCGCATGGGCCGAGGCCGGTACTACTTCGTGCGGCCGTCGCAACGGGTGCGCTGAATGCGCCGCCTGCCCGCGACGGCGCTCCTGGGCCTTCCGCTTCCCGCAGTCGACGCCCCATCGCAGGGCGAGCCCAGGTCGGCGTCAAGCACTGGAAGGTGGAGGACACGCGCCTTCTGCTTCGTATCGTGCTCGGCTACATCGTCGGTCCCGCGAAGCGCAATGGGGCTTCCCGACGACGGCCGCTTGGCCTCGAGAGCAATGCGTCTGAACCCGAACCGCACCGGTCGCAGTCGGTGGTCAGGGCTATTGTGGTTGGATGCGATGACTGTGAACAGGCCGCCGCGACTATCCTCGCAGCCTCGCCTCGGCCGAGCGGCTCGCTTAAGGTTAGAGGTGCGACACATTCAGTGACAGGCGTCCGAACTCTTCTTGTTGTAGCGTGCCGAAGACGAAGCGACTCAACCAATCGAGGGAGCAAGAATGCAACCACGAAAGACCCTGACCGCCAGATTTGTATCGTTGTGTGTGTGCCTGTTTGCAGCACCATCCTTGGCCGGCACCGTCGACACGACGGTTTCAACCTTTGCCGGACTTCAAACCGCGATCGCCAGTCTGGCTGGCAGCCCCGGCGTTATTGAGCTGCGGACGGCGACATACACTGCGTCAACGACGACAATCCCGGACAACGTCACCCTGGTCATGCGCTCCGGTGCCGTATTTTCTGTTGGACCTGGCGTCACCCTGACCTTCAATGGGCCAATTGTGGCCGGACGACAACGTCTTTTCAACCTTACAGGTGGTGCCGTCTATCTCGGCAATAACAACAACAATTTTGACGCAATATATCCAGAGTGGTTTTACGCGGGCAGCGGCAGTTGGCATGTTGCAATCAATCAAGCCTTGGTTTTCTCAACCGCGTCCTCGCCCAAGGTTCCGGTTCAACTTGCAGGGCGGACATACGGTATTTCCGGCACCATTCAGATGCCGGGCGGCTCGGTCCTCTCAGGCCAGAGCGCGAGAACAACCTCGATTCGGAGAACTGCCAACGCAATCGACCTTGTTGCGATGGGGAGCAATTGCTCGGTTCGACATCTCACGGTCGATGGAGCGTATGGTCCGCCCCCCGGAACGCCGCCCGGCGGCGGCGCCGGCATTACCTGTCTTGGCAGTTCTGCGGCTGAGATCGATGGCTGTGACTTGCATGACCTGATTGTCACAAACAATGGCGGCCAAGGGATCGCCTTTCGGAGAGCGACCGGCGCGCGCGTGCGCAACGTGGTTGTAGCCGGGAACTGGGAGCGCGGAATCAACATTTCTGAGTTCAGCCACGATATCCTCGTGTCAGACATACGCGGAACGAACAACTTTAATTCTGACATTCTCATTGGTTGGGGATCGCACTCAAACTCCGTCTCTAACTGCACGCTTGAGAAGACCAGCAACGCGAATCTCTGGGTCCACCAGGATGCGCACGACAACAACATCACGAACATTAGAATAAGGAGCCCGCAGACGCCGGGCTCGGGGCACGGTGTTATCGTCTGGAACGCATATCGCAACCATTTCCACAATCTCACGATCGAGGGACTCGGCGTCGGGGTGATCCTGAGTGCCGATAGCCTGGCCTGTACGCCGATGCCTCCAGAAGGAAGTTACTGGGATGACGACACTCGCGACAATGTGATTTCGAACCTGACTTTCGCATCGGCGGGGGCGCTCGCGGCAGTCAGATTTAACGCGTCATTGGGCCCGAACGGTCAATGCGGTTTCCGCGATGTGAGGAGCAATATCGTCTCAAACCTCATCGCCGATGGCCCAGAGTACGCGGTCCTTGGTGACGGAAACCAGCTCGGAACCGAAAATGTGACCGCTAACGTTGTCGATGATACGGTGGTCGTTCACGGTACTACGCAGAAAACCAACTGGACAAACCAAAGGGGCAACATCGAGAGATCTCAGTAGAGGTGCATCGGCTTCGCCGTCCCCTCATCGAGCGCGCGGGCGACCTGCTCGCGCCCATCGACCAGTTGCACTTGAAGCAGCTGCTCGCGTCGGCGTGGCGTGGGAGGCGACCGGCGGCACCGGCCTCAACGTGCTGTTTGTGGTCCATCAAAAAAACGGCGTCGGCTGGGATTGGTCGAGCGACTGCAGGGCACATGCACAGACTTCACGCGCTGAGGGCTACGTGACGTATGGGGTGATTGCCTTCGAACGCTGCCGACCATGACCTCGGAGGTGGACGTAGGTTCCCCGCCACCCAATCGCGTACCCAGGCATGCGAGCGTAGAACTCGTTGCCGCGCTGCATGGCGCCCTCGCGACGCAGGTGCACGATGGAGTGGAAACGACGATCATTTTTCCCCACAGCGCCCGCGGCGGTTGCGATCTGAACCGACGTGCAAGAGCCCGTTCATCTCTTGTGGCTCGACCGGACGGGCGCTCGTTGAAGGAGCATCGGCCTACGTGCACGCGCTCAGCGGTCACTTTGACGGCGCCCTGACTTGCCCTCGACCCTTTTGTCCGAAAAGTCCGGCTCGTGACACGATCAGGGGGGACCACACCTCGCTTACCGAAATAGGCGCGCTGTCGTTACGGCGTACACTAGCGCGGTGTGTTTTGAATTGTCGACCAAAAGCGGTTTCGGGAGCGTTAGGGAGCCCGTGTGCGATCGCCCGCCGAACGGCGTGAAATCTGTAAACGACAACTCGATGGAGGTCGCTGTGGCGACCCAGCTTCCGCTAATCGGGAGCCGCACACTATTCGGCGTAATGTCCGTCCCATTGACTTTCCAGTGCACGGAGTTTGAGCCGAAAACCGCATCCGCGGCCCCTCGATAGGTCCAATCAGAGATGAAATCGCTCCCACTTCGCAGTACGACATGGCTCGCCGTCGCAAAGGCCGCAGCCGGGCCAACTGTGACTTGTCGGGTAAAGCCAAATGGGTAGGCAATCTCGGCACCGATTCGGTCGAGTCGCGTCAGGGTCGTAGTCAACGTGTTGGGGGCTTCCATTATTGAGGTCGGGTCCAATGCGGTGTATGCGGTTCCATATCCATTGTGGCTGAAGCCGAGGACATGTCCGAACTCGTGGAGACGTATGAATGTATGATCCGGACTACTGAACATTTGGACGGGCGTGGTGCTCGGTGACCAGTTGGGGTCGACATCAAAGACACCGGTGAATGGATGACAATCCATGACTCCCCAGTTGCATTCGAAGTTCCAGCGCGCTTGGTTGTCGACAATCGACATCCCGATTCCGGTGGGCCCTGTCGATCCTGAAGTACCAGCTTGGGTGCAAATGTATGATTTGTTGTCGTTCTTCACTCGATTTCCGACGGCGTAGCTGGTCGATCCGGTCCAATTCGGGAGATAGCCAGTGAATGACAGTCGTTTTCCCTTCCCGGACTTGCCGACGCCTCCATTGTAGCCAGAATTCATAAAGAAAACCGGGACTTGATATTGTCCAACGGGGCTCGGACAGTCGCCCGACCAAGAAATGGTGAGACCGACTGCCGTCCCCCATTCTGCACTGATCAGATCCTGGAAGGACTGCCTTGTGGTCGAAGTGCCATTCTGGAAGCAGACGTCAACCGTCGTGCCGTACCAATCCACAAGAGCCGCGCCACCCTCGCTCTCGTAAGAGAGGGTTTGACGGGCCACTTCCATCCGCCCGTCATCGGGCCCCTCACCACCAGAAGTTGGAGTGCAGGCGAAAAGAACGGTGATGCCTGCGCAGAGCGCACCCCCAATTCGTCGTGAGCATGAGCGTTTCAAGTTGTCGCCTCCGATGGAATCTGTCGGTTCTCACAGCATCGACGCAGCGACCAGAATCAATGCATATCGAGAATGGAAATGCTCTCGTACGTGCTGTAATCAGGGCAACTGTTGCTGCCTGTGATGCCAACACCCTTCCCGGCAAGGAACGCGGCTGTGGCGGTGGCCAAGATTGCACGCCCTCCCTCCGAACTGGTGTTTCCGGTAAGCCTGGTGGTTCCATCTCCGGCCGTTCGACAGGTCGTTGACCCAGTTACGCCGGGGCTAATGTCAATCAAATACTTGCCGTCGGATCGGACATCGATCTTCGTAATGCTGGTGTTGGTTACCGAACCGGTTGCTCCCGCGGCAAATGACACCATTAGCATGGCTGTTGAAAGAACCGCGACGGTCTGTAGGGCTGTCTTTCGAGACACAATTGCTCCTTTGTTGTTGGTAATCGCGACCTTCATTTTCGCCGGGGACATCGTCGCACGGCGATATGCTGGGGTCAACGCGATCGGCAGTTGGTATCAGAAATCATGATTTGCGTCTTAAGCGACCGTGCGCCAGTTCTCCGATCGGGACGTGCGATCCAGAGGCTGAAGAGCGGCCGCCGCACTCGTGTCCTTCCGGGAGGCGCGCGCGAAAGTCGCTGGCCGCATCGCGCAGCCCCTCGCCACGGCGCGATGCGCGAGAGGGGTCGATGCTTCGATGGCGGCGGTATCGGTGGAGCGGTGGCGAGAGTACGAACGCAAATTCCGAGTTCCTTCAGCAGCCGTAGCTGCAGACTCGTTATCAGCCCTCGACTCGACTCGCGAAAGTGCGGTTCGTTCGCTTGACGTGCGGGGTGCATTCAGGCACGAGCGCCTCGTGTCCAAGCGCGCACTCATCACCGGCATCACCGGGCAAGACGGCTCCTACCTCGCCGAGCTGCTCATCGAAAAAGGCTACGAGGTCCACGGCATGGTCCGCCGGTCGAGCTCGCTCAACCGCGGCCGCATCGATCACGTCTTCAACGCCCCCACGCCCATCGCCCACAAGCTGCACTACGGCGATCTCACCGACGCCTCCAGCGTCAACCGGCTGATCCGCACCATCAAGCCGGACGAGATCTACAACCTCGGCGCCCAAAGCCACGTGAAGGTGTCGTTCGACATGCCCGAGTACACGGCCGACGCCGACGCCCTCGGCACCCTGCGCCTGCTCGACGCGATTCAGGACTCGGGCTTGTCGCCGCGCTTCTACCAGGCGGGCAGCTCCGAGATGTTCGGCAAGGTCGTCGAGACGCCGCAGAGAGAGTCGACTCCGTTCTACCCGCGCTCGCCGTACGCGGTGGCCAAGGCCTACGGCCACTGGATCACGGTGAACTACCGCGAGGCGTACAACGTCTTCGCGTGCAACGGCATCCTCTTCAACCACGAGTCTCCGCGCCGCGGCGAGAACTTCGTCACGCGCAAGATCACGCGCGGGGTCGCCGCCATCAAGCTCGGGCTCCAGAAGAAGCTCGCGCTCGGCAACCTCGACGCCAAGCGCGACTGGGGCTACGCGAAAGACTACGTCGAGGCGATGTGGCTGATGCTCCAGCAAGACAAGGCCGACGACTACGTCATTGCGACGGGTGAGACGCACAGCGTGCGCGAGTTCTGCGAGGTCGCCTTCAAGCACGCCGGCCTCGACTGGAAAGAGCACGTCGTCGTCGACCCGCAGTACTTCCGCCCGACCGAGGTCGACCTGCTGCTCGGCGACTGCAGCAAGGCGAAGAAGCAGCTCGGGTGGAAGCCGAAGCTCACGTTCGTCGAGCTCGCGAAGCTGATGGTCGACTCGGATCTCGAGCTCATGAAGCGTGAGGCGAAGCGGTGAGCGACTATCGAACGATCGACCGCTGCCGCATCTGCGGCAACACCGAGCTCGTCACCGTGCTCGATCTCGGCGAGCAGGTGCTGACCGGCGTCTTCCCGAAGTCGAAGGACGCCAAGATCCCCAAGGGGCCGCTCACGCTCGTGAAGTGCCACGGCGACGCCAAGAAGGTCTGCCACCTGCTGCAGCTCGGCCAGGAGTACAGCCTCTCGGAGATGTACGGCGACAACTACGGCTACCGCAGCGGGCTCAACGCCGGCATGGTGCGCCACCTCAAGGCCAAGGTCGCCGCGCTCGACGCGAAGCAGCCGCTCAAGGCCGGCGACGTCGTGCTCGACATCGGCAGCAACGACGGCACGACCCTCGGCTGCTACGCCGACGACCTCACCCGCATCGGCATCGACCCGACCTCGGCGAAGTTCGCGCAGTACTACAAGCCCGGCATCACGCGGGTCGCCGACTTCTTCGACGCCAAGGTCTTCGCGAAGGCGTCGGGCGGCAAGAAGGCGAAGCGCATCACCAGCATCGCGATGTTCTACGACCTGCCCGACCCGCAGGGCTTCGTGCGCGACATCGCCGCCTCGCTCAGCGACGACGGCCTGTGGCACCTCGAGATGGCGTACCTGCCGCTCATGCTCGACAAGCTGACCTACGACACCGTCTGCCACGAGCACCTCGAGTACTACGGCCTGCGGCAGATCCAGTGGCTCGCCGAGCGCGGCGGCCTGCACGTGCGCGACGCCGAGATGAACGACGTCAACGGCGGCTCGGTCGCCGTGACGCTCTCGAAGGCCCCCGGCCCCGCGAGCGCCACCGTCGAGAAGCTCTACGCCGACGAGGCCGCGCGGAAGCTCGAGACGCTCGGCCCGTACCAGGCGTTCGAGAAGCGCGTGCGTGCGCACCGCGACGAGCTGCGCAAGCTCGTGCTCGACCTGCGCGCGAAGGGCAAGAAGGTCTTCGGCCTCGGTGCCTCGACCAAGGGCAACGTGACGCTGCAGTACTGCGGCCTCGGCGCGAGCGAGATCGACTGCATCGCCGAGGTGAACCCCGACAAGTACGGCTCGTTCACCCCGGGCACGCTCATCCCCATCGTGTCCGAGGCCGACGCCCGCGCGCGCAAGCCCGACGTGTGCCTGGTGCTGCCGTGGCACTTCCGCGAGGGCATCATTCAGCGCGAGGGCGACTTCCTCAAAGCCGGGGGCAAGCTGCTGTTCCCGCTGCCCAAGGTCGAGCTGTATCCGTCGTGAGACCCGCGCTGGTCATCGGCGCGGGCGGACAGGACGGCCGAATCCTCACCGATCTCCTGCTCACCAAAGGCCGCCCCGTCGTCGGCTTCGACCGCGGAGTCTGCGTCTCGCACGCGCCCGGCCACCTCCGCACCGAGCTGGCCCCGCTCGAGCTGGCCGACGGCGCCGCCGTGCGCGCGCGCGTTCGCGAGCTGCAGCCGTGGGCCATCTTCTACCTCGCTGCCGTTCACCACTCGGCCGAAGACGACCGCGGCGACGAGCGCGCGCTCTTCGCCCAGTCGACGGCCGTGCACCTCGCGTACGCGGTCGAGCTCCTCGACGCCCTGCGCGGCGGCTGCCGCGACGGCCGCTTCTTCTACGCCGCGAGCTCGCACCTCTTCGGGCGGCCCGAGGCCGAGCCGCAGAGCGAGGCGACCGCGTACCGGCCCGTCAGCGTCTACGGCATCACGAAGGCGGCCGGCGCCCAGGCCACCGCCTACTACCGCGCCCAACACGGGCTCCACGCGTCGGTCGGCATTCTCTACAACCACGAGTCGCCCCTTCGACCCGAGCGCTTCCTCACGCGCAAGGTCGTGCTCGGCGCCCGCGCCGCGAAGGCCGCCCGCGCCGCCGGCAGGCCGTACCAGCTCGAGCTCGGCTCGCTCTCCGACGTCGTCGATTGGAGCTGGGCCCCCGACACCATCGACGCCATGTGCCGCGTCGTCGAGGCCGAGACCGGCAACGACTACGTCATCGCGAGCGGCGAGCTCCACAGCGTCGAGGAGCTGTGCCGCCTCGCCTTCGCCCACGAGGGCCTCGACTGGCGCGAGTACCTGCGCGAGGCCCCGCAGAAGCTCAAGCGGCCCTCGGTGCGGCTGGTAGGAGACAACCGCCGGCTCCGCGAGGTGACGGGCTGGCGCCCGACCGTCGATTTCCAAGGCCTCGTCGGCCGGCTCTTCGAGGAGCCTCCGGCCGGCTGGTCGCGGTGAGGCCCCCCGGGTTGAATAAACCGACACGTCCGGGTAACAGGTCGCACATGGCTGGAAAAAGGGAACTGCTGATCTTCATCCCGACCTACGACGAGCGGGAAAACGTCACCAAGATGGCGCAGGAGCTCCTGGCGCTGCCCATCGACGCCGACGTCGTCTTCATGGACGACAACTCGCCCGACGGCACCGGCGAGGTGCTCGACGAGCTCGCCAAGAAGAACCCGCGCATCAAGGTGCTGCACCGCACCGGCAAGCTCGGCATCGGCTCGGCCCACCTCGAGGGCATCGCCTACGCCTACGAGAAGAAGTACCGGGTCCTGGTCACGATGGACTGCGACTTCACGCACTCCCCCAGCGACATTCCCCGCCTGCTCGAGGCCTCCGACGAGGCCGACGTCGTCGCCGGCTCGCGCTTCCAGAACCCCGACTCGCTCCCCGGCTGGAGCCTCGCCCGCCGCGGCCTCACCCACCTCGGCCACCTCGTCACCCAGAAGACCCTCGGCGTGACCTCCGACGCCACCGGTGCGTTTCGCGTCTACCGGCTCGACCGCATCCCCCGGCAGTTCTTCAACCTCGTCACCGAGAAGGGCTACGCGTTCTTCTTCCAGTCGATGTTCATCATGGTGCAGAACGAGATGAAGGTCGTCGAGGTGCCCATCGTTCTGCCCGCGCGCACCTACGGCCATTCGAAGATGTCGATGATCGAGGTGCGCCGCAGCATCGAGCAGCTCGGCAAGCTCTACCTCGCCCGCATGGCCAACCCGGCCCAGTTCCGCCTCGGCCGCGAGCTCGAAGATCTCGACCCCAAGCTCCACGACCCCCAGAACTGGGACGCGTACTGGGAAAAGAAGAGCAAGCCCGGCGCGCTCGCCTACGACGTCGTCGCCGCCCTGTACCGAAACGCCTTCATCAAGTCGAACCTCACGCGCACCATCAAGCGCGAGTTCACGCCCGGCGCGCAGCTGCTCCACGCCGGCTGCGGCTCGGGTCAGGTCGACACCCGCCTGCACGAGTTCGTCGACATCACCGCCGTCGACATCTCGCCCGAAGCGCTCCACCGCTACTCGCGCGAGAACCCCAAGGCCAAGGCCGTTCGGCACGCCGACATCTTCAAGCTGCCGTTCCCCGACAAGACGTTCGACGGCGCGTACAACCTCGGCGTCGTCGAGCACTTCGAGCACGACCAGCTGCCTCGCCTCTTCACCGAGATGGGTCGCGTCACCAAGCCGGGCGGCAAGGTCGTCGTCTTCTGGCCCCACAAGCTCGCCACCAGCGCGATGGTGCTCGACTCGCTCCACTTCGTGCTCAACGACGTCATGCACAAGGGCGTGCAGCTCCACCCGCCCGAGCCCTCGCGCATCGGCGACAGAGAGCAGGCGCGCGCCGCCTTCGCGGCCGGCGGCCTCGAGCTCAAGCGCTACGACTTCGGCCCGCGCGACCTGTTCGTTCAGGCCATCGCGGTCGCCGAGCGCCCGCGCGTCTGACCGTCACGGCAGGCCGAGCTGCAGGCGCGTGGCGTCGGCCACGGTGACGAACACGATGCGATCGTCGCCGTACCACGTCGGGTAGTAGTCGAAGTTCACCTCGAACGGCCCGAAGACGGCGTACGTCATCCACGGGTCGTTCGCGATCCACCCTCCGCCGAGCCAGTGATCGAGCTTGCCGAACTGGCCGATGTGCGTCGCCTGCGCGCGATCGGCGACCACGTTCGGCGGCAGGGTGAGCCCCGAGCCGACGAGCGCGCTGCCCAGGTTGGGCGAGAGCGAGAACTTGAGCTCCGGGTGGCGCTTCATCCACTCGACGGCCGGCGGGCCGAACTGCGCGGTGGTTCGCGTGCGAATCGACTGCGCGGCGGTGACGAGCCACGCCGCGTTCGCAGTGAGCATGAGCACCGTCGCGGCCGCTGCTCCGATGACGAGCGGCCGCCACGCCTTCGCCGCCTGCGGCGCGAGCTGCCTCTCGCGGGCCCAGCTCAGCCCGGCCGCGAGGCCGCGCGCCGCGAGCACCACCGCGAAGACGCCGACGATCTGAAGGTTGCGAACGATCATCACCTTCTGCGTGGCGAAGTAGAGGAAGTACAAGATCGGCACCGGGAGCAGGAACGCGGCGTCTGCCCACGCTCGACGCCGCAGCAGCGTCGCGGCTCCCGCCAGCGCGGCGACGAAGAGCGCCACGGCCACGGGCTTGAAGTGCGAGAAGTACGTGAACGCGAAGTACTCGAACGCGTGCTTCAGGTGCTCCCAGCCCGGCTCGATGGTGTATGCGCCCCAGCCCGTCTTGTAGACGCCGAGCTGGAAGATCATGTCCTCCTTGAACTTCGCGGCGTCGAGGAGCGTGCCGGGCGTCGTCGCGAGGAACGTGACGACGACGAGGGCTCCGATCAGCGAGTAGGTGCCGAGCACGCGGGCGATGGTCCGCCCGCCGCTCGCGGCTTTGAGCCCCTGCCAGGCCGCGACCGACACCGCGACCAGCATGATGAGGCCCGGGTACTTCGTGCCGAACGTCAGCCCCGTCGAGACGGCCGCGGCCCACAGCCACGCGCGCTGCTGCGGCGCCTCGCGGTACTGCGCAGCGCACATCAGCGTGAACGCGGCGAAGGTCGCCATCACGCAATCGGTCGTGACCCAGCGGTCGTGGTACGCGTACTCCCAAGAGAAGGCGAGCGCGCTGGCGCCGAGTACGGCCTCGAGCACCGACTTTCGCGTCGCCAGAATCGCCAGGTACACCCAGAGCACGCCGAAGCCCGTGATGACGATGAAGACGCCGCGGACGCTGAACAGGTAGTCGGGCGCGGCGATCGCGTCGAGCATCGCCTGCCGCAGCCCGACGTCGAAGGCGTGGGGGAGCGCATAGACGAGCGCCGGCAGCAGACACAGCCAGCGCGCCATGCCCGGGTAGACGTAGACGTTCGGAAGCAGATCGCCCCGCACCAGCATCGTCCGCGCCGGCTCGATCTGTGAGGCCTGCTCGTCCCAGTGCAGGCCGAAGTCGATGCCCGCGAGCCCCGTCGCGATCAGCACTGCGAGCGGCACGAGCGCAGGGGCGACCCGCGCTGCCGCCGCCCGCCACGGCGCCCGCGCCGCTGCCGCCGTGACCGGCTGTGCGGGCTCGATCGGTTGCGCCGCACCCCCCGGAGGAGCGGCATCAGTCACAGTCTCGGACACGCGGCCGCCGTCTAGCCCAGTTCCGGCGTCTCGCCTACGGCAGCGCGAGGCCGAGGCGGTTGGCGTCACCGATCGCCACGAAGACGATGCGGTCGTCGCCGTACCAGGTCGGGTAGTAGTCGAAGTTCAGCTCGAAGGGCCCGAACGCGGCGGCGGTCATCCACGGGTCGTTGGCCAGCCAGCCGGCGCCCAGCGAGTGGTCGATCTTCGCGAACTGGCCGATGTGCGTCGCGGCGGCGCGGTCGGCGACGACGTTCGGCGGCAGCGTGAGCCCGGCGCCGACGAGGCCCGCGCGCAGGTTGGGCGAGAGCGAGAACTTGTGCTCGGGGTGGCGCGCCATCCACTCGACGGCCGGGGGCCCGAACTCTCTCGTGCGCCGCACGCGAATCGACTGCGCTGCCACCGCCAGCCACGTCGCGTTCGCGAGCAGCATGAGCGCGACCACCGCGCCCGCGCCGACGAGCAGCGGGCGCGGGGGAAGATCGACGTGGGCTCGCGCCCAGCTCCAGAGCCCGGTCAGCCCGCGCGCCGCGAACAGCGCCGCGAAGACGCCGAGGAGCTGCAGGTTGCGAACGATCATCACCTTCTGGGTCGAGAAGTAGAGGAAGTAGAGGACGGGCACCGGCAGCAGGAACGCGGCGTCCGCCCAGCACCGCCGCCGCAGCAGCGAGATCGCTCCGATGACGGCGGCGGCGAACAGCGAAACGGCGATCGGCTTGAAGTGCGAGAACCAGGCGAGCGCGAAGTACTGCGTCGCGTGCTTCAGGTGCTCCCAGCCCGGCTCGATCGTGTAGGGGCCCCAGCCCGTCTGGTACACGGCGATCTGCCAGAGCAGATCTTCTTTGAACTTCGCGAAGTCGAGCACGACACCCGGAGTGCTGACGAGGAAGGCGCCCCAGAACAGCGCGGCGATCGCCGCACCGGTGCCGAGCAGCCGGCGAGCGCGGCGCGGGCCCGGCGCTCGAGCGAAGCCCTGCCACGCCGCGACGAGCACCAGGAGCAGCACGATGCCGCCGGGGTACTTGGTGCCGAGCGCGAGCCCCGCGGAGGCAGCGGCCACCCAGAGCCAGCGGCGCTGCTCGGGCGCCTGCCGGTACTGGGCCGCGCTCATGAGCGTGACCGCGACGAACGTCGCCATCACGCAGTCGGTCGTGGCCCAGCGCGCGTGGTACGCGTACTCGAACGAGAACCCGAGCAGGCACGCGCCGAGCAGCGCCTCGAGCACCGACCTCCGGTAGGCGAAGATCGCCAGATACACGCAGTACGTCGCGAAGGCCGTCAGCACGATGAAGACCGCGCGAACGCTCAGCAGGTAGTCGGGCCTGGCGATGGCCTCGAGCATCGCCTTCCCGAGACCGAGCTCGAAGGCGCGCGGCAGACCGTAGAAGAACGCCGGCAACAGGCAGAGCCAGCGCGCGACGCCCGGGTAGACGTAGACGTGGGGCAGCAGGTCGCCGCGCACCAGCATCTGACGGGCGGGCTCGATCTGAGAGTCGAGCTCGTCCCAGTGCCAACCGAAGTCGACGCCCGCCAGGCCGGTCGCCAGCAGCACCGCCAGCGGGGCCAGCGCCGGCGCGATGGGCGCGGCCCTCGCGGTCTCATCGCTTTGGGGGGCCGTCGCCGCCGGTGGTACGTCGGACATGCGGAGCTTCGACACGCAGAAGCGCCGCCGTGGGACATCGGGTCAGGGGCCCCGCTCGAGGTTCGGCGCGCAGCTCGTGAACAGCGTCGTGAGGTTCGGGTTGTAGAACCGGTCGGGCAGGTGCGGCCCGTACGCGAGCGCCTCGCGCTCGAGGTTCTCGCGGCTCAAGCCGATGCCGCTGCGCGACAGCGACTCGTGGTGAATCAGCTTCACGTGCGGCACGTTGAGCACCCGCTTCCCCGTGCGCAGGCAGTACTCGACGTCGCCGCCGCTGATGGGCAGCGCCTCGTCGAAGCCGCCGAGCTCGGTGAACAGAGCCCGCGGGGTCAGCAGGCACGCGCCGGTCACCGCGCTCACCGTGCGCGTCTGCAGCGGAGTCCCGAACGGCGTGTGCCCTTCGCGCCAGCGCGCGAACACGTGCCCCGCGAGGCCCTTCACGCCCAGCGCCACGCCCGCGTGCTGAAGCGTGCCGTCGGGGTACCAGAGGTTCGCGCCGACGACGCCGACGTCGGGCAGGCTCGCGTACTCCATGAGCGCGCGCAGCCAGCCGTCGCTCGCCGCCTCGACGTCGTTGTTGAGGAAGAGCAGGTGCGTGCCGGTCGCGTGCCTCGCGCCCACGTTGTTCAGCCGCGACCAGTTGAACGGCCCGTCGTCGCGCACCGTCTGGCCGGGCAGGGTGCGCGGCAGATCGACCGAGCCGTTGTCGACAAAGAGCCACTCGTGGTCGATGCCCGGAGCGTGATGGTCGGTCGACCGGAGCAGCTGCTCGAGCAGCTCGGGCTTGTCGCGAAACGGCACGACGATGCTGACGCGCGCGCCGGCCGGCACCTCGCGACGCACCCGCTCGCCGAGCACGTACGGCGTCGCCCGGTGCGACAGCACGGCCGGCACCCGCCGCACGCGCGACGCCTTCAGCGCCCAGTCGAGCGGCTTCGGCCCCGCGGCCATCGCCGAGCGCCGCACCCAGACCGCGCCGCCGAGCAGGTCGCGCTCGCGCGCGAGCTCGCTGCAGAACGACGGCTTGAGGAACGGCTCGACGCGGCCCGCCCGGTCTTCGTCGGCGTAGGCCACGTCGACGTCGGTGTGCTGCGCGAACGTCGCCAGCGCGTGCGGCGCGAGCTCGGACTCGGCCGACACCCAGAGCACGAACTCGGTCGTCGCCGACTCAGGCCGCCCGATGCGGAAGCGGGCGTCGCGGGGCACCGGGCCTTCCGTGAAGATGCACTCCCACCGGCCCCTCTGCTGCAGCAGCGCCTTCAGCCACTCGGGCGACGGCGAGCCCTCGCAGACGATCGACACGCGCGAAGTGGGCGGAGGCGGCGCCGGCTGCTTCGACTCGACCCTCGCGACCCACTCGGCGTAGGCGGCGTCGTAGTTGCCGATGCGGAGGATCTCGGGCAGCGCGGTGTCGAGCAGCTCGTCGAAGTGCTGCAGGTGCACGCTCGCGATCGAGGCCTCCCGCCGGCGCAGCGCCCGCACCCGCTCGAGGTTCACGTCGTGCTGCCGCCCCAAAAGCGGAGCCGCGCCCAGCTCGAGCACCGGCACCGCCAGGCGCTTCGTCATCGTCACCAGCCGCCCCGCGAGCCCGCCGCGATGCGACCGCACCGGAGCCGCCCCCGCCACCGCCAGCTTCTCGAGCCGATCGCACTCGCGATCGAGGTCGTCGCCGACCGCGGGCCAGCGCTCGAGCAGATCCAGCAGCGCGTGGTTGAAGGTCGCCTGCGGGCGGAAGAGCTCCGTCGTCGCGCGCGGCAGCCGCGCGATGATGTCGGCGGCCGCTCGCAGCTGTCGCCATCGGTGCGCCTGCACGCTGCGTCATCTACAACGATGTCAGACCCCGTCGGTACTCTTCGCGCATGGGGGATCTCATCCCGTTTCAGATGGTGCGTGACCGGCTATTCGTGCTGCGCGGGCAGCGGGTCATGCTGAGCAGCGATCTCGCCGAGCTGTACGGCGTACAGCCCAGGGTGCTCGTGCAGGCCGTGATGCGGAACAAGGACCGGTTCCCGCCCGACTTCATGTTTCGACTCACGCGAGACGAGTGGTCTCGCCTAATGGTTACTTCGCGCGCATTAGACAACTTGAAGTCACAAATTGTGACTTCAAGTTCGGCGCACGGTGGAGCCCGTAAGCCGCCGCTCGCGTTCACCGAGCAGGGCATCGCGATGCTGTCGAGCGTGCTGAAGAGCAAGCGCGCGGTGCAGATCAACATCGACATCATGCGCGCGTTCGTTCACATCCGCCGCTGGCTCATCAGCCACCGCGAGCTCGGCGATCGTCTCGAGTCGCTCGAAAAGAAGGTCGACGGTCAGCTGAAGATCGTCTTCGCAGCCATCGACGCGCTCAGCGAGCCGCCGCCCTCGAAGCCGCCGCGGCCCATCGGCTTCAAGCTCCGCTGACGATTCTCACGGCTTGAGAGTCGCCGGTTTGACTGTCACTCACGGGTGACCGTATTTGCGCGCCTCCGGTCGATGGTCTCTGCGCTGCTGATCTCAGTCGTACTCACGCAATCGCCGACGGCGGGAGCCACGGGCGTCGAGGCCGAAGACGGCGCGAAGCTCAAAGGCTTCGATCTCTCGCTCACCGTCTTCGACTCCAGCGGCGTGTTCTTCGGCGAGGGCGGGTACTCGAACGACTTCACCCTCTGGCTCGAGCCGTCGTGGTCGTTCGGCAAGACGTTCTTCAAGGGCTCCTGGTTCGAGCACCTGAGCTTCAGCTCGCGCATCCCCGTCGAGACCCAGCTCGCCGGCAATGACCCGCGCTTCAACTCGCGCGGCTACGCCAGCCGAGACGTCTTCATCACGCCCGGGACCCTCTACACGCCCGAGTCGGCCGCCGTCGCCCGCGGCCAGGCGAGCGGCCCGCGCAGCAACGGAGCCCTGCTCGGCGACATGTTCCTCCAGCTCTCGCACGGCCACCTGTTCACCGTGCCCGTGCTCGGCGTCACCGTCAGCGCCGCCGTTCGCAGCCTGCTCCCCACCAGCACCGGCAGCCGCAACGCCGGCTTCATCGCCTCGCTCGGCACCGGCCTCGTCTTCGAGCGCACGTTCTTCGACCGCCTGAGCCTCGGCTACATGGTGAGGCCGACGTACTACTTCTACTCGCGCACTCAGGGCGGCATCTCTCCGCTCGGCACCCCCGTCGAGATCAACGGCAACCCCGAGGCCACCTGGACTCCGCCGAGCACCGGCGAGGCCAACCCCCGCTTCATGATGCTCGACGGCTTCTGGGCCACCGTCGAGCTGCCGAAGGGCTTCAGCGTCTCGGCGATGTACTTCCTCTTCAACACCAAGCCGTACGACGTCACCGGCGGCTGCAACCCCGCAGGAGTCGCCGGCGCCGATGTCTGCCGCGACTCGCTCGGCCGCCCCGGCGCCTGGCGCGACGAGCAGTGGTTCCTCGTCAGCGCCGACTTCCACCACTCGTTCTGGGGCCTCTCGCTCGGCGTCTCGACCTTCCGCCCGCTGCGCAACCTCGACGGCACGCTCGCCCAGCCGTTCTTCGAGTCGAACCGCAACAACTACACGACCGTGTACCTGTCGTTCTCGGCTCACGCCGAGGGCATCGCCGCTGCTTTCGCTGGTCCCAAGGAGACGAAGCAATGACTTCGCGTTCGCCCCTCACCCTCTGCGCCGCGCTCGTCGTGATCGCTGCCTGCGCAGCGCCCTCCGAGCCGCGCAGCACCGTTCAGGAAGGCGCCATCTCGAAGGACGATCTGCAGGGCGTCTTCTACTTCCGCCAGACCGTCGTCGGCGTCCCGTACACCACCGGCTTCACGTTCGTCGGTGAGCAGGGCGAGAACGAGATGGAGAAGATCCGCTGGGACGTTCAGGAGCACCAGCTCATCGCCCGCCGCGCCTACGAGTACATCAAGGGCACCGAAGACGTCGGCCCCGCCTACCTCGGCGCTCCCGTCGCCGCGTTCAAGATCGAGAAGCACTTCGACATCGTCCGCGAATACAACTCGGCCACCGGCGAGGAGTACGACAAGGTCATCGAGAGCGAAGAGCGCAAGTGGCACGAGCGCCGCTTCATTCGCGTCGACTGGAGCGAGAACGCCGTCACCAACTTCAACTTCCTCGCCGACTACGAGTCGCCCCAGTTCCAGAACTTCAAGCAGGACTCGGCGCCCTACGCCGTCACCGACCCCAAAGATCCCGATCACATGCGCATCGAGCGCAAGGCCGCCGGCAAGCCCGCCGACTACCTCGAGGTCACCCAGAAGCTCGTCGTCTCGCCCCAGCTCTACACGTTCGAAGACGGCACCAGCTTCCCGATCTGCTGGCTCGAGTACAACACCACCGACTGCTCGTCGCAGACCATCAAGGTCCGCAACAGCTTCATGCGCGCGGCAGCCCGTGACTACGAGCCCCTCGTCTACGACGACAAGATGATGGAGCGCTTCGGCTTCTTCACCGTCGACCGACTCACCTACAACCGCCAGTACGGCCTCACCGAAGAGGGCAAGAAGCGCCTCATCAACCGCCACAACATCTGGCGCCACGCCCTCGACTTCGACTCGACCTGCAAGGTCGACTCCGACTGCGGAGGCGCCGAGCCCGGCCGCCGCTGCGTCACCGAGGTGCCCCAGGCCGTCATCAACTCCGACGGCACCGTCACCGGCGTCTGCAGCTTCCCCTACGCCGTCCGCAACCTCGACGACCCCAAGAACACGGCCAGCATGGAGCTCGGCCCCCGCGCCATCGTCTACTACGTCAACGATCAGTTCCCCGAAGACCTGAAGCCGATGGCCAAGGAGCTCGAGCGCCAGTACGACGAGATCTTCCGCGGCATCTACAAGTCGCTCATCGGTCGCGACGCCCCCGCGCAGATGTTCGTGGTCTGCACCAACAACCCCGTCAAGGCCGGCGACAACGCCTGGTGCGGCGACGAGGGCACCCACGCCCGCCTCGGCGACATTCGCTACAACCTCATCAACTGGGTCGTCGAGCCCACCTCGGCCGGCCTGCTCGGCTACGGCCCGAACTCGAACGACCCCGAGACGGGCGAGGTCATCTCGTCGACCGCCAACATCTACGGCGGCCCCAACGACTCGTACGCCGCCTACGCGCGCGACATCGTGCGCCTCGTCAACGGTGAGATCCCGCCCGACAAGTTCATCGACGGCGAGAACGTGAAGGCCTGGCTCGACGGCCAGCTCTACGGCCCGCGCTCGCGCAGCCTCGACCAGGCCGAGGTCGCCGACGCCTTCAACCGCATGGACACCTCGTGGATGCACGCGCTCCCCAAGGTGCCGCGCCTCAAGAAGGGCAGCGTTCGCGAGCTGCACGCCACCTCGCACGACCGCCTCGCGGCGCTCCGCAAGGGCTCGCTGCTCGGCGCCGACCCCGGCCTCTCACTCAAGCGCCTGCACCAGCTCGACGGCACCAACGTCGAGAAGCAGCTGCTCGGCCCCGACGTGCTCATGCGCCGCGGCGTCGACCCGCGCACCGCGCTCTCGGGCGTCGACGTCTCGACCGTGCGGCCCGCGCTGCTCATGTCGCCCTCGCACGCCCGCGTCATTCGCGACATGAAGAAGCGCCTCTCGGCCAAGGGCGTCGACCTCGCCGGCTCGATGGACGACACCGTCTACGGCTTCGCGCTCGCCCAGAAGGGCAAGAACGCCGCCGACGTCTGGCGCGTCATCCGCGAGCAGGTGTTCCTCTCGACGACGCTGCACGAGGTCGGCCACACCATCGGCCTGCGGCACAACTTCGCCGGCTCGTTCGACCCGATGAACTACCCGAAGTCGTACTGGGATCTGCGCGTCGCGAACGGCTCGACCGGCCCGCGGTACATGGACCCGGTCACGCAGACCGAGCTCGAGGGCGTTCAGAAGCCCAACGGCCTGCGCGCCGGCATCAGCGAGTTCCAGCAGAGCTCGATCATGGACTACGGCGCCGGCTTCAACACCGACATCGACGGCCTCGGGAAGTACGACCGCGCCGCCATCAAGTTCGGCTACGGCCAGCTCGTCGAGGTCTTCACCGACGTCAAAGACAAGTTCGTCATGGGCGGCCTGCAGGTCGGCGTGACCTACGGCGAGCCCGCGCCGCTGCTCGTCGACTGCCAGGGCGCCAACTACGTCTCTTCGCACTACTCGAAGCTGCCGTCGCTCGTGACGCTCGAGGCCCGCGCCGACGTGCCGTTCAAGAGCATCACGAAGCAGAAGCTCGCACCGCAGTGCCCCGCGGCCGACGAGGTCGACGCCGACCCGATGGGCCGCATGGTCGTGCCGTACGCGTTCTGCAGCGACGAGTTCGAGGGCGCGTCGATCGGCTGCATGGCCTACGACCGCGGCGCCGACGTCTACGAGATCGTCCGTGACGTCATCGATCGCTACAAGGGCTACTACATCTTCGACGACTTCCGCCGGCAGCGGCTCGACTTCGACCCCGAGTCACACCTCGATCGCCTCTACGTCCGCTACCTCGAGACCCTGCGCAACGCGATGCAGTTCTACGTGCTGTACCGCGCCGACATGTACGACGAGACCGACGCCGCCAGCCGCAACTTCTGGGTCGACCCCAACGGCTGGGGCCCGTTCACCATGGCGGTCTCAGACGGGTTCGATCTGCTCGGCAACATCGTCACGACGCCCACGCCCGGCAAGTACGTGCTCTACGCCGGCGACGACGGCCGCGACATCTACCTGCAAGACGACTACTACGACCCGATGTACCCGCCCGACTTCGAGCTCCCGCTCGGTCAGGGCCGGTACTTCGCCACCGAGTGGGAATACGACTCGGGCTACTTCTGGTACGAGCGCCTGCATCACCTCGGCAGCTTCACCGACAAGATCGCCGCCATCTCCGAGCTGACCGACCCCGAGACGTACTTCATCGGCAAAGACGAGGCGTCGGACCTCCGCCAGTACGCCATCAACTTCGCCCGGCTCTACCCGAAGCAGATGCTCGACTTCTGGGCCGGCGCGCTCACCAACCGCTACGACCGCTACGGCCCCGTCTACGACGGCATGAAGTACGTCGAGCGCCCCATCAGCAAGCCCATCACCGTGCCTCCCGCCGGCACCACCGCCGTCGACCCTCAGGTCGGCTTCACCGTTCAGCTGTGGATGGCCTCGCTCGGCAACGCTCTGTTGCCCGCGACGTTCGACAACACCTACGCCGACTCGGCCCGCATCTGGGTCGCCGGCAACGGCGCCGCGATCATGCCCTCGCTGCCCACCGTCGCGTTCACCGACCCGTTCAGCGGCAAGGTCTACACGGCGGTCTCGTACAAGACCGGCGTCATCGAGAACGGCGTCGCCGCCCGCATGCTCGCCCGCGCCGAGGAGCTCAAGGGCCTGATGGACCCGATGGACCCCGCCACCGTCACCGTGCTCAAGAACTACATCCAGGTGCTCGAGTCGCAGCGCAGCATCTCCGAGATCTACGCCGACCCCGTGTACTGACGGGGCGATGGTGATCGGCTCCACCGTCGGTGCGCGGAAGCTCGGCAGGGAGCGCCCCGAGTCGCCGCCGCCGACGGCCCGAGCGTCTCGTATCCACCCGCAGTCGCACCCCAAGCGACGGCGTTCAAAACTCTGCTGAGCCGGCACCACGGAGCAGCGCATGGGCAAGCTGATCTTCGGTAAAGACGAGTCGATCGAGTGCATTCAGCCGGTGAAGCTCAAGGGCGCCGAGCACGAGGAGCTCTGCATCGCCTACAAGACCACCACGCTGTTCGTTGGCGCCGGCGTCTACATGAAAGACGACGGCTACGTGCTCGCGGTCTCGAAGAACTACTTCTACCCGCTGCCGTCCGGCTCCGAGCTGAAGGAGTTTCAGTCGACCGGCATGCTGCCTGACCCGCTGCCCGAGTACTCGGTGCCGCTGTGGAAGTACGGCCTGGGCTACTCGCTGTGGCTCATCATTGGGCTCGTCGTCGCGTTCACGCTTTGGTCGAGCGCTCGCAAGAAGAAGCGGCTGCGGGAAGACGCCGAAGCGCCGCTCAGCGCGGGGCCGCCGGCGCTCGACACCGATCGAGATCGGGCGCTCGCCGACGTCGTGCGCCCGCTGCTCAAGGCGAACGAGCAGGTCGAGCAGCAGGCCTTCGGTTTCCCCGAGCCGCTGATGGTGAACGGCGAGCTCGCGCCGGGCGACAAGGGGGCGCACGGGGTGCTGACCAACCAGCGGGTGCTGTTCGTGCACCTGGTGTCGAACAAGCCGCACGGCGACGTGCTCGAGATCATCGAGCAGCCGCGCCCGAGCCTTGCGGGAGTCGTCAGCGACGACGGGCTCATGCACTTCTACTTCGCCGACGGCAGCGTGCGGCTGCTGTGGGTGCGGCGGAAAGAGAAGGGCTTCTCGAACCAGGTGCGCTTCATTCGCGACCTGCCGAAGCTCTTTCCCGTGCAGGCAGCCGCCGAGAGCGAAGCGACCGCCGCAGCCTGATCACGTCGCGAAGTGCTGGTGGGCGACGGCCCAGAACTGCGCGGCGGCGGCGACGACGACGAAGACGTGGAAGACCTCGTGGTAGCCGAACACGCGCGGGTTGGGGTTCGGCCAGCGTCGTGCGTAGACCGCGGCGCCGATGATGTAGAGCGCCGAGCTCGCGACCACGACGGCGCTCGGGCCCCAGCCGATGACCTGCGGCATCACCAGCGCCAGGGGGAGCGTCGAGAGGCCCAGGGCGACGTAGACGCCGGCGCGCAGGGCGCGGTGGGAGTCGGTGAAGATCGAGAAGAGCAGGGCGCCGGTTGCGGCGCAGCCCCACATCACGACGAGCAGGGCGGTCGACCTCAGGTCTGAGGGCGTCAGCGTCCAGAATGCCGTGTAGGTGCCGGCGATCTGAAAGAAGATCCCCACGTGGTCGAGCTTCTTCAGGACGCGGCGCGTGCGCGCAGACCACATCGGCCGGTGGTAGAAGCCCGACGCTCCGAGCATCAGCGCGAGGCAGAACGCGTAGATCGCCGCGCCCACCCAGGCGCTGCCGCGTTGCGGAGTCAGCGCCACCAGGCTCGCGCCGCAGAACACCGCCACGAAGAAGGCGATGAAGTGCGAGCTGCCCCGGAAGCGTGGCTTGACCTTCGGCTCCATGCTTCGAGCATGCGAGCCTGGCCGGCCGCGTGCGTCACGGCTGCGTCAGCGGGCGAGAGAATTCCTCGGTGTTACCGGCGTGGACGCACACGCGCAGGCAAGCGTGGACGCGCTCGCGCACGTGAACGTGGTCGTAGCCGTGGACGTGATCGTGATCGTGATCGGCCGTTACGTGCGCCGCGAAGAGCCGATCACGGTCACGTTCACGAGGCGCAGGCGCACTCCGGCGCCCCCCTATTCGGCGATCCGGCGCAGATCGAACAGCGGCTCGTCCGAGTCTTCGCGGCCGCGCAGGTCGATCTGCCCCTCGAGCATGAAGTCCTGCTCACCGTCGGGTGACACCAGCGCGTGCCGCACCCGCCACACCCGCGGCTCGTCGGCCGGCTCGACCTGCGTGAGCGACGCCAGCCGCGCGCGAGGTGTCGTGTCGATCGCCGCGTACTTCGCCCAGTATGGCTGCAGCTCGTGCTCGAAGCGCTCGGCCGTCCACCCCGACGAGCTCGGCACCATCTCGGCCGCCTCCTCATAGCGCTTGCGCGCCAGCGCGACCACCAGCCGGTGCGCCTCGGCCCGCACGCGCGCCGCCAGCTTCTTCGGGTTGGCCCCGAGATCGGGCGGCCGCCGGTGCGGCTCGGCCTGCGGCTTCTTCGGCCCGGGCTCCTCGCGCATGCCCTGCCACTCTTCGAGCAGGCTCGAGTCGACCTGCTTCAGCGTGGTCAGCAAGAACGCGAGCACGTCTTCGACGCCCTCGTCGCGCGCGGTCTCGGGCACGTTCGTCGCGAGCGTCTTGTATGCCTCCGACAGGTAACGCAGCAGCACGCCCTCGGTGCGCTGCAGGCCGTAGTCCTTCACGTAGTCGTTGAAGGTCGCGCACGTCTCGAACAGCTCGCGCGCGATCGACTTCGGCCGCACGTCTTCCTGGCCGACCCACGGGTGCTTCGCCGCGAAGTCGTTGAAGTGCCCGTAGATGAAGTCGGCGTCGGGCTTCGGCCAGGTGAGCTTCTCGAGCTCCTCCATGCGCTGCTCGTATTCGACGCCCTGCGCCTTCAGCTCGGCGACCTTCTCGCCCTTCAGCTTGTCGAGCTGCGCGTACAGCACCGCGTCGGGGCTCTCGAGAATCGACTCGACCAGCGACAGCATGTGCAGCGCGTAGCCCTCTTGCTCCCTGTCGAGCTTGCCGAGCGTCTCGAGCATGAAGAGCGACAGCGTGTGGTGCAGCGAGAAGCTCTGCTGCAGCCCCTCGAGCAGCGCGAGGTGCGCCGGCATCGTCGCGCTGCGCTTCTCGTGGGTCACGAGGCCCGCCGACAGCAGCGACCGCAAGAGCACGCGCGCGTGCTTGTAGAGCCGCACCTTCGCCAGCGTGTGCCCGTGGTGCTTCCCGATCAGCTCGACGAGCCGCCGGTAGCCGCCGACCGACGACTCGGCGTTCGCCTGCAGCAGGTTCACGATGAGGCCGTGGCTCAGCGTGAAGCGCGACTCGAGCGCCTCGGGCGGCCGGCTCTGCAGCTTCTCGAACGTGCTCTGATCCCAGTGCACGTAGCCCTTCTGGGGCGGCTTCTGCAGCACCACCTTCTTCCCGCCGTCTTTCTTCTGCTGCAGCTTGAGGTTCTCGATCACGTGCGCCGGCGCCTGCGCCACCACGTAGCCCTTGTCGTCGAACCCCTTGCGGCCCGCGCGCCCGCTGATCTGCAGGAAGTCGCGCACCGTGAGCTGCGCCGTCTTCTCGCCGTCGAACTTGCACAGCTGCGTCAGCAGCACCGTGCGAATGGGAATGTTGACCCCGACGCCCAGCGTGTCGGTGCCCGAGATGACCTGCAGCAGGCCGTCCTGGCTCAGCCGCTCGACGAGGCGCCGGTACTTCGGCAAGAGCCCCGCGTGGTGCAGCCCGACGCCGTGCAGCAGCAGGCGCTTCAGGTCTTTTCCGAACGGCGTGTCGAAGCGGGTGCCGACGACGGCCTCCTTGAGCCGCTCTTTCTGGGCCTTCGAGAGGAAGTCGATCGACAGCAGGTTCTGCGCCTGCTCGGCCGCGGCGCGCTGCGAGAAGTTGACGAGGTAGACCGGCGAGCGGCCGCTCTCGAGCAGCTTCTGCACGGTCTCGTGCAGCGGCGTCTCGGCGTACGAGTACTCGAGCGGCACCGGGCGTCGCGCGCTGCGCACCTCGGCGACGCCCTTCTTCGTCAGCTCTTCGAGCGGGCCGGTGATGGCGCTGACGTCGCCGAGCGTCGCCGACATCAGCAAGAAGGTGGTCTCGGGCAGGGTGAGCAGCGGCACCTGCCAGGCGACGCCGCGCTCTTTGTCGCCGTAGTAATGGAACTCGTCCATCACGACCCAGTCGGCGAAGCGGCGGCCCTCGCGCAGCGCGAGGTTCATGAGGATCTCGGCGGTGCAGCAGACGATCGGCGCGTTGCGGTTCACCGCGGCGTCGCCCGTCATCAGCGCGACGTTCTCGGGGCCGAACGCTTCGCAGAGCGCGAAGAACTTCTCGTTCACGAGCGCCTTGATGGGGCACGTGTAGAACGACGTCTCTTTGCGGGCCATCGCGTTGAAGTGCAGCGCGAAGGCGACGAGCGACTTGCCGCTGCCCGTCGGCGTCGAGAGCACGACGTGCTTGCCGCCGAGGAGCTCGAGAATCGCCTCTTCCTGGTGCGGGTACAGCGACAGGCCGCTCTGGGCGACCCACTCGACGAAGCGGTCGAGGACGGCGTCGGGCGTAACTGTGCCATGCCGGAGGGCCTCGGCCGGCAGCATCGAGGCGAGCGACGTGGGCATCACCCCCATCCTGGCTCCGTTTACCCCCAGGCGCTGAAGGAAAACGCAGCCGGGTCCGAAAGCGTCGCGCGCAGGCGCTCGAGGTCTTCGCGGGTGACTTCGATGATCTTCCAGTTGCCGACGTTGAGGGGGCGCCGCTGCTCGATGTCCGTCTGCCACCGCTGGCGGTGCCCGTGGAGCTGCCAACCATGCGTCTGCGGCTCCGTTCACCACCAGCAGGTGGGCGCAAAGGCAGCCAGGTTCAGTCAGATGCGGGGGGCGCGGCGGTACCGGGCGTGAGCCGCTGCGCAGCTGCGGGGCTCGACCCAACGTGGCTGCGTTCACCGCCTGCAGGTGGGGGTAGCCGCAGCCCGGTGGCCTGGAAGCCGGGCGCGCGCGCTCCGCACTGCCGACGAGCTCGGCGCAGCAGCGGTGAACCGCTGCCGCATCTGTGTCGGCGGCGTGCAGCGCGGTAGACGGCGGTCGTCGCCTGGAGCCTCTTGCAGCGCTCAGCTCAGCTGCACTTCTTCGTGTCTTTGCGGCACATGCGCGAGCAGCAGTCTTCGGCGTCGGAGCAGGGCTGGCCGGCGGCCTTGCACTTGGGCGCCTCCTCGCGTGGCGCAGCGGTAGCGGTGGCGGTCGAGACCGCGAAGCCGAGGGCGAAGCTGACGGCGAGGGCGATGAGGGCGTTCTTCATGACGGGCTCCTTCGAGAGGCGAGTGGACGGCGAATCGAAGGGCCTCGAGCCTCGAAAAGTCGCGCCGGGCGAGGCCGCCCATGATTTACGATGAGTCAATCCGAAGCGGTAACACGCCGTTTCGGGCCGTTTACAGCGCAAAAGCAGTCATGTTTTTCTGTCGTTAACCATTAACTGACGCCGTTACTATGACGCACGTTGTCATTTGAGAAAGGCAGGCTTATTTTGCCGTTTACGTCGCTATGTGGGAACGCGAAGACCAAATTGACGGATTTTCAGGTGAACCGATGAGCGGCTCGACCCTCGCATTGAAGGGCGCGGCGCCTGCGGGGCTGTTCACGCCCGACGCCCTGGCATTTGTGGAGGCCCTGGAGAAGACGTTTGGGCCCCGGCGCAGGGAGCTGCTTGGGAAGCGGCACAAGGCTCCGTTCGAGTTCCTAAGCGCGACGAAGGCGGTGCGCGAGGGCGAGTGGAGGGTGTCACCGGTGCCCGACGTGATCGCCGACCGGCGGGTCGAGATCACGGGGCCTGCCGAGCCGAAGATGATCATCAACGCGCTCAACAGCGGCGCGAACGTCTTCATGGCGGACTTCGAAGACTCGCTGGCGCCGACGTGGTCGAACCTGGTCGAGGGCCAGCTCGCGCTGCAGGCGGCGGTGCGGCGCACGCTGACGTACCAGGCTCCCGAGACGGGCAAGCAGTACAAGCTGAACGACACGATCGCGACGCTGTTCGTGAGGCCGCGCGGCTGGCACCTCGAGGAGGCGCACGTGCTGGTCGACGGCAAGCCGATGTCGGGCTCGCTGTTCGACTTCGGCCTCTTCTTCTTCCACAACGCGAAGGAGCAGGAGGCCCGCGGCACGGGCCCCTTCTTCTACCTGCCGAAGATGGAGAGCCACCTCGAGGCCCGCCTGTGGAACGACGTCATCTCGTTCGCGGAAGACCGGCTGGGCGTGAGGCGCGGCACGACGAAGGCGACGGTGCTGATCGAGACGCTGCCGGCGGCGTTCGAGATGCACGAGATTCTCTACGAGCTGCGTGAGCACTCAGCCGGCCTCAACTGCGGCCGCTGGGACTACATGTTCAGCTTCCTCAAGAAGCAGCCCGAGGTGCTGCTGCCCGACCGCAGCCAGCTCACGATGGATCGCGGGTTCCTGCGCGCGTACACGCAGCTGCTCATTCAGACGTGCCACCGGCGCGGCGCCCACGCGATGGGCGGCATGGCGGCGCAGATTCCGATCAAAGACGACGCCGCCGCGAACGAGGTCGCGATGGCCAAGGTGAAGGCTGACAAGCTGCGCGAGGCGACCGACGGGCACGACGGCACGTGGGTGGCGCACCCGGCGCTGGTGCCCGTCGCGAAGGCGATCTTCGACGAGCACATGAAGACGCCGAACCAGCTGCACCGGCTGCGCGAAGACGTGAAGGTCACGGCGGAAGATCTCACGCGGGTGCCCGAGGGCACGCGCACCGAAGAGGGCCTGCGTCACAACGTGCGCGTCGGCGTGCGCTACATCGAGGCTTGGCTGCGCGGGCAGGGCTGCGTGCCGCTCTACAACCTGATGGAAGACGCGGCCACGGCCGAGATCTCGCGCGCGCAGGTCTGGCAGCAGGTGCACGCGGGGCTGGTGGCGCCCGAGCGGCTCGACGAGATCATGCGCGAAGAGCTCGCGCCGTACTCGAACGGCCGCTTCTCGGAGGCGCGCACGCTGTTCCGCGCGCTCTCGCTCGGCGACAGCCTCGACGACTTCCTCACGATCCCGGCGTACCGGCAGCTGCTCAACACCCCCCCAGAAGGAGAATGATCATGACCGCAGTTCCGCGCATTCAACCGGCCTCTACTCCCGGCGTTCATGACCGGCGATTCGCGGGCATCACCCGCCCGTACTCGGAGGCCGACGTCGACCGCCTGCGCGGAACGGTGAAGGTCGAGTACACGCTCGCGCGGCTCGGCGCCGAGCGCCTTTGGGAGCTGCTCAACACCCGCGCGTTCGTGCCCGCGCTCGGCGCGCTCACCGGCAACCAGGCGGTGCAGATGGTTCGGGCCGGCCTCGAGGCGATCTACATCTCGGGCTGGCAGGTGGCGGCCGACGCGAACACGTCGGGCCAGATGTACCCCGACCAGAGCCTGTACCCGGTCGACTCGGTGCCGAACCTGGTGCGCAAGATCAACGCGGCGCTGCGCCGCGCCGATCAGATCGATCACTCGGAGGGCAAGCACGACCGGCACTGGCTGGCTCCGATGATCGCCGACGCCGAGGCCGGCTTCGGCGGCCCGCTCAACGCGTTCGAGCTGATGAAGGCGATGATCGAGGCGGGCGCCGCGGGCGTTCACTTCGAAGACCAGCTCGCGAGCGAGAAGAAGTGCGGCCACATGGGCGGCAAGGTGCTCGTGCCGACGTCGCAGTTCATTCGCACGCTGATCGCGGCGCGGCTCGCGGCCGACGTGATGGACGTGCCGACGATTCTCGTGGCGCGCACCGACGCGCAGAGCGCGAAGCTGCTCACCACCGACGTCGACGAGCGCGACCTGCCGTTCATCGCCTCGAAGGAGCGCACCGCCGAGGGCTTCTTCCGCCTGAAGGACGACGGGCTCGCGTTCGCGATCGCGCGCGCGAAGGCCTACGCGCCGTACGCGGACCTCTTGTGGTGCGAGACGTCGACGCCCGACCTCGCCGAGGCGAAGCGCTTCGCCGAAGAGGTGCACAAGGAGTTCCCCGGCAAGATGCTCGCGTACAACTGCTCGCCGTCGTTCAACTGGCGCAAGAAGCTCGACGCGCCGACGATCGAGAAGTTCCAGCGTGAGCTGGGCGCGATGGGCTACCGGTTCCAGTTCGTGACGCTCGCCGGCTTCCACGCGCTGAACCACTCGATGTTCGAGCTGGCGCAGGGCTACCGGGAGTCGGGCATGGCCGCGTACTCGCAGCTGCAGCAGGCCGAGTTCGCGAGCGAGGGCGCCGGCTACACCGCGACGCGCCACCAGCGCGAGGTGGGCACGGGCTACTTCGATGCCGTCGCCGAGGTGATCTCGAGCGGCAAGTCGAACACGAAGGCGCTCGAAGACTCGACCGAAGCGCACCAGTTCTGAGCTGACGGTGAGATTGCCGTAGGGATCGGGGCCCCTCCGCGACGGCGGACAAGGGCCCCGATGCTTTCTACGAGCTCGAGCGCGTGGACGCGCTCGTGGACCTGGACGTGGTCGTAGCCGTGATCGTGATCGTGATCGTGATCGTGATCGTGATCGTGATCGTGATCGTGATCGTGATCGGCGGTATCAGCGCTCGAAGAAGCCGATCACGATCACGATCACGATCACGATCACGGCTACGACCACGTCCACGTGCGCGACCACGTCCACGTGCGGGAGCTCGTCCACGTGCGGGAGCTCGTCCAGGTGCGCGAGCGCGTCCACGTGCGCGAGCGCGTCCACGTCGGGCTGCGGTCGATTGGGGCGCAGGGAATCAGCGCGGCGCCGTCCACACGGGCAGCGGCCGTGCCTGCAGCTTGCGCTTCTTCGGGTCGGGGCGCTCGACGACGCGCGCGACGAGGTCGTAGTCGTGCGCCTCGGTGACCTCGACCGTCACGAGCTCGCCAGGGTAGGCGAGGCCGTCGTTGATGTAGACCTGACCGTCGATCTCGGGCGCCTGGCCCTCCCACCGGCCCACGAGCAGGTGCTCGGACTCCGGCGAGACGCCCTCGACGAGCACCTCGAGCTTGCGGCCGATCATCGCCTTGTTGTGCTCGCGGTTGATGCGCTTCTGAATCGCCATGATCTGGCGCCAGCGCCGCTCGATGAGCTTCTGCGGCACCTTGTTGTCCATCTCGTACGCGGCGGTGTCTTCTTCGTCGCTGTACTGGAAGCAGCCCATGCGCTCGAACCGCTGCTCGCGCACGAAGTCTTCGAGCAGCTTGAAGTCCTCTTCCGTCTCGCCCGGCAAGCCGACGATGAGCGACGTGCGGAACGTGAGCCCCGGCACCCGCGCGCGGATCTTCTTCAACAGATCGACGAGGAACTGCGCGTTGCGGCCGCGCTTCATCGACATCAGCAGCTTGTCGCTCGCGTGCTGCAGCGGCATGTCGAGGTACTTCGCGATGCGCGGCTCGTTCGCCATCACGTCGATCAGCTCGTCGGGGAACACGCGCGGGTAGGCGTAGTGCAGCCGAATCCACCGCACGTCGACCTTCACGAGCTCCTTCAAGAGGTCGTGCAGCTTCGGCTTGCCGGGCAGGTCGTGGCCGTACGCGGTCAGATCTTGCGCGACGAGGTTCAGCTCCTGCACGCCTCCGTCGGCGAGCTTCGCGGCCTCGGCGACCACGTCGTCGATCGTGCGCGACCGCTGCGCCCCGCGCAGCTTGGGGATGATGCAGAACGCGCACTTGTTGTCGCAGCCCTCCGAGATCTTCAGGTACGCGGTGTAGCCCGGCATCGAGCTCACCTTCGGAGTCGCCGCCGTGTGGATGTAGTCGGGATCCGGAATCACCTGGCGCGGCGACGCCTCGGCCGCCAGCAGGTCGGCGATCTGCACGTACGCCGACGTCCCCAGAAAGTGATCGACCTCGGGCAGGTCTTTCGCGAGCTCGGGCCCGTAGCGCTGCGACAGGCACCCCGTCACCACCAGCGTCTTGCACGCGCCGGTCTTCTTGTGCTCCGCCATCTCGAGCACGCTGTCGACCGACTCCTGCTTCGCAGGCCCGATGAACGCGCACGTGTTGACGACGATCACCTCGGCCGCTTCCGGCTCGGGCACCAGCTTGTACCCGGCCTTCGACAGCGTGCCGAGCATCACCTCGCTGTCGACCCGGTTCTTCGGGCAGCCCAGCGTCATCATGTACAGGGACTTCGAGGTCACTACTTTGCTCCCAGCTCGCTCCGCTCGAAGTGATCACCCGAGTACGCGAAGTTCGCGACCGACCCGTTGCTGTAGCCGATCTGCAGGTGACCTTCGGCCGAGAGCAGAATCGACAGCGCCCGGCCCAGGCCGCACGTGATGGCCGGCCACTCGAGCACCCGCGCCGCGACGTTGCCCTTCACCGCGTACATCGCGAGGCGCACCTCCTGCTCGGCGTCGCACTTGTCGCCGACGTACGGGTCTTGCCCCGTCAGCACCGTGTACACCGGTCGCAGGTCGGGCAGCGCCAGGTTGTCCGAGATGGGGATCTTCACCTTCTGCGGGTCGATCGAGTCGTTGCCCGCGATCAGCTCGCGCAGCGCCGCGGCGCTCATCGGCCCGTCGGTGTAGCCCCACATCGGGTAGTGCAGCTCGGCGAAGCCGACCACGCCCGTCGCTCGGTGCTCGAGCCCCTCGACCTCGAGCGGCGGCGGCACCTTCACCGTCTTGCGCAGCTCGTCGGGAATGCGCGTCGCCCCGCCGGGCATGTCGCCCGACGTGCAGGTGCTCAGCGGGGCCGCCGCGGTACCGCCCTCGGCATCGACGTCGGCGTACTCGACGCACACCGTGAACGCGAGCTGGCTGCGCGCCTGGAAGCGCGGCAGCGCCTTCGGAGGCAGGTTGATCTCGAGCGTGAAGCCCTTCGGGTCGGTCTTCGTCGCGGCCTTCACCGCTTCGAACGAGTACGCCGGCACCATCGCCTCAGCGGGGCTCGCGCGCTTGCCGTCGAAGCCGAACTTGTACGTGTAGCCGCGCGCGGTGACTCCGGCGCCGGGGAAGAAGACGGTCACCGTGACCTCGTCGGTCGCCATCACCTTGTCGTCGGTCACCTGAACCCCGAGCCACACCGTGTCCTTGCGGAAGGCGGCCTTCACCGCGAGCGCCGACGACTGGCTGATCGCCGACGCCGGCATCTTGAAGTCGGTCGCGGGGGCGAGGTCTTTCAGCGCGCCGTCGAGCTTGGGCTCCTTGGCGATCGTCGGGAGCGGCCGAATGGGGCGTTCGGGCGGTGCCGGGAGCGCAGCGGTCAGGGCGAGCAGCAGGGGGATCACGGCCAAGGTCAAGACAACCCAATTACCTCAAA
The DNA here is from genome assembly GCA_044223505.1 of Myxococcaceae bacterium. Classification (GTDB taxonomy): domain Bacteria; phylum Myxococcota; class Myxococcia; order Myxococcales; family Myxococcaceae; genus Xiheicaenimonas. Next base: position 150,284 of record JBGALX010000015.1, read on the forward strand.
CCCGAAGCACCTGCACCACCACGTTGGGCCGCCGGCCCGCCGCCTGCTTGAACACCCGCCGAATGCCCGCAACCACGTGCTCGGTCACCAGGGCGTCGTCGCCCCGGAGCACCTCCGACAGCTCGAGCAGGTTCGCCCGGGCGCCCTCGGCGGCGAGCGGCAGCAGGGCCTCCTCGTCGGCGGGCAGCCCCCGGCTCGTCAGGCGCGGCCCCGCCGCGATGCGGCCCGAGCCGGCGGCGAACGCCACGACGGCGAACACGACCCCCTGCTCGAGCTGCCGGCGCTCGTCGATGGCGCGGCCCGAGACGTAGGCGTCGGACTCGCGCCGCCCGAAGAGGCGGCCGACGGGAATGCGGCCCAGCGTGGTGAGGCCCTCGGCGTCGAGCTCGAGCAGATCGCCGTCGGTCGCGAGCCGGGCCTGCTGCGGCTCGAGGCCCGCCTCGCGGCCGAGGCCGATGTGGTGGTGCAGGTGGTGGAGCTCGCCGTGAATCGGCACCAACACCCGCGGGCGCACCGTCTCGATCATCTTGCGCTGCTCGTCTCGGGCGGCGTGCCCGCTGACGTGCACGCCGGGCTCGATCGCGGGCCAGATGACCGTCGCGCCGCGCGCGTAGGCCCGGTCGATGAGGTCGGTCACGTACGGCTCGTTGCCGGGAATCGTGCGCGACGTGAGGATGATGGTGTCGCCCGCGAGCACGCGCAGGTCGCGAGGCTCGTCAGACACCATCGTGACGAGCGCCGACCGCGGCTCGCCCTGCGCGCCCGTGCAGACCAGCAGCGCCTTCTCGCGGGGCAGCGCGAGGAACCCGGGCAGGTCGACGAAGGTGCCGTCTTGCGCCTTGAGGTAGCCGAGCTCGCGCGCGATTCGAACGTTGCGCTCGAGGCTGCGGCCCCAGACGAGCACCTTGCGGCCGAGGCGCTCGGCGAGCGCGATGGTGTGCTGCACCCGGTGCAGGTGCGAGCCGAACAGCGAGACGATGATCCGGCCGGGGGCGGCGGGGAAGAGCCGCGCGAAGGTGTCGGCGACCACGCGCTCGCTGCGCGTCGAGCCCTGCACCTCGGAGTTCGTCGAGTCCGACAGCAAGAGATCGACGCCGCGCTCGCCGAGCTCACCGAGGCGGTCGAGGTCGGTGAGCTGGCCGTCGATGGGCTCGAGGTCGAGCTTGAAGTCGCCGGTGTGCACCGCGGTGACGCCGCCCGCCGTCAGCGCGAGCCCGATGGAGTCGGGAATCGAGTGCGTGACCCGAAGCGCCTCGACGGTGAACGCCCCGATCGTCTCGGGTGCGCGGGGCCCGAGCGCCCGCAGGTCGCCGTGCAGGCCGGCCTCGTCGAGGCGGTGGCGGGCGACTCCGAGCGTGAACGGCGTCGCGTAGACCGGCACGTTGACGCGGCGGAGCAGGGCGGGCAGGGCGCCGACGTGATCTTCGTGAGCGTGCGTCAGCACGACGCCGTCGAGCGCCTCGGGCCGCTCGAGCAGCCAGCCGAGATCGGGGAACACGACCTCGACGCCGGGCACGTCGCCGCGCGGAAACATGAGGCCACAGTCGACGAGCAGCCGGCGGCCCTCGTGCTCGAAGACCATCGTGTTGAGGCCGATCTCGCCGAGGCCGCCCAGCGCGGCGAGCCGCACTACTTCTTCCCCTTCTTCTTCTTCGGGGTGCCGGCGTCGGGCTCGTTGCCGGCGGCGATCTCGGACGGCTTCTTCGGCGGCGGGGGCGCCTTCGCCGCGGGCTTCTGCTTGCTCCGCTCGAGCGCTACGGTCGTGCCGTTCACGATCAGCTTGAGCGTCTTGCCGCCGCCCTCGAGCGTGTAGGGCAGATCGAACGTGTTGCCCGACTCCTTCTCAGAGACGTGCAGCGTCTCTTTGTCGGCGGACCAGGTGTTCTCGTTGAGCCCGATGCGCCCCGAGCCGTCGGGGCGCAGCTCCATGTAGGGCGACCCGCGATCGAGCCAGATGGCGACGAGCTTCGTGGCCGGGCCGGTCGGCGCAGCCAACACCAGGACGGCGAACGCAAGAGCCCTCATCGCGGGCGACACAATAGCCTGACCGGTGACGCCCGGAAGGGGCCCTGTTCCCGATCGGTGACGTCGGCGCCTGAGCGGCGGGGCGCCGGGCAGCCAAACCCGTGGCACGGGGATTTCATCGATCGCACGGTCATGCGTCTCGGCACCTCGCGGTGGACCTACCCGTTGCTCTCGGCAGTCTGCTCCGTGGCGGCGCTGCTCTTGCCCTCGCTCGCGGGCCCGGTGACGTCGAGCCCGTTCTTCCTGACGCTCGCGGCCGCGGCGGCGGCCGGCGTCGGCTACCTCATCGGCGCGCGCGAAGACGGGCTGCGCGCGCTGGCGATGCTCGACCCGCTGACCGGCCTGCCGAACCGGCGCAGCGGCGAGGGCGCGCTCAAGCGCGAGGTCTTGCGTGCGCACCGCGAAGGCACGCCGCTCGCGGTGGTGCTGATCGAGCTCGACGGGCTGCGCGAGATCAACGACCGGCACGGGCACCCGGTGGGTGATCGCGCGCTCGCGGCCGTGGCCGATGCGCTCAGGCACGGGTGCCGCCCGGCCGATCTCGTCGCGAGATGGGGAGGCGACGAGTTCATCGTGCTGGCACCCTGCACCCACGAGGAGGACGCCCGCGCGCTCGCCGAGCGCATCGCCTCGACCGTGCACCTGCGCTCGGCCGCGCGCCGGCCGGTCACCGATCTCGGCGAGCGGCTCAAGCCGCCCGTGCTGTCGGTCTCGGCCGGGGTGAGCGACGCCGACGTCTCGCGCCCGCACAACCTGCGCCCCGAGGCGCTGGTCGCGTCGGCCGAGCGAGCGCTCATCGCCGCGAAGACGGCGGGCAAGGGCCACGTGCGGTCGGCGAGCGTCGAGGAGCGGGTCGCGCGTGCTCGCGGAGCGCTCAAGCTGGTCTCTTCACGTGGGTCGTGATCATGAGCGCGCCCGACGAGCTCTCTGCGGTCCCTCCCGCAGGGCGGGACCCGGGCATCGCGGGGCAGCTCGGCAAGTTCGCCCTGCTCGAGCGGCTCGGCTCGGGGCTCACCGGCGTCGTCTACCTCGCGAAGGACACCGACCAGAGCCGCCTCGTCGCGCTGAAGGTGCTGCTGCCGCGGTTTCAAGACGACGGCACGCTCACGGCCCGCCTCGACGGCTACGTGCGCGGGCTGCAGCAGGTCCGCAGCGGGCACATCGCACGCGTGCTCGAGTCGGGCGTCACGGGCGCCGCGTACTGGGTCGCGGCCGAGTGGCTCGAGGGAGCGTCACTCACCGAGCGCCTGGGGCGGCCCGCGGGTCAGGCGGTCGCGACGTCGCTGCTGCGGCAGATCTGCTCGGGGCTGCAAGCCGCTCATCAGCACGGCATCGTTCACCGCGACCTCAAGCCCGAGAACGTCTTTCTCACGACGACCGCCACGCACGACGAGTTCGTGAAGGTGCTCGACTTCGGCCTGGCGCCGATGATGCTCAAGCAGAAGCCGGGGTCGCCGCGCACGCCGAGCGGGCAGCTGTGCGGCACGCCCCAGTACCTCGCGCCCGAGCAGTGCACCGGCGGCGTGGTCGACCTGCGCGCCGATCTCTACGCGCTCGGGGTCATCGGCTACGAGCTGTTGACCGGGCGGGTACCGTTCGACGGGCGCAACCCGATTCAGGTGATGCTGCGGCACCGCGACGAGCGCCCGGTGCCGCCGCACGAGCTGCAGCCGTCGGTGCCGCGAGCGCTGTCGGACGTGATCATGCGCGCGCTCGAGAAGCACCCCGAAGACCGCTGGGCCACCGCCGCCGAGCTCGCCGAGGCGCTGCGCTCGGCTCCGATGCAGGCCCCGCCGCGCACGGCGACCGCCGACGTGCGCCTGCCGTCGGGCCGCACCATCGCGGGTGCGGGCTGCAGCCAGCTCTTCTCGGGGGGGCTCTTGCTCGCGACGGCCGAAGAGCCGCCCGCGGTCGGCACGCCGCTGCACATTCGACTGACGATCGACGGGGTCCCGGTCGAGTGCCGCGCCGAGGTCACGACGCACGTCGGAGCGAGCGAGGCGGCGTCGCTCGGCACGCCGGCGGGGTTCGCGGCGCGGTTCACGCACGTCTCGCACGAAGCGCAGGGCGTGATCGATCGCGTGCTGCGCGGCGAGCCGCTCTTGCGCGCGCACCCCGATCGCGAGCTCGATCGGCTGCAGCGCGCGGTCTCGCGCGGCAAGGGGCAGGGCAACTTCTACACGCTCTTGGGGGCGTCGAGCGGGGCCGACGCCGGGCACATCCGCCGGCGGGCGCGCGAGTGTCGGGCGAAGGTCGAAGACGCGCTCCTGCAGCCGTGCGAGCCGCAGACGCGGGCCCGGCTCGAGCGCACGCTGCGGCGGCTCGAAGAGGCGGTGCGGGTGCTGTGCTCCTCGGTCGATCGCATGGCGTACGACGCGGCGCGGGGGAACTTCCGCGGCATCGCGGCGGCGCTCGAGGCCGGGCTCGACCCCGAGCTGATGGGGGCTGCGCGCAGGCGGTACGGCCGCGAGCACCCGACCGCGATCGCCGCGGCCACGGCGCACGCCGCGTCGTCCGACGCGAAGCGCGAGCGAGGCGATCTGCCGGGAGCGCTGTCGGAGTGCGAGCTCGCGCTGACGCTCGACCCGCTGTCGGCCGGCCTGCACGTGCGGCGCGCGCGGCTGCTGTTCCAGCTCGAGAGCCAGGCGGGCTCGCTGAGCGGCGAGTGGCGCATGCACCAGCCGGCGGCCGAAGAGGGCCCCCGTCAACGCCAGGTGATGGGCGGAACCGCAGCGTCGGCAGAGAAGACGCCGCCGGTGCCGCGGAGCACGGCCCAGCTGTCGCCGCTGGTCGAGCCGGACGGCGGCTGATCGAGGTACGTCGAGGCGAACACCGAGGTGCCTGCGGCGCCGACCCGGCGTGCGTAGTCGACCCGGGCGGTGAGGCGGGCGGGCCGCACCTCGCTCATGTCGAGCGCGTGCATGCCGGCGATGACGGGGCGCCCGGCGGCGCCGGCGAGGAAGCCGTCGAGCAGCTTCGACCAGTCGGTGCAGCCGGTGCCGATGTCCCAGTAGATCATGGGGACGATCGCGTCGATCTTGCCGGCCTTCATCCACCCGATGGAGTCCTGGAAGTACTGCGGGTAGCCCTCCGAGGTGCTGCAGCCGGGCAGCCGCTTGTAGATGCCCCAGACCGAGGCCGAGAGCACGGCTGCGGGGCGCCGGGTCTTCATCGCCGCGTAGATGCCGGCGACCGCGGCCGTGACGTTGTCGCGCTGCCAGTCGTCGCGCGCAGGCTTCGGAGCGGGCAGGGCGGCCCAGGCCGCTTCGGACTCGGGGTCGTACGACGCCCAGCTCCCGGGGTAGCGGATGCGATCGAGGTGCAGGCCGTCGACGGCGTAGCGCCCGAGCAGCTCGTCGGCGGCGGCGATGAGGTGCGCGCGGTAGGCGAGGTTCGCGGGCGAGAACCAGTAGTACTCGCCGTCGATCGCGCGGCCGGCGGTGTTGACGACGAGCGCGTCGGGGTGCGCCCGCAGCCAGTGCTCGGGAGCGCCGGCCGGCACGGCCTCGGGCAGCACGCACGAGTCCGGCTGGCCCTGCGCGGCGACGCACGAGCAGGTGCCGGCGGCCGCGCAGCCGCTCGGCACCGTCCACGCGGTGAAGGCGTTGAAGTACGCGTGCAGCTGCAGGCCGCGCGCGTGGGCCTCGTCGATCGCGAACTGGAGCGGATCCCACCCGGGATCTCGCCCCAGCGTGCCGGTCAGCGCCTTCGCCCACGGCACGATCGCCGAGCGGTAGTAGGCGTCGCCGTTTCCGCGCACCTGGAAGTAGACGACGTTGTAGCCGCCGGCAGCGGCGCCGCTCATGATCCGGGTGATGGTCGCCTTCGCGGTCGCGGGGTTTGCGTTCGCGTAGGCGAAGCGGGTGACCCACACGCCGCGCACCTCGCCGCTGGGGCTGCCGGCGTCGGCGAGGTCGGCGACGGTCACCGTCACGGGAGGAGACGAGAGCGCGCCGGTGCGCGCCACGATCTGCGTCGCGCCCGCGCTGAGCGCCTCGACGCGCACGAGGTTGTCGGTGGCCGACAGCACGGCGACGTCGGCGACGGCGGGCAGGGTGGCGCTCCAGGTGACGGAGCCCGAGACGTCGGCGGTGCTCCCGTCGTCGAAGGTGGCGGTGCACGTGAAGCCCGAGACCTGACCGGGCTTGAGCGTGAGCTGAGCGGGGCTGACGGCGAGCGCGGTGATGCGGCGGATGTTCGAGGTGCTGCCGCCGCTGCCGCCTCCTCCTCCGCCTGCGCGAGCCGAGCCGCCGGCGGGGGCTGCTCCGGCCTCGCCGCCGGGCGCTTCGCCGGGCGCGGGCGCGCAGGCGACGAGCGCGAGGCAGAGCGCGGCGGTGCGACGCATCGTGGAGCGGCTCCTACGAAGAGAGACCCCGCCCCCTTTTCGACGGGGCCTCCCTTCTTCTGGGCACAGGCGTAGCGGGTTCACGCGGTGCGCGGCAACGCGGCTTTCGTGGCAACGTCACCCTCACGTGACGCTGCTTGCCCTCGCACTGCTCGCCGCTGCCGAGCCTGCGCCCGTCGAGGTGCCGATCACGCCGGTGCAGGGCGACGTCGCGGTGTCGTTCGGCATCGCCGACCGCAACCCGCTCGCGGGGGCGCTGTACGTCGGCGGAGCGCTCGGGTGGCTGGGGGCGTCGGGGCCGTCGGTGTTCGGAGGGCTCGGCGTCGAGCTCACGTACACGGCGTTCGCGGACCCGTACCAGATGTCGATGGGGCTGCAGCTGCGCGGCGGGCTGGTCTGGGCGCGGCCGGGGGCGAACGCGGCGAACGCGATTCCCGATGTGTTCGTGTTCGTGCGGGTGACGCCGTTCGGCGGCGGGGTGTCGACGCCGGTGACGAACGCGATGGGCATGACGAGCCAGGTGGCGCGCGCGTTCTTCGGAGTGCGGGCGGGCGTCGGGGTGACGGCGCTGTGGCCGGTGCGCGAGCTGTACGATCACTTCCCGCTGTTCGACCTGAACGGCGCGGGCGGGCAGCTGCTCGAGGTGCTGTCGGCGATCGTGCTGTTCCCGCTCGCGGTGCTGAACCACGGCGAGGTGATGTTCGAGTACGCGATGTCGCCCCTGCCGCTGACGGCGGTGATCTTCCGGGTCGGCGCTGGCTTCTGAGGAAGAGGTGTGAGAAGCGCGCTTCCCCATGAACGCTCAGATGCGCGCCCTCATCGCGGGTCTTTCGATCGGCCTGCTTCTCGCCGTGGTCCCCTCGTGTAGCGGTTCGTCGTCGAAGACGTGCGACACGACGAGCTGCTCGACCGGGTGCTGCACGTCGGCCGGTGAGTGCATCACCGCCACGAGCAACAGCCAGTGCGGCACCGGCGCGGCGATGTGCAAGGCGTGCTCGAGCGGGCAGAGCTGCACGAACGGCGCGTGCGTGAGCACGGGCACGGGCGGCGGCTCTGGCACCGCGGGCGGCAGCGGCTCGACCGCCGGCGGCACCGGCGCGACGGCCGGCGGCACCGGCACGGCGGGCGGCCGCGCAGGTGGCAGCGGCAGCACGGCCGGCGGCACTGGCACGGCGGGTGGCAGCGGCACGGCGGGTGGCAGCGGCACGGCGGGTGGCAGCGGCAGCACGGCGGGCGGCACGGGCGGTACCGCGGGTGGGCTGATGACGCCCGACGGTGGCGTCACGCTGAGCTTCCCCCAGACGTGCCCCACGTTCACCCCGTGCGGCGGCAACGTGAACCCGTCGAACCCGACGACGTGGACGTTGAGTGCGGGCTGCGTTGCTGACTCGTTCTTCGATCTCCCGCGGTCTCAGCTCAATACGGCTTGTGCGATCCCTGCCGGCATGCCCGGCACAGTGGTCTCTGGCAAAGAGGGTTGGATTCGCGGCTCCGTCGATTTCACGATGGCAAACGCCACGCGAACTGCGTCCGGCCTCGTCAGGTTCGACACCACGACGCCGAACTGCTCGTCTTACTGCGCGATCATCAACGCCGCGTTGGCGATGCTGGGGCTGACCGGCAGTTGCTCGCCGAACGTCGGCACCGGTTCGTGCGACTGTACGGACATCGGCATCGCGCTCGGCGCAAACGAGTCCGGCCCGTACACGGTGAACGGAAACAGCCTGACCATCACGACGACTCTTCCGGACGGCGGCACGCGGCCGCGGTCGTTCAACTACTGCGTCACCACGTCGGGGACTCCGACGCTCACGTATCAGGAGACCACTCCGGCGATGGGTAGCTTCGTCCCGGATCCCGGCGTCATCACACTGACCCGCTGAGCCCTGCTGGGCTGTAGGCCGGTGACCTCGCAGCGTGCGGGCGCCACAAGCTTGCGTTCGAGCCCCGCGCGCCAAAGGATGGCCGCGTGACGCCCCTCCGCGCAGCTGCGCTGATGCTCCTCGTCGCCGGCTGCTCGGGCAGACCCGGCGAGGGCGGCCTGCTCGCACACGTCGACGTCGACGCGACCCTCGGGGCGACCTGCATCGTGCTCGAGGTCCGCGACGGCAACGGCGCCGTGCTGGCGAAGACGAACGCCGTGCGCGGCACCAAGACCCGCTACGCGTTCGGCGTCGGGCAGGGCGCGCTGCCCGCCGAGGTCCGCGTCCGCGCGCGGGCGATGACCGGCGCCAGCGGCTGCGACGAGCCGCTCGTCGCCGTCGTCGATGCCGACGAGCAGACCGCCACCTTCGTTCGCGCCACCGTCAAGGAGCTCACCTTCACCCTCGGCTGCTCCGGCGCCTCCGAGACCTGCGACGACGGCGCCGACAACGACTGCGACGGCATGTCCGACTGCGCCGACCCCGGCTGCGGAGGAAAGACGTGTGGCGCCGGCCGCACCTGCCAGGGCGGCACCTGCCGCTGCGCCTCCGGCTGCTGCAGCAACAGCGACTGCTCCGGCGGCCAGACCTGCCAGGCCGGCGCCTGCACCTGCCCCGCCGGCCAGAAGCTCTGCGGCGGCAGCTGCATCGCCCAGAGCGCCTGCTGCAACAGCACCGACTGCCCGCTCATGGGCCAGCTCTGCGACGGCGGCTCGTGCGGCTGCCCCGCAGGGCAGAAGGCCTGCGGCACCACCTGCATCGCCGCGACGAGCTGCTGCTCCGCCGCCGACTGCACCCAGGCCACCGGTCAACAGTGCACGAACGGCACCTGCGCCTGCCCCGCCGGTCAGTCGCCGTGCAACGGAGCGTGCACGCCGGGCGGCTGCTGCATCGACTCCGACTGCGGCGCCGGCGACGCCGGCACCTGCACGCTCAGCATGTGCTCGTGCGGCACCGGCTTCGCGCTCTGCAACGGCCGCTGCATCCGCGCGACCGGCTGCTGCACCGGCAACGACTGCGGCGCCGCGCAGACCTGCCAGAACAACCTCTGCACCTGCCCCGGCGGCACCCGCGCCTGCGGCACCCAGTGCATCCTCGCGAGCGAGTGCTGCCGCGACAACGACTGCGCCGGCATCACCGGCCAGACCTGCCAGGCCGGCACCTGCGCGTGCCCCTCGGGCCAGAAGCCGTGCGGCAACCGCTGCATCCCCAACGCCGCGTGCTGCCAGTCGAGCGAGTGCCTCGGCGTCACCGGCCAGTTCTGCGACGCCGGCACCTGCGAGTGCGCGCCCGGCACCCGCACGTGCGGCAACACCTGCGTCTCGAACCTCGCGTGCTGCGGCGCCGGCGACTGCGCCGCGAGCGGTCAGTTCTGCGACGGCGGCGTCTGCGACTGCGGCGCCGGCAACAAGGTGTGCGGCGCTCAGTGCATCGCCGGCTCCGCGTGCTGCAGCGCCGGCGACTGCTCGGTCAGCGGCCAGCTCTGCGACGCCGGCACCTGCGCGTGCCCCGCCGGCCAGAAGGCCTGTGGCAGCTCTTGTATTCCGAGCGCGGCCTGCTGCAGCGCCGGCGACTGCTCGCTCTCTGGCCAGTTCTGCGACGCCGGCACGTGCGACTGCGGCGCCGGCAACAAGGCGTGCGGCAGCGCCTGCATCGGGGCCGCCGCGTGCTGCACCGCGGGCGACTGCCCCGTGCTCGGCCAGGTCTGCGATGCCGGCGCCTGCGGCTGCACGAGCGGCAACCGCGTGTGCGGAGCCGCCTGCATCCCCAGCGCGACCTGCTGCACCTCGGCCGAGTGCGGCGCCCTCGTCACCGGCCAGTTCTGCGACGCCGGCGCCTGCGCGTGCCCCGTGGGCCAGAAGGCGTGCGGCTCGCAGTGCATCCCCGCCGCGAGCTGCTGCACGAGCCCCGACTGCACGTCGCCCACGGGCTCGTTCTGCGACGGAGGCGCCTGCGAGTGCGGCGCCGGCCTCAAGCTCTGCGGCAGCGCCTGCATCCCCAGCGGTGATTGCTGCACCGCCACAGACTGCACGAGCATCGCCAGCCAGATCTGCGACGCCGGCACGTGCGCGTGCGCGCCAGGCGATCGCGTGTGCGGCATGTCGATGTCGTGCATCCCGAGCACGGCGTGCTGCGTGAACGGCGACTGCGCGACGCCGCCCGCCTGCAAGCAGCTGCCCGGCACCTGCGGCGGCGGTGCCTGCAGCTACGCGAACCAGCCCAACGACACGAGCTGCGGCAACGGGCGCAGCTGCCAGACCGGCGTCTGCACCAACATCTTCCCGTACACCCCGAGCAACTTCAGCTCGACGGGCGTCGGCGCCCCCTCGGCGGCGATCGTGCTCAACGCGACGACGTGCGGCGCGACGCTCGCGCACACGTACAACGCAGCCACGCACACGTTCACGAACTGGTGCGGTCAGCCCGAGCCCGCTGCATTTGCACAGAGCCAGCCCGGCGGGCCGAGCGTGACCGTGCTCGCGACGACCGGCTTCACCCTCGGCCCGCTGCACACGCTCACCATCGTCGGCGATCGCGGCGTCATCCTCGCGGTGTACGGCGACGCCTCGATCGCGGGCACCCTCGTCGCGTCGACGGGCGGCAACGACTCGGCCTGCGGTCCTCCGCAGACGGGCAGCAACGGCCTCGACGGCGGCGCAGCGGCGGGCGACAACGCGGCGGGAGCGGGCGGCGCCGGCCACCGCACCGCCGGTACCGCCGGAGCAGCGGGCTTCACGGGGGGCACTCCGGGCGGCGCGGGAGCGGCGAGCACCGGCGGCGCGGATCTCGTGCCCCTGCGCGGCGGCTGCCGCGGCGGTCAGGGCGGCAACAGCACCTCGGCGGCCGGCGGCCTCGGCGGCCTCGGCGGAGGCGCCTTCCAGCTCTCGGTCGCGGGCACGCTCGACCTCTCGGGAGTCATCACGGCGCCTGGCCTCGGAGGGAACGGCGGCGGCGGCCGCGCGGGCGGAGGAGGCGGCGGCAGCGGCGGCGGCCTGCTGCTCGAAGGCAACCTCGTGAACGTGCTCGCGAGCGCGCGCATCACGGCGAACGGCGGCAGCGGCGGGGAGGGAGGCACGAACGGCGGCGGCCCCGGCGGCAACGGCAGCGCCGGCAACACGCTCACCGCGACGGCCGCGGTCGGCGGTTCGGGCTCGGGGTCGGGCGGCGACGGTGCGAACGGCGGCACGCAAGCGGCGCCGGGCGTGGCGCAGCCAGGCCAGTCGGGGCTGGGCGGCGGCGGCGGCGGCGGCGGCGCGTCGGGCCGCATTCGCATCAACTCGAACACGACGTGCGCCTTCACGCCGGGCTTCATCGTGAGCCCGAACGCGAGCGGCAACGGGCCCGCGAACCAGTGCCCCGCGCCGTGATCCGCGCTATCTGCCTGACGGCGTGAAGCTGCTCGAAGATCTCAACCCCCCACAGCTCGAGGCCGTGACGCACGAGGGCGGGCCGATGCTCGTGCTCTCGGGGGCCGGCTCGGGCAAGACGCGCGTCATCACGCGGCGCATCGCGTACCTGATTCAAGAGAAGCAGGTCGCGCCCTGGCAGATCCTGGCGATGACGTTCACGAACAAGGCGGCGCGCGAGATGAAAGAGCGCGTCGCGCAGCTCGTGCCTCCGTCGCCCGACAAGGCGTTCGTCTCGACGTTTCACTCGGCGTCGGCGATCTTGCTGCGGCGCCACGCCGAGGCCGCGGGGCTCTCGAAGGCGTTCGTCATCTACGACGACGACGATCAGCTGAAGATCGCGAAGCGCGCGGCGGCGAAGCTCGGCATCGAGGGCAACGCCCGCGACTTCCTCTCGCGCATCGACGCCGAGAAGAACGCGGGCCGCCTGCCCGACCAGATGCGCCCGGCCGACCCGCGCGCCGAGTCGGTGCAGCGCGTCTACCGCGAGTACCAGCGCACGCTGCGCGCGGCCGACGCCGTCGACTTCGGCGACCTGCTGCTGCTGCTCGTCGACCTGCTGCAGCGCGACGCCGAGCTGCGCGTGCGCTACCAGCGGCGCTTCCAGCACGTGCTGGTCGACGAGTTTCAAGACACGAACCCGGTGCAGTACCAGCTGCTGCGGCTGCTCGCTCCGCCGGCGTCGAACCTCGTGGTGGTCGGCGACGACGACCAGAGCATCTACCGGTGGCGCGGCGCCGAGGTCGACAACATCCTCGGCTTCCCGAAGGACTACGAGGGCGCGAAGGTCGTCAAGCTCGAGCAGAACTACCGGTCGGATCAGAACATCCTCGAGGCGGCGCACGCCGTCATCTCGAAGAACCGCCGGCGCCTCGACAAGAAGCTGTGGAGCTCGCGGCCCAAGGGCGAGCTCTTGCAGCTGCTCATTCATCGCAGCGAGCGCGACGAAGCCCAGGAGGTCGCCCGCCGCCTCAACCGCCTGCGCGCCGAGGGCATCACCGACTTCGGGCAGATGGCCGTCTTCTACCGGACCAACGCGCAGAGCCGCGTGCTCGAAGAGGCGCTGCGCCTCGCGCGCGTGCCGTACACGCTCGTCTCGGGCCGCAGCTTCTACGACCGCGCCGAGATCCGCGACGCGTCGGCGTACCTGCGGCTCATGGTGAACCCGAAGTCCGACGCCGATCTCTTGCGCGTGATCAACGTGCCGACGCGCGGCATCGGCGACACCACGGTCGAGCGCGTCGCCGAGCACGCGTCGGCGACCGGGCGCTCGCTCTACGAGGTGATCGAGTGGCCCGAGCGCGTCGTGGGGCTCAACTCGGGCGCCGTGAAGCGGCTCATCGCGTTTCGCGAGCTCGTCGATCGACTCGTGAAGTTCGGAGCCACCGCGACAGCCGCGACCGACGCCGCGAAGTACATGCTCGAGCAGACCGGGCTCGTCGAGACGCTCAAGACCGAGGGCACCGAAGAGGCGCGCGGCCGCGCCGAGAACCTGCTCGAGCTTCTGACGGCGACGCGCGAGTTCGACAAGCAGCGGGCCGAGGCCGGGCCGCCGGCGCCGCCCGCTCCGGGGGAAGAGATCGCGATCGCGCCGCCGCTCCAGGCCTTCCTCGAGCAGATCTCGCTGGTGGGCGAGGCCGACGGCGAGGTCGCCGAGGGCCGCGTCTCGCTGATGACGCTGCACGCCGCGAAGGGGCTCGAGTTCGACGCTGTCTTCATCACTGGCATGGAGGAAGAGATCTTCCCCAGCCGGCGCTCGACCGGCCCCGAGGCCACCGAAGAGGACATGGCCGAAGAACGCCGCCTCTGCTACGTCGGCTTCACGCGCGCCCGGCGGAGGCTGTACTGCTCGCTCGCGCAGCAGCGCACGCTGTTCGGCGAGCTCAAGATGAACGCGCCGTCGCGCTTCCTCGCCGAGGTGCCGCGCGAGCTGTTCGAGTTCCCGCAAGACATGCCGGTCGCTCCGAAGCCCGCCGCGAAGCCGCGCCGCTGGGGCTACGACCCGGCCGACGGGCCGACCATCGACCGCACCTACGATCAGTCGAGCGACTTCGGCGGCGACCCGACCGGCACGCGCGTCATGCACTCGACGTTCGGCCGAGGCGTGATCGAGTCGGCTCGCGGCCAGGGCCCCAACGCCACCGTCACCGTGCGGTTCGAGAGCGGCGAGCGCAAGACGATCATCGCCCGCTATCTGACGGCGCTGTAGAGTCGCACGCCGATGCGCAGCTGGCTGATCTCCGCGTTGACGCTGAAGGTACAGGCCGGCGGCATCGAGGCCCTCAAGCGGCTGTGCCCCTTCGACTGGCTCGTCTGGGAGCCCGGGCAGTGGCGCCCGGCCCGCGCGAACCTCGAGACGGTGATGGGGCTGCCGAAGATGAGCCCCGACGCGGTCGCCGAAGAGCCGAGCCAGGGCGAGTCGCTCGTCGTCGCGCTCGAGCCGAAGCGCGACAAGAAAGACGTGACGCTCGGCCGCGCGGGCTGCGATCTGATCATCGACGACCGCACGCTCTCGTCGCATCACCTCTCGTTCAACTTCGACGACCACCACTGGTGGGTCTACGACGTCGGCAGCCGCAACGGCTCGCTCATCGACGGCCGCAAGCTGGGCAAAGAGCCGGTGCGGCTGCAGGCGGGCGCGCGCATTCAGGCCGCGCAGGTCGTGCTCACGTACTACACGCTCGACACGATGTTCGCGCGCCTCAAGGCGCGGCGCTGAGCCGCGGCATCAAGGCGCCTTGAGGCGAAACCCGAGCACGCGGCCATCGCGAGGGCCGAGCATGAGCACACCGTCGTGAACGATGGCTGAGCCGCGCAGCTGATGCTCCACGCAGATCTTCTGCCCCGAGGCCAACACCACGGCACAGCCGTCGCGGCCCTGCAGCACGGCGACGCCATGCCGCACGGGAGCCGCGAGCGGAGCCGGCAGCAGCGTGCGCGCCTTCTCGCCGCCTCCCTGCGCGGCAAGCTCGACGACGTGACCGCTCTCGAGCCCGACGAAGACGCTCTCGCCGTCGGTGCTGAGCGAGTCGGGCGCGAAGGCGCCGAGCGTCACGCCCCAGCGCAGCTCGCCGTTCGCGGGGTCGAGCGCGACCAGATCTCCGCTCGCGCGCGCCGCGAGCACCAGCGCGTCGGTGCCGCCCAGCGCGACGACGCTCTTCTCGGCCGACCACGCGGGCTCGCCGGTCGCGGCGCGGAAGACCGCGACGCCGGCATCGGCCGTGGCGGCGGCCAGCACGTCAGCGCCCGCCCACAGGCGCGGGCCCGCGAGCGCGTGCCACTGCGAGGCTCCGGTCTCGTCAATGGCCTCGACGGCGCCGTCGGTTCCGGCGATGAAGCCGCGCAGGCCGTCGCTGACGAGCGCGGAGGTGGGCGTGCGGCGGCCGGGCTCCTTCCACCGCGTGCGGCCGCTCTTCACGTCGACGCCGTGCCACTCGCCGTTCTCGCACGCGACCCAGAGCGTGCCGCCGATGACCGCCGGTCGATGGCGAACGGGGTGGCAGACCTCGGCGCGCCACGCCGTCTTGCCGCTCGACTCGATGCAGGTGGCGGCGCCGAGGTCGCTGACGCTGATCGCGCAGCCCGGGGCATCGACGAGGCCGGCGAACGCCGGAGCGCTGCCGACGACCTCGAACACGCGCTCGGCCGATGACCGGCACGCTACAGCGAGCAACAGGGCGCCGAGCGATAGGTTTGCGAGGGCGCGTCGCACGACGCAATGATGTCACCATGTCCAGCATTCGAGACGACGAAATCCCCGAGTCGAAGGGAATACCCTCGACCGCTCGCCCGCCGAGCGCCCCGCCTTCGATCGAGGTGCCCCGCATCGAGGTGACCGAGGAGTTGCTCAAGGCGCTGCCGAAGACCGACCTGCACTGCCACCTCGACGGCTCGATGCGGCTGCAGACGATTCTCGAGCTCGCCGAGAAGCAGAAGGTGAAGCTGCCCGCCGACACCGCCGACGGCCTCGCGAAGGCGATTCACATGGGCGAGGTCTGCAAGAGCCTCGACGACTACCTCGTCGCGTTCGACGTGACGCTCTCGGTGCTGCAGACGGCCGAGGCGCTGTACCGGGCGGCCCACGAGCTGGCGATCGACGCGGCGAGCGAGAACGTGCGGTACCTCGAGGTGCGGTACTCGCCGGCGCTGCACCAGCAGCGCGGGCTGAAGATGACGACGGTCGTCGACTCGGTGCTCGAGGGCCTGCGCGCGGCGAAGCGCGAGACCGGCATCAAGTGCGGCGTCATCGTCTGCGGCATTCGCCACATGAACCCCGAGACGTCGGTGCGGCTCGCCGAGCTCTGCGTCGCGTACAAGAACCGCGGCGTCATCGGCTTCGATCTCGCGGGCGCCGAGCTCAACTTCCCCGCGAAGGACCACCGCGACGCCTTCCAGCTCATCTTGAAGAACAACGTGAACTGCACCGCGCACGCGGGCGAGGCGTACGGCCCCGAGTCGATCGCGCAGGCGATTCACTTCCTCGGCGCGCACCGCATCGGCCACGGCACCCGGCTGCGCGAAGACGGCGACCTGCTCAACTACATCAACGATCACCGCATCCCCCTCGAGGTGTGCCCGACGTCGAACGTTCAGACCGGCGCCGTCGCGCACATGAAGGCGCACCCGCTGAAGTTCTATTTCGACTACGGCCTGCGCGTGACCATCAACACCGACAACCGGCTCATCACCGACACGACGGTCACGAAGGAGTACTGGACGGCCCACAAGGAGCTCGACCTGACCCTCGAGGACATCACGACCATCATCGTGTCGGGCTTCAAGAGCGCGTTCTTGCCGTTCAGAGAGAAGCAAGACGTGCTGAAGGCCGTGAACGACGAGATCGCGAACACGATGCAGCTGTTTCAACGCAAGCTGACCGCGGTGAAGAAGCCGGGCGTGACCGCGGCGTAGAGCGCTACGGGCAGCTCGGCTGCGACGTGCTCTGCGGCGGGCAGAACGAGAGCCCGAGCGGCGGCACCGGGTAGAGGTAGAGGAAGTTGAAGCACATCTCGCGCGAGGTCTCTTCGCCCCACGAGACGGGGCCGGTCGCGCCCATCGTGTCCCACGTGCAGCGGTTCACGAGGCGATCGCCTGGCTTGAACTGGAAGTTCGCGGTCTCGAGGTACTGCGAGCCGAAGTCGTACATCGGGCGGTCGGTCACGATCTGATCGGCGGCCCCGCTTCGAACGAGCGTCGTCTTCATCGCGCGCCCCCGTAGGTGCATGTGCGGCCACACCGTGAACACGTTGAACGTCGTGTTGAGCACGTTGTTGCAGCTCGCCTGCACCGACGTCGCCGGGCAGTTCGGCGGCAAGCTGAAGCTCGTCGGCCCGATCGCCAGCACGCTCGCCTCGTTCGTTCTCATCTGATCGGTCACGCACAGGTACGCGCCGCTCGAGTCGTTGCCGCTGACGTGCGTCGCGTTGTTGTAGTGAATCTGCAGCACGAGCTGGTCACCGTCGTTGACGGGGATGCCGACGTCGGCCGGAGGCACCATCGGCCCGGCGCCCGGGCCCCACGCGTACAGCGCCTGCCACGTCGCCTTCACGCCGCAGTCGGCGATCTGCGCCGGCGACGTCTTCGCCTGGTCGCGGAACAGCACCACGTGGTGCAGCACGCGCGCGTCGTCGATCTGCTTGTCGATCTTGATGACCTGCCGCTTCCCGGGCAGCGTCAGCTTTTGCGAGAAGCACTGGTAGAAGTCGCTCGCCTGCGGAATCGAGAAGCTCGGCGCCAGCACGTCGATCTTCGTCGAGCCAGCAGGGCACCCGGGGGGCTCGGCGCCACCCGCGGCGCTCCCGCCTCCGCTGCCGCCGCTGCCGCCACTGCCGCCGCCCGCACCGCACATGCCGGCCGCGTTCTTCGGAGCACCCGCCGACGACCACGCCGTGATCGCAGCGATCTGCTCTGCGGTCAGCGTGCGCGGCGCCTGCGGCATCGGCCGAACGGTCGCGCTCACCCGCGCCGCCATGCGCTGGTGAATCTTCTGGCCGGGGAACTGCGCGCTCTCGGCCTGCGTGTCGGCCCACGTGACCAGAGGCATCGGCGCTCCGAAGAGCGGCGGGTTCTGGTGGCACTCGATGCACGACGACTGGACGATCGCGCCGACGTCGCACGGGTAGTCGCCTGCGACGACCGCTCCGCCCGCGGTGCCCTGCGTGCCGCCGCCCGTGCCGGTCGAGCCGCCGCCGCCCCCGGAGCCTCCTCCGCCCGCGCTGCCGCCTCCGGGCGGCGACGCCGCGCACGCTGCCAACACCGACAACGACAGAGCCAGACCCAGACGCATGGCACACCTCGCCGAACGAGTGGGCGCTTTAGACCACAGGTGAGGGCAGCGGCGCCAACCGGGCTATTCGACCCGGGCGCCCTTGGGGATGACGACGATGCCGCTCTCGGTCATCTGGAACCGCTTCCGGTCGGCCTCGGGGTCGACGCCGATCTTGGTGCCCGGCGGAATCACGACGTTCTTGTCGATGATGGCGCGGCGCACGATCGCGTGGCGGCCGATCTCGACGTTCTCGAGCAGCACCGACTCGTGCACCTGCGAGTACGAGTTCACGCGCACGCGCGGGCTCAGCACCGACCGGTTCACGTGGCCGCCCGAGATGATGCAGCCCTCGCACACCAGCGAGTCGGTCGCGTGGCCGACGCGGTTGTGCTCGTAGTCGGCGAACACGAACTTCGCCGGCGGCAGGTTCGGGTTGCCCGTGAAGATCGGCCACTGCTGGTTGTAGAAGTTGAAGATCGGCTCGACGCCGACGAGATCCATGTTGCACTGGTAGTAGGCGTCGAGCGTGCCGACGTCGCGCCAGTAGCCGCGCTCGCGGGCGCCCTGACCCGGCACGAGGTTGCGCGCGAAGTCGTACGCGTACACCGGCGCGCGCTGCCACAGGTTCGCGAGAATCGACTTGCCGAAGTCGTGCGACGACGTCTCGTTCTTCGCGTCGCTCGTCACCTCGCTCACGAGCGTGTCGGTCTCGAACAGGTAGTTGCCCATCGAGGCGAGGCACATTCTCGGGTTGCCCGGCATCGGCGGCGGGTTCTTCGGCTTCTCGAGGAAGCTCGTCACGCGCCACGTGTCGTCGACCGCGATGATGCCGAACTGGTCGCCCTCGTCGATCGGCACGGGAATCGCCGCCACCGTGCACGCCGCTTTCATCTCGAGGTGAAAGGCCTCCATCTGGCGAACGTCCATCTGGTAGACGTGGTCGGCGCCGAACACGAAGACCCGCTCGGGCGCTTCGTCGGTGATGAGGTTCAGGTTCTGCCAGATGGCGTCGGCGCTGCCGCGGTACCAGTCGGTGCCCGTGCGCATCTGCGCCGGCACCGACTCGCAGTAGTGCCCGAGAAACGCCGTCATTCGCCAGGCGCGGCTCAGGTGGTTGTTGAGCGAGTCCGACTTGTACTGCGTCAGCACCTTCATCTTGTAGACGCCGCTGTTGACGAAGTTGCTGAGGCAGAAGTCGATGATGCGATAGCGGCCGCCGAACGGCACAGCGGGCTTGGCGCGTTCGCGAGTCAACGGCTCGAGGCGGGTGCCGGCTCCACCGGCGAGAATCATCGCGAGGGAACGGGACATGGGCGCGTGAGAAGCCTAGATCAGGTGTACGGTTTAACTCGCATGATCACGCGACGCTCGCTCATCAAGCGCGGAATCTTCGGGGGCGCGCTGCTGGCACTCGGCGGTGCCGGCGGCCTCGCGCTGCGCCGTGGTGCTTCGGTAACGCTGCCCCAAGGTGGCCTCAAGGTGCTCGGAGCGCGCGAGTACGCGGTGCTCGAGGCGATCGCGCGCAGGCTCGTGACGCCCGCGCCCGGCGCGCCGACGCCCGACGAGCTCGAGGTCGCGGCCGGGTGCGACCGCGTGCTCGACCGCACCGACGAGACCTCGCAGGTCGAGGTGCGCCAGCTGCTCGAGCTGTTCGACAACGCGCTCGCCGGCTTCCTGCTCTCGGGGCGCGTGACTCCGTTCACGAAGCTCGAGCCCGCCGAGCAGGACCAGGTGCTGAACGAGTGGGCGACGAGCCGCCTCGCCCTTCGCCGCACCGGCTTCCTCGCCCTGCGCGCGCTCGTGACCGCCGTCTATTACGGCGACCCGAAGACCTGGGCCTCGGTCGGCTACCCGGGGCCTCCGAAGGCCTTTCACGACCCGAACGCCCCGGTGTGGAGGGGCGGCGGCGAGCCGCGCCCCGCGGGCAACGGCGTCTGGGTGGAGCCCACGTGAGCCCCGGTCGCATCGTCACGGGCGACGAGCTGCTCGAGAAGGACACGCAGCTCACGTGCGACGTCTGCGTCATCGGCTCGGGCAGCGGCGGCGCCTGGCTCGCGCACGAGCTGTGCGCGAAGGGCCTCGACGTCGTGATGCTCGAAGAGGGTGGCTACCACACGCGCCGCGAGTTCGACCTCACCGAGGCGAGCATGTACCCGAAGCTCTACCAGGAGCTCGGCAACCGCACGACCGACGACCTCAGCATCACCATGCTGCAGGGCCGCAGCGTCGGCGGCTCGACCACCGTGAACTGGTGCAGCTCGTTTCGTACGCCCGACCGCATCTTGAAGATCTGGCGCGAGCAGCACGGCTGCGACGCGCTCACGCCCGAGGCCCTCGACCCGCACTGGGCGGCGGCCGAGAAGCGGCTGCACATCGCCGAGTGGCCCGAGGCGCTCATCAACAAGAACAACCGCATCTTGTGGGACGGCCTCGGCAAGCTCGGCTACGAGCGCGGCCTCATTCGCCGCAACGTGCACGGCTGCGCGAACCTCGGCTACTGCGGCCTGGGCTGCCCGATCGACGCGAAGCAGTCGATGCTCGTGACGGTGCTGCCCGACGCGGTCGAGAAGGGCCTGCGGCTGTTCTCGAACGTCTCGGTGCGCAGGCTCGAGACGCAGGGCCGGCGCGTCTCTCGCGTCGTCGCCGAGGTGATCGACCCGAAGACCGATCGCCGCAGCGGCCGCGCGTTCACCGTCACGGCGAAGGTGACGGCGGTGTGCGGCGGCGCGGTGAACTCGCCGGCGCTGCTCTTGCGCTCGGGGCTCGACGCCGAGGGCCGCGTCGGGCGGCGCACCTGGCTGCACCCGGTGGTGGTGATGCTGGCGCTGTTCGACGAGCGGGTCGACGCGTTCTCGGGCGCGCCGCAGTCGGTGTACTCGCACCAGTTCATCGAGCGGGGGCCCGGCAAGATCGGCTTCTTCCTCGAGGTGCCGCCGGTGCACCCCATGCTGGCGGCCACGGTGGCGACCGCGACGGGCCCGGCGCTACAGGGCGTGCTCGAGAAGCTGCCGTACGTGAACGCGACCATCGGCATCACCGTCGACGGGCTCTTGCCGAACGAGCAGGGCGGCACGGTGCGCCTGCGCGACTCGGGCTACGGGCGCCACAGCATCAAGTACGAGTTCGTGCCCGAGAACTGGGAGGCCTTTCGAGCCGCCTACCGCGAGATGGCGCGCATTCAGTTCGCCGCCGGCGCGAAGAAGGTCGTCTCGCTGCACACCGAGCCGATCGTGCTCGAGAGCGAGAAAGATCTCGCGAAGCTCGACGAGGCTCCCTACGAGCGGCTCAAGCTGCGCGTCGTCTCGGCGCACCTGATGGGCGGCTGCGCGATGGGCAAAGATCCCGCGAAGTCGGTGGTCGACCCGTCGCTCCGGTTTCACGGGCTCGACAACCTGTTCGTGGTCGACGGGTCGGTGTTCCCGACGTCGCTCGGCGTGAACCCGCAGCTCACCATCTTCGGCCTCGCGCGCTGGGGCTCGGCGGGCGTCGCCGCTGCCGTCTGACGGCAGCTGACAGCACACGACAGCACGGGCTTCGGGTGGGGGCGCCGGTGGCGGCAAGCCTTTGGAACCTCGGGTGAAGCCTCGGGTGTGGGCCTTGCTACGGAGCCGCCTCATGTCCCTCGCCCAACGCGTCGTCGAGAGCGCCGTGAAAGCCATGGTGGGCCCCATCTACGTGCCCGACGTCGCCTCGTTCGGCGATCCCCTGGCGGCCCGAATCGAGTGGGCTCCCCTCGTGCATGGGGGCTCACGGCACCGCAGCCGTGACCTGGTCGAGACGGCGCAGGGCCGCGTCGAGTCGAAGCGAGCATGGCCGGCCTTCGTGATGGCCGGCATCTGCGCCGCGACCGGAATCGGCGCTTCGTTTCTCCTCTTCCCCTGCGGGCTGTTGTTCGGGGCCGTATTTCTGGTGGGGGCCGTCGCTCTGATGCGGCACAGTCCCCGTGTCTTCGACGCGACCCGGCGCGAGTGCATGATCGGCAAGCAGACGGTCGAGTTCGCGCAGATCCACGCGCTGCAGGTGCTCGAGGAGCGCGTGAGCGGCAGTGAGGACAGCCCCAACTACACGAGCTACGAGCTGAACCTCGTGTTGAAGGACGGGTCTCGTCTGAACGTCCTCGACCACGGCGACCGCGCTCGGCTCGAGAGGGACGCGGAGCTCCTCGCGAAGATGCTCGGCTGCCCGATCTGGAACGGAGTCAAGGCTCGCCGTCTCGTCCCCGTCGTCCCCTAGGCCGTCAGCTCGAGCCACGCGGCGGCGATCGCCAGCGTCGCGATCGTCACCGGCACGCCGAGGCGGGCGTGCACCCTCCAGTCGATCGAGACGCCGTGCGCCTTCGCCTGCTCGACGACGATGATGTTCGCGACCGAGCCGACGATGATGAGGTTGCCCGCGAGCGTGCTCGAGAGCGCCAGCGCCGGGCCCGCGAGCGGGTGGGTGGCCGCGGGCAACAGCAGCATCACGGCCGGCACGTTCGAGACGATGTTGCTGAGCACCACGCTCGCGCCGAACAGCAGCACCGGCTCGTGAAGCCCGGGCACGTGCTCCATCGCCTTCGCCGTGAGCCCCGTGCTCTGAAACGCGCCGTTCACGACGAACAGCCCGGCGAAGAGCACGAGCAGCGACCAGTCGACGAGGCCGAGCATGTCGCGCGAGTGCAGGCGCCGGCTCATGAGCATGAGGCCCGCGGCCCCGAGCGCGAGCACCTCGCGCGGCCACGGCGAGACGCAGAACGCCACCACCATCAGCATCGCGACCGACAGGCCCTTGATGCTCTGCCACGCGTTGAGCGGGCGCGGCGCCATCAGCGCCGCCGTCGCCACGGCCGATGTGTTCGCGGGCACGTCGGCGCCGAGCGGCACCACTTCGACCGGCTTTTCCCAGCGGCCCCGCGTCAGCACGACGATGAGCCCCCAGCACGCGACGAGCCCGAGCACCGACGGCACGGCGGCCTGCGCGAGGTAGCGGGGGAACGAGAGCTTCAGCGCCTGGCCGATCAGCATGTTCTGCGGGTTGCCGATGAGCGTCGCCGCCGAGCCGATGTTCGAGGCGCACGCGGCGCCGATCGCGAACGGCCGCGCGTCGAGGCCGCGCCGCACGCACGCCGAGATGATCACCGGCGTCACCGCGAGGCACACCACGTCGTTCGTGAAGATCGCCGAGAGCGCGCCGATCGCGACGATGAGCAGCAAGAGCAGCTTCGCCGGCGTCGCGTTCAGCTCGGTGAGGCGCGTCGTCACGGCGCTGTAGAAGCCCCCGAGCCGCAGCTGCGCCGAGAGCACCATGAGCCCGAACAGCAGCGCGAGCGTGGTGACGTCGAGCGACCGCTGGGCGGCCTCGAGCGAGACCGCGCCGGTGCCGATGAGCACGAGCGCTCCGAGCAGGGCGATGCCGGTGCGGTCGAGCTGCAGCTTCGGCAGCTCGCCGAGGAACATGCCGAAGTAGACGACGACGAAGACCGCGACGACCTCGGGGGTCATCGGGCGCGTGACCCGGCACGTGAACGAGAGACGATCACCGCCAACGCGCGGCGACGCCGGCCGTTCATCGGCTCAGCCCTCGGGCTTCTTCTCTGCGCCGTCACCCGACGCGGCCTTCTCGCCGGGCTTCGGCGCGCGCTGCAGCTCGCTTGCGGGGTACTTCTGCGCCGCGTCGATGTACTGCTTCGCGTTGCGCGGCGCCTTCTTGCCGGCCTCGACGTGCACCTCGGGCTTCGCCCCTTCGGCCGCGGTCACCTTCGTCTCGTCGCAGAACAGCCACTCGGTCGTGCCGGTCTCGTCGACGGCGCCATAGTAGACGTCGGCGCTCGGCTTCGCTCCGCACCACGACTCTTTGCCGGTCTTCATCGCCTCGGCCTGCGCCGCCTTCCACTTGTTCAGCTCGAGCTTCTCTTTGAGCTTGGGGATCATCGCGGGCGCGTCGGCGAGCTTCTTGCGCGCCGTCTGCGCGAGGGCGTCGGCCTCTTTCGCGCTGTCTTCGACGCCGCTCGACTTCGGGTAGTTCTTGCACTTGCCGACGCCGCTGATCTGCGAGTCGAGGCCGTCGAGCGCGGGGCCGAGCGTCTGCGTCGCGGCTTCGAGCGTCGCGATCTGTTCGGCCGTCCACGACGCGTCGTCGGGGCCCGCAGCCGTCTGGTTGTTGAACTCGGTGAGCAGCGCCTTCCACGCTTCGAAGTCTGACCAATGGGTCATCGCATCGGAGCCGCACGCGTCTTGCCCACGCCAGTCGCGATACGAGACGTGCTTGCCCGCGAGGTCGAGACTGCTCGCGGTCGGCGCTGCGGCCTTCTTGTGCGCACATCCCACGACAAACAGCGCGACGACCCACACAAGTGATCGCATGAGAGTGGCGGCACCGTAGCACGGGTGTGCTACGAATCGGGGTGCATGGGTGGGCAGGAAACCCGGGTCACCAAGATTTCAAAGCTGCAGGACCGGATTCCCGTCAGCACGGAGAGCTGTCTGGTCGAGATTCACGGCCCCGAGCTCGGCAAGAAGTACGTGCTCGACGAAGAAGAGTTCACCATCGGCCGCGACGTGAAGAACAACATCGTCGTCGATCTCGACAACGTCTCGCGACGCCACGCCAAGATCAGCACCCGCAGCGGCAAGCACTTCGTGTCGGATCTCGGCTCGACGAACGGCACCTACCTGAACGACGAAGAGGTGCTGCAGGAACAGCCGCTGCGCTCGGGCGACTTCGTGAAGGTCGGCGGCAGCATCTTCAAGTTCCTGCAGGGCGGGAACATCGAGACGCTGTACCACGAAGAGATCTACCAGCTGACGATCGTCGACGGTCTCACGCAGGTGAACAACAAGCGCTACTTCCTCGAGTTCCTCGAGCGCGAGATGGGCCGCTGCCACCGCTACAACCGGGCCCTGTCGCTGATCATGTTCGACATCGATCACTTCAAGAAGATCAACGACACGAACGGCCACCTCGCTGGCGACTACGTGCTGCGCGAGCTCGCCGGCCTCATTCGCCAGCGCATTCGCAAGGAAGAGTGCTTCGCGCGCTACGGCGGCGAAGAGTTCGCGGTCGTGATGCCCGAGGCCGGCCCCGAGAACGCGCGGCGCTTCTCAGAGAAGATCCGCAAGCTCTGTGAAGATCACCACTTCACGTTCGAGGGCAAAGACATCCCCGTCACGATCTCTCTCGGCGTCGCCGACATGTCCGGCGACATGACCGAGCCGCTGCAGTTCATCAAGGCGGCCGACGCGAACCTGTACAAGGCCAAGAAGGGCGGCCGCAACCGCGTGCAGGGCTGAGCTTGCTGCCGCGCCGCTGCCGGTGCGGAGCTGCAGCTCCCTGTGTCGCCGCGATGCCCGAGCGCGTGAAGGGCCTGCGCGTCGGCACCCACTTCCACCACTCGTGCCCGGCCTGCCGGCGCGACTTCAGCGTCGCGAGCCTCGGCGCCATCGCCTTCAGCCTCTTCGCGATGACCGTCCTGGGCGGAGCGGGGTGGCTCGTCGTCACGCACCCGCCGGGCTCCGCCGCCGGCGCCGAGGGCTCGAACCGCTGGGCCGGCTGGGTGCTGGTCGCGTTCGGAGCGGGAGCCGCGCTCATCGCGGTCGCGCGAGCGCGCAGCCGCCTCGTTCACCGCGCCGTCAGAACGTCAGGCGAACCGTGATCGTGCCGCCGAGGTAGATGTCGACGGCGCCGCCGGCGCGGTACGTGTCGGTCGGCTCGGACGCGAAGCTCAAGCCGTAGCGCGTGAAGTCGAACGCCGCCCGAATGCCCAGCGGGCCGAAGATGCGGTAGCCGATGCCGAGCTGGCCTTCGAGGCCCAGGTTGCTGCCCTTCTTGAAGAAGCCCGTGTCGGCCGCCGAGATGATCTGGCCCGACGACAGCACGACGATGACGGCGAACTTCGCGAACACCGAGAGGCCCGAGTTCGAGAACGGCAGCTCGCCCGCGAGGCCCGGCCGAATGCCCGAGTAGGCGATCGCCGGCAGGCCGTCGAGCGTCGAGCCGTCGGTGCCGGTGCCGACCGAGAACGTGCGCATCGCGTAGCCGACGAACGGCGTGATCTCGGCCGCGACCGAGTCGAACGGCATGATGCGGAAGCGCAGCGAGAAGTCGAAGTGCTGCAGGCTCGTCGGCCACGTGACGTCGGTGCCGCTGCGCCGCGACTTCAGGCCCACCGCGATCGCGAAGCTGCCGTCGAACCCGAGGCCCGAGATGAAGCCCTTCGAGAACAGCGCCAGCGGGTAGAGCTCGGCCTTGACGATGGGCGCCACGATCAGCGACGCGCTGTAGCTGCGCAGGTTGTTCGTGTCGGGCGTGTTGTACGAGAAGTTGCGCGAGAACAGCTCGATGCCGGCCTCGAGCGCCACGAAGCTCGGCTTCACCGGCTTGCGCGGCGCGGGCTCGTCTTCGGCCTTGCGCTCTTCTTCTTTCGGCGGAGGCGGCGGAGGCTCGGGCTCCTTCTTCTTCTTCGGCTCCTCCTTCGCCTCTTCCTTCTTCGGTTCGGCCGGAGCCGGCTCTTCCTTCTTGGGCTCCTCCTCTTTCTTGGCCTCTTCCTTCTTCGGCTCTTCTTTCGGCGGCGGCGCCTCTTCGAGCCCCATCGCCTTGTTCAGCGCGGCGAGCACCGAGTCGAGCGTCTTGTCGGGCAGCGCGTTGCCCGTGTACGGGAAGCTCTTCTTGAGCTTCGGCGAGCCGGGCTTGCTGAGCACCTGCACGTCGAGCGTGTGCTTCGCGCCCTTCGCCTTCACCGCACCGGTGACGAAGAAGTCGACCTTCTCTTTCTTGCCCTTCGCGAAGTCGGGCTTGCCGCCCTTCGTCGCCTTCTTCGGGTCGACGCACGCGTTCGTGGTGCAGAGGTTGTCGGCGATCTGGCTGCGCACGGCCGAGCCGCCGGGGCCGCTGAACGGGGCGATGCACAGCTTCTCCGCGTACGCGGCCGGGGCCAACAGCAGGAGCAACCCCCCGGTCAGAATCCGCATGTGTGATAAGAAACTTCGAACCGGTGACCCACGCAAGTTCGAATCCAGCGCTCGAGCAGTTCATCCGGAGCATTCCGCTCTTCTCGCTGGTCGACCCTCCCGAGATGATGGACATCTTGCGGCTGCTCCGGCCGGTCGAGCTCGAGGCGGGCAAGGTGCTCTTTCGCGAGGGCGAGCCCGGCAAGGCGATGTGGGTGATGGGCAAGGGCGTCGAGGTGACGGTGTCGGCGACTCCGCCGGGGCAGAAGCGGCCGGTGGTGGTGGCGTACGCGCGCGCCGGCGAGGTGCTCGGCGAGATGGCGCTGGTCGACGACGGCCCGCGCTCGGGCACGGCGGTGGTGGTGCAGGGCGGCCACGCGCACGAGATCGACGCGAACGAGTTTCACGCGCTGCGCAACACGCACAACCCGGCGGCGTTCAAGGTGCTGCGCCGCGTGTGCACCGATCTGTGCGCGCGCCTGCGCGCGACGAACGATCGCATCGTGGCGCCGAGCGCTCCGTCGGTGCACACGCCGTCGATGTCGTCGACGAAGCGGCCGCCTCCGAACGTGATGGACGAGTTCTCGGCCTTCAAGGGCATGCCCGCGACCGTGAAGCTCGCGCTCGCGCAGAAGCTGCAGTACCTCGAGGTCAGCGAGGTGACGCCGCTGTTCGCCGAGGGCGAGCCGAGCGACGGCGCGTGGTTTCTGCTCGAGGGCGAGGTGAGCGTCGGGCGCAACGGCAAGACGCTCGCGAACCTGGCGCCGGGGGCGATGTTCGGGCTCGTCTCGGCGATCGATCAGGGCACGCGCTCGGCGAGCTGCGTGACGACGGGGCCGGCGCGGCTGCTCAAGCTCGGCGAGAGAGACTTCGACTCGCTGTTCGCGTCGGGCCACCGGTTCGCGTTTCAGATCGTCGACCTCTCGGCGCGGCAGCTCGTGTTCCACCTGCGGCAGGCGAACGCGATGCTGTCGCTGCCCGGCAAGGCGCCCCCGTCGAGGGCGCCGTCTCCGCCGCCGGCACCGGTGCAAGCGGCGTCGAAGGGCGAGGGTGCGAAGATCAAGTTCGACGAGATCGACCCGGCCGCGATGGAGATCGACTTCGACCTCGACGAGATCACGATCGACCCCGACGCGGGCATCCTGGGTTGATTTTCCGCGCCGTTACTCTTAGGTGACAGGCATGTCCGTGAACATCCAGCTCGAGTGGACTCCGAACCCGTCGACGCTGAAGTACGTCGTCGACACGAAGCTCCTGCCGACGGGAGCGATGAACTTCACTCAGCCCGCTGCCGCGGCCGACCGCTCGCCGCTCGCCGAGAAGCTGTTCGGCATCAAGGGCGTCGTCAGCGTCATGATCGGCACGAACTTCGTGACGGTGACGAAGGGCGACGAGGGCGAGTGGGACGAGCTCAACGACGGCGTGATGATGGCGATCGACAAGCACCTGGGCGAGGGCGGCATCGCGGTGAAGCCCGAGGTGCTCGAGGCCCGCGCGCGCGAGCTCGCGACCAACGGCGGCGCGATCGAAGAGCGCATCAAAGAGATCCTCGAGGCCGAGATCCGGCCGGCGGTCGCGCAAGACGGCGGCGACATCACGCTCGACAAGTTCGAGAACGGCGTCGTCTACCTGCACATGCAGGGCAGCTGCTCGGGCTGCCCCTCGTCGACGGCGACGCTGAAGATGGGCATCGAGTCGCGGCTGAAAGAGTCGATTCCGGAAGTGACGGAAGTCGTCGCGGTTTGACGACGGAGCGACCCAAGGGCACCGAGCCCAGCTCGGGCGAGAAGGCCCGGCGTCAGGTCTCGGCGCGCAACGTGCGGCGCGAGCTGCTGCCCGAGCAGTCTCCCGAGCTGCTCAAAGCGCTGCACCTGCTCACGCGTGACGGCCGGCTGAACGCCGACGCGCTGCGCAAGCTGAAGCAGGTGAACCACCTCGTCGGTCTGTTGACGCCGGCGCTCGACGACGTGCTCCAGCGCTTCGGCGCGCCGGTGGTCGTCGACGTCGGCAGCGGCAACGCGTACCTCGGCTTCGTGCTGTACGAGCTGTTCATGAAGGACAAGGGCTCGCTGGTCTCGGTCGAGTCGCGCGCCGAGCTCAGCACCAAGGCGGCCGAGCGGGCGGCGGCGCTGGGCTTTCAGCGCATGACGTTCGAGACGGGCGCAATCGCGTCGGCGGCGTACCCCGAGCGCGTTCACCTGCTGACGGCGCTGCACGCGTGCGACACCGCGACCGACGACGCGATCGCGGTCGCGCTGAAGCAGAACGCCGACCACGTCGCGCTCGTGCCGTGCTGCCAGGCCGAGGTGGCGCAGCAGCTGAAGGGCGCTCCGAAGGAGTCGCCGATGCAGGTGCTGTTCGATCACCCGATGCACCGCCGCGAGTTCGGCTCTCACCTGACGAACGTGATTCGCGCGTTGGTGCTCGAGGCGCACGGCTACCAGGTGACGGTGACCGAGCTGACGGGCTGGGAGCACAGCCTGAAGAACGAGCTGATCCTCGGGCGGAAGATCCGTGGCGAGAGCCGCGACGCGAAGGCGAAGCTCGACGCGCTGCTCGCTCAGACCGGCGTGCGGCCGAAGATCGTGCGCGAGCTCGCCCCGGCCTGAAGCCAGGGTCACGCGCCGGGCAGCTCGCTGCGCTCTTTCTCGGCGTAGAGCAGGGCGCCCGCCGCGCAGAGGCTGTCGCGGCCGCGCTCGAGGGTGCAGTGCCGGCACCACTCGAGGTGATCGGTGAAGCGCTTGAGCGCCTGCGTGGTCTCGGGGCGCACCTCGGGCCGGCGGGGCAGGTCGGGCGATCGACTGAACACGTCGCGCAGCGCCCAGAGGATCGCGCTCGACAGCACCACCGCCAGGAGCTTGATCAGCGACTGCGCGAAGAGGGGCAGCGTCGACGACACACCCTCTCACCCCCGGCGCCGCTCGGAAGTGCAGCGAATCGTGCAGAGCGTCGTCCCGCGAGCGAGGTGGGGGCCCCAAAGGCCGTCGCCTCGATGGAGGTGCCAGGCGACGCGCTGAGCGCCGCCGCTGGCGCAGACGACGACCCCGTCGACGAGAGAGAGAGCCGGCCCCGGTCGAGCGCGCTGCTCAGCGCGAGCGCCGCGGCCCTGGCACCGAGCCCCGCCGGGCGGCGTTGCGGCGCAGCACGACGAGCGCGTCATCGAGCGCCTTCCTCGCCGCAGACAGGTGCGAGATCACGTTCTTCAGCTGCAGCTTCCCGCTCGTCTCGCCGACCGCCTCGTTGGCGTCGTCCTCCCCCACGTCGTCGCTCACCGAAGCTCCGGGTGCCGGCACAGGCGGGTGATGCGGTGCACGGTCACCGCGCAGATCGAGAGCCACAGCGCCGCCGCCGCGACCGCCGCGGGCAGCAGGCCGGCGCCCAGCATCACCGCCGACAACAGGCCGAGCAGCGCGAGGTGCGGCAGCATCGACAGCAAGGGGTCGATGGCGAACTCGCGCTGGCACGAGTCGCAGCGGAAGACGGTGCTCGAGCCCACGAGGTGTGACGAGTAGCGCACTTCGTAGGCGGCGCTCCCACAGGTGCAGCGTCGGGTCATGACGAGCAGACACAGCAAGCGCTGATCCTGAAACCGCGCTCCTGCTCCTGCGCCCTTGCCGGCTTTACGGTAGGGAGCCGCACATGTTCGTCACGTGCACGCCAGGGCTGGAGCCTGCGCTCGAGCAGGAGCTGCGAGCGCTCGGCTTCGACGGCCGCAGCGTCACGGGTGGCTTCGAGACGCACAGCGGCGATGTGCGCCGCGTCGTGCTGCAGTCGCGCATCGCGAGCGCGGTGAAAGAGAAGGGCCGCGACGTCGCCACCGACCTGTATCGCCGCGGCTACCGCGAAGAGGTGGGCCGCGCTCCGATGCGCGAGACGCTCGCCGCCGGCGTGCTGCAGCTCGCGGGGTACCGCGGAGACGAGCCGTTCTGGGACCCGATGTGCGGCGCCGGCACGCTGCTCATCGAGGCGGCGCTCATCGCGCACGGCATTCCTCCGGGCGACGTGAAGGGCGGAGCACGCCGCCCGGCGCCCGCGCTGCTGAAGGGCACCGATCTCAACTCCGGGGCGCTGGGCGTCACGCGCCGCAACGCGCGCCGCGCCGGAGTCACGCTCGTGCTCGAGCGCGCCGACGCGGCGAAGATCTCTCCGCCGCCAGGGCCGCCGGGCCTGCTCGCCGCGAACTTCCCGTACGGCAAACGGGTCGAGAAGGGCGACCTCGTGCCCGTGCTCGAGAACTTCGCTCGCGCGTTTCGCGGCTGGCGCTTCGCGTTCTTGATGCAGGGCCGGCTCGAGGTGCTGAAGGCGAGCGAGGAGCACGCGCTCTCGAACGGCGGGCTTCGTTGCCGCCTCTGCGTCGGAGTCTGCTAAGCAGCGCGGCCATGTCATCCGAGAAGGCGCTGGCTCACTACTCCACGAAGAAGACGGAATACCTCGAAGACCTGAAGTCGCTGGTGCGCATTCCCAGCGTGTCGTTCGCCGGGTTCGACCCCGCGAACGTGCGCAAGAGCGCCGAAGCCACCGCGGCGCTGCTCAAGAAGCGCGGCTTCGACAACGTGCAGCTGCTCGAGGTCGAGGGCGCGCACCCGTACGCGTACGGCGAGATCTTGAAGGCGCCGGGCAAGCCGACGCTGCTGCTCTACGCGCACCACGACGTGCAGCCGGCGGGCGACGAGGCGCTGTGGAAGAGCCCTCCGTTCGAGCCGACCGAGCGCGACGGCCGTCTGTGGGCGCGCGGCGCCGCCGACGACAAGGCGGGCGTGGTCGTGCACACGAGCGCGGTCGACGCGTGGCTGAAGGGCGCGGGCTCGATGCCGCTCAACGTGAAGGTGATCATCGAGGGCGAGGAAGAGATCGGCTCGGAGCACCTCGAGGCGTTCTTGAAGAAGCACAAGGCGCTCGTGAAGGCCGACGCGATCGTGCTGACCGACACGGGCAACTTCGAGACGGGCCTGCCGTCGATCACGACCGCGCTGCGCGGCCTCGTCACCGTCGACGTCGAGGTGCGCGCGCTGAAGCAGTCGGTGCACTCGGGCATGTGGGGCGGCCCGATTCCCGACCCGACCATGGCGCTGTGCCGCATGCTGGCGGCGCTCTCGAACCCCGACGGCTCGGTGAACCTGCCGGGCATCGCCGACAAGATCCGCCCGCTCACCGCGGAAGAGAAGAAGAGCATCGCGTCGCTGCCGACCGACGACGCGACGTTCCGCCGGCAGAGCGGCATGCTGCCCGGCGTGCAGCTGCTCGGCGGCCGGCCGCCCTGGGAGCAGAACTGGCGCCAGCCGTCGATCTCGATCAACGCGTTTCAGGCCAGCAACCGCAAAGACGCCCGCAACATCATCAACGAGTCGGCGTGGGCGCGCGTCGGCATTCGCCTCGTGCCCGACCTCGAACCGCTGACCGTGCGCAAGGCGCTGGCCGACGCGCTGAAGAAGTCGGTGCCGTGGGGCCTCGAGGTGACCGTGAAGGAAGAGCAGGCCGCGAAGTGGTGGTACACGGACCCGTCGGGCCCGGCCTTCCAGGCGGCGTTCAAGGCGCTGAAGAAGGGTTACGGCGTCGACGCGGTCGCGATGGGCTGCGGCGGCTCGATTCCCTTCGTCGAGCCGTTCGCGAAGGAGCTCGGCGGCGTGCCTGCGCTGCTCATCGGCGTCGAAGACCCGTATACGAACGCGCACTCCGAGAACGAGAGCCTGCACCTCGGCGACTTCGACAAGGCGATCAAGAGCGCGATCTACCTGTACGAAGAGCTGGCGGCCGTCATCAACGCACGGTGACGCGGAACAGGGCGCGGTGCGCCGTCGCGCCACCGCTGCCCGCGCTGCACAGCGTCGAGCCTTTGCCGACGCCGCGCCACACGAGCTCGCCCTTCGCGTCGGCGTCGGGCTTCGCGACCGCCGGGTCGTCGCAGATGGGGTTCTGCGCGGGGCAGATGACGCCCTTGCCGCAGACGGCGACGGTCTCGCCGACCTTCAGCGTCACCTCGGCGGGGTCGGCGGCGAGCGCGAGCAAGAGCACGAGTGACGTCATGACCTCAAAATAAACGAAGCGGGTGAGAAGCGCATGGCCTCTCACCCGCTTCGAGTCGCGGGGGGGGGGGGGGGGGGGGGGGGGGGCGGGGCGGGCGGGGGGGGCGCGCTGCCGTCACGGGGGCAGCGCGCTGTCGGGGAGCCCAAATCAGGGCATCACGGGGCGCAGCTGCCGTTGAGGCACCGCTCGCCGGTCGGGCAGTCGCAGTTCGTGCTGCACACGGTCACCGAGGGCGGCAGGCAGTAGCCGATGCGGCAGGTCAGCGGCATCGCGCAGGTCGCGCTCGTGGTGCAGGTGCTGCGGCACGAGCCGTCGATGCAGTCCTGGCCGCTCGCGCAGTGCGCCGACTGGGTGCAGGTGCCGGCCGGGCGCGGCTTGCAGAGGCCCGCCTGGCAGGTGTCCGCCGTGCCGCAGTCGATGTCGGCCGTGCAGCCCTTCACGCACTTGGTGTTGATGCACCACGCGCCGGCGCCGCAGTCGGCGTTGAACGTGCAGCTCGAGGGCAGGGTGCCGCCGCCGCCCGCGCCGCTGCCGCCCGCCGTACCACCCGAGCCGCCCGAGCCGCCGCTGCCGCCGGTGCCGCCGTCGCTGCCGTTGCCGCCGCCCGTGCCGCCGTTGGGCTTCGGCGCGCAGTAGCCGTTCTGGCACGAGTCACCCGTCGCGCAGTCGAGGTCGCGCGTGCAGGCGCGGTTGCAGTAGCCGTTGATGCAGGTGTCCATGCCGCACTGCGAGCTGGTCGAGCACGTGCGCGGGTTCGTGGGAATCGCCTGACAGCTGCCCTGGCGGCAGTACTCGCCGGTGTGGCAGTCGGCGTTGGCCGAGCAGCCCTCGGCGCAGGTCCCATTCACGCAGGCCTTACCCGAGGCGCAGTCGGCAGACGAGCTGCAGGTCGGCAGGGGGGTGCACGTCCCCGACTTGCAGCCGCACGACTTGTGGCAGTCGGAGGTCTGGGTGCAGGTCGAGCCTGGGCACCCCTCGGTACATTCTCCCCAGGGCCCTTCGGCATCCCAGTGTTCGGTGAAACAGGCGGACAGCGCGAGGACAGGCAGGACAAACAAAGCTCGGGAAGTCATGTGTGTGGGCTCTCGTTCTGATGCGGAAAACGACCGCATTCGGACGGGTTCGTTGCCACCCCGAAAAAAAGCGATCAGGCCTTTTCGCGGCGGATCACTTTTCGGGGGTGCGGCAACTGAATTGACACCCCGGCCGCGGCGTCTTGCGGCCCGTCAGGAGAGCCCGTGTCCGCAGGTGCCCTTTCGCTATCCCGCATCATCCCGACGCCGCCTCCTCCGACCGCCGCCGAGCTCAAGCTCATGCGGCTCGTGGAGCGGGTTCAGAACGACGACCTCGGCGCGTTCGAAGAGCTGTACCGCCTCACCCGCGACGACGTCGCCCGGACCCTCTACCACCTGGTCGGCGGCCGCCACGACCTCGAAGACCTCATCCAGGAGACGTACCTCAAGCTCCTGAAGGCGGTGCCCCGCTACAAGGGGCAGTCGCGCTTTCGCACCTTCCTCTACGGCGTCACGGCGAACGTCGCCCTCATGCACCTGCGCTGGTGGAGGCGCCGCCGCGAAGACATCACGGCCGATGTCCCCGACTCGGTCGCGCAGGGCCAGGACCCCGAGACCGTCGCCCAGGCCGCCGAGGCCGCCCGCCTCGTCCAGCTCGCGCTGAAGGGCATGTCGGCGAAGAAGCGAATCGTCTTCGTCTACCACGAGCTCTGCGACATGGGCCCCGAGGAGATCGCCGAGGCCACCGACACGCCCTACAACACCGTGCGCTCGCGGCTGCACCACGCGCGCATCGAGTTCACCGCCGCCATGCGCAGCCTCACCGGGACGGGAGGCGAAGCGCCCGCGAGTGTGGGTTTCGGCCGGCAGTATGGCCGGAGCCCTGACGAGCAGCGCAGCCGACCCGGAAGCTCGGGGGTGCCGTCATGATGCGCCACGACGAAGCGCTGCTGTGGGAGTACGCCGCCCGCGAGCTGCCGAGCGAAGACGCCCGCCTCGTTCAGCACCACCTCACCGAGTGCCCCGAGTGCCAGGAGAAGCTGACCGACGTGCGCACCGCCCGCGGCGCGCTCGCGGCCGTGAAGGGCAACGCGATGGCCTTCACCTACGCGAAGGCTGACGCCGCCATCGGCAAGGCCGTCGAGAAGCGCATGGCGAAGGCCGCCTTCGGCAGGCCCTGGGTGCTGGCGCTGAGCGGCTCGCTGGTCGCAGCGGGCCTCGCGCTGGTGGCGTACGGCGTGTGGTCGAAGCTGCCGGCGTCGGCTCCGGCCCCCGAGGTCGCGGTGGTGGCGCCGGCGCCTCCGAAGGCGGCCCCAGGAGTCGAGAAGGCGACGGGCCTCACGATCATCGGCGCGCAGACCCGCTCGCTCGCCGCGGGCGAGACGCTCAGCGGCGGCGACGTGCTGCGCACCGACTGGAAGGGCGACGCGACGCTGAAGCTGCCCGAGGGCACGCGCCTGCGCCTGGGAGCGAGCTCGCAGCTCGCGCTCACCCGCGCCGAGACCGACGACGTGACGCTGGCGCTCGACCACGGCCGCGTGGCGATCGCCGCCTCGAAGGCGCGCCGCAAGGGCTTCGTGCTGCACACGAACGGGCTGATGGTGACGGTGGTCGGCACGCGCTTCTCGGTCGCCTCGAGCCGCGATGGCGTCGAGATCGCCGTCGACGAGGGCAAGGTCTCGCTCGAGCCGCCCTCGGGCCTGCCGATGTTCGTGAGCGCCGGCCAGCGCGTGCGGTTCGACTCGCGGTGGCGCTCGACGCGCGGGCCGATCACGGTCGCGCAGAAGAAGGAGCTCGAGGCGCTGGGCGAGACGACGAAGCAGGCGGCGCCTCACGCGGCGGTGGTCCCGGCCACGGGCGGCGCGGTCGCCGTCGCCGCTGCGCCGGCTGCGACGCCGATGTCGATCGACGAGCTGATGCCGCTGCCCGTCGCTGCTGCTCCTGCGCCGGTGTCTGTGGCCGCGCCCCCGCCTGCGCCCGCGCCGGTCGCGGTCGCTGCCGTGGCGCCGCCGCCGCCGGCTCCCGCGCCGATCGCGTCGAAGCCCGACATGACCGGGCTCGAGGTGCCGCTGCTCGTCTCGCCGGTCGAGGACGTGAAGCCGCAGGGGTTCATCGACTGGCCGCAGCTCCCGAAGCCGGCGGCTCCTCCTGCTGCTGCGGCGGGCTCGAAGCTGAGCGACAAGGACGAGCCGGCCATCGACCACGAGGGCATCTTCATCATGCGCGCCGAGCGCAGCATCAACAACGGCGGCTGCGAGCGCTTCCTGGTCGGCCTCGAAGAGGTGGCGACCGACCCGAAGCGAGGCCCGCGCGCCGAGAAGGCCCGCATCTTGCGGGCGCGCTGCTTCGACGCGCGCATGAAGTTCAAAGAGGCCGAGCAGGAGTACCGCAAGTACGTGAGCGAGTACCCGGTCGGCACCTTCCTCGACGAGGCGCGAGCGGTGCTCGAGACGAAGTAAAAAAGGGGACAGGCTACTTTTTTGCGCAACCCGGCGGCGGGCGAGGCGCGTCGCGTGGTTGCGTTGCGCAAAAAAGTAGCCTGTCCCCTTTTTTGCTCAGAGGTCGAACAGCAGCCACTGCCACCCGAGCGCGGCGCCGACCCCGGCCGTGAAGGTGCCGAAGAAGTCGGTGCCGACGGTGACGTGCAGGTCGACGGCCCGCAGCGCGCGCACGCCGAGCGCGAAGTTGAGCATGCGGTCGGTGATGCCGGGCCGCATCTGCTTCGTCAGCGTCCACCCGGCCGTGACGCGCCCGAAGAAGATGAGCAGCTCGTGCGCCACGTAGTCGCCCTCGGCGCCCAGGCCGAGCACGAAGCCGTCTTGCCCCGTGTTCATTTCGAGCCGCGCCGCCGCGTAGGCCAGCTCGACGACGAGCAGCCCGCGCAAGAGCGACTGGTGCTGGTACCCGGCGGTCAGTCGCCCACCGGTCAGCAGCGACTGCGGGTACTGGTTCGCACGGTTCGGCCCCTGCTGGCTCGCGAACGGCCAGCCGTCGATGAAGGCGTCGACGCCGAGCAGGAGCCCCGAGCGCGGGCC
This sequence comes from Myxococcaceae bacterium, assembly GCA_044223505.1. Lineage (GTDB taxonomy): Bacteria > Myxococcota > Myxococcia > Myxococcales > Myxococcaceae > Xiheicaenimonas. The sequence continues at coordinate 187,247 of JBGALX010000015.1, forward strand.
TGGGCGAATCTGCCGCGGCCGCTCGGGCTTCGGCACGACCTCATCGAGCGGCGGAGTCGCCTCGCCCAGCATCGCGCTCACCACGACCGCGAGCAGCATGCCCGGCACTCTAACGCTCAAGCCACCGGCTTACCCGCCGGAGCGATCACCTTCACCGCGCCACCCTCTGTCAGCGCGAGCCCGTCGCCCTTCGCCTCGGTGCCGGTCAGCTCGATGACGTCGCCCCGCTGCAGCGTCATGAACGCCTCGGTCTGCGGCCCCGCATGCCGATGCTGCATCGCCAGCCCGACTCGACCCGACGGCCCGCAGCCCATGTAGCGCTGCCGGCCTTTGCCCTCGAGCGGCTCGGACACGATGCGGAACACCTGACCCGGCGGGGCGTCGCGCCAGGCCTCACCCTTCGGCGCGAGCACGAGGTAGCTCATCTTCAGCGCCTCTTTGTGCAGCTGCGCGAGCCGCGCGAGGTGCTCGACGAGCCCCGGCATGCGCCACGAGCGCTCGGCGTGGCACCAGTCGCTCTCGCGCACGAGCGCCGGGCACGGCCCGCGGAACAGGCACGGCGCCCGCACCGCGAACCCCTTCGCCACGAGCGCGTCGCGCAGCCTCAAGAGCCCGCGAGAGGTGTCGCGCAGCGCGGGCTCGATGATGACGACGCTGCCCTTGGGCCGCAGCTTCGCGAGGGCGGCCTCGACGAGCGGCACGCGCTTCGGCTCGGGGAGCTCGTTGAGCAGGTGCCCCATCGAGATGAGATCGAACTGGCCGTCGGGCAGCGGGCGCTCGGGGCTCCACTCGCGGGTGGCGAGGCCCTCTTCGGCCTCGAGCGCGAGCTTCCTGGCGAGGTCGAGGGCGCGGGTGCTGCGGTCGGCGGCGGTCACGTCGGAGGCGCCGGCGTCGAGCGCGGCGAACGCGAGCGGGCCGGGCCCCGACCCGAGATCGAGCACCGAGCGGGGGCGGGCGCCGAGCTCGCCGAGCACCTCGCGCGCCTGGGCGTACGAGACCGGCCAGTAGAAGAGCAGGTAGGCGGCGAGGAGCTTGGGGTCGTCCATGTACCGCGCTCCGGCGAGCTCGCGCTCCCGGGTGAGGCCGAGCGAGAGCGTGCGCACGGCCTGGGCGACGGCCTTGGGGTCGAACCGGCCGGCGGCGCGCTCCAAACGGGGGATCCAGCGGTCGAGATCCTTGTGGTAGTCGGACGACATCGTGATTTCAGTTCGCGGGCTGAAGAAGCATTATCGCGTTCACAAAAGGCCGCCAGGGTTGAAGGCGGCGCTGAAGTCGCTCTTCAAGCGCGAGTACACGACGGTGCCCGCGGTCGACGGCATCGACTTCGAGATCAAGCCGGGCGAGCGCGTGGGTTTTCTGGGGCCGAACGGCGCCGGCAAGACGACGACGCTGAAGGTGCTGTCGGGGCTCTTGTACCCGAGCGAGGGCGAGGTGCGCGTCGACGGCCACGTGCCGCAGAAGCGCGAGGTCGCCTTCCTCAAGAAGATCATGCTGGTGATGGGGCAGAAGCAGCAGCTCTTGTGGGACCTGCCGCCGTCGGACACGTTCGAGCTGAACCGCGCGATCTACGACGTGCCGCGCGACGAGATGAAGAAGCGCGTCGACAGCCTGATCGAGCTGTTGCAGATCGGCGACGTCGTGAACAAGCCGGCGCGGCAGCTCTCGCTCGGCGAGCGAATGAAGTGCGAGCTCGCCGCAGCGCTCGTGCACGGCCCGAAGGTGCTGTTCCTCGACGAGCCGACCATCGGCCTCGACGTCTCGATGCAGGTCGTGATGCGCGACTTCATTCGCACGTACAACCAGCAGTTCGGGGCGACGTTGATCCTCACGAGCCACTACATGGACGACGTGGCGGCGCTGTGCCCCCGCGTGATCGTGATCGACAAGGGCCGGCTCTCGTACGACGGCGGGCTCGACGAGCTCGTGCTGCGCGTGCGCCCCGAGAAGCGCGTGGCGTTTCGGCTCTCGGCGCCGGTGCCGCTCGCGCAGCTCGAGGCGCTCGGCAAGGTCGTGAAGAACGAGGCGGGCGAGGCCGTGCTGCAGATCGCTGCGAGCAACGTCAACGAGGTGGTCGGCAAGGCGCTCGCGTCGCTGCCGGTGAAAGACCTCACCGTCGAGAACCCGCCGCTCGAAGAGGTGATGAGCGAGCTGTTCTCACGAAGCCGCGCCGAGCGGGGCAAAGCGGCGTGAGCCTTCGAGCCGTGTCGCCATGACCCGAACCCTGCGCGCGCTTCCGACGCTGCTCCGCATCGGCCTCGCCGAGGCGGTCGCGTATCGCGCCGAGATGCTGGTCTGGGTGCTCGCGACGACGATGCCGTTCGTCATGTGGGTGATGTGGAGCGCGGTGGCCGAGGGGGCTCCGGTCGTCGGGCAGAGCGGCAAGGCCTACGACGCCGGCACGTTCTCGGCGTACTTCCTGTGCACGTTCATCGTGCGGCAGATCGTCTCGAGCTGGGCGAGCTGGGAGATGAACTTCGAGGTGCGGCAGGGCACGCTCTCGATGCGGCTGCTCAGGCCGATTCACCCGATCATCTCGTACGCGACAGGTCACATCGCGGCGCTGCCGCTGCGGTTCTTCGTCGCGGCGCCGGTCACGGTGGTGCTGCTGCTGACGTCGTACGAGCAGCTGCCGCACGACGCCCGCATCTGGGCGCTGTGGGTGCCGTGCATGATCGGCGCGTGGCTCGTCGCGTTCTTCTCGAACATCCTCGTCGGCACGCTCTGCTTCTTCATGGAGTCGAGCCTCAAGGTGATGGAGGTCTGGCTCGTCTGCCTGATGGTGTTCTCGGGCTACCTCATCCCCCTCGATCTCTTTCCTCCGGTGCTGCGCACGGTCGCCGAGGTGCTGCCGTTTCGCTACCAGATCGGGCTGCCCATCGAGGTGATGACGGGGCGGTACACGGCTGAGCAGGCGGCGCGGCTGATCGGCGTTCAGTGGGCGTGGGCGGTCGCGCTCGTGGTGCTCTCGTTCACGAGCTGGCGCGCCGGCGTGAAGAAGTTCCAGGCGTTCGGAGGCTGAGGGGTGGGGCGCTATCTACAGCTCCTGAAGCTGCAGCTGCGCACATCGGCGCTGCTCGCGGCGCAGTATCGATTCGACTTCCTCATCGATGGGCTCATCTCGGTCGTGTGGGCAGCGGCGGCGATCGCTCCGCTGCTGATCGTCTACTTCCAGCGGGCGCGCGCGATCCCGGGGTGGACGCTGAACGAGGCGCTGGTGGTGACGGGCTGGTTCATTCTGCTGCAGGCGATTCTCGATGGCGCCATCAACCCGGGTCTGCAGGCGGTGGTCGAGCACATCCGCAAGGGCACGCTCGACTTCGTGCTGCTCAAGCCCGCCGACGCCCAGTTCCTCGTCTCGACCTCGCGCTTCCAGCTCTGGCGCGTCACGAGCGCGATCACCGCGATCGTGGTGTTCGTGGTCGCGTTCAACCGCATGGGCCGCCTGCCTTCGCCGATGGGGCTCGCGATGTCGGTGCTGCTGCTGGGCGTCGCGACGCTGGTGCTCTACTCGATGTGGATCTTGATCGTGAGCACGGCGTTCTACGTGGTGAAGGTCGACAACCTCACGTACATGTTCAGCAGCATCTTCGACGCCGCGCGGTGGCCGTCGTCGGTGTTTCGCGGCGCGCTCAAGGTCTTCTTCACGTTCGTCATTCCCCTCGCGCTGATGACGACGTACCCGGCCGAGGCGCTGCTCGGGCGGCTCGAGCCCATCACGCTGGCGTACGCGCTCGGCGCGAGCGTCGCGTTCGCGACGGCGTCACGCACGGTCTGGCTGCTCTCGCTGCGCCGCTACGCCTCGGCCGGCGGGTGAACGAACCGCTCGAGCGCGAGCGGCAGCGCCAGCACGATGCCCACGGGCACGGGCGCTGCCCAGGCCGCCTGCGCCCAGCTCTTCGCGCCGCAGATCGAGAGCTCGACGACGAACCAGATGAGGAAGCCGAAGAGCGCGAGGCCGACGGGCAGCCACGCGATCGGCCTCTTCAGCAGCAGCACGACGAAGGCGACGGCGTTGAGGAGCCCGAGCCCCGTCAAGATGAGACCCGGCACCAGAAAGTCGGGGAAGACGCCGCGCAGATCCTGCAGGGGGATCTGCATCAAGTGCCCATCGGGGGCGGCGATGAGCGCTGGCCCTCCGATGAAGGCGCCGGCGGCCTCGAAGGCGAGAATGCCGAGCAGCGCTCTGTGGGCCCAGCGGGGCTGCTCGGCCAGCCGGTCGCTCGTATTCCACAGCGTCACGTGTTGCATGGCGGTCACCTCGGCGGCGCGAAGGTGCATCACGTGTGCCCTCGGCGGGTGGTAATCACGGCCGCGTGAAGATTGCGTCGTGGAACATCAACTCGGTGCGGGCGCGCGTCGATCGCCTCGTCGCGTGGCTGAAGTCGGCGCAGCCCGACGTGCTCTTCCTGCAGGAGCTCAAGTGCACCGACGCCGAGTTCCCGCGCGAGGCGGTGGCGGCCGCGGGCTACCAGAGCGAGACGTTCGGGCAGAAGACGTACAACGGCGTGGCGATTCTCTCGAAGGAGCCGGTGCTCGACGTCGTGCGCGGCATGAACGACGGGGTCGACGACGATCACGCGCGCGTCATCTGGTGCACTGCGGGCGGCGTGCGCATGTGCGGGCTCTACGCGCCGAACGGCCAGGCGGTCGGCTCGCCGGCGTACGCGTACAAGCTCGAGTGGTACGCGCGGCTCACGAAGCTGCTCTCGAAGGCGAAGCCGGCCGAGCTGTTGCTCTGCGGCGACTTCAACGTCGCGCCCGAAGAGCTCGACGTGTGGGACCCGCGATACTTCGCCGACAAGACGCTGTTCACTCCGCCCGAGCGCGAGGCGTTCAAGGCGCTGCGTGACACGCTGGGCCTCGTCGACGCGTACCGCCAGCACCACTCCGAGGGCGGCAAGTTCAGCTGGTGGGACTACCGCCTGCTCGCGTTCCCGAAGAACAACGGGCTGCGCATCGACCACTTCCTCCTGTCGAAGAGCGTCGCGGCGCGCTGCACGGCGGCCGAGATCGACCGTGAGGCGCGCAAGGGCAAGCTGCCGTCGGATCACGCGCCAGTGTGGATTCGGCTCGCATAGTGCGATGCTGCAGCCGCGCGACTCGCTGTGTCTTTCAGACGCGTGCATGACGGCGTCAAAACCCCCGTAGTTCTTGACGCCGCGCCTCGTCGTCACCAAAGGATCCGTGAATGGACCAGGAGATCGGCTTCTCACTCGCAGGCTTCATCATCGGCGGCGGCCTGTGGTTCACCGTTCGCTACGTGCTCGGTGGCTTCTTCACCGTGAACCAGAACGAGCGCGCGGTGATCACCGACTTCGGTCGTGCTCAGCGCCTGCACGGCACGACGCTCGACAACCCCATGGCCGAGCACCTGCGGCCGGATGAGCGCGAGCGCTACAAGTACCCCCAGGTCCGCGTGCTCGGCCCCGGCTTCTACTTCAAGTGGCCGTGGCAGAAGTTCAAGAAGGTCTCGGTCGCCGTCGAGACGGCCAACATGGCGTTCGACCCCGAAGACCGCAACGCGAACCGCGGCGGCACGATGCTCGAGGCCGTCACGAAGGACCAGCTCAACACGGGTCTCGTCGGCCAGCTGCGCTTCCGCGTCAGCGAGCAGAACCTCTACGCGTACATGTTCGGCGTGAAGCGGCCCATCGTGCACATCATGGGCTACTTCATCTCGGTGCTGCGCCAGCGCATCGCGAGCTTCACGCCGCCGCAGGTCGACCGCGTCGCGGGTGACGAGAGCGCGCACGCGTTCGCCGGCGTCTCGATCAACGAGCTGCGCAAGAACCTTCGCCAGCTCAACGAAGCGATGGACAAAGACTGCCTCTCGTCGGCCGCCCGCTACGGCATCGTGCTCGACGCCTCGCTCATCACGGGCATCGACCCGCCGCCCGAGGTCGAGAGCGCCCTGGCCGCGATCAACACCGCGCACAACCACGTCGCCGCCGACATCTCGCTCGCGCAGGCCGCGGCCGATCAGAAGCTCGTGCAGTCGAAGCGCGCCGTCGAGATCGAGACGCTCAACGCGCAGGCCGAGGTCGAGCCGCTGACTCAGCTCTCGGATCAGCTCGCGTCGCTGAAGAAGATGGGCAACGGCGTGCTCGCTGCGTACCTGCGCAACGTGCGCCTCGCCCTGTACGGCAAGGCCAGTCAGGCCATGCTGGAGGTGGAAAAGTGAGCTTCCTCATCACGGCAGTCGCGACGTTCGTCGGGTTCCTCATCGGGGTTCCGGTCACGCTGGGCCTCGCCCGCTTCTTCGGCATCTACACGACCGTCGATGAGCGCAAGGCCAAGGTCTACATGCTGTTCGGCAAGGTGAAGGGCGTCATCAGCGAGCCCGGTCTGCACCTGCTCTGGGCGAAGTTCGGCCCGTCGGCCGCGATCATCAACTGGTTCGGCAAGGTGCACGAGATCGACCTGCGCCTCGACCAGGAGTACCTGCGGTCGCAGCCGGTCAACTCGGAGGAGGGCGCTCCGATGGGCATCGGCATCTGGTACGAGATGTTCGTCTCGGACCCGATTCACTTCCTGTTCAAGAACGCGGACCCGAAGGGCAGCTTGCGCGCGAACGTGAGCAACGCGGCGGTTCGCTGCCTCTCGAACATGCGCCTCGCCGACATGCTCGAGACGCGGCACGCGATGAGCCAGGCGGTGCGCACCGAGGTGTCGCCGAAGTCGTCCGAGTGGGGGTACCAGCTCGGCTCGGTCTACATCCGCAAGGTGCACTTTCGCGACGCGCAGATGATCGGGCAGATCGAAGAGAAGGTCGTGAACCGGCTCCGGCAGGTCACGGGCGCGATCAAGCAAGACGGCGCGAACCAGGTGAACATCATCAAGAGCACCGCCGAGCGGCAGGCGGCGATCGAGTTCGCGCGCGCTGCTGCGCAGCGGCCGCTGATCGTGGGCCAGGCGCTCCAGAAGATCGCGAACGACCCCGACGTGATGGAGGCCATGTACTCGCTGCTCGAGTACCAGCGCCTGCTCGCGTCGGACGCGCGCGTGACGTTGCTACCGTCGGGGAGCAGCACGGGCATCATGGCGCCGCTGCTCGCGACGCAGAACGTGCCGGTGCCGGTGCGGCGCACGACGACCGGCAGCGGCGGCGGCGGCGGCGGCGGGTAAATTCGCGTCTCCGGTGGAGCCCGAAATATTCAATCGGGCCCCCTGCGGAAAATATGTCCCGCCCACATGGCGGTTTCGTCGTGTGGGCAGACCGCTCGAGAGACCAACCGACTGGATTCAGGCCCGGATTGCGTGGCCCAGACCGTGCGTTACGAGTGAACGCATGGTGGTCAACGTTCACAAGGTCTCCGATGGTGTTTCCGAGGTCGAGCTCCCCGAGGGCTGCGTGATCTGCGGCGGAGATCTGCACGTGCGAATGATCGGCGACGGAGCGATGAGCTACTGCCCGTCGTGCCACCACATCGGTCGCGCCCGCGCGACGGTGAAGGGCGATGGGTTGCGCGTCGACTTCCGGGTCGCCGGCCGCGCCTGAGCGCTGACGTCCGATCCGCGGCGCGCTGCTTCGTTGGAACCTGCGGTCGGTGCTCACGGACAGACTGCGTCCGCTCCGCTCCGTCCTCGGTTCCGCCTCGCATCGCTTGCGTCTCGAACGTCAGGGCTGAGGAGCTCGAGGGCTGGGTCAGAGCCGCTGCACCTGAGCGCTGACGTCCGATCCGCGGCGCGCTGCTTCGTTGGAACCTGCGGTCGGTGCTCACGGACAGACTGCTTCCGCTCCGCTCCTCCTCGCGGTTCCGCCTCGCATCGCTTGCGTCTCGAACGTCAGGGCTGAGGAGCTCGCCGCGCCCTGATCAGTGGCGCAGCCCGAGATCGTCGACGATCGCCGCGATGCGCTGCGCCCGCGCCGGGTCGCGCTCCTCCGCCGCCCGAAGCCGCACGTAGTCTTCGAAGGCCCCGCGCTCCTCAGGCGTCAGGCGCTTCAGCGTCGCCGTGACCTCTTCCATCACCGCCGCCGCCCCCTCGGGGTCGACCACGGTGCTGTCGCTGAACGCCGCGAACAGCACCGACTCGACGACGAGCTGCATCAGCAGCGGGCTCACAGGCCCCCCGCGGTCGCGGCCTTCTTGCGGTTGAACACCGGCGGCGCGACCTTCGGCGACGTCAGGTACGTCACGATGTCGCGCAGGTCGCTGTCGGGCAGGCGATCGATGCTGAAGGCGGGCATCTGCTTGTCCGCGTGCCCTTCGAGGTGACGCACCCGCCGCACCACCCACTCGGGCTCGTACAACCCGGGCGCCCACGACGGCCCGACGCGGCCCTCGAGGTGGCACGTCATGCAGTACACGTCGGCCAGCGCCTTGCCGCGAATCGGGTCGCCGCCCGTCGGCTCGCGAATCGCCGACTCGTACGTGCGCCACGCCACGCGGTAGTCGAGGTCGGGGGCCGGGTCGGGGCTGATCGCCTCGACGAAGGCCTGAAGCTCCTTCTCCTGCTCTGGCGTGAGGCCCGAGCCCTTCATGAACATCTTCTGGCAGATCGCCGACGCCTTCCCGAGCGTCGGAGCGAACCCGTTCCACCACTTCGCCCGCTGGGCCGCGTTCCACAGCGTGTGGCCCGCACGCGCGAACCCGTCGGCCTGCTTGAGGCCGGCGCGCTCGTCGGCCTTCGCGTGACAGTGCGCGCACGTCAGCTTGTTGCCCGCGCCGCCGATCGCCGCGTCGTGGAACAGCCGCTCGCCGCGCGCCTTCGGCTCGTCGCCGCTGAAGAGCATCGCCGTCGCGATCGCCGGCTTCGGCTTTCGCGGGGCGCGCGGCTTCGCCTTCGCCGACGCCGGCTGCACCGTCGCCACCGTCGGAGCGTCGGGCACCTTCTCGGCCAACTTCGGCGCGTCGGCCTTCTTCGGCTCGAACAGCGCCTCGAACGTCACGTCGGCCGTGTCGCCCAGCTTCAAGAACAGGCGCTGGGGGCGAGGCACGCCGTAGTCGGCGAAGGGCACCTCGAAGCTGCCGCTCGCCCAGACGCGGCGCTCGGCCGTCAGCTTCAGCTTCACGTTGCAGCGCAGCTGCCGGCGCACGCCGTGCACCTCGAAGCTGCCGACCGCCTCGGCGTCGACCGTCTTGTCGGCCTCGAGCGCGGCCGCCGAGACCCGCTCGAGCTTGTCGATCTGCAGCAGCGCGAAGGGGAAGCGGTTCACCTGCAGAAACTCGACGCGCATGTCGCGATCGCGCTCGTCGATGCCGGTGCGAAGCTGCGAGAGATCGACCGCCACCACGCCGCGTGTCGCCGCGACGTTCGCCGGGTCGAGCTCGAGGTTGCCCGAGAGCTGCCGCGTCTCGCCGTTCACGTCGTCGATCGGGCCCTCGACCTTGAAGCGCACGGCTCCGTGCGGCTTCGCCGCCACCGAGTACTGCTCCGCATGGGCCGCGCCCGCGAAGAGCGCGACCGCGAGGACCATCTGCCGCATCAGCTGCCTCCTCCGACGTCGACGAGCACGCGCGTGCCGCTCAGGCGATCGGCGAGCGTGCGGCGCTCCTTCGAGAACGGCGCGAGCACGCTGCCGCCGACCCCGACCAGAAAGAGCAGGGCCCCGAGGCCCGCATACACGAACAGCGCCGCGCCCGAGCTCTCGTAGATCGACGCCACCGTGAGCGAGGCGAACGCCAGCCACCCGTGCTGGGTCGCGAACCGCAAGACGACGCGCCCGAGCGGAGCCGGGTTGTCCGGCGGCTTCCTCAGCTTGAGTCGCAACATCCACTGGCCCGGCGTCGAGCCGACGACGAGCGCGCCCATCACGACCCAGCCGAAGAGCGCGAGGAACCCGAGCAGCGGCCACACCTGCAGCGTGACGCGCGTGACGGCCGAGAAGATCGCGACGTCGACGAGCCACGACAGCACGCGCGGCACCGTCGCCGCCGGCACGATGGGCCGTGGCGCCGCGGCGTCGATCGCCTCGATGAGCTCGTCGTAGGTCTGGAACCGCTGCGAGAGGTCGCGCGACATGCACCGGTCGATCAGCGCGGCCACCTTGCGCGGCAGCTCGAGGTTCAGCGACTGCAGCGTCGCCGGCGGAGGCCCCTGCATGAACCGCTCGAGCTCGTGCAGCGTGACGGCGGTGGTCGGCGCCTTGCCCGCGAGCAGCTCGTAGAACGTCGCGCCCAGGCCGTAGATGTCGGTGCGCACGTCGAGCTGGTCGCCGCGCGCCTGCTCGGGGCTCATGTACGGCGGGCTGCCCATCACGCTGCCGACCTGCGTCAGCACCGGCAGCGCGGCGCTGCGCGTCGGCGTCTTGCTCATCGGCTCGCCCGTGTCGCGTGAGAAGACCGGCGCGGCGAGCCCGAAGTCGGCGAGGTGAGCGAGCCCGAACCGGTCGAGCAGAATGTTCGCCGGCTTGATGTCGCGGTGAATGATGTTGAGCCGCGCCGCCTCACGCAGGCCCTCGGCGAGCCCGCGCATGTGCTTGAGCGCGTCTTGCCAGCCGATGCGCTTGCCGGCGAGCGAGCCGCCGTCGACGAGCTCCATCGCGATGAAGACGACGTCGCGCTCCTGGCCGACGAAGTAGACCTGCACGACGTTCGAGTGCGTGACCTGCGCCTGCGCGCGGGCCTCGCGAATGAAGCGGTCGAGAAACGACTGCTGCCGCGCGAGCTCGGGGCGAATGAGCTTGATGGCGACCGGCCGCTGCAGCGACTCGTCGAAGCCCAGGTAGACCGAGCCCATGCCGCCCGAGGCGAGCTCTTTGTCGAGGCGGAAGTGGTTCAGGTACTGAGCGAGCGGCTGGACAATCTCGGGCTCGGTCGGCTCGGAGGGAGGCAGCGAGCTCACGGCTCCTCCACGATGTCTCCGCGCATCGGGCCGAGCACCGAGAGCAGCTCGCCCTTCTCTTTCTCGGGCACCTTGAACTTGTCGAGCGTCGCGACGAGGTGGCCGACGAGCGCGTCGAACTGCGCGCCCGTGACGCCCATGCCGGCGTGCACGGTCTTCATGTCGCGGCCCGAGTACGTGCAGGGGCCGCCGCTCGCCGCGCAGACCTGCTCGACGAGGCGCTGGCGCAGGCGGGGCAGGTGGGCGCCGGCGAACGCGGCGTTGATGCGCTCGTCTTGTGAGACGCGGCCGAGGAAGTCGTCGATGACCGCCTCGATCGCGGGCCGGCCGCCGAGGCGATCGAACAGCGTCTTGCCCGCAGGGCCGCCGCTGCCGCTCGCCGGCTCGGCGCTCGCGGGCTGCGGCTCGGCGGCCTTCGACGTCGCACAGCCGACGCAGCAGAGGGCAGCGATGAGGGCGATGCGCATCTCGCCGCAGACCGTACCTTCGGCCAGCGTCTCACTGCCAGCGCTTCTTGAGCGCCGCGATGGTGGCGTCGGCGAGCGGCTCGGCCGCCTGCGGGCCGGGGCCCGTGTAGATGAGCACGCCGGCCTTCTCTTGCTTCACGACGCGGCTCATGTTCGCGATGTCCTTGAGCACGCTGGTGGTGCCGCCGCTCGCCTCCATCGCGTGGTGCGTGTTCACGTCGTAGGTGAACTGAAGCTCTTTGCGGCCGGTGAGGCCGACGTAGCCCTCGAACGGCGGCAGCGACGCGGTCTGAATGCCCCGGTTGATCGGCTGGCGCTGGCCGTTGCCCACGTCCATCGTGACGGCCGAGAGCAGCGTCGGCGCGTGGCAGAGCGCGATGATCGGCAGCTTCTCGTCGGTGGCCGCGTTCATCATCTTCTCGATGTTGGGGTTCGCCTTGATCGGCTGGCCGGGCATCGCGACGGCGACGTCTTCGTTGAAGCCCAGGCCGCCCGCCAGGTAGACGGCGCCGAAGCGCTTCGGGTCGAAGTCCTTCGCGGCGGCGGTGTTCCCGAGAAGCTCCCGCGCGACGTCGCCCGAGTGGCCGGCGGGGTCGAGCTTCGGAGGCGAGCCGAAGCCCGAGGCGTGCTTGAACACCGACAGGCTGTCGCGCTGCATCGCGACGGGCCGACCCTCGGGCGTGAAGACCTGCACGTCGTAGCCCGCGTCCTTCATCTTCGTGGCCCAGCCCATGAGCTCCTGCCACTGGGCGCCGTGCGAGCTCGCGATGACGGCGATCGAGCGCTCGCGCGGCGCCTTCGGAGCGAGATCGGCAGGCGGCATCGCGCCCTCGATCGTCTTCAGCGCCTGATCGAAGCCCGCGCCGAAGTGCTGCTCAATGAGCCCGCGCTCGAGCGCGTCGAGGCTCTTGTCGCCGCCGGCGGCGCGCACGGGCGCGTCCCACAGGCCCAGGCGCGGCATCATCGCGAAGTACTCTGCGCGGTCGGCCTGCGTGAGCGTGCCGGCGTTCGCCTTGTCGAGCAGCGCGTGCAGCTTCTGTGCGTCTGCGGTCAGCGTCGCGCCGTTCAGGGCGCCGACCATCGCGCTCTCGGTCGTGCGATCGAGGCGCGCGAGCGGCTGGCCCCAGCCGTCGCTGCGAATGTGCAGCTCGGGGTCGATGTCGTACTTCGCGATGTACGCGGCGCGCACGGCCTCGGCCTGCTCGGCCGAGACCCCTGCGAAGAGCTCGCGGGTGAGGGCGACGCGCGTCGGGGCGTCGTACTTGATGCGGTCTTTTGCGAGGCCGTGCAGCGCGTCGGCCAGCTTCTTCGGGTCGCCCGAGTCGCGCGCCTGGCGGATCTTGTCGAGCCCGGCCATGCGCGCGGGCACGAACGCGGGCCGCGAGCCCGTGCCGGTCTTCGGCTGCCACCCGAACGGGGAGGCGCGGGCGGCGTCTCTCGTCTCTGGCTGGGGCGGCTTCGGCGGGCGCTGCACCTGCTGACCGGTCACTCGACGAATCGTCACGGCGTGCTCCCTGGGCTAGGTTTTCGTTCGATGACCCATGTAACTAAAAATGACCGGAAACGCAAAACCGGTCAGTTTCGTGGCCCGCGCGGTCAGCTCGCAGAGTCGATCGTGCGCGCGGCGCAGGGCGAGTTCATGTCGCGCGGCTTCAAGGGCACGTCGATCGAGAGCATCGCGAAGGCCGCGCGCATCGCGAAGGGCACCGTGTACCTGTACTTCGACACGAAGGAAGAGGTGTTCCGGGCGGTGTCGAAGGGCTTCATCGCCTGGTACCTCGCGAAGGCGGCGAAGGCGGCGGCGGGCGCTGGCACGGTCGCCGAGCGGCTCGCGGCGGTGCTCGACGCGAAGTTCGGGCTGATTCACGAGCTCGCGAGCCAGTCGCCGTACGGCACCGAGCTGATGGACTCGTCGCACGGCGTCAGCGGCGATCTCTACCGGAAGGCCGAGCGCGAGTACGTGAAGCTGATCGCCTCGGTGCTCGAGGGCACGGCGGCCGACGCCGAGCAGGCCGCGTGGCTCGTCTTTCGCGCCGCCGAGGGCCACGAGCGGGCGACGACGTCGACGAGAGAGGTGCGGCGCAGGCTCTCGGAGCTGGCCGAGGTGTTGGTGCGCGGGCTGCAGCGGTGAAGGTCGAAGAGCTCGAGACCGCGACGCTCGTGCTGCCCGATGGGGCAGGGCGCTGCCCGGCGATCGTGTTCCTGCACTGGGGCTTCGGCAGTCGGGCGACGTTTCGTGCCGAGGCCGAGGTGCTCGCGGGCGCCGGCGTCGTGTCGCTGCTGGCCGAGGCTCCCGGCTACGGCCTCAGGCCTGGCGGAGTGCCGCGGCTCGATCAGACCGGGCCCGCCGAGGCGTTCGCGAAGCAGCTGCTCGCCGAGCTCACGGCCGACGTCGAGCTCTTGTGCGCGCGGCCCGACGTCGACGCCGACCGCATCGGGTACGTCGGCTTCAGCCTGGGCGCGAGCGTCGCCGGAGCCTTCCTCTCTTCCGAGCCCCGCGTGCAGGCGGCGGTCGTCATGGGCGGGTACGCGGAGCTCTCGAAGGGCTGGCTGCTCAAGCCGGTCGACGGTTACGCGGCGGCGCTGTCGCCGTTCGACAACGCCGCGTGCATCGGCCGTACGCGAGCGGCGCTCTTCTTTCAGTACGGGCTGCACGACAAGCTGGTGGCCCTGGCCGATGGCGAGGCGCTGTTCGCGGCGGCGCGCGAGCCGAAGCGCCTCGAGCGCTACGACGCGAGCCATGCGTTCGACGCGAAGGCGCGCGCCGACCGCGTCGGCTGGCTGGGCGAGCGGCTCGGCTTCAGCGCGCCCGAGACGTCGGCCGTGACGCTGCCGCTCGGTGAGCGCGTGAAGTTCGCGATCGGCGAGCGGCTCTACGTGACCTTCGTGAAGCGGTAGTCGATCAGACCGGCGTGGGCGCCGGGGCCTCGCCGACGCCGTTCGTCTCGGCGGCGGCCATGGTCTCGCCGCCCGAGCGCTTGAGGCCGAGCGACTTCATCTTCTTGTAGAAGTGCCCGCGCTCGAGGTCGAGCATGCGCGCGGCCTCGGTCGCGTTGTCGCGCGTGTACTGCAGCGCCGCCAAGATGATCTCGCGCTCGGCCTCTTCGACCTGATCGCGGAAGGGCTTGTCAGGGCGGAAGCGCGGCGCGGGAGGCGGAGGCGCCGCCACGGTCGTCGTCACCGACGGGGCCGAGCCGTTCGTTGCCTCGACCGCCTGCGGCGCAGCGCCCTTGCGGCGCGGCAGCATCGCTTCGGCGTCGGCCGCCGAGACCGTCGGGCCCTCGCAGAGAATGGCGAGCCGCTCGACGAGGTTCTTGAGCTCGCGCACGTTGCCCGGGAAGTCGTAGGCGCTCATCAGCGCCATCGCCTCGTACGAGACCTTCAGCGGCTTGCGGCCGTTCGCGCGGCACGCCTCGGCGAGGAAGGTGTCGATGAGGGTGGGGAGGTCTTCCTTCCGCTCGCGCAGCGGCGGCGAGTGGATCTGCACGACGTTCAGCCGGAAGTAGAGATCTTCGCGGAAGCGGCCAGCCTGGATCTCTTTCTCGAGGTCTTTGTTCGTGGCTGCGATCACGCGCACGTCGACCTTGAGGGTCTCGGTGCCGCCGACGCGCTCGAGCTCGCCCTCCTGCAGTACGCGCAGGAGCTTCGCCTGCATCTGCGCCGGCATGTCGCCGACCTCGTCGAGGAACAGCGTGCCCTCGTGCGCGAGCTCGAACTTGCCCTTGCGCGCCGCGAACGCGCCGGTGAACGCGCCCTTCTCGTGGCCGAACAGCTCGCTCTCGATGAGCTCGTGCGGCACGGCGGCGCAGTTCAGCTTCACGAACGGAGCGTCTTTGCGCTTGCTGTGCTGGTGAATCGCGCGCGCGATGAGCTCTTTGCCCGAGCCGTTCTCGCCGGTGATGAGCACGCGGCCCTCGCTCGGCGCGGCGCGGCGAATGAGCGCGTAGATCTTCTCCATCGCTTTGGCAGAGCCGACCATCTCGTAGCGGCCGACCTCCTGCTTCAAGCTGGTCAGCTCCTGCACGACGGCCTGGTGCTCGAGGGCGTTGCGCAGCGCGACGAGCAGGCGGTCGCGCGAGATGGGCTTCTCGAGGAAGTCGCGGGCGCCGAGCTGGGTCGCCCGGACCGCGGTGTCGATGGTGCCGTGGCCGCTCATCATGATGACCGGCAGGTCGGGCCGCAGCGCGCGGATGCGCTCGAGCACGGTGATGCCGTCGAGGTCGGGCATCTTCACGTCCATCACGACGGCGTCGACTGGCCGCGAGCCGAGCACGTCGATGGCGAGCTGGCCTCCCGCGGCGAGCTCCGTCTTGTACCCCTCGAGCTGAAGTGCCTGATTCAGCGTGAGGAGGATGTTCTTCTCGTCATCGACGATGAGAACCGTCTGCGAGGGCATGGTGCTCCTTCCGGTCGTCACTGTGTCCATTCTGCCGCGCCTCCTTGGCGATGGGGGAGCGTTGTGCAAACACCTTGCCCCGTTGAGGAATGGCTGGTACCCACCCCACCTTCCGTGACTTCGGAGGGCCGAATGCCTCGCAGCTTGCCTACACGCGCAATGTCGCTTCCCGCACGCGTAATGCTGTGTGCCGTTTTGACCACGGCCTTGATGGGGTGCCCGCCGACGTACCCGAAGTGCGAGACCGACGAGCAGTGCAAGGAGCACGGCGAGGTCTGCGTTCAGGGCGAGTGTAAGGAGTGCGCCACGGACACGAACTGCAAGGCCGGCTTCGTGTGCGACGCCAACAAGTGCGTGCCCAAGCCCGAGTGCAAGGACGACGGGCAGTGCGGCGCGAACAAGAAGTGCCACAGCGGCAAGTGCGTCGAGGCCACGGGCAAAGAGCCGGGCACGTGCAAAGACGTGAGCGACTGCGGCATGGGTGAAGACTGCAAGGCCGGCAAGTGCGTGTCGAAGGGCGGAGGCGCCTCGTGCAGCTCGCCGCCGACCGAGCCGACGAGCCCGTGGGCTCCGGTGCGCTTCGACTTCAACGAGCACAAGCTGAGCGCGCCGGCGCAGCAGACGCTGACGACGCTCGCCGACTGCATCAAGGCGACGCCGAACACGAAGATCATTCTCGAGGGCCACGCCGACGAGCGCGGCACCGAGGAGTTCAACCTGCAGCTGTCGAACCGTCGCGCGGCCTCGGTGAAGCGGTACCTGATGGACCTCGGCGTGAAAGACAGCGACCTCGAGACGGTCGGCTACGGCGAGAACCGGCCGGCGTCGTCGGGCTCCGACGAAGCGGCGTGGGCGGCGAACCGCCGCGTCGAGATCAAGAAGCGGTGAGCTTCGCGCTGGCGCTCGTTCTCTCGGCGTGGCCCGTCACGCAGGCCGAGAAGAAGGGCGAGGCGTACGTCTACGACGCGCGCGTGGTCGAGTCGGCGCCCTGTGCGGGGAAAGAGGCGCTGGAGCTGCGGCTCTATGCGAGGGGCGCGGAGCTGCGGCTCGGCTTGAAGAACTGCGGCGCCAAGGCGCTGAAGGTGCTGCACGACTCGCAGCTGGGGCCGTCGAAGCTCGAGCTGTCGCCGCCTTCGAAGTCGGTCGCCGACTCGCGCGCGGCCGCGAAGTTCGACCCCACGGTGCGTCCCGGGAGCTTCACGACGCTGCAGCCCGGAGAAGAGCGTGTCGTGTCGGACGCGAAGCTGGCCGCCGGCAGCCTGCGGTGGGGCCCGTTCGAGTACGAGGGCGTGCCGGCGAAGGCGACCGTGAAGGCGGTGCTGGTGGCCGGCGGGCTCAAGGGCGTCGACGCCGTGACGGGCACTTTCACGTCGAACGACGTGACCTTGCCCTGAGGCGGATCGTTTTCTCGCCGGCGGTCACGAACCCGGCATGACCCTTCGGCTCGGTGTGCGCGTGGCGGCTGTCGTCGTCGTTTCCCTGTGTGCGTGCGGCACTCCGCCTGGAGGAGGCACGGGCGGCGGCACGGGCAGCACCGCCGGCGGCACGGGCGGAACCGCAGGCGGGCAGGGGACCGCAGGCGGCACGGGCGGAACCGCAGGCGGGCAGGCGACTGCGGGCGGCTCGGGCGGGACGGCGGGTGGGCAGGCGACTGCGGGCGGCTCGGGCGGGACGGCGGGCGGGCAGGCGACTGCGGGCGGCTCGGGCGGGACGGCGGGCGGGCAGGCGACTGCGGGCGGCTCGGGCGGGACGGCGGGCGGGCAGGCGACTGCGGGCGGCTCGGGCGGGACGGCGGGCGGCTCGACGGCGTGTGCGCCGCAGACGGTGAACGTGAGCACGACGGGCTGTGGTGCGCTGCCGACGCCGGGCGCGTGCGGCGGCGCCCTGACCGGGCGCTACTGCTACACGGGGTTCTGCGTCGATCAATCGCAGCTGTTCGCGACGCAGCAGGCCGCGTGCGGCGGGGCGGGCGGCACCTTCACCTTCACGAACGTCGCCGGCACCGTGAACGGCACGCTCGACTTCACCGGCACGGGGGCCACCGGCGGCGTCCAGCGGAACGCGACGCTCACCATCACGGGCAACCTCGCCATCACGCCGCAGTGCGCGCCGACCGGCTGCGCCGGCCTGCAGACTGTCTTGAGCACCGGCGGGGCGACCGTCACGTGCACCGGAGCAGGCGCCTGCAGCTGCGCGTTCACGTACGTCGTGCCCGCCGGCGCGGTGACGACGTTCAGCACCAGCGGTGGCGTGGTCACGACCGGCAGCGGCGGCAGTCAGCGCACGTATCAGTACTGCGTGCAGGGCTCGGCGCTGCGGTACCGCGAGACGACCACGAGCCCGGCCGAGCCCGGCGTCGCGACGCTGGGGCGCTGAAGACTGAAAGCCCCAGCGCGAACGCGAGCCCGAACGCGAACGCGCGCCCGAACGCGAGCCCGAACGCGAACGCGAACCCGAGTCCGAACGCGAACGCGAACGCGAACCCGAGCCCGAACGCGAACGCGAACCCGAGCCCGAACGCGAACGCGAACCCGAGCCCGAACGCGAACCCGAGCCCGAACGCGAACGCGAACGCGAACCGGAACGCGAACGCGAACCCGAGCCCGAACGCGAACCCGAACGCGAACGCGAACCCGAACCCGAACCCGAGCCCGAACGCGAGCCCGAACGCGAACGCGAGCCCGAACGCGAACCCGAGCCGCGAACGCGAACGCATTCGAACGCCCTTCCCGAATGCGGTCGGGAAGGCGAGCCTGAACGCGAAGAGCGAACGCGGCGAACGCTGCTGCTCATCGAGGACCGTAACGCCGAGCTCCTTCGCCTTCGGCAGAGGCGCGAACGCGAACCCGAACGCGAACCCGAGCCCGAACGCATTCCCCTTCCCGATGCGGTCAGGGAGGCGCGTTCAGAGCAGCGCGGCAAACTGCTGCTCATCGAGGACCGTAACGCCGAGCTCCTTCGCCTTCGTCAGCTTCGAACCGGCATCCTCGCCTGCGACCAGAAAGTCGGTCTTCTTCGACACGCTGCCCGAGACCTTGCCGCCGCGGCGCTCGATCTGCTCCTTCGCCTCATCGCGCGACATCTTCGACAGCGTGCCGGTGATCACGATGGTCTTGCCGGTGAACGGCCCGCCGGCGCTGCGCTCGGGGGGCGCCGCCTCGACGCCCGCATCGAGCAGCGCCTGCACGTCGGCGCGGTTCTTGGGGGCGGCGAAGAACTCGTGAATCTCGCGGGCGACCTCGGGGCCGACGTCTTTCACGGCCTGCAGCTGGTCCGGTGAGGCCTCCATCAGGGGCGGCACCGCCAGGAAGTGCTCGGCCAGCGCCTTCGCGGTCGCCTCGCCGACCTGGGGGATGCCGAGCGCGTAGATGAGCCGCCGCAGCGTCGTCTTCTTCGACCGCGCGATCGCGTCGACGAGGTTCTGGGCGCTCTTCTCGGCGAGCCGCTCGAGCTGCACCAGCTTCTCGACCGTCAGCGCATAGAGGTCGGCGTGCCGCTTCACGAGCCCGTGCAAGATCAGCTGCTCGACCAGCTTGTCGCCCAGGCCGTCGATGTCGAGCGCGGTGCGCGTCGCCGCGTGCCGAATGCCGCCCGCGATCTGTGCGGGGCACGAGTCGCCCGTGCACCGCGCGATCGCCTTGCCCTCTTCACGCGCCACGGGCGCCCCGCACGACGGGCACGCCTTCGGCATCTCGAACTTCTTCTCTCCGCCGCTGCGCCGCCCCTCGATCACCTTCACGATCTCGGGGATCACGTCGCCCGCCCGCCGCAGGAACACCCAGTCGCCCTCGCGCACGTCTTTGCGCGCGATCTCGTCTTCGTTGTGCAGCGTCGCGCGCGAGACCGTCACTCCGCCCACGAACACCGGCTTCAAGAACGCGACCGGCGTCAGCGCGCCCGTGCGGCCCACCTGAACGTCGATCTTCTCGACCTGCGTCTCGACCTCTTCCGGAGGGAACTTGTACGCCACGGCCCACCGCGGGCTCTTCGACACCTGCCCGAGCCGCAGCCGCCCGTCTTCCGACGCGACCTTCACCACGAGCCCGTCGATCTCGTAGGGCAGCGCGTGCCGCTCGGCGAGCAGCTTCGCGTACGCCTCGCGAATGCCGTCGAGCCCCTTCGCCTCGAAGCGGCGCGGGTTGACCGGCAGCCCGGCCTGCTCGAGCCACTTCAGCTTCTCGATGTGGTTCGCGAACGAGACGCCCTCGAGCACGCCCACCTCGTACAGGTAGATCGACAGCGGCCGCGTCGCCGTGACCTTCGAGTCGAGCAGCCGCAGCGAGCCCGCCGCCGAGTTGCGCGGGTTCACGAACGACTCCTCACCGGCCGCCTCGAGCTTCTGGTTCATCTTCACGAAGTCGGCCTTCTTGATGAACACCTCGCCGCGCACCTCGAGCAGCCTCGGCAGGTTCTTGCCCTTCAGCTCGAGCGGCAGGTTCCTCAGCGTGCGCAGGTTCGGCGTCACGTCTTCGCCGAGGGTGCCGTCGCCGCGCGTGCTGCCCTGCACGAACCGGCCGTTCTCGTAGACGAGCTCGATGGCGAGCCCGTCCATCTTCGGCTCGCAGACGTAGTCGACGTCGGCGCCCAGCTTCTCGGCGACGCGCGCGTGAAACTCGCTGATCTCGCCGTCGTCGAAGACGTTGCCGAGCGAGAGCATCTGCTGGCGATGCGTCACCTTCGTGAACTTCTCGAGCGGAGCGCCGCCCACGCGCTGCGTCGGCGAGTCGGGCGTCACGAGCGACGGGTTCGCCGTCTCGAGCGCGATCAGCTCGTTCATCAGCTTGTCGTAGGTCGCGTCGCTGATCTCGGGGCTGTCGAGCGTGTAGTAGCGGTGGTTGTGGTACGCGATCTGTTCACGGAGCTTCTTGATCCGGTCGGCGGCGTCCATGCCCGGGTAATGCCACAGTTGACGGCGTACCGCCGACTCAATAGGGTGCCGACCAGCTTTGCCGGCGCTACACCTGACGCCGCAGAGCACTCCTTCCATGGCAAAGACGAGATCCGACGAGAGCGAGCCCAAGAAGCGGCGGCCACGCAAGACCCGCGAAGACGACGCTGGCGGCGAGACCAACGGCGAGGCGCCCGAGGCCGCGGTGGCTTCGGCTCCGCGCCCGGTGCTGACGGCCGTGCCGCGGCCGGTTCGTGACGACGACATTCAAGAGGCCGCGGCCCAGGGCGACGACAGCCCTGCCGCCGAGCTGCCTCCGGCGCCGCCCAGCCCCGAGGCGCCCGAGCTCAAAGAGGTGCGCGACGGCGAGCCGCTGCAGAAGCTCAAGCTCACCGATCTGAAGCGCATGAAGATCACCGAGCTGTCGAAGATGGCCCACAACCTGGGCGTCGAAGACAGCCAGGGCTTGAAGAAGCAGGAGCTGCTCTTCGCGATCCTCAGCAACGTCGCCGAGAAGCGCTACGAGGTCACCGCCGAGGGCGTGATGGAGCTCTTGTCGGACGGCTACGGCTTCCTGCGCAGCCCCGACTCCGACTACCAGCCGAGCGCCGACGACATCTACGTCTCGCCGTCGCAGGTGCGCCGCTTCAACCTGCGGCCCGGCGACACCGTCACCGGCCCCATTCGCCAGCCGCGCGAGGGCGAGAAGTTCTTCGCGCTCCAGAAGGTCGAGCAGATCAACCTCGTCGACCCGCAGTCGGCCGACGTGCGCGAGCGCATTCTCTTCGACAACCTCACCGCGCTCTACCCGACGAAGAAGCTCAGGCTCGAGCACGACTCGTCCGAGATGACGACGCGCATCATCGACATGTTCTGCCCCATCGGCCTCGGCCAGCGCTGCCTCATCGTGGCGCCGCCGAAGGCCGGCAAGACCGTGCTGCTCCAGAACATCGCGCACGCGATCAGCCACAACCACCCCGAGATCTTCCTCATCGTGCTTCTGGTCGACGAGCGGCCCGAAGAGGTCACCGACATGCAGCGCAGCGTGCGCGGCGAGGTCGTGTCGTCGACGTTCGACGAGCCCGCGACGCGCCACGTGCAGGTCGCCGAGATGGTGATCGACAAGGCCAAGCGCCTCGCCGAGCAGAAGCACCACGTGTGCATCTTGCTCGACTCGATCACGCGCCTCGCCCGCGCCTACAACACCGTCGTGCCGCCCTCCGGCAAGATCCTCTCGGGCGGCGTCGACGCCAACGCCCTGCACCGGCCGAAGCGGTTCTTCGGCGCGGCCCGCAACATCGAAGAGGGCGGCTCGCTGACGATCATCGGCACCGCGCTCATCGACACCGGCAGCCGAATGGACGAGGTCATCTTCGAAGAGTTCAAGGGCACCGGTAACAGCGAGATCGTGCTCGACCGCAAGCTCTTCGAGAAGCGCATCTTCCCGTGCCTCGACATCAACAAGTCGGGCACCCGCAAAGAAGAGCTGCTGCTCACCCCGGCCGACCTGGTGCGCATCACCGCGCTGCGCCAGGTGCTGCACCCCTTCACGCCCATCGACGCGATGGAGTTCGTGCTGAAGCACATCAGGTCGAGCAAGTCGAACGCCGAGTTCCTCGGCGGCATGAACCGCTGACCGGGTAGGTCGCCCCGCCCCCTCGGCGGTGATTGCTTGGTTCTGGGGCTTTCAGTATGAGCCCCAGGCCTTGCTGCGCCGCCTCGCACCCATCGCCATCGCCGTTCTCTGCGCTTGCGCGGGTCTCTGCGCCTGCACCGGCGGGAAGAAGCCCACCACTCCCGCCGCCGACGCCGGCCCGCTCGAGTTCGTCGGCCGCTCCTGCAACGTCGACGCCGAGTGCGGCACCCTGCGCTGCGACAAGATCCGCCACCAGTGCATCTGCCTCACCGACGACAGCTGCAAGCCGGCCGACCCGATGGCCGCCCCGCGCTACTGCAACAACTACACGGGCCTCTGCGTCGCCGAGATCGCCGGGTGCAAGGCCGACTCCGAGTGCGGCAACGCGCAGTACTGCGACCCCTCGATTCGCGCCTGCCGGCCGCTGAAGTCGTTCTGCGAGACCTGCCTCGCCAACAACGAGTGCGGCGGCGCCGGCGACAACTGCGTCAACGACACGAACCTGATGCAGAAGTTCTGCGGCAAGGCGTGCCTGGTCAACTCCGACTGCCCGCGCGGCGCCACCTGCCAGGACAAAGACGGCGCCAAGCAGTGCTGGCCCTCCGAGAGCCCGCTGCCCGGCCAGACCGCCAGCTGCAGGAACTTCAAGGGCTGCACGCCCGATCTCGGCAGCACCTGCAACAACGACATGGAGTGCAACGACTCGACGCAGCGCTGCGACCCCGGCCAGGGGCGCTGCGTCGCCATCGAGCAGGTCTGCCCGTTCGGCACCACCTGCGACCCGCGCGTGAAGATCTGCGTCACCGACTGCGCCGTCGACGCCGACTGCGGCGGCGCCGACCTGCGCTGCGTCAACCGCGTGTGCCAGCCGCTCGACGACTGCGTGCGCGATCAAGACTGCAACGCCAGCAACTTCTGCTCGCCGCCCACCGTCTGCGGGCTGTCGAGCTGCTACACCTGCACCGAGGGCGCGAAGATCTGCGACGGCAGCGGCGTGCGTACCTGCGAGCGCGAGGCGACCACGGGCTGCACGCAGTGGGGCGACTCGACTCCGTGCCTCAACAACCTCGTCTGCGACGAGGGCCGGTGCGTCGCGAAGAACAACCCCGACGGCGGCCTCTCGTGCCTCGACTCGCGCAACGGCCTCGCGACCAACAAGTGCGCCGAGTCGAGCGAGCCCGCCCCGCTGTGCCTCGCCGGCCTCGGTGAGGTCGAGTGCGATCGGTTGCCCTCCGAGTGCACCGACTGGGTGCCCGCCCGCGGCCGCTGCAAGGCCCAGTGCCAGACCGACGCCCAGTGCGCGCTCGGCGAGACGTGCCAGATGGTCGGCGGCCGCTACAAGTGCCGCCCCGGCTGCTCGAGCCACGCGAACTGCCCCATCGACCAGCGCTGCAACATGACGAGCCACCAGTGCGAAGGCCCGACCGTCGGCATGACGCGCGTCTGCCAGAGCACGTCGAGCTGCCGCACCTGCGAGGTCTGCGACGTGATGCGGCTCGAGTGCCGCTCGGCGAAGACCGACTTCCCCCACTGCCAGATGTGCTCGAGCCCCAGCGAGTGCGGCGGCGGCACCTGCGTGCAGCTCGACGACGGCGCCCGCTGGTGCCTGCGCTACTGCGCGACCGGCTCCGAGTGCCCGCAGGGCTTCGTGTGCCTGGGCCTCTCGGGCCAGAGCGGCCAGTCGGTGTGCGTGCCGTCGAGTCGTACGTGTGGAGGCAAGTGCCCATGAGAGTCCCGCTGCTGCTGCTGTGCCTGGTCGCCTGCTCGGGCCCAGGGACGTCGAAGCGCGAGGTCTGCGGCAACGGCATCGACGACGACGGCAACGGCAAGACCGACTGCGACGACGTCGACTGCGCGGGGCAGGCCCAGTGCCCGCTGCCCGACGCCGGCTTCTTCGGCACCTGCCCGAAGTGCGGCCAGGCGTGCGTGAAGCAGACCGACTGCCTCACCACGAACATCCTCGACGAGCGGCCGCTGCCCAGCTGCAACCTCGAGAACAAGTGCGAGCTGCTCAACCAGTCGGTCTCGGTGCGCGTCGAGTACGAGGCCGCCGCGTGGCAGGTGACGTCGGGCATTCTCGGGGTCATCACCACGCGCTGGGTCAGCAAGACCGGCCGCGACGGCGGCAGCGTGACGTGCGCCGACGTCAAGGCGGCGGCTCCGGCGAACAATGATCCGGCGCAGCTCGAAGACGCCGGCCGCTTCACGATGCTCGGCTTCGACGTCACCGAGCTGCAGGGCACCTCGGTGCCGAACCCCGTCATCGTGCCGTTCGCCTACGTCGGCACCGGCACGAACTACATGCTCTACACCGAGGTCTACAGCGGCGACACCGACTCGCGCACGCGCCTGCCCACCGGCTCTCGCCGCCCGATGACGGGCTGCATCGAGACGGGGCCCTGGGTGACGCCGATCGACGCCGGCTTGAGCTGCACCAACGACGGCGGCACCTGCCGCACGCTCCGGCCGTCGCTGCCGCCTCCGAGCTAGACTTCGAGGTCGATGTGGTGCCTCGCGCTGTCTCTCGTCGTCGCGGCCGAGCCGTGGCCTGAATCGCTCGGCGCCGGTCGAGAGCGCGCCGTCGAGGTGCTCAGGCCCCGCGCTTCGCAGCTGCGCGAGGCGTTCGACGATCTCGACCGAGCGATGAAGCTCTGGCAGCGGGAGCGCCGAGAGATGCTCGACGAGCAGGTCATCGAGCAGCAGCGCGCCGCCCAGAGAGAGCGCGACTCGGCCCCGCTGCCCGAGGAGGCCCTCAAGCGCTACAAGGTCATCGAGGTCGGCAAGGGCGCACAGAAGGGGCGCGGCCGGTCGAAGGTCATCGAGCTGCCGGCGCGCGACAAGGTCGACTCGCAGGTCGACGAGCTCGCCGCCGAGGTCGCGGCCCGTCGAGAGCTCTGCCGGAAGGACCCCGAGCGCTGCGAGCGCGAGAAGAAGCAGCGTGAGGCCCTGCAGCGCGGCAACCAGGCGTGGGACGAGGCCGTCACCGCGAGGTACGAGCAGCGCCGCGAGGCCATCGAGGCCGAGGCCCGGAAGTTCCAGGACGAGCTGAACGCCGCGAAGAAGCGCGAGGAGCAGCGCCAGGCCGAGAAGCTCGGCGGCTCGATCGACAAACAGGGCAACTTCGTCGATTCGGATTTGAAGGAAGTGCCCGAGCGCTCGAAGTAGAGAAGCGGCATGCTCCGCAAGCTCCTCCTCGCCGGGCAGTGGCGCGACGGTGAGGCCGTCAGAGAGGTGAGGTCGCCGTGGGACGGCAGCGTCGTCGCGTCGGTCGCGCAGGCGTCGAGGGCGCAGGCCGAAGAGGCGCTCGCGTTCGCCCACGCGGCGCGGCCTCGGCTGCAGGCGGTGCCGACGCACGCGCGAAGGCTCGTGCTCGAGCGCATGGTGGCCGGGCTGCGCGCGCGGGCCGAAGAGCTGGCCCAGGCGATCTGCCGCGAGTCGGCGAAGCCCATCACGGCGTCGCGCTTCGAGGTCAGCCGGTGCATCGAGACGTTCACGCTCGCGGCGGCCGAGCTGTCGTCGTTCGGCGGCCGAACGCTGCCGGTCGACACGCTGCCGTCGAACACCGGGCTCGAGTGCGAGACGCGCCGCTTCCCCGCGGGCGTCGTCGTCGGCATCGTGCCGTTCAACTTCCCGTTGAACCTCGGCGCGCACAAGGTGGCTCCGGCGCTCGCCGTCGGAGCGCCGATCATCGTGAAGCCGCCCCCGCAGGCGCCGGGGCCGATGCTGCTGCTCGGCGAGCTCGCGGTCGAGGCCGCGGCCGACGCCGCGGCGCTGCAGGTGCTGCCGTGCGACAACGCGGTGGCCGAGGCGCTCGCCACCGACCGGCGGGTGCGGGTGCTCTCGTTCACCGGCAGCGCGAAGGTGGGCTGGCACCTGAAGTCGAAGGCCGCGGGCAAGGCGGTGCTCGAGCTGGGGGGCAACGCGGCGGCGATCGTCTGCGCCGACGCCGACGTGCGCCACGCCGCGAAGCGCCTCGCGCTGTCGGCCTTCGCGTCGGCGGGCCAGGTCTGCATCAAGGTGCAGCGCATCATCGTCGAGGCGGCCGTGTACGACGCGTTCGCCGCGGCCTTCCGCGAAGAGACGGCGGCGCTGAAGGTGGGCGACCCGTCGCGCGATGACACCCAGGTCGGCCCGGTGATCGACGACGCCGCGGCGGCGCGAATCGAGGCCTGGGTGAACGAGGCGGGCGGCGCGGTGAGCCGGCAGGGCAGGCTCGTGAAGCCGCTCGTGCTCACCGAGCCGGCGCGCACGTCGAAGGCGTGGTGCGAAGAGATCTTCGGGCCGGTGGTGGCGCTGGCGAAGGCGGCGACCTTCGACGACGCGCTGCAGCTCGCGAACGACTCGCAGTACGGCCTGCAGGCGGGCCTGTTCACGAACGACCTGAAGAAGGTGCGCCGCGCGTTTCACGAGCTCGAGGTGGGCGGGGTGATCGTGGGCGACGCGCCTTCGCTGCGCTCCGACAATCAGCCCTACGGCGGAGTCAAGGGTTCTGGGCTGGGCCGCGAGGGCGTGCGCTACGCGATGGAAGACTTCACTGAAGAACGTGCGCTGCTCACGGTACGCTAGCGCGCCCGATGAACGACGCCCTCCTGCCCGGTGAGAAAGTGCTGGCTGCGCGGCCGGCGAACCTGATGTTCGGCTTCGAGTCCGACGAGAAGGCCCCGACGACCCAGGCCGAAGCGCTGATCCTCCTCGCGAAGCTCGTGCCCCAGATGATCAAGGCCCGGTCGCTCGGCGGCAAGCTGCACGTCACGAACTACCGGCTGTACTTCGCGACCCACCGCCTCAACACCACGCGCGGCTCGTGCAGCGTGTTCCTGCCGACGATCCTCTGGGATCAGCCCGTCGCCGGGCTCGTCTCGGGTCAGTGGGTGGTGCGCAGCGGCACCGCGAGCCACCGCTTCGCCGTGCGCGACCCGAAAGAGCTGAGCCAGCTGCTCCGGCAGACGCAGGAAAAGCCGCTCGACGTCGCCGCCCTCAAAGAGCACGCCCGCGCGAACCTCGAGAAGGTCGGCGCCGGCATCTCGACGCTCTTCGCCGTGAAGGACATCGAGAAGCTCGTGAGCGAGAAGCAGGCCAGCTCGATTCAGCTGGTGGGCCTCATGAACGCCCACGAGCTGTTGAGTGCGTGATCGTGAAGCCCGAGGTCACCGAGCTCGAGCCGAAGCTTCAGCTCAACCTCTCGCGGCTTCGGCGCGGCGCGACGCTGCGCTGGTCTGACTCGACCGGGCCGCACCGCGTCGCGCTCGCCGGCGCGCAGGTGCTGGGCACGGCGCAGGGGGCACCGATCGTGGTGGCCGACCCGAAGGTGTCGCGGCTGCACGCCGAGGTCGAGCTGACGGATCAAGGCGTCGCGCTGCGCGATCTCGGCAGCCGCAACGGCACGTGGCTCGGCGACGTGCGCATCGAGCGCGCGCTGTTCCAGAACGGAGCCCTCTTTCGCGTCGGCGCCACGAACGTCGAGATCGTCTTCGAGGCCGAGCCGACCCGAGTGCCGCTGTGGCCGCAGGAGCGGCTGGGGCGCCTGTGGGGAGCCGCCGAGCCGATGCGCGAGCTCTTCATGCAGATCACGCGCTGCGCCGGAAGCGAGGCGACGGCGCTCATCAGCGGCGAGACCGGCACCGGCAAAGAGCTGGTCGCCCACGAGCTGCACGCGGCCTCGCGCCGCTCGGACGGGCCGTTCGTCGTCGTCGACTGCGCCTCGATGCCCGAAGATCTGCTCGAGGCCGAGCTGTTCGGTCACGCCCGCGGCGCGTTCACCGGCGCCCAGGCCAGCCGCGTCGGCTCGATCGAGGCCGCCGACAAGGGCACCGTGTTTCTCGACGAGGTCGGCGAGCTGCCGCTCTCGATGCAGCCGAAGCTCTTGCGCGTGCTCGAGTCGCGCGCGGTGCGGCGCGTCGGCGAGACCGAGTACCGGCCGGTCGACGTGCGGTTCGTGTCGGCCACGCACCGCGACCTCGAGAGCATGGTGGCCCAGGGCCACTTTCGCGAAGACCTCTTCTTTCGCCTCGCCGTGCTGCCGCTGCGCGTGCCGCCGCTGCGTGAGCGCGCGAGCGACGTGCCGCTGTTGATGGCCCAGTTCCTGCCGAACCAACCGCTCGCCCCCGACCTCGTCGCGCTGCTCGAGCGGCAGCGCTGGCCGGGCAACGTGCGCCAGCTGAAGGGGTTC
This sequence comes from Myxococcaceae bacterium, assembly GCA_044223505.1. Lineage (GTDB taxonomy): Bacteria > Myxococcota > Myxococcia > Myxococcales > Myxococcaceae > Xiheicaenimonas. Next base: position 215,588 of record JBGALX010000015.1, read on the forward strand.
GCCGAGCGGGTGGCGGCGCTCGGGCTCGACCGCGCGAGGGCGATGCTCGAGGGCACCGAGGGGGCGCCGGCGCGGGCGGCTCCGCCGACGGCGGCGGCTGCGCTCGTGGTCGACCCGAACGTGCCGTTCAAGAACCTGCGCGAGGCGTGGGTCGATCACCTCGAGCGCGAGTACCTGAAGGCGCTGATCGAGAAGGTCGGCCGCAATGCGGGCTCGCTCGCCGACGCCGCCGGCCTCGATCGCAGTTACATCAACCGGCTGCTCAAGAAGCACGGGTTTTAGGTCGCGCACGAAGGTGGGGTATGTCCCCCAGCGTGCAGCGCGCCGGTCGCTACCTCTTGTTCGCGCCGATCGCCACGGGCGGCATGGCGAGCGTGTACCTCGGCCGCCTCGACGGCTCGCAGGGCTTCCGCCGGCCGGTCGCCATCAAGCGCATGCACGTCGGCTTCGGCCGGCAGCTGGTGATCGACGAGGCCCGGCTGTCGTCGCGCGTGCGCCACGCGAACGTCGTGCAGGCCGTCGACGTCGTCGAGCACGAGAACGAGCTGCTCCTGGTGCTCGAGTACGTGCACGGCGACTCGCTCGATCGCCTGCTCGAAGCGGGGCCCGTGCCGCCGCGCANACCGGCCCGTCGACGTGCGGTTCGTCTCGGCCACGCACCGCGACCTCGAGAGCATGGTGGCCCAGGGCCACTTCCGCGAAGACCTCTTCTTTCGCCTCGCCGTGCTGCCCCTGCGCGTGCCGCCGCTGCGCGAGCGGGCGAGCGACGTGCCCCTGTTGATGGCCCAGTTCCTGCCGAACCAGCCGCTCGCTCCCGACCTCGTCGCGCTGCTCGAGCGCCAGCGCTGGCCGGGCAACGTGCGCCAGCTGAAGGGGTTCGCCGAGCGGGTGGCGGCGCTGGGGCTCGACCGCGCGAGGGCGATGCTCGAGGGCACCGAGGCGGCGCCGGCGCGCGCGGCTCCGCCGACGGGGGCGGCTGCGCTCGTGGTCGACCCGAACGTGCCGTTCAAGAACCTGCGCGAGGCCTGGGTCGATCACCTCGAGCGCGAGTACCTGAAGGCGCTGGTCGAGAAGGTCGGCCGGAATGCGGGCTCGCTCGCCGACGCCGCCGGCCTCGATCGCAGCTACATCAACCGGCTGCTCAAGAAGCACGGGTTTTAGGTCGCACACCAAGGTGGGGTATGTCCCCCTGGCGTGCAGCGCGCCGGTCGCTACCTCTTGTTCGCGCCGATCGCCACGGGCGGCATGGCGAGCGTGTACCTCGGCCGCCTCGACGGCTCGCAGGGCTTCCGTCGCCCGGTCGCGATCAAGCGCATGCACGTCGGCTTCGGCCGGCAGCTGGTGATCGACGAGGCCCGGCTGTCGTCGCGCGTGCGCCACGCGAACGTCGTGCAAGCCGTCGATGTCGTCGAGCACGAGAACGAGCTGCTCCTGGTGCTCGAGTACGTGCACGGCGACTCGCTCGACCGCCTGCTCGCGGCGGGGCCGGTGCCGCCGCGCATCGCCGCCGCGATCGTCTCGGGTGCGCTGCGCGGCCTGCACGCGGCGCACGAGGCCCGAGCTGCCGACGGTCAGCCGCTCGAGCTGGTGCACCGCGATCTCTCGCCTCACAACATTCTCGTCGACGTCGCCGGGGTCGCCCGCGTGCTCGACTTCGGCGTCGCCCGCGCCCGAGGCCGCCTGCAGGCGACGCAAGACGGCCAGCTCAAGGGCAAGCTCGCGTACCTCGCTCCCGAGCAGGTGCACGGCGACACGAGCCGAAGGTCCGACCTGTTCACCGCCGGCGCCGTGCTCTGGGAGTGCCTCACCGGCCGTCGCCTCTTCGAGGGCACCAACGAGGGCGACCTGCTCGCGAAGGTGCTCTTGTGCAAGGTGGCGCGCGTGCCCGCCGAGGCGCAGGCGCTGCAGCCGGTGCTGGATCACGCGCTCGACCGCGACCCCGCGCGCCGCTTCGCCACCGCCGCCGAGATGGCCGACGCGCTCGACGCGGCCGGCGCGGCGTCGGCTGCCGAGGTGGCGGCGTGGGTGCAGCGGCTCGCGGGCGACCGCCTCGCCGAGCGCGCGAAGCTCGTCGAGCAGCTCGAGCACGCGCCGGCGGCCGAGCCGACGCCCGCGGCTCCGCGGCGCTCGCTGCCGCTCGTCGCAGCAGGGGTCGCGGTGCTCGGCCTCACCGCAGGCGCCGCGGCGCTCTGGCCGCGCTCGGCGTTCGTGGCGGCGCCCGTCGTGGTGATGACCGCGCCGACGCCCGCGCCCGCGCCGGTGGTCGTGGCGCCGCCGGCCCCTGCACCGAAGGCGCCCGCACCGAAGCCCGCCGCCGTCGTGAAGAAGACGAAGGCCGTCGACGCGTGTGAGCCGCCGTACACCATCGACTCCGCAGGCGTGAAGAGGTTCAAGGTCGAGTGCTTGCGCTGAGCGTGGTGTGGCTGCTCGGAGCGGCTCCGAGCATCGAGCAGTGCGTTCAAGACAGCGAGGCGGGCCAGGTGTCGCGCCTGCAGTCGAAGCTGCGCGACGCGCGGGCGCGGTTCGAGGCCTGCAGCCAGCCTGCGTGCCCGGCGGCCGTGCGCTCGGCCTGCACGCAGTGGCTCTCCGAGGTGCTCGACGCGACGCCGACGGTGATCGTGGGCGCGCGGCTGTCGGGCGGCGACGTGCCGGCCGCGCGCGCGACGCTCGACGGCCAGCCGTGGCTCGCGTCGCTGTCGGGCACGCCCGAGGCGCTCGACCCGGGCGAGCACGTCATCGGGGTCGAGCACGAGGGGGCGCGCGCCGAGCAGCGGCTCGTGGTGAACGCGTCGGAGAAAGACCGCCTCGTCGTGCTGACGCTCGTGCGGCCTCCCGCCGCGGTGGTGCTGCCGAGCCCCGTGGTGCCGGCCGTGCTCTCGGGCGTCGCGTTCGTCGGCGCCGTGCTGTTCGCGGGCCTGGGCAGCGCGGGGCGCGGCGCGCAGGCGCGGCTGGTCACGATGCCGTGCGCGGCGACGATGATGTGCTCGCCGGGCTCGGTCGACGCGGTGAAGCGGCTCTACGTCGCGGCCGACGTCGCGCTCGCGATCGGCATCGTGGCCGCGGGCTTCGCGGCCTGGCGCTGGTGGGTGCTGTTCGGCTGAAGCGTCAGCGGGCCGCGCAAGTCCACTTCGGGCAGCTGACGTCTTCGAGCAGGCTGTTCGTGTTGTTCCCGCCGAGCGTGCCGGTCTTCGGGTTCGCCGGGTCGAGCAGCCAGGTCATGCCGTCGACGTAGAACTTGTACTGCACGTCGACGCCCCACTGGACCTGCACCGACGCCGCCCACTCGCCGCCCGCGCGCACCATCGGCTCACCCTGCTGCCAGCCGCTGGGGCGGAAGTTGCCGCGCAGCTCGACGCTGCTCTCGGAGCCGGCCGGCAGCGTGAACCGCACCTCGCAGATGCGCGACGCGGGCTCGCACGGCTCGGAGTACTGCGACGAGACGTCGGGAATCGGCGTGAGGGTACAGCCGGTGAGCGCGAGCAGTGCGAGGCAGCGGGGCCTCATGCCGTCATGGTAGCAGCACGAGCCGCGCCGCGCCGGTCGGCACGGTCCCTCAAAGACGCGCTGAGCGCCCTCGGCGGCACCGCCCCGCGAACGCCGTGGCTGATTGCCCGCTGGGCGTGAGTTACGGTGCGCGGCATCATGCCCCACGAGATCGACGACATCGTCGTTGGAGACGGTGCCGAAGCGAAGGCCAGCGGGAGGATCGGCTGATGGGCCGCGTTCGGCCGGTTCGTGACGGAACCCTCGACGTCGACGGGTGGGAGCTGGGCGAGTCCGACACGCCTCCGAGGCTGGGCGAGCCGGTGGCGCCAGGCTCGCGCGTCTGGCTCGTCTTTCTCATCGAGGCCGAAGAGCTCGACGAGGAGGAGCAGCCGGTGCTGCAGGCCGAGCGAATTCCAGTGTACGTGCTCCGCACAGACGGCAGCAGCTTCACCGGAGTGGTGCTCGACCCGCCGGTGACGCCTGCCTCGTTCACCGCGTTCAGCGAGGTGCGGTTCTCGACGAATCACGTGAGCCGGCAGCTCCCGAGGTCGGAGGCCGAGGCCGCGTGGCGGCAGCTCGATGCGCGGCTCGCGGCCGAGCCGCGAAACGCCAGGCTGCTCCTGGGCCGCGGCCAGGCGAGCGAGAAGCGGGGTGCCCTCGACGCGGCGATCCGCGACTACACGGCTGCTCTCGAGCTCGACCTCGTCAGCGCGCTGCTGGCTCGCGGAAATGCCCACGCCGTCCTCGGCAATGAAGACGCTGCACGGGCCGACTTCGAGCGCGGCCTGCGCACCGCGAGCGCTGCCGGTGTTCCGGAAGAGCTGATCGAGATGTTCGAGCGAGCGCTCTCGATGCTCGACTACGCCTACGGCACTGTCCCCGAGGCCGAGGCCTGAGACTGAGGCGGAGCCTGCTCATCGGCTCTGCCACGAGGGTGCGGCCGGTGAGCGCGAGCTCGAGGCGGCGGGCTTTCATGCGGTCAGGGCAGCAGCACGAGGGCGCTCTGCGCCGGCACCTCGACGTCGAGGCGGCCCTGGGCGCCGACGGTGACGGTGCCGCCGCCCAGCGCGTCTTTGAGCACCGTGCCGGCCGGCAGCGACGTCGTGAGCGTGGCGCGGCTCGCGTGCCGGGCGTTCGTGTCGAGCACGACGAGCGCGTACGCGGCCCCGGCGTCACCGCCCGAGCGCTCGAAGGCGAACAGGCCGGCGTCGGGCTCGTCGCCGGTGTGCGCGGTCGAGAACAGCACGCGCGTGGCCCCGAGCCGCAGCGCGGGGCTGGTGGCGCGCACGCGCGCGAGGGCGGCGAAGTGGCGGAAGGTCTCACCGCTCGTGTCGAAGCCGCGCGTCCACACCACCTCGCGGTTCGCGGGATCATTGCCGCCCGAGAGCTCGAGCTCGGTGCCGTAGTACAGGCACGGCAGGCCCTGCTCGGTCATGAGCAGCGTGAGCGCGTTGCGCAGGGCCTTCACGTCGCCGTTCGCCGAGAAGAGGAAGCGCGGCACGTCGTGGTTGTCGAGGAAGTTGACCGGCACCTGCCAGGGCACGACGCCGATGCCGTCGGCCTGCGCGACGGTGCCCCAGTTCTGCGGGCGACGGGCCCACAGCGCTTCGATCTGCGACGTGCCGCGCTGCCGCATGGGGTCGTGCGCCTGCTCGAAGACGTCGCCGAACACCGTCCACCGCTGCGAGAAGTAGAACGCAGAGTCGAGCTCGCCCTCGTGCGTGAAGCTGCCGATGAGCTCGTCGCGCCCGTCGAACGCCTCGCCGAACATGAGGAACTTCTTCTTGCCCTGGGCGGCGAGCCGCTGCCGCACGCGCGGGGCGAACTCCTTCCAGAACCCGTGCTCGACGTGCTTCACGGTGTCGATGCGAAAGCCGTCGAGGTCGACGCGCTCGACCCAGGCCGCGTAGGCCTCGACCATCGCGTCGCGCACCTCGGGCAGCTCGGTCGCGACGTCCTTCAGGCCTCCGGGGAAATCACCGAGCAGCAGCTGATCGGGCTGCTCGTAGTCGAGTGTGCGGCCGAGGCCGTGGTACGCGCGCGCGGTGCCGAGCACCTCGGGCTTGGGCCGCTCGCGGTAGATCGCGGGGTCGTCGAAGAACACGAGGGGCGCGGCGCCGGCGATGCCGAGCGAGGTGAACACCTGCACGCCGCGCGAGTCGTAGTCGGGGTCGAACTCGGTGCTGCGCGTGACGGGTGAGCTCGAGCCGCTGCCGCCGATGTAGACGTCGGCCTTGCCGTTCAGGTTCTGGTCGTAGAAGAAGACCTGGCCCATGTGGTTCGTGACGACGTCGAGCACGACCTTCATGTTGCGCTCGTGGGCCCTGCGCACGAGGGCGCGCAGCTCCGAGACGTCGCCGAAGTGGGGGTTCGCCTCGGTGAGATCTTGCGCCCAGTAACCGTGGTAGCCGTCGAAGTCGGCGTCGGTCTCGACGTTGCGCACGACCGGCGAGATCCAGAGCGTGGTGACGCCGAGCTCCTGCAGGTAGTCGAGGCGGTCGGCGAGGCCGCGCCAGTCGCCGCCCTGGTAGCGCGAGAGGTGGCCGGGCTTCACGCCCCAATCGTTGTTGACGTCGCCGTTCGCGAAGCGATCGACGAGCACCTGGTAGATGACCTCGTTGCGCCAGTCGTCGACGTGCGTCGCGAGCGGCTGCTGCTCGGCGTCGGGCGGGGCGCCCAGGCAGGCCGCGAGCAGGGTCGACAGAAGGACGAGCGTTCGCATGTTTCACCTCACCGGCTGGTTGCTGGCGTTGAACCACCACTCGACGCTGAGCCCCAGGTAGTGCTCGACGCTGCGCTGCGAGAACGGGTCGGCCGCCGCGTAGAACGACCTCGCTCCGTCGTCGCGCAGGCTGAGCGCGTACACGAGCCGCAGCTGGGGCCGCGCGAAGACGCCTTCGCCGAACGGCGAGAAGAACGGCATGACCCCGAGCTGGGCGACCTGGCCGGTGCGCAGCCGGCCCTGCGCGTCGAGCAGCGCGTACGTGCGGCGCTGGTAGCTCGCCTCGGTGGCGACTCCGAAGTTCGGGTGAAGGCTGAGCTGGCCGCGCACCACCGCCGCGCCCTCGTCGTACTTCTGGGCCGAGACCTGCGAGACGCCGGCGTCGCGCACGAGATCGAAGTACGCGCCCGCCATGAGGCCGAAGCGGCCCCAGTCTGAGGCCAACGCGAGCGCGACGCGGGTCGAGTGGGCTCCCTGCGTGGTGCGGTCGTTCGCGACCGTGACCGGAGACGAGAGCGGGTCGTAGACCGCGAGCCCGATCGCGTGGCGCGCCCAGACGCGGAGGAACCGGCCAGGCTGCGTCACCGAGACCTGGCCGCCGGCGAGCACGCCCCAGTCGGCCGGCAGCACCGTCTCGTCGCCGGTCGTCGTGTCGCGGCGCACGCCGCCGGGCAGCTGGTGCCCCTCGCCGTACAGCGCCACCTGCAGCCCGAAGTCGCCCAGGCTGAGCTGGTGCTTCGCCTTGAAGCTCGCGATGAGCCGCGGGCGATCGAGGCGCGTGACCGAGACGGCGCCGTAGCCGAGCGGGTTGTCGTCGAGCACGGCCTGGTACTGCGTCGGCTGATCGAGGCGCTGCAGGCCGACGTGCGCGGCGATCGAGGTGCCCTGGCCGAAGTCGATGCGCGCTCCGCCGCCGACGGTGTTGAGGTCGTCGAGCGGGCGCAGGTCGAGCAGGTACGCGTCGTCGCCGCGGTACATGCGCGAGCCGGCCCACAGCGACAGGCCGTAGAAGGTGCCTTCCGCGTACAGGTTCCTCAGCGCGATGTGCTGCGCCGAGCTCCCGTTGAAGTGGAAGAACGGCGGGAAGAACGCGACCGTCGCGACGATGCGGCTGCCGACCGGGCCGAACGTGTCTTCGCGGCGCAGCTCGAGCTCGGCGTAAGGCTGCTCGAGCAGGCGCGGCCCGTACGCGACGATGTTCGTCGAGCGGCCGAGCTGGCCCTGCAGGTCGAGACCGAGCCCCACGCGGCCGTAGCTGCCGACGTCGAGGCGGCCGCCGAGAAACTCGACCGAGGGCTGCGGAGCGGCGGCGAGCAGCAGGAGCGCGAGCATCACGACTGCCCCTCACCCTGTCCCTCTCCCCTACGAGGGGAGAGGGGACTCGTGTTCGGGTTCATCACTTCACCTCCCAGATGCGCGCCTGCCGCGGCGGCACCGTGGCGTTCGGGCCCATGGCCGTCGTGCCCTCGAGCAGCTCGGTCAGCGCGCCGGCGGGCAGGCCGCTGAGCGTCGCGCTCGCGTCGCCGCGGTTGATCGCCACGTAGAGCGTCTCTTCGGCCGAGCGCATCGAGTACAGCCACGCGTCGGCCGTGACCGAGATCGTGGTGCGGGTGCCGCGGCGCAGGGCAGGGTGGGCCGCGCGCACGGCGCCGAGCTTCTGCAGCCGCGCCTTCAGCCAGGCCTGGTCGGCGCTGTACGCGCTCCACGGCATCGCGCGGCGGTTGTCGGGGTCGCCGCAGCCGGGCAGCCCGATCTCGTCGCCGTAGTAGAGCAGGGGCGCGCCGCGGTTCGTGTAGAGCACCGCGAACGCGACGGCGACGCGCTCATAGGGGTCGCGGCCGCCGACGGTGCCGGGCCCGCTGAACGCGCAGTTGCCGCCGTTGTCGTACTGATCCCACCGAGACGGCCGCTCGGCCATGTGAATGATGCGGCCCAGGTCGTGGTTCCCGATCCACGTGCTCATCACGGCGTCGGGCCCGTAGAAGGCGTCGTTGCCGTCCATGAAGTTGCGCAGGTTCGTCAGCGGCTCGGCGCCGCGCAGCGTCGTCTGCAGCAGCACGCGCCGCAGCGGGAAGTCGAACTGGCCGTCGAGCTTCGTCGCCGGGTCGATGAAGCTCTTCAGGTAGCCCGGGTTCCCGAAGTCGTAGGTCTCGCCCACCATGTAGAAGCGCTGCCTCGGGCTCTGCGCGGCGTGCACCTGCGCGTTCAGCTGCGCGCGCAGCTCGCCGAGCCAGGAGCCGTCGACGTGCTTGATGGCGTCGGCGCGAATGCCGTCGAAGCCCGCCCGCTTCACCCAGTCGATGACGTTGCCGACCGAGTGCGCGCGCGCCTGCGCGTTCGTGTAGTTCCAGTGCGGCAGGTAGCGCGTGAACCAGCAGCGCTCGCCTTGCGCGTTCCACGTGCAGGGGCCGTTGTCGCTGCAGATGCACTCGCCGCCGTTGAACTGCAGCGGCCAGAACCAGTCGGGGTGCTGCTGGAACAGCTCGCTCGAGCTGTGCACGTGCACCATCGCGTAGTCGAGCAGCACCTTGAGGCCCTTCGCGTGCGCGGCGTCGACGAGCCCTTTGAGCTCGGCCTCGGTGCCGAGGCAGCGCTCGGCGCGGTCGAGCGCCGTCGGCCAGTAGCCGTGGTACGCGCTGTACGCGCGGCCGTCGTTGCCCTGGCCGACGCCGTCGAAGTTCTCGACCACGTCGGTGAGCAGCAGCGTGTTGACGCCGAGCTCGGTGAAGTAGCCCGACTCGATCTTCTGCGTGACGCCCTTCCAGTCTCCGCCCGCGTAGTTCGCGCCGGCCGCGACGCCCGCCACGTTGCAGTCGTTCGACGGGTCAGCGTCGGCGAAGCGGTCGACGAACACCGAGTAGATGACGGCGTCGCGCCAGTCGAAGACACCCGGCGCGACCACCGGCTGCGCGCACGTGTACTGCGCGGGGCAGGTGAGCCCCTCTCGCGCGCTGTTGGTGACGCCGCCCTGCGTCGCGGTCTGCGTGTTGATCGGGTCGAGCACCCAGCGCGAGCCGTCGACCACGAACTTGTACTGAACCGGCTGGCCCCACGGCAGCTCGACGCTCGCCTTCCACGACGTGCCGCTCTTCGTGAGCGCGACGCCGCGGGTCCACCCGTCGGTCGCGAAGTCGCCGCGCAGCTCGACCGAGGTCTCGGTGGCGGCGGGGTACGTGAACTCGGCGGTGCACCGCTTCAGCGCGTCGGCGCACTGCGGCAGCGCGGCGCCGCCGGCCGAGGCCCCCGACCCTCCGCCGCTGCCTGAGGGCCCTGCGGCCGTGCCGGCGCCGGTGCCTGCGCCGGCGCCCGTGCAGGTCGTCGTGCCGGCTCCGGTGCCCGCGGCGCTGCCGCTGCCTGCGGCGGTGCCGGCTCCGGCGCCGCTCGTGGTGCAGGTGCCCGTCGCGGGGCCCGGGTTGGTGCGCGGGCGCTCTTCCCCGAGCGAGGGGCGCAGCGTCGTGTCGCCGCAGGCGAGCAGCAGCAAGAACCACAGCGTCGTTCGTGTCGTCATGAGAGCAACCCCGGCAGCGGGCCCGTCGACGCGTCGCCGAAGCCCTGTGTGGTCTGCCCCATCGCGTGCGCGATCGAGCAGAGGAGATCTCCGTGGCGGCGGTAGCCCGGCTGCACGAGCCGCCCGCCCCTGAGCGCGCCGCCCGCACCGCCTGCGAGCACGAACGGCATGTCGTCGTGGCCGTGCGTGTTGCCGTCGCTGACCTCGGTGCACAGGAGCAGCACCGTGTCGTCGAGCAGCGTGCCGGCGCCCTGAGGCCGGGCCTTCAGCTGCTCGAGCAGGTACGCGAACTGCTGCACGAACCAGATGCGCTGCTGCGCGTAGGCCCGAACCTCGCGCTTGCTCATGTCGTGCGCCGGCCCGTAGTGCGACGCCTGGTGGCTGCGCATGTCGTAGCCGGGCTCGTAGAGCGGCGTGTTCGGGAACCGGCTCATCAGCAGCTCGCTGGTGTGGAACGAGCACTGAATCGTCGCGACCTGGGTGCGGCCGCACGCGAGCGCCGCGACGGCGACGTCGATCTGCGCCTTCAAGAGCTCGGGGAACCGGGCCGGCTCGTACAGCGGCAAGGCCCCGGGCGCCGCGGGCATCGAGCAGCTGCCCGCAGCAGGCATCGTCTTGATTCGCGCCTCGACCTCGCGGAGCGCGTCGGCGTGCAGGTCGAGCCGGGCCTGCTCGGCGGCCGGCAGGCGCGCGCGCAGCGCCTTCAGATCTTCCAGCGCGTCGTCGAGCAGCGACACCCGCGCGTCGGCGCCGGCCGGAGGCGGCTGCATCACCCCTCCGCCGAACACGCGCTCGAACGCGCGCTGCGGGTCGTCCTCCGGAGTCAGGCTCTGGCCCGGCCCCGAGTAGCTGATGTGCTTGTCGCCCGACGCGTTGTTCTGGTTCGCCATCGCGCCGAGGTACAGGTGACGAAACGGCGCCTGGGCGCCCGCGGTGCGCGAGAGGAAGTGATCGATCGACTCGCCGTTGCCCTTGTCGACGCCGGTCAAGAGCTTCTGCGCCCCGCCCGGGTGGCTGCCCGCGTCGGTCGGGCCCATCGACAGCCCGTTCAGGAAGACGCACTGGCCCTTCCACGCCTCGAGGGGCTGCAAGAGCGGGCCGAGCGTGAACTGGGTCTCCGAGCCGGTCGCGTGCCACTCGCTCGGCTCGCCGTTCTGGCTGCGGCCGAGCACGCCGTCGGGGAAGTAAAAGAACACCGCGCGCCGCGCCGTGCCGCCCGCCCACGCGCGATCGGGTCGAACCAGCTCGAACAGCGGCAGCGCCACCGCCGCACGCCCGAACGCCTTGAGCACTTCGCGCCGGCTCTTCATTGCCGCTCCGTGAACGTCTGCAGCGTGGGGACCGTGAGCCACAGCTCGCGCAGATCGCCGGTCTCTTCGAGCCGCGCCGCGAGCGCACGCACCGCGCACTCGTCTTCCGCCCGCTCGAGGCGGCCCATCGCGAAGCGGAAGACGTGCCTCGCGAGGCAGCGCTTCGCGGCGCGAGAGCGGCCGAGCAGGGCGCCGAGCTCGGGCAGCGTCGTGAAGGCCACGCTCGTGCCCGAGCCCAACCCTTCGGCGTCGGCGAGCTCACCGCGCGAGTCGATCGGTCTGCCGTTGTCGGTCGCACGCGCACGGCCGAGCTCGTCGAAGCGCTCGAAGCCGAAGCCGATCGGGTCGAGGTACCGGTGGCACGCCGCGCAGCTGCCAGCCGAGTGCTGGGCGAAGCGCTCGCGCGTCGTCGCCGACGGGTCGACCGCCGGCACCACGCCCGCATTCGCCGGCGGAGTCCCCAGCTCGTGGCACAACAGCCGCTGTCGCACGAAGAGCCCCCGCAGCACCGGTGAGGTCTGGTCCGAGTGCGCCGTGCTCGCGAGCACGCTGCCGTGCGCGAGCAGCCCGGCCGCGCGCTCGGCGGCCACCGGCTGCTTCGCGCCGCCGCTCATCGTCCACCCCGCGGTGAAGAGCTCTTCGAAGCGGTGGCTCTCGTCGAGCACCACGGCCTCGACGAAGCGCGCCGTCTCGTCTGCCAGCGCCTGGCGCTCGGCGGCCGTGAAGGTCTCGCGCTTGTCGGCGGTGAGCACGCGCTCGACGCCGAGCCACTGCAGGGCGAACCGTCTCAGCACCGGCCGGGCGCGCGGGTCGGCGAGCAGCCGCTTCGACTGCGCCGCCACGTCGAGCGTGCCGGCACGCGCGGCCTCGAGCAGCGCCGCGTCGGGCATCGAGCCCCAGTAGAAGTACGACAGCGCCGCGGCGGTCTCGTAGGCGTCGAGCGCCAGCTCAGGGCGGTAGAGGAAGCCCGGCGACAGCAGCAGCGAGGCGATCGCCGCGCGCGCCCCCTCGGCGAACGTCGGGGCCGCCAGCACCAGGGCCTTCTTGCGCGCGACCTCTTCGGCGGTGAGCGGTCGGCGGAAGGCGCGCAGGCCGAGCTCCTTCACGAAGCGCTCGGCGCAGTCGGCGCTCGGCGCGCACGGCACGAGCCGCACGAGATCGGCCGACGCGGCGAGCGCGGTCGCGGCCTTCAGGTGCTCTTCGACGTGCACCGCGGTGACCGTGCCGGCCGAGGCGTGGTCGTCGAACGCGAAGCCGCGCGGCCGGACCTCGGCGGGGAAGGCGGCCGATGGAGCCGCCGCGCTGCACGAGACCGTCACCACCGAGTTGTTGCCGCCGAAGCCGTCGGGCGCCGTGCGCGGGTTGTCGGGGTCCGCCAGCCACTGGCCGTCGGCCTTGAGCTTGTACAGGTGCTCGCCCGGCGTGAGCTCGACCTCGACGAACCAGCGGTCGCTCTCGGCCTGGTACCGCAGCGGCTTCGGCTGGGCGCCCCAGCCGTTGAAGTCGCCCATCAGCTCGACGCTCGAGTAGTGCCCGCGCAGCTGGAAGCCGCGCAGCGTGCACGGCCCGAGCAGGTCGCGCACGGTCGCGTCGTACTCGGCGCGCGTGAGCAGCCGCAGCTGGCGGGGACCCGGCGCGATGTCGACGCACGCGGGCTCAGCGGCGAAGCCTCCGAGCACGTAGGCCGCCACGTCGCGCGCGCAGACCGCGTCGCACCGCTCGGGCATGCCCTTCGGCATCGTCGCGTCGATGACCTGGGCCAGCGCCGCCGCGTCTCCGGTGCGCCCGCGCAAGACGGTGCCGGTGCCGCCTTCGCCGGCGGGGCCGTGGCACGACGCGCAGAGCTCGCGGTACAGCGCGGCCCCGCGCACGCGATCGCCCGCAGGCGTCTCGGCGGCGGGCCCGCTCGGCGCCCCCGGCTTCGGCCCGGTGCAGGCGGCCGCGACCAGCAGCAGGGCGCAGGCGGGCCTCACCGCGACACCACCAGCGCGACGCCGCGCCCGCAGACGTTGACCCGCACCCCGGCGACGCCGAGCTCTCTCTCGGCGCCGGGGGCCGCGAGCTGGTCGGGCCCCTCAGTCGCGTTGCACGTATCACCCGCCAGGAACCAGCGCTGCCCGGCGACCGGAGCGGGCAGGGTGAAGTCGAGCGCTCCCGTCCACCCGTTGTACGCGACGTAGACGGCGCCGCTCTCGCCGAGCTCGGTGCCGTCGAGGCGCCACGCCAGCGCGTGGTTGTTCGTGTTGCCGAGGTAGCCGGTGTCGGCGACCGCGCCCGACGGCTGAAACCAGCGCACCTGCTCGAGGCCGTTGCCGTTGCCGTCGTTGCCGCGCCACCACGACTCGGGCCGCAGGGCAGGGTGCGCGCGGCGAAACGCGATCATGCGCTGCACGAACGTGCGGAAGGTGGCCTCGTGCGGCTGCAGGGGGAACGAGAGCCAGTTCGCGTTCGAGTCGAGGTTGTACGCGTTGTTGTTGCAGCGCACCGATCGCAGCTGCTCGTCGCCGCCGTTGAACATCGGCACGCCCGCCGAGGTGAGCAACAGCGCGAGGCCGGTGCGTGCAGCGCGGCGCTGGTTCGCAGGGTCGCCGCCCTGGTCCCAGCTGCGGTTGTGATCTTCGCCGCCGTTCGACGGGCCGTACGGCCAGGCCTGGGCGTTGCTCTTCGCGTTGCACGCGTAGAGGTCGCTCAGCGTGAAGCCGTCGTGGCACACGAGGTAGTTCACCGACGCCGCCGGGCCGCGGCCGTCGTCCTGGAACAGGTCCGGTGAGCCGACGAGCCGCATCAACAGCGACTGCAGCGGAGTCGCCTCGACCCCGAGCATGTTCTGCATCGAGCGTACGGTGTCGCGGTACTGCCCGTTCCACTCCGCCCACCGCTTCGGGAAGTTGCCGAGCTGGTAGCCCCCGTTGCCGATCGCCCACGGCTCGGCGATGAGGTGCGCGTTCGGCAGCGCGGCCGTCAGCCGGTTCACGGCGGTCGCGGCGTCATCGCGCGTGTAGCGGAAGCAGCCGTGCTCGCAGCCGTTGCCCAGCACCGGCGCGAGGTCGAAGCGGAACCCGTCGAAGCCCAGCACCTCGTGCCAGTACTTCAGCGACTCGACGATCAGCGCCTGGCCCGCACGCGAGCGCGTGTTGACGTTCGGGCCGACCCCGTTCGTGTTCTCGTAGCCCTGCCGGCCCGCGTTCAGGCTGTAGTAGCCCGCGTTGTCGAGCCCGCGCAGCGACACGAGGCCGCCTTCGCCCGTGTGGTTGTAGACGACGTCGACGAGCACCTCGATGCCGGCCTCGTGAAACGCGCGCACCATCGCCTGCACCTCGCGCGTCGGCCCGCCGGGCGACCGGTCCGACGCGTAGCGGCGATCGGGCGCGAAGTACGAGAGCGTCGAATAGCCCCAGTAGTTGTCGCCGTCGTTGTCGGTCGGCTGCACGTCGTTCGTGTCGTTCTGCGTCTCCTGCAGGGGCATGAGCTCGATCGTCGTGACGCCGAGGTCGGCGAGCGCGCGCGCCCGCTGCGCCGCGCCCGCGTACGTGCCGCGCAGGTTCTCGGGCAGCGACGTGTCGTTCGCGGTGAGCCCGCGCACGTGCACCTCGTAGATGATCGCGTCCTTGAACGGCCGCGCCGGCCGCGCGCCGAAGTCGGGCCTCGGGGCGGCGAGCACCACGCCCTTCGGTGCGTACGGCGCCGAGTCGGTCGCGCGGTTCGCCGCGCCGGTCTGGTAGACGCGCCCGTCGCGCCACGCTGGCGTCGACGGGTCGTGGCTCAGCTCGAGCGCGAACGGGTCGAACAGCAGCTTGTTCGGGTTGAACCGGTTGCCCTGCGCGTCGACGTCGGCCACGAAGCCCGTCGTGCTCCCGGGCCTGAACGCGGGGACGTACGGCCAGTTCGGGCCGTACGCGCGGTAGCCCCAGTAGAGCGGCGCCGCGAGGTCGGGCAGCGGCAGCCGCGCCGAGAACACGCCCGCGCCGTTCGCCTCGAGCACGGCCGTCTGAGCCGCGGGCGCGCCCGCCGCCTGGCGGAACAGCTCGACCTCGATGCGCGTCGCCGTCGACGAGTACACGCGGACGTCGAGCGTGCCCGCGTCGGGGTTCGGCCAGGCTCCCCAGCTGCCACCGGCGTCCGGCAGCGCGACGACGGGCTCCCCCGCATCGGGCGGCGCGCCAGAGTCCGGCTCCTCGACGGTGACGGCAGCATCCGGCCGCGGAGGCGTCATCGACGCTCCTCCACTGCAGGCACTCACGGCCACGAGCCAGACCAGGCGGCGCATGGCCGCGGCCCGAGAGCACGCCGTGTGCCGCGCGTGCGCGACGGCGAAACGCGCGGTTGCCGCGGCGAGGCGGGGAATCCCGCGCCCCGAGGACGCAAGTCCTCCTCGGCGGGCGAGGAGCGCGGCGCATCTGCCCGTTCGCACGGGCTCTGCCCGGCGGCGCGCGGGTTGCTGAGACGGGGCGCCATGCGATCTCTGCTCGCCGCCGTGCTGCTCTCCTGTGGAGCATCTCCTGCCGCGGAGCCCTCGACGCCGACCGCCGCGCCCGCGACGGTGACCCCCACGCAGACCGAGCGCACCGGCACGGGCGAGGCCCCGGGGCAGAAGCCGCAGGCTGCGCGCTCGTGGCGCCAGCGCGTCATCTACCTCGTCATGCCCGACCGCTTCTTCAACGGCGACCCGTCGAACGACGCCGCCGGCAATGCGGGCTGCTTCGATCGCAGCGACGCCTGGCGCTTTCACGGCGGAGATTGGGCGGGCCTCGAGCAGAAGCTGCCGTACCTGAGCGAGCTCGGCGTCGACGCGGTCTGGATCACGCCGGCGGCGAAGCAGCAGGGCTGCGGCTACCACGGCTACTGGGCTGACCTCGCGCTGCCCGACGAGCGCGCGGTCGAGCCGAAGCTCGGCACGAGCGCCGAGCTGAAGCGGCTCGCCGACTCGCTGCACGCGCGCGACATGAAGCTCATTCTCGACCTGGTGGTGAACCACTCGGGCCGCGGCGCGCGCCTCGTGTCGCAGAAGCCCGGCTGGTTTCACGCCTCGTCGGGCTGCGCGGGCCTCGGCGACCCGACGGTCTACTGCCCGCTCGCGGGCCTGCCCGACTTCGCGCAGGAGCTCCCCGAGGTCGCGGCCTACCTCGACGCCTCGTCGGCCGCGTGGGTGGCCGCCTACGGCGTCGACGGCGTGCGCATGGACACGGCGAAGCACGTGCCGCGCAGCTACTTTCGCGACCGCTGGCACCCGGCGGTGCGCGGGGCGGCGCCGGGCCTCTTCACCGTCGCCGAGGTGTTCATCGAGAGCCGCGCCGCAGACCTGAAGCCGTTTCTCGACGAGGCCGGGTTCGACTCGGTGTTCGACTTCCCCCGGCGGCGCGCCATGGTGAACGCGTTCGCGCGCGGCGGCAGCGTCGACGAGGTCGCGACCGCTGTGGCCGACGACCTCTCGACGCTGGGCCTCCAGCGCACGCTCTCGCTCACGGCGTTCTTGAGCAACCACGACGTGCCCCGCTTCACGAGCCTGCCCGGCGCGGGCGTCGCGGCCGACGAGATCCGCCGCCGGTACTTCCTCGCGCTCACCGCGCTCTTCACGCTGCCCGGGATCCCGCAGCTGTATGCGGGCGAGGAGCTCGGCGTGTTCGGGGGCGGCGACCCCGACAACCGGCGCGACCTGCCGGCCTGGGCCTTCACGCGCGAAGGCCGCTCGGCGCCGCACGCGGCCGAGGCGCTGCCCTCGCAGGCCGTGTTCGAGCGCGTTCAGACGCTCGTCTCGCTGCGCCGCACCGAGCCCGCGCTGGCCGACGGCGAGTACAAGGAGCTGTGGCGCCAGAACGGCGGCGCCAACGTCTTCGCCTGGGCGCGCAACGCGGGCCGCAGCCACGTCATCGCGGCCGTGAACAACGGCACGGCCGCCGCGAGTGTCGACGTGCGAGCGCCGACGTGGTTCGACCCTGCACGCCGCTACGAAGACGCGCTCGGCGAAGGGGCGACGCTCGCGCCGGCGGCCGACGGGCGCCTGCGCCTCACGCTGCCTGCGAAGTCGAGCGCGGTGTTCTTCGGGCGCTGAGTCGGCTACTGCGTGAGGATCTCGGCGCCGCCCTCGGTCACGAGGATCGTGTGCTCGAACTGCGCCGAGCGCTTCAGGTCTTGCGTGACGACCGTCCACATGTCGTCCCACAGCCGGTCTTGCCAGACGCCGGCGTTGATCATGGGCTCGACGGTGAACGTCATGCCGGCCTCGATGCGCATGTTCGCCTTCGGGTCGAAGTAGTGCGGCACCTGCAGCTCCC
>JBGALX010000016.1:0-228311 GCA_044223505.1 Myxococcaceae bacterium
GTCCACTGCCTGAAGCCGACGCGGGGCAGCACTTCATCGAGGTGGAGCGCCGTCTCGTGCGCGCGCCGCGCCCCGCACGACGGGCACCCACCCCGCGTCTTGCACGAGAACGCGACGAGCGAGGACTCCGCGCAGTCGTCGCAGCTGCTGCAGCGATGGCTCCGGCGACCGCGAAGGTCAGCGTTGCCAGGGCTCGTGGTCGGCCATAGCGCGATAGGCGCAGCTCGACCAGCGCGGCTGGACCCGAGGAAGAGCAGATCTCGAAGAATCGGCCCGCGCGGCGCTGGTGATCAGCTGCGACGAGAAGATCGCCGGATCGGACGACGGCCAGGAGTTCTTCTCGACCGGCACCGACTGGCTCCTCGACCAGCGGGCCAAGGACTCGCTCGGCGAGCTCTCGGCTCACGGTGGCGAGCGCGCTCACGTTGATCAGCGCGCGGCTCCCGGGCCGGCCCCCTTGACCTCGACCTGAGCGTCGTGACCGCGCCGTCCACACCCGTGGAGCGTCGGCGACTCGCAGGTCACGCGGTCACGCCGCAACCCCGCGGCTCTCCGAGGCGTACGCCTCGGGCACAACCACTGCGCACGGCGGCTGGAGAAATACGCATGACCTCCAAGTTCCTCGACGTGCTCGCAGCCATGGTCTCGCGCGGCCCCCAGCGGAAGCAGCTCGAACCCGCCTACGTGCAGCTGGCGAGGTCGGCGCCCGTGGGGCTGCGGCCGCTGCTGAATGCACTGGCGCGTCACGAGCCCCACGTCGAGCTCGGCTGGCGCGAGCTCGATCGCGAGTACGAATCGTTCGAGAGCGTCTTCGAGGTGTTCGATATCACCGACGAGTACGAGAACTACTTCGACCCGGCCAGGGCGCTGCTGCTCGGGCGGTGGCCGGGTGGCGAGGTCTTCTTCGGCCCGTTCTGGGAGGGCGCGAAGGTGCGCTTCGCCGAGGTGGACCCCGAAAACTCCCAGATCAAGCGGTGGGACTCGTGCGAGGAGTGGTTCAGCCGCATTTGCGACGATGAGCTCGAGCGCTCCGACATGGAACGCGAGCCGCGCCCCGCCGGCGTGCTCGAGGTGGCGAAGAAGTTGGGCAAGAAGGTCGCCCCCCGAGAGAAGGACGCGCCCGCACCGAAGCGGGCCGCGGTGAAAAAGGGCCAGCCGCGGCTCGTGCCGGCGAAGCTCCCGCCTCCGCCCGGTCAACAGGCCGCCGCCAGCCGGTACCCGAACCACGTGTACCTCACGTTCAGCGACACTTCGCCGGCCGGCCGGTACGTCGTCGGGCACGACTGGGAGAACGACGTGGCCGCGGAGCTCCGAATCGTCGACGCGGGGGGAAAGCTCCGGAAGGTGCCGGTCGACGAACGGGCGCGCTACCGCGGCATGGCCCTCGTGCCCGGAGCCGAGCGCGTGCTGTGCACGCCCCAAGACCCGGGCGACCTCGTCGAGCTCGAGCTGGAGACCGGGGCGGTGACTCACCGCGGCCTCACCGACGTGCGGCAGCCGTCATTCATCGACGACGACCACGTCAGCCTCGTGAAGATGACCGACGAAGAGCACGGCGAGCTGCAGGTCTACCGCTACCGCCCTGCTGGCTCGCTCGGGAAGCCGCTCGCCTCGGTGCCGCTGAAGGAGCCGACCGACCACTGCGCCGTCAACGGGTACTCGCTCGTGTGGGCCGCGGGAGAGAAGGGCGACGGCTGGCGCCTGCACCGGTTCGACGGTAAGCGCCTCGTCGACCTCGGCGGCGTGGCCGGGCCCATGCTCGTGGGGCTCTCGGCGAAGGTCGTCGACGGAAAGACCTACTTCTTCGCGCGGTACGACGGCTGGTTCGAGTTGGTGGTCTGAGAGCACCGCGCCGGGGACCTCGGCTCCTGGCACTCCGCTGCCCTCGGCATCGAGCAGGTCACCCGGGATGAAGCCGCCAGAGCCGTCGCCCCAGAACAGCGCGAGGGCTCCTTTGGGGCTGGCGATCGAAGGGACGAGCAGGTCGAGGTTGCCGTCGCCGTCGGCGTCGACCACCGTCTCGGGCAGGAAGACCGAGCCCGCATCCCACGGCGGAGCGCCTCCCGCACTGCCTCCCGCGCGTCCTCCTGAGGTGCCGCCTGCAGTGCCCGCCGCGGCGCCGCCCGCAGTGCCGCCCGCGGCGTTGGAAGCTGCGCGAGAATCAGGGCAGCGTGCAGGTGCCTGCGTTGAAGCTGCCGCCAATGACGGTCGTGCAGCGCGACGCGGGCGTAAAGACCTGATTGTAGACGCGAACTCGATCAACGTAGAAGACCGAGGCTCGAAAGCCCCCGAGGTCGTTGCCGAGCCTGAGCTGGGTCATCGCGGGTCCGACGAGAACGACCGGGGTAGTCGTGTTCGTCTGAGCGACGGGTGTGCCGACGCCGTCGAGGTAGATCGCCAGCGGAGCGCCGGCGCTGTAGCTCACGGAGTCGTATTCGTAGACCAGGTTGTGCCACACACCCAGGCTGGGAATCGCGAAGCTGGCGCAGCCCGGTGTCCCCGCGGCGGCGCAGGTCGTCATGAGGGTGGGTGGGTTGGTGGCGCCGTGGTAGGTCTCCCAGCCCTGGGTCGCTCGCACGTCGAGCAGATGGCTGTTCGCCACCGCCGGCGCGTCTTCGCGATACCACAGCGAGATCGTCCACTCGCTGCTGGTGCTACCGAAGACCGGCCCGAGCCCGGAGATCAGCATGCCAGTGGTGGGCATGCCGGTGAACCTCACGGCGTTGCCGAACTTGCCCGAGACCGTCGATGCCACCAGCGCGCCGGCGAAGCCGGGCAGCAGCCCAGAGTTCGCCCCGCTGCCCTCCAGCTCGTATTGGAGCAGAGGGGTGGCGGTGTTGATGGTGATGGGGGTGCCGACCCGCGTCGTCGAGCGGGCCCCGCTGGCGGCAATGGCGACGACGGAGAACGAGACAATGGAGCCGTTGGTGAAGGAGCGCACGTACGGTGACGTGCACGCCGCCGTGACCGAGTTCACCGTGCACTCGAAGGTCGCCGGGAGGTCCGACGAGAACTCCCAGGTGAGGCTGGTGTGGTTCGAAGCGCCGGGAGGCGGCTCACGGCTCAGCGTGACGATCGGCTTCACCTCGAAGCGAGCTCCCACCGCGACGGCCGAGCTCAGGACGGCGATCGCACACGGAGCAGTGCCCATACAGGCGCCCGTCCACTCCATGAACTGGTGCCCCGACGTGGGTACCGCGGTCAGCGTCACCGCCGGGGTCGGCGCGTAGACTTGTGAGCACGTTCCTGGGCAGTTGATGCCTCCGGTATTCGAGGTGACGGTGCCCGTGCCGCCGCCCGACAGCGCCACGCTGATCGGAACGCCTCCAATGCCGGTCACGATGGCCGTCGCGGCACCACCCGGGGTCGCCGAGACGGTGAACGTCGCGGTGCGGTCACCCGCTGCGCTCGACGTGAAGGTGATGGTGACGGTGCAGGTCTGCATCGCGTCCAGCGCCTGCGAACAGGTCGTGGTGTAGGTGAAGTCCGAGGCGTTTGCGCCGGCGACTCCGACCGAGGGCACTCCGCTGGTCTGGCCGCCGGTGTTCGTGACCGTGAAGACGAGCGGCATTGAAGCCGTCCCGACCTCGACAACTCCGAAGCTGGGCACGGAGGAGCCGCTGAGCGCCGCCGGGGTGCCATTGCCACCGCCTGCGACTCCACCGCCTGCGACGCCGCCGCCGCCTGCGACGCCGCCGCCTGCGACTCCACCGCCCGCGACTCCACCGCCCGCGACTCCACCGCCTGCGACTCCACCGCCCGCGACTCCACCGCCCGCGACACCGCCGCCTGCTCCCATCGGGTCGACGCACTCGCCGACGCGGCAAACTCGATCACCTTTGCAGTCGGTGTCCTTCGAGCAACCCGCCGGCTGGGGTGTACCGCAACCGACCGCGACACCACACAGCACCACGCAGGTCCAACGCCGCATGCGGCACCATTACAGCTGATTGCCGGAGGGCAGCAACCCGCGCTCGGCGATCGGCCGACCGGATCAGCCGCCCGCGCGCTTCAGTTCGGCAGCACCACCGGCACGTTCGAGAGCACCGCCGCGTTGCCCGCCTCGTCGACGGCCTTCACGCCGAACCAGTACGTCGTGCCCGGCGTGAGGCCCGACACCGTCATCGCTTCCGGCGACGACTGCGCGCGTTCTCGTGCAAGTCGCGCGCGTGGTGCCCCTCGTGCGGAGCGCGCCGCGCGCACGTCGAGCGTGCGCGCTTCGCCGCCGGCGAGCCGCGCGTCGAGCTCCAGATCGAACGGCGCAGGCGCAGAGAGCCGTTGATCAAGGTCAGCGGCAGCGTGCTCTGGTGGCCCACCAGCGTCGGCTCGAACTGCAGCGCATCGGACTCGACCGACAGCTTGCTGTCGATGCGCACCGGGCGGCCGTCACAGCTCGCCATGAAAACCAGCAGCGCGAGCCCGATGCCGAGAACGATGACCGGGAATGTTCTACGGACCCATGAGCCCATTGACCGCTCCGCTTACGTTGACCCGCGGTAGAGGGTCGTGACCTGTGACACCGGTTACCGAGGTCGCAGTGTGCACGGTTCCGGATCCGAAGTGCGAGAAGCCAGTCTTGACGTCTGACCCGTCTACGGCCCCGACCGCGAGCTTGTCGGTGATGTTGAGCTCGCTCGGGAAGCAGACCCCTGAGACGGTGTCGCAGTTCTGGCCGACGAGGTTGACGCCGTTCCCGGCTGCAATTGCTGGACTCCGCATCGCGGATTGCGGTGCTATGGTGCAGCCGATTTGAACCGGGGGTTATCCAATTTGTCGGGGTCATCGAGGCTCTTCCGACTATTGAGCGCCGCACTGTCATTGGCGATCGCCGCATGCCCGCACTATGGCGGTGGCCTGCGCGTGAAAGTCGAGTCCGGCAGGACTCCGGCCAAGGTGTACCTAGTGCCGAAGGTGCGCTGGCTCAATGACGGTGCAGAGGGTCTGCTGGCCGACGACGAGTACTTGAAGGGAAGTACGGGGACGCCTTTCTACGCTGCCGACTACGCGTACATGTTGGCCGTTCGCTGCGCCGACGGGTCTATCCACACTCAAGAGATCAAGCCGAGCTTGGACGTCCCCATCAACGAGTACACCCTCATGTGTCCGTAAGCGGCCATGGAGAAGACCCTCAAGAGCGCCTCGGCTGCTTTCGGCGTCATGCCGGGAATCGGCGTCATCCTCAGCGAAATCGGGACGCCGGCAGGTGACGCCAAATTGTTCGGCGGCGTAACTCTCGCGGTGGGCACCCTTTCGATCATGGCTCTCTGGATCTTCGAGAAGCAGATCCGAAAGGTGGCGCCCAAGCGCCTGTTGCGATGGGTCGTCGCGACCGCCGTTCTGACCTTTGTTTCGGTCTGTTTTTACGTCGGCCTCTTCGGCCAATGCGTCGTGAAGTACAACGTACAAAACGACCAGGGAGCAACGCTGAAGGGGGAACTCTTCTTTCCACTCTTCCCGGGTAAGGAGCTCGATGAGCTCATCGAGACCGCTCATGGCCGGCACGACGCGATCGTCATGTTCACACCCGGTGAGGTTGCGGCGGCAATCAGCAAGGCGCCGATGGCCCGCTCGGCGACCTGGGTCTTCATGCTCTTCCTCTACCAGGCCGTCGCCAACTTCCTCGTCGTCAGCCTGGGCCTCGCTGCGATACGCGCGGCCGCCGCACAGGCCGGACAACCCGAGCCCGCGGCTCAGCCACCTGCGGCGGGCGCAGCATGAACCTCCGGGTGACGGCGCTGTGCCTGTCGATCACCCTGCTGTCGTCGGGCTGCGCGTCGACTCTGCGTGTCGTGAAGCAAGAGAGGATCACCCGGCCGATGGAATACGAGGGCCGCCAGGTTCGAATCGCCTACTTCAGAGACGTAGCGCCGGTGAAACAAGAAGCTCCGGACCTCTGCTGGGCGGCTTGTATGGAGCAAGCGCTTGCCCTGCAGGGCGTCGTCACCACTCAGCAGAAGCTCGTCGAGGAGGCGCAGCTGAAGGGCGATCGATCGATTGATCCATTCTGGTGGAATCAGACGCTCAACATCACTCGCCAGCAGCTGAAAGACGGAACCGAGGTCTGGGCCGCCGCCGATCTCGACGGCGGGATGTTCGGGCCCATCCTTCTCGAGAAGACCCTGACCAACAAACTGGTGTTCGAGCTGTTCAACCATCGAATTCCCATCGTCTGCACCACCGACGGCAGCGGCGGAGGTCACTGCGTGAATGTCGTCGGCATGGCGTTCGAGAAAGGCGCGCAGTCTTCCGATGACGTGATCGCCTTTCTCCTCTTCGATCCGATGACCGCAGCGCCGCGGCTCGAAACGCCTGCCAGACTTCTCGCGCGCCTCTCTTCGGTCGTCTACGTGACGACGTACTTGACGGGAACTGGCGCAGCTCAGCGCCGGAGCTTCGACGCCTACGGAGTGCGCTGAGTCTCGAAATCGTCTCGGGGGAATCGATGAGCTGGAAGGGGCTGCTGTCGATGTTGCTGTGCGGATCAGCGCCGGCCTTCGCCGGAGATCTCTCCGCTCCGACGGACGGCGAGGTCACTCAGTTGCTGGGCGCCATCGCCAAGACCGTGCGTCACTGCAGGCCGCAGGAGCCTGCGTCGCCGCGGTGTGAGCTGGCCCGCGCGTTCATGATCGGGGTGGCGCCACGCCTCCAGGCTCTTCCCGGTGTCTTGCTGACCGATCCGGGTAAAGACGGCGGCGTGCTCGTCCTCGCGTGGAAGAAGGCCAAAGACGGCACGCCACGAGCATGGGTGGTCGAGCTCAACCCAGACACGGACGAGGACAAGGCCGACATCGCTGCCTACGCGGCGAGCGTCGTCGCAGGAAAACCCAAAACGACTTCGGTCGCGCATCGGGAGATCATGAAGTTCTTGGGCGCGGCGTCGGCGGGCAGCGAGGTCGCGTCGGTGCGGCGCACGCTTGCACTGACGGACACGAGCGATGCCCATGATGCAATCTGCCTTCGTCAGAGCGGCGGCCAATTGGTCGCCTATCGCCTGAACAAGAGCAGCGGCGGCTACGCGGTCACCGTATTCCCCTTGCCGGGCGCGCGCCAGGCACCCGCCGCGTGCTCCGTGCCGGAGCTCGACGCTGTCTGCCGCTCCGGCGACTCCGGGGCCTGCATCGACCTCGGCGACGCATTGATCGTGAGAGCCGAGTGCCAGAGCGCCGCACTGCCCTACTACGAACATGCGTGCCAGGCCGGCGCTCCGAGGGGCTGCACGATGGTCGCCAACGCCAGATTCAAGAATGCGCGAACGAAGGAAGACCTCACCAACGCCGTCAAGCTCTTCGAACCACCCTGTGAGGCGGGCGAACCCGCAGCGTGCGCGAATCTCGGCAGCGCGTACTGGGATGGCAAAGGAGTCGAGCGTGATCCCAAACGGTCCGCGGCGCTCTACGATCGCGCATGCACGGGCGGGGACCCATTCGCGTGCACGATGCTGGGGAGCCAGCACCGGCAGGGCGACGGAGTCCTCCAGGATCGCGAAAAAGCGCGCTCGCTCTTCGATCGCGCATGCTCCGGAGAATCAGCGAGTGGGTGTGCTCTGCTGGGGGAAGCCTTCTTCCAAGGCCTCGGAGGGAAGAAGGACCGGCAACGCGCCGTCGAGCTGTGGACGAGCTCGTGCGAAGACGGTGCTGCGCTCGGCTGCTACGACCTTGCCCAAGAAGTGCGGCCGCGGGATCCGGTACAGGCGCGCGGTCTCTTTGAAAAGGCCTGCCAGTTCGGCCTGGAACGCGCGTGCGCTGAGGCAAAGCCGCCTTGATGCTCAATGCAACTTCGCCGAGCAGCCCATGCTCCTCAGGCATGCGCCCTCGGTGGCGTAGGTCGTCACGTAGATGAGGCCGTCGAGCTTGTCGAACAGGGTGGCGCTGCTGACGAGATACTCGCGCGCAGTGAGCGGGTCGTAGATCAGGAACCCACGCAGGTCGTCGCGAGTGAACTGATCGACGTCGACCGGCTTGTCGGTTTTCTGGCTGGCAAACACCCCCCCGATAACCGTGACCATGTGGCCGGTGCCGTTCTCATTCCTGATGGCTGCAATGGTGATGCGGCGATGTTGAAGCTCGTAGAAGAGCTTCCTGTTGAGAACGACCCAGTGAATCATGGGGGCCGTGGGCCCCCCGTCGGTCTCGACGTGAGCCCAGACTTCGGAGCCATCGTGCCCCTTGAATTGAAGGAACCGCAGTTTGAAGTGGGCCGTGACCATGTCGATCGTCCGATCCGCCTCCGATCGAGCATCGGGAAAGACGAACTCCGAGATCCCGTATTGGTCGATCGCCACTCCCTGGTGCGCCAGCGCTTGCTCCAGGCTCGCCGCCCAGCAGAGATCCGGCTTCAGTTGGGTCACGTTGCGGATCTCGTCGAGCCGCATCACGACAGCCGGCTTCCCGTTGAACTCTCCGCGGAAGAGGTCGACCTTCTCGGGGACAGGCCGCAGCGTGCAGCACGCCGTCCCAACTACCGCGAGGATGACAACTGGCAAATGAGCGAATTCTCCCCCTCGCATCGCGCCCTCCCCGCTTGGCGAAGGTGATCTTTATCACGACCATCACGCGTGCAATGTGACGGCAGCCATGCTCGTGAAAATCCTCATCGGCGTCGCCGCCGTCCTCGTCATCAGACCGCCACCAGCCGCCAAGGCGCCGACGGACAAGGACACGATCGCCGGCGCGAACCAGCCGGACGACACCGTGTTGGCGCGCGCCTCGTCGAGCTGCCGTTGCGCCAGCTGCAGCTGGGGAGTCTCGATGCGGCAGCTCTCGGTGATTTCGTCGGGCGCCGTGAGCCTCAGCGCGCAGACCCGACCGTCGTGCCGCACGACGGTCGGGTGGTCTGCGCCGAGCATCACGGTGGCGGCGAGCGCGAGTGCGATCATGGCGCCTTCAGCTCGGTGCCGCCGTTCACGTTGCCGAGATCCGCACGCGCAGCGTCGGCGGCGTACCGGAACAGAATCGTCGGGCCCCACGGCCCTGCGCGAGCGCCGCGAGCACCGCGACCGCTGGGTGGGCGCGCTGCTCTCGACGAAGCTTCCGCTGCGGATCATCAACGGCAACGCGGACCCGGTGAGCGGGCGCCACCTCGCCGACGGGCTGCTGAAGCTGAAATCGACGCTCGACGTCGTAAATCTGCCGGCCATCGGCCACTACCCGCAGGTGGAAGCTCCTGCCCAAGTCCTCGCCGAGTGGCTGACCTTCGTCGGTCGGCACGTCTCATGAACCGCATGCGGGTCATGTCGCTGAGAAACAGTGTCCTCTTTCCCGGCGGGGTACTGCCGATGCGCGTCGGCCGCGAGAAGACGATCCGGCTCGTGCAGGACGCGCTTCGAGAACGCTCCCAGATCGCGATCGTCGCGCAGCGGGAAGCGCAGACCGAGTCGCCAGGCCCGGCCGACCTCTACGGCGTCGGCGTGACCGCCACCATCGTCCAGTTCACGCAGAACGGCGACGAGTTCGCGCTCGTGGTCCAGGGCCAGCAGCGCATCCGCATCGTGGAGTGGGAGACGATGGAGCCGTACGGCATCGCTCAGGTGGCCGCGGCTCCCCGCGAGCCCGAGGCGCGGCCGCCGGCGGAAGACGAATCGCGACTGAGAGACGTGGCGCGCAGGCTCATCGCTTCGATGCCCGGCGCTCCACCGCAAGCCGTGAAGATGGTCGACACCATGCCGGACACCGTCGCCCTCGCGGAGTTCGTCACCGCCAACACCGAGCTTCCGACCTCGGCGCACCAGGCGCTGCTCGAGACCGCGACCGGCGCCGGCTGCGTGCGCATGGCGATCGAGCTGCTCGAGGCCCGCGCCGCGCAGCTCGGCCTGCCGCAAGCCGCCGTGCTCGCCCCGCGCCGCCACGGCTCGTACCGCGAGCTGCTGACCGACCTCAGGGACGTGACCTGTGGAGGCCTCGTGGGCATGGCTCGCTCCTACGGAGCCATCAAGGAGCGCCTCTTCCTCGAGCCGGTGGTTCCCTTCGAGACGGACGGGCTCCCGTCGCGCGCGGACATCGTGACCGTCAGCAACGACCGCGCGACTCCGTTGAAGCACGTGAGCGCCGGCATTCCGCATGAAGACCTCACCTTCCGGCATGGCGACGGCCTGCAGGTCACCCTCGCGAATCTGTCGTGGGACTCGTGCCGCGCCGTCGTCGCGAGCGAGCTCCCGAACTCACCGATCGTCGAGTGGTATCGCCGGTGGTTCGACGCGCAGGGCTCTCGCCCGGCCGATGAAACGGGGCTGCACGGCGTCGTCCATGCACTCTCGTTCTCACCCGGCGGCTTCGACGTCGACTTCGGCTCGGCGCCGGTCGACGCGTTCGTCGAGCTGCTCGACGTGCTCTCAGCGAGCGGCGTTCAGCACGTGGCGTTTCAGGCCGGTCAGACCTTCTCGGCCTGAACCCGCCCGAACAGACCTTCAGGGCGGAACAGGAGCACGAGAATCAGGAACGCGAAACGCCACGGCGTCGCGCCAGCTGCTCGCGGTGTAGCCGGCGACGAACTCCTCGCAGAGCCCGAGCGCGAGCGTGCCGACGACGGCCCCGGGCAGGCGGCCGATGCCGCCGATGACGGCGGCGACGAAGGCCCGCGTACAGAATTCCCGCCGTCGCTGCGAGCGCGGAGCCGAGCGCGAACGTGAACGCGATGACGCGATCGACGAGATGCTGGAAGTGCTCCTGCGGCGATCAGCGCCGGGGGGTGGCCTTGGTGACGAGCCCGCGCACCGCGGAGCGCATGCTCGAGAGCATGGGCCTGCTCCACCCGCGCCCAGCGCTGCCCGAGGCCCAAGGCCCGCCCCAGCGAGAGCTGCTGTCCTGGCGCTCGTAGACAAGCCCGTCACCGACGCGCTGCTGCTCGTTCCTTCGAACGAAAACCCGGCGTGGCGCGCGACGGCGCCGCTGCCCTACACGCTCTACCGCGACGCGACCGCGACGCTGCTCCCGAACGGACGGGTGCTGGTGGTGGGCAGCCGCACGCCGCGAAAAGACCTCGAGCCGGCGGCGCTGCTCTTCGACCCTGCCGAAGAGAAGTGGAGCGAAGCCGCCACGCCTCCGACTACGCACAACGGCCACCGAGCGCTGCTGCTGCCCGACGGCCGGGTGCTCGTCGTCGGAGGCACGCTCACGATTCGAGGGCAAACGCAGTTCGCAGCGCCCGAGCTCTACGACCCGAAGACCGACCAGTGGGCCGACGCCGGAAAGCCGGTGCGCCTCGAGCGGTGGCGTCACTCGGCGGTGCTGCTGCCCGACGGGCGCTTGCTCGTCACGGGAGGAGGCAACGGCGGCAAAATGCGCGGCAACGACGTGCCCGAACTCGAGGGAGCGACGGAGCTCTACGACCCGAAGACCAACACCTGGGCCGCCGCCGCAGCGCTGCACGCGCCGCGCGGTGGCGCGAACCTCGTGAGGGTGGGCGACAGAGCGCTGCTCATCGGAGGTCGCTCCGGCAATTCGCGGCCGCCCATCGAAATCTTCGACGCCGCGCTCGCGCGGTGGGTGGCGGCCACGCCGGTCGAGCGGCTGGAGGAAGAAGTTGTGCTCCCGTTCGGGGCGCGGAAGCTCATCACGGCGCCGTCGTCGATCGTGATCGACACCTCCTGCGTGCTGGCCGAGGCGCGGGGGCTCTGAAGCTCGCGTCGGCGTTCTGCCGCGACTGCCAACGGCCTCAAAGAGTGAGCGCAGCTCGTCGAACCCCGCGACCACCCCGGCGAGCCGAAAGACGATCGGAACGAGATCGTTCGTGCCGCTGCGGCCACAAAGCGTCATGACACTACTTCACAGCCTGCTGCTGAGCGTTGCGCTGAGCGCGGCCGAGCTCGAGGTCGCACACCCCCTCGAGGTCAACGCCGCCTACTTCGGAGAGATGGGCCTGCACCCCGGCCTGCGCGCGGGAGTAGACGTCGGCCTGGTGGTGTCGCCGCGCCACGCCCTCATCGGCGGGTTGCGTACGGGCTTCTACGTCGCGCCGGGGCAGCACAGCGCACTCGCGGCTGGAGCCCGCCTCGCCTGGCGGTTCACGGCCCTCGCCGGGTTCTCGGCCGAGCTGTTTGCAGGCGCATCGCTGCTGGGCACCTTCAGCACGGGCGACGTCTATGGCGAGCGCAGCGACGGCACGGTGGGCAAGGTGGCAAACGCGCCCTACGCAGCCTTCATGCCCGAGGGCGGCCTCACGCTGGGGTGGAACCTGTCGCGCACCACCCTGGCCCTGCCGCTTCGCCCGTTCTTCAACTTGGGAATGTTCGGGCGGTTCCCCGTCAACACCCACTGGGTGCCGCACCCGTTCGTCGAGATAGGGCTGGCCTTCATTCCCGGGGGCCGGTCATGAGGGCGCTGGCGCTCGGGCTGGCCGTGGCCATGGCCGCGTGCGGCGGAGGTGACACGTTCTTCGTCGACTCGGAGCACGCGCGCATGCCGGTGTGGGTGCGGGGCGCCGCGGCGTCGCAGCCCCTGGTGCTCTTCATTCACGGAGGGCCCGGAGGGGTCTCGACGTACTTCGAAGAAGAGCCGGCCATGCAGACGCTCCAGCAGACGGTCGCGGTCGCGTACTGGGACCAGCGCGGCGCGGGCTCGTCTTGGGGCCAGGCCGACCCGACGACGTACACGTTGAAGCAGTCGGTGAAAGACCTCGACGTCGTGGTGCAGGCCCTGGCGCAGCGCTACCCGGCCCGCAAGCTCGTGCTCATGGGCTGGAGCTGGGGCGGCGCGGTGAGCGGGGAGTACCTCTCAGACCCGGTGCGCGCGGCTCGGATCAGCGGTTGGGTCAACGTCGACGGCACGGTGAACGCGTTCGACATCAACGCGACCTCCCGGGCGTGGGCGATGGAGCGCGCGCAGACCCGCGTGAACGAGGGGCGGGAGGTCGAGAAGTGGTCCAAAGCGCTGACCTGGTACGAGGCCACTCCCGTGCTCGGGCCGTCGAGCATTTTTCGTCACGACGGGTATCTGTTCGACCTGGGAGGAGTTCTCACCGAGCCGAAGAACCAGCGGGGGCTCGGCTCGCTTCACCTGAACCTCTTCACCCCGTTCAGCGGCCTCACCATGCTGTCGAACGTGGGCGCCAACGCGGCTGCCATCGTCTCCGACGGGCCCGAAAACGTGCTCAAGACCGACCTCAGCCGCTCGATGGAGTCGGTGACCGTGCCCACGCTCTTCATCTGGGGCCGAGAAGACGGCGCAGTGCCCGTCAGCACGGGTGAGCGGGCGTTCACCCGCGTCGCCGCGACGACGAAGCGAATGGTCGTCATCGAGGGCGCCGCGCACGAGGTGTTCGCCGACCGGCCGGCCGAGTTCACCGCCGAGGTGCTGCCGTTTCTCGACGCGCTCTGAGCCCGCCGGTGTTCCGCCGGAGTCGAGGAAGAACGAACCGCGGCGGCCTGGCTGAAGTTTGCGCACCGGGCAGCTCCCGTGGGTCAGCGTGCCGAATGCGACGCCTCGCCCTCCTGACCGGCGTGCTGCTGGCGGCGTGCCCATCGGGCCGACTGGCCCAGCCGACGGCGGCCCTTCGCCGCCGGCGTCACCTCGACGGTCGCGTGCGCCTGCGCATACGCCTCAGAGGTGGCCGAGAGCGTCGCCACACCCGCGGCGAAGTCGCGGTAGTAGAACGCCCCGCGCGAAGAGCCCGCCGGGATGACCAGCGTCATCGGGCGCGCGATGGGGTCCTCCAGCTTCACGAGAAACCCGGCGCGCGCAGAGCTCGTGTCGAGCGTCACCTCGACCCCGGCCGACGCCGCGACCGGCACGCCCGCCCGCAAGAGCTCGACGAAGAAGAGGGCCGACGCCTCGCCCGCAGCGACCGTGGGCGGCTCGACCACCAGCTTCAGCGAGAGACCGCCGTCGGCCTCGACACCGCCGCCGCTGGCCTGAAGACGAGTACGAAGCGCTGCAGGCGAGGGCCGCTCAGCTGCGGCTCCCGTTGGACGAGGAGCCGGCGCCTGCGCGCAGAGGTCGACTCGCCGTATTGATGGGGACAGCCTGCACGCGGACACCGCGACGAGTGCAGACGACCGGCAAGGGCTGCTGCGCCTGTGCAGGTACGGAGCTCGCGGACCGGTCGCCGAGTCAAGGCTGTCGCGGCGCGACGACGGCCGCTACGCGTACGAGACGAAGAAGGGTGTCACGCGGGTGCTGACTGCGGAGCCGTGGGTGAAGAGGCTCATGCTCATGCGCTCATCGTGCCGAAGGGGCTGCACCTGACGAACTTCCACGGGGTGCTGGCGCCCGCCGCCGCTGCGAGGTCGAGCCGTGGCTCCGCCGCGGGTTCCGTCGCCGAGCTCGCCGCCACAAGGTCGCGCAGCTTCCGGGCATCGAGGACAACGTCGGCGCGGTGGCGGCGGATCCGCGGAAGCTCGGCGCCGCGTTCGCGTACCAGCGGGCGAGCGATACGCACGTGACGTCGCTGACGGGCGTGATGGTGCGGGCGTCGCCGGAGATGCGGTTCGCTCCGTCGCCGCTGTCGAGCACGAGCCTGGCGACGTCGACGAGCTTCCGGTTCTCGCCGCTCGCAGTGGCCTCGGACGGCACGGTCTACGCGGGCGCGCGGCTCGCGAGCGGAGCCCCGGTGCTGCTGCGCTCGGACGACTCGGGCGCGACGAGCACGCAGGTGTGGTCGGGCGCGGGGTGGATCGCGTACGGCGTGTACGTCGGGCCTTCGGGCGACGTGTTTCTCACCGGCTCGCAGGGGAACATCGGGATCCGCCGCAGCACCGACAAGGGCATGACGTTCGCGGCGCACGACACCGCGCTGATGGGCTTCGCGCAGTTCGTCTACGCGCTCGGCTTCGGGCCGGGCGGCGCGCTGCTCGCCGGCACCGAAGATGGCGTGCACCTGGCGGCCGACGGCATGACGTTCAGTGCGCTGAATGTCGGGCTGGAGCGGGTGCCGGTGTGGAGCGGCGCCGTGCTGCCGGCTTCGCCGAAGCCCATCGTGGTCGCGGGGACGGCGCAGGGAGTCTACTGGCGCACGCTGCCGTGAACGCCGGCTACTGGCACCAGCTGCCCCAGACCGTACGCGGGCCCGGTGACGTCGGCTCCTGGCTCCACACGAGGACGATGCGACCTGCGTGCGCTGCGGCATCGATCTGGAAGACGGTCTGAGAGGTCGTGAGCATCTGCCGTGTGCTTCCCGCTGTACCGTCGGGAGCGAGCCGCACCCCGCTGATGCGAGTGGCGCCCCGCCAGTACGCGGCCCCCTGGCCGTCGTCGTCCAACACCACCGTGCCGTAGGAGTCGAGCTCGCCGGGGAACGGCAGCAGCGCGATCGGTGCGCCAAAGCCGGCTCCGTTCCGGAAGAACGAGACGAATCCGGAGTAGGTGGGGTTGGTGTTGTCGGTTGTCCACCCGACCCAACCGTTGCCGCGTACGTCGGAGGCGACGGAGACGATGGGGGGATTCTGCGTCGTGACCAGCGAGATTCGACCGAGGGTGCTGAAGCTGCCCGTGCGGACATAGCGGCCGGCGTAGACGCCGTAGCCACCTCCGAACTCTTCCCAGGCGACGAGCGCCGAGCCGCTCGAGCTCGGACCGATGACGATGCCGCTCGGGTTCCCGGTAGGCCGCGACGTGTCGTAGGGCGTGACCGGGCCGACGCCTCCGTCGGGGAAGTACTCGCGGCCCTCGACGCGCCGCGCGTTGGGCGTTCCGTTCGACCAGGAGGCCAGGTAGAGGCCGTCGTCGAAGGCGTAGCCGTTTGCGAGCAGGCTTCCCGGCGCGCTGGTCACTTGTACGGGTGGGCGCCACATGCCGGTGGCTTCGTCACGCCGAGCGATGAAGGGCACCGTGCCGCTGCCGGAGACGAACGAGGCGTAGAGGATGACGCCGTTTCCTGCCTCCGCGAGACGGAACGTGTTCGCGTTGCTGGCGAGCGCGATCTCGGGAGCCGACCAACCGCCGTCGACGAAACGCGCGGCGAGCACGGAGCCAGGAATGTTCCAGGCAGCGAGAGTGTCGCCGCGTGCGTTCGAGACGACGTGGTGCCAGGGCAGCTGTCCGGCGGCGGCGTGCAGCAGCGCGGGCGGAGACCAACCGCCGTCGCCGGTGCTGCGAGCGGCGAAGACGCGCGCGGACTGCGCGGTGGAATTCTCGATCCAGACGACCGTCGCAGTGCCCTGGCCGTCGATCGTCACCTCGGGGCCCGGGCCGAAGTCCGACGAGGTCGTCGAGATCTGCACTGCGGGATCGCAGATGAAGCCCGCGTCGACCGGCGTGAATTGACCTGCGTCGAACGTGGAGCTGCCACCTGCTGTGGCTCCGCCAGCTGTGGCTCCGCCAGCTGTGGCTCCGCCAGCGGTGGCTCCGCCTGCGGTGGCTCCGCCTGCGGTGGCTCCGCCTGCTGTGGCTCCGCCAGCTGTGGCTCCGCCTGCTGTGGCTCCGCCTGCTGTGGCTCCGCCTGCGGTGGCTCCGCCTGCCGTGGCTCCGCCTGCGGTTGCACCACCCGCAGTCGCGCCGCCAGCAGTTCCGCCACCGGCGCGGCCTCCTGCTGTTCCGCCGTCGACGGAACCTGCACCGGAGCAGGCAGACATCACGATGAAGCCGATCAACGTTGAGCTACGCCAGAGCATGTTCCCCCTCGTTCTGTTTGCCGACAGCCTTACATCGAAGTGAACATCGCGTTGAAGTCGTGCGTAGAAGCGCCGCGCAGCAGCGCGTCGGAGTCCCCACTCTTCACGAACGCCGCCGCCCGCTCCTGCGCGTGCTGAAAGACGGCGCGCGCGAGGCCTGCGCCGGCGCTCAACCGACGCACGTCGAGGCGCGCCAGCTCTTCGAGCGGCGGAGTCCCCGGCCGTGCCAGCACGTTCAGCGGCAGCTTGGTCGCTGACGCCAACTCTGCGATCACCGCCCTGTCGGTCGGGCCGGGCACGAACAGCCCGTCAGCTCCGGCGTCGGCGTAGCGGCGCATGCGCGCCAGCGTCTCGTCGAGCGCTTTCTCGGGCGGAGTGAGCTTGTGCAGGTAGACGTCGACGCGCGCGTTGATGAACAGCCGCGTTCTCGAGCGCACGGCGCTGATCTTCTCGACCAGCAGATCCGGTGAGCCCGTTCCATCTTCGAGGTTGATGCCGACGGCGCCGGCGTCGGCGAGCTGCGCCGCGTTCTCGGCGACCGCGCTCGGCTCTGCCGAGTAGCCGCCCTCGAAGTCCACGCTCAGCGGCACCGTCAGCACGCGCGCGATCTCACGCGCGGCGGTCAGCAGCGTCGCGAACGGAAGCTCATGCCCGTCGGCGCGCCCATGCGCCCACGCCACGGCTGCGCTCGAGGTCGCGACCGCGCGGCCTCCGGCGTCTTGCACGATGCGCGCGCTCAGCGCATCCCACGCGTTCGCGAGCACGAGCACGCCGGGGCCACGGTGCAGCGCATGAAGAGTCTCGACAGGGGTCATTCGCGGCTTCGTAGACCGGCGGTACTCTCGCCGCCACGATGGCGCAGTGGCTCATCAGCGACGTGCGCGCTGACGAGCCGGTCGGAGCGCTGTGTCCCGCATGCGCCGCCGGCATCGCCGGAGCCTCGCGGCGCGCTCCCGGCATCATCTCCACGACGTCAGCGCCGGGCGACGCCCGTGCCTGGCTCATCGACGAGTGGGGCCAGCCGCACGCCGTCGCCGCGCGCTGCTCCGTCGGCCGCGAGCGCGACAAGAACGACCTCTCGATCGCCGATCGGGCTGCGCTTCCTGCTGGTGAAGGAGCCGAAGCCTTTGCGCCTCGTCGAGCGGCGCCTGGTTGAGAGCATCTTCAGATGGCAGCGCCGGCGAGCGCGCGCACTCGGTGCGAGGGGCAAGCGGCTCGGCGGCGCGGTCTGCTTCACACAGCTGTTCGGTTCGGCGTTCCAGCAGCTGCTGCCTGCGTTCGAGTCGAGGGAGGTGAGGTGGCCTGAAGACGAGTACGAAGCGCTGCAGGCGAGGGCCGCGCGCAGAGGTCGACTCCCCGTATTGATGGGGTTCTGCCTGCACGCGGACACCGCGACGAGTGCAAGCGACCGGCAAGGGCTGCTGCGCCTTTCGAGGTACGGGGCCAGAGGGCGGGTGGCCGAGTCGAGGCTGTCGCGGCGCGACGACGGGCGCTACGCGAAGCGCGCGCGGTCGAGCTCATGCTGCACACGCTCGCCGCGCTGTCGTCTTCCGTCGCGGTGCGCGTCGTCCGCTTCCGGCCCTCACGCTGAGCGTGGGTGCACCGGCGGTGCACCCAATCACGAAGGTCGGCGTCAGCTCTCCCTGCAGAGCCCCCGGGCACACGCTTTGCTGCGTGGCGCGGCGGCCCGTCGAAGACGAGCTGAAGAACTGGGTACACGCCGCCCCGTCGCGGCACGACTCAGCAAACCCAGTACAAGGAGAAGGTCATGCGAAGAGTCATCGTGTCGTTCGTCGCGCTGCTCGCGGCGTGTGGCGTGCCCGAGACCGCGACCGAGGTCGCCCCCGAAGAGACGCTGGCCGCCGAGGTCGAGCAGCAGGCGCTCCTCGGCGCTCATGGGAAGCTCGTGCTGCAAGACCACCCGCTCACCCGGCTGCTCTACAAGGAGTCGACCAAGGCCTGGCTGCGCTGGGCGATGAAGCTGCCGTGGTCGACCGGCCCCATCAACGACACCACCGGCGCCGCGTGCGCGCTCGGCCAGCAGGGCCCCCTG
Source organism: Myxococcaceae bacterium (assembly GCA_044223505.1). Taxonomy (GTDB): domain Bacteria; phylum Myxococcota; class Myxococcia; order Myxococcales; family Myxococcaceae; genus Xiheicaenimonas. Next base: position 18,594 of record JBGALX010000016.1, read on the forward strand.
TGGAACCTCGCGGGCACCGCGGGCGGGCCCGTCACGCGCAGCTGCACCGTGCCGCGCGGCAAGCTGCTCTTCTTCCCCCTCGTCAACAACTGGGTGATTCCGCCGCCGCAGTTCGTCGACACGCCGGAGGAGCTCGCCAATGTGCAGTCGTTCGTCGACGGTTACTTCCCCGAGCTGCGCGCCGCGACGTGCGGGCTCACGCTGCGCCTCGACGGGCAAGAGGTGCTCGCCGACACCGCCGAGCGCGACCAGAAGCTCTACGTCGAGCTGAACGACCCCTTCCCCCTGTTCATGAACCCCACCGACAACTTCGGCACGCCCGGCAACCCGGGCGGCAACATGCCGGCCGCGTGGGTCAACGGGCACTTCGCCCTCTTCCTGCCGCTCTCGCCCGGCCAGCACACCATCGAGCTGGGCGGCAAGCTGTGCGACGGCTCCGACGTCTTCTTCGAGACGTCGGCCACGTACAACCTCACCGTGCAGCACTGAGCGTGGCGCGAATGAAACGCCACCGGAGCGGATGCTCGAGAGCATGGGTCTGCTCCATGGCGGGCCGCCGCTGCCTGAGGCCCTAGGACCGCCCCAGCAGAAGCTGCTCCCCACCTGACACCGACGTTCAAGCGACTCAAAGGTGCTCCACCCGCTGGGGGCGACTGCGTCATCGCCGGCGCCCTGCCCCCGCGGGCCGAGGCCTCGGGCGGCTGCTACAGCGTGCCGGTTCGTTTCCGCTGAGCGGGCGGGCGTCGACTTCGCACGGGGCGTCGAGGAAGGGAAAGGTGAGGCCGCGGGCGCTTCACCCGGCACCACCGGCGGCGTAGATTCTCGCTTCCATGGCACTCGACGGCATCAAGGGAACGCTCTCGAATCTGGCCTCGACCGCGCAGAAGAAGCTCGAGGAGGTCGTCAAGCCGCCGACGCCCTCGGCGCCGCAGCCTGCGGCGGCGAAGCCCGCCGAGGGCTTCACCGACGCGAAGCAGAAGCTCATGTCGATCACCGGCAAGGCGGCCAAGTTCGTGCCGACCGACGCGCCGAAGCCCGAGCTGGCGGCCTCGGTGGCGAAGCTGCGCTCGATGGCGAACGCCGGCATGTTCGTCGGCTCGGTGCAGGGGCAGTCGTGCGCCGAGGGCGACGTGGCGGCGCTCAAGAAGGCGGTCGCCGACGGCAGCGATGTGCGCATTCGCGAGCTCGTCAACGGCGACCCCGCGCTGGCGAAGCAGCTGACGCCCGAAGAGAAGGGCAAGGCCCTCGAGACGCTGCGCAGTGGCGTGTGCACCGACGCCGACGAGAAGGCGATGGTCGCCATCGTGAAGAGCTGCGACACCAAGCGCGAGCTGCGCTTCGTGGTGATGACGGCCGCCGGCAAAGAGGGCGGCTTCAAGCACGAAGACGTGTACCGGCTCGACAAAGAGATGACGGGGCACCACCCGTACTTGATCGCCGACCTGCTCAACCCAGACAACAAGTCACTGCCCGACGACGTCACAGCCGACGCGATCACACGGTCTCAGATCACCGATCTGAACAGCCTGCCCACCGCCGACCCGAACGAGAAGACCGGCCTGGGGCCGGCTGACGCGGCGGCGCGCCGCAAGTTCCTCGAGGGGCTCACGCAGGTCGATGCGAACCGCAAGACCGACCCGGCGCACACCGACGGCTGCTCGGCGCTCTGCATCGTCGCCTCCGCCATGCAGAACGACGACCCGAAGGGCGCCATGGCGAAGCTCTGCGACTACAACCTCAAGAACATGAGCGCCCGAAAAGACGCGAGCGGGGCCGAGTTTCCGCTCGAGGAGCGCAAGAAGCAGCTCACCGAGCTCAAGGCGCGCATCGAGAAGGGCGAGCCGATCAGCAAGGCCGACGCGAACCTCCTGCAGGAGTGCACCTACAACACGCTGCAGACCCGCGAGTCGAAGCTCGAGGGTGTCGACAACACGAACCGCATGGTTCACGAAGACGCGGTCAAGACCTTCCTCGACGACGCCGGCATCGGCACCTCGGGCGGCGTCCCGAAGCGCGTCGATCTCGACGGCCGCGTGCACAACAAAGAGGGCGAGCGCTCCGCCGAGCACTTCGTGCTCGTGCGCCCCGACGGTGAGGTCTACGACCCCTGGCCCCGCAAGGACGGCAAGCAGATCGTCGCCGCGGGAACCGACGAGGCCGCGAAGTACCGCAAGTACACGTTCGATTGAGCGCAGGCCCTCGAATCGCACCGGGTTGAAAGCAACGGGAGCGCCGCAGACGGAGCGGTGGGGCGATGGCTCGCGCCTACGATCGAGGGGTAGCCCCGACGCTCGTGCGCCGTGCGCGGCACGCGCGATCAGTACGATGTCGACGAGCGCTCGCGCGCAGGTTCACAGCCAAAGCCCGAAGCGCAGTGACACCTCGTGCCGGAGGGCCTCGGAGTTCAGCGACGTGCCGGTGGTCGTGCCGCGGAAAGGCATGTCGACGGAGATCGAGGTCTGAAACACCCAGAGCAGCGAGTAGTCGAGGCCGACGACGACTGTCCATCGCTCGCTGAGCTGCCGGCGCAGGCTCAGGCTCGCGACGGCGCCGAGGTTCGGAGTGGTCCGCGCGGTCGAGCGGACCTTCAGCGGCGAGCCGGGCAGCGGCGTGGGGTTCGAGATGAACCATGCCCACGCGCCAGGCGAAAGCGACAGCGCGACCGAGGTCAGCTCGCCCTGCCACAGCGTGGCCCGAAGCCCGAGGGTTCCGCCGACTGCGGCCAGCCGTGTGGCGATCACCCCGGGCCCCGAGTAGTAGGGGTACGAGATGCGTGTGTTCCCCGCCTGGACCCGCGCGTCGAGCACGAGCGCCCAGCGCCGCGAGAGCCGCAGGCGGCCACCCAAGGCGGCCAGCGCGTCAATGCCCTCTCCTGGCCCGACCGAGAGCCCGATCGAGGGCTCGAAGGCCAGCCGGCTCACCTCGACGGTCGAGCACGAGAAGACACGGCACTCGAGCTCGGCGATCAGCTCGGGAGCCGTGCCGATGAGGTGGCCTCGTCGCTCGGGATCAGAGAGCGACCGATAGTGAAGCTCGGTGGGCTCGGCGACCTCGATCGCCCACTGGCTGGCGACCGCGGGCTCGCCGTCCTTCGCCTGGTCCGACACGACCGCGAAGCGGGTGTTGCCCTCGAGCAGCCGCTCGAGGTCGCCCGCGAGGGCCAGCACGCCAGGGTCGGCGGCGCGGGGCGGTCTCAACAACAGCACCGTCGCCGGCGAGGCCTCTGGCGTCGCCGGGTTGGCAGTGAGCGATACCGCTGCGATCAGGGCGACGAGCACGTGGGGCACGATACAAACCTGAAGCAAACGGCGCGCCACCGGGCGTCGACGTCGCGCAGCGGCCCCGCATGCGACGGGGCACCCCCACGCGCGACGGTGCGACCTCACTGTGGCTGGCATCGCGTCTTGCGGAACAAGCAGATGACGCCTTCATACGTCGACCCGCGCCGCGCCCGACTTCGAGGCATCTGCTTCAGCGCGAGCCCGGTCGGAGTCAGATCACACCGCAAGATGGCAGCGCCAACGGGATGCGCCACGCGCGCGACGCGAACTGAAGAGGCCGATTCTCGAGCGCGTGTCTAAGCTCGCCCGCCCCAATGCGAGCTCTGCTTCTGATGATGGTGGCGGTGACGGCCGCGTGCGCGCGGCCGGTCGGCTGGTGGCGCGCGGACAAGCAACCCACCACCGACGACCTGTATGACGAGCGCTTCGAGGCGATCGTGATGTCTCCCGAGGGCCCGTGCGAGGCGGTGCGCGCGCGGCAGGGCGAGGCGCCGCGGCCGATCATCGTGCTCGTGCCGGGCGTGGGCGGCGAGGGCGACGAGATGCACCAGGCGGTGCCCATCTTGATGGCGGCGAAGCCGGCCTCGATGTTCATGTTCCGCTACGACCCGTTCTGGAAGGTCGGCGAGCTCTCCGAGCGGCTCGCGGCCGGCCTCACGCGCCTCGCCGAGTGCGTGCCCGATGGAGCGGGGCGCATCATCGTGCTCGCGCACAGCGGCGGCGGGCTCATCGCGAGCGTCGCGGTCGCCGAGGTGAAGCCTCCGGCGGACGTGCAAGGCAACTGGCTGACGCTGATCACCGCGGCCTCGCCGCTCGCCGGGACGTCGCGGCTGCCGGTGCCCAAGCCGATCTCGGAGCAGCGCCTGATGGGCGTGCTCGGCCGGAACAACGACGCGCCGTTTCCCGAGCCGGTGAAGGGCGTGCGCGTCGTGCACCTTCGCTCGAGCGCGCAGTCCGACGGCTACATGCGCCCGAGCGGTGACCACCTGCCGAATGATCCGAAGGTGGGCTCGCCGGGCGCTCCGCAGATCGATCTGCCCGTCGAGCTCGACCACACGCAGGCGCTCGTCTTCGCCGCGAAGAAGGTCGCCGACGGCACGTGGACCGAGTGGTTCACGGCGCCTGCGGCGTCATTGCATCCCTGAGCTGGGGCTGCGCCTCGCAGAGTGATTCTGCAGCTCCGCAGCGCGCGTTCTGAAACAACGGAGCCCATACGTTTTGGTCGAGCCCCGGTGACCCGTCTGCGGCGCTCACGATGCAGGGCGTTTTCACAGGGCAGATGACCGACCTGAAGGGCTGACCCCGCCGGGTTGACACCGCCCAGTCGATTCAAATAGACGGGAAACATCATGCGCGAAATGGAAATGTTCGAGGCGTGGTGGCCGTGACCCGAGATGATCCGAATCGACAGCAGGCCTTCGATGGGCGGCCGTTCGCCCACGACGAGCCGGTCGAGCAGGTCGCGGTGGGTGACGAGGTCGGGCGCTACCGCGTCGTCGAGCGCATCGGTGCGGGCGGCATGGCCGAGGTGTTTCGCGCGGCGTTCGAGGGGCGCTGGGGTGACCGCAAGCAGGTGGTGCTGAAGCTGGTGCTGCCGGAGCTGGCCGAGAGCTCCGACTACGTCGGCATGTTCCTCGACGAGGGGCGGCTGATGGCGAGCCTCTCGCACCCGAACCTGCCGGTGACGTACGAGCTGGGGCTGCACCGCGGCCGCAACTTCCTCGCGATGGAGTGGGTCGACGGCATGCCGCTGCGCAAGATCGTCTCGCGCGGGCGCGAGCGCTCGACGCGGCTGCCGCTCGACGCGACGCTGAAGCTCATCGGGCAGCTGCTCGAGTGTCTGCACTACGTGCACACGCTGCGTGATGCGCAGGGAGCGCCGCTGCACATCGTGCACCGCGACGTGAGCCCCTCGAACCTGCTGGTGACCGACTCGGGGGCCCTGAAGCTGCTCGACTTCGGCATCGCGCGCGCGCGCATGCACGAGCACGTGACGCAGGCGGGGCTGGTGAAGGGGAAGATGGGGTACATGTCGCCCGAGCAGTCGCGCGGGCAGCCGGTCGACCACCGCACCGACGTCTACGCGGCGGGCACGCTGCTCTATCTGCTGGCGACGGGCGTCGGGCCGTTCGAGCACCTGTCCGAGACGCACGCGGTGATGCAGGCGTGTGCGGCGGGCTCGTTTCCGAAGCCGCGCGAGGTCGACCCGTCGCTCGACCCGGAGCTCGAGCGCATCATCCTGCGTGCGCTCGCGCTCGAGGTGGGCGACCGCTACCCGACGGCCGACGCGATGCTGGCGGAGCTCGAGGTGTTCGCGTCGTACGCGCGGCTGATGCCGAGCTCGCGGGCGCTGGCCGCGGCGATGCGAGAGCTCTTCCCCGAGCGGGTGAAGTCGGCGAAAGAGACGCGCATTCGGCGGTCGTCGAAGTACGCGCTGCCGGTACCGGTGGTGACGGCGGCGCCGGTGATGACGGTGACCGACGACGAGCTGGCGATGGCCGGGCCGATGCTGACCGAGCCCGAGACTCTGGCGATGGCCGAAGAGCCGCCGGGCGCCGACGAGGAGCTCACGCCCCCGCTGGGCACGGCGCCCGCGTCTTCGCCGGCGACCGTGCCGTTGTCGTGGGTGTTGGCGGCGGCGCTGCTCGCGGCGATTCTCGTGGTGCTGGTGGGGATCATCGCGCTGAACCGGCCGGCGAAGGTCGAAGTGGCGCCGCAGCTCGAGGAGTTCTCGGCGCCGAAGTGACAGTCGAGCGTCACCGCCGACCCCGTTACGAGAAAGCTGGCGCCGACGACGTTGACGTCCGACGCGACGCGGGATTCTGAGGGCCCCTTCGCCACAACACACCGCCAACGCTCGGTGGGCGCACGGTCTCGCAATTGCTTTGCGCGCGGCCATGCGTGAACTTCGTTTCGTCACTGTGATGTTTCTCGTGGCGTGCTCGCCGGCGCCGGAGCCTGGCGGGACCGGCGGCGGCTCGGCGACGGCAGGCGGCTCGGCGACGGCAGGCGGCTCGGCGACGGCAGGCGGCTCTGCGACGGCAGGCGGCTCTGCGACGGCAGGCGGCTCTGCGACGGCAGGCGGCTCGGCGACGGCAGGCGGCTCGGCGACGGCGGGCGGCTCGGCGACGGCGGGCGGCTCGGCGACGGCGGGCGGCTCCGCCACCGCGGGCGGCTCGGCGGGTGGCGCGGCGGCGGCTCCTCAAGTGGTCATCGAGGTGCGCGACCTGCTGGTGACGAAGTACGGCGTCATCGGCTCGACGATCTTGATGCGTTCGGGGCAGGCGATTCCCGCGGCCGGCTGCGTGCGCTACCAGGGCAACGGCCCGGCGCTGCCCTCCGTCGGAACGGTGACGGCATCGGGCCTGGCGTTCACGAGCGCACTCTCGTGCGTCGCGTCGACGATTGCCCTGCCCGAGACGCACTGTCTCAAGAACGGCGCCGGGCCGATTCCCGTCGCGGGCAGCACGCTCGACACGTACTCGTACCTCGGTGCGACCGCGCCGACGCTCGGAGTCACGGGAGGCCCTGCGCTCGGAGCCGTCTCGGCGTCACCCGCGCTCTTCGACGGCGGAGTGCAGGTGCTCACCCCGGCGACGCTCGCGCGCGATGCGGGCAGCGATCTCGTGGTGACCTGGAGCCCGACCGCCTCGCCGACGCTCGTCGAGCTCGAGGTCTTCGACGGCGGGAGCGCCGTCGTGCTGTGCGCGCCGAGCACCAGCGGCACGCTGACCGTGCCTGCGAACCTCATCCTCGGCCGGCTCGACCGGCTGACGGTCGGGCAGTTCTCGGAGGCCACCGGCACCGACGGGCAGGGGCGCACGGCGAAGGCGCGCGTGCTCAAGGGCACCGTTCTCTCGCCTTGAGTCTTCACGGTGCCCGTCCGGGCTACAGCTCTCGAGTGCGAAAGCGCCGGGCGAGCTCGGCGCCGTGCCTCTCGTAGGCGCTCGCGAGCTCGCTCACCTGTGCCGGCGTCCTGGGAGCACGAACGAGCCGCAGGGCCAGTCGCAACCTGACGGTCAGGTCGATGACCCTTTCGTGATCGCGAGCGACGAAGTCCAGCGCGTTCAGGAGCTCATCCCCCGCGGCGCAGAGCTCGCCGAGGGTCTGCTGCTTGAGCCCACGAATGAACGGGCCTGGCTTCGTCGCGCCAGCGAGCTCGGCAGCCTCGGTCAGCAGCTGCGTCACTCCCGGGCAGAGGATCTCCACGTCGTCGGCGTCGCCTTCTTGCGCTTCTTGCTCGTTCTGGCCATCGCGCTCCCAGGCATCGCAGCGAGACTCCGCTCGATTGCCATAGACCACCGCACCGTTCCAGCGTGGGCCGGTCGATCATCGCGGTGAGACGACGGCCGGTCTCGAGTGCGCAGGCGGCCCGCAGCGTCGAGTCTCAGCGGTGGTTCTCGAGCCAGGCGTCGATCTCGGCTCGCGTCGCCGGCCCGCTGGCCTCTCGCGCTGTCTTGGCCAGCGCCAGCGCCTTGGGCCGGTCGCCGCCCAGCGCCCACAGCGCCTGTGCAGTGCGAAAGCGGTTCTTCGCGGTCTCGGCAGCCCCGGCCGGGCTCGCCTCGAGGACCTTCACGGCGTGCTCCAAGATGGCGACCGCTTCGGCGCGATGCCCGTTCGCGATCAGGGCCCGCGCCAGCGCAGTTCGGGCGAACAGCGTCTCGACGTCGTCGCGCAGCCCGAACTCGTCGAACGCCGTGACGGCCCTGCGCAGAACGCGCTCGGCGCCGGCCGCGTCTCCCTGCGCCAGCTGCACCTCGCCGACGAGGGCCAGCGCGTCACCGAGGTAGGGGTTCGGCCGCGGCAGCGCCTCGACCCGCTCGAGGTACTGCTGGTACCAGCGGGCCGCCGCGCTCAGGTTGCCCGCGTCGCGCTCGAGGTGCCCCAGCGTGTACAGCGCGACGACGGGGCTGGTCGACGTGCCGCCGCTGCGCGCGAGCGGCAGCGCTCGCTCGAGCAGACCGCGCGCCTCGTCGAAGCGGCGCTGCTCCCGCAGCACGTCGGCGAGCGACACCAGCGCGCGGTCGAGCTGACTCGACCCGGTCGCGTCGGCCTCGCCCAGCGCGATGCTCTTGCGCAGCGCCGCCTCGGCCTCTGCGGGCTGCTCGGCCGAGAGGTAGGTCTCACCCAGTCGCCGCCACAGCCACGCCACGGCTCCTCGCGGCGCGCCTGGGAGCTGCTCGTATGCGGCGATCGCCTCGAGGTAGCGCGGCACCGCATGCAGGGTGTCGCCCTTGACCTCGAGGAAGTGGGCCGAGCCCCGAAGCCACCGCGCCTCGATCGCCTCCCGGCGCGACAGCGGCACGAGGGCCGAGCGGGCGATCGAGAACAGGCGCTCGGCCTCGCCGAACCGCCGCATCACGATGCCGACCGTCTCGGCCAGGCTCAGCCACGCCTGCGCCTGCAGGCGTTGATCGCGGCTCGCGAGCGCGGCCTCCACGGCGAGCCACGCCTCGGCTTCGGCGCCGGCCGTGTGCCCGGTAGAGCGCATCACCTCGGTCTCGAGCACCAGCGACTCGCAGAGCAGCGGCGGGTAGTCGATCGCCTTGGCGTCGGCCACCACGCGCTCGAGAAGCGCCGCCGCCGCGTCGACCCGGCCGAGGTCGCGCTCGGCCTGGGCGCGCGCGAGCTCGGCCCTCGTTCGCTCGAGCCGCGCGCGCGTCTGGGGGTCGGCGGGCGGCGGCACCACCTCGAGCAGCCAGCGCGCGTCGGCGCAGTCGTCGATTCGCGGCATGCCCGAGAGCACCACCGGAGCGCGGAGCAGCGCAGCGCCCCCCACCGCGAGCTGGGTGGCGGCGGCCGAGAGCGACGCCTTGCGCGACGCCAGGCACAGCATGCGCAGGTCGAGCAGCTCCTCCGACTGCGTGCCCGCCACGCGCGTCGCTTCGCACGCCTTCCGCCGGCCCTCGCCCAAGCTCGTCGCATAGCCGTCGAGCGCCGCGACGACCTCGTCTGGCGGGAGCCCTGCCTCGCCGAACGCGAGCCGTATGGCGCTCTTCTGTGGCGCTCCCCAGACCTGCTCGACCTCGGCCTGCACGCCGGCGCACGGCCCGGGCCCCGCGCGCAAGCTCAGGGTCGCGCCGAGGCCGAGCAGCGCCGCGGCTGCGGCTCCCCAGGCCCAGCGCCGCGTGGGAGCCACGGCCCGCTCGAGCTCGCTCAAGAGCGCGTGCATGTCGGGGAAGCGGTCGTCGGCCTTCTCGCTCCGGCCGCGCACGATGGCTCGCGTCAGCGCTCCGCTCAGCGATGGGCTGCGCAGCGGCGGGTCGGAGGGAGCCGCCCCGTAGAGCGCCTCGTGGAGCGAGACGCAGAACGCATACTGGTCTGCGCGGGCGTCGAGGGTGCGGCCGAAGCGCTGCTCCGGCGGCATGTAGCGCAGGGTGCCCATCACCGCGCCGGTCTGGGTGAGCGCAGGGCCGCGCTTCGGGTCGCGCGGGCCCGCGCCGTCGGTCTCGCCCTCGGCCGAGGCACCGCCGGTTCGCGCGAGCCCGAAGTCCAGCACGCTCACCCGCCCGTTCGGCCGCACCATCACGTTGTCGGGCTTGAAGTCGCGGTGAACGATGCCCGCCTGGTGCGCCGCCTCGAGGCCGCGCCCGGCCTGCAGGAAGACGTCGATGATGGCCTTCACGGGGTGCTCTTTGAGCAGCCAGGCGCGGGCGGTCTCGCCGACGATGAACTCCATGGTGACGAAGATGCGATCGTCGAGGGTCTCGACGCCGTAGACCGTGGCGACGTTCGGGTGGCTGAGCTTCGCCATCGCGCGCGCCTCCTGAACGAGCCGCGCGCGCAGCTTGTCGTCGCCGGCGTGACGCAGCAGCTTCACCGCCACCCGGCGATCGAGGTCGGCGTCGTACGCGGCGTAGACCACCCCCATGCCGCCCGAGCCCACCTGCTCGAGCACGAGGTAGCGGCCCAGCGAGCTGCCGCGCACCAGGGGCTTCGTAGCCACGCGATGCAGGGCAGGGTCGAGCTCGGTCTGCGTGGCCTGCCGCACCAGCTCGGACACCACGATGCGGCAGTCGGAGCACGAATCGACGTGGCGGCTGACCTCGCGCGAGCGGGCGGTGTCGAGCGTGCGCTCGCAGTACGCCAACAGCACGTTCTCGTCGTAGCACCCGGTCGCCAACGTGGTTCACCGCCGGAGCGCCAGCTGGCGCTGGCGGGTCTCCGAAGTCGTCCGCGCGTGAGACCCTAACCTACGGTCGACTTGTCTTCAGCCTCTTGAGCGCGGCCTCGAGGGGTGCCTGCCCGCGCCGGCGAGCGCGGCAGCCACGGCGCTGTGGCCGGGCGTGAATCGGTGATTGATTGTCGTCATGAGACTGCGACTCGTAGTGCTCCTGGCCCTGGCGCGCCCGGCGTTCGCCGGCTCGGCCGTCGGGTGCCCCCTTCGATCGGCGGGTCGGGCCGACGTACCCGCGATGGCATCGCCGCGTAACTCGGTGAGCCAGCGCTGGCGCGGCGCTGGCACCGCGGCTCGCGCATGCGAAGCGCGTTCGTGTGGGTGCTCGTGGCGTCGGCGTGTGGTCCCCGTCCCGGGGAAGAGCTGCCGCCCGACGCGGGTCAGCTGACTCCGCCGCGAGCCGACGCCGGCGCCGGCGACGCAGGGCTGCGCGACGGCGGCGGCGCGACCGACGCGGGCGCCGCGGACGACGCCGGCAGCACGGTGGACGGTGGGGGCCCGACCGACGGAGGCACCGTCGGCGACGGAGGCGCCGTCGACTCGAGCTTCGAGTCCGTCGCGGTCGAGCCGACGAACGATCACCTCGACGACTGGGGCAACGGAGCCATGATGTCGCCCGCGCTCGCCGCGAGCGGCACCCTGCGCATTCGCTACTGCGCGGCGCACTTCCCGCTCGGCAGCACCGCCCTCACGAACCTCGTCACCGCGGTCGACGCGTACAACGCCCTGCCGGGCGTCAGCTTCCACCTGGTGGTCGAGCCCGAGCCCGGCACCGAGACTCACCCCGACCTCGCCACGTTCGTACGCCCGAACGACGCCATCTACTTCGACTACAAAGACAGCGCAGACGGCGGCTGGGCCGCGGCGACCGGGCTCGAGCAGGCCTCGTGCACCGCGCAGCCCGCTCCGTCGCCGAAGGCCTGCAGCCGGGGGCACATCTGGCTCGCGTCCGACTTCTACGCGGCGGCGGAAGCAGACCCGATGACGTTCGAGCTCGCCCCCGCGGTCGGGGTGTACATGCACGAGCTGGGTCACGCCTTCGGAGAGGCTCACCTCGCTCACCCGGGCCTGCGCGACGTGCAGAGCATGACGTTCGACCGCGTCACGCAGCACGGCCCGAAGTTCCACCGCAACGACCCGCGCGGCACCAGCGTGCCCGCAGCGACGCTGGTCTTCCTGCGGCGGTGGTACGGCGACGCCTCGCCCGGCCTCGACACCGAGGAGCTCGCCGTGCACCCGATCGTGTCGCGCATCGACGCCGCCGCCGCGACAAACCTCGAGGTCAGCCTCGACAAGACCTTCACCTACGGCGACGCCGTCAACGCCTTCGACGGGCTCAACGAGACGAAGCTCCGCTGGAGCTCGAGCGCGGGCGGCTTCGTCACCTGTCGCGACGGCGCGAAGCCGCGCTGGTTCGTGCGCTACTCGGACCTCTCGACGAACCCGGTCGACAAGACGTTCTCCATCGCGTTCGACGTGAGCACGACCGCGACTCCGACGAGCGGGCAGTGGAGTCGGCTCGCCACGCGCTCCGGCATTCACACGAACCCCGCCGGCGTCGATCAGGCCATTCGCCAGGGCGCCTGGGAGCGTGAGCTCTCGATCTCCGCAGGCCAGGTCGGGCTCGCCCCCGCAGGCCCGAGCGTCCCCATCTCGCGCACGCTCGCCTTCATCATCGACTCGAGCAACGCGCTCATCGAGCGCGACGAGTCGAACAACCGCTGGCAGCTGAAGCTCTGCCTGTACCCCGAGCGCGAGCCCACGTCGTCGGCGCCGAACGACTGCTCCGAGCCGTTGGGGTGTGACTGACCCGAGCGACCCCGGGGCGGCCAGCACCGCGCAAGTGCCCTGATCCAGGCCGGTCGCCGCCGGGCTGAAAAGGCCCGCGGCCGGTCGTGTCTTCCCTGCATGAACCGATTGCTCGCTGCGCTCGTGGTGTCTGTGCTGTTCAGTTGTGGTGGAGCTGCGCCATCGACCGAGTGTGACAGCTGCCCCATCAAGAAGGACGGCGGCTCCGCGGGAGGCACCGCGGGCACCGCGGGAGGCAGCGAAGCCACCGCGGGAGGTAACGAAGGCACGGCCGGCGGCAACGCCGGCACCGCGGGCGGCAACGCCGGCACCGCGGGCGGCAACGCCGGCACTGCGGGAGGCAACGCCGGCACCGCGGGAGGCAACGCCGGCACCGCGGGAGGCAACGCCGGCACCGCGGGCGGCACCGCCGGCACGGCGGGCGGCAGCTCCGGCACGGCGGGCGGCAGCGCGTGCGTGCCCCAGGTCGAGCAGTGCAACGGCCGCGATGATGACTGCGACGGCCAGGTCGACGAGCAGGCGCTGCTCACGGCGGTCGACGGCGGCGCGGTCGCGTTCGACGGAGGCGTCGCGCTCCCGAGCGGCATGTGCCAGGTCGGCGTCGGCGCGTGCACCGGCACGGGCATGACGTCGTGCGCGGCCGGCGCGCTGTCGTGCAACGCGCTGCCGGCGATGCCGGGCGTTGAGCGCTGCAACGGCGTCGACGACGACTGCGACGGCCAGATCGACGAGGCGGGGCCGGGGCTGTGCACGACGGCGGGCCAGGTCTGCACGGGCGGGAGCTGCAGCTGCCCTGCAGGTCAGCTCGTGTGCAACGGCCAGTGCGCCGTGCCGGTGACCGAGGTCTGTGACGGCGTCGACAACGACTGCGACGGCCAGATCGACGAAGGGGTGACCATCAGCTGCATCTCGGACCCCGACGACGACGGCTACGCGACGGGCGCGGGCTCGAGCCAGAAGTGCCCCGACCCGGCGCGCGCCTCGAAGGGCTATTGCCCGGCCGGCTTCACCGCGACGTCGCTGGGCGTCGACTGCGCCGCGAACGACTCGGCCCGGTGGCGCCTCGTCTCGTCGCGCAACGACGTCGACGGCGACGGCCGCTGCGCGGGGGCTGCGGCCGACGACTGCGTGGGCGCGAACGCGGCGCAGGGGCGGCGCTTCACCAACGCGTGCGCCACCGGCGACGACTGCGACGACGCCTCGGCGGCCGCGTACCAGTTCGCGTCGGTCGCCATCGACGCCGACAACGACACGTACTGCACCTCGACGGGCGTGACCGAGTGCATCGGCGCGACCCCGCCCGCGGGCAAGCGCCTGGCGAGCTCGTGTGTGCCGACGAACCTCGACTGCGATGACATGAACCCGTCGCTCGTGCGCTTCATGAACGTGCGCACCGACGCCGACGGCGACCGGTGGTGCACCGGCACCGTGCAGCAGCGGTGCGTCGGGCCGGGCCTCGCGCCGTCGGGCACGCAGTACACGCTGAACTGCCTGGGCGACGACTGCAAAGACAACAACTTCAACGCGACCTCGACGTGCTTCATCGTCAACGGCTACTCCTCGGGCGTGGCGGTGAAGCACTGCGGCATCGGGTACGCGCCGAACGAGACGTTCAACGTCGGGCCGCCCACGTCGCAGTGCCCGGCGGGCTTCCACACCAGCAACATCACGAAGCTCAACTACTCGGGTGACAGCGGCGGCGTCTGCTCGCCGAACTCGGCGGCGCTCACCATCTCGGCGTCGTGCTCGGCGTTGGTGTTCGGCACCTTCTCGTGCTCCTACAACATGGACTGCGCCGCCGACTGACGGCCGAGCCCGGCCCGCGGAGACCCGTCGAGTGCGGCGGGTCTCCGCTCGGTCGTTTCGCTTCGGCCCGCGGGGCGTGCAGCACGGCGGGCCGGACCCGCCGAGCGGAGTCGCCGTCTCGGGTGGGGCCGGGGTCTCGGCCTCGAACGGGTGACAGCGGTCATGCGGACATCGAGAACAGCCTTGCCTGTCGTCGAATGCAGGCAGCCGGCGGGTCCGGTGTCTCCGAGCGAGGACACAGGCCTCCAGCACACGCTCAAAGGTGCGGCCCGGCGAGCTGAAGCGCAGCGCCTCGTTCTTGCAGTCGGCTGGGGGCATGCGTATTCGCTCTCGGCACTCGCAGCGCGCGATCCCCCATGCGCCGGTTCACTCGACGCCGGGGGCGAAGGCACCGCAGCGGCGCGACGGCTTCGCGGCCGTCGCTGCGGTCGCGGGACTGGAGCTGAAGGCGCTGTCGGCGAGGCACGTGCCACTGAAGGCGGCGCAGGGTGTGTTGCCGGGTGTGATCGAACCGCCAGTGATGACGCCGGTGCCTGAGCGCTTCAGGCTCGACACGCTCGGAGCCCGGCCGTCGAGCACGGGCCTGGTGAGAGGCCTGACCGACGACGACCGCGAGCTGGCGCGCGAGGCGGTTTCCCGCCCGGCGTGGTTCCTGCCGTCGTTCATGGGCGGGCACTCATTGCGCCAGAGGCTGCACGACGACCTCTCGAACAACCCGAGCTGGCAGAACGTGATGTTGGCTTTGACCCGGCCCCAGATCGTGTCAGACGCCGACGCCGCAGGCGCGGCCGCCGCGCTGAGGCGCTGGGCGAGGCATGCTGATGCCCTCACCAGCGGGCTCGCAGGTACGCCTCCGACCGCGGCCACCATCCGCGCGCTCAGTGAAAACCTCGTCGAGCTCGCGTCCATGCACCTCGTCGCTCAGGGCGTCGGCCACGAGGTGATCCAGATTCGAGACGGGCAGCTTCAGCTCCGCGTCACCGCCGGCGACGACACACCCTTGAATCGGCTCGCCGCCGGGCTGGAGTCGAAGTGGGGCACGAGGCTGCTCTACGTGCCCGAGGCCGTGCTGACGGCGGGCGGCTGGGAGATGTTCTCACCCGACGACAACGCCGTACTGCTCGGCGCCGGCGACCTGCTGGGGGGGCAACCCACGGAGCTGCTGCTGCACGAGCTCATGCACGCCGGACATGCCAATCGCCGCGACCGAGGCGTGAATGACCCGTCGCTCGGCCTTCTCGAGACGGAGGGTCCCCGCGGGAATTGGCTCTATGCGAACCGCCAGAGCGCCGACGAGTCGGCGGCCTACGCGCTCACGCTGCGCAAGCACGTCGCTGCGCTCGCCGCGGGCCGTGACGCCAGCGAGGGCCACCTGCCACCGAGGCTCGTGATCGAGGCGACGGCGAACAACGGCCTCGAGACGTCAGTGCGCAGCTGCTCCGCAGCCGGAGCGGCGCTCACTGCGCTCGACCGGCACGTGGCGCCGAGCTACTCGACGCGCCCGGGTGCCGGCGGCAAGAGCGTGACCTGGGCTCAGCTGGCCCTCAGCGGCCAGAGCACGCTCGACATTCCGCTCGTCGGCAGCGCGGGCACCGACGACCCCGCCAACGAGCGCCTGCTGCGCTCTCAGCTGGTGCGCCTGCGCGAGACGTCGCGCGTCAACGTCACGCTGTTTCGCGTGGCCGAGCGCTACCTCGTGCGCCTCGCAGAGACGGATGCACGGGCCGATCGCCAGGCGCTGTCGCGAGCGATGGCGAGGGTAGCCGTCGAGGCGCACGACCGTGCGCGCGTCGCCGGCGGGCGGCTCGACTATCGCGAAGCGCTCGAGCTGTTCCACGCGACGCTGTCGCGCAGCCTCGCGGCCTGATCACCTCGCGAGCGGCACGGAAGAGCGGCCGATTCGCTCGCGGCCCGGGCTCACCCACCCCTCGCGCGCGTTGTAGTAGAGCCACAGGCGACCGCCTTCGACCACGCTGTCGAACCCGTAGATGAAGGCGCTCTTCCAGGCCGGGCCACCTGGCTGCAGCGGCGGCGCCACACAGAGCTTCTGCCAATGGAGGCCGTCGGTGCTCTCGTACGCCTGGATGGCGCTGCGGCTGTTTCCCGCCGCGTCGCGATAGATGCCGTTCGCGAACGCGAGCTGCGCACCGTCGCTGAGCACCGCGTCGGCGACCTTGAACGAGCCGGCGCCGAGGTTCACGAACGCATCTGCGCCCGAGGGCGCGAGCATCGGAGCGTCGCGTGCGGTGAACGGCCCCTCGGGCGCGTCGCCCGCTGCCACGCCGACGTAGCGCGGTTCGGGGTAGTTGGTGTCGGGGAGCAGCACGCCACCGGCCGAGTAATAGAGCCACCACACACCGTCGCGGCGCGTGACGAAGGGGTTGCCGGTGGTGGTCTGGCCCTCGCGCTCCCAGTCGCGCGTCGGCGCCAGCACGGTGACGGGGTCGCCGAAGTGAGTGAGGTCGGGGGCGCGCACCAGGCGAACCTCGGAGGTCATCGGAGACAGCGACGTCATCTGCTCGAAGTAGAGGAGGAAGCCGCCGTCGTGCGCAGTCACGAACGGGCGCAGGGCACCGAAGCCGGGCAGGCCGTCGCGCGGCGACAGGCGAAAGCGCACGCCGTCGCTGCTTACGTAGTGCCGCAGGCCGCTGAGCGCGTGCGCGAAGAGGTGCCAGGCTCCGTCGGGCGTCTCGCTGGGCCCGAGCACCGTCGGGTCGGCGATGATCGCCTCGCCGTCGGGCGGCTCGATGAGCGGGTTCGAAGGCTCGTCCTCCCAGCTGCAGATGGCGAGGCGCTCGACGAGCGGGCGAGCATCGCGGGGGAGCGCCACGCACGAGGTGACGGCAGCGGCGAGGCACCACAGAGACTGTCGGCTCATGCTGCAGTCGTCGCGGGGTGAAGCGACGGGTTTCGTCGAGCAGATGCAAGGCCTCAGACGTGTGTCTTCGAGCGAGGACGACCGAGGCGCTGGAGCAGGGCTGCGAGCCCGAGCACCCAGGCGCCGTCGCTGCTTCTACACTCGCAGCTCACGACATGACTGCGGAGCGCGGGCCCGCCGCTGCCGCCGCCGACGCCTCCTGCTCCCCCGACGCCGCCTCCGCCTCCGCCTCCGCCTCCGACGCCGACTCCGCCTCCGACGCCGCCTCCGACGCCGCCTCCGACGCCGACGCCGCCTCCGACGCCGCCTCCGACGCCGCCTCCGAGGGGGCTCGCGCGCAGCAGAAACAGGTGCTCGATCACGTCCGACGTGAACGTCGTGGGCCCACTGGCACGCGCGAGCACCCACAGGTCACCCGCGCGGTCGGCGAGCACCTTGCTGTGCCGACCGCCGTCGAGGCCGACGCCGAGAAAGCGCCCGAAGAGGGGCTCCGGGGGTGGCCCGCACTCAGAGCTCGAGCCGACCGTGAGGCGGTAGAGCGCGAAGAACGCGTCATCGGCCCCGGCCCCAAGGCCGCCGGCGTCGCCGGGCAGGAAGCGCAGCGCGGGGGTGGCGGGGTCGCTGGAGCCGGTGCTCACTCCGGTGGCGGCCACCCAGAGCTCGGCGCCTGCGTCGGCGATGCGGGCGAGGCTCACCGTCGAGAGCGCGAGCTGGGCGCTGCTGCCCAGCGTCCAGCAGTGAATGGCTCCCGTGGCGCGCCGACGGGCGATGATGACGCCGCGAACTCGACCAAACGGCGGGTTCTCGAGACGGAGCGTGCCGTTCGCGCGAGCCCCAGCGTCGGGCAGCGTTGCGCCGACGACGAGGCACCAGTCGTCGGTGCAGTCGACGCCCTCGAGCACTGCGACGTTCGGGGTGACGGTGAGGGTGGGCGATGGCGACCCGGTGGGGAACTCCCAGAGCGTCGTTTCGGTGAGAATCGCTGCGGCCTCGGGAGCCCCCGAGACTACCGGTGCGGTCAGCGTTGTGCTCGCTCCGACGGGCTGAGGAGCCTGGCCGGTGGTGTATCGATAGCGATCGATTGCCCAGGCTCCGGTGACCGCGCGCCCCAGGCCCAGCGTGTCCGTCGCGCGTGACCACGAGCTGCCGTCGCACCCGTCGTACGCGAGCGTCGCGTCGCCGAGCACCACCGGGCCGCCGTCTGGGCCTGTGCCCAGCTCGGTCAAGATGCAGCCGTCGGGCGCGAGCATGATGCCCTTCGAACGCACCACCAACACGCCGGCGTCGGTCACGATGAGGCCGGTGGGGTGCGCTTCGGTGCCCGGCAGAACGACCGACCACGCCACGTTGCCGTCCCGGGTGAAGCGAAAGACGAGCGTGCGACCGACCGGACAGTTGAGACAGCCCGCGGCGCCGTACCCATCGCCCGCTGCCGTGATCACGAGCGGCAGCACCTTGTCGCCCTGGATGAGGTCGTTCCGGTGGAGGACCGTGGCCCGCACGTCGTACTGAGCGACGACGAGCAGAGCCACGAACGGCGCGATGGGCATCGCCGGCATCTTCGCAGAAGTGGAGCAACCCGCATCAACGGGCCGCGTAGGCCGCGCGGTACGCCTCGAGCGCGCTGGCGAAGGCGCCCTCGCCGTCCCACAGCGCGTGGTGCTGCCACGCGTCGCCGGTCAGCAGCCACAGGCAGTCGGTGGCGGTCGCGCCCGAGCGCAGCTGACCGAGTGACTCCTGCATGCGCGCGGCGACGTTCGCGCCGTTCGCGCTCGGGCCCTGAAAGTCCTGCGGGGCGGCGCCGCCCTCGGTGCTGAGGCCGCGCAGCGTGCGACCGAGCGCCGCGCGCGCGGCCGCCTCGTACCAACCGACCGACGAGGGGCCTTCACCGAGCTCCGAGCGCGGGCCGAAGTCTCTGCCGGCAGCGTCGGTGGGCCCGGGCGGGAAGCGGTACGTGTGCACCGACAGCCAGTCGACGACCTTGAGCCCGCTCGAGGCCTCGACGCCCTTCACCGACGCCATCAGCCGGTTGAAGAACGTTCGCGGCGAGTGGCTGCCGAGATCGGCCGAGTCGGGAGCACCGCACGCCATCGGCGTCGCGCCGATCTTCACCGCGTCGCCGCACGCCCGCCGAACGGCGAGCATGCACCTCGCGAGCGCATCGCACGAGCGGTCGAGGTACTGCTGCCGCGCTGCCGGGTCGGTGATGCCTCGCGCCGTGAGGTTGCCCTCGATGTTCGGCTCGTTGCCGATCTGAATGAGCTTCACGCCCATCGCCGACAGGCTCTTCGCCGCGTTCGCCTGCCGCTGGAGCTCGCCCTCGTCCCACCCGTCGGGCGGCGTCGGCGTGTACAGGCGCACGACCGGCTCGATGCCGTTCGCGCGGAGCCGCTCGATGACCGGCCGCATCGCCTCGGGGTTGCCCGGGTCGGCGAGCAGCGTCACGTAGCCCACGCCGAGCGCCTTCATGCGGTCGATGACGGCCTGCGCGCGGCCGGCGTCGCCGTCGGCGGTGGTGCTGAACCAGTGGGCGCCGAGCCGCGACGGCACCGTCGCGCCTGGCGCGATCTGCAGCGGGCCGTAGACCGAGCCCGCCGGCCCGAGTGGCGGCGTCGGCGCCACGGGCGCCGGCGGCGCGACGGCGAGCTCGGTGCGCACGCCCGTGCCGGGCGACCAGCGCAGCGTGCCGTGCTCGAAGCGCTGCACGACCTCGCCGCCCGCAGCGTGCTCGTCTTCGAGCGGCGCGCCAAGCTTGAGGTGCAGCCCGTTCGACAGGAACGCCTGACGAAAGCCGTTGCGCACGAGGTGCGCGCCCGCGGGCCCGTCGACCACCATGCACCGGCCTTCGGTGTCAGGGCCTCCCGCATAGTCCTGCACTGCGAGCCCGTGCCACACGTGCACCGCGCTGCCGCCGCCGTTGTCGACCGGGCCTCCGATGGCGCGCGTGCGCGCGTAGGCCTCGATGCGCGCCCTCGCCGGGTCGAGCGAGCCGCCGCCGAGCTCGATCGGTGCGGGGCCGGGCGGCGCGACGTACACGTCGGGCACGAGCAACCGCTGGTTGACGTGAATGAGGTTCGCGTTCGTGAGCTTGTTGAGCCGCTGGAGTTCGTCGACGGTGGTGCCGAACTTCTTGGCGATGCGCGAGAGGTTGTCGCCCGAGACGACGGTGTAGACGCTTGGCATGGGAGCTCAGAGTGCGGTGATGGGTTGGTCATAGACGGTGGGGCTCGACGTCGGCGTGTCCTGCACCAGCGCCGGGCTCGGCACGCCCGCCTTCTGCAGCAGCGTGACGAGCCAGTTGCCGATGTGCTTCTGGTTGTCGAACGCGAACGCCCGGCCGCCAGCCAGCGCGCCGCCGGCGTGCCCCGCCACGAGCGCGGGGAAGTCGTCGAGGTTGTGCCAGGGGCCGTAGCCCATCTCGCTGCCGAGGTAGACGACCGACTCATCGAGCACCGACGCGCCCGCCTTCGTCCCGGGCGCGGCCTTGAGCCGCTTCAAGAACCGGCGGAACAGCGTGAGGTGCTCCTGCGTGAACGCGTTCATGATGTCGAAGGCCTCGACGCCGTCGCGGTGCCCACCCGAGGGAATTGCGTGCGCCTGGTTGTGCTGCTGCCAGTCGGCGCCCGGCCACCTCACCTTCAAGAAGCGCTCATCGGGCCCACCTTCACCGCCCGAGTTCCAGTGCATGAACGAGACGACGCGCGTGATGCCACAGGTGAGCGCGTGCACGATGAGGTCGAGCTGCAGCTCGGCCTTGCGCGAGTAGCGCCCCCACACGTCGTACTGCGAGGTGCTCTGGTAGTCGGCGGCCGGGGCAGGGCCACAGGTGCGCGCGGCGGGCACCTCGAGCCTGCGCTCGAGCTCTCGAACCGACGCGGCGTGAGCCTCGAGGCGCTGGCGATCGGAGGCCGAGACGCGCTGCCCGAGGCGGGTGAGCTCGCCGCGCACGAGGTCGAGCGTGCTGCGGCGCCGCGCGAGCAGGCGCACGAGCTCGGGCGACGGCCCCGTGCTCGTGCCGCTCAGCGCCGAGAGCGCCCCGAACAGCGGCAGCGGCTGCCGGTAGATGGGGCTCATGGCCGCGAACTTGCCCGTGTAGCTGGTGGCTCCCGAGCGGTACCAATCGGGGTCGACCGAGGCCGGCACCGCCGCCGCGAGGTTCAGCACCGGCGTCGAGAGTTGGCCCGCTGCGCGCCAGTTGTCGCGCGCCACGATGTCGACCGACTTGCCGTACGCGCCCTTGAAGCGATCGCCGGGGCTGCCGGTCGAGAAGTTGCCGCAGCCGGCGCCATGCGAGTCGTTGAAGCTCGGGTCGAAGTCACCTTGTCCCTTCAGCCCGCGCGCGACGTTGAAGTCGTCGAGCGAGAGGTCGGGCAGACCCGCATCGGGCTCGAGCAAGAGCTGCAGCCAGCGGGTCGGCTGCAGCGACGACAGCGCGGTGCCCGTCGCGGTCGCACCCGCAGGCACCCAGAACGCCGGGTACATGCCGTTGGGAATGAAGTAGGTGATGAAGGTCGTCGGCGCGGGTGCCCCTTGAGCGTGGGCGCGGCCGGCGAGCGCCTCGAGCACGGGCAGCCCCAGGAGGCCGGCGGAGCTGCGCAGGAAGTGGCGGCGTGAGAGCTGAAGCAGGCTCATGGGGCTCCTCGGCTGACGAAGGCGTCACTGCGAACGAAGGCAACTGCGAGCTCGGGCAGCGAGCCGCGATCGGACTCGAGCAGCGCGCTCAGGCGGGCGACGAGCGGTGCATCGGTGGGTCGGTCGAGGCGACCCTGCGCGAAACGCACGAACGCGCGGCTGGCGCAGCGAGGCAATGCGGGGTCTTCAAGCAGCCGCTCGGTGAGCTCGTGGGCGCCCTTCAGCTCGGGTGCGCCGAACCCCGAGAAGCTGCCGCTGTCGTCGATGATCTCGCCGCTGCCGTCGCGCTCGCGGTACCGGCCGATGGCGTCGTAGCGGGCGAGCGCGAACCCGAGCGGCTCGAGCAGGCCGTGACAGCCCGAGCAGGAGGGGTCGCGACGGTGCTGCTCGAGCCGCTCGCGCTCCGAGGCCGTGGCCGCAGCCGAGGTTTCGGGCAGCGCCGGCACCATCGCCGGCAGCGAGAACGTCTGGCACATCAGCGTGCGCACGTAGAAGCCGCGCTTGATCGGGGCGGTGGCGTCGAGCGGCGCGGTGACCGAGAGCGGCCCCACCATCGTGAGCCACGGGCCGCGAACTGCATCTCCGCGGCGGTCGACGCGCTGCCACGCCGAGGGCGGGCTCAGGCCGTAGAGCGGCGCGAGCGCGGCGTCGACGTAGCCGTGGTCGGCGCGCAGCACCTCGAGCAGGTGCTCGTTCGGGCCGGAGTAGTCGGCAACCACACGCCTCGCCTCTTCGCGCGCGGCTGCGCGAACGGCCTGCGTCCACTGCGGCCAGGTGACGGACGACCGCTCGACCGCGTCGATGCGATCGACTTTGAGCCACTGCTCGGGGAAGCGGCGCAGGTGCGTGCCGTCGGGCTCAGAGAGCAGCAGCCGCGCCCAGCGCTCGCGCCCGTCGGCCGTGGCGAGCTCGCCGGCCGCGGCGGCGTCGAGCAGCGCGGCCGAGGGGCCCCGGCCGTGGAGCAAGAACGAGAGCCGCGTCGCGATCTCGTGCGGAGCGAGCAGCGCCTCGCCCGTGTCTTCCGAGACCGAGCCGAGGGTCAGCTCGACCCGCGAGACGAACTCGGGCCCCTGGAGCAGCGTCTCGACGAGCCACTGCACGTCTTCACCGGGCGCAAACGCCTGCGCGCGCTGCACCAGCACGCCGACCTCGTCGGCCGAGAGCGAACGGCGGTAGGCGAGGCGCCCCCGCTCGGCGGCGAACGCGCTCAGGCACTGCGCGCGCGGGTCGGTGCAGGTGAAGATCGTGCCGAGACGCGCGGGGGCCGTGAGCCACGCGGCGGTCTCTTCGGCGGCGGCCTGAACCGCGGTCACGTACCCCTCCGAGAGCATCACCAGCTCGGCGTTGTTGTCGAAGCCGGCCGCCGCCGTCTGTGCGGGGAAGTGGCGCTCGAGCGACGGCGGAGCGCTGCCGAACACGACGGTGACCGACGCGGCCAGCTCTGCGGCGGTCAGCGCGCGCAGGAAGACGGGCCCGGCGCGCTCGGGCTCGGCCACGGTCTGGTGAGTGGGCTCCTCGGCCGGCGCGCTTGCAGGCCCCCCCGCGCGGCCGCCCGAAATCTCGCCCACGCAGCCTGCGCAAGAGAGCGCGGCGAGCGTAGCGATCACCTGGGCCGGCCGCAGCAGGCTCATCGGCGGCGCCCCCGAGCGACGCCGTCGAAGCGATCTGCCTCGCGCCGCTCGTTCACGATCTCGTCGAACGTGCGATCGGTGACCCGCCAGCCGGGCTTCTGCAGCCCGCCCGACGGCACGACCCAGCGCACGCCGCGCTCGAGCGCCGCCACGAGTCGGGGGTCGACGACGGCCGAGCGCGCGGGGGCGGCCGGCGCCACCTTCGGCTTCGGTGGGTGAGCTTTCGGGAAACGGACGTTCATGACGGCTCCTCTCGATGGGTGGGGTGCGGCGTGAGCGGCGCGGGCTGCAACGCGTGCGCCCGAAGAGCTTGTCGGCGCAGCTGCGCGTCGAGACTCACGTCGAAACGGCACGAGTGCTTGCGTCCGTCTTCGTGCAGAGACACCGGGGGCCAGAAGCCCGCCGGTGTCCTCCACCGCGGACACGGGCGCAGCCGGTTGACAGCGCGGGCAGAAGACCCGCGGCTGGCCGGCGCGACACCTCGAGCAACCCGCAGTCACGCACCAGGAGCAACGATGAGAACGCAGCGACCTCCACCGAACGCAGCCGCCGCGCGAGTGGAATCCCGCATCGGCACCCCCCCGCTGACGAACCCGCCGCCGCCCGTCTACACCGACCGGTTCGTGCCGCCGCCGCCGAAGCCGATCGAGCTGACGCCGCCGTATCACCCCCCGGCCGTGCCTCCCGTGGCGCCCCCGCCGCCGGCCGTTCAGCCTGAGCCCTCGGCGCCGGGCGGGGTCTACGAGGTGAAGTCGGGCGACACGCTCTACAGCATTGGCCTCGCGCACGGCGTGAGCGTCGCGGAGCTCTTGCGCGCGAACCCCGGCATCCCCAACGGGACCCTCATCTTCCCCGGCCAGCAGCTGCAGATTCCCGGCGGTGCGAGCGCCGCTCCGCCCAAGCCCGTGGCTGGCGGTGCGCACGACTTCGCCGAGGTCTTTCAGCGTGCGGCGGCGGCCGCGGGCGTGCCCGTCGAGTGGGCGACGAGCCCGGCGCTGGTGCAGCTGGTGTCTCACGAGTCGGCGTTCAACCCCGCGGCGTACAACCCGGCGAGCGGCGCGTTCGGGCTGTTCCAGTTTCTCGAGAGCACCTGGCGTGAGTACATGCCGGGCTCGGCGTACCGAACGGAAGACCCGTACCTGCAGGCGTGTGCCGGCTTGCGCTACATCCGCGACCGGTATGGCTCGCCCGAGGCGGCGTGGGGCTTCTGGCAGGCGACCGCGTACAAAGACCCCTCGTACGCGCCGGTCGAGCTGCGGCCGACCGTCGAGGTGTGGATTCGCAACGGCTGGGCCGGCTACTGAACGCCGCGCGCGGCGTTCAGTGCCGCGCTCGCCACCACCACCAGACGATCGCGAGGAGCACGCCGAGCCCCGCGAGCGCGGCCCGCACTGAGAGCGAGAGCCCTGGCGGGGTCGCGGGCTTCTCGGCGCTCCCACCGCCGCTGTCGATCGACTCGGTGCGAGTCTTGGGCTCGTCGGGCAGCGCGGGCTTCGGCAGCGGGAGCTGCGGCGCGAGCCACGCCGCCGTCCTCGCACGCGAGGGCTCGACTGACCCGCTCGCGAGGTCAAGGCGCTGGCCGAGCTCGGCGGCCGAGGCGAGCCGCAGAGCCGGGTCGCGTGCGAGCCCCAGCGCGAGCGTCTCGCCGATTGCGGGCGGGAAGTCGGGCCGCAGCTCGTGCAGCGGCGCGAGCGGCGCGTCCATCACCGCGTCGAGGGTCGCCGCCGGTGTCGCGCGCAAGAACGGCGAACGGCCCGCCGCGAGCGCGTAGAGCGTGAGGCTCAGGGCATAGACGTCGGAGCGCTGATCGCTCCCGCCAAGCCGCGCGGTCTCGGGCGCGAGAAAGTCCGAGCGGCCCTTCACCACCCCGGGATCCGTCGACGGCGCCGACGACTGCGCGCGCGCGATGCCGAAGTCGGTCAGGTACACGTCACCGGCTCGACTCACGAGCGTGTTCAGCGGCGAGACGTCGCGGTGCACGAGCGCGAGGGGGGCTCCGCCCGGGCCCTTCAGGCCATGCACGTACGCCACCGCGGCGCACAGGCTGCGCGCGACGTGGAGCCACACCTCGAACGGGCAGGCGACCGGGCCCTTCAGCGCGCGCTCGAGGCTCGTGCCGTCGACGAACGCCATCACGAGGTACGTTCGGCCGTCGTCTTCTCCGACGTCGAACGTCTCGATGACGTTCGGGTGCTTGAGCGTGAGCCCAAGCTGCGCCTCGGCGCGGAACGCGGCCTTGACCCGCGGCAGGGCCTCGAGGTGAGGCAACAGCACCTTCACAGCGCACGGCAGCCCGTTCGTGCCAACCGCGCGGTAGACCTCGCCCCCGCCGCCCTTGCCGAGCCGCTCGAGCAGTCTGTAGGGGCCGAGCTGAAAGCCGGGCATGCGCGCGGCGTATACCGCGACGCCGCCGCGCCGTGGGGTTGGCCCTTCTCGACCGGCTATAGTCGCGCTGCGCACGTGGGCGAGAGGTTCGGCCGTTACGAGCTGTTGAGACGCATCGCCGGCGGCGGAATGGGCGAGGTGCACCTCGCGCGGCAGCGCGGCCCCTCGGGGTTCGAGAAGTACGTGGTCATCAAGACCTTGCTCCCTCACCTCGTCGAGGAGCGCGACTTCGTGAACCAGTTCTTCGACGAGGCCCGCATCGCGGCGATGCTGAGCCACCCGAACATCGTTCAGATCTTCGACCTCGGCGAGGTGTCGGGCCGCCACTACATCGCCATGGAGCACGTTCACGGTGTGACGCTGCGGCAGCTCGCATCGGCCGCCGAGCATGCGGGCGTCACCGTGCCGATGGGCGTGCGGTGCCGCATCGCCGCCGACGCCGGGGCGGCGCTCGACTACGCACACGGGGCCTGCAACGCGCAGGGTCGACCGCTCGGGCTCGTACACCGCGACGTCAGCCCGCAGAACGTGATGGTCAGCTTCAGCGGAGTCGTGAAGCTCGTCGACTTCGGCGTGGCGAAGGCGAACGACAAGCTCTCGCGCACCGCGACGGGCGTGGTGAAGGGCAAGCTCGCGTACATGTCGCCCGAGCAGGCCGGAGGCGAACCGCTCGATCGCCGCAGCGACGTCTTCGCGCTCGGCATCGTGCTGCACGAGCTGCTCACCGGGCGCCGCCTGTTCCGTCGTGAGAACGACCAGGCGACGATGCTCGCCGTGCGGCGCGACCCCATTCTGCCACCGTCGAGCATCGACGCTTCGGTGCCGCGCGCGCTCGACGCCATCGTGCTCAAGGCGCTCGAGCGCGACCGTGAGCGCCGCTATTCGACGTGCGGCCGCCTCGTCACCGAGCTCGACGCGGCCGTGCGGCGGCTGCGCCTCGCGGCCACGCCGCTCCACCTGTCGGCGCTGCTGCAGTCGCTGTTCCCCGACGACTCGGCACCCGACGCCGTCGGCCGCCCGCCGCGCAACCAGGCCGCGGGAGACGACGACACGCCCGGCAGCGCCACGACCACCACCGAAGACCGGGGCTCGTGAAGCGCGTCACGGCTCGCGCCGGTGCGTGATGGGGATGCTGAACCGAACCTCGGGCGCACCGTGCGGCGGAAAGCGCAGGTTCCGGGCGACCGCCTCGAGGCACGGGCACAGGCGTGGCTCGGGCGAACGGCACGAGACGGCGGTCACGGCGCCCGAGCCGGCGACCGTCATCTCGAGCACGCTGCTGCTGTCGGCGGTGAGGCTCGACCCGAGCGGCTTCGCGCAGTCTTCGAACGCGCGCCGTCGGCGGCTCATCACCGCCTCGATGACCCGCCCGGTCAGCGCCCTCTGGGCGGCCTTCTCGGGAGCGCGCCGGCCCGCATCGGCGACGGTCGCCGCCGTCTCTGCCGGTCGCTCGTCGGCAGGCGGCGGATCGTCGGCGGTGACCGCTGGGGCAGGGGGCAGGCCGGCGTCGGGCACCGCGTCGGGTACGGCCAGCGGCTTCGCAGCGGGCGGCCCGCTCGGGACCCTCGTCGACTCGAAGAGGTAGAGCGCGCCGGAGGTCACGAAGAACGCGAGCGCGACGGCGCCGAGGCCCGTGAGCAGCCGCCGCGGCCCGGCGCCGAGCGTTCGGCCTGACGCCGCGGGCGCGGGCGCCGTGAAGCCCAGCGCCGCGAGCGACGCGACGTGCCGCCGGCCCTCGCGCCGCTCGCGTGGAGTCACCGCCGTCACCCACTCGCCCATCTCGACGGCCGAGAACGCGCGCGCGCCGGCGGCCTGCTCGATCGCTGCCGCGAGCTCACGCGCGGTGGGAAAACGGCCGTCGCGGTCGGGCGCGAGGGCGCGCGCAACGACGCCGTCGAGGGCGGGCGGGCAGTCGGGCCGCAGCTCGCGAACCCGCGGCACCTCGGGCTCGAGCAGCGCGTGCAGCGTCGCGAGCTGCGTCGGCCGCGAGAAGAGCCGGCGCCCGGTCAACAGCTCGAAGAGGCAGATGCCGATCGAAAACACGTCGCTGCGGCGGTCGACGGGCTCGCCGCGCGCCTGCTCGGGCGACATGTACGCCGTCTTTCCCTTCAGGGCGCCGGCCCTCGTCTTCGAGGCGCGCTCGGCCGCGCGCGCGATGCCGAAGTCGAGCACCTTCACGTGGCCTTCGTACCCCACGAAGAGATTGCTCGGAGAGACGTCGCGATGCACGACGCCGAGCGGAGCGCCCGAAGGGCCGAGCGCCTCGTGGGCGGCGTCGAGCCCGTGCGCGGCCTCGATCGCGATGCGGACCACCGCGCCGAGCGGCAGCGGGCGAAGGGCCGCGGCTTGCTGGCGCATCAGGTACGCGCAGTCTTCGCCAGCGAGGTACTCCATCGCGATGAACCAGGTGCCGTCGACCTCGCCGAGGTCGAAGACCTGCACGATGTTCGGGTGGTGCAGCTGCGCGGCGATGCGGCCCTCGTCGAGGAACATCGTGAGCAGCTCGGGGTCGGAGCCGAGGTGGGGGTGCATCACCTTGAGCGCGACGACCTTCTCGAAGCCCTCGGCCCCGAGCTGCCGCGCGACGTAGAGCTGGCCCATGCCGCCGTCGGCGAGCTTGTCGACGATGACGTACCGGCCGAAGCGGTGCAGCGGAGCAAACGACGAAGCGGGCGGCGCCAACCTGCGGGGCACTCTCTCAGAGCGAAGCGGCGTTGACCATCGGCGGGGGCGCGGAACCTGTCGTCACCACGCGGCCTTCGAGCGAACGAGGGCGCACGCGGCGCGAGCGCAGCGCCACGTGAGCACGATCTGGTCGGAGACGGGCGTCGTGACGGCGAACGCCCCCGAGGCGGCGGGCGCGAGCGGCTCGCCGTTCAAGATCGCGCGAGTGACTCCGGGGAGGCGGCCCGAGACCTCGAGCGGGCCGTCGCCGTCGAGCCGGCGAGGCGACACGAGCAGCGGGCCCGACGCGGGTTCCTCGACGACCGAGAGCTTGCGCAGCTTCGTCCCGGCGAGCGCGCGGCCCTGGCCGTCGTACGCCACCGGCGCCCAGAGGTACTCGCCCGGCGCCAGCGCCCGGCGCAGCTCGAGCCGCGCGGCGTCGGCGCGCGCGACCGTCAGCGGCGTCTCGAGGCGATCTGCGGCGTAGAGGGTGAGCTCGTACCGCGCGGCACGCGGGTCGGTGGCCCAGCGGAAGCGCAGCACGAGCTCCTGGCCCTCGCTCTTGACGACGCGTGTCTGCTCGGCGTCGGTCACGTCGACCGCGAGCTCGGCGTGCGGTGGCTTCGGCTCGGCCTGCCCCGTGAGGGTGCCGTCGCGCCCGACACCGCGCCCGGTGAACGTGAAGGCCAGGGCCGCGCCCGGCGCGACGGGAACCCGGGCCGCGTCGCCCGCGCGCATTCGGGCCTGCGCCAGGGCACGACCCGCGGCGCGTAGGGTGAGCGTGCCGTCAGCCGGTGCCTCGAAGCGAAGGCGCCCCGGTCGATCGGAGTAGACGACGTTCGCGCCGGGCTCGAGCGCGAGCGGCGCCCGGCGCGCCGAGGTCACCTCGGGCCCACCCGTGGCGACGTTCACCCGGTCGCCCGGGCTGACCTCGACGGCGCGGCGCGCCGAGGTGACCCCGAGCCGCCCGACGAGCGGCTCGACCCGCCACAGGCTGCCTTCTCGCACCACGTGCGCGAGGCCTCCGCGCAACGTGAGCTCGGGCCCGTCGTCGAGGCGGTAGCGCACGGGCAGGCCGCCGGCGCTCGTGAGCCACAGCTCGCCCTCGTCGAGCGCGACGTCGAGCCGCTCTTCGCCCGCCTCGACCCGGGCCACGCGCAGCGCGCCGCGTGTGGCCGCCGGCGCGACGCAGCGCAGGCGCCCCTCTGCGAACGCGGCGCGCGCCGTCTTGCCGCCGAAGCGCACGGGCCCTGCGGTGGTCGTCGGGCGCGCCGCCGCGAGCCCCGCCGCGGCCGAGGCACCGAGCGCGAGCACTCGCACCGTCTCGTCGAGCGGCCGCGCGGCGCCGGCCTCGATGATGACGGTCGAGCCGAACGCGACCTTTACCTCGCGCCCCTTCGTGTCGATGAACGTGGGCGAGCCGAGCTCTGCGGTGATGCGCCCGCTGCGCGCACCATCGTCGTCGACCGTGAAGCCGAAGCCGGCCACGGCCCCGAACGAGACCTTGATGCGGCTCACGCCTCCGTCGGCGGGCCCGACGAGGCGCAGCGTGCCGAAGCGCAGCTCGAGCAGGTCACCGAGCACGAGCTCGGTGCCGTCTTCGGCCACCAGCTCGGCGTCGCCGACGAGCAGCCGCACAGCACCGCTCGCTCTGAACGGCTCGCCGCGCCTCAGCACGACGGGGCCGCCATCGCCCGCGGCTTCACCGCCGCCGTCCGCCGGGGGCGAAGGCGAGGCCGCATCGGTGCTCACCTCCAGGCCGGCATCGCGGGCGCCGGGCCCGGAGCAGCCGCACAAGAGAGCCGCGATGACCGTGAGCGCGCGCCCCGTCATCGCCGCTTCAGCAGGAACTGGACGACGAGCCGCTCGCCCGCGCGCACCGTCACCGTCTTCGTGAGGGGCGCGTGCTCCGGAGCGCTGGCAGTGAGCGTGTGCGTGCCCGGCGGGCAGATCAGCTCGAACGTGCCGCCGGCGGCCGTGACGGTGCGCTGCTTGCCGCCGTCGAGCGAGAGCTCGCCCCGCAGCGCCACGCCCGTCGACGCGCTCATGACCATGCCGCTCACGGTGCCCTCGGCGCCGCCGGCGGGGTCGAGCGCGACCGGCACCGCCGCGACCTGGCCGGCGACCACGATCGCCGCTTCGTAGGCCGTCGCGTAGCCGGGCGCCGACACGGCGACGCGCGCCGGGCCTGCGGGCAAGCCCTCGAGCAGCGCCGCCCCGCCGGCGCCGGTCTCGATGGTACGGCCCGAGACCTCGACGTGAGCCGCGACTGGCTGCCGCGTGCGGCGGTCGACCGCCGCGACCGAGATGCCGCCCGTCGTGACGCGCCTCGGCCGCAGCACGAACGCCGCCTCGACCGTGGCGCCGGCTCGCACCTCGACGGCGCGCAGCTCGTCTTCGTAGCCGGGGCAGCGGACCTTGACGCGCATCGGCCCGGGCTCGACGCCCGCGGCCAGCGCCGCCCCGTCTTCGCCGAGCTGAACGAGGCGCTCGCCCGCGGGCCCTTCGAGCCACGCGGTCACGCCCTCGGGAGGCGCGCCCTCTTCGGTGGCGACCTTGACCAGCACCTCACCGGTTTGCGCCGTGTACTCGCTTTCGCCGAACGTGAGCCCGAGGCCAGCGGCGCCGCGGGCGGCGAGCTGCTCGACCTGGCCCGTGGGCACCGCGCCGCGGTCGAACGTGAGCGCCGCCTCGGCGACCGCGAGCCAGCGCACCGGGCCCGTACGGAACAGGCGGAAGGCGGCGACGAGCCGCCCCTCGAAGCCGAGGCCCGACCCGAGCTGAACCGACGCGATCGCGTCGAGCGTGAAGACCGACACGTCGAGGCCGGCGCGCGCACCGAGCAGCACCGCATGGCGGGTCGACGAGGCCCACCGGGTCGCTCCTGTGCCGTCGACGAACCATGCCGGCAGCTGATCGACCGCCCAGCCCGCCGTCGGCTCGAGCCGGGCCGGCCCGAACCTCGCGCGGGCGGCGAGCGCGACGACGCCGTGGTGGAGCGCGCCCCGAGCACCGGCGCCCGAGAGCCCGAACGCCTCGGAGCGGAAGCCCGCGCGCAGGCCGAGAAAGGTGAGCGGCCACCCCCACCCGTCGAAAGCGGCGTTCAGCGGCGTGAGGCCCGCGCCGATGACGCGCGAGCCGTCGGCGCCCGCGACCTCGGCGCTGCGCCACGAGGCGAGCCACGTGCCGCGCAGCTCGGCTCGCGGGAGGTTCATGCTCTGGGCCGATGCCATTGTCGACACGGCCGACAGCGACAGGCACAGCACGGCGGCGCAGGCCAACCGCGCAGAGCACTTTCCCGTCATCGCGCTCGAGATTAGCATCGAGGTGGGCAATGCCCCTGAGCGAAGACGCCATCGAAACCGAAGGAGTCGAGCCGCTCGACGCCCCACCCCTCGAGCCCGTGGTGATCGAGGTGACCGAGGGGCCCGACGCCGGCTCTTCGGTGCAGCTGAGCTCGGGCACGCTGCGCGTCGGCACGTCTGCCGAGTGCGAGCTCGTGCTGATCGACCCGACGGTGTCGCGCGTGCACGCCCGCATCGAGCTGCTCGCAGGCTCGGTGCGCGTCGTCGACCTGAACAGCCGCAACGGCACGACGTACCTCGGCGCGCGGCTCACTGACGCCGTCGTGCCCATCGGCGGCACGCTGCGTGTCGGTCGAACGAGCCTGAGGGTCGCGGCCACCACGGGCGCGCTCGATGCGAGCCCGAACGTCGAGTTCCACGGTCTGTACGGGCAGTCGCTCGCGATGCGCCGACTCTTCGCTCGCCTCGAGCGCGTCGCGCGCACGAGCTCGGTCGTGCTGCTCGAAGGCGAGACCGGCAGCGGCAAAGACGCGGTGGCACGCGCGATTCACGCGGCCTCGGGGCGCGCCGACAAACCGTGGTGCGTCGTCGACTGCACCACACTGACGTCGTCGCTGGCCGAGAGCGAGCTGTTCGGGCACGTGAAGGGCGCCTTCACGGGTGCCGACCGCGCGCGCGTCGGGGCCGTCGAGACCGCGGCCGGCGGTACGCTGTTCCTCGACGAGATCGGCGATCTTCCCCTGGAGCTGCAGCCGAAGCTCCTCAGGCTGCTCGAGGCGCGCGAGTACCGGCGCGTGGGCGAGAGCGCGATGCAGCAGGCCGACGTACGGGTGATCGCTGCCACGCACCGCTCGCTCGCCGCGCTGACCGAGGCCGGCACCTTCAGGCGCGATCTTTTTTTTCGCCTCGCGGTCGTCGTGATGAAGGTGCCGCCCCTGCGCGAGCGCCGCGAAGACATCGCCGAGCTGGCACGGCGGTTCGCGCACAGCATCAGCGGCCTCGACATCGAGCTGTCGCCGAAGATCCTGGGCATGCTCGAGGCGCACGACTGGCCCGGCAACGTGCGCGAGCTCCGCAACACCGTCGAGCGGGTCGTCAACCTCGGCGATCACGAAATCGGTCTCGCCGAAGCGAAGCCGCACGCGCGCGAGGCGGGCGTCGGCGACTTTCACTCGCGGCGCGACGAGCTCACGGCCCAGTTCGAGCGCGAGTACCTGCAGGCGCTGCTCAAGGCACACGGCTCGAACCTCCAGGAGGCCGCGAAGGTGGCCGGCATCTCGAGGAGCTTTCTCTACAAGCTCCTCGAGAAGCACGGTCTCTAGAGCTTCAGGGCATCAGGAACTGCGACTTGAACCACACGCCCGCGGTCTGGGTGAGCTCGGGCCGGTAGTACGTGGGGGAAGAGCAGGTGCCGGCGAGGTCGCTGACGCCGCCTACGCAGCGCACGGCCTCGGGCAGCTGCCGCACCTGGCAGCCGTTCTTGGCCGCCCCGTTCGCGAAGGACTCGTAGAACGTGCCGTGGGTGTGGGTCGCGTTGCAGGGGAAGTGCTGCGAGGCGGTGACCCGCGCTTCGCCCTGCGCGCTGCGGCAGCGCTGAACGACGTGCGTCATGCCCTGCTTGGGGACGAAGTACTTCTGGCCGTCGCACGCCGTGCAGATTCGCTCCATGCAGAAGCCCGAGGCGCACAGCGAGTGGTTCTGGCAGGCCTCACCGACCTTCGCGGTACAGACGCCGCTGCGGCAGACGCCCGAGTCACACTCGGCGTGCTGGGCGCACTGCTGGCCCGCGTGCAGCTTCTCTTCTCTGAAGTACGTGAAGCGCACCCAGCCGTCTGAGCCGTACGGGCCGCCGACGCCGAACGTCAGCGTGGGCCGCGTGTCGCCCGCGAAGGTGAAGCGGTTGAACCACGGGTTCTGCCCTTGCTCGCTGCTGGCGAGCGCGCCGCTGCCGAAGCCGCGCCACACGTCGGGCGAGTTGCCGCGCTCGAGCCACTCGTAGGCACAGCGAATGCGACCCTTGATCTCGAAGCCGCCGATCATTCGCGGGCCGAATGCGGCGTTCGCGCCGCAGCCGATGGCCGCTCCGCCCATCGTGGTCGTGGCGAGCGCGTAGCTTCTGCCGCCGACGACCAGCGGCTGCTCGCCTTCGACGAGCTCGTCGGAGCCCGGGGCCTCGACGTCGAGGTGGCTGACGCCACAGCCCACGAGCGAGAGGAACAACGTGACGGCGGCGGCGCGGATGAAGAGGTGCATCTGGGGCTCCTTGAGGCAGGGGTGAGTGCTGCTGCGAACGATCTCGTGCGTCGCATGCGCGAGTTGATGTCAGCCCCGCTTGCGATCTGTCTTCGACCGGAGACAGGCGCTCGAGCGCGCCGTGTCGCGCGCCGAAGACAGCCGCCAGTCGGCCTGACACCGCGCGGGAATTCGAGGCCGCTGCCGCACGCGACAACTGCCTTCGACCCCGCCGTTCACGAAAAGAGAGACGCCCATGTCGACCCCTTCGCGCATCACCTCCTCGAACACCGCCCTCGCCCGGCCCGCGGCGACGACGCCGCCCGCGGCCCGGGCGCCCCGCGAGTCGAGGGCGAGCGACGACGACTTCACCGTGGTGCGTCGGGCGCCCGTCGAGCTGTCGCCTGCGCAGAGCTCGAGCGGCACCGGCAGCCCGGCGCGCGAGCGCGCGACGCAGCTGGCGAAGCAGCTCGGCGCCGAGCTCACGCCCGCACAGCTCGCGGCCCTCGATGCGCTGCTCTACGGCGACGTGTACCTGAAGCTGCTCGACCTCTTGCCGCGCGTGAAGAGCGGCGCGCTGAGCGTCGCTGACGCGCACTTCGAGGCGATGGAGCTGATCGCGGCCGAGGCCGCGAAGTACGGCCCGCGGCTCGAGCGCCAGATGTTCTCGGTCTTGTGCCAGCAGCTGATGAGCAAGGGCTCACGCGCAGACTCGCTCGAGCTGGGGCGTCAGGTTCTGGGTACCGCCGGAGCCGCCGACCAGGGCACGTTCGACGCGCTGTTGCAGGCGGCGGCCACCTCGGGCCGGCCCGAAGACCGCGGCAGCGTGAACCAGGGCTACAACCCGAACGTCTTCGACACGGCGACGACCCCGCCGGCCGCGAGCGCGGACGAGCCGTTGGGCAGCACCATCAGCCACCACTTCGCCGAGTTCCTGCAGGCAGGCGCGTATTCCATGGAGCTGCTCGCGGTGAAGGCGCAGGAGGCGATCGACGACCCGTCGAGCAACCCGGGCGACGTGAGGCTCGGCTATTTCGCCATCATGCTCGGCCACGGTCTGCAGACCGGCGAGCTCACGCCGGGCGACGCCATTCGGCTCGCGCGGTGGGCGCTGAGCGCCCGCAGCGCCGGGGTGCCGTGGGGCGACTCGATTCCCGCCTCGCCCGAAGCGAACGCTGCGCACTTCACGAGCTACTCGCAGTTCGCGCTGCGCGACTGGCTCGAAGCCTACCGGGCCGCGGGCAGCCCGTCGGGCCCCCTGGCCCGCCACAAGCGGAAGTGAGGGTCGCTTCATGACCGTCGCGACCCTTCGTCCGCAGCCGCCGCTGCTGCGGCTGCGCCCGTGGCCCACCGTTCGCTCGGCGGCCTGCTTCCGGCACACCTCCGAGCGGCACGAGGACGCCGTGTGGACCTCGCTGCGCCGGCTCGGCGTCGAGTCGGCAGGCCTCGAAGACACCGCACACGACGTGCTCTCGAGGGTCATGAAGAGGCTCGGCGACTTCGAGTCTGCCGTTTCATCGGCCGCGAACCGCCGGGGGCGGTCGCCGCTGTCCTCACGCGAAGACACGCGGCGGCCCGGCGAACCGAAGCCTGCGCGGGCACTGGCGTGGCCCGTCGCGGCACGTGCGTTGCTGGCCCCGCGAGCCATGCGCTCGACGTTGCGATTCGTGCTGCTGGCGGCGGTCGTTGGCCTGGGCTGCGTGGGGGAAATCTCGTCGCCACGGCCCGAACTTGTCGCCGGAGAAGCGGGCCCCACTGACGAGCACCAGAAGCCGATGCCGTGCGCACGACCCGCTGGCGACGACGCTCCGCTGCGCGTGCTCAGCGCGCGCGAGTGGGAGAACGAGCTCGACCGGGTCTTCGCGGTCGACGCGCGCGATCTCTCGGCGGCCTCGGCGGGCGACCCCGTCCCGGGCACGTTCGACACGACCCGCGAGAACCAGGACTTCACCGAGGGGCGCTTCGCCGCCCTGCGCGCGCTCGCCCGCGCAGTCACCGAGCGCCTGCTCGCACCGCAGCGCCGCGTCGCCACCTTCGGCTGCGACCTCGGAGCGCAGGGCAGGCCGTGCCTCGAGCGCTTCGTGCAGAGCGCGGCGCCGCTCGCCTTCCGCAGGCCCGTGGCTGCGACCGAGCGCGACCAGTTGCTCGCGCTCGCGGCGCCCGAGGCCGACCCGTGGGTCGGGGGGGCGCTCGTGGTTCGCGCGCTCCTCGAGAGCCCCAGCTTCCTGTTCAAGGTCGAGACCGGCGCGGGGGCGCCCCGCCTCGAGGCGCACGAGGTGGCCTCGCGCCTGGCCTTCGCAGCGACCGGGAGGGGGCCCGACGCCGAGCTGCTCGCCGCCGCGATCGACGGCACCGTCATGAGCGCCGACGTGCGCCGCGCGCACGCCGGCCGCCTGCTGCAGAGCGAAGCGGGGCGCCGCCACCTCGCTGCGATGGTCGAGGAGTGGTTCGGCACGGGCTCGGCCGAGCGTATGCAGCGCTCGCCGTCGCTGGGCTGGACCCCCGAGGTCGCCGCCGCGGCGCGCACCGAGGCGCTCGCCCTGCTGCAGCGGCCGCTCGACGTGCGAGGCCGCTTCCTCGACGTGTTCACCGAGGCCCGCCACCGCCTCACGCCGGCGCTCGGCGCGCTCTACGGCGTCACCGTCGACGCGCCCGGCGAGCGCGACCTCTCGGCCACCGGCCGCGGCGGCATCTTCGGCACCGCGGCGTTTCTCGCCGTCTCTGCGGGGCAGCGCGATCAGCCGTCGTTCGTGAAGCGGGGCGTGCGGCTGCGCGACGTGGTGCTGTGCGAGGCGGCGCCCACGCCGCCCGCGGGCGCCGAGAGCCGAACGACCGAGATGACGGGCGAGTCACCCGTCGAGATGGCCGACCGCCACAAGCTGCCCGAGTGCGTCGGGTGCCACCAGCTCATCGACGGCCAGGGTCGCGGCTTCGAGCGCTACGACGCCGTGGGCGCCTTGCGCGCCACGTACCCCACGGGCCAGGCCGTGCCGGCCGAAGGCGCGTTCGCCGACGTCGCGGGCTCGCGGTTCACCGACGCCGCCACCTTTGGAGCCGTGATGGCCGACAACCCAAGGGCGCGCCGCTGCGTCGCGACTCGCCTGTTCCGGTGGACGCGAGGCCGGCTCGAGAGCGCCGCCGACTCCTGCACCATCGAGGGCGCGTGGCACGACCTCGAAGAGGGCGACTTCGACCTGACCGGCGCGCTGCTCGCCGACGTGGCCAGCGAGCGGTTCGTGCTCGCGCCTGAATGGGAGACTCCGTGATGCAGCGACCGACCCGACGTGACCTGCTGAGGGGCGCCGGCGTGGCGCTCGCGGTGCCCTTCTTCGAGTCGCTGGCGCCGAGGAGCGCGTGGGCCCAGGCGATGCCGAAGCGCTTCGTGCTCTTTCACTGGCCGGGCGGCACCCCCGCGGCTCTGCTCGCCGACCAGTGTGCTTTTCCCGATCGCAAGGCCAACGTGTTCTACCCGGCCGCGACGGGCACCTCGACGCCGTTCACCTCGACGCCGGCGCTGCTCGCGCCGTTGCTCGAGGGCGGTCGGTACGGCAACTTCCGCAACGACCTGTGCGTGGTGAGCGGGCTCACCTACGCGCGCCTCGAGAACCACGCTCTCGGGTCGCACGGGCACAGCACCGCGATGTTCTCGGGCTACCGCTCGATTCCCGCGTTCGACGTGCCGGGCCAGCCCTACGCGGGTGGGCCGACCGTCGATGCCGTGGCCGCCGCCCGCCTGGGCGGCGCCGCGCCGCTTGCGATTCAGCTGCGCAGCGGGAGCGACCACTGGCCCTGGTCTCACACCGCGGCGAACCGGCCCTCTGACGTGTACGAACGCCCGTCGGAGCTGTGGTCGGCCGTCTTCCGCACCGCCCAGATGCCGCCGCAAGAGCAGGAGCTGCTCTACCGGCGCGAGAAGAGCATCATCGACTTCGTGAAGGCCGACGCCGACCGGCTGCGCGCGCGACTGGGCAAGAGCGATCGCCAGCGCCTCGAGCGTTACCTCGACTCGGTGCGCAGCGTCGAACGAACGCTCACGCTGCCTCCGCCCGCAGTCGGCTGCAACCCAGGCCCGGCTCCGGCCGACACGTACGGGCACCTCGCAGGTCAGCCGTACGTCGGCTTCGAAGACTACGCGAAGACGATGATTCGCCTCGGCGTGCTCGCGCTCGAGTGCGATCTGACCCGCTCGCTCTTCGTGAGCCTCGGCTCGAGCCAGAACGACGACGGCCGCTACACCCACGTGGACCCGGGCTTTCAGCTCTCGCTGCACACCTTGCAGCACGGCGCGAACAACCTGAGCTCGGGTACGAACGCCGCCGCGCACTCGCAGCACACGCGCATCACGCTCTGGCACCTCGAGATGTTCGGCTACCTGATGAGCCTGCTGAAGGGCGCTGGCGGGGCCGGGTCGTTGCTCGCGAACAGCGTGGTCGTGGGCACCAGCGAGTTCTCGGACGGCGGTATGCACAGCGGGCACTTCCTGCCGGTGCTGGTCGCGGGCCAGGCGAGGCCGCTCCAGACGGGCCGGCACGTGGCCTACAAGAGCAGCGACCTGCTCGCAGACCGCGGCACCCCGTGCAACGGCCAGCCCGTTCACGCGTTCACACCCACCTGGGCGCGCAGCCTGCCGGGCATCGAGAACCGCTGCATCAGCGACCTGTGGCAGAGCTGCCTACAGGCGGTCGGCGCGTACGACGGCAGCCAGAGGTTCGGGGACACGACCCTCTGGCAGCCGAGCCGGCTCTCTGAGCTGTGGAGCTGAAGCCCGGCGTGCAATGGCGCTTGCCGTGTCTTTGATCGAAGACGGCGCCTGCGCGGCTGTTTCTCCGCGAAGAGACACGGCCGCCCCAAAGCGCTGAGATCGGCTCGCGCGAAGGCGGGCGAGCTTCTTGCTCGAGAGGGGCTCGTATGCCCGCGCGCGGTCAGAGCCTGGTCTTGATGTCGCTGGTGGTCCTGCAGCTGGCTGTGGCGGCGGTGGTGGTGCTCGGCATCTCTCACCAGGTGCAGCGCAAGCTCGCGCTCGACGACGCGGCCGACGCCGCCGCGTACAGCCACGCCGTGGCGACCGCGCGAACGTTGAACTCCATCGCGCTGCTCAACCGCTCGCAAGCCGCGACGATGGTCGCGATGAGCGGCGCGCAGGCAGCGCTCAGCTATGGCGCGACCTGGCACGGGCTGCTCGAGGCGACACGGGTCGCGTACTACCGGCAGTGGACGGCCGAGTACTGCGGCGGCCGCGACGGAGCGCCGGTCATGTTCACCGGCTGCGCGGGCGCGGGCAACACGCAGACCTTCATCGACCTCGAGAGCTACGACGGCTGCCTCAATGCGCGCGCCCGGCCCATGACCTCGGCCTGCATCGGGCCGCGGTGCGAAGAGCGCGCCGCGTTCTCGCACCGCAACGAGTCGCTGCTGCTCGGTGTGCCGGCGGTCGCGTGGTCGCGCCTCGACCGGCTCGCGGGCGAGCAGGTGCTCGCCATTCACCGCGAGGCGGTTCGGTTCGGAGCGATGCAGCGCGCGGCGCTGGCTGCGCTGCGCCAGACCCGGTTCGACCGAGCGCTGCAGCCGGCCGGGGCGCGCTACGACCACCTGCACCTCGCGTCGGAGCTCGACCGGCTGATCGCGCCGGGAGACGTGATGGCCGGCCTCTCGGCGGCGCTCGGCAGCCGCGAGCACCCATTCATCACCCGCCGCGCCGATGGCCGCCGCGTGCTCCAGGAGCAGCTCGACCGCGTGTTGGCGCGCGCCGGGGCGGCGGGCGAGGCCGTGATCTCCGAGCCGCTCCTGGGGAACAGCTGGTTCGGGCGGCGCTTCGACCACGGGGCGACCGCACGCGAGTGGGCCGCACTCTCGGAGGAGCACTCGCTCGTCACCGTGAACTTTCGCGGCTCGAGCGGGGCCTCGAGCGAGGCCTTCAACGGCTGGGTGGGCTCGACCGACCTGCAAGACCGCGCGGACAACCACTCGTTCTGCCCGCAGCAGCTCCAGGGCGATGAGCGCCGGGCTCCCGATGAGCACACGCTGCTCCCCCACCAGACGGTGCCCGAGGACACGTGCCCGGGCGCGTCGTGCATCTGGCCCGACTTCGTCGACGTCGACCCCGCGGTGCTCGCAGACGCCGCCGATGCGTTCGGGCAGCCCAAGAGCCAGGTGCTCGCCTCGCTGCCCCCCGACGCGCGGCGCCCGTGGGAGCTCACCTTCCGCTTCACGTTCAGCCCGTCGGGCGGCGGCGTGCCGATCGACGTCGGCCGCACGCGGGACCTGAGCGGCGCAGGTGTGGTGCTGCCGCGCGCGGCGTCGACGGCCATCACGTACTACCACCGGCCCGATCACTGGCGTGAGCCGCCGAACCTCTTCAACCCCTTCTGGCGCGCCACCCTCGCGAGCGCCGACGTCGATGACGCCCACCTCGACGAGCTGCGCGCGGGCCTCGGCCGGACGTCGCCGTGGGCGGGGGCGAGCCTCGAGAAGCTGCTCGCTGCCGGGTTTCGGGGGCTGCCATGACGTGCGCGCGCCGCGGGCAGGCCGCCGTCGAGGCGGCGCTCAGCATGCCGCTGACGCTGTTCCTCGCGCTGGGCCTCTTTCAGCTCTCGCTCGCGCTGCAGGCGCGGGTGCTCGCCGAGTACGCCGCGGCTCGCGCGGTGCGGGTGGGCTCGACGAACCACGCCGACTGCAGGCGCATGATGGACGCGACGGTGCTCGCGCTGCTGCCGTCGTTCGCGAGCTTCGCGCGCCCGGGCTCGGACCCGACCCAGACGCTGGCCGACACCTTCCGGCGCCACGGTTTCGCGGCGCGCTACCGGTACGACGACGCGTACACCACGGGCGGCGAAGCGCAGCGCTTCGTCGGTGAGATCGCCTGGCTCGAGCGCGAGTTCTCTCGCCCCGTCTCACCCGACGGCGAGCGCGAGTTCGATCAGCCCGCAGCGCCGCAGCGCCTCTCGGTGCGCCTCGTCTACTTCTTCCCGCTCAAGGTCCCGTTCGCGAACTGGGTCATCTCGAAGATGGTGCTCGGCTACAGCGGGGCATCGATGCTCATGGGCCCGCGCACGCAGAGCTTCGACGGCACCCGGCTCGCGGGCCTCGCTGGCGCCGTTCGCGCCCGCGACGCCGCGGGTGAGAAGGTGCTGCCCATCGTGGCCGAGGCGGGGCTGCGCATGATGTCGCCGGTTCGCGACGACTCGGCGCGCTGCGGAGCGGCTCCATGAGGGCGCGCGGCCAGGCCATCATCGAGCTCGCGCTCGCGAGCGCCGTGCTGATTCCGATGGTGCTCTTCGGCGCGTGGCTCGTCGAGGCGAGCCAGAAACGCACGCGAGCGCTGCGACTCGCGAACGAGGCGCTGTTCGACGCCACCGCGTATTCGCACCACAACTTCGCGCGGTCGAGCTTTCACACGCCGTCGGCGACCTCGGCCGCGCGGGCCGCTGCACAGCGGCGCGAGCGCCCACGCGCGGGGTTGTTCGCGGCCGAGCGCGCCGTCGAGCTCTCGTGCGATGGAGCGGGTCAAGGCCTGAGCTTCAGCCTCGCCTCGACCGCGAGCTTCTACCGCGACCTCGGCGGCGCGAGCTGCCGCGCGCGCATCGCGGTCGACGCGCAATTGCTGCCGCGGTCGTTTCTCGAGGACCCGGGCGGCCTCTTCGAAGAGCCGCTCTCGGCGATTCGGCGGTCATTCACGTTCTGCGAGACTGACGATTGCCGCGGCCTGCAGTTGCTGATGGATGACTGGGGGCTCACGCGCGACCACGGCGAGGGCCTCGAGTGCCCGGCCTCGATGGCGCTCACCGGTCGCTGCGCGAACGCCGGCTACTTCCGCGCCGTCGAGGCAGTCTACGAGGCGGGCCGCACCGCTGCCGGCACGCGCTCGGACGCCGACCTGCTCTTCGTGCGCGGCGTCGTCGGCGCGGTGCCCGCCGACTTCACCCGCCTGCACGATCTGCAGCTCAGCTTCCGCGGCGAGGAGTCTGCGTTCGTGGAGCACGTCGGCACCGTCGAGGGCCTCGCCGACTGGCAGACGACTCCGTACACCGCGCCGTGGCAGCGCTCCCACGCGGCCCGCCGCGAGGAGTTTCTCGGGCGATGACCCGCGCACCCGCCACTGTCGAGCCCGGCGTTCGCCGTCGGGAAGGGGCTCGCGCACGATGAGCATGAACCTGCTGTCGCGCTTCGACGCTCGAGACCGCGACGCGATGAGCCTGCTCCTGGGCGTCGCGTGGTCGCTGCAGCTGGCGCGGGACGGCGGCCCGTGCGCTCCCAGCGCGCTGCTCGAGGCGGTGCGAGGGGCGCGGCCGGGCGCCGCCGGCGCGCCCGAGCTGCTCTCGCGCTTGCGCACCCTGCTGCCGCTGCAGTCGCCGGCGGCGCGCCCCGAGCAGAGGGCTGCGCTCGAGGTGCTCGCGCCGCTGCGCAGGCTGAGCATGCTCGATCGCGAGGTCACGCTGGCTCGGCTCGTCGCGAGAATCGGCGGGCTCGAGCTCGCAGAGGCGTTCGGCCTGGGCGAGGTCGATCTGGCCGCTCACGCCGCGAGCGGGCTCGACGCGGTCGCCGGCCCGCTGACGGGCAGCGACTGGTCGGCCGAGCCCGCTCTACTCGACCCGATGGCGTCGCCGCCGGCGCCGCTGCTCGCGCTCGAGAACGCCGTCGCGCCGCTGGTGCTCGACGTGACGGCCCTCGACGACCGGCTGCCGACTGCAGATCAACCTGAGCGGCCGCCGCCGCTGCTGCGCGAGCCGCCGCCTGCGCACTACCCGTCGCTCGCGCCGACGCGGGGCGTGGTCGACCTTCCCGCCGCGGCGCAGGTGGTCGAGCGCGAGGCCGTGACGGCCGCGCCGAGCCAGCCCGACTCCGACGCGACCGAGCCGCGCGGCCGCCCGCTCGCGGTGGCTCCACGTCCGCTGCCGCGGGCGACCGAGAGCGCCGAGCCGACCGTGGTGAAGCCGGCGGCGCCCGAGCACACCCCGGACCCCGAGGTGCACACGGCCCCACCGCCGACGCGGGTCGCGCGGGGGCGCGCCGGGGCGGTGTGGTGGCTCGCCGCGGCGATGAGCCTCGTGTTCGCGGGCGCCCTGTACTGGGCCCTCATCGCGCGCGCGTTCGCGCAGACTCGGGGGGCGTGGCCGCTCGTGCCGGTGCTCGTCGCGACGCGTGACCTCGGGCCCGGCGAGGTGTTGACCGCCGACCACGTCGCGAGGCGCGACGTACCCGCGATCTTCGCAAGCCCGTTGGCGGTGAAGCCCGAAGGTGTCGAGCTGTTGCTCGGGCAGAAGCTGCGGCTGCCGATGCAGGCCGGCGACCCGCTGATGTGGGACCACCTCGAGGCCGCCGAGCGACGCTTCCGGCTGTCGAGCAAGGTGCACCACCGGCTTCGCGCGTTCGCTGTGCCCATCAACGAGCTGAACGCGGTCGGGGGCTGGCTCGAGCCGAACGATCGCGCCGACCTCGTCTTGACGCCGTCGAACGGCGGCGAGCGGCTCACCTCGACGGTTCTGCAAGACGTGCCGGTGCTGACGGTGGGCGCGGCGAGGCACGAGAACCGCGGGCGCGTGAAGGGCACGTTCAGCGACATCACGCTGCTTCTCGCGCCTGAGGAGGCCGAGGCGGTGTCCATCGCGATCCGGTCGGGCGCGATGGTCGCGACCCTGCGAGCGCCTGACGACCACGACTACGTCGCGCTCGGCACCACGCGGCTCGAGACGCTGCTCGAAGAGGGCCGGCGTCAGGTTGGCGCGAAGCGGCGTGCGACGCTGATCGAGACCATTCGGAGCAGACCGGGCCAGCGCTGAGCCATGCGTCTTCGACCG
The DNA here is from genome assembly GCA_044223505.1 of Myxococcaceae bacterium. Taxonomy (GTDB): domain Bacteria; phylum Myxococcota; class Myxococcia; order Myxococcales; family Myxococcaceae; genus Xiheicaenimonas. The sequence goes on from JBGALX010000016.1 coordinate 62,188, forward strand.
AGGACACGTGCGCGAACGCTGACAAACGAGGCCCGATTCCCTCGCGGCGCGGCCCCGATACCGAAGTGCAGCACATCACTCACCCGAAGCTCGACCTGGAGAAGACCATGACCCTCACGAAGCTGAAGCCCTTCATCCCTCCTGCCGCCCGGCGACCGACCACTGACCCGGTGAAGGCCGTCAATGACGCCGTCGACACCTGCGTGGCGGCGGCCAACCTGCAGAAGCCCACGGCTGCGCAGACCTGGGCGGCGATCAACGCCTTCAAGTTCGCCGACGTCGCGACCCAGAACCAACCGGTCGACGTGGCGGTGCAGAACAAGCTGGGCGCGGCCGGCCTGGCATGCATCGAGGTCTGCATACACGGCGCCGAAGTGGCCGCCTCGCGCGGCGACCGGGCGACGGCGGTCGAGTTCTTGCGCAACGCGCAGATGCTGCTCGAGCGCGCCCGCCGCGACGGCTGGGACCCCGAGCTGCGCAAGCAACTCCAGACGATGTACGACGAGGTGACAGAGCTCGTGTCGAGCAGCTACGAGCCCCCGAAGGCGGCCCTGGTCGACCTCACCGGCCGCGGCAGCGTGCACTGAGGCCGCGCGCTTTGGCCCGCGAGCGCCTTGGCGCGGCGCTCGCCGGTCGATCAGATGGAGCAGCGGCCCCCTGGCGACCGTGCTCCGCTGACGAGGCCGTCGCCACCCACTGCCTGAACCTCGCTCTGGCGTGCGTGCAGTGGTCGAAGGCGCTCGAGCCGCTCGTTCGCCTGGAGCTGGGCGACCGCGGCGAAGAACGACGCGACGCTCGAGCTCCTGCGCGAGCGCATCGACACGTACTACCGGGAGGACACGGGGTGGGCTTCACAGCCCCAGCTGCTTCATCACGTCTCTGAACTGGGGCTGGGCGTCGAGCATCGTGCGCGGCCGCGCCGCCGACGCGGGCAGCAGCATCGGGCCGGTCGAGGTGAGCCAGCGCTGCAGGGCGGCGTCGACGGCGAGGCGGTCGGTGGTGCTGAGGTCGTCGATGCGGGCGCCGTGGTTCGTGCCCGGCGCGTAGACCTTCATCGAGTCGACGGCGTTGCCGAGCTCGAGCTGGCCGCCCGTCCACGGGTCGAGCTCGCCGTAGACGAAGACCATGCGGGTGCCGTGCTCCTTCACCCAGTCTTGAATGTCGCGCATCGCGCGCGGCTCGAACTTCGGCACCGGCACCGTGCCGAGGCTCAACAGCGCGATGTCGGGCAGCGAAGGCAGCGGCCCGAGGTCGACGAGGTGGTCTCGCGACGCGCCCTGGCCGCCGAGCTCGTTCGTCATCTGGTAGCGGTAGCCGAAGTTCCGGTCGCTCTCGGCCTGCGCGAGCGTCTGGTCCGAGTAGTTCTCGCCGGCCTGCGCGTAGTACGCGATGAGCTGCGAGAACTGGCCGGGGTCCGCCGCGAGCGCCTCGTACGCCGGGCAGCCCTGCTGCGGATCACTCGGGTCGCCGTACTGGAAGAGGCTCCAGCTCATCATGCCGGTCATCTCCCACAGGGCGTTCTCGGCCGAGCCGACCTTCACGTACGAGCCGCGCAGCTGCGGCGCGAACGTCGCCCTGCCCGCGATGATGCCGCGGTCGATGTCGCGGAAGACCTGACGGCACGCGGCGAGCGGCGCTCCGCCGAGGTTCTGCAGCCACGTGCCGTAGCGCGGGTCGGACATGCCGTACGACAGCGGCGTCACGTACGGCACGCTCGCGTCGGTGTCGCAGGGGAAGAAGCGGCGGTGGTACGTCGTCGTCATGCCGCCCTTCGAGTGGCCCGTGCCGAGCCACTTGCCCTTCAGCACCGGCCGCAACAGCTCGACGATGTGGTGCGAGTCGAACGCCGACTGCACGATGTCGAGCTTCGAGAAGTCGCGTGACGCCGGCGTCGACGGCCCGAAGAAGCGGTGCTCGATCTCGAGCTCGTTCGAGTTCAGGTGCCGCCCCAGGTCCGACCGGTAGCTGAAGAGCGTGTAGCCGGTGTGGTGAATGACCGTCGGCGCGCTCTCGCCCACGAAGGTGAGCAGCACCTGCTGATCGAACGTCTCGCCGTCGGGGCGCGAGTGGTCGGCGAGCTGCTTCACCTGCAAGAGGTACTGCTCGGCGTTCGGCTCCATCGCAGGGGGAGGGCGGCGCACCGCGAAGACGCCGGGCAGGCAGTTCAAGCGGCCGAGCAGATCGGTCGCGGCGCACTGGCCCTCCGCGGGCCACGCCGGGCAGCTCGAGGGCACCGCGTCGCCCGGGTCTGCCTTGCCGACGAGCACCAGCTGCTGGTGGCGCGCCTCGGCGGCGGTGACGACCAGCGGCTTCGTCGCGTCGTGCAGGAACAGCTGCCCGTCTCGCATCAGCACCAGCGCGCGGGCGCCCTGCAGGCCGGCGAGCTGCGAGGGATCGACGGCGAGCTGTTGCCCTTTGAGCGGCACGCCCGACCAGCCGATGCCGGCCGCGGTGTCGAGCAGCGTGACCGGCGTGACGCGGCGCCCGCTCGACCTCTCGAAGCGGCGGTAGCGCGCCGTGACCACGGCCTTCAGCTTCATCGGCTCGCTCGCCCACACGCAGAGCGGGCCGCGCGGCGCGAGCACGCGCGCCGTCAGCTGCCCGCCGGCCGGCACGCTCAGCACCTCGAGCGCGTCTTCGTTGTTGCAGCCGCGCAGCTCGAAGCGCGACGCGGCGGCGCCGGCCGTCGCGGTCACGTCGAGCCACGTGCCCCAGGTGTCGTCGTTCGGGTCACCCGCGGCGGGGGGCAAGGACAGCGGTGTCGCGCCCTGCGCGAGGTCGAGCTCCAGGGGCGCTTCGGCGCCGAGCTGCAGGCCCGCACCCGATTGATCGAACCAGCCCCCGCCGCGCACGGTGAGGTCGGCGTCGGAGTCGGTCACGAGCTCGAGCTTGCCGCGCTGCAGCGGCACGAGCGCCCAGGTGCTCGCGCCGTCGGCGGCGACGGGGAAGCGGAGGTCGCCCGCCGTGAAGGTGACGGCCGACTTCGCGCGCACGGCGACCCACGCGGCCTCGGCGGACGCGGGGGCTCCGAGCGCGAGCACGGTCTTCTCGCCCGCCTTGGTGCTCGCTCGCACGCCGCGATTCAAGTTGAGCGGCTGAAAGCCACCCGGGTTGCCGAGCGGCTGCAGCGTGCCGCTCGCCGGTGACGCTCGAGTGGCGCCCGGCTCGACGACGGTGCCGCCTCCGCTGCCTCCGCTCCCTCCGGCGCTGCCGCCCGCTTCACCGCCGCCGGCGGTGCCGGCGCCTCCGCCCGTCGAAGGCATCGGAAGCTCGGAGGGTTTTCCACAGGCTGCGGCGAACAGCGCGACGAACACCACTCGCTTCGCGATCGACATGGCCGAGCGCCGAGAGCAATTCGGAGTCCAACGCTCAATGCACAGGAATCACGCCGGCCGAACGCCCCTGGTAGGGCGCGAACGCCTCGATCGACAGAGAACCGTCAGCGCGCCGGCTTGAGCAGCTCGACGCGCAGTCGCCGCGCGTCGCCGTCGGCCGCCGCACCGACCGCGAGCACGTCGGCCTCCGCCGAGAACTGGGCGCCCACCGACGGGGCCTGCAGCTCCAGCAGCGCGTACTCCCAGGAGCGCGGGCTGCGACCGGACTGGCTCCACTCGTGGTGCCAGGCGTTGTTGGCGGGCGCTGGCGGCTCCGAGAGCCGGGCGCGCTCGTCGGCGGCCGGGTCGACCGCGATGGGAGGCCGCTGCGCGAGCTCGCGCCACCGCACGACGATGCGGCGGGCTTCCGCCTCGACCTCCTCGGCGGTGCGCGGCGCCGGCCGGTCGAGCGCGTCGGGCACCGGCGCGGGAGCGACGGTCAGCGGCACGAGCAGCACGCGCGTCGCCGGGTTGCTGTCGGCCACGAGCTCGACCATGTAGCGCCCCGGCTGCGCCGGCGCCTTCAGCGGCTGGGGCTCCCACGTGCCGTCTTCGCGGACGGGCACGTTGCGCGGCTCGAGCTCGCCCGGCCCCCAGAGCTGCAGCGACAGCGCGCTCGGCGTTCGCAGCTTCCCGGCCAGCGTCACGGTCTCACCCGGCGCCACGGTGCGCGGCAGCGGCTCGAGCACGACGGGCGCCTCGGCCACGATCATGACGTAGGCGATGCGCGTGCGGTGAATGCCGAAGGCCTTGCCGTCGAGGTCCTTGTCGGTCTCGAGCACCGCGGCGAGCAGCGAGTCGAGGTGGGCGACGCCGCCTGCGCCGCCGCTGCTCGAGCCGGCGTGCACGTAGAGGTAGCCCGACGTCGAGCCGCAGCGCCACAGGAGCTCCTGGATGTAGAGCGGGCCGGGCAGCGACTGCGTGTGACCGTGGTCCTCGGCGAGCACCCGCGCCGCCGCGTCGAGCGCCGGGTCGTGAATCATCTTCGGGTACGTCGCCATCACCCGCCCAGCGAGCTCGTTCGACGTCGACCGCGCGCCGGTGACCGGCACGTACTTCTCGGCGCCCGGCACGTCGGCAGTGCCCGGCATGCGGCGCACGCAGCCAGACACGAGCACCATCACCACGAGGAGGAAGGGTCTCATGGGGCGCAGACCCTAGCACTTGATCCCGGTCGCCGGTGTTTGGTAGGTCTACCAAATCTGTTTGGTAGGGTTACCAAGGACCATGAAAGAGCACATCCTCGACGCCGCCGTGAACCTGATGGCCGAGCACGGCCTGAGCCGCCTCACGGGCCCGCAGGTCGCCAAGAAGGCGAAGGTTCGCCAGAGCCACGTGACGTACTACTTCCCGCACCGGTCGGACCTGCTGTCAGCCGTGGCGAAGCGGTACATCGAGGGCGTCGCCGAAGAGGCGCTGCGGCTCTCGCAGCAGGGCAAATCGACCGACGCGCTGGTCACCGCGGTGCTGGGCGACCGCCGCCGCGTGCGCACCCTCATCGGCCTGCTGGTCGCCTCGGAAGACGACGACGGCCTGCGCGGCCAGCTCGTCGAGAGCGTGCTGAACTCGCGGCGGCTCATCGGCGCGCTGCTCGGCCTGCCCGAGGGCGACGAGCTGCCGGTGCTGCTGCAGGCGATGCTCTGGGGCCTCGCGCTGCAGCACTTTCTCGTCGACGGAAGGTCGCACGACCTGGGCCGGCTGGTCGCGCTCGCGCACCGGCGCATGGGCCTGGCGGCGAGGGGCCAACGCAAGGGAAGGGCCGCATGAAGATGAGAGTGCTGCGGGGCGCGATCGCCGCGCTCGTCGGTCTCGCTCCGCTGAGCCTCTGGGCTCAGGCGGTGCACCCGTTCACCCCGATTCAGCAGGTGCTGCAGAGCCCGCGCTGCATGAACTGCCACCCGGCTGGCGACGCGCCGCTGCAGACCGACGCGTCGCGCCCGCACAAGCAGAACATCAAGCGCGTCTTCACCCAGCTCGGCGGCAGCTGCCAGACGTGCCACCAGGAGACCGCGATGCCCGGCGACGACATGCCGCCGGGGGCGCTGCACTGGAACATGCCGCCGCCGTCGATGGCGTTCGAGGGCAAGAGCGCGACGCAGCTGTGCACCGACCTCAAGGACCTCGCGAAGAACGGCAACCGCTCGCTGGCCGACCTGCGCCAGCACGTCGAGCACGACCCGCTCGTGGTCTGGGGCTTCAACCCGGGCCAGGGCCGCACCGTGCCGCCGCTCACGCACACTGCCTTCCTCGTCAAGGTCGACGAGTGGGTCGCCGCCGGAGCCCCCTGCCCATGATCACCCTCGACATCAACGGACAGCTGAAGACGGTCGACGCGCCTCCGAGCATGCCGCTCGTCTGGGTGCTGCGCGACCTGCTGAACCTCATGGGCACGAAGTACGGCTGCGGCATCGCGTCGTGCGGCGCGTGCACCGTGCACCTCGACGGCGAGGCGCGGCGCAGCTGCGTGACCCCGGTCGGCGCCGCGGTGGGGAAGAAGATCACGACCATCGAGGGCATCGGCACCTCGTCGAGCCCGCACCCCGTGCAAGCCGCGTGGGCCCACGAGAACGTGCCCCAGTGCGGCTACTGCCAGAGCGGGCAGATCATGAGCGCGTGCGCGCTGCTCAAGAAGAAGCCGCAGCCGACCGACGACGAGATCGACGTCGCGATGAGCGGCAACATCTGCCGCTGCGGCACGTACCCGCGCATTCGAGCGGCGATTCACCGCGCGGCAGGTGCCCCGTGAACGCGCCCGACCTCTCGCGGCGCCGCTTCCTGCGCGGAGCCGGCACGCTCGGCGGCGGCCTGCTCGTACAGGTGTGGCTCGGCTCGTGCGGCGACTCGGCTGCGACGGTCGCCGCCGGCCCCGGCGGTGAGAAGACCGGCGTCGAGCAGGAGCTCGGCGCCCCCAACATCTGGCTCGAGATCAAGCCCGACCGCATCGTCTTCACAGTCGCCGCCGCCGAGATGGGGCAGGGCGTCATCACCGGCCTCGCCACGCTCATGTGCGAGGAGCTCGACCTGAGCCCTTCGAAGCTCACGCTCAAGCTCGCCGAGGGCGACAACCTCAAGTGGCACGAGCCGGGCCTGCCCCTGCAGCTCACGGGCGGCAGCGAGACGACGCGCCGCTACGCGCGCCCGCTGCGCGAGGCCGGCGCGACCACGCGCGAGAAGCTGCGTTACGCGGCGGCCTGGCGCTGGGGCGTGCCGGTCTCCGAGGTGCAGGCCGACGACGGCGTCATGCGCCACATGCGCAGCACGCGAACGGCGACGTACAACGCGCTCGCCGATCTGGCGGCGTGGTTCCCCGTTCTGACTCCGAGCTTGAAGGCGCCGTCGAAGTACAAGTGGCTGGGCAAGGCGTCGCAGCGCCTCGACGCCACCGCGAAGTGCGACGGCTCGGCCGTGTTCGGAATGGACGTCGTCGTGCCCGGGATGCGCATCGCGGTCGTTCGGCGCTGCCCGGTCATCGGCGGCAAGGTGCGCACGTTCGACGCCGCGGCGGCGCGCGCGATGCCCGGCGTCGAAGACGTCGTGAGCATCGGCAACGGCGTGGCCGTCGTCGCGCGCACCACGTGGGAGGCGCGCAACGCCGCCGAGGCGCTGGCCGTGACGTGGGACGAAGGGCCGAACGCGTCGCTGTCGTCCGACGGCATTCGCGCGTCGTTCAAGGCCGACGTCGCGCAGGGCGGCGGGCTGGTCGCGAAGGCCGGCAGCCTCTCGCTCCAGCAGAAGCTCGCCGCCGCGCCGGTGAAGCGGGCCGCGACGTACTCGATGCCGTACCTCGCGCACGCCGGCATGGAGCCCATGAACGCGACGGCCCACGTGAAGCCGGGCTCGTGCGAGATCTGGTGCGGCTCGCAGGTGCCCGGCCTCGCGCGCAAGATCGCGGCCCAGATCACGGGCCTGCTCTCGAGCCAGGTGACGGTGCACAACACGCTGCTCGGAGGAGGCTTCGGCCGCCGCGGCCGCACCGACTTCATCGCCGAGGCCGTCACGGTCTCGAAGCTGACGGGCAAGCCCATCAAGCTGGTGTGGACGCGCGAAGACGACACGCACCACGGCATCCTCCGGCCGCTCGCGTACCACGAGATCGAAGGCGCGGTGGACGCGCAGGGCCGCCTCGTCGGCGTCTCGCACAAGGTCGCGTGCCAGTCGGTGTACGAGAACCTGTCGACCGACATCGCCGACGCGATGTTCCCCGGCATGAAGCTGCTGGTCGCGGCGGCGGGCGGGCTGTTCTCGAAGTTCGTCGACCCGACCTCGGTCGAGGGCAGCGCCGACACCGAGTACGAGCTGCCCGACCTTCGCGTCGAGTACTACCACCAGAAGCTCGGCATCCCCGTCGGCGCGTGGCGCTCGGTCGGCCACTCGTTCAACGCGTTCGTGATGGAGACCTTCATCGACGAGCTCGCGGTCGCCGCGGGCAAAGACCCCGTCGCCTTTCGCCGCTCGCTCTTGGGCAACCGGCCCCGCATGCGCGCGCTGCTCGACGCCGTCGCGACGAAGGCCGGCTGGGGCTCGGCGCTGCCCGCGGGCCACTTCCTCGGCGTCGCGTGCAACAAGTCGTTCGAGAGCTGCGCGGCGGCGGTGGCCGAGGTGTCGATCGAGGGCGGCACGAAGCTTCAGGTGCACCGCGTCGTCACGGGCATCGACTGCGGCGAGATCGTGAACCCCGACGTCGTGGCGGCGCAGCTCGAGGGCGCCACCATCTTCGGCCTCTCGGCGGCGCTGAAGCAGCGCATCACGCTCGAGGGCGGCCGCGTGAAGCAGTCGAACTACCACGACTACGAGGTCGTCCGGATGTTCGAGTGCCCGCGCATCGAGACGGTGCTGATGCCGAGCACCGCGGCTCCGACCGGGGTGGGCGAGCCCGGCGTGCCCGTCATCGCTCCGGCCGTGGCGAACGCCGTCGCGGCCGCGACGGGGCGAAGGCTGCGCGAGCTGCCGCTGGCGCTGTAAGCCGAGGGCGTGCTGCTACGCTCGCGCGCGTGACCTGCGTGCACTGCGGCGTTCGCCTCGACGTGGGCGCGCTCGTCTGCCCCGACTGCGGCCGCGAGCAGGAGCGAGGAGGCCCCGCGGCTCAAGCGCCCGAGGCTCCCGTCGCGCACGCCGAGCCGTGCCCCAAGCACCCCGACCTGCCGGTCGCCGGCACCTGCCCCCGCTGCGGCGCGTTCGTGTGCATTCGCTGCGCGCCGGGCGCGGCGAGCGGCGTGCTCACCTGCAACGACTGTCTGTCGCGCGAGCGAGCGCAGTACGCGCTGAAGCCGAGCCCGTTCGGAGGCCCGCTGGTGCTGCCGCTGCTCGGCCTCACGCTGAAGGGGGTCGTGTTCATCGCGGTCGTGGCGACGGCGCTCGCGCTCGGGGGCGACGCGCGGGCCGTGCTCCCGGCCATCTCGCTCGTGCTGACGGTGCCTGCCTTCGTCGCGTTCTTCCGGCGCGCGCGGTGGCTGCCGCGCTTTCTCGTCGCGCTGTACGTGCTCGACGCCGGCATCGCGTTGCTCGGCTGGCGGCCCTCGTCGATCGTCTGGGTCGTCTGGTCGCTCGGCTGGAGCGCCTACTTCCTCACCTCGCAGCGCGTGAAGCAGACCTTCACGGTCTAGCGCCGGCGTCACCGGTCGGCTGACGGCGACCAGCCCTCGGAGGCCAGCACGTGCACGTACCACCGGCGCTGCTTCACCGGGTGGTGCCGGTGGCGGAACTCGTGCACCCAGCGCCCGCGGTCTCTGAAGCTGCAGAGGTAGCCCCACGTCTCTCCCGTGAGGGGGCACTCGGCTGCGCGATCGTGATCGCCGGTCTGCGCGACGAGCGCGCTCCACGCCGCCCGCCACTCGCGGGTGCGCGGGCGCAGGCTGCCCGTCCACCGCTTCCACTCTTCTTGCGTCATCTCAGGCCACAGCATTGGCTTCGCTCCCAACCGAACCGACCGGAGCACACCCTACGCGAGGGGTCTGACGTCAGCCCACGGTGGGCTCTCGGCGACCAGGGGAATCGCATCATCGGTGCGCGGGGTTACTCGGTACCTTGAGGCGCATGAGACGGGCGCCGGTTTCGTCGTCGAGCATCGCGTCAGTGGGCTACGAGGCCGAGGTGGCCACGCTCGAGGTCGAGTTCGCGAGCGGCGCGGTGTACCGGTACTTCGCGGTGCCCGCCGCGGTGCACGTTCAGCTGATGGGCGCGGCGTCGAAGGGTGCGTTCCTGAATCGCTTCGTCAGGGGCGTCTTCCCGTTCGCGCGCGTGTGAGTCAGGCGCGCTTCGCGGCCCGCTGTTTCTTCGGTGGGTCCGGGTCGTAGCCGCTGTTCTTCACGCCCAGCAGGTGGGCGAGGTACTCGTTGCTCCAGCCGGCCTTCTTCCGTCTTGTCTTGATGCCCACCTTCTTGGTGGTGCTGTCGTTCTTGAGCAGGTTGAGCGCGACGTGGCGCAGCATCGCCATGTTCTCGGGCGCGTTGTTCTTCCGCACGCGGCTGTGGTCTTCGTCGAAGGCGACGTCGAGCACCCAGTGCAAGTTGTTCTCGACGTTCCAGTGGGTGCGCACGGCGCGGGCGAACTTCTCGGCGTCGTCGCCGGCCAGGCTGGTGATGAAGTAGCGCACTTCCTTCGAGGTGACGCCGTTCACGTCGCGGGTTGACTCGACCATCCCCACGCTGGTGAGCCCTTCCCACTCGCGGCGCTCGCGAAACCAGTCCATGCGTGCCGTCACCCAGTACTTCCTCGTCTCGAGCCGGCCGTGTTCTTTCTCGAGCGTCTCGGTGAATTTGTGCGGCACCGTCTCGAAGCCCTCTTCTCGCGCCTCGGCGAAGAAGGCCTCGGTCGCCGCGTGCAGCGCAGGCTGATTCTTCTTCAGGCTGATGACGTAATCGGCGCCCTTGTCGATGATGGTCTTCACCACTTCCTTCTGCGCGCCGATGGCGTCGATGGTCACGATGCAGCCCTGCAGGTGCAGAATCTCGAGCAGCTTGGGGATGGCCGTAATCTCGTTCGACGCCTCGTCCGTCTTCACCTGGCCGAGCACCACGCCGTTCTGCGACGCCCACGCGCTCACCATGTGAATCGCCGCTTTGCTCGACGCCTTGTCGAAGCTGCGTCGCAGCGTCTTGCCGTCGAGCGCCACCACCTCGCCTTCGGTCACCTCGGCGATGGCCTGCACCCAGCTCGTGAAGCAGCGGGAAAACGCCTCCGGGTCGAGCGCCCCGTAGAAGCGACCGAAAGTGTCGTGCGAGGGGATGCCGTTCGGCAGCTCGAGGAAGGTCTTGAACCAGTCCTTCTTGATGTTGCCGAACTCCTCGAGCTCGACCCAGTTGTCGATGCCGCAGATGAAGCCACAGATGCTGATGACGAGGATGTCCGTCATCGAATGCTTCTTCGTGCGCTCGATGCGCGGGTCCTGCAGCACCGAGAACTTCTCCAGCAGGGACGCTGCGACGCGCGCGGGGCTCTTCATCCCCACTGTCGATCACACCGCTCAAGTGATCGCAATCACTTGCTACCGCCCCGGTTTAGATGCGATCGCCCGGACTCGGCGACCAGCCGCTCGCGGAGCTCGGGGCGAAGGTCGTCGAGGTCGATCTCGAGGTGCTCGAGGGCCGGCAAGCGGAGCAGCGCCGCCACGTCGCCGGAATCGAGGGGTGGGTGGCGGCGCAGGCTGAGGCGCCGCAGGCGCGGCGCGAACGAGGCGGCGGCGACGAGCGGCGCCGCGACGCTCCACGTGCCGAAGCCTTCCATGTCGAGCTCGACGAGGTTGGCGAGGTGCGGTGACCGCGTGATGGCTTCGAGGCCGCGCGGGCCCGCCATCGCCGAACCGAGGCCGAGGCGCTCGAGGTCTGCGAGCGACGGCGTCTCGGCAATGCGCCCGAGGTCGTCGTCGGTGAGCCCGTTCCCGGGCAGCTCGAGCGCGCGGAGGCGAGCCAGGTGCGGCGAGCCCAGCAGCACGGCGAGCGCGGCGCCGCCCAGCTGGGGGCTGCAGCCCAGCCGCCGCAACGCGGGCAGGCGGACCAGCGCCGGAATGGCGTCGTGGTCGAGGGTGCCGCCGCTGAGCTCCTCGAGGCCGGCGAGGCTCGGAGCGCTCGCGACGAGCTGTGCGAACGCGGTGCCGTAGCTGACGGAGTAGGGGCCGGGCCACTGCTGCCGGGAGAAGAAGAAGTCGACGGAGGCCGATAGCGACGTCACACGGCCTGGCGGCAGCGGGTCGAAGGCGTGGAACAGCCGTGCCGCGCGGCGGAGCCACTCGTCGTCGGCGGCGCTGCGAAGCTCGATCGTGCCGCCGACTCCGCGGATCTCGAGCGAGCGGACGAGCGGCGCGCGGGCGAACAGCTCGGCGGCCCGGGTCTCGAGGGTGGCGAGCTCGATGCTCACGTGCTCGACGAAGCCGCGAGCGAACCTGCCCGTGCCCAGGTCGCCGAGGCCGGCCCACTCGAGCCCGTGGTGCTCGAGCAGCTCGCGCTCGCGGCGTGCGAGCTTCCACCGGTCGCGGCGCGCCAGGCCGCGGCCCGCGAGCAGGCACTGCAGGTGCACGAGCTCGCCGCGGTCGCCACCTTCGCGATCGGCCCACACGCGGCGCGCAGCGTCGCTCGAGGGCTCGGCGACGACCGCGGCGAGGAGCGGGTCGTTCACCGGCTCCCCGCGCTCGTGCATGAGTCGGTGGCAGTGACACCCACGGGCGTGCGCCGTCAGCCCAGCGTCGCGCGCAGGTTGACCGTGTCGTCGACCAGCTCGTTGACCCGACCCATCTGCAGGCGGCGGCCGTAGTGGAGCAGCAGGGTGCCGCCGAGGCCCTCGACCTGAATGTCCTTCCGCGCCAGCTCGGTGAAGAGGCTGCGCACGCGCTCGTTGAAGAGGCGGCGCACCTCGGCCTCTTCCATCACCGTCTGCAGCACGTACGCCTTCGAGAACACCGGGTCCTCGTCGAAGTTGATGTCCTGCCCGCCGAACATCTTGCCGAGGAAGTCGAGCATCGCGACCTGCCGGCGCGCGAAGAAGTGCGGAATCGTGCGCTTCGCCGACTGCACCACGCACAGCGTCTGATGGGAGGTGTGCTGGTGCCGCCCGCCGCCGGTCGTGTACTGGTAGTCGCACACCGCGATCTGCAGGTCGCCGCGTGTGGCGCGGATCAGGTTCTTGAGCCTGCGATCGTGGCCCTGGCTGAAGATCTTGAACGGCTCCATCGACGTCTGAAAGCCGATGAGGTCGGGGTCGATGGTGTAGCCGTTCGCCTCGGCGAAGGCGTGCATCGCCTCGGTGCGCTTTCGATCGAGGTAGAGCGCCAGCCAGATGATGCCGCCGATGACCGAGATGCCCGCGGCGATCGCCACGATGCCGATGACGTCGTCTTCGCTCATGGCCCCGCATGATAAGCGGTGAGGCCATGCCCGTCGCCGCCGCGAGTCGCCCTCCGAGCTTCGCCGCGTGGCTCGAGCAGGTCGCGCCGCCCGGGACGCCGAAGCAGAAGCTCGAGGCGACGGCCGCGACGCTCCAGGCGCTCGAGACGACCACGGGCTTTCAGGCGGCCTCGATCGCCACCGCGCTCGCGCCGCTGGGGCTCGACGCCGCCGCGCTCAAGGTCGCCGTCGCCCGCTTCCGTGACACCTTCGAGACGCTGCTGCGGCCCGACGCCGGCGCCGACTTCTTCGACCCGAAAGAGCAGCTCAAGCAGGGCGCCTGGCACGCCGAGATCAAGCGCGTCGCGGTCGACCCCATCTCGGGGTTGGCGCTCGCTCCGCACGCGGTGGCCGCCGGCGCGCCCCTGCCGACGCCCGCCCCGATTCCCCTCTCGGGCGCCGAGCTGAAAGAGCTGCTCGAGCTCGGCCCCAGCTACCCCGACGGCAACGCGGTGCACCTGAACCCGGCCGCGCAGAAGCTCGCCGTGCTGCTCGAGCAGAGGTCGCGCGAGGCGCTGGCGGCTCCGTCGTTCGAGAAGCGCAACCAGATCAGCGCCGAGGTCATCGCGCAAGAGAGCGCCGTGCTCGCCGCGGCGTCGGCCGGGATCACCGACCCGGCGAAGCTCGACGCGCTCTACCTGCTGTTCTTTCAGGCGGCGTTCGACGCCGGCAACGCGTTTCGGCCCGCGTTCAACGCCGACGGCACGAAGAGCACCGCGCCCGACGCCGACGGCCTGCGAACGGCGGGTCAGCAGGCTGCCGGCGGCGTCGCGTTCAAGGCGCTGCCGAAGCTCATCGCGCTGCTCGAGCTCGGCGGCTCGCAGAGCGCCGGCGAGCGGGCGGCGGCCGTCGTCAAGGGCGCGGCCATCGAAGACGTCGCGTCGATCGCGAGCGGCGACCTCAAGCTGAGCTTCTTCCCCAGCGCGAAGAAGATCGCCGACACGCTGAAGGCGGTGGTGTCGCCCGACGACTACTTCTTCAGCCAGATCGACAAGCTCGAGAACCGCGACGGCGACCACCAGGTGCTCTCGCTCGCCGTGCGGCTGGCGAACACCACGTGGAAGGCGGGCCAGGTGCACCGCGCCGCGTGGGAAGGCACCGACCGCCGCATCAACCCGAAGGCCGGCGACCGCCTCGCCGTCTTCAACCCGTACGACAACCTGAAGGCCGACATGTACAACGCGACCTTCGACACCGAGCTGAAGCGCGGCGAGGGCGAGGGGCTGTCGCGCCAGGCGGCGCTCGGGCGGGCCTCCGAGCGCGCGTTCGCCCGCGTCGTGTTCGAGATCTACAAGGACCTGGTCGAGCTCAAGAAGGCGGCTGCGGCGCCGTGATCTCGACCACCTTCGGTCTGCCGCTCGCCTGCTGGTCGACGATGAGCGTGCGGCCCGCGAGCAGCGCGTAGGGCCGGGTGTCCGCGCCGTCGAGCACGAGCCACGTCGTCAGCGTCTCGAGATCGAGCGCCACGAGGCGGTCGCTCTGGAAGAGCAGCGCGCGCCCCGCGAGCAGCCGCGGCCGCGAGTGCATCAGCCGGCGCACGCACGCGCGATCGGCCTCGATCGACGGCACGAACGTGCGCGCCCCCACTCGCAGCGTGCCGTCGCTCGCGGCCTGCAGCTCGTAGCGGCCGCACGCGTGCACGACCGGCGCGTCGAGCGGCTCGAGCGTGGGGCCTGTACGCCAGCGCATGAGCCCCTCTCGCGTCGAGACGATCAACGTCTCGCCGACCCACAGCTGCGGCACGACGTCCGAGCCGTGCGCCACGGCTCCGATCGGCGCGACGCCCGCGTAGACGCGCAGCTGATCTCCGTACGCGACGGCGAGCCGCGCGCCATCGTCCGACAACAGGAGCTTCGCGTCGAAGAACGTGAACGCATCGGTGCTCTCGACGACGGTCTCGACGGTGGGCTTCGCCAGCCGCACGCGCACGACCCGCCACACGCCCGAGTCGTGCGCCGCGCCGCACGCCACGAGCCAGCCCGCCCAGGCGTTCGCCGACATCACCGTGTGCCCGAGGTTCACCACCCGCCTCGGCTTCTTCTGCAGGTCCGTCCACCAGAACACGGTCGACTTCGGGTCGATGCCGATGAGGTGCTCGTGGCCGCCGACGAGGCGCAGGTCGTCGGCGCCGCGCAGGAGCTCGGGTCGAGAGATGATGACCCCGGGCGGCGCGGGCTCTCGCGGCGCCACCCCGCAGCCGAGGGCGAGCTGGGCGACGAGCCAGAACGGCTCCGAGGCCGTGAGTTCGGCCGTGCGGCCCTGCACCTTGAAGAACGCGTCGGCTGCCGCGCCTCCGTGGCGCAGCTGGAGCTTGAACTCGCGCCACGGAGCGTGGTCGGCGCCGACGCCGCTGTCGTGGAGCACCAGCGGAAACGCGTAGCGCGCGAGCGGGCCTGCGCTCGGGAGCGCCGGGTGCCCCGCGTCGGCGAGGAACCCGCGCGCGTTCGCCGGGTCGCGCGCGAAGAGCATCGCCTGGCCGGTCGGGTCGACGCGCTTCTCTTCGGCGCGGCGGATGATCTGAAGCACCGCTTCCCCGTTCGCGCTCTTGAGCACGAAGGTCTCGATGAGCCTCAGGTGCTCGTTCGAGCGGGTGGTCTCGACGTCGAGCTTCAGCGTCTGCTGGTTCATGGCGAGAGCGATGCCACCTGAAAGCCGGCCTCCTCGAGCGCCCGGCGCACGGCGGCGGCGATCGCCGCGGCGCCCGGCGTGTCCGAGTGAACGCACAGCGTCTGTACGCCCCCAGCGAGGCGCACCGCCTGCGCGGCCGCGGCGGCGGGGTCGGTGAGGAGCGCGCCCGGCAGGGCCCGGGAGCGCAGGCGGCCGTCGGGCTCGTACGCGCGATCGGCGAACGCCTCGGTCGCGACACGCAGGCCGGCGTCGCGGGCCGCGGCGAGGAGCGCGGCTCCGGGCGGGGCGACGACGACGGCCTCGCGGTCGAGCGCACGCACGACGACGCGTGCGACCTCCAGCGACTCGGCGGCGCGGTGGTACAGGGCTCCGTGCAGCTTGACGTGGGTGAGCGCACCGGCGGCGCGGCGCACGCGGGCGAGCTGTTCGCGCAGCGTCTGCTCGAGCGCGGCGTCGCCGAGCGCCATCGGCTCGCGGCCGAGGCCGGCGCGATCGGGGTACGACGGGTGGGCTCCGACGCAGACGCCGTGGGCGCGGGCGAGGGCGACCGCGCGCGCGATGCTGGCGTCGTCACCGGCGTGAGCCCCGGCGGCGACGTTCACCGAGGTGATGAAGGGCATGAGCGCGGCGTCGTCGAAGCCCTCACCGACGTCGGCGTTGAGGTCGACCCGCTTCACTTGACCATCGTCTGGGGCGTGCAGCCCTCGAGGTCGACCTCGATGGCCTCGCCAGGCTGGCCGGCGGGCAGCGGCAGCTGGAAGTGGTACTGCGCCTCCATGGGGTCGCCGAACCGCGCCGCGAGCCGCAGCGTGAGCACGTGCTCGCCGGCCGCGAGGTCGACGGGCAGCCCCAGCTCGATGGGGGTCTCGCCCTTGTCGGCTCCTTCGACCGACAGCCGCGCGGGGATCGGCTTCCCGCCGCACTGAGTACCGACGCGCACGAAGCCGGGCTTGGCTTTGTACTGCGCGCTCGCGTCGCGCACCGAGGCCTGGCGCAGCGTGCTCTTCGGCGTGGTGCCCAGGACCACGATGGCGCTGAGGCCGACGGCGAGCACGACGAGGCCCGCGCACGCGATCAGCAGCCGCTCGAGCCACCGCCGCCTGCGCGGCGGCTCCTGGCCGACGGGAAACGGGGCAACGACGGCGACCGCCGCCGCGGGCTCTTCGTCGAAGGTGCCGGTCGCGCCCTTGCGCTTCTTTGAGATCGCCATCGGCACCGACGGCATCGAGACCGGCTCGGCGTCGTCGTCTTCGTCTTCGTCGTCGTCGAGCGCGAACGGCGCTTCGACCGCGCGAAAGGGCACCGCGACCTTGCCGGTGTCGGCCTCGGACTTCGCCTTGCGGTATGGAGCGACCACGCGACCCGTGTCGGCGGCGTCTTCGTCTTGCGTGTCAGAGACCTTCGGTGCCTCACGCGTCTCGCCCGCAGGCGCACGGGCGGGCGCGCCCGGCTTGGTGTCGGCCGGGAAGGGCGCCGAGACGCGGCCGGTGTCCGACGCATCAGGAGGAAAGACGACCGCGACGCGGCCCGTCGGTGCGCCGTCGGGCTCGTCGACCGGGGCCTCGGGGAGCGGCTTCTTCTCGTTGAGGGTTCTCACCGCGTCGGGAGAGGCGTATGCCGGCAGAGGCACCGAGTGCGGAGTCGCGCTCGCGATCAGGCTGTGCGCCGGCCCCGAAGGTCGTGGCCGCTTCGGGTCCGACGTCCGGGCCGGCAGCGGAGCCAGCACGTCGGGCGACATGTTGAGCGCCGTCGGAACCGGCGGAAGCTCGGCGTTGGGCGAGGCGACGAGGGCCGTCGGCACCGGGTCGGGCAGGCGGTTCGGCATCGAGACGAGCGCCGTCGGCACCGGGTCGGGCAGGCGGTTCGGCGTCGAGACGAGCGCCGTCGGCACCGGGTCGGGCAAGCGGTTCGGCGTCGAGACGAGCGCGGTCGGCACCGGGTCGGGCAAGCGGTTCGGCGTCGAGACGAGCGCGGTCGGCACCGGGTCGGGCAAGCGGTTCGGCGTCGAGACGAGGGCGGTGGGAATGAACTCGGGCTCGCCGACGACTGCGGTGGGCGAGACGACGAAGGCGGTCGTGAGGGGCTTCTTGCACTTCGTGCACGCGGTCGCGCTCGCGGAGACTGGAGCACCACAGAGAGGGCAGACACCACTCGACATCGAGCGGAATTGTACGTCAGGCGCCCTCGACCGGCGTGAAGAGGATCTTCCCTCCGCTCATCGCCCGCTCGTATTCGGCGAGCGCCGCGGCAAAGCCGGCGAGGGGCACCTTCGACCTGACCTCGGTCGCGAGGGGCCCTGCGAGCTGTCGCTGCACCTGATTGAGCGTGAGGAGCTGCCGCGGCAGCGAGGTCGCCTTCACCCAGTCGTACATGGTGAACCCCTCGATGCGCTTGCCGCGGAAGACGAGCTCGTTGACGTCGACGGCGGCGGGCTGCCCCGAGAGCGCGCCGTAGACGCGAACGATGCCCCCGTCGGCGAGCGCCGCCAACAGCCGGCCGGTGAGCTCACCGCCGACCGGGTCGAGCGCGAGGGTGGCGCCGAGGGCGCGGGCGCGATCTCTCAGGGCCTGATCGAACCCGGCGGCCGAGCTGTCGAAAACGTCTGCGTTCGCGGCCCCAAGCGCGACGACGGCCTGACGCTGGGCCTCGCTGCGCACCACGTGGATCATCGGCAGCCGACGGGTGAGCGCGAGCCGGGCCAGCATCTTGCCGAGCGCGCCCGCGGCGGCGGCCTGCACCACGGCACGGTGGCCCTCACGGAGGGCCCGGGCGATCAGCACGGTCGAGGTCAGCGGGTTCGTGAGCATCGTGGCGGCGGCGTCGTCGGTGATGCTGGCTCCGACTGGAGCGCACTGCATGGCCGGGGCGATCGCGTACTCGGCCCAGGCGCCGCTGCCGCTGGCGGCCGAGAACGCGACACGGCGTCCGATCATCATGCGCGCCATGAAGCCCGCGCCAGCGACGACCTTGCCGCTGCCTTCGAAGCCCGCGACGGTGCCGATGGGCTTGGGCACCTCGTACTGGTTCTTCAGAGCGAGCAGGTCGTTCGGGTTGATGGGAGCGCGAGACACCCTCACGAGCACGTGACCCGGCGGGGGGCGTGGAACCTCGACGGTCTTGAGCTCGAGGGCGGCGGCTCCGCCCTGGTGCGATCTCACGACGACGGCGGTCATTCGATCGGGAAGCTGAGGAGGGCTCATGGCGTCACGCGCGACGAAATCGGATCTCAGCGCCCGGCCTCGCCTGAGCGAGTCGCGGCAGGTCGTCGGTTAGCACGGTCGCGATCTTCGGGTAACCGCCGGTGACGGGGCGATCGGGCCCGAGAATGATCGGCTGCCCCGACCCCGGCACCTGCACCGCGCCAGGAGCGTTGCCCTCGGGTTCCACCTCGGGCTCGCCTCGATTCTCGAGCCGAGGGCCCTCGAGCCTGAGCCCGCGGCGATCGCTCTGGGGCGATAGCCGCCAGCGCGCATCGAGCAGCGCGTCGAAGTCGAAGCGCTCGGCCTGCGGGCCGCGCAGCACGCGCAGGCTCAAAGAAGCCGCGGCAAACGGAGGCATCGCCTCACCGCGGGGCGGCTCGTGGTGTGCGAGGCACAGGTACGCGCGCGCTCCCTCGAGCACTCGCCCGAGCTTCAGCGCGGCACCCGCCTTCAAGAAGGTGGGCTTCCCGCGCGGAACCGGAGACTCGATCGGAGCGCCGGCCAGACACACCCAGGTGTCGCGAGGCAGCACGAGGTCTCCGCCGAAGAGGGTGAGCTCATGAGCTGGGGCGTGAGCCGGGTTGCCCAACATGCGGTTGCCTTCCTCGAGCGCGCGCAAGTCCATCGCGCCGCCGGGAGACACGCCGTGATGACCGCGGCCGAAGCGCGGGCCGCCCTGAAGGCGTTTCGGGGCAGCGGGCGGTGGTGCAGGAGCGGGCGCGTCGCCCTCCTCGAAGGTGACCGAGTCGCCTGCTGCGAGCAGCGCGCTCTCTCCGTCGAAGAGCTGCAACGCGGTGCGGCCGATGACGTGCCAGCCGCCCGGGAGCTCGGCGGGGTAGACGCCGCAGTATCGACCCGCGACCGCGACCGACCCCGCCGGAGTCCGCACCCGTGGGGTGGCGAGCCGCGGCCTCGCGAGCGCGTCGGGCAGCCCGGTGAGGTACGGGAACCCCGGCGCGAACCCGATGAACGCGACGCGATACTCGGCCGATCGGTGCAGCTCGCGCAGCCCAAAGTCCGCGGCGTATCGCAGCGGGATGATGTGCCGCCGGGCCGCGACGGCCGTGGCCGGCGCAGGCTCGGCGAGTGTGGCTCCGGGCTCGTGGAGCACGAGCGTGGTGCGGGCGGCCGGCACGGCGTCGAGCACGCCGGGCAGGGCGCGCAGCTGTGCGGCGTGCGCGACCGCGGCCCGATTGGCGGCATCGTCATCTCCTGGGTAGCGCAGCAGCACCGCTCCCGGCGCGAGCTCGAGTCGTTCCACGCGGTCACTTCACGAGGTTCGCGGTGCCGCATTCAAGTGAAACCGGCACCGACCCACGCAGCGGGACACTCGTCTCATGCGGGCGGGCGACGTGAGCGCCCTGCAGCGAGAGCCGACGGGAGGCGGCCCCGTCGTCGGCGTGGCGCGGCCCCCTCGAGGCACCGACCCACAAACACGCAGTGGGACACTCGTCTCATGCGGGCGGGCGTGGCCTTCGGGCGGGCCGCGCGAGCGCTCTGCCGCGAGCGCCCACGGCGGCGGCCACGCATCGGCGTGGCGCGGTCCCCCTCGAGGCACCGAACCACGCAGCGGGACACTCGTCTCATGCGGTCGGAGTCCGCGGCCTTCGAGCGGGCCGCGCGAGCGCTCTGGTGCGAGCGCCGACGGGAAGCGGCGGCCCCGTCGTCGGCGTGGCGCGGCCCCCTCGAGGCACCGACCCACGCAGCGGGACACTCGTCTCGTGCGGTCGGAGCCCGCGGCCTTCCGGCGGGCCGCGTGAGCGCTCTGCCGCGAGCGCCGACACGTCGTGGCCCGGCGTGGCGCGTCGCCCCCGCCTCGAGCACCGCCCGACGCCGCGAAACGCGCGTCTCACGCGCTCCGAGCGGGCGCTGACGCGGAGCCGGCCCGCGGCGCGGAACACTGCCCTCGGCTCTCGGCGATGGGCTGGGCGAGCCTCTTCTTCGGCGCGAAGCCGTCGGCCTGGCCGCCCTCGACACCCTCGACCGTTCGATACGCGTGCGCGGCCCCGACACTCACCTCATGCGGCGCCGCGACGCTGGGCGAGCGGGTGCAGGCAGGCGGGCACGATGCGCCTCATCGACGGCTTCCGGGCAACCGCACGTTCGTCCGAAGAGACAGGGCGGCCCCGCCAACTCAGGTCAGGTCGCGCCCCGCGTCTGGAAGATCATTGTAAGACTGGAGGCCCCGTGCCCATCGGCGGCCGGGCTTCATCGTCGGGCCCGCTGCGCGTACCGAGGTCACCTCGCGACGCCGAGCTCAACTCGAAGATGGGCTCGCTCAACGAACGCACGGTCACCCAGTCGACCTCGTCGTCCAGGACGCTCTCGCCGGGAGGCGATGAGACCAGCGACCACAGCACCTCGCGCATCGCGAGACGCGTCGATGGGTCGACCTTGTGACAGCTGGCCGACAGCACCAGCGCCCACGCCATGCGCAGCAGCGCGCCGTCGTCGCCCAGCCAGCGTGAGAGCCGCGTGAGCAGCTCGCGCTCGTAGAACTCGACCTCGTGCATGCCGTAGATCGTCGCGACGCACGGTCGAATCGCCAGAAACGCCCGGCCGTGGGGCGTGCGGAAGAACGCCATCACCGCCGCCCACCACTCTTCGAGCTCGAGTCTTCGATCGCCAGCTCCTCGGGGCGAGACCCGATCGATGCGCCCGATCGTGCGTTGGTGGACCTCGGTCAACAGCTCCTTGCGGTTCGGGTACCGCCGATAGAACGTCGTCCGCGAGTAGCGGAGCAGCTTGGCCAGCAGGTCCATCGTCAGCCGCTCGACGCCGAGCTCGCCGACGGCTCGGTAAACGGTGAGGTCGGTCTCGTGAATGATCTCCACCTTCATGAACCGGAGGCTGCCACACGAGTCTGACATCGCTCCGCGCGCGAGCCGCCGCTCACGGTTTCTTCTCACGCCATAGGAAAAACACCGGCACGCCGGCGAGCACGATCGCGTAGCCCGGCAAGCTCGTCGCCGGCCGCTCCGCGATCAGCACCGCCATGAGCGCGACCGCCACCAGGCAGTACACGACGACCAGCAGCGGAGCGACCGGGGCCCGGAACGGTCGCTCGACCGTGGGCAGCCTTCGTCGCAGCACGAGCACCGCCGCCACGACCAACGCGAAGAAGAGCAGGTCGACGGCGATCACGTACCGAAGCAGATCGCTGTAGCTGCCCGAGAGAACCAGCACGACCGCCCAGCCCGCCTGCGCCCACAGCGCGTTGCTCGGCACGTGCGCCCGATTCACCGCCGCGAGTCGCGAGAAGAACAGCCCGTCACGCGCCATCGCGAAGCTCACGCGCGCGCCAGACAGGATGAGCCCGTTCACGCACCCGAACGTCGACACCATGATCGCCACCGCCATGAGCCGCGCAGCGCCGTCTCCGAACAGCGACGTCATCATCGCCGTCGCGACCCGATCTTCCGGAGCCCGCTGCACCTGCTCGAGCGACAACACGTCGAGGTAGGCGACGTTCGCCGCCACGTACACCGTCGTCACCAACAGGCAGCCGAAGAGCAACGCCCGCGGCAACGTTCGCCCGGGGTCGCGGATCTCTTCGCCGGCGAACGTCACGTTGTTCCACGCAGACTGCGAGAACAGCGGGCCGACCATCGCGAGGCCCAGCGCGGTCACGGCGCCGCCGCTCGCCGACCGCTCGAATGACAGCGCTGGCTCCCTCGCACCGAGAACGAGCCCTGCCACCGTGAGCGCCACCAGCGCGATCAACTTCGCTGCCGTGAAGACGTTCTGCGTCACGGTGCCGGCCTTGAGCCCGGTGGCGTTCGACGCCGTCAGACCCAGCACCACTGCCGCTGCGACCCCCTGGGCCGAGCTCACGGTCACCGGGCCGACCGCGAACAGCACGTTCTTCGTCGAGACGGCGGGCCAGAGCGCTCCGAGGAAGCGCGCGAACGCGACGGCGACCGCTGCGATGGTGCCGGTCTGAACCACGAGCAGCATCGTCCACCCGAACAGGAACCCGGCCGGCCTCCCATAGGCTTCGCGGAAGAATACGTACTGGCCGCCCGCGCGCGGCAGCATCGCCGCCAGCTCGGCACAGCAGACCGAGGCGACGAGGGTCATGAGGCCGGCGACGACCCAGGCCGCGAGCAGCCACCCTCCCGAGCCGGTGACGCGCGCGCTCTCGGCCGAGACGATGAAGATGCCCGAGCCGATCATCGAGCCGACGACCAGCGACGTCGCGTCGAAGAGGCCCAGCGCCCTCACCAACGCCGGCGGGCTCGTCATTCGCCGTCGAACCTATTCTTCGCGGCGCGTGCGCGCGAGCCGCTCGCCAGCGAGGAAGACGTCGATCACGGCCTCGGTCGCGCCGAGATCGGCCACCGGGTCGCCCTGCACGAGCAGAAGATCGGCGCGCTGGCCCGGGCTGATGCGCCCGAACGACTTCGTCGCGTCGAGGAAATCGGCGGGAGCGCTCGTCGCCGCTCGCAGCGCCTCTTCGTTCGAGAGCCCCGCCTCGACCATCGCGCGGAGCTCGCGGTGCAGAGACGCTCCAGGCACGACGCCGGGTGACCCGGCATCGGTGCCCGCGAAGATCGGCACCCCGGCGTCGTGGAGCCGCCGCAGGTTCGTGCGCAGGTTCTCGCGATACGACGCGAGCGTCCCGGGCACGTCGAGCCCGGGCGGCACCGCCGGGTAGTGAAAGTCGGCCGGCCTCTGCGCGAACTTCGCGAGCAGCTTCGCCTTCACGAGCTCTCGCTCGAGCCGGCTGCCCCCGTCGGCGGCGATCTCGTCGGACGCCGTGAGGAAGCGCTGCGTGCTCACGAAGGGGATCTTGAGCTCGGCGAGGCGCGACACCTGCTCGGAGGTCAGCAGCGCTCCGGTCGGCGGGTGCGCGAACAGCGCCAGGCCGGCTTCGGCCGCGATCATGACGTCGTCGGGCGCGCCGATGTGCGCGGTCGGCCTGAGCTTGAGCTCGTTCGCGCGGCGAATCGCGGCGGTCATCGCCTCGGCGCTCAGCTTCGGCGTGCCCGGCGGAAACGCGTCGCAGGTGATCTTGTAGAAGTCGGGAGCGAACTCGGCGGCGGTGTGCTCGACGTCGGCGCGCGCCTCGTCGGCAGTCGTGGCCGTGTGCATCGCTGACGTCGCGATGAACGCGAGCGGGCCGAGCATCGCGCGGTACATGTTCAGCGGGAAGCCGTCGGGCGCCGTGAGCCTCGGGCCCGCGACGTACAGGCGCGGGCCCACGAGCTCGCGCTCGCGGATCTTCCTCGCGATGCGGAACTGATCTTCAGCGCCCTGCATCACGACCGCGGTCGTGACTCCGGCGTAGACGTACGCGGCCGCGATGTCGGGGCCGTTCGGAAACCCGAGCGCCCACAGCGGCTCGCCGTGGCCCTCGAAGTGCGAGTGCATGTCGACGAGCCCCGGCAGCAAGGTGCGCCCCGAGCCGTCGATGGCCCCTTCGCCAGCGGTCGCTGTGAGCGCGCCGGCCTCGGCGACCTCGGCGACGACCCCATCTTTGATTCGCACGTCGCGGGCGCCGACGGCGCGTTCGCCGTCGAACACGTTCACGCGCTGAACCAGAAAGCTGCGAGCCGGCAGCGCCGACACCTGGCCGACGAGTGAGTGGCCGGCACAGCCGAAGGTGGCGGTGAGCAGCGCGAGGCAGACGATTCTCATGTGCACGCGCAAGCTAGCAGAGGGTGTTACAGAAGCCGCCCATGGACAAAGCGCAAGACATCAAGCGCGTCGGCATCATCTTCTCGGGCGGGCCGGCGCCTGCGGCGAACGCGGTCATCTCGAGCGCGGCGACTTCGTTTCTCGAAGACGGCCGCGAGGTGGTCGGCTTCTTCCACGGCTACTCGAACCTGCAGGACTATCACCCCATCACGCAGCGGCTGCTGCCCGACCAGCACTACCGGGTGTTCACCGAGAAGGACACACGCGGCCTCCGCAACAGCCGGGGCATCATCATCGGCACTGCGCGCACGAACCCGGGCAAGGGCATCAGCAAGCCCGCCGACCTCGACGACCCGACGAAGACGCAGCGCCTACGCAACGTGTACTCGGCGCTGGTGGATCTGCAGATCGACGCGCTCATCAGCATCGGCGGCGACGACACGCTGAAGACGGCGAACTTTCTCTACGAGGTGCAGAAGCACATGCCGGCGAACGCGCGCCGCGTGCGCGTGGTGCACCTGCCCAAGACCATCGACAACGACTACCGGGGCATCGACTTCACGTTCGGCTTCTTCACCGCCGTCGACGTCATGGCGAAAGAGGTGCAGAACCTGCGGGCCGACGCCATCGCAACCAGCTCGTACTTCATCGTCGAGACGATGGGCCGCAAGGCCGGCTGGCTCAGCTACGGAGTCGCCATCGCCGGCGAGGCCAACCTCGTGCTCGGCGTGGAAGACGTCGACGCCTCACTCGCGATGACCGAGAACGGCGAGCAGAAGCTCGATGTCCGCAAGCTCGTCGATCGCATCGTCGAGCTGATTCAGACGCGCGAGAAGCGGCACGACAAGCACTACGGCACCGTGGTGCTCGCCGAGGGCCTCGCAGAGCTGATGCCCGACGCGTTCCTCGAGTCGCTGCCTCGCGACGAGCACGGGCACATCTCGCTCGGCCGCATCGATCTCGGCAAGCTCATCGCGAAGCTGGTGAGCGAGCGCTACGAGCAGCTCACCGGCCGCAAGAAGAAGGTCGCGGGCGTGCAGCTGGGCTACGAGTCGCGGTGCGCTCCGCCGCACGCGTTCGACGTGATGCTCGGCTCTCAGCTCGGCATCGGCGCGTACCGCGCGCTCGTCGAGCGTGGCCTCGACGGCCACATGGTCAGCGTCAGCGGCCAGCTCGATCTGCAGTACGTGCCCTTCAAAGACCTCGTGAACCCCGAGACGATGAAGACCGAGGTTCGGCTCATCGAGCGGGGCTCCGACTTTCACCAGCTCGCGCGCTTCCTCGAGACGCGCACCGACCGGCTCTCGGAGTGGACTCCGGGCCGCCGTCGCGAGCCCAGCGACGGCGCGTGAAGCTCAGCGCAGCGCCCGGGCCACGAGCTCGAGCGCCGCCCGCTTCGCGTCGGCGTCGGTCGTCGCCGCGGCCCAGCGGCCGGCGTCGCACGCGGCGAGCGCCGAGAGCAAGAGGCCCGCGTCGCTCTTCGTCTCGCGCAGGCGGGAGGCGAGCTGCTCGCGGCTCCAGCCGGCGGTGGGCTCACCGAGCCGCTCGTCGAGCCCCGCACGCAACGCCCGCTCGAGCTCGGCCCAGAGCTCGGCGCCGTCGAGCGACCGCGCGGCCTCGAGGTGGCTCGCGCTCGTTCGAGGCGCCGCCGTGCCGCGCCTCGAGCGGCGGAGCACCACCGAGACGAACGCGAGCGACGCCGCCGCGGCCAGCGGCCCGATCGCGAGCGGCGCGAACCACGCGTGTCGCCACAGCGGAGGCTCGCGCACGCCGACCTCGGCGGTGTGCCGGAGCCTCGCGAAGCCGCTGGCGCTGCGGTCGACCGCGGTCGCCGCGCGCTGGCCGACGAACTCGAGCGTGACCGGCTCGCTGACCGACTCGGCGACGGCCGCCGTCGACGGGTCGAAGTACCGCAGCGTCACCGCGGCGAGCGGCACCCGGCCCGGCGCGGCCGCCGTCACGACGTACTCCTGAAAGGCGCCGCCCGGCAGGCTGCCGCGCGTCGGTGAATAGACGCGCACGCCTGGCGGAGCGGCGAGCATCGGCAGCGCCGCGTGCGCGACGTCGCCCTCGCCCTCGAGCACGACGCGCACGACGAGCGGCCCGCCCGTGAACGCCGAGCGCTCGGGAGCCTGGAGCGAGACGCGGAAGCGCCCGACCGGCAGCCCCTCGGCCCCGAGCGGGAGCGGCTTCACCACGAGCTTGAGCGCCGTCGAGCGGCGGACGACGTGACGGCCACCGAGCCACGTCGTGCCGAGCTCGACCTCGCTGGGGGGAATCTCGAGCGTGCCGGCCGCGATGGGGTACAGCGACCGCCTCCGCACGGTGTACGCGGCGTAGCGCACTCCGCCGATGAGCTCCTCGTGCGGAGCGACCTCGTGCGGCGTCTCGAGGTCGGCGCTGACGAACCCCTCGAAGCCCACGTCGCCCCGCGGAGTGATGGCGCTCAACTCCCCGCGGGAGAACACGGTGAGCGAGTAGACGACGTGCTCTCCGACCCAGACGGTCGACTTGTCGAGCGAGGCCCGCAAGAGCACGTCGGAGTCGGGCGCCGAGAGCAGCGCCGCGATGAGCACCGGGAGCACGGGGCGCGATTCTACCCTCGTTGTCTCGCGCCGGGACCGTGACGGCTTCGCGACCCCACGTGGAAGTCGGCGTGAAGGCACGAGGTGCGGCTGGCCTGTGGCTTGCTGAGTCCGAGCGCATGGGTGGAAAGGTCACGCAGCGTCCGTTCACTCCGGCGAAGCCGGCGCGTCAGGAGCAGAAGCCCGCGGCGCCGAAGGCGGCCGAGACGAAGCCACGGCCGCAGGTCTCGAAGGACGGGTTCGAAGAGAAGGACACGAAGCCGAAGCCGAAGGACAAGGTCCTGACGCCCGCGAAGCCCGACAGCTGGAAGCTCGGCAACAAGGTGTGGAGCGACGACTGGCTCGCGCCGACGTGAGCCGCGGCTCGCGTGGGTTATACGGCCCGGCGTGGCGGGCTTGCTCGACCGGCTCCAGAAGGTCCTCTCGGCGCTGACGCCCGAGCCCACGCCCGCCCGCGCCCTCATCGATCGGCTGCGCGAGGCGTCGGGGCCAGGGCTGCCGCTCACCGACCCCTTGCAGGCCGAGCCGCTGGTGTCGGCGGACGAGGCGCTGCAGCGCGACGTGCTGCTCGAGGCGGTCGACCGGCTCGGCGGCATCAGCTTCTGGTGGTACCTGCCGCGGCTGGTCAACGGCCTCCTGCAGCGGCGGCTGCCGTTCGATGCGGAGCAGGCCGAGCGGCTGTTGCGCATGGCCGTGCGCTCCGGAGCGCTGCGCGCGCTCTCGCTCGCCCACCTCGTCGCCGTCGTCGAGCGCATCGAGGCCCCGCGCCCGCAGGCGCTGCTGAAGGCCCTGGCGGAGCTCGACGCGGCGGCGAAGAAGCAGCTGCGCACGCGCGATCACCAGAAGCTCGCGCGCCGCATCGGCGAGCTGCTGCAGCGCTCGACCGAGCTCGAGCCCGGAGGCCCGTTCAGCAGGGCCCTGCTCGCCGCCGCCTCGGAGCCGTGGCGCGAGCTGCTCGAGCTCGGCTTCGCGGTGAGCGGGCCGCGGCCGAGCGCGAAGTGGCAGGCGCAGGCGCGCGCCGCCGTCGAGAAGCTCGGCGTCGACGCCTTCACCGCGCAGGCGAAGGCGTGGCTGCAGCTCGGCCCCGTGCCCGGCGGCGCGAAGGACGACCCGGCGCCCGACACGGACGTCCCGTTCATGCGCGCGCTGCTGTTCGCGATCGGGGCGGCGCGGGTCGCTGCGCTGGCGGCGCCGGTCGGTGACTTCGCGCTCGAGTGCTATCGCAAGATCTCGAACCACGGGCCGGTCTGCCAGGCCGCCGGCAACGCGTGCCTGTGGACGCTCGGCGAGGTCGGCCTCGACGGCGTCGGCCAGCTCGGTCTCTTGAAGATGAGGGTCAAGTACGCGGTCGCGCTGCGCCTCATCGAGAAGGCGCTCGCCGACGCCGCGGCGCGCGCGGGGCTCTCGCCCGACGATCTCGAAGAGATCGGAGTGCCGACGTTCGAGCTCGACGCTCCAGTCGCCGAGGGCGGCGCGCGCATCTCGATCGCCGAGGGCGGCGAGGTGAAGCTCACGGTGCCGAGCGCGCTGAAGGGCACGGCCGAGCACAAGGCGCTGAAGCGGCGCGTGAAAGACATCGACGCGATGCTGGCGGCCCAGCGCCTGCGCCTCGAGCGGCTGTACGTCACCGGCCGCAGCTGGCCGTTCGCGACGTGGCGCTCGCGGCTGCTCGAGCACCCGCTGCTCACGGGCATGGTGCAGCGCCTCGTCTGGCAGGCCGACGGCCGGGCGTTCATCGGCGCCGACGCCGCGGCCCTCGCGCCCGCGGGCGAGGTGACGCTCTGGCACCCCATCGACGGCGCCCCGTGGAGCGCGGCGCCGCAGGCCGCGCCGTTCAAGCAGGTCGATCGCGAGACGTTCACGCTGCCCGAGGGGGAAGAGCGCACGTCGCAGTTCACGGGCCGCCGCGTGAAGCAGCACCAGTTCGCGGCGCTGTGCCGCGACCGCGGGTGGCAGTACCGCCTGCAGGGCGAGTTCGACAGCATCAACAACGCGGTGCTCGCGCTGCCGCGGTGGGGGCTCAGGGTCGAGCTCGAGGTCGCTCCGCCCCACGCGACCGGCACCAGCGGCATGGGCATCTACCTCGAGGTCGAGACGGGCGACGTCGTGTTCGAGCGCGCGGGGCCGGTTCCCGCCCGGGTCATCTCGGAGGTGCTGCGCGACGTCGCGTTGTTCGCCGGCGACTGAGGCGGTCAGAGCGCCGAGTCGAAGTGGAGCCGCTCGAGCTGCGGAAGCCCGCCACGAGCCTGGGCCTTCGCGAGCGAGATCGGCGCGGCCCCGGAGACGTGCAGCGCGCGCAGCCCGGCGCCGCGACCGGGCGCCTGCAGCTCCGAGAACACGAGCGGCCCGACGCCGCGCAGCTCGCGAAGCGACCGGAGCGCCGGGTGAAGCACGAACGCGGCCGCCATCGGCCCGTCGGGGGCGCGCAGCTCGAGGTGCTCGACGGTCGCCCAGCTCGGGTCGCCGATCATGGCCTTCGTGACCGCTGACAGCGTGCAACGCGCGAGGAAGCCGCGCTCGAAGCGGAAGTCGCGGAAGTGCTTCGCGAAGGGCCCGAGCCACGACTTGCCCCGGTCGAGCAGCAGCTCGACCTCGCGGCGCTGGACGGCGAGGCTGCCGCCCTGCGCGGCCCGCACCAGCTGGAGCACGATGAGCTCGCCGCGCGCGTCGCCCTGCTCGATGAGCCAGTCGGCGTACGAGCGGCGGGCGCCGTCGTCTTCCGGGTGCTCGTAGACGAGCTGGAGCAGCGTGTCGCCGCGCGAGGCCATCGTCTTCATTTCCTTAGTCGAAACGGGGCCGGGACTGTCGCGGGACAGAGGTTGGGACGGGTGTCCCAGCCGCGGCTTTCGGCTCGGGTGGGCCACGGGCCCGCGGCTTGCTTCTGGGCGCCCGCCCCCAATGATCCGGAACAAGACGACCTCCAGCCCCCGCGCGCCGCAGGGCGCCTCCGAAGTCGCGAAGCCCGCCGCGCCCGCCGGGCCCGCAGTGACGACCTCGCCGGCCGAGCCGGTCGCCGCCCCCGACAGCGGCTACGCCGACGCGCGGAAGAAGCTCGTCTCCATCTCGGGGCGGCAGGCGGTGGTGCGGCTGCCCATCGACGCCATCTCGGTGAAGGCCCTGCTCGCAGCGAACGGCTACACGCTCGCGCCGGGCGCCCTGCAGGCCGGAGCCCCCGCGACCGCCGCGGCCGGCCCCGCCGCGCCGACGCCGCCGCAGACGCCGGCGCAGCGCGCACGGGCAGAGCTCACGGCGATCTCGGCTCCTGCAGCGAGCCACCCGCGCATGCAGCACGCGAAGGACGTGCGCGACCAGCTCGCGGCCGAAGGGCTGCCGACCGACGCGACCGGCGTGAACGTCTACGTCGTCGGCGACAGCGTCGACCACGGCGCGATGGTGGCGCGCACGGTCTCGGGGCCGATCGGCCTCGCCCCCGGGGCGGACCTCGAGCTCTCGGGCCCGATGCCGAGCGGCGGGTGGGACAAGCTCACGGCCGAGGAGCGCACCGACATGAACGTGCGCACGCTGTCGGTGAAGACCGGCAGCGCCGGCGTCGACGAGCTCAAGGGCTGGGCGGTCGACGCGCTCGAGAGCGCCTACCTCGCACCGAAGGCCGAGCTCGAGTACCTCGTGCAGAACGCGCCGCACGACGGCGAGACGAAGATCGTCAACATGTCATGGGGCTCTTCCGAGGAGGCCCTCGTTCAAGAGGCCACCCGGGCCGCGATCGACAGCGCATCGACGTCGCCGCTGGTCGAGCAGTGCAACGCGCAGCGCCGCGCGAGCGGCAAGCCGCCGCTCGATCTCGAGCGCAGCGCCGCCGACCGCGAGACCCTGCGCAGCTTCATCGCGAAAGAGGTGAAGTCGGCGCTCGCCGAGCCCGCCGCCCGCGAGCGCATCAAAGAGGCCCGCGCGGGCGCGACGAAGGCCGTCGCCGACGCGCGCGCCGCGGGCTTCCTGCCGATCGTGGCGGCCGGCAACTTCTTCGAAGAGGGCCGCCACGAAGACATGAACCGGGCGACCACGAACCTGGTCGCGACGATTCCCGGCGTGCTGTCGGTGGGCTCGGTCGACCCGGGCGACGTGCGGGTGAAGGGCGACGAGCGCATGGGCAAGTCGTCGAGCTACGGGGCCGAGGTCTCGGCGCCCGGCGTCGACGTGCCGGTCGGGGTGAAGCGCGGCACCCGCGAGCCGAAGGACGTGAGCGGCACCTCGTTCGCGGCGCCGTACGTCGCCTCGGTCGCAGCGCTCATGGTGAAGGCGAACCCGAACATCACGCCCGATCAGCTCGAGCAGATTCTGAAGAGCGACGCGGTCGCGACGAACCTGAAGGGCACGATGCGCGACGGCGCCGGCGTCATCGACCCGGTCGCGGCGGTGCGCGAGGCGAAGAAGCTGATGACCGCGCAGAAGCCGCCGTCGCGCGAGCTGCGCGACCTCGACCCCGGCGTGCAGCGCGAGGCGCACGCGACGCTGCGCCAGCTCATGCCGACGACGTCGGCCGCCTACAAGGCGGCGGTGCGCCTCACGACGAACGACGCGTTCATGGCGCTCGGCCCGAAGGCGCAGGTGGCGATGCTGAAGGGCCTCGCCGCCTCGCCGAAGGACGCGAAGCTGCCCGAGCAGCTCACGAAGCTCGCCGAGAGCAGGCGCTTCCGCGAGCTCGGCCCGCGCGCGCAAGAGAGCGTCGCGAAGAGCTTCTGCGACCCGTCGGCGACCGAGGGCGACCGCAACACCCTTCTCAAGCTGCTCGAGCGGCCGGAGCTCAAGGGGCTCGACGTGCGCGTGAAGGACGCGGTGGTGGCGGCCGCGGCCAAGAGCCCCGCCGACACGACGCTCGCCGACGGGCTCTTGAAGCAGGCGAAGGACCCCGGCATTCAGAAGCTGCCGGTCGAGGTGCAGGCCGGGTTCTTCAAGGCGCTCGAGCACCAGGTCGACTACGCGACCACCGACGTGCAGGAGGCGAAGCAGCAGCAGCTGAACGACCTGGTCGGCAGCGCCGCGTTCGGGAAGCTCGACGCGAAGAGCCAGGAGCGGTGGATGGAGGCGCTCTCGAGCCCCGACGCCCAGCTGCGCGATCGCTCGTTCGAGCGGCTGAAGCAGGTCGTCAGCGCGGGCGATGATCTCGGCACCGCCGCGAAGGCGCTGCGCGCGCCCGACCAGGTGCCGACCACGCGCGCGCCGCTGCCCGGAGCGAGCGAGTCGGAGGCCGAGATCAAGCGCGGCACCAAGAAGAGCGCCGCGGTGTTCTTCGAGAAGAGCGGAAAGGGCATCGACCCGAAGCCGCGGCCCATCGAGCAGTACCTGGTGAAGATCGACGGCCACGAGGTCGAGGTCATCTTCCAGAAGCCGATGCCGGCGGGCCGCGAGTTCCCGACCGTCGAGCAGATCGCCGAGGGCTTGAAGGCGCTGCCCGAGTCCGAGCGCACGCACGTGAAGCAGGTGATCGTCGACCCGCTCTTCAAAGACGGAGTGCTGCAGGCGGCGTCGGCGAAAGACGGCCGGCCGAACCGCGTGTTCCTCGGCAGCGAGGGGCCGACGGAGCCCGCAGACATGGCCGGCTTCCTCTCGCACGAGACCGGGCACCTCGTGGCGGCCGACGCGTGGACGAAGGACCCGACGAAGCTCGCGGCGTGGAAAGACGCGATGGCGGCCGACGAGGTGACGCCGTCGAACTACGCGACGGCCTCGATTCGCGAAGACGTCGCCGAGGCCATCGCGCTCTACCTGCAGGTGAAGGGCCTGCCCGAGGAGGCCACCTTCCAGCGCCAGATGCCCGGCCGCTACGCGCTCGTGAAGGAGCTCTTGGGCGAACAGTAGCGCTCAAGGTACCCTCGCGCGCTCGCATGTCGAGGCTCGAGCTCATCGTCGGCAACCGCAACACGTCGGGCGAGTCGCTGCCGCCGTACCTCGCGCTCGCGCACGTCGGGCAGCCCTTCGAGCGCGTGCTCGCAGGGCCGGGGGCCGTCGCGCCGTCGCTCGGCGGCGTCTTTGGCGCGCTCGAGATCTGCGAGCAGCTCGCGAGGCAGTTTCCCGGCGCGGGCCTGTGGCCGAGAGACGCCGACGCGCTGGCCGACGCGCGGGCGCTGGCCGCGAAGCGGTACCCGGCGCTCGAGCGAGAGGCGCCGTTTCTCTTCCTCGCGAAGAAGGCGGCGCCGAAGCTGACGGCGCTGGCGCAAGGCGAGCTCGAGGCGCTGAAGGCCGCGTGGGCCTCTGCGCGGCGCAGGTACGAGCGCGTGGGCCCGTGGCTCGTGGGTGAGTTCAGCGTGGCCGACTGCATGGCGGCTCCGTTCGCGTCGCGGGCGCTGACGTGGGGCCTGCCGCTCGACGCGGCGTACGTCGAGACGGTGTTCGCGCTGCCGGCGCTCAAGCGCTGGGGCGAGGCGGCGGCGCTCGACGTCAGAGACGCTTCGGCTTGACGCCGAGCAGGTCGGGCTTCGCGTCGATGGCGGCGAGGGCCGCGTCGTTCGAGGGGCCGGGCGAGAGGTCGGGCGCGCGCTCGGCGTCGATCGCGCGGTTCATGACGCGCGCGGTGTCGAGGAACTCGGGGGTGAGGTCGAAGTTGCGCAGGTTGCGCGAGAACGCGGTGAAGTCGCGGAGGTCGCCGACGCTGACGTCGCGGCTGAAGCGCGCGAAGCCGTCGTACCTGAAGCCCTCTTCGACGCCGCGGTTCACGTCGTGGAGCACCGCGTCCATCAGCGCGTAGACGAGGTGGCTCTTCGTCGCGCCGTCGGCGACGAGGGTGAGCATCTGGCCGTCGGCGCCCGGCGAGACGCGGCCGAACGCGGGGTCGGCGACGAGCTTCACGTCGACGACGGTCTTGCCGGTCTTGCGGCGCTCGAGCTCGAGCACCTCGACCTTGCAGCCGGCGTAGTGGACTCCGTCGAAGGCGGCCTGCGCGGCGCCGACGTCGGCGACGGGGGCCTCGGGGCCCGAGCCGTGGCTCTTCAGGAACTGCTGGAGCAGGGGGAGATCGAGGTGGTTGCTGAGCGGCGTGTAGCCGTTCACCACGAACCGTTCGCGGGCCTCGTGCTCTTCGGCGCTCTTCAGCGCCAGCATCACCGTCTGAATCAGCTCGCTGGTCGGCAGGAGCTTCTCGACGCGCCACTTGCGGCCGTAGACGATCTTGTCGGGCAGGTCCTTTTCGTGAACGGGGTAGTTGTCGGGGCCGACGACGCCGACCTGCAGGTAGACGCCCTCGTCGGGCTTGCCGCCGTCGCTCGACACCAGCACGTGCATGTTCGGCTTGTAGGTGAGCTTCGCGACGACCTCTTGAACCGCGCTCACCGTCTGGTTGTACAGCTTGTACTGCGACGGCACGACGCGCGAGTCGTCGAGCACCAGCGTCGGAGCGCCCGGCATCGGCGTCTCGCCGCTCGGCAGAGAGAAGAGGTACTCCTTCGCCTGCAGCGGGCCGTACTTCGACGGCGGCAGGTCGAGCTTCACCGGCGCCGCGCCGCCGAACCCGTCGGGGGGCGCGGGCGACTTCCCGGCTGCACGGGAGCGGCGCTTCGGGGCGCGCTGCTTCAGGTCGCGCTGCTTCAGGTCGCGCCGGGCCGCAGGCCGGGCGGCGGCGGCGTGCTTGCGACCTCCTCCGATGACCTTCGAGGGCACGGCGCCAAGCTACTTGAAACCGGGCCTCGTGTGCAGAGCCCTCAGCCCGCCTTCGGCTTCGCGACGTCAGCCTCGAGCGCCGTGATGCGCGACTCGTGATCGAGCCGTGTCGCGCCCATCGTGAGCAGCATGTTGTCGAGGCGACCCTCGATGCGCTCGAAGCGGCGGTCGACCTGCTCGAAGCCAGCCTTCAGCTCGAGCCTGAGCGCGAGCGCGACGTCGGCGATGTTCTGATTGACGCGCTCGAAGCCGGCCTTCGTCACCGCGAGGTGCTCCTCGAAGATCTCTTCGAGGCTGCGCTTGCCATTCTCTCCAGCCATGACGGCCTCCATTCTACGGGTGGAGCCGCCAGCCCGAGCAAGTCACGCGCATGTGCTCCACTTCTCAGCTCACAAGAGCCCGCTCTTCACCATCGGCAGGTCGCGCACGCGCGTGCCGGTGAGCGCGAAGACGGCGTTCGCGATCGCCGGAGCGACGGGCGGCACGCCGGGCTCGCCGACGCCGCCGGGGGCCTTCTCGCTCTTCACGACCTCGACGTGAATCGCGCGCGGCGCCTCGCCGATGCGCGTGATGCGGTAGTCGCGGAAGTTGCTCTGCTGCACGCTGCCGTTCTTGCCGGTGATCTGGCTGTACAGCGCGAGGCTCTGCCCGAACACGACGGCGCCCTCGAGCTGAGAGCGCACGCGCTCGAGGTTCACGACGGTGCCGGCGTCGGCGCAGATCCACGCCTCGTCGACGCGCACCTTGCCGGTCGCCTCGTCCTTCACGACCGCCACCACCACCGCGACGTAGGTGAGAAACGAGCGGTGCGCCGCGATGCCGTAGCCGCGCTTGCCGTCGCTCTTGCGCTCGGCCCACTTCGAGGCCGCCGCGACGCGGTCGATGACGCCGAGCAGGCGCGCGGTGTCGACGGGGTGCTCTTCGAGCTTCGCGCCGTAGTTCGGCAGCGAGCCGATGCCGAGCTCTTCGGTGGTGACGATGCGCGCTGCGCCGATCAGCTCCTTCAGGTTGTCGAGCGGGTCGACCGAGCGCGCGTGCGCGAGCTCGTCGATGAAGCTGTTGATGGCGAACGCGTGGTTGATGTTGTGCACCGAGCGCAGCCAGCCGATGCGGACGTTGTCGTACGCCGCGCCCTTCTCGGCGCGCACGTTCGGCACGTTCAGCGGCCAGTCGAGCACGCCCTGCTGGTGCTCCATCGCGATGCCCGACTTGATGAGGGGCACGAACAGCGAAGCGATGGTGGGGAACACGGTGCGGTGCAGCCACGCGACCACCTTGCCCTGGGCGTCGAGGCCGGCCTCGAGCCGCTGGGCCGCCGTCGAGTGGTAGTAGTCGTGTCGAATGTCGTCTTCGCGCGTCCACTGCAGGCGCACGGGCGCGCCCGAGAGCTTCGAGATGAACGCGGCCTCGGCGACGTAGTCGGGCTTGCTCTTGCGGCCGAACCCTCCGCCGAGCAGCGTCACGTGCACGGTGACGTCTTTCTCCGAGATGCCGAGAATGTCGGCCACCGACTTGCGCGCGGCCTGCGGGTTCTGCGTGCTCGCCCAGACCTCGCACCTGTCGTTCTCGAAGCGGGCGGTGGCGGCGGGGGGCTCCATCGTGGCGTGAGCGAGGTGGGGCACGTGGTACTCGGCGACGACGCGCTTGCTCGCGGTCTCGAGCGCGGCGTACGCGTCGCCGGTCTCGCGCACGGCGCTGCCCTTCTCGTTCGCGGTGGCCTTGAGGCTCGCGTCGTATTCCTCGCTGTTCCACAGCGCCCGGTCGCCGGCCGACCAGTCGACGACGAGGGCGGCGCGGCCCCTCATCGCGGCCCACGTGTTCGTCGCGACGACGGCGACGCCGCCGAGCGGCTTGAAGCCGACGGGGCCGATGCCCGGCGCAGGCAGCTCGAACACCTTCTTCACGCCCGGCACGGCGAGCGCCGCGGTGGCGTCGAGCTTCTCGAGCGTCGCGCCGACGACGGGCGGGTGCAGCACGACCGCGGTGAGCATGCCGTCGAGCTTCACGTCGGCGCCGTACGCGGCGCTGCCGTTGACGATGGCCGGCCCGTCGAGCAGCGGCAGCTCGGTGCCGACGTGGGTGAGCTCGGCGCGCGGGCGGTGCACGGGCTCCTTCGGCACGGGCTGGGTGGCGGCGTCGGCGACGAGCTGAGCGAACGGCACCGAGCGGCCGCTCTTCGCGTGGGTCACTGCGCCGTCTTTCGCGACGAGCTCGCCGGCGGGCACGCTCAGCTGCTTCGCCGCGGCGGCGGTGAGCATCATGCGCGCCTGGGCGGCGGCGTCGCGCAGCGGCTTCCAGTGGCTGCGGATGCTGGTCGAGCCGTCGGTGTTCTGATCTCCATACTTCTCGTCGCCGTCGCCCTGAACGAGGCGGACCTTGGCGAGGTCGGCGCCGAGCTCGTCGGCGAGCAGCACGTGAATGCTGCTGCGCACGCCCTGGCCCATCTCGGACCGGCTGCACACGAGGCTCACGAGCCCATCGGGAGCGATGTGAATGAACGGGTTCGGCGCGAGCGCCTGCGCGGCGGCCTCGCTCGCGCGCGCGAGCCTGAGCGGCACGACGAGGCCCGAGAGCGCGAGCCCGAGGCCCTTCAGGGTGTCGCGGCGAGAGAGCGCGGTCATGGCGTGCCTCCGGCGACCTTCTTCACGGCGGCGCGAATGCGCAGGTAGGTGCCGCACCGGCAGAGGTTGCCGGCGAGCGCCTTGTCGATGTCGCCGTCGTTCGGGCTCGGGTTGCGCGCGAGGAGCGCCGCGGCGCT
The DNA here is from genome assembly GCA_044223505.1 of Myxococcaceae bacterium. Classification (GTDB taxonomy): domain Bacteria; phylum Myxococcota; class Myxococcia; order Myxococcales; family Myxococcaceae; genus Xiheicaenimonas. Next base: position 99,358 of record JBGALX010000016.1, read on the forward strand.
CATGATCTGCCCGGCCTGGCAGAAGCCGCACTGGGGCACGCACTGCTCGACCCAGGCCTGCTGCAGCGGGTGGGTGCTCGAGGGCGAGAGGCCCTCGATGGTGGTGATCTTGGCGCCCTGCACGCGCTCGACCGGAGTCACGCACGAGCGGCGGGCGTCGCCGTCGACGTGCACGGTGCAGGCGCCGCAGAGCGCCTCGCCGCAGCCGTACTTCGTGCCGGTGAGGCCGAGCAGATCGCGCAGCACCCAGAGCAGCGGCATCTTCGGGTCGGCGTCGACCTCGACCTGTTTACCGTTCACATCGAGGGTGATGGTCATCTCGGCTCCTCGTCGCAGACTGCTCCGTTGTCGGCCCAGGCGGCCATCAGCGCTCCGAACGCCTGCTGGGTGCCGGGAGCGGGCTCGCGGTCGGCGCCCGGCGCCCAGGCCCAGCCGACGAGCGCGTCTTTCGAGACGTGCTCGACGAGCTGCGCGAGCGTGCGGCCGCCGTTCTTCGCAGGGTCTTTCAGCTGGGCGCAGATCTGCGCCGGCGTGCGCCCGAGCCATGCCATCTGCGGCGGAGCGAGGTGCCAGTTCGGCGCGCCCGGCACGCGCGACAGCTCGACGTTCTCGAGCTGGTGGCAGGTCGGGCAGTACATGTTCGGTGAGCCGAAGCCGCCCATGCCGCCTGCGACCGGAGGGTCGTGCACCTCGTTCAGCTCGCGCTGCCGCGGCTGATCGTCGCTCGGGTGACAGTTCATACAGCGCGCGTGCGTGAGCACCTTGCTCGCCTCGGCGAAGGCGGCGCGCGACGTCGCGGTGGCGTCGGCCTGCGGGCCGAGCTCGGCGAGCGAGCGCAGCTTCGCCCCGGTCTTCGGGACCGCCGGGCGGGTCTGCAGGGGGTAGCGCGTACAACCAGCGGCGACGAGGAGGGCCACTGCGGCGAATCGCATGGGCGTGCTGTGTAATACGGATGGTAGAAGGCCGCATGCGTCTGGTGCTGGCAGCGGTCCTCTTCGCGGTGAGCGGTTGTACGGTCGCGGTCGTCGAGCCCGACGGCGGCGAGGCCGGCGGCGACGGCTCGGGAGGCGGCTCAGGGGCCAGCGGCGGCAGCGCGAACGCCGGCGGCACCGGCACCGCCGGCGGCTCGGCCGGCTCGGGCGTCGCTGGAGGCTCTGGCGGCTCGGCGGGCTCGAGCTCGGCGGGCTTCACGTCGGGCCCTGCGGGCTGCGCGCCGATGGTGCTCGACGCGGGCGTCAGCGTGGGCGGCTACCTCTCAGACCGGTACGCGTGGAGCGACGGCGCGTGCCAGCCGCGCTCGGCGGCGCTGGTGCGGAACACGGCGGCGGACCCGGGCGGCTCGCGCGGCGGCTTCATGCGCGAGCTCAAGTGGCGGCGGGGGGCGGGCGACGACGTGACGGCGCGGGGCACGGGCGCGAGCGGGTGGAACGGCTGGGGCTACGTGGTGAACCACTACGGCAACACGGCGGATCTCTCGGGCGACCACACGGGCACGTTCCGCACGGTGCTCGCGGGAGCGCACCACGCGATTCACGAGTTCAAGGTGCGCATGACGCCGGGCGGGCCGGTCGACGCGACGGTGCACTGGTTCTTCGCGACCGGGCGCACGCACCCGGTCTACTTCATCACCTACGACGCGACGCCGGCCGGGGCGAACACGGTGAACGCCGACTCGCGCGCGCCGTACGGCGACCTGGCGTTCGAGGGCACGGCGGCGGCGATCGGCGGCATCGGGTGGGGCGACAAGTACCGCTTCACGACGACGGGCGCGGGGCCGCTCACGATTTCGAGCGCGTGGGACTACGCGCAGGCGAACGTGGTGCCGTACGTGCGCATGTGGTCGCAGGGCTCGGACGCCGAGATGGGCGCGGTGCAGACGCAGAGCTGGGAGACGAAGCCCGCCGGCGGCGACTACGGCGGAGGCCTGCTCGGCTCGGCGTGCTGGGGCAAGACGTCGAGCAACCGCGGCGCCCAGTGCGTGCAGGGCATGGGGTGGACGATGCCGACCGACTGGCTGTGGCCATTTCAGCTGAGCCAGTACGAGCTGCCGTTCACCAATGACTCGCACCGGCTCGCGTGGGGCACGACGTACGGGGCCGTCGGGCGCTCGTCGTACATGGCGTTCGGCAAGACGCTGAGCGGGTACCCGACGCAGACGTACTCGGTGTTCATGACGGTCGGGAAGAAGTCGACGCAGACGACGCTCGAGCAGGTGACGCAGGTCGAGCGCATGCTCGCCGCGCAGGTCTCGGCGACCTACCAGCCGTCGTACGGAGTCTGGTCGGCGCCGATGGCGGCCGGCGGCGCGACCGTCACGATCGACCCCACCGGCGGAGCGCTCGTGAGCCCGGTGTTCCGGTTCACGGGGTTCACCGCGGCGGCGCCCTCGCGCGTCACGCTCGATGGAGCGCCCTTCGGCAGCACCTTCGCGACGGTCGACGCGGCGAGCCAGACGCTGTGGCTGACGCTGCACGGCACGGTGACGGCGCGGGTCACGCTGCACGTCGAGTGAGAGCGACGCGCGTGCGCGTTCACGCTTGCGTCAGGGCTGCGGTGCGCCGGCCTGTGCCGTCACGCCCAGCTTCTTGCTCAGCACTCCGAACGCGAACTGACCTTCGGGGTCTTCCGGCGCGAGCGCCAGCGCCGCCTGGGTCCACCCGAAGGCCTCGTGCAGCTTCCCTTCCGCCCACGCGAGCCTCGCGAGCCCCATGCGCGGGCGCACCGTCGACAGCTGCAGGTCTCCCAGCTGGTGCTTGAGGCCCGCGCACGCCACGAACGCCGACCGCGCTGCCTCGAAGTGCCCCACGAGCTCGTACAGCTCGGCGCGCCGCAGGTGCCACGCCGCCGACGGAGTAATACGTGTCGAGAACGCCTCGAGCCACGCCAGCGCCTCGCGCGGGTGCTTCGGCCACAGCGCGTTGCCCACCAGCACCACCAGCTCGCCCGCCCACGGCGCGTGCCGAATCGGCCCGCTCTGCTCGAGCACCGCGTGCGCCGCCGCCGCCGCTCGCCGCGCCAGCGCCTCGTCGCCCCAGAAGCGCGCGAGCTCGAGCAGCTTGAAGTGGCTGTACAGGTTCGCCGGGTCGGCGCTCAGGTGCTTCTCGAGCAGCCGTTGATCGCGCTCGCGCTTGCCCTTCGCCAGCATGAGCTCCCGCGCGTAGCCCAGGTGCTCGAGCACGCCGCCCAGCTGCACCACCTCGAGCCCCTCGCGCGTCAGGTACGCCGTGACGCTCTCGCTCAGGTCTTCGTGAATCGGGTACCGGTAGCGCACCGACGGGTCGCGGCGGAACACGCGCAACAGCCGCGCGTCGCGCACCGACCCGTTCGCCTGAACGTTGCGCAAGAGCACCGTCGCGGCGCCCGCGCTCTTTGGCAGCGCCTCGAGCTGCGCCCACAGCTCCTTCGAGACCCGCTCGTCGGCGTCGAGCACCAGCACCCAGTCGCCCGTGCACTGCTCGATCGAGAAGTTGCGCGCGGCCGAGAAGTCGTCGCACCACGGGAAGTCGAACACACGCGCGCCGGCCGCACGGGCGAGCTGTTTCGTCGAGTCCTTCGAGCCCGTGTCGACCACGACGAGGTCGCACGCGCCCAGCCGCTCGAGGCAGCCCGGCAGCATGTCTGCCTCGTCGCGCACGATCATCGCCACCGAGAGCTTCACTCGCCCTCCTGGTAGGTGCGCGCCGCCATCAGCGCCGCCACCCGCCGCTGCATGTCGGCCGTCACCTTCGGCAGCTCGGCCATGCACTGCTCCCACAGCTCTTTCGCGCGCGCGGTCGCAGGGCCTCGGGGAGGTCCCACGAGGTGCTTCGCCGCTTCGACGGGGTCCAGCGCGCGCAGCGCCACGAGCGCCCGCTCGAGCCGCTCCTCGATCACGCGGCCTCCCGCTGCGCCGACTTCTCGTCGTGCGCCTTGAGCAACAGCTCGAGCCACGCCCTGCGCTCGGGGTCGGTGCAGGCGGCCAGCATCGCGAGCAGGTGCTTTCGGCGCGCGTCCATGCGTCAGCCCACCTGCGCGGCAGCCTGCCGGAACGCGTCGACCAGCGGCACGAACGCCCGCTCTGCGTTGCGCGCGTGCCCCGGCTTCCGCGACGCCACCGCCCGCGCCAGCTCGATCGCCACGAACTCGTAGACCGCCTCGAGCGTCGCGCACAGCTCGGGCGCCTTCGACTTGTCGAGCGTGCGCATCAGCTCGAGCACGATCTCCGACGCCTTGCTCAGCTGCTCGATCGCCTGCCCCGCCGCGCCCCTCTCGAGGTTCGCTGCGCCGCCCTGCATGAAGCGGTGCGCCGCCTCGAACAAGAGCACCAGCGTGCGCTCCCTGCTCGCCGTCTCGTTCGTGACCTGCCGGTATGCGGAAATCCCGGGAACCATGTTCGTTGCCTCCAGCCACTACATCGGCACGCTTCAGCCCTTGCTGCTGTTCGCCGCGCTCTGCTGGGTGAGGTAGTTGCCCGCCGCCTTGAGGCCGCTCACCACCGACTCCATCGCCGTGAACTGCTTCACGAGCAGCTCGCGGTAGCGGTCGATCGCCGTCTGCTCCTTGTCGATGTCGTCGTCGATGCGCTTCATCGACGACTTCAGGCCCTGCGTGCGCAGCGTGAGCAGGCCGTCGGTCGAGTTCGTGTACGCGTCGACCAGCGCCCCTGCCGCCGCCGACATGCCCGTGCTCGCCGTCGCGAACAGCGCGTTCACCGCCGAGGGCTCGCGCGCCAGCGCCCGGCCCAGGGTCACGCTGTCGATGCTGAGCGTGCCGTCGCGCTCGGTCTTGATGCCGACGTCGGCCAGCGTGCGCACCGTGCCGTTGCCCACCACCGCCGACGTGAGCTGCTGCATCTTGACCTGCAGCGACTTCAGCGCGCCGTCGCCCGCCAGCGTCGCCTTGCGGTTCGTGCTCGACGTCGTGCTCAAGTTGCTCTGCACCTGCTTGAGCACCAGGTTGTAGGCGTCGACGAACTTCTGCAGGTTCTGCGACGTGCCCGACGTGTCGTTCGTCAGCACGAGGTTCTGCTGCGCGCCCGTCGCCGTGAGCTGAAAGGTGACGCCGTTGAGCGCGTCCGTGATGGTGTTGCTGCGGCGCTCGAAGTCGAGGCCGTCGATGGTCAGGTGCGCGTTCGCCGCCGCAGCGACCTCGGTGAAGCCGAACTGCGCCGCCGCCGTGCCGGTGATGCTCAGCGCGTTCGCCGGGGCGCCGCCGATGGTGTACCCCGTGTCCTTGTTCGTGACGCTCAGGTACGTGCGCGTGCCGTCGGAAATGACCGAGGCGGTCACTTTCGACACCGTCGTGTTGATGCTCTGGGCCACGTCGTTCAGCGACGCGCCCGCCGCCACCGCCACCGTGTAGCTGGTGCCGTTGACGCTGAAGTCCAGGTTGCCTGCCGTGAGCGGAGCCGACGTGCCGTCGAAGCCCGCCGACCGCTGCTTCGCCGCGGCCGCGAGCGAGCCCACCTGCACCGTGTAGCTGCCCGCCGGGGCGACGCTCGTCGCCGACGCGCTCAAGCCCGTGAGCCCCGAGCCGACCGAGACTCCGAGCACTCCGTTCTGCGAGAGGTTCGTGGCCGCCGACTTCAGCCCCGAGAGCCGGCTGACGATGTCGGCCAGCTGCGACACCTGCGTGGTGAACGCCGACTTGCGCGTCTTGAGGTTCGTCACCGACTGCGAGCGAATGCTCACCAGGCTGTCGATGAGGGTGTTGGTGTCGAGCCCGGAAGCCAGACCGCCCGCGTTGAAAGTTGGCATGACGCCTCGTGCGCAGTGCAAGAAACGGGCACCCCCCGTCAGGGCCGGGGGATGCCGTTTCTCGCGTCAAACTTCTGTCACCCGAGCAGCTTCAGGGCGAGCTGGGGCGACTGGTTGGCCTGCGCGAGCACCGACACGCCGGCCTGCATCAGCACCTGCGAGCGGGCGAGCTTGCTGGTCTCTTCGGCCACGTCGACGTCGCGGATGCGGCTGTTCGCGGCCGAGATGTTCTCGGACGCGGTCTGAATCGTCGACACCACCGAGTCGAGCCGGTTGCCGGCCGCGCCGAACGTCGAGCGCGCGCTCGACACGCGCTGAATCGCCGTGTCGATGGTCGACAGGGCGCCCTGCGCGCCGGCGAGGGTGCTCAGGTTGAGCGCCGAGATGCCGAGCGTCGAGGCCGTCGCGTCGACCGTGCTCACGCTGATGCGGTCGTTCGCGGCCACGTTGCGAATGCCGACCTGGAAGGTCATCGCGGTGGCCGCGCTGTTGAGCAGCGAGGTGCCGTTGTACTCGGTGGCGTTCGCGATGCGGTCGACTTCGGTGAGCAGCGCCGAGGTCTCGGTCTGGATGTAGCCGCGCTCGGTGTTGCCCACGCCATCAGAGGCCGACTGCATGGCGAGCTCGCGGAGACGAGAAAGGATGTTCGTGGTCTCGTTGAGGGCTCCCTCGGCCGTCTGGATCAGCGACATACCGTCCTGCGCGTTGCGCGAGGCCTGGTTGTAGCTGCGGATCTGGGCGCCGAGGTTGCTGCTGATACCGAGGCCGGCGGCATCGTCGCCGGCCTTGGTGATTCGATAGCCGCTCGACAGTTTTGCCATCGAACTGTCGAGTGAGCTCGTCGTTGAAGACAGGCTTCGCTGTGCATTCAGCGAAGCCACGTTGGTTTTGATCGACATCATGACGGGTGTTGCTCCTTTGTTGTTGTGAAAGGGCCTGTTCGACCCTCACCTCGGGCTTCGTCGCGAACGCGTGCGCACTTAAGGCGCCACGAGGGCGTGCCGAGGGCCGCGAGAAAAGACAGCGCGGGGCGCCCTTCAGTGAAGAAGGGCGCCCCGCTTGATGACTCCGGCTGTGTCGGCTCTTGCGTCTTTAACCTCACCCGAGCAGCTTGAGGGCGAGCTGCGGGGCCTGGTTCGCCTGCGCCAGCACCGACACACCGGCCTGCATCAACACCTGCGAGCGAGCCATCTTGCTCGTCTCTTCAGCCACGTCGACGTCGCGGATGCGGCTGTTCGCGGCCGAGATGTTCTCGGACGCCGTCTGAATCGTCGAGACGACCGAGTCGAGCCGGTTGCCCGCCGAGCCGAAGGTCGAGCGAGCGCTCGACACGCGCTGAATCGCGGTGTCGATGGTCGACAGAGCGCCCTGCGCGCCGGCGAGCGTGCTCAGGTTCAGCGCCGCGATGCCGAGCGTCGAGGCCGTCGCGTCGACCGTGCTCACCGCGATGCGGTCGTTCGCCGCCACGTTGCGAATGCCGACCTGGAAGGTCAGCGACGTCGCCGCGCTGTTGAGCAGCGAGGTGCCGTTGTACTCGGTCGCGTTCGCGATGCGGTCGACCTCGGTGAGCAGCGCCGACGTCTCACTCTGGATGTAGCCGCGCTCGGTGTTGCCGACGCCGTCGGACGCCGACTGCATGGCCAGCTCGCGCAGGCGCGAGAGGATGTTCGTGGTCTCGTTCAGCGCGCCCTCTGCCGTCTGAATGAGCGACATGCCGTCCTGCGCGTTGCGCGAGGCCTGGTTGTAGCTGCGAATCTGCGCGCCGAGGTTGCTGCTGATGCCGAGGCCGGCGGCATCGTCACCGGCCTTCGTGATGCGGTAGCCGCTCGACAGCTTCGCCATCGAGCCGTCGAGCGCGCTGCCCGACGTGTAGAGGCTTCGCTGAGCATTCAAAGACGCAACATTGGTACGGATCGACATCGACATGACGCAGGCTCCTTGGGTTTGGGTGAAGGGTTACTGCTGTTTGCCCTCACCCATCATTTCGGCCCGGTTTGGCCCGTTGATAAGGCCACCAGCGAAGCGACGTACGATCGCAGGCGCCGCGTCACCAGCGAGCGCGCATAGAGCTGATGCAGGGCGTCGCCGTTGACCTGCCCCACGCCCACCCGCGCGCTCACCACGTCGAGGTGCCCCCGCACCCCCACCGGCAGCGCCGACAGCATCGTCTCGGCCGCGGCCTTCAGCTCGGAGCCCTCGAAGCGCTGCCCCAACAGCTCGAGCTCGAGGCCGCTCGGCAGGCTGCCGCGCAGCACCGCGGTGAACGACGGAGCGTTCTGCACCCGCCCGGCCTTGATGTGACGCTCGATGCGCTCGTCGAGCCGCAGCACCAGCTTGCTGCGCTCGGGGCTCTCGGCGCAGATGCGCAGCGCGCTCTTCAGGTGGCGCTCGACGACGTCGAGGGGCACCCGCTCGCGAAAGACGATGCCGCCCGCCGACCACGCGAGCAGCGCCTGCTCGCCCTCGAGCCGCACGTCGCACTCGACCGCGGCGCCGAGCGCGCGAGCGCTCTTCGACCAGCTCAGCTCGTCGAGCACGACGACGCGCCGGGGCTTCGCGTGAAAGCGTTCGGGCGCGTACCTGCGGAAGCGGCCGTCGCGCAGCTCGATGACCCGGCCTCCGGCGTGCGCGGCGAGCGGCAGGCCGCGGTGCGTGCCGGCGCTCCACGCGAGCTTCATGAGCCGGGCCGCCTCGAGCTCGCGGCCCGACGTGGTCGCGATCACCTCGACCGCGTGGCCCTGGGCCGCCGCGGCCATGACGCGCTCGATGACGGCCTCGGAGGAAATCGCGCGCAGCCGCGGCTCGCGGCCGCTGCGCAGGTAGAGCAGCAGGGCGCCGCCGTCGGCGTCGAGCGCGAACCAGACCGTCGGCCGCGCGCAGTCGGTCGTGAGCTTCGAGGCGAGCTTGCGCCACGCGGCGTCGGGCAGCCACGTCGACGGCAGGTGGCCCCACAGCGCGTGCGCGAGCAGCAGCGCGCGCACCCGGGCCTGCGGCGCCGTGCGGGCCTCGGCGAACGCCTCGGTGGCGTCGAGGCGCAGCTCGGTGCCCGACGAGCTCGCGGCCACCGTGAGCGTGGGCGCCTTTCGGCGCGGCACGTCGGGCAGGCGCTCGCGCATGCTGGGCAGGAGGCACGCGGTGATGCGGCCGGGCAACAGCTCGCGCTTGAGCCAGGCGCGAAACTCGGGGCGGTCGACGATGGGCTTCTTCTTGAGCGCGACGAGCAGCGCGCGGCTCAGGGCCTGGCCCTCGGCGAACGGCTCGGAGAACTTCGCCTCGAGCTCGGGCGGGCGGCCGAGCAAGAGCTGCACGCGGCTGTACGCGGTAGGCCCGTGCGGCACCCACGAGTAGCGCAGCTCGGGCGTGACCTCGACCCCGTGCGCGCCGTCGACGAGCCACTTCGCGGGGCGCCCGTACATGCAGGCGCCGAGCGCGGCGAGCCGGGCGAGCGCTGCGGGGTCGAGCGTGCCGGGGCGCAACAGCTCGAAGCGCACCGGCAGCTTCTGCCGCGCATAGAGGGCGGTGCCGGCCACGCAGCGCTCGGCGACGCGGGCCACCATCGAGGTGGCGATGGCCTCGGCGGGCTGAACGAGCACGCGGGCGATGCCCGACTCGTAGAGCACGAGAATGGCGCCGACCAGGCGGCGGCTGGTCTGCGGTGAGGCGGGCGACGGCAGCTTGAGCTTCGCGGCGAGCGCGGGGAAGCGGCCCTGGTTGCGCAGGCCCTCGACGCCGGGCGTGTCGGCCTTGAGGCCGGGGGCGTCGAGGCTGCAGGCGAAGACGGCGGGCGCGAAGCGCAGGGCGTCGCGCTCGGCGTGGGGCACGGCCCGGCGCATCACGCGCCAGCGCTGCTTGAGGGCGGCGCACACGCGCAGGTGCTCGTCGGCGGCCGGCGGCGCGCGGGGCGGCGGAGCGCGGGCGGGCGGCGAGTCGTCGGGCTTCGGCGCGCGCAGGCTCTCCCAGTCCCACGCGTCGTCGGGAGCGGGCCGCTCGACCGCGCGCAGCGAGGCGACGGTGGGGGGCTGGTGGCCCGAGGGCTCGGCCGCGCGGAGGGACGCGGTCTTGGGGCTCACATCTTGTCCAGCAGGCTGAGCTTGCCGCTGCGGGCGGTGGCGCTGATGGCGGCCTCGAGCGCGCGCTCGGCGGCGGCCATGCGGCTGGCCGAGCTGAAGATGTCGGCGTCGAGCTCGCGCGAGACCTGGCCGCGCTCGTCGTCTTGCGAGGCGCGCAGGGCGCTGTTCGCGACCTCGACGACCGACATCTGGGCGCCGGCGAGGGTGCGGGACTTCGCGACCTGCGCGATGCCGTCGTGCAGCGCGTCGATGCTGGCGCGCAGCGTGGTGGTGTCGTTGGTCGAGAGCGCGGTCGAGAGGGCCGAGAGCGTCGACAGCACGTCGACGCCGCCGCCGACGCCCTTGATGGCGATGTCGGCGCGCACCGAGACGTCTTGCCACGCGCCGGGCGAGACCTCGACCTGGCGAATCTGGGTGTCGCCGAGGTAGGCGCCGGCGGCGTTGAACGGAGGCGTCTGGTCTTGCGTGCCGCCGAACACGTAGCGGCCGCCGACCTGCTTGTTGAGGCTCATCACGACCGACTGCATGAGGCCGTCGATCTCGCTCGCCGCGGTCGCGCGGTCTTGAGCCGAGTAGGTGTCGTTCGAGAGCTGCACCGAGAGCTCGTGCGCGCGCGAGAGCGCCTCGACGACCTCGCCCAGCGAGGCGTCGGCGGTGGTCAGCTCGTCCGACGCGCGGCCGAGCGTCTTGATGACGGCGCCGTAGCGGCGCTCGGCGGCGTCGTGCGACGCGCCCAGGCCGGCGGCCGACGGGTCGTCCCACGGGTGGGTGACGCGGGTGCCGCTCGAGACCTCGCTCTGGGCCTCGGCGTGGCGCTCGCGGGCTCTGCCGAGCTCGAGGGTGTTGCGCTCGTAGCTCCATCGGTCGGTGACGCGCATGGGTTCGCTCCTCGCTAGGCCTTGAGAGACATCAGGGTGTCGAGCATCTGGTCGGTGGTCTGAATCACCTTCATCACCGCCTCGAAGCCGCGCTGGGCCTTGGTCAGCTCGACGATCTCTTCGTCGATCGACACGCCCGACACCGACTCGCGAATGCCGGTGGCGTGGTCGAGCACGGCGGCGTCGGCGTCGGCGGTGCTGCGCGCCTGCTGCGAGCTCGCGCCGTAGCTCGTGAGCAGCAGCGTGAAGCCCTGGAAGGCGTCGAGGCCGTTCGACAGCGCCTGGCCCTCGGTGCCGATCAGCGCCTGCAGGTTCGTGCCGTCGCCCGGCAGCGTCGCCGCGCTCGACGACGCCGCGATCTGCGTCGGGTCCTGCACGACGGTCGCGTTGACGGTGAGGTTGCTCGCGGCGCCTGCGATGGCCGCCTGCGGCGTGAAGAGGTTGCGGCCGCTCACGCCGTCGAGCCCGAAGCCGGCGCGGTGCACGGTGTTGACCGAGTTCGACCAGTCGTAGGCGAGGGTGTCGAGCGCGGTCTCGGCGGTCTTCAGCGCGCCGTCGCGCGCCTGGAGCAGGCCGCCGTACTTGCCGCCGATCGCGCTGAGCGTCGCGGTGCCGGTGCCGTCGGGGCGCGTCAGCGTGAGCGCGAGGTGGCCGCCGTTGGCCGGGTCGGGCGTGGTGCCGAGCGCGCCGGCGAGATCGCCGGTGACGAGCGCGGCGCCGTTCGAGAGCGCGAGGTTCACGTCGCCCTCGGCGGTGGCGATGGGGGTCGCTCCGGTGAGCTCGACGAGGCGGTCTTGCACCTTCTGCCGGGCGTCGAGCAGATCGTTCGGCTCGGCGCCCGAGGCGCGCGCTTCACGCACCTGCTGGTTCAGCGACGCCATCTGGCTGGCGAGCGCGTTCGTCTCTGCGAGCTGGCCCGAGAGCTTCTGGTCGACGGCGTCGCGCGACGAGTCGATGGCCGCGGCGGTGCGGTTGAACGCGAGCGCGATGGCCTGGGCGCGGCCCACGGCCGCCTGCCGCATCGAGAGGTCCGACGGGTTCTGCTGCAGCTCGCGCATCGCGGCGTAGAAGTCGGCGAGGCTGCCGCCGAGCGCGCCAGGCGCCTGCGGGTCGAGCGCCGAGAGCGTCTCGAGCGCGTCGGCCTGCGCCGTGCTCATCGCGTGCGAGCCGCTCGCGAGGGTGAACTGGCGCTCGGCTCCGAAGTCGCGCGCCTGGCTGACGGTCTGGAGGCCGACGCCGCGGCCGAGGAAGGCGCCGCCGAGCCGGTAGGCCGGCAGCACGGCGGCGAGGTTCGCGCGCTGGCGCGCGTAGCCGGGGGTGTTCGCGTTCGACAGGTTGTGGCTGGCGGTCGAGCTCGCGGCGCTGTGGGCCGAGAGCGCGTTGGCGCCGAGCGAGAGCAGTGAGAAGAGGTCGGCCATGGGCTCAAGCCACCTCTGAGACGAACGCCGGCTCGTCGGCGACGTCGGGGCCGCGCGGCGAGAAGCCTCGCGCCGGCGGCTGGTGGGGCGCGCGCACGGCGCGAATGAGCTGCAGCGAGCGGCTGAGCAGCTCGGCGTTGGTGCGGGCGACGGCGCGCACGTGGGCGGCGGCCTTGCGAACGTCGGCCCAGGCGGGCTCGGCGGCGTCGCTCTTCGGCGTGTGCTGCAGGCGCTGCGCGAGCTTCGCGGCCAGGCGCTCGCCCTCGTTCGCGAGCTCGAAGAGCCGGCGGGCGTCGAGGGCTCGAATGGCCTGGCGCTCGGCCTCGGCGTGTTGCTTCATCGCCTCCAAGAGGTCGAGCAGGTCGTTCACGTCTTCACCGGTCGAGCATCGCCTGCAGCCGCGCGGCGAGCTCTGCGTCGTCGATGATGCGCTCGGCGATCTGCTGGGGGTTGGGCTGGTAGTTGCCCTTCTTGACGGCCTGGGCGATCTGCGCGATTCGCGCGGCGCGGTCGGCGGGCAGCGACGACTTCACCTGGGCGACCGCGGCAGCGACGGCTTCGCTGTGCACGGTCGAGACGCGCTCGACGGGGGCCGCGGCGCGAACCGGGCCTTCTTGCGCGGACTTGGTCGGGATGACCACCTGGAGCTTCGGGTCTGTGACTTTCATGGGTCGCCTCTACCCGCTAGTTCGGCACGCTCACGGTAGGCCTTAAGCGCCGAAGTCGGATCAGACGGGCGGCCGCCTACCCTCAGCTCGAGGTGGAGGTGGGGGCCGGTGGATCTGCCACTCGAGCCCACCTCACCGAGCTTGTCGCCTGCCCGGACGGCGGTGCCTGGCTGCACATCGACACGACTCGCGTGGGCATAAAGGGTGTGCACGCCGTTTCCGTGATCCACCTCGATCGCGTTGCCGTAGCCGCCGCGCTCGCCGGCCGAGATCACGGTGCCGTCGTAGGCCGCCACGATCGGGTCGCCGTACGCCGCCTGCACGTCGACGCCGTCGTGCTGCGTCGGCTGCCCGGTGAACGGATCAGCGCGCACCCCGAAGCCCGAGGTGACGCCCTCGGCGTTCGCTCCCGCGGCTCCCGCGGCGCCCGGCATCAGCGCGCTGCCCTTCGCGATGGCCTCCGAGAGCACATCGGTGAAGACCATGCCGGCCATGCCCGACATGCCCTTGTCGAGCCCGGCGCTCTGCAAGAGCTGCTTGAAGACGAAGGTGTCGAGCGTGGCCTGCGTCTTGGGGTCGAGCAGCGACATCAGAGCACCTCGAGATCGGCGTCGAGCGAGCCGACGGCTTTCAGCGCCTGCAGAATCGCGACGAGGTCGCGCGGCGTGGCGCCGAGCGCGTTGACGGCCTTCACCAGCTCGTCGACCGAGCTCGTCGCGGGCACGCCCACGGCCTTGCGGCTCTCTTCTTCGACGTCGCCGAGGGTGTTCCTGATGACCGCGGTCTGGCCGACCGAGAACGGCGCGGGCTGCGCGACCGAGCTCGTCGTCTGAATCGTGACCTTGAGCGCGCCGTGCGCGACGACCGCGGGCTTGAGCCGCACCTGGCCGCCGAGCACGACGGTGCCGGTGCGCTCGCTGATGGCGACCTTGGCGCGCAGGTCGGCCTCGACCTCGAGGGCCTCGAGCTTCGAGAGCAGCACGACGGGCGTGGTGCCCTCGGGCGCCTTCACCTCGATCGCGGCGGGGTCGAGCGCCTTCGCGCTGCCGCCGCCGAGCGCGCCGTCGATGGCGGCCGCGATGCGCTGGGCGTTCGTGAAGTCGGGGCGCTTGAGCGACAGCACGATGGGGCCCGCGCCGAGCTCGGGGATGACGCTGCGCTCGACGGTGCCGCCCTCGGGCACGCGGCCCGACGTCAGCGAGTTCTTCTGCTGCTGAAACCCGTTGGCGCCGAAGCCGTAGCCGCCGACCTGCACGGGGCCCTGCGCGAGCGCGTAGGTCTGGCCGTCGGCGCCGTTGAGCGGCGTGACGAGCAGCGTGCCGCCGACGAGCGAGCGGGCGTTGCCGAGCGCGCTCACGGTGACGTCGACGTGGCTGCCCTGGCGGGCGAAGGTCTGCAGGCGCGAGGTGACGATGACGGCGGCGACGTTGCGCAGGCGCAGCTCGCGGGGGTCGACGCGCACGCCGAGGCGGCCGAGCATGCCGCTCACCGACTGCTGCGTGAACAGCACCTGCTCGGTGTCGCCCGTGCCCTGCAGGCCGACGACGAGGCCGTAACCGAGCAGCTCGTTGGTGCGGAAGCCCTGCACGTCGACGAGCTCCTTGATGCGGCTCGGAGCGCCGAGCGCGGTGCTGCTGAGCGCGAGCGCGAAGAGCAGACACGCTCCCCTCAGCCTGACGCTCTTCCCTACGAGGGGAGAGGGGACGCGCGGTCGTGGGTCGATGGAGCTCATGTCGCCTCTCAGAACGGCCAGATCCACCCGAAGAAGCGCGACAGCCAACCCTGGCGCTGGTTGTCGGCGATGACTCCGCGGCCGGTGAACTCGACCTCGGCGTCGGCCATCAGGCTCGACTTCACGGTGTTCTTCTGATCGATGTCGATCGGGCGCACGACGCCCGAGATGTAGAAGTGGTTCTCTTCTTCGTTCACGAGCACCACGCGGTGGCCCTCGATGAAGAGGTTGCCGTTCGGCAGCACCTTGCGAACCAGCGCGGGCACGTTCGCCTGCAGCCGCTCGGTGCGCGACGTGCTGCCGGCGGCCTCGGTCGACAGCCCGGTGCCCAGGCCGGCCTTCATGTCGAACGCGGGGATCGCGGCGGTGATGCCCACGGAGTTGATCGCGCGCAGGAAGGCGCTGACGTCGACGTTGAAGCCGGTGTCGCGCCGCAGATCGGTGTTCGCGCCGCGCTGGGCGTCGGCGGTCTCTTCGACCTTCACGACGACGACGTCGTTCACGCGGTAGGCGCGCTGGTCCTGGAAGAGGGCGGCGGCTCCGCTGCCGCCGCTGATGAAGAGCGAGCCGGGCGCGGCCTGCGTGGTCTGCGTCTCGGTGGCCGGCAGCTCGTACTGGCGGCGCTTCGGCGTGTACGACTGGATGTGCGAGACGCAGCCGCTGAGCGCGACGAGGAAGATGAGTGCCGCCGTCACGGCTTTCAAGCCCGGCGATCGCTGCGCCCTCACGGCTTTCAGGTTCGGGCTGCGCTGCTCATCAGGCCGTCGAACGGTTCGCGATCGCTGCGCGCTCACGGCATCTCCTCGACGATGAAGCGGCCCTGGTCGACGCGGCCGATGACGCGGCGGCCGTTCGGGAGCTGGGCGCAGCGGCGGTCGCGCACGCACGGCACGAGGCGGGCCTGAACTTCGACGGTGACCGTGCCGACCTTGTATTCGAGAGGCACGAGCGAGCCGTTCGGGGGCTCGGCAGAGGCAGACAGCAGCATCGAGAGGACGAGCGCGGTCACGATTCACCTCAGGTTGGTCAGGCGCTGGAGCATCTGATCCGCGGTCTGAATCACCTTCGAGTTGAGCTCGTAGGCGCGCTGGGTCGAGATGAGGTCGACCATCTCTTCGACGGCCTTCACGTTGCTGCCCTCGAGGAAGCCCTGGGCGAGCGTGCCGGCGCCGGACTCGCCGGGGCGCACCTGCATCTGCTGGCCGGCGGCCTCGGTGGCCATGAACAGGTTGCCGCCCGCGGCCTCGAGGCCGGCGGGGTTCGTGAAGAGCGTGAGCTCGATGCGGCCGAGCTCCTGGAGCTCGTCTTTGCCGGGCATGCGGGCGGCGACGGTGCCGTCGGCGCGAATCGTCACCTGCTGGGCCTCGATGGGCACGCTGATGTTGCCGTCGAGCTGCTCGCCGCGCTGGGTGACGAGGTGGCCCATGCCGTCGACGCGGAAGTTGCCCGAGCGCGTGAAGCCGAACTCGCCGCTCGGCTTGATGACGCGGAAGTAGCCGAGGCCCTCGACCGCGACGTCGTACGGGTTCTGCGTCGTCTGCAGATCGCCCTGGCCCTGCGAGCGCGTGGTGGCGACGTTGCGCACGCCGAGGCCGACCTGAATCGGAGCGACGCTCGCGCCGCCGGTCGAGGTCGCCGCGCCGGCGCTCTTCACCGTCTCGTACAGCACGTCTTCGAAGTCGGCGCGCTGCTTCTTGAAGCCGGTGGTGCTCGAGTTCGCGAGGTTGTTCGAGATGGTGTCCATGCGGCGCTCCTGCGCCTCCATGCCGGACGCCGCGGAGTAGAGAGAGCGGATCATCGGTCGGTTCCTTTTCTTTCAGCGCACGCGGCCGAGCTCGTTGGTTCGCTCGTCCATCTTTCGGTAGGTCTGAATCGTCTGCATGGCGGACTCGAAGTGGCGCTGGGCCGAGACGAGCTGCACGGCGCACGCGAGCGGCGAGGTGTTGCCGAGCTCGAGCTCGCCGGTGCGCACGCCCGCTGCGACGGCGTCGGCGCGGCCGCCGGCCTGCGGGCGCATCAGCTGCGCGCCCATGCGCTCGAGCGGGCCGCTGAGCTTGTAGGTCGCGAGCTGCCCGAGGCGGTCTTCGCCGCTGTAGACGCTGCCGTCGTTGCGCACCTGCGGAGGCGGCCGGCCCTGCGGCACCGTGATGGCGCCGCCGTTCACATCGAGCACGGGCAGGTTCGCGGCGCGGAGCACGCCGTCGGGGCCGACGGTGAGGTGGCCCGAGCGCGTGAACGCCGTCGAGTCGCCCTGCTGTACGGCGAGGAAGGCGCCGTCGTTCGGCACGACGTCGAGCTTCTCTTCGGTGCGCAGGGTGGCGCCCTCGGACATGTCGAAGCCGGTGGCGACGGCGACGGGGAAGGCCTGGTCCTTCGACTGGGCCTGGTTGAGCAGGGCGTGAAACGCGGGCTCGGCCTTCTTGAAGCCGGGCGTCTGCGCGTTCGCGAGGTTGTCCGAGATGGCCTCGAGCTGGGCGGCGCGCGCCTCGGCTCCCGCCATTCCGATGTAGATGCCGTCAGCCATCGTCAATCTCCTGTCGCGAGGGAGACTGAGCAACAGCCGGGCCACCGGCGGATCTGACGGGTCAGCGGTCGGCGCTGATGTACGCGTCGCGGAGCAGCGCGAGGAAGCGCTCGTCGAGCTCGTCGGGCGCGTGCAGCTCGAAGGCGTGAGCGTGCTTGCGCGGGGCAGTGAGCAGGAGCCGCCCCTGCACGAAGCCCGAGTGCGGCACGACCTCGGCGAACGGCGCGTGGAGCCGCGACTCGAGGGTGATGTGCGCCTCGGCGGCGACGGCCTTCACGGCGCCGTGCTCGCGGCAGGCCTCGATCAGCGCCTCGTAGACGACCCACGCGCGCGGCTTGCCGGCGAAGTGGTCGGCGACCGTCCACTTGCCGCAGGCGTGGGTGTGCGGCTTCTGGGCGAACGGGCGGTGGCAGGTCGGGCAGCGCCAGAGCTCGTGTGGCGCGTGCTTCATGTGCAGGCCCGTCATGCGCCGCGCACGTTATACCGCGGCTCAGCCGAGTTGAACGCGGGCGCGGAGCGCCTCGCTCACGTGCACGCGGGCGAGCCTCGGCTCTGCTGGCAGCAGTCGCTCGCCGTTCGGGCCGCGGTCTGACAGTTCTGGCCGTACCGGGTCGTGGTCGCCGGGCTGTCGAACTTCCCGTCCGCTCCGCAGACGACGTTGGCTCGGACGCAGCGGCTGAGGGCGACGGCGGCGTCGAAGCACGCCGCCCCGCGCTTCGAGCCGATGTCCTGCCGGCAGGTGCTGATGGCTGCCGAGGTCGGCGCCGGCTCGCTCGGGCACACAGGGGTCGGGCTGCACAGCTCGTCCTCGACGCTCGGGGTCGAGGTAGGGCCGGGGCCGCCCGAGGTCGAGCCGCACGCGCTCGCCGAGCGGTTCGCGTTGCAGCACGTCGTCTGGGCGTCGCGCTCGGCCTTGCAGTTGTTCGTCACCTTCGTGGCGGTGAGCGCGCCGTCGGTCTTGCCGTCGGAGCCGCACATCACGTTGCTGGCCGCGCACTCGGAGTACGAGAGCGCCTCGCGCTGGCACGGGCTGTTCTGGTTCGCGTCGAGAGACGAGCGGCAGGCGCGGCGGTCGGCCGGCGTCGGAATCGGGTCGTTCTCGCAGAGGCTCTGCCGGTCGCAGTAGTGAACCCCGCAGCCGCTCAGGGCCGCGGCCGCTGCGAGCAGCACCACCAGGTTTGCCCTCGTCGTCATGGCGGCTCGGCGTAGTGCGCAACCGGAGCCGATGCGATGACCGCAGGTGCCGCTCGCACTGACTCGGGGCGACACGACGACAGCCGGTTGACGCCGCGGGCGGCGAGTCTCCACCCGGCGAAATCGGCCCACCGGGCGCCGATGACCCACGGCCGCGCGCGTGATTCCGCGGCACAGCGTCGCGGTCGTGACAGGCCTCGCGCTTGCAGCGTTGGGCGCGTCATGGATTCGTCTTCTCGACTGGACACCGTGAAGTGGTGGCGCGGCCGGCAGGAGCTCGACGCGCGCAAGGCGTACAGCGACGCGCACGCGGAAGAGCGGGCAGCGCGCGAGAAGGAGCAGCAGCTGCGCGACGCGCTCGCGAAGGAAGTGCGCGTGCACGGGCATGCGGCGCTGTGGGAGCTGTCGGACCTCAGCCGCGCCGCCGGCGAGACGAAGCTGAAGGCGGCCGCCGAGGTCACGGCGAAGGCCGCGCAGCGCACCGGCGAGAAGCAGGCCGCGCACCTCACGGCGCACCACAAGCTGAAGGCGGTCGAGAAGGTCGTCGATTCGCTGCTGACCGAGGCCCGTGAGGCGTCCGAGCGCAAAGAGCGCCGGGACACCGACGAGCTCGCGGTGCTGCGCTTCGCGCGCTGAGGGGAAAGCCCCAGCGGCAGCCGCAGCACGAGCCCCTCAACCAGCCCTTTGGCCTTTCCTTTTCCGGACGGCTGGGAAGGGAAAGGCAAAGGGGCTGGGAACGCGGCTGGGGCTGGTTCTGGGGCTGCTTCCGCTAGTGCTTCGCCGGCTCGAGGTCGTCGCTCTCTTCGGCCGCGACCGGCAACCTCACCGAGAACGTCGTGCCCTTCTCACCGGTGCGAAACGTCAGCGTGCCGCCCATGCCCTGAACCATCTGCAGGCAGAGGAACAGGCCCAGGCCGGTGCCGTTGCCCTCGGGCTTCGTCGTGTAGAACGGCTCGAAGACCTTCGGCTGCACCTCGGCGGGAATGCCGGGGCCTTCGTCGGTGACCTCGATGACGACCGTGGCGTCGTCGGCGTGCGCGGCCCCGTGCAGCGAGAGGCGGCCCTTGCCGCCCATCGCGTCCATGCCGTTCTGCAGGAGGTTGAGGAGCACCTGCGCCAGCGCGCTCACCGAGCCGCTCACCAGCGGCAGCGAGCGCCCGTCCCACTCGACGGCGACCTTGTGCCGGTTCACGCCGCGGAACAGCGTCACTGCGTTGCTCACCGCGTGCGCCGGGTCGAACACCGTCGTCGTCTCGACGTTGCCCTGGCGGCTGCTGCCCTTGAGCGCCTGCACGATCGACACGAGGCGCTTCACGCCCTCTTCGCAGTCGTCGACCATCGACCGCATCTCGTCGAACGTCGGCTTCGGGATCTTGCCCTCCAGCGGCTCGAGCTCCTCGCGCAGCGCGCCGAGGTTCGAGGTCAGGTAGCTCAGCGGGTTGTTCAGCTCGTGCCCGACGCCCGCCGTCAGCCGCCCGAGAATCGCGAGCCGCTCGTTGCGCGCCGCGACGTCCATCGCCGCGTGCGCCTCGGCCCGAAGCCGCACCTGCTCCGACACGTCACGGAACACCACGCGCTTCACGTCGTCGCTCGCCTGGTGCGACGCCACGCTGCACGTTCGCTCGACGCCGTCGGCGCCGCGCACCCGCACCTCGATGGGGGTCTTCGCGCTCTCGAGGCGCGCCCGCTCGGCGTCGCCGACCCACGCGTGCCACGACAGGCCCTCGAGCGCCTCGGGCGGCAGCCCGAACACCTCGCTCGTGCCACCCCCTGCGAGCCGCACGATGCCGTCGGGCCCGAGCTCGAGCACCGCGTCGGGCAGGTTCTCGAGCAGCGTCGCGAAGCGATCGCGCTCGGTCGCGACCCGCTCGTCGCGCCCCTTCTGCTCGAGCAAGAGGCCCAGCATCTCGGCGAGCTGCAAGAGCAGCCGCGCCTCGGCCTCGGCCAGCACCGACTCGGGCCCGCACGCGTAGAAGACGCCGCGCACTCCCGAGCTGCCGTTCAGCGGTATCGCCACCGCCGCGAGCGGCGGGTAGGGCGGGTAGGCGAACGGCATCACGAGCGGGCTGTGCGACAGCGGGCTCACCGCCATCATCTGCCCCGCTGACAGCACCCGGCCCACGAGCTCGCTCGCGTGCGAGAGCAACGGCCGCAGCCCCGACGCCAGCGACAGCGGAAGGCCCGCGTGCGCCGTCGGCTGCAGCGTGCCGTCGGCGCCGCGCTCGTACAGCACGAAGTGTGTGCCGGGCATCGAGACGCACAGGGTCTCGAGCGCGCGCGTGGCGCACGCGTGCCAGCCCTCGATGCCCGTCGCGGCCTTCACCAACATCGAGAGCAGCTTCGACTCGAGGCGGCTGCGCTGCGTGGCGTGCCGCTCGAGCACGACCGTGACGCCCTCTTTGCCGCGTGACGGCGCCGCCCACAGCCTCACCTCGCCGAGCCGGCCGAGCGCGAGCGCGTGCTCGACGCACCCCCGCGAGGCCCACGCCGACTTCGCGAGGCGTGTGAGCAGCTCGCGCACCTCGACGCCCGGCGGGCCCGCGAGCAGGAGCCGGGCGTTCTCGTTGACGAGCGTCACTTCGCCCAGGGGGGTCATTTCGACCACCCCCAGGGGGAGCTGCTCGAGAAGCTCCGCATATCCATCGTTTTCGAGTTCGTTCGCCACCCGTATGGGCATCGGCGCATTGGCCTGGCGGCTTAAGCAGCGGGTCAGATCGATCACCTGAGGTGAGTGCTGACCCTGTTGCACCGCCCCGTCAGTGATCCGCCGGATCAGCCAAATTCCCGTCGCGCCTCATGCCGCACGGCGCCACGTGCTTGGCGCGTCGGTTGCTCATGGGGAAAGCCAACATGACCAACCCGAACACCGAGATCATCTGTGGGCCGAAGTCGCCGCTGATGGAGATGGTCCAGACCTGCAAGCGCATCGCGCCCAGCGACAGCACCGTGTTGATCGGCGGCGAGACCGGCACCGGCAAAGAGGTCTTCGCCCGCTTCGTTCACCAGAACAGCCGCCGCGCCGGCAAGCCGTTCGTGCCGGTGAACTGCGGCGCCATCCCCGAGGCGCTGCTCGAGAGCGAGCTGTTCGGTCACGTTCGCGGCGCGTTCACCGGCGCCAACGCCAACCGCAAGGGCCGCGTCGCGATGGCCGACGGCGGCACGCTGTTCCTCGACGAGATCGGCGAGCTGTCGCTGCCGCTGCAGGTGAAGCTGCTCCGCCTGCTGCAGGAGCGCACGTACGAGCCCGTCGGCAGCGCCGAGTCGATCACGGCGAACTTTCGCCTCGTGGCCGCGACGAACAAGAACCTGCTCGAGGAGGTCGAGGCCGGCCGCTTCCGCCGCGATCTCTACTACCGCCTGATGGTGTGCCCGGTCGTGCTGCCCCCGCTGCGCGCGCGGCCCGCCGACGCCCGCATCTTGTTCACTCACTTCTGGCGCGCCCGCGGCGAGAAGCGCATCGTTCACGAAGACGTGATGCGCGCGGTCGAGACGCACGCGTGGCCCGGCAACGTGCGCGAGCTCGAGAACCTCGTCGAGCGCATCAGCGTCTGCGTCGAGGCGCAGCAGATCAACCTCAAGGTCCTGCCGCCCGACATGCGCGCGCTGCTCGGCTGCAGCACCGACGCGTTCGCCGAGACCGACGCCGAAGCCACGTTCGCCCTCAGCGGCGAGGGCGTCATCGAGACCACCGAGATCACCTCGGCCGCCGAGCTGCTCACCACGCCCACCGAAGCGGCTGCCCCGCCCGCCGAGACCGTCGCGCCCGTGCTCCCGTTCGTCGAGCCCGCGCCACCGCCGCCGCTCGCGCCGCTGACCGCTCCGGCCGAGAAGAAGTTCCCCATCGACCTGCCCGCGATGCTGAAGGCGCTCGAAGACTCGTACATCGACGCCGCCCTCGAGCAGGCCGGCGGCAACCGCAAGCTCGCCGCCGACATGCTGGGCCTCCAGCGCACCACGCTCGTCGAGAAGCTCCGCCGCCGTCAGCGCGACGTCGGCGCTCCCACCGTCGCCGCCGTGGCATGACCGCTGCAACGTCAGGGAAGCATGATCGCCTCCGCCACACTGCTGACGCTGCTCGGAGGCCTGCTCCCGTTCGCCGATGACGTCGTCAAGGTGAAGGCCGACGGCGAGGTTTCGGTCTCGGTGCTGTCGCGCGAGGTGCGCATCGCTGGCGCCGCGAAGCTCGCGAAGAAGTGGAAGGCGAAGGGGCTGTGCCCGAAGGCGCGCGCCGACGGCAAAGACCTCGTGCTCGAGTGCACGACCGCGCGGCTTCACGCGAAGAGCTCGGGCGGCACGGTCAGCATCGCGTCGCTGCGGGGGCTGCCGTGGGCCGCGAACGACGAGCCCGCGCCGCTGCCGTTCTACCGCCCCGAAGAGATCGGCCTCGGAGGCCCGTGCCCCGGCACTACGCCCGCCGGCCGCGCCGAGTGCGCGCTCGCCGCGGGCGACCGCGCTGCCGCCCGCGAGCTGCTCACCGCGGCGCTCGAGACCTCTGACCGCACGTACGCGGCCGTGCGCCTCGCCGACCTCGCGCTGCTCGAAGACTGCCCGCTCGACTCGATGGAGTGGCTCGAGAAGGCCGGCCGCAGCGGCGACTGGGGCCGCCTCGCCTCGGTGCGGCAGTGCGAGCTGTCGGGCCGCTGCCTCAAAGGGCCGCAGCGCGACGCGCTGCTCGACGGCGCCGGCCTGCCGGGCCCGCTGCGCGACGAGCTGAAGCTGCACGAGCTGCGACTCTTGCGCTACGAGTCGCCTCCGACGGCTGCGGCGCGCCTGTTCGACGCCGGCCGCGGCAGCTGGCCGGAGACGCTGTGCGGCGGCGCCGGCGCCGTCATCTGCCAGAACGTGATGTTCAGCGCGCTCGAGTCGAACGACGTCGAGGCGCGCATCTCGGCGCTGACCCTCTACGCGTCGGGGCCGGTGTCGACGAGCTTCGCGCGGCGCCCGTGGCTCGCCGAGGCGGCGGCCGACGCGGCGGTGGCGCTCGGCGCTCCGCAGTACGCGGCGGCGGCGCTCGCGGCGGCGACGCCCGACGTGCCGAAGGCGAAGCTGAAGCAGCACCTGGTGCGCGTCATCGCTCTCTACGAGCAGGCCGGTGAGCCGGCGCGCGCGGCGACGGTGCGCTCGTACGCGATCGACTCGGTGGGGCTGAAGGCGGGCAGGGCGCAGAAGAAGAAGAAGAAGCCGTCGAGCGAGCCGGTGCAGGTCGCCGCGGTGGGTGAGGCCTTCGAGGTGCGCGACGCAGAGCTGGCGGCCGAGCTCGCGAACGCGGCGATCGCGCGGTCGAAGGCGCGGGCCGGCGGCCCGGGAGGCATGGGGCGATGAAGCTCTTCGACACGACCTTCTCGACGCTGGAGCGCGCGCTCGACGCGCGGCTGCAGCGGCAGAACATGCTGGCGGGGAACCTCGCGAACGTCGACACGCCGCACTTCAAGCCGAAAGACGTCGACGTGACGAAGCTCGTCGACGGCACGGCGACCGAGACGTCGGCGGTGATCGACGCTCCGGGCGCGTCGCCGAACATCGACGGCAACGAGGTCGACGTCGACAAGACGCTCGTGAGCCTGGCCGAGAACGCTCTGCAGTACGGCGCCGCCGCGAAGGCCGCCGGGAAGAAGCTCGCAATCCTGCGATACGTCGCCTCCGATGGAGCCGCCTGATGGACTTTCTGACCGCACTTCACGTCTCTGCCTCGGGCCTCGCCGCCGAGCGCACGCGCGTCAACCTCTCTGCGACGAACCTCGCGAACGCCGAGTCGACGCGGGGCCCCGACGGCAAGCCGTACCGCCGCAAGGACCCGGTGTTCGAGGCGCAGCAGTTCGAGGGCGAGCTGCAGGGCGTGAAGGTCTCGGGCGTGCAAGAGGACCAGGGCCCCGGCAAGCGCGTGTACAGCCCGGGCCACCCCGACGCCGACGCGAACGGGTTCGTGACCTTTCCCGACGTGAACCCGATTCACGAGGTGGTGAACCTGATGTCGGCGCAGAAGTCGTACGAGGCCAACGCGACCGCCGTCGACACCTTGAAGGGCATGGCCGCCCGCGCGCTGGACATCGCCAGATGAAGATCGCCGGCCTCGAGACACAGCTGCCGGTCGCCGGCGGCACCCAAGCGGGCAAGGCCGAGGGCTTCGGCGGAGTGATGGCCGAGGCGCTGGGCAAGGTCGAAGCGCTGCAGACGGCGTCGGATCAAGAAGCCACGAAGGTGGCGCGCGGCGAGGGCAACCTGCACGAGCTGTCGATCTCGCTCGAGAAGGCCGACGTCGCGATGCGCGTCGCGGTGAAGGTGCGCAACAAGCTCGTCGATGCGTACAACGAAGTCATGCGCATGAGCGTGTGAGCGCAAAGACGAAAAATGGGGACAGCGCAGAAAAGGGGACAGGCTACTTTTCCGGTCGCCGGGCGGCAGCGCTCCCGACTGCAGACGAGCGGAAAAGTAGCCTGTCCCCATTTCTGCGCTGTCCCCATTTCTGCGCTGTCCCCTTCTTCGTCAGCGCGCTGACGCCTGATCCTGGCCCGCACCTTGAAACGTAGTCCCAAGCGATGGAGCAACTCCTCGAGCAGCTGAAGACCCTGCCATCGAAATGGCAGAACCTCTCGCGCGGCACCCGCCTCATCCTCATCGGCACGCTCGTAGCGCTGGGTTCAGTCGCGCTCGTCTCGGTGCTCGCGAGCGGCGCCGCCGACCCTTACCAGTACGCCTTCACGAACCTCTCGCCCGAAGACGGCCAGGCCGCCGCGGGCGTGCTCAAGGCGAGCGGCATTCCCTTCCGCGCCGAGGCCGGCGGCTCGGCCCTCGCCGTCCCCGCGAGCAAGGTCTACGACGCCCGCCTGCTGCTCGCGGCCCAGGGCCTGCCCCGCGCCAGCGGCGTCGGCTTCGAGATCTTCGACAAGGGCCAGTTCGGCGTCAGCGAGTTCACCCAGCGCGTCAACCTGCGCCGCGCCATCGAGGGCGAGCTCGCCCGCACCGTCGGCAGCCTCGACGAGGTCCGCTCGGCCCGCGTTCACCTCTCGCTCGGCGAGCGCGGCCTCTACCGCGGCGAAGACAAGAAGGCGACCGCCTCGGTCGTCGTCACCCTGCACGCCGGCCGCACCCTCACCGACGGCCAGCTCAGCGGCATTCGCCACCTCGTCGCCGCCGCCGTGCCCGGCCTGCAGCCCGAGTCGGTCACCATCGTCGACGGCCACGGCGCGGTGCTCGGCCCGACCAGCAGCGACGCCATGACGGGCCACACCTTCGAGCAGACCACCGAGGCCCAGCTGCAGGCGCGCATCGTGAGCCTGCTCGAGCCCGTCGTCGGGGCCGGCGCCGTCGTCGCGCGCGTCGCGGTCACCGCCGACAGCAGCGAGGTCAGCCAGTCGAGCGAGGTCTTCGACCCCGACCAGGTCGCGCTGCGCACCGAGAAGAAGGCGAACCAGAACCAGAGCTCCGACAACGGCACGACGTCGGGCGTCGCCGGCGCCCAGGGCAACCAGCCGATGGTGATGCTGCAGGGGCAGGGGGCCAGCACCGGCTCGCAGTCGAAGTCACAGTCGGCGAGCGGCGACGAGCTGCGCACGTGGGAGATCTCGAAGACCTCGACCACCACCGTCATTCGCACGCCGCGGCTGCGCAAGCTGTCGGTCGCGGTGCTGCTCGATCAGCCGAAAGACGCGCCCCGCGCCGACGCCGAGCTGCAGCGCCTCGGCGAGCTCGTGAAGCGCGCGGTCGGCTTCGACGAGCAGCGCGGCGACCAGTTCCAGATCTCGTCCGCCACGTTCTCGAAGGCCGAGGGCGTCGAGGCGCCTGCGGTCGACGGCCCGCCGAAGCTCCCCTGGTGGGCTCCGTACGCCGCCGGCGCCTTCGCCTTCATCGTCATCATGGCCGCCGTCGCGCTCGCGCTGCGCAAGCGGAAGCCCGCGACGCCGCCGCTCGTGCTCAAGCCGGGCATGAAGGTCTCGGAGCTCGAGGCCGAGAACGCGCAGGCCGCCGCGCTCGTGAACGCCGACGGCACCGCCAAGCCGCCGAAGACCGTCGAGGTCGTGCCCGCCCCGCTGCCGCCCGAGATCACCGTTCGCGAGCGCGCGATGGCCCACGCCCTGAAGGACCCCGTGAAGACCGCGCAGCTCATCCGCGCGTGGATCGCGGCCGATGCCGAAGCCGCCAAGGAGGCCCGCCGTGGCTGACCCCGCCGTCTCGACCGCAACGCCCGCCGAAGCCCCCCGCTTCCTCACCGGAGTCGGCGCGCGCAAGGCCGCCGCTCTGCTGCTCGGCCTCGGCGCCGAGGCCGCCGCCGCCGTCTTCCGGCAGCTCTCAGAGAGCGACGTGCGCCAGATCGCGCTCGGCGCGAAAGACCTGAAGCGCTCGACCGGCTCTACCGTGCCCGACGCCCTCAAGGACTTCGTCGACGCGATGGAGAAGGTCGGCGGCGACACGCCGGCCGGTGAAGAGATGCTGCGCGACATCGCCACGAACGTGCTCGGCGCCGACGCGTCGAAGCGGCTGTTCGGCAGCGAGTTCCGCGTGACCCCCGGCGTCGACGAGCTGCTCTCGACCACCGCCGCCACCGAGCCCGAGGCGCTCGCGATGGTGCTCGCCCGCGAGCAGCCGCAGACCGTCGCCCTCGTGCTCTCGAGCCTCGAGCCCGACCGCGCCGTCGCCGTGATGGAGCACCTGCCCGAGACGAACAAGCCGCAGATCGTTCGCCGCATGGCCGTCGTCGAGTCGGTCGCCCCCGAGGTGCTGCGCGAGGTGCGCACCGCGCTCACGAGCGAGCTCAACGCGCTCGTCGCCGAGGGCATGCGCAAGGTCGACGGCCGCAAGGCGGCGCTCGAGATCCTGCGCCGCGCCCCCACCGCCCAGCAGAGCCAGGTGCTGGAGTGGATCGGCCGCGACGACCCGAACCTCGCCGCCGAGCTCAAGACGAAGCTCTTCACGTTCGATGACCTCTCGCGCCTCGGCGATCGCGACATTCAGGCGCTGCTCAAAGAGATCGACACCGCCCAGCTCACCACCGCCCTCAAGGGCAGCACCGAAGAGGTCAAAGACAAGTTCCTCCGCAACATGTCGTCGCGCGCCGCGCAGATGCTCGCCGACGATCTGCAGGCGATGGGGCCGGTGCGGCTCCAGGTCGTCGAGGAGGCCCAGGGCAACGTCTGCAAGGTCGCGCTCGAGCTCGCCGAGAAGGGCAAGCTCACCATCGTTCGCGCGACGGACAAGATGGTCTGACCGATGCGAACCCCCGCCTTCCTTCAGGGAGTCACGCCTCGCCCCTCGGTGCCCGCGAACTTCGGCCGGCTGCACGTCGTCGAGCCGACGGCCGCGCCGACGCCGCCTCCCGTCGCGCCCCCGCTGCCGTCGCCTCCGCCCGCGCCGCCCGCCGGCATCCCCGTCGCGCTCGCCGAGCTCCGGCCGCCGCCGACGCCGCCTCCGCCTCCGGTGCCTCCTCAGCCGTCGGCTCCGCTCTCGCTCGCCATCGAGAGGCTCGTGATGCAGAACGAGCGCCTCGCCGACCTCGCTCGGAACGACGCGCTCGAGATCGGCTTCCTCGTCGCAGAGCGCATCCTCGAGCAGGAGGTCACCCACAACCCGCGCGCGCTCGCGAGCCTCGTGCGCAGCGCCATGCGCCGCCTCGCCGAGGCCCGCGACATCACCGTGACCGTCAGCCCCGCCAACCACGAGAAGCTCAAGGCCGGCGAGCCCGGCATCGCGAACGTGAAGCTCGAGGTCGACCCGTCGTTCGGCCCCGGCGACGTCAAGGTGACGAGCGAGCTCGGCGTCGTCGACGGCCGCCTCTCGACCCGCATCGCCGAGCTGAAGAAGGCCCTCGAGGGGGAAGAGTGATGGGCCTTGTCGACCTCGATCGCCTGAAGCGCCGCATCTCGAAGACCGAGCTGCTCGCGGTGCAGGGCAAGGTCATTCACGCGAGCGGGTGGGTCGTCGAGGCCCAGCTGCCCGGTGTCGCCGTCGGCACGCTGTGCGACGTCATCACGCAGAGCAACAAGCTCGTGCGCGCCGAGGTCGTCGGCTTCTCGGCCACCACCGCGCTGCTCATGCCGCTCGGTGACATCACCGGCATCAGCGCCGGCAGCGTGGTCGTGCCGTGCCCCAACGACGAGGCGCTGCCGGTCGGCGACGCCCTGCTCGGCCGCGTCGTCAACGCCACGCTCGAGCCGATCGACGGCGGGCCGCCGATGGTGCTGCCCGAGAAGGCCACGCTGAAGGCCACGCCGCCGCGCGCGATGGCGCGGCGCCGCATCTCGGTGCCGCTCTCTACGGGCGTCAAGGCGATCGACTCGTGCCTCACGCTCGGTGAGGGCCAGCGCGTGTGCGTGGTCGCCGGCCCCGGCGTCGGCAAGAGCGTGCTGCTCGGCATGATGGCGAAGCACTCGGACGCCGAGGTGTGCGTCGTGGCGCTCATCGGCGAGCGCGGCCGCGAGGTGCGCGAGTTCGTCGAGCGAGACCTCGGCCCCAAGGGCCTCAAGAACGCCGTCGTCGTCGTCGCCACCGCCGACGAGTCGCCGCTCGTGCGCGTGCGTGCCGCCCACGCCGCCACCGCGCTCGCCGAGCACTGGCGCAAGAAGGGCAAGAAGGTCGTGCTGCTGATGGACTCGCTGTCGCGCGTCGCCATGGCGCTGCGAGAGATCGGCCTCGCCGCGGGCGAGCCGCCGACCTCGAAGGGCTACCCGCCGTCGGTGTTCGCCCAGCTGCCGCGCCTCGTCGAGCGCGCCGGCAACGACGAGGGCGAGGGCAGCGTCACCGCGCTCTACACCGTGCTCGCCGAGGGCGACGACCTGTCGGACCCGGTGGTCGACTCGGCGCGCGCCGCCCTCGACGGCCACTGGGTGCTCTCGCGCAAGCTCGCCTCGGCGGGCCACTTCCCCGCCATCGACGTGCTCGCGAGCGTCAGCCGCGTGATGACCGACGTCGTGCCGAAGCCAGAGCTCGAGCTCGCGATGACCTGCCGCGACGTGCTCGCCTCGTACCGCGAGGCGCAAGACCTCATCGAGGTCGGTGCGTACGTGTCGGGCTCCAACCCACGCGTCGACCGCGCGCTCCGCGTCATTCAACCGCTGCGCTCGTTCTTGCAACAGAGCCCCGACGTGCGGGTCGCTCGCGACATGACGTTGACGCAGCTCAAGACCGTTCTCGAAGGAGGCTCGCGATCATGATCTGCCTCGTGCTCGCCGCCGCCCTCGCCGCGGCCGAAGAGACTCCGCCGATTCCCCGCCCGGGCGAGAAGCCCGAGCCCGTCGTCGAGGCGAAGCCCGAAGCGAAGCCCGAGCCCGCGAAGCCCGAGCCTGCCGTCGAGGCGAAGCCGGAAGCGAAGCCCGAGGGCCACGACGCGAAGGCCGAGTCGAAGCCCAAGGCCGAGCCGAAGCCCGAGCGCAAGGGTGAGCCGAAGCGCGACCAGCCGCTGCGCGAAGAGCCCAAGCCCGAGCGCCCCGGCCCGCCTCCGTCGCTCTCTCAGACCGCGCTCGCCGCCGAGCTCAAGAAGGCCGCGCGCGAGCAGAAGGCTGCGCGCGCCAGGCTCGACGATGAGCGCAAGGCCATCGAAGAAGAGCGCGCCAGGCTCGAGGCCCTGAAGAAAGAGATCGACGAGTCGCGGGCCGCCTTGCGCGCCGAGACCGAGCGGCTCGAGGGCATTCTGCCCAGCGTCGCGGCCGCGCCGAAGCCCGGAGCGCCCGCGGCCCCCTCGGCTCCTGGCGCGCCCGCGTCTGCCGCGAAGCCTGCCGCATCGGCTCCGGCGCAGATGAAGGCGCTCGCGAAGACCTTGAAGGGCATGAAGGCCGAGCACGCCGCGGTCGTCATCGGCCGGCTCGACCGCACGCTCGCCGCCCAGCTCTTGCGCGAGATGAAGCCCGCCGACGCCGGCGCGGTGCTCGAGAAGCTCAAGCCCGACGTCGCGGCCGATCTCGTGCAGCTGCTCGCCGCGACCCCCGCGCCCCAGAAGGACCTCTTGTGAAGCTCGCGAAGACTCCGCAGCTGCAGCTCGGCGCACCGACCTCGGCCAAGGAAGGCAAGGCCGCGCAGGGCTTCGCGGCGCTGCTCGACACGCTCAGCAAGCCGAAGGTCGCGAAGGCCGCGAAGGCCGACAGGCCCGAGAAGAGCGACCGCCCCGCGACCTCCGACAAGAAGGCGCCGCCGCAGGCCGACCCGTTGGCGACCCAGCTCGCTCAACTGCAGGCGCTCGCTCCCCAGGCGCCGCTCCGCGCGGTGCACGCGAGGAAGCACGACCAGCCCGTCGCTGTGGCGGCCCCGCTGAAGCACGCGCCCGCCGAGCGCCCGGCTCCGCTCGAGCCGCCTGCGCCGTCGAAGCAGTCATCGGCACAGCCCGCCGCGCTCTTCACCCTCACCGACGCGCCGCGCGAGACGCCGAAGGCCTCGGCACCGCCGCCGCCCGCGTGGGCTCCGAAAGAGCTCGTCGCCGACGACACCGCGCGCCTCACGGTCTTCCCGAACGCCGCGAACCTCACCGCCGAGGGCCACGCGCTGCACCTGCAGGTGCGCGACGGCGAGGTCAGCCTGCGCGTGCGCGGCGAGCTCGCGGCGCAGCTCAAGTCCTCGGAGGCCGAGCTCCGCGTCGCGCTGGCGCAAGAGGGCCTCAAGCTGCGCGAGTCGACCTTCACCCCGCAGGAGCACGACGGCGAGCGCCGGCGTCACCAACACGAAGAGAGGCAAGACGAATGGACGTGACCTCAGTCACCAACCCCGGCGCAGGAGGCGCGGTCGAGGCGCCGAAGGGCACGCTCGGGAAGAACGAGTTCTTGAAGCTGCTCCTCGCGCAGCTCAGCCACCAGGACCCGACGAGCCCCGCCGACAGCCAGGCGTTCGTCGCCCAGCTCGCGCAGTTCGCGAACGTCGAGCAGCTGCAGGGCGTGAACCAGCAGCTCGAGACGCTGCTCATGGCGCAGACGGCCGGCAACCAGACGCAGACCGTCGGCCTGCTCGGCAAAGACGTGACGTTCAAGACGAGCACGCTCGACTTCGACGGCACCTCGCCCGCCGGCATCGTCAGCACGCTCAGCAAGCCGGCGGCGAGCGTGAAGGCCGTCATCACCGACTCGAGCGGCAAGGCCGTGCGCACGGTCGAGCTCAACAACGTGCCGGCCGGCCCGTTCTCGCTCAGCTGGGACGGCCACGACGACAAGGGGAACACGGTGCCGAGCGGCAAGTACTCGGTGAAGCTCACCGCGGCCGACGACAAGGGCAACAACATCGCCGTCGACGCGAGCGGCACCGGCCGCGTCACCGGCATCTCGTACGTGAAGGGCTACCCCGAGCTTCAGGTCGGCAGCGTGACCCTCATGATGAACGAGATCATTTCCGTCAAAGAACCCACGAAGGAGAACTGAACATGAGCCTCATGACCTCGCTGTACACCGGCACGACCGGCCTGCAATCGAACAGCCTCGACCTCACCGTCATCGGCGACAACATCGCCAACGCCAACACCATCGGCTTCAAGGGCGCGCGCACCGCGTTCGAAGACATGATGGCGAACTCGATGATCGGCCCCGGCGGCCAGCAGGGCCTCGGCAGCCAGGTGCAGGCGATTCAGAAGCTCATCACGCAGGGCGCGCTCACCACGACCGGCCTCGCCACCGACCTCGCGCTGCAGGGCAACGGCTTCTTCGTCGTGAAGGGCAACCACAACGGCGTCGACGGCCAGTACTACACGCGCGCGGGCCAGTTCACGCTCGACAAAGACGGCAACCTCGTCAACCTCGAGAACCTGAAGGTGCAGGGCTACACCGCTGACGCCACCGGCAACATCGGCGCGACGCTCGGCGACCTGAAGTTCGGCAACGCGATGGCGAACCCGCTCGCGACGGCGAACGTGCGCATCACGGCGAACCTCGACGCCAACGCGACGACGCCCCTCGCCGCGTGGGACCCGGCGAACCCGACCGCGACGTCGAACTTCCAGACGAGCACGACCGTCTACGACTCGCTCGGCAACGCGCACGCCGTCGACATCTATTACCGGAAGAACGCGGTCGGCCAGTGGGACTGGCACGCGCTCACCGACGGCGGCGGCGTCACCGGCGGCACGCCCGGCACTGACACCGAGATCGCGGCCGGCACCATCGGCTTCGACGCCGCCGGCGTGCAGAACGCCTTCACGCAGAACGCGGCGATCGTCTTCAACCCTCTCGGCGCGACGAACCCGCAGCCCATCGCCTTCGACTTCACCAACATCACGCAGTTCGGCTCGCCGTCGGCGACGTCGTTCATGAGCCAAGACGGCTACGCCGCCGGCACGCTGGCGGGCATCTCGATCGGCAACGACGGCAAGATTCAGGGCACGTTCTCGAACGGCCAGTCGCGCACGCTGGGCCAGGTCGCGGTGGCGTCGTTCGAGGCGGCCGACCAGCTCGAGCGCGCGGGCGGCAACCTGTTCTCGCAGATGCCGAGCTCGGGCGAGCCGGTGATCGGCGCGGCGGCGAGCGGCGGGCGGGGCTCGATCGTGGCCGGGGCGCTCGAGCAGTCGAACGTCGACCTCGCCACCGAGTTCGTGCGCATGATCGCGGCGCAGCGCGGCTTCCAGGCGAACAGCAAGACCATCAGCACCGCCGACCAGCTGCTCGCCGAGCTCATGACGCTGAAGCGCTGAGCGATTCGTGACGATTCACTGAGGGAAGAGAACCATGATCTTCGTCACCCGACTCGACGGGCACGAGATGCTCGTCAACCAGAACCTCATCTCCATGGCGGAGGCGACGCCCGACA
The DNA here is from genome assembly GCA_044223505.1 of Myxococcaceae bacterium. GTDB lineage: Bacteria > Myxococcota > Myxococcia > Myxococcales > Myxococcaceae > Xiheicaenimonas. The sequence goes on from JBGALX010000016.1 coordinate 132,283, forward strand.
CGGTGCTCACCTTCACCACAGGGTCGAAGCTCATGGTGAAGGAGCGGCTGGCCGAGATCGCCGACCGCATCGTCGCGTACGAGCGGCGCGTACACGCAACCCCCGTCGTGACCGTGCCGCCCGCCGAGAACGGAGCCAGCCATGGATAAGACGACCATCGGCGGCATCGTGCTCGCGATCGGCGCCATTCTCGGCGGCCAGGCGCTCGAAGGCGGCCACGCCGGCTCGCTGATGCAGCTCACCGCAGGCATCATCGTCGTCGGCGGCACCATCGGCGCCGTCATGGTCGCCTTCCCGCTCAAAGACTTCATGCGCGGCGTGAAGATGGGCAAGGCCGCGGTGACCGAGAAGCCGTCGGACGTCGAGGCCCTGATGAAGCAGATCGTCGAGCTCGCCACCGTCGCCCGCCGCGACGGCGTGCTCGCGCTCGAGAGCAAGCTGTCGGGCGTCAGCGACCCGTTCTTCAAGAAGGCGCTGCAGTTTCTCGTCGACGGCGTCGAGGCCTCGGTGGCCCGGTCGGCGCTCGAGACCGAGATGGACGCCGAGTTCGAAGAGAACACCGTCGGCGCGAAGGTGTTCGAGAGCGCGGGCGGCTTCGCTCCGACGGTCGGCATTCTGGGCGCCGTGCTCGGCCTCATCCACGTGATGGAGAACCTCTCGGACCCGTCGAAGCTCGGCCCCGGCATCGCCGTCGCGTTCGTCGCGACCGTCTACGGCGTCGGCCTCGCGAACCTCGTCTTGCTGCCCGTCGCGAACAAGCTGAAGCGGCGGCTCGCCATCGAGAAAGAGCGCAAGACCGTCATCACCGAGGGCGTGCTCTCGATTCAAGAGGGCCTCAACCCGCGCGTGCTGGAAGAGAAGCTGAAGGCGTTTCTCGGCGGGCACGCGCCCCACGGCCCGGCGAAGGCGAAGTAGCGCATGTCGCGCAAGCACAAGAAGCACGAAGAGCACGAGAACCACGAGCGGTGGCTCGTCAGCTACGCAGACTTCATCACGCTGCTCTTCGCCTTCTTCGTCGTCATGTACGCGGTCAGCCGCGTCGACAACAAGAAGCTCGCGCAGGCCTCGAAGGCGATTCAGTGGGCGCTGCACTTCGACGGCAACGGCGGCGTCGGGCAGATGCCGATCTTCGAGGGGCCTCCGAGCGAGGGCGGCTGCGCGGTGAGCGTCGGCTCGTCGAGCAGCGCGGCGCGCCAGCAGCAGAAGATCGTCGAGCAGCTGCGCAAGCGCATTCAGGAGCGCCTGCGCACCATGCTCATTCCCAACAAGGGCCCTCAAGAGGTCGTCATCACCGCCGAGAACGGGCGGCTGGCGCTGCGCCTCTCGGCGACGAAGTTCTTCGACGCGGCGCAGGCCTCGCTGCGGCCCGACTCGCTGCCCGTGCTCGACGCCATCGCGTCGGAGCTCGTGCCGCTGAGGCGGCCCATTCGCGTCGAGGGGCACACCGACGACTCGCCGCTGACCGGCTCGCGGCTGCGCTCGAACTGGGAGCTCTCTTCGGCGCGCGCCTCGGCCGTCGTCGAGTACCTCGAGACCGCGCACAAGGCCGAGCCGGCGCTGCTGACGGCCGCGGGCAGGGGCTCGTCGGTGCCGCTGGCTCCGAACGACTCGCGCGAGAACCGCGATCTGAACCGGCGCGTCGAGATCACGCTCGAGCTTCCGCCCGGTGACATGCTGAGCGCCCTGGCGCAATGACGAACCCCCTCCCCTCGTAGGGGAGAGGGCCGGGGTGAGGGGCGACTCCTCCAGCGCACTTCCCGGTCACGAGCCGGTAACCGGGACCGCGAAGCGTGGCGCCTACCAACGCGCGGCCGTTAGTTCGGCTCGCATGCTGCGCAAAACTCCATTCATCCTCCTCGCCGCCGCCGCGTGTGCGCACGCCCCCGGCTCCTACGTGTGGATCGACGACTTCAACGAGCCGCCCTCGCAGGCCGCCGAGTACATCATCGCGACCGACGACGTCGTGAACGTGCGCGTGTTCGGCCAAGACGCCATGTCCGGCCGAGCCCGCGTTCGGGAAGACGGCAAGATCTCGCTGCCCTTCCTGCACGACGTGTCGGCCGCCGGCGTCACCCCGGTCACGCTCTCGACGCAGCTGCAGACCCAGCTGCGCACGTTCATCTTGAACCCGGTGGTCACCGTGTCGCTCGAAGAGCCGCGGCAGATCTCGGTGTCGGTGCTCGGCGAAGTGCCGCGCCCCGGGATCTACCGGCTCGAGCCCACCGCGGGCGTGCTGCAGGCCGTCGCGAGCGCGGGCGGCTTCACGAACTTCGCGGCGCGCGACCTGTTCGTGATTCGCAGCGTCGAGGGCAAGCCGACGCGCATCCGCTTCGACTACGGCGCGCTCGTCGACGGCCGCGGCACCGGCATCGGCTTTCGCCTCAAGCCGTCGGACGTCGTCATCGTCGAGTGATTGCGCGTAAGGTCACGGCGCCCTCATGCGCCGTCTCGCTCTCGGTCTGCTCTGTGTCGCCGGCTGCGCGCCACCCGCGCCGAGCGCGACGGCTCCGGTCATGGACTTCGAGGGCCGCTTCTTCGACGCCCCATACCCCTCGCCGGGCCGGCTGCGCGCCGACGACACGATCGACGTCGCCGACTTTCCCGGGCCGACCCTCGCGCTGAAGCAGCGCCTCGTCGATCAGCTCGGCACCCACGGCGAGGGCTTCGGCCGCAGCACCGCGCTGTGGCTGCGCTTCTCGGGCGGCCTCGACACCGCCTCGCTGCCGCAGCTCGGCGCGACGCCGACGCTCGACGACTCGGTCTACCTGCTCGATCTCGAGACGATGCGCCTCGTGCCGCTCGAGCTGCAGTTCAAGGCCGAGCAAGAGACCTACTCGCCGCGCAACCTGCTCGTGGCCGTGCCGTTTCAGGGGCACGTGCCCGCCGCCGGCACCTGGCACGCGCTCGTCGTCACCACGCGCCTGCGCGGCGCCGACGGCCTGCCGGTGCCGCGCGCCGCCTTCCTCGACTCGACCAGCGGCGGCGGCCCGCGCGGCGACGCCCTTCGCGCCGAGCTGCCCCGCCTGAAGACCGCGCTCGGCGACCGCTTTCGCGACGTCGTCGCCGCCACCGTCTTTCGCACCGGCTCGCACTGGGAGCGCCTCGCCAAGATCGCCGCCACGGCCCGCGCCGTGCCGGCCGCGCCCGTCGGCCCCAGCACGAAGCTGCGCGAGCACCCGGGCTTCACCGTGCTCGAGGGCCAGCTCGACGTGCCCATCTACCAGCGCGGCGACGAGCCGTTCTCGGAAGACGGGGCGATGGTGTTCGACGCCAGCGGCAACCCGGTCGCGCAGCGCACCGAGCGCATTCGCTTCGCGCTCGCGGTGCCCCGCCGCCCGATGCCGGCCGCCGGCTTCCCGCTGCTGTTCCATGTGCCCGGCTCGGGGGGCACGCACCTCGCGATCGTCGATCGCGGGCCGGGCGCAGCGGGCAGCGGGCTCGCGCAGGTGCTGGCTCCGCACGGCATCGCGGCGATCGGCGTCGAGGCGAACCTCACCGGCCCGCGCGCGCCCGGCGGCAGCGGCGACGGAGCCATCTTCTACAACGTGTTCAACCCGGTCGCGCTGCGCGACAACCACCGCCAGCAGGCCGCTGAGTACGAGGTGCTGGCGACGCTCGCGAAGGGCCTGAGGGTCGACGGCGCGCTCGTGCCCGAGGCCCAGGCCGCGCAGGTGAAGTTCGACGCGCAGCTCTTCTTCGTGCACGGCCACTCGACGGGCTCGGTCGTCGCCGCGAGCATCATCGCGAGCAACGACGCCTTCCGGGCCGGTGCCCTCAGCGGCGCCGGCGGCAGCTGGCTCTACAACCTGGTGCTCAAGCAGACGCCGGCCTCGGCCGAGCTCGTGAAGCCGCTGCTCGGCTACACCGACGCCGACACCGTCGACATCTTCGACCCGGTGCTGACGCTCGCCGCCACGATGTGGGAGCCGATCGAGCCGATGAACCAGGCCTCGGGCTGGGTGGCTTCGCCGCGCGCGCGCAGCTCGCCCATCTCGGTGCTGCTCTTCGAGGGCATCATCGACACGTATTACCTGCCGCGCATGGTGAACGCCCTCGCGATGGCGGCGAAGGTCGACGTCGCGGCGGCGGCGCTCGACGAGAAGACGGTCGCAGAGCTCGCGCAGGTCGGCGGGGCCGAGGTGGCGGCTCCGTTCTCGGGGAACCGCGGCGGCTTCACGCTGGGCCTCGTGCAGCACGCGAAGGGGTCGATCAGCGACGGGCACTACGTGGTGTTCGAGAAGCCCGAGGCGCGGCACCAGTACGAGTGCTTCTTCGCGGCGGCGGCTGCGGGGGGCGCGCCGGTCGTCGCGCCGCCTACGGGCCCGTGTCCCTGACGGGGGGCTCGACGAGCACGCGCGACCACCGGCCGACGATGACCGCGTAGCGGGCTCCGACCTCGAGCGGCGCCCACGGGTTGTAGAGCAGGAACTCGGCGGGCCGGTCGCCGGCGACGCGAAACGAGACGCCCGAGAGCCGCTGCGGCGGCAGCGCGACCGCGCCGGTGACGCGCACCGCGCGGCCGAGCAGGGCGTCGAGCAGGGCGAGCGCCGCCGTCCAGTAGAGGAATGCGGCGCAGACGCCGAAGACGACGGCGCTGACGGCGCGCGTGACGAGGTGGCGATCGGCGCCGAAGGTGCCGGCGGCGAGCAGCACGGTGAAGAGGGCGCCGAGCGCGAGCAGCAAGAGGGCCTTCATCGCGAGCCCGAAGCGGAACCGGAGCGCGATCGGCATCGCCGCCAGTCTATGCGGTTCGTCTACAACCGCGTGAACCTCTGCACGCCGCCGTCGGGGTTCGTACAGCTGAGCGAGCGGCGATCGGCCGCCCACTCGAGCGGGTACGTGTCTCTCGCCTTCGCCCCGAAGCGGACGGTGAGGGTGCCTGCGTCGCGGTCGACGTCTCTGACGTCGAGCTTGCGCGTGCCTGCGTCTTCGCGCGCGCGGTACGCGACCGAGATGGCGTTGCCGTCGTCCGTGAAGGTGAGCTGCTCGCCCGTCTGGAGGTCGCGGACGGTGACGAGCTCGTCGAGCGATGGCCCCCGCGTGAGCTTGCAGTCCGGACCTACGGTCAAGGTGCTGCGCCTGCGCTGCACCTCGACTCCGTCGTTGCCCTCGAACTCCCAGGAGCGGGTCGCGGTGGTGATCTCGCCTGAGGCCGAGATCGTCGCCTTGCTCTCGGTGCGGCCGACGCCCGCTCCGCCGACCACGTCGGTGATCTCGGCGGCGTCGACCAGCTTGCCGTCGATCTTCGAGGTGAAGAGCACGGTCGCGTCGGTGAGCGTGTCGGGCCAGCTGATCGACCAGTCGGCGAGCCAGAGCGTGCACGTGGCGGTGCGGGCCCGGCCGAGCGGTATCAGGCGTGCGAAGAGCGCGTCCGGAGCCGCTCCAGCCAGCGCAGCCCGCGTCTCGGCGAGGTTCTTCTCGAAGCCGTTGGCCACGATCGGCAGCTCTCGCGAGACGGCCAGCGCCTGGACCAGGAGCCGTTCGGCGGCCTTCGGCGCGAGCGCGTGCTCCTTGAGGCTCGGATCAGGAGTGACGGTCAGCGGCAGCTTCAGCTCGGTCGCGAAGACCTTCGCCGGAAGCACGGGCGCCGAGGGAGCAGCCGCAAGCAGAGCGAGTAGAACGTGCACGCCGCGACGGTAGCACCCCCTGCTGTCGCCCCTTCACCCGGTCGCTAGAACCAATACGTCGCGTGAATGCCCGGCGTCAGCGTGCTGAGGTCGAACGCGACGGCGTTGAAGTTCCCGATCGACAGCCTCAGCATCAGCTCGGCGGCGACGGAGAACGACGGTGAGAACCAGTACTCGGCCGCGATGCCCCCGCCGAGCGCGAACGACACCGAGCCCAGCGGCCCGTTCGTCACCGTCACGGTGCCGGTCGCGGTCGTCTGCTCCTGCGAGCGGTTCGTGAAGCCGATGCCGAACAGCACCGGCACGTACGGCCGCAGCGAGCTGCGGCGGTCGCGCAGGTAGAAGCTGAGCACTCCGTCGGCGGCGAAGCTCGCCTGGCTGTAGCCGCTCGCGGCCGTCAGGCCGAGGCCGACGTCGACGCTCAACCCGATCGAGTCGGTGAACAGGAACTTCGCGCCGACGTTGCCGACGTCGATGCCCGGCGTCGCGGTGCTCCCGCCGAAGCCCGCGCGGATGCCGAACGAGCCGGCGCCCGGCGGCGGCGCTGACGGCGACGTGGTCGCCTGCGCCTGAGGCGGAGGCGGCGGAGGAGGCGCCGGCGCGGGCTCCGACGCAGCAGAGCGGGCGGCACAGAAGGCGACGGCGATGAGGGCGTTCAACATGGTCAGGGCTCGCAGTTCACGTAGGTGAGGTAGTTCTTGAGGGCCGGGTCCGTGCCGATCACGGCCGGGTTCGTCTGCACGACAGCGACGGCGCTCGAGACGGTGCCGGCGTTCTTGTCGGCGAGCGTGTTCGAGAGCGGCCAGCCCATCGCGTCACACAAGAGGCGACCGCCGGCGTTGACTTCGTAGTCCTTGTACGTCGCGCCCGACGGCGTGAGGGTGGTCATGCAGTTGCTGCTGCGCAGGCCGTCGCAGCCCGGGTACAGCACCCACGTCGAGCCGTTGATCCGCAGCTCGACCGGGTCTCCCGACGAGCGGTAGCAGCGCGTGCCGCCCGTGGCCGTCGTCGTCACCGTGCCCACACAGCGGAACTCGACCGTGCTCGCGCCGGTGCCCGGCAGCACCTGCCAGCCCGTCGAGAACGAGAGCCGCGGAGGCGCCACGCAGACGTTCGCCGCCGAGCACGACTGCCCCGCCGCACAGGTGCCGCAGCTCGTCGTGCGCGACGCCCCGCAGTTGTCGAGCCCGCTCACCGAGCCGCACTGCTTCTGCAGCCGCGCGCAGAACGCCGCGTTCGTCTCGGGCACGCACACGCACTGCCCCGCGCTGCACGTCTGCCCGGTCGCGCAGGCGCCGCAGCTCGCCGTACGCGCCGCGCCGCAGTTGTCGGTGCCGCTGAAGCTGCCGCACTGCCGCGCCTGGCGCACGCAGAACGCCGCGTCGGTCTCGGGGCTGCACGTGCTCACGCACTGACCCGCCGCCGAGCACGCCTGCCCGCTCGCGCACGCGCCGCAGTACACCGTGCGCGTCGTGCCGCAGTTGTCGGCGGCGTTCAGGCTGCCGCACTGCCGGGCGTTGCGCGCGCAGAACGCCGCGTCGGTCTCGGGCGTGCACGTGTTCACGCACTGGCCCGCCGCCGAGCACGCCTGCCCGACCGCGCAGCTGCCGCAGTACACCGTTCGCCCGGCGCCGCAGTTGTCGGCCTCGGTGACGGTGCCGCACTGCCGCTGCAGCCGCGCGCAGAACGTCGCGTTGCTCTCGGGCGCGCACACCGGCACGCACTGGTTCGACGTGTTGCACGCGGTGCCGGCCGGGCACCCGCCGCACGAGCCTCCGCAGCCGTCCGAGCCGCACTGCTTGCCGACGCAGGCCGGGGCGCACTGGCACTGGCCGCTCGCGCCGCACGCCGAGCCGCTCGGGCACGTGCCGCACGAGCCGCTGCACCCGTCCGAGCCGCACTGCTTGCCCGCGCACGACGGGGTGCAGCTCGCCACGCACTGGCCCGCGCCGTTGCACACGCCGGTCGCGCACGAGCCGCACGAGCCGCCGCAGCCGTCGGAGCCGCACTGCTTGCCCGCGCACGAAGCCGTGCACGCGCACTGCCCGCTCGCCGAGCACGCCTCGCCGGCGCCGCACGTGCCGCACGTGCCGCCGCAGCCGTCGGGGCCGCACTGCTTGCCCGAGCACGACGGCGTGCACGCGGGCACGCAGGCGCCCGCGGCCGAGCACACCTGGCCCTCGGGGCACTCGCCGCAGCCCTCGGCGCAGGTGCCCGAGCGGCACTCGTGGCCGGCGGGGCAGTCGCCGCAGCCCTCGCCGCAGCTGTTCGCCGCACACGCGACGCACGTGCCGGCGGCGCCGCACTGCTCGCCGGCGCCGCACGCGCCGCAGGTGCCGCCGCAGCCGTCGGAGCCGCACGTCCGGCCGTCGCACAGCGGAGCGCACGGGCCGCACGCTCCGAGGCGGCAGCCGCTCGTCGCGCCCGAGCACGTCGTGCACTCGACTCCGCCCGAGCCGCACGCGCTCGCCTCGGCGCCGGGCGCGCACACCCCGTCGGCCGTGCAGCAGCCTGCGCAGTTCTGCGGCGAGCACGGCTTCCAGCCGGTCGCGAAGCAGCCACTCAACATGAGCAACAGCAGCGCCGAGAGCCTCATGGCGTCTCTCCGAACGACGGGCGCTTGAGCGGCTCGCGGTCGCGATCTCCTGGCCACGGCGCGAAGGCCGGGCTGCGCTGAGCCGCCGGTCGCGCGGCGCGCTTGGGCTTCGGCGCCGGTGCGGGAGCAGCCGCGGGAGCCGGAGCGGGAGCCGGAGCGGGAGCCGGAGCGACCCTCTCGGGCTCGGGCGCGCGCGGCGCCTCCATCGCCACCGGAGGAGGCGGAGGAAGAGGAGGCAGTGTGTCGTCTGCCTCCGGCCACCACGCCACCGCCGCGACGAGCATCGACAGGAGCAGGGCGGGCGCCGCCAGCGCCCACCGCGTTCGCCACCACGGCCGGGGCAGCACGATGGGCTCCGGCTCGGGCTCGGCCTCTTCGCGCGGAGGCAGCCACACGACCTCTTCCTCCTCGGCCACCGGGGCAGGAGCGGTCTGAATCAGCGCCGTCGGCTCTGCCGAAGGGTCCGGGCCGGCTGCCGTGACGCCCTGCGCCACCAACGCCTCGAACGGATCAGGCTCGCGATTTTGGACCATGTCCCCGTGACACCCACTCCGTAGTTTGCGGTGCAAACAAAGTTTGAAGTATGAGCCGAACCCATGCGTTGGAGCCTGATCGTGCTGTTGGTCGCGGGCTGTGGCCTCAAGACGAGGCCTGCCGAGCCCACGCAGGACGAGCCCGGCCCCGACGACTCGCCGGCCGATGCAGGCAGCGACGGGGGCACCGTCGGCACGCTCGACGCCGGCCCCGACGCGGGCACCTTCGAGGACGCCGGGACCCCGCCGGCCGACGCGGGCACCGACGCCGGCATCGCCGTCACCCCCATCGCGTTCGACTGGTACGTGCGCGGAGCGGTCGACGAGTACTCCATCGCCTCGGCGGCGTCGGGCGAGAACGTCATCTGGCTGCGCTACGTGCTCGCCTCGAGCGGAGTCATCACGACGCTGCGCAGAAACGACGGCCAGACGATGGCCACGCAGCCGCACGACCTCGCGCCGGTGAACGTCGTCTCTCAGGGCGATCAGGTCGCGTTCATCGGCCGCGGCGTGAGCTCGGTGAGCGACTGGCGCGTGCTGTGGATGAGCGGCTCCGGCGCGCCGGTGGGCCGCAGCCCCTCGATGAACCTCGCCATCTCGGGCGGCATCGTCGCGTCGACGATGTTCCGCGACGCGGCCGGCAACCCCGTCGTGCACGCCCTCGGCTCGCGCGACTCGAACGGCACGCACGTGACGGCGCTCGTCGAGCCCGACGGCGGAGTGCGCCGCGCCGAGTACTCCTGCGGCCCCACGACCTGGTGGGACGCCGCGACGACCGGCGACAGCATGCAGCGGTTCTTCATCGGCGCGGTGCAGGCGCAGCCGTGCAACCTCGGCGACGGCCAGTACGTCGCGCCGGCCGGCGGCGACGCGCTGCGCTGGGTGCTCGTTCGCTACCAGGGCGACGTCGCTTCCGCCGGCGGCGTGCCCACCGTGCGGCAGCTGCCGATGGCGAACGGCGTGCTGCCCGGGCCCGCGGCGCTCGGCGCCACCGAGAGCGCCGTCTGGGTGGCGTACTACTCGGCCACGAGCCACCTCAGGCTCCAGCGCTACAGCGTGGGCTCGATGCAGCCCGACGTCGCGGCGGTCTCCGAGGCGACCGGCAGCGCGTTCGTCACCGGCACCGCCGCGCTCGCGCTCACCGTCGGCGACGTCGTGCCGCACCCGTCGCGTGACCGGGTCTACGTGCTCGCGACGGTGTCGGACTCGAAGGCGAGCTGGGCCGGCGAGACGCTGCCCGCGCTGACCGTGCCCACGCTCGCCGTGTTCGTTTTCGATCGCTCGGCGCGCCTGCTCGAGGTGCGGTGGCTGCCGAGCGCGTCGTCGGCGAAGTCGGCGAGCAGCATGGCGCTCATCGACGAGCGGCTCGTGGTGAGCGGGCAGTGCGACTCGCCCAGCGGCCTCACCCCGCAGTCGGAGCCGCTCTGCCCGTCGGCGAGCTCGACGCCGGTGTCGTTCTTGTTCGGTTTTCCGGCGCCCTGAGCGCGGCGACGTCCGAGGCGAAGCGCATCAGGCGCAGCGCGAAGCCCTTCGGGTCGTCGAGGAAGCCGCTGTGGCCCCAGCCGGGCACGCGCTCGACCACCGCGTGCGCCGGCAGGTGCTGCTCGAAGAAGCGCAGGCATTGAATCGGCAGCAGCCGCTCGGACTCGCCCCACAGAAACAGAATCGGCATGCGCAGCGTCTGCAGCTCTTCGGGCGTGAACAGCGTCGGCGACCGCATCGCCGCGAGCACCGCGACGGTCTGCGGCAGCGCGAAGTACTTGCGCAGGCCGACCGCGTAGAAGTGCCGCGAGCGCTTCCGGCGGTGGAAGAGGGCGTCGACGAACGCGAGGGCCTCGGCGTGGCTCGTCAGCCTGAAGCGCGCGCGCAACGCCTCGAGCTCGGCCGGGGCCATGCCGGCGCCGGCCGGCGCGGCGAGCATCAGCGCGCGGACCTTGTGCGGCCGCAAGAGCGCGTAGCGCAGCGCCGTGTAGCCGCCGAGCGAGTTCCCCGAGAGAATCGCCGGCTCGTCGATGACCGCGTCGAGCGACTCGACGAGGCCCTGCAGCAGGCTCTCGGAGTCGAGCCGGCTCGGCATCTGCGAGAAGCCGTGGCCGGGCAGGTCGGGCAGCACGATGCGCGAGGCGCCGCGCAGGTGCCGCGTCACTCGCAGGTAGTGCACGCCCGCCGACGAGAGCCCGTGCATCAGCACGAGCGGCGGCAGCCGGCCTCGGCCGTTCTTCTCGCAGACGTGCACGCGGCCCACCGACGTCTGCACCCAGCGGCGGTCGAAGCCTTGCATCGCCCTGAGCGAGGCCAACGCCAGATGCTCTCCAAGCTGAATCACCCTCACGTGAAAAATGTGCCGGCCACGACGCGCAGCCGCCATGGCGAATTGTCCCGCTGGTGCGCTGCGCGCCTCGGCCACCGTTACGGAAACGACCCGAACGCCTACGACGCAGCCTTCATCGGTGACGTCGAGCGAAAGGCCGGCCTGTTGTACGGGCCGGGGCGCTACTTCGAGCTGACCTTGCGCGGGCTCGAGTCACTGCCGCCGTCGCCCGCCATGCTCGTCTCGAACCACTCGGGGGGCACCACCATCCCCGACGTGTGGGGGTTCGGCATCGCGTGGCACCGCCGCTTCCGCGGCACGCGCCGGCTCTACCTGCTCGCGCACGAGCTGCTCTTCGCCCTGCCGCAGGTCGCGCGGTTCTTCGAGCGCGTCGGAGTCTTACGCGCCTCGCTCGACAACGCGAAGCGCGTGCTCGCCGCCGGCCACGACGTGCTCATCTTCCCGGGCGGCGACCTCGACACCTGGCGCCCGTACTCGAAGCGGTACGAGGTCGACTTCCACGGCCGCGCCGGCTTCGCGCGGCTCGCGAGAGAGACGAACGCGCCCATCGTGCCGTGCGCGCACGCAGGCGCCCACGAAGGGCTGCGCGTGCTGACGTCGGGCCGGTTCATCGCGCGGGCCGTCGGGCTGCACCGCATCGCGCGCGCCGAGATCTGGCCCATTCACCTGTCGCTGCCGTGGGGCCTCGCGCTCGGGCCGCTGCCGCACATCCCCCTGCCGGGGCACTTCCGCTACCTCGTCGGCTCGGCGCTCGACCCGCGCGACGACGAGAGCCCCGAGGAGCTCGCGGTGAGGGTGCAGGAGGCGATCGGCCAGCAGCTCCAGACGCTCGAGCGCGAAGCTCAGGGCGTGCAGGCGTAGAGCTGCTCAGAGCTGCGCGCGCGGAGGATGCAGCGCACCTGCTCTGCCGTGAGGTGGCGGCGGCACGCGCGCACGAACGAGCCGCGACCCTCGACCATCACCTCGCGCGCGTAGCCGAAGTTGTTCTCGCTCTGCGCGAGCGTCGCGATCGCGTCGAACGCGCGGCTGCACGGGCCCTGTCGCGGCGTCGGCGCGGTCATCAGCAACGCGGCGGCGAAGAACGAGACCAACGACTCGTTCTCGTCGCTCGGGCCGCGCCAGTTTCCCTTTCTCGAAATCTGGGAGCGCGAGAGCCCGCCTCACGGGCAACGGTTCAGATTGTCGAACCGCGCCGCGGAAACCGTACCGCCGACATTGAACACCGAGAGCCGCACGCGCTCGATGGTCGACAGCCACGCCTGCCCGCCCGGGTAGCTCGAGAACGGGCGCCAGTCGCGGCCGTCGGGGCCGTAGTCGAACGTCACGGCGCCGCTGGCCTCGCAGATGCGGACGAAGCGCAGGCCGCCGTCGGTGGGCTGCTCCATCGAGTCTTGCGGCACGGCGGGGTCGCCGAAGTACGACTTCATTCGCCCCGCGCTCAGCTCGAGCTTGAGCGTCGCGCCCGCGCTCGGCGGCGAGTCCGACAGCACGAGGAAGGTGCCGGCGCCCGTGTCGCCGCCGTCCGACGTCCTCGCCACGCGCTCGACCTCGACCGACACGCACCGGCCGACCATGCCCGGCGATGCGAGCGTCGTCTCGACGGCGCCGCTGCCGTTGGCGCCGGTCCCGGGCGTGACCTCGAGGCCCCCGCCGCGCACGACGGCGGTCGCGCCGGCGCCCGTGACGTTCCACTTCGGGCCGAGGCCCTCGCCGTCGAAGTCGTCGGCGATCGGCGACGTCGGGTACCCGCAGCGGGGCGGGGTGTAGCCGAGCAGCGTGCCCGAGCTGCCCACCAGCCACGCGCTCTGATCAGCCGCGACCCACACGTCGTTGAACACCACCGGGTGCCGCTTCAGCAGCTGCCAGCCGAGCGTCGGGTCGCGCCGCGCGAAGAAGCCGCCCCCGCCGTCGGCCTCACCGGTCGCGTAGAGCTCGCCGCCCCCGCTGCCGAGCGCGTGCACGCGCGCGGCCCCGGGCACGCCGCTCTCGGCCGCCCAGCTCCCCACGCCCTGCCGCACGAACGCGCCGCCTCCCACCTCGACCGCGCTCGTGTGGGTCGGCGAGGCCGCGACCGCCGCGAGGTCGCTGGAGCCCGCCGACTCCTGGGCCCAGCCTCCTCCGGCGTCGCGCACGAGCACGCGCCCCTGCGCCGCCGCTGCGAACGAGCCCTGCAGATCGCGAATGGCCACTCCCGGCGCGCTCTCGCGCTGCCAGCCGGCGTCGGGCGCGTACGCGCGCAGCTCGCCACCCTCGGTGCCGATGAAGATGCGGCCCCCGCTGCCCCACACCGTGTTCACCGCGCTGCCGCCGGCCTCCATCGTCGCGAGCCGGCCGTCGCGCCACGTGTAGCGCAGCACCGAGCTGTTCGAAGGCTCGCCCACGATCCACGCCTCGTCGGCGCTCGCCCAGACGTCGCGCGCGCGAGCGAGGCCGACCGCCGCGACGCAGGCCCACTGCGCGCCGCTCCACCGCAGCAAGAGCCCCGACGCCTCTGCCACCCAGAGGTCGTTCTGCGCCGCGCCCGAGACGCTCACCAGGTTGCCTGCCCCCGGGGCTCGCGGCACCGTGCACCAGCCCGCATCGCAGCTCGGCGCTCCGCCGGTCGGGGCCGGGCAGGGGTCGACGCCGCCTCCGGCGCTGCTCCCGCCGCTCGCGCCGCCGCCGCTCGTGCCCGCGCCTCCCGCCGCCGCTCCGCCGCCGAAGCCGCCCGCGCCGCCCGCCGCAGCGCCGCCGCTCGAGCCGCCCGCCGTGGCTCCGCCGCTCGAGCCGCCGGCGAGGCCGCCGCCTCCGCCCGCCGAGCCCGAGTCGTCGGTGTCGTCCGTCTGCAGCGCCTGGCACGAGAGCAGCGCCAGCGCGAGGGCCACGCGCCTCACTGCGGCACCGCCGTGAGGTACGCGATGACGACGTTCAGCGCCACGAGCCCGAGGCCCGCGAAGAACGCGGCGGTCGCCGCGGTGTTCAGCGCGTCGGCCTGCGGGCGGTCGGCCGAGTAGAGCGACCCCGAGAGGAACAGCGTGCGCGGGCGGTCGTTGCGCTTGAGCGTCTCGAGCTTCGCGGTCGTGCCGGCCGCGACCCCGAACAGGCCGAGCTCGGCGACGAGCCACACCGCGCCCATGACCGGCTGGCCGCGCGCGAAGTGACCGATGCCGAGCGGCAGCGACGCGACGGCCCGGCTCGGCTGAGCGACCGGCGGCGGCGGCTCGACCTTCGGCTCTGGCGTGAGCGCCGGCGGCGGCGCCGGCGGGCTCGCGGCGGCCTGGCGGCGCTTCTCTTCGTCGGCCCAGACCTCGTCGGCCAGCGCGACGAACTCCGGGCCGAACCGCGCACGCGACGGCTTCGCGGCGGGCTGCTCGCGCGCGAGCGTTCGCAGCTGCAGGCGCGCGCTGCCGCGGTCTTTCAGCGCGAGGTAGCAGGCGCCGAGATAGGTGAGCACCTCGGCGCGGTCTTCGGCGGCGAGGTCGGGCGACTGAATCAGCTCGAGCAGCCGGTTCTTGGCGTCGGTGAAGCGCGCCTCTTCGTAGAGGTTGATCGCTACAGTGAGCCGTCGCTCGGAAGCCGCGAGCAGGCTCAGCACGATCGCGAGCGCCATCGCCGCGCACGGTACAACCGGGTCGGCACCGCGTCGCGCGCCTGGCCGCGGCGTAGCGAAACGGTAACACCGCGGCGGGGCCGGTCAGGTGGGCTTGCGCCACACGGCCGCGACGTTGAGCGTGAGGAGCTCGTCGTCGCTGTAGTCGCGCAGCTCGCCCTGGGCGCGCAGCTCGGCGAGGCCGTCGCGCAGGCCCTCCTGCCGGTCGAGCAGCACCTTCGCGCCGGGCATGACCTCGTCGAACAGGCTGCGCCACTGGCCCAGCGACCAGCGGTTGATGAACGCGTTCGGGTGCACCGTGTGCTGCAGCGCCGGCCGCAGGTGCGGCCAGAGCGGAGGCCGCGGCTCGTGCATCGTCAGAATCTGCGGGTCGTGCTGCCCCGAGTGGCTGCTGTACTGGTGCACGCTGATGTACGCGACGCCGCCGGGCTTCAGCACCCGCGTCACCTCGCGCAGCGCCGCGGCGGGGTCGTCGATGTGCTCGAACACCGAGTGCGAGTAGGCGAAGTCGAACGTCGCGTCGGTGAACGTCATCGCCGTCGCGCTCATGCGGTGCACGGGCGCGCGGGGCAGCTCGCTCAGGCCGAGCGCCCGGGCGAGCTCGCGCTCGAGGTGGGCGTCGACGCCGAGCGCGCGGCGGCCGAGCGTCTTGATGGCGCGCATCGCTCCGGCGCTCTGAATCATGCGCGCGTACTCGAACGGAGTGTCGTGCTGCACGATGAAGTCGGTGTCGATCGCGATCATGTCGTTCGCGACCGCGAAGCAGCGCAGGCACCCGAGCTGCTGGCCGGGGCCGATGTCGAGCCCCTTCTTCCCCTCGAGGGCGACGCCGGTGTGCTCTCTGACGCGCTCCTTCGTGCCGCTCCAGCAGGCCAGCACCCACTCGGCGTTCGACGTGGGGTGGCTCTTGGCAGAGCGCAGCAGGTGGGCGAGCTCGAGCACGCGGTCGACCACCCCCTGCGTCTGCGACGAGTACGAAGCAAAGGAAGACTCTTTCACGTGGACCTCTTCAGTTCGTTGCAGGGGGAGCCGGGCGCAGGTGCTCGGGGCGCGCCCGGCCGCGACGCGTCGCGAGCCGCGCCTGCAGCGGCCCGTCGACGAAGCGATCGAACAGCCACGCGCCGGCGATCGCCGCCGGCACCGAGCAGGCCCAGAGCGCCCAGCTCGCCGCGGGCTGCAGCTCGATGCGCGCCGAGAGCGCCCGCGCGACGCCCGCGTAGAGCATGCCCGTCGCCGAGTGCGTGATGAACAGCGCGAACGACAGCTTCGCTCCGCGCTCGAGCAGCGGCGAGGGGCGCTCGACTGGCAGCCGCCCCAGCGCGAGCACGAGCGCCGCGATGCACGCGACGCTGATCAGATCGAGGCGGCCGAGCGCCTGCGCGGCGACCAGCGTGACGGCGGCGACGATGCCGATCGCGACCGCCGTTCGGGGCGCGGGCTGCCCGTCGTTCACCACGCGCGCGAGGCACGCACCCACGGTGAAGAGCGGCACCGTCCTCAAGAGCGCGAGCTGCAGCGGCAGGTCGAAGGCGCGGCTGTCGAACAGCTCCTGGGCGAGCACGTCCGAGCCCACCACCCCCGCGGCCCCCAGCGCGACGACGAGCCACGCGTGCCGCACGCGGCTGAGCGCCCGCCAGAGCGCGGGGAACAGCGCGTAGCAGACGATGAGCGTCGACAGAGACCAGCTCGGCAGGTTCCAGCCGCCGCCCCCGGGAATGCCCCAGGCGTGCACGAGCGCCACCTGCATCGCGAGCGCGCGCCACTCGAAGCGCTCGGGGTGCTGCGGCGCCACGCCCGCGAAGCCCGCGGCGATGAACAGCGCCACGAACACGGCGAGCACGATGACGTGGCCCGGCCACACGCGCTTCACGCGCTTGAGCCAGAACTCGGTCGTCGTGATCTTCCCGCTCTGCACCTGCGCGCCGTACGCGCGCCCGAGCACGAAGCCCGAGAGCATCAAGAAGAAGTCGGTCGCGAGGTACCCGCGCGCGAAGACGTCAGAGAGGCCGTCGAGCGGCACGGGCGCCTCGCACCCGTAGTGGTAGATGACGATCAGCAGCGCCGCGGCGAAGCGCATGCCGTCGAGCGCTCCGCCGCGCAGCGAGCCCGAGGTGCTCCCCACGGCGTCAGCCCTCGGCCTCGCGCTTCACGCGCAGCACCGTCGGCCACGCCCGCGTCTTCAGCGCCAGCTTCGCGGCGATGGCGGCCGCGAGCGCGGCGACCCACGACGCCGTGCGCTGCAGGCTGCCCATGTCGCCCCAGAGCTGGTTCAAGAACGCGACGACCGTCACGATGCAGACGAGCAGCGCGACGCGCTCGGTGAAGTCGGTCGACGCCCGGTACGCCCGCGCCGCGAGGAACAGCGTCGCCAGGTGCGGCAGCATGAGCAGCGTGAACCCGATCGGGCCGCCGATCGCGAACAGCCAGAGCAGCGCGTTGTGCGGGTGAAACTGCCAGTCGGCGAACCACGCCGCGATGTCGGGCAGGGGGATGAGCAGGTCGAACGGGTGCCCGAAGCCCATCGGCAGCACCTTGTGCTGGCTCCACGTGTAGACGACGTCGAGGTTCTCGATGTCGCGGTAGTCGATCTGGCCCGCGTAGACCTTCTCGCCCACGACCAGCGAGCGCAGCACCCCGACGGGGAAGAACCAACCCTTGCCGTCGCTGCCCCAGCCCGCCAGCACGTACCAGGGAAGCAGCGGCGTCGCGACGATGAGCGCGCGCGAGAGCACCCGCTTCATCGGCGTCGGCGGCGCCATCACCAGCATCACGACGACGCCGATGCACAGGCTCACGTACGAGATGCGGCGATCGTTCGCGACGAGGCCCCAGAAGACGAACCCCGCCCACAACAGGCCGCCGAACACCTCGCGCCCCCGCCGCGCCTCGATCGCGCGCGCGACGTACAGGCCGAGCGCCGGCACGAACAGCAGCGTGTCTGCGTGCGACGTCGTGAACTGCGGCTCGAAGTCCATGCCCGGAGCCACCCCGTAGAAGAACCACAGGCCCACGGCCGCCTTGAACACCGCGGCCCCGACCAGCAGCCGGCCCAGCAGCTTCAGCTCGAGCCCGGTGTAGTCGAGCGCGCGCATCAAGATGACCGCCCGCAGCGGGAACATCAGCATGTGGCGCGCCTGCCACCACGCCGGCGTGAACGAACCGCCCTGCATGAGGCCGATGACGATGAGCGCCGACGCGGCGATCGCGCTCGTCCACAGCGCCATGTGCATCGCCCGCACCGTCGGCTGCTTCGCGACCCAGCCGTCGCGCGGGTGGCGGGTCACCGACAGCACGAACAGCGCGACGGTGGCGAGGTCGATGATGGGGAACTTGAGCGGCCCGCCGCCCATCACCGTGCTGACGTTCAGCAGCAGCACGCGCGCGATGGGGTACAAGAGCGGCACCTGCCACTCGTGCTCGAAGTCGCCCAGCGTGTACTCGAGGCCCTCGAGCGTCAGCACGAGGCACAAGATGCCCAGCACCGACACCTTCAGCGGCAGCTTGTAGAGGCCGTAGACGACGCCGACGATCAGCGGCACCGCCACCGCCGCCTCGGGGTAGCCCAGGGCCAGCGCGAACAGCATCACCACGCCCACCAGCGTCACCGTGGTCAGCGCGAGCACCGCCGACAGCCGCCCCTGCGGGGCGCCGAGCCTTTCAGCCGAGGAGCCGATCACAGTCGAACGCTGGAGAGCACCGGCAGCTTGATCGACCGGTGAATCTGCCAGGCCTCCACCACGTGACCGCGCCAGACGTCGACGGCCGTGCACGCGAGCACCGCGAACAACAGGCCCGCGAGCATGCCGAGCACGATCAAGAGCGGCACGTTCGGCGAGACCGGCCGGCGCGGCGTCTGCGGAGGCGCGACGACGCTGAACGAGTACTTGTACGAGGCGCGCGAGCTGTCGAGCTCGATCTTGGCGGCGTCGACGCGCGCCCGCATCTCTTGCGCGCGGCCGAGCGCCTGCCGCAGGCCGTCTTGCGCCATCATCAGCGCCGGGTCGCGGGCGAGCTCACGCTCGACGGTGTCGCCCGCGCGGTCGTCGCGCGCCGGCCACAAGAACGGGAAGCGGCGTGCGTCCATCATGAGGAAGTCGGAGGTCTGCGGCTGCGCGCCGCCGCCCTTCGTCTCGATCTGACGCGAGAGCGAGTCTTCTTCGCGGCGCAGCGCGAGCAGCTGCGGCGAGTCGCGCTGCACCGAGTCGATGCGCGCCTCGAGCTGCTGAATCACCGGGTGCGTCGTGCGGTACACGAGCTTCTGCTGCTCGAGCTGCGCGCGCAGATCGCCGAGCGAGCGCGTGCGCCAGTCTTCGAGGTCTTGAATCGAGCGCTGCCTCGAGCGCAGCTGCAGCTTGAGGTGCGACAGCTCTTGCGCGCGCGTCTCGGCCCGCTGCAGATCGTCTTCCGTGGGCTTCGCCGGCAGCTCCATCGGCTTGGGGCTGTTCGCGGCGGCCGCGGTCTTCACGGCCTTGCTGCGCTCGTCGCTGACGCGGCGGAAGTTGCCGTAGGCCTTCTCGACCTCTTCGTCGAGCTGCCGCTGGTAGCCCTCGAGCACGCCGATGGTCTCGGACTTCGTGGCCACCTCGGTGACGTGCCGCGTCTCGAGGAAGTTCTGCTGCGCCGCCTCGACGATCTGCCGCGCCACGAACGGGTCGGGCCACGTGAGCGCGATCTCGATCGTGCCCTTGTCGGCCTTCACCTTCATGCGCTTCTCGAGCGTGCCGACCATCATGTCGGTGCGCTCGTCGTCGCTCCACCGGCCGGTGAGCTTCTGCACGAGCTCGTCTTTCGCGCGCAACAGCGGCGTGCGGCCCTTGTCCCAGCTCGGCACGAGGCCCACCTGCTCGACGATGCGCTGCAGGCTGTCGTGCGCCAGAATCTTCTCGCGCGCGGCGATCGCCGGCAGATCGTCGCTCGGGCCGCCGTACGGGTTCGGCGCCGCGAGCAGCGCCTGGTTCGACAAGAGCCGCGTCTTCACCTCGTAGTTGCGCGGCAGGCCGGCCGCGGCGAGCAGCGCGCCGCCGCCGATCAGCACCAGGCTCATGATCGCGATCAGCGGGTGGCGGCCGACCGAGTGCACGACGTACAGCATCCAGTCGCGCACGAGGCGATAGTCGAACAGCACTGCCGAGGTCTCTTCCGCGGTCAGGCTGGGAGTCTTCACGGGTGCAGTCATGGTTCCAGCTCCAGCTCGTTCGTTTGGGGCAACAGGGACTGCGGCTCATCGACGCGGCTCACGAACAGCGCGAGCAGCACGAGGGTCCACACCAGGTTGAATGCGAGGCTGATGGTCACGGCCTCTTTGAAGCCCTTCAGCGCGTCCTTCGAACGCGACGCGATCAAGGGCACCAGAATGATCACCCACATCGATGCCATCAGAAGCAGCTTGCTCAACTGTCGGTGACCTCCTCCGCTCCCAAACAGACTAACGGCGGGCTCCCGGCGCGCACGGCGGTCTTCGGTAACGTTCAACGGTGTTACCGTCGCGGCCCGTGCGCCACGTTCACCTGCTGGCAGTGTCGCTGTGCGTGCCGTTCGCCGCCGACGCCTTCTGCGGCTTCTACGTCTCGGGCGCGGGCGGCCAGCTGTTCAACGACGCGTCGATGGTCGTGCTCTTGCGCGACGGCACGCGCACCGTGCTCTCGATGCAGAACAACTACCGCGGCCCGGTCGAAGACTTCGCGCTCGTCGTGCCCGTGCCGGTCGTGCTTCAGAAGGGCAACGTCGCGACGCTGCCGCGCGAGGCCTTCGCCCGGCTCGACGAGCTCACGGCGCCGCGCCTCGTCGAGCTGACCACCGAGCCCTGCGGGCTCGGCGCGATCGGCGGGCTCCGCCGCGCCGGCGGCTGCCCGAACTGCGGCATGGGCAGCGGCGCCGCCGTGGCGAGAGATCTCGGCGTCAAGGTCGAGGCGAAGTTCGACGTCGAGGAATACGAGGTCGTGATCCTCTCGGCCGAGAGCTCGCTCGGGCTCGAGATCTGGCTGAAGGAGCAGAAGTACAAGATCCCCGACGGCGCCGCCGCGCTGCTCAAGCCCTACGTCGAGGGCAACTCGAAGTTCTTCGTCGCGAAGGTGAACGCGAAGAAGGCCAGGTTCAAAGACGGCCACGCGGTGCTGTCGCCCCTGCGCTTCCACTACGACAGCGACGCCTTCACGCTGCCGGTGCGGCTCGGCCTCGTGAACTCGGGCGGCCAGCAAGACCTCATCGTTCACGTCATCGCGAAGAGCCGCTACGAGCTCGCGAACGTGAAGAACGTGCTCGTGCCCACGAACTTCGACGTGCGCACCCGAACCCAGCCGCAGTGGGGCGGCTTCTACGCCGAGCTCCTCGCGCGCACGTTCAAGAAGAACCCCGGCGCCGCGGTCACCGAGTTCGCCTGGGAGGGCGCCCTGCCTCCACCGACCGAGTACGTCGGCGGCGGCATCTACGGCGTGACGTGCGACCCGTGTCCTCCTCCGCACCCGGTCGACAACCCGCTGGCGAAGTACCTCGGCGTGCTGCACCTGCCCAAGATCAAGACCGACGAAGGCATCGCCGCCTTCGCGCGCGCCGCGACGGTGACGCGCCTGCACCTGCGCTGGTCGAAAGAGAACCCTCCCGACGATCTCGTCTTCAAGGCGGTCGACCCCATCGCCGGCGGCGTGCCCGAGGTGAAGACGCCCGGCCCCGCGAAGCACAACCGCTTCCAGGGTCGCTACGTGATGTGGGTTCAGTGCGGCGCCGAGCTCGGCGGCGGCGGCTTCTTCACGTCGGGCTCGCCGCTCAACAAGCCGCAGGCGACCAGCGACAAGCTCATCGACCCGTTCGAGCAGCTCGTCGTCGCCGACCTGCCCGAGCTCGACGTGAAGGCGGTGCCGCTGCCGAAGGACGCGCCGAAGCTGCCGTTCACGCCGCCGCCCCAGCAGTCGCAGGTGCCCGCGCCGCCTTCGCAGCCCGGCGTCCACTTCGCGATGCCGGTCGTGGGGCCGGGCCTCGACGGCGAGCTCGTGCGCCGCGTCTTCATGAGGAACAAGGCGCAGCTCACCTACTGCTACCAGAAGGCGCTGCAGGTGAACCCCAACCTCGCCGGCAAGGTGGTGCTGAAGTTCGTCATCTCCGAGGAGGGCGCCGTGAAGACCTCCGAGATCGCCCACTCGACGATCTCGAGCCCCGACGTCGAGCAGTGCGTGCTCGCGCGCTCGCGCTCGTGGCAGTACCCCAAGCCCGACGGCGAGGGCTCGGTGCCGGTCACGTACCCGCTCGACTTCAGGTGACGAGCGCGAAGCTCTCGGCGATCCACCGGGTGAGCAGCTTCATCGGCGGCGCCTCGTCTTCCGCGAACTTCACCGTCGCCCACCCGTTCGCGCCGA
This sequence comes from Myxococcaceae bacterium, assembly GCA_044223505.1. GTDB lineage: Bacteria > Myxococcota > Myxococcia > Myxococcales > Myxococcaceae > Xiheicaenimonas. The sequence continues at coordinate 154,309 of JBGALX010000016.1, forward strand.
GCGCGAAGCGCTTCGGGTCCGCCTTCGCGAGCTCTTTCACCTCGGACGCCGACGCCTTCACCTTCACGCGCACGCTCACCACACCGCGGCTTACGCCCGCGAAGAGGAACACCTTCTTCCCCACGCCCCACGTCGTCGACTCGATCGCGGTGCCCGCGCACGCGACCGCCTCTTCGGCGCCCGCGTGCCGCTGCGCTGCCTTCTTGAGCGCCGCCGCGAGCTTGCCCCGAGGTCTCATGGGTGACGTCTACCTGGCTCGCGAGTTGTATTGAAGAGCCGACCTGTGTCAGGAGTGAGCCGTATTCCCGATGTCGAACCGTTGGCTCGCCTCCTTCGCAGTCGTCGGCTTCTCGGTCGGGCTCGTGCTGTCTTCATGCGGCACTCCGACCGCGCACTGCCTGGCCTCGAACTGCTCCGGCTGCTGCACCGCCGAGGGCCAGTGCCTCAAGGGCACCACCGTGAAGCAGTGCGGCGGCAAGGGAGCGATGTGCCAGGACTGCGGCTCGGCCGGCACCTGTGAAGATCAGCGCTGCGTCACGTACACGTCCGACGGCGGCTTCGGCGGCGGCGACGAAGGCACCGGCGGCGGCTCGGGCACCGCGGGCGGCACGAGCGGCGGCCATGGCGGTGGCACCGCCGGCGGCCGGCCCGCGGGCGGCAGCGGCGGCTTCGCCGGTGGCGGCAACAGCGGGTTCGCCGGCGGCGGCAACAGCGGCTTCGCGGGCGGAGGTCAGGCGACCGCGGGCGGCGGCATGCCCACGGCCGGCGGCGGCGCGACGGCGGGCGGCGGCACTGCGGGTGGAGCGACGGCCGGCGGCGGAGCGACCGCAGGCGGCGGAGCCACCGCAGGCGGCGGAGCGACCGCGGGCGGCGGCGCGACGGCGGGCGGCGGCAGCGCGGGAGGTGGAGCCGCGCAGCCGACCGGGCTCAAGGGTCAGTACTTCCCCATCACGCGCGTCTTCCAGGCGGCGGCGGTGGTGCGCACCGACCCGAACATCGACTTCGCGTGGGGCACCGGGGCACCGGCGCCCGGGGTGCCGGCCGACAACTTCAGCGTGCTGTGGACGGGCTGGGTCGTGCCGCAGTTCTCCGAGACGTACACGTTCTACGTGCAGAGCGACGACGGCTGTCAGCTCTGGGTGAACGGGGTCTCGCTCATCGACGACTGGACGGTGCGCACCTCGGCGACCGAGCTGAGCGCCACCATCCCCCTGAGCGTGGGCACGGCGTACGACTTCCGCCTCGAGTACTTCAGCGGCACCGGCAACGCGCAGGCGAAGGTGTCGTGGTCGAGCCCGAGCACTCCGAAGCAGGTCATCCCCGCCTCGCGGCTCCTCCCGCCCGACGTCGTGCCGGGCGGCCTGTGGGGCGACTACTGGGACACGTACAACGGGGCGTTCGACTACCTGATTCGCCGCACCGACGGGCCCATCAACTTCTTGTGGACGACGACGGGCCCCGGCGGCGGCATCCCCTTCGACACGTTCTACACGTCGCGGTGGCTGGGCACGGTCTCGCCGCCGGTCACCGGCACGTACACGTTCTACACGCAGAGCGACGACGGCGTTCAGCTGTTCGTCGACGGCCAGCAGCTCATCAACAACTGGACGGACCACTCTTCCATCGAGAACAGCGGCAGCATCTTCCTCACCGCCGGCCAGCGCGTGAACGTGCGCCTCGACTACTACCAGGGGACAGGCGACGCCGAGATTCGCCTCTCGTGGTCGGCGCCGGGCCTGTCGAAGCAGATCGTGCCCGCCGCCGCGATGTCGCGCTGAGCGCTCAGTCACTGCCACTTCACGCGGGCGCCCGCGCTCTTCCACTTCATCGCGATCGGCAGCGCCACGAGCGCCCCGACGAACGCGAAGATGCCGAGCACCACCCAGACGACGATGCGCTTGTCTTCTTCGCGCATGTTGATGTCGAACAGGTAGGGCCCGAACGCGCAGACGAAGATGATCGGCGCCATGATGGCCGCGGGCAGCCCCGCATGCTTCCACCACCAGCGGCGCTTCGCCCGCGCGTCTCTCGCGCCACACGCCGGGCAGACCGCGAGCGCCAGCGTGTCGGCGACGTCTTGCGCCGCCGCCTCGCGCGCGCGGCGCGGCCCCGTCTCGGGGTCGTTGAGGACCGTGGCGGCGCCCTCGCCGACGCCGACGACGGTGGCCCTGCGCCTCAGGCCGCAGGCGGTGCAGACGAAGTCGCGCTCTTCCGTCACCGACGCGTGATGAAGCTCGGCCTGCACGAGCGCTGGAGATAGCCGAACCGTTGCCCGCCGTCGCGAGTGGCCGCGGCGGGGGACCGAGGCCGGCGCCCGAGAGGTGAGCATCGGAGGTGGCCTGATGGCCCATCGGGCCGCGCCGCGACGGCGGCGCTCGCAACAGGTGGCCGCGGCCTCGGCGCTCTAGCGCTTGCCGGGGTGGTGGGTCGACATCCACGCCTCGAGGTCGGCGCGCAGCACGCGGTAGCGATCGAGGAAGTCTCTGTTCCGGTCTTTGATGACGTGCAGGTACTTCTGCCCCTTCTGCTGGCGGCGGCGGTGCTCGATGACCTTGTCGATGCGCTCGCGCACGAGCTTGATGTCGTCGAACGGCTTCTCGATGTACGCCGAGGCGCCGAGCTCGAGCGCGCGCATCGCGGCCTCCTTCGACGAGTAGCCGGTGATCATGACGACGTCGGTCTCGGGCGCGAGCTGCTTGATCTGCTGCATCACCTCGAGCCCGCCCATGCCGGGCAGGTTCTTGTCGGTGATGACGACGTGAAAGCCCTTCTCCCAGATGGCCTTGATGGCGCTCTCGCCGTCCATCACCGAGGTGCACTCGTGCTTCGAGAGAATGCGCTTCAAGATGTCGTGCACGACCGGCTCGTCGTCGACGAGCAAGAGCTGCGTCGGGCCGTCTTCGGGCGCCTCTTTCGGTCGGCTCACCGCCTCGAGCTTCTCTTCGAGCTCGATCGAGCGCTTCTCGGCCGCGACGATGGTCTTGAGGAAGTCTTCGTTCAGCCGGTGCAGCCGCAAGAGCAGGTCGCGCTCGCGCATCACCATGCGGTGGCGGCCGACCCACTCCTGAATCTCGAGCACGATCTCTTGCTTGCTCTGGGTGCGGAACTCGAGCACGCCGCTGGCGCCGCTCCAGAGGGCGAGCACGATCTGCCGCTCGATGCCCGAGTCGGTCGCGAGCAGCACCTGAATGTCCGGGCGGGTCGCCGTGAGCTTCTCGACCACGTTCGGGGCGTCGGGCTGGTCGCCCGTCACGATCGCGACGGCCACGTCCTGGCCGTGCACCGCGCCGATCGCCGTCTCGGCGTCGAGATAGTGCGCGAGCAGGGTCTCTTGCTGTTGCAGCAGCTCGCCGAGCTGCTGGGGTGGGGCTCTCGGCCCCACCCATAAGACGCGTTCCATCGGAGCGACGGTTCTACCCCGGCGAGCGCTGCGATGGTGCCTTCAAACTGGGCTTCCACGCCCCCGTGCGCACCGCGAGCTTCGACGCCAGCGCCGCCGCGAGCGCGGCCATCCACGAGGGGGTCCACGACAGCGTGCCCATGTCGCCGTACACCTGCGAGAAGAACGCCGCCACGATGCCGATGCCCGTCAGGCACCACACGCGCACCCAGAAGTCGGTCGCGAAGCGGTACGCGCGCGCGAGCAGGTACACCGTGATGATCTGCGGCAGCATCATCAGCGTGAAGCCCACGGGCCCGCCGATGGCGTTCAGCCACAGGTACTGGTTGTGCGGGTGGTACAGCCACGTCGGCAGCGCCGTCGAGATGTCGGGCAGCTCGAAGAACTGCAGCATCTCGTGCCCGAACCCCCAGGGAATCACCTTGCCGTTGCTCACCCAGCTGAACAGCACGTTCACGTTCTCGAGGTCGCGGTAGTCGGGCTGCGCCCCCTGCACCGGGTCGCCCACCAGAATCGACCTCGCGAGCCGCGCCGGCGCGAAGATGAAGCCGCTCTCGGAGCCCCAGCCCAGCAAGAGGTACGGCGGCACCAGCGGCGCCGTCACCACCGCCGCCCGCAGCACCAGCCGCTTGAACGCCGTCGGCGGCGACATCAAGAGCGTCACCAGCATCGCCACCCCGAGGCTCACGTACGCGAGGCGCCGGTCGTTGCAGATCATGCCGTAGACCACGATCGGCACCCACACGACCCCGTCGAGCAGAATTCGCCCCCGCACCCGCTCGACCAGCATGTTGAAGTACAGCGCCAGCAGCGGCACGAACACCAGCGTGTCGGTGTGCGACGTCGTGAACTCGATCTCGCGCCCGAACGGCTTGATCCACGTGTGCAGGTACCAGATGCCGATCAGCGCCTTGATGACGCCCGCCGCGATGAGCACCCGCGTCAGGTTCTTCAGCTCGCCGTCGGTGCCGTCGAACGCCCGCATCAAGAGCAGCGCCCGCAGCGGGAACAGCAGCGTGTGCCGCAGCTGCCACAGCGACTCGTTGAGGTTGCCGCCCTGCAGCCCGCCCAGCACGTACAGCGCGACGACCGTCAGCGCGCTCACCAGCAGCGCCGCGTTGAGCGGCTTCACGCCGGGCGTCACCGAGGCGTACGTCGCGTCGCGCCGCCGCACCACCGCCACGAACGCCAGCACCACCGTGAGCAGGTCGAGCGCCGGCAGCCGCAGCACCCCGATGCCGGTGATCTGGTTCAGGTTCGTCAGCACCAGCCGCGCGATCGGCGTCAGCGGGCTCGACCAGTCGTAGTCGAGCGGCGCCTGCAGCCCCTCGAACAGACACGACGAGAAGAGCAGCGCCGTCGCCGTGACCCTCAGCGGCAGCTGCAGCACCGCCCACGCGCCCACCGCGAGCAGCGGCACCACCACCGCCACCAGCGGCTCGTCGAGCGTCAGCCCCACGAGCGTGCCGAGACACGTCGCCACGAACGCCGCCCCCAGCCACAGCGGCACCCGCCGCTGGCCTGAGGGTCGCGCCAGCGCGCCGGCCGGCGTCACTTCGGAGGCTCCTTCAGCTCGACGAGCACCGGCAGCTTCAGCTGGCGTCGAATCTGCCAGGGCTCGCACAGCGTGCGCTTGAACAGGTCGAGCCCGGCCGTCGCGAAGAACGCGAGCACGATCGCGAACAAGAGCCCGGCTGCGAGCGTCGCGGGCACGTTCGGCGAGAGCGCGGTCTTCGGCGTCTGCGCGGGCCTCAGCGTCTGAAAGCGGTGCTTGAACGCGGCGCGCGCCGTGTCGAGCGCGAGGCGGGCCGACTCGACGCGCATCAGGAGCTCCTGGTAGCGGCCGAGCGTGACGCGCACCTGCTCCTGCGCGACCGAGACGGCCGGGTCGCGCTCGAGCTCGGGCGGCAGGTTCGCGAGCGACGCCTCAGACACGAGGCCCGTGCTCTGCGCCGGCGGCGCAGGCGTCACCGCGATGGCCTTGCCCGGCTTGCCGCCCTTCTCTTCGAAGTCGGTCTCGAGCTCGTGCACGTCGCGCTTGAGCTGCGCGAGCTGGGGCGAGTCGCGCTCGAGCTCGCGCACCTTGCGCTCGAGCTCTCGCAGCGCCGGCGACGCCCGGTTGTAGAGCACCGCCTGCTGCTGCAGCGTGGCCTTCGCCTGGTCGAGCGCGCGGCGCCGCTGCTCTTCGAGCTCGGCCACGGCGGCCTGCTTCGCGCGCAGCGTGAACTCGAGCTGCGCGAGCTCCTGCGAGGTGACGGCGCGCGGCCGGGCGTTGCGCTTCGCGGCGGCCCGGGCGAGCACCCGCGAGTCGCCGCGGCTGCGCTCGTACAGCACGCGGCGCAGGTTCTCGAGCGCGCCGTCGACGGACTCCTGCGTCTGCGTCGCGTGGAGCTCGAGAATCGAGATCGCCTCGTTGATGGCCTCGATCTGCCGCACGTGCCGGGTCTCGATGAAGTTGCGCGTGGCCGACTCGACGATGCGGCGCGCCAGGTCGGGGTCGGGCCACTCGACGCTGATCTCGACCGTCTGCTCGTCGGCGCCCACGCGCAGCCGCTGCTCGAGGGTGCCGACCACGATGTCCGACCAGACGTCGTCCGTCCACGCGCCTCCGAGGAGCTGCTGCAGCTGGTCCTTCATCTTGAGCACGGGGTTTCGCCGCAGCCGCCACTGCACGACGAGGTCGGTCTCGGCCGCGATCTTCTCGATGCTGTCGTGCGCGAGCACGCGCTCCCGCGCCGCCCGCGTCGGCGCCTCGTCCCAGATGGGCACGTTCGGGTTCGCGAGCGCTGCCATCGCCGTCGTCGGCCTCGCGAGCAGCTTCGTGCTCGCCGAGTACCGGCGCGGCGCGAACGCCACCACGAGCCCGGTCACCACCAGCGTCGTCACGATGACGGTGACGCCGAGCCAGCGGTGCCGGCCGAACGAGCGCAAGACGAAGCGCGCCCAGTCGGCGAGCGCGGGCCAGTCGAACAGCGGAGGCGGGCGCGGCCGGGCCGCCCGGCCTCTCACCGGGCGGCCTTCGACAGCGTCCATTCGACGACGTTGATCGAGAACGGCGCGAGCGCGACCGGCGCCTTCGCGTCTGACTTCACCGGCTCGAGGCCCTTCGGCCCGCCGGAGTACGAGAACACGCGGCGCGCCGTCACGTCGCCGCAGCCGTCGAGCGCGACGTCGGCGTCGAACGCGGCCTTCGGGTCGAGGTTCAGCACCACGGCCGTGAGCTTTGCTCCATCGGGGGAGATCGAAGCAAATGCCGAGGCGCCCGGGAACGCCTTCGCGCCGAGCGACACGTCTTGAAAGTGGCCGCCCGCGCCGTCGAAGTCGCGGTAGGCGCGAAACCCCCAGTAGGCCGCGCTGCCGTCGGGCGGGTACGTCCAGTAGTACGCCGAGGTGAGGTCTTGCTGCCCGAAGCGGCCGAGCACCTCGGCGACGGCGAGGCCTCCGCTGATGTGGCCCTCGGCGCCGAAGTTCCACTCGCCGATGCTGGTGCCGAGCCCCGGAGCGTTCTCGCTCACCCACTTCTTCATCCGGGGAATGAGCTGGACCTCGTCGTCGATCCACGACTCGTCGTGGTACGTCGGGTCCCACAGCGCGCGCGTCGAGCGCAGCCGCCGCTGCGAGGCCTCGACGCTGGTCTCGCCGCCCTCGCCGATTCCGACGCCGTCGGCCTGCGGGTAGAAGTGCAGGTCGAGCGTGTCGACGAGCCGCACCTTCGTCTGCTTCTCGTGCTCGGCGATCTTCTTCAGGTACCAGGCGATCAGCGGCACGTCGCCGTGCAGGCGCCGATCGGCCCGCACCGACGGCCCGCCCAGCTTCAGGTCCTTCTGCGAGTAGAGGAAGTTCGACCAGCCCCACTCGGCCGGGCCCGCGATGCTCGCCTCGGGGTCGGCCTTCTTGATCGCGCTCGCGTAGCTCTTCGTGCGCTCCCACAGCTCGTCGTAGCCGACCGGGTCGGGGTGAATGTCGTGGTGCGTCGAGTTCCAGAGCGCGGGCTCGTTGTCGAGAATGTACGAGACCTTCGTGTTCAGCTTCGTCGCCTTCTCGCGAATCTGCTTCACCCACTTCGCGACGAACTCGGGCGGAGCCTGAACGCTCGTGCGCGTCGGCGACCCGGCCTCGAGCCACTTGCCCGCCTTGTCGCGCCCGTTGCCCGCGCCGCTCGACTGCTCGAAGTCCTGCTGGTTCGGAAACTCGCGCACCGGGTACGAGAACGACGTCGTGTCCTTCGCGACCCAGCCCATCATCGGCAGCACGATGACGCTCTGCACGCCGGCCTCGGCGTTCGCCTCGAGGTACGTCGCCCACGACCAGCCCGGGCGCCCCGTGTACGTGAGGTTCCTGAAGTACCAGTCCATGCCGGCGTTCCACGCCTCGCCGAGCTGGTAGTTGTAGCGCGTCGAGTGGTTGCCGCCCCAGCGCCGCGCCGTCGGCTTCATCGCCCAGTGGTGAGCGTCGCGGTACTCCCACATCGGGTAGAAGGCGATGCCGTAGATGAGCGGGCTGATGCTGTGGCCGCGCTTCTTGCAGTCGATGCCGATGCGCTGCTTCGCGGCGGTGGCCTGCGGCTGCGTCGCCTCGACGGGCCGCTCGCCCGCGCCGGGCACCGTGAGCTTCACGTCGTCGATGGCGACCCACGCCTTGCCGACGTCCTTGAACGCGAAGAGCACGATGCGGTCGAACGACATGCGCTTCGGGTTGAGGTCGGTCATCGGCACGAAGACCTCGAAGGCGCCGCCCTCGAGCGCGCGCTTGTGCTCGGCGCCGATGCGCACGCGCTCCCAGTCGCGCCCCGAGGTGCCGGGCTTGTCGAGGCGCACCTCGATGAACTCGCCGAACTCGGGCAGAGCCTTGTACGTGAACGTCACGCCGCCGGCCTGCTGCGCCGTCATCGGCGTCTCGCGCGTCAGAATCCACCCGCCGTAGCCCGAGAGGTCGTGCAGCTCGGGGCCGCCGGGGTTCTTCTTGCGGGGCGACCAGCCGAAGTCCATCCACCCCCTCTTCAGGCCCTGCTGGTAGGCGACCTCGGCCGGCGCCGGAGCGGCCGCGGTGCGCGTGGCCCCCGGCTTCGGCTCGGCGGCGCGCGAGCACACGGCGAACAGCGCGACGGCGGTGGCGGCGGCGAGCCTCATACCCCGAAGAAGATCTCGCGAATGAGGTTCAGCGGCGTGCCCGACTTCTCGTTGATCATGACGAGCACGCGCTCGGCCGGCATCTCGGCCTTCATCTTGCGCAGGCCCTCGGCGCCGAGCGGCACGGTGCCCCAGTGGCAGTGCGCGAAGAGCCGGTCGTCGCGGTACATGTTCGAGCTCTCTTTGAGCAGGTCGTCGCAGAATGAGCCGTGCAGCACGTACTCGCTGAACGTGCGCTGGCGGCAGATCGGCACCCGCCAGTCGGTGCCGTACAGCGCCTCGATGTGGTTCTGCATGGCTCGCAGCACGTGGCGCCAGAAGTAGACGACGAGGCTCACGTACGAGCGGTCGGGCTGCTCGAGGTGCGGAGTGCCGAGCAGCTTCTCGGCGACCGCGTGCCACGCGGCGACGTCTTTCGTGAGGAACTGCGGCCCCTGCTCGCGGAACAGCAGCAGCTTGCCGTCTTTGTAGTGCACGGCGAGCGGGTCGAACGGCTGCACGAAGAAGCAGCCCGAGTCGATGCACGCGAACGCGTCGGCGTCGATGGCGGCGCACGCGTTCAGCTTCACGAGCTGTTGAATGATCCACCCGCGCACCGGCACGCTGCGCAGCGACAGCCAGAACCTCGGCACCGCCTTCACCTGTCTCAGCCAGAACGGCAGCACGTCTTCTTGAACGACGACGTGCGTGCGCCGGCTGTTCAACGGCTGAAACAGCCGCTCGTCGCGCCGCGGCACCAGCACGTAGTGGTGGTACTGCGACGGCACGTAGCGATCGAAGCTCTCGACGAGCAGCCGGCAGCGCTCGAAGTCTTTGAAGTAGCTCGGCGTGATGAACGCGAGGCGGGGTGGGGTGGCCGGCATCGAAGTGGAGCCTGAATCTGTCGGCCGGCCTCCGCGCTGGCAAGGATTACGGTGACCCGAATTTCCACGCATTTCGCCGCGCCCCGTCGCAGCTACCCAACGCGCCCGCCGCCGCGCTGCCGGCCGTTACCCGCCGGTATCAGCGCGGGCGAGTCTTGGGCACCCATGCCCCTGGTGCGCCAGGTCGCTTGGGCCATGGGTGCCACCGAGCCCTCTGCCTCGAGCACGCTCTACGCGCGGCTGATCGACCTCTCGTTCGAGCCGCAGTTCGTGTGGACCCTGGCGGCTCCGCGGCGCATCGTGCTGTGGAACACCGCCGCCGAGCGGCTCTACGGCGTGCCCGCGGCCGGCGCGCGAGATCGCGACCCACGGCAGCTGTTCGAGACCGGGCCGGAGGTCGACTGGTCGGCGGTCGACGCGGCGCTGGCGGCGTCGGGCGAGTGGCGCGGGCGGCTGCGCCAACGCAGGTCGCGCGGCGAGGTGCTCATCATCGAGACCGCGATGCGGGTGGTCGACGAGAGCGCGGGCGAGCCGCTCGTGCTCGAGGCCGGTCGCGACGTGACCGCCGAGCAGCAGGCGAAGGCCCGCCTCGCCACGTCGTCGCGCCGCGTGCTGGTGGTCGACGACAACACCGACGCCGCAGAGCTCCTCGGTGAGCTGCTCGAGCTCTCGGGCTACGACGTCAGGGTCGCGAACGACGCCGGGCGCGCTCACGAGCTCGTGCTCGAGCACGCTCCGCAGGTCGCGGTGCTCGACATCGGCATGCCGGTGACCGACGGCTGCGCGCTGGCGCGCGCCCTGCGGTCGAAGCTGGGCTTGAAGGCCCCGGTGCTGGTCGCGCTCAGCGGCTACGGGCAGGCGAGCGATCGCGAGCGCAGCGAGGCCGCCGGTTTCTCGGCGCACCTCGTGAAGCCCGTCGATGCCACCAAGCTGCTCGCGACGCTCGACACGCTCTTCCCGCAGCCGTGAGCGGGCGCCAGCGGCCTTCAGCTTCGCTACGAGCGCCGCGCTCGAGTCGGCCAAGCCGCCGAAATCTCGAAGCTCACCGAAACGGTGAGCCTGTCTTTCGCGAGCCTGCGCGTTACGGGCATGACTCCTCATGCTCTCGCGGTGTGCGCAGTTCTCGTGGCCGGCGCGGCGTTCGCGCAGCGGCCGAAGGTGCTGATCATCTCTCTGGGCGACTCGTCGGCCTCGGGTGAGGGCAACCCCGACTCGACGTTTCCCAACACGCAGTGGCGGGCGTCGGACACGACGGACCCCCGAAAGGCGTCGCTCGTCGCGAGCGACCGCGCGTGTCACCGCTCGAGCAGGTCGGGCCCCCGCCTGGCGGCCGACGCGTTCCGCAACCTTCACCCCGAGCTCGACGTCGAGTTCACGTCATTCGCCTGCAGCGGAGCGAAGGTGGGTGACGTCATCGGCATCGCCGGCGCCCCACGCGCGCACGACGGTACTCCCTTCGACCCGATTCCGTTCGGCCCGCCGGGTGCGGTCAACCTCCCGCTCCAGGTGCAGCAGGTCATCGACGTGTACGGCAACGAGCGCATCGACGCGCTCATCCTCAACATCGGCATCAACGACCTCGGCTTCGGTAGCCAGGTCACGCGTTGCATGGCCGAAGACAACTGCTGGTTCCCCTTGAGCCCGGGCTTCCCGAACACCGCGCAGCTCGAGGCCGACCTGCGCTCCCGCTACGACGCGCTGCGCACCGAGCTGGCCCGGCTGCTGCCGAACGTCGCCAACATCTACGTCAACGAGTACCCCGACGCGACGCGCAACGAGAGCAGCCAGTTCTGCAACGGAGTGCCGCTGTGGTGCTGGGTGCCGGTGGGCTTTCCGCCCGCGCTTCCCGTAGACCCTCGCTGCAGCCCTGACCCGCTCGTCATGCGCATCGACGCGCTGGAGTCTCAGTGGGCTTCGACCGCCGGCATCGGCGTGCTCAACGACGTGATTCACGACAAGACCGCCCAGTCCGAGGACGCGGGCTGGCACATGGTCGGCGGAGTCTCGAGCCGCTTCGTCAACCACGGCTTCTGCGCCGCAGACCGCTGGGTGCTGAACCTCACCGACTCGCTGTCGGTGCAGGGCCTTCAGACCGGCACGCTGCACCCCAACGCCTCCGGTCACGCGGTGTATCGCGACGCGATGCTCGCGCAGCTCGAGACCCTCAAGCCGCCCGCGACTCCGGTGTGGAACGCGTATCCCCAGAGCTATGGGGTGCAGGGGCTGATGCGCGTCTCGTGGCAGCCGGTCGCCGGCGCCGTGAAGTACCAGGTCGGCGTGCGCGCCCCGGCCGGGAGCTCCATCATCCTCCCGAGGCCTGCGCCAGCCGGCCGCATCGGCGACTCGCCGACCATCCACCAGCCCCACTACCTGCTGAGCGACACCACGAGCCTCACCTTCGAGCGCACCAACCTGTCGGGCAACGTCGACTTCATCGTTCGCGCGTGCACCGCGTCGATGTGCTCGCCGTGGTCCATCGTGAAGCGCCTCACGACGCTCGTGCCGCCGCCGCCGGTGAGCGTGCGGCCCGGCGCGGTGTCGAGCGCGAGCATCGAGGTTCGCTTCGCTCCCGGCCCCAACCCCGTCATCGGCACCTACTACTACAACCTCATGGCGCGGCGGCGCGGCGCGACCTACTGGAGTCGCTACCTCGTCTCTGCGAGCGCCACGTCGTTCAGCGTTCCCGTCACCAGCGGCACGTGGGACTTCGCGCTCAACGCGTGCTCGACGCCGGACCTCTGCTCGGCCTGGAGCGAAGGCATCAGCGTGTCGACCTCGCCTCCGAACGAGCCGGGCAAGCTGAAGTTCGAGGGCGGCGTCTTCTCGTGGGTCAACCCGATCAACAACACCGAGACGGGCTACGAGCTCGCGTGGGTGGGCGGCTCGTTCAGCACCACGTACCGGGTGCCCGTCCCGCGCTCGGTGACTTCGGTCGCGCTGATCGGAGTGACCCGCGGCCCGTGGGTGCGCGCCTGCAACGACGCCGGCTGCTCCACCTGGGAGACCCCGACCACGTCGCTCTGGCCGGCGCCCGCGGCGTTGCCCTACCCGCCGCGCCCGGCGAACGCCCCGACGCCGCCCGCGATGCCGCCGCCCTGGCCGTAGCGCTGACGCCGGTCGCCGACGCGGTCGCTCGGTCGAGAAGCGCGACCTCAACGCGGTGAGCGCCGCGCCGCGTGCGCGATCTTGCTCTTTCGGAAGGGAAAGGCGCCGCTGCCGCGGTCGTGTGCCTCGGCCGCGCACAGCGCAAGCTGAGGTAAGCTACCGGGCGTGCTGCTGCTCACGCTGCTCGCCGCCGCCCCGATCACCTTCGTCGTCGACAACCCGGTCGAAGTTGACGGCCAGTGGGTCGTCGGGCGCACCACGCTGCCGCGGAAGGCCAGCTACCGCGTTCGCTCGGGGCGCGAGGTGGTGGCGCTCGAGCGCCTCGAGCGCGTGACCCAGGTCGTCGTGCGCAGCATGCGAGAACCGCTCGAGGTCGAGCTCATCGAGGCCGCTCCGAAGACGGTCGGCCTCTACCGCTCGGTCGACGAGCTCGGAGCGCGGTACGTCTTGGTGGATCGCGAGCAGCGCGACCTCACGCTCGCCGAGCCGGCGCTTCGCTTCGACGGGTGGCCGGTCAGCGCGTGCCCCGCGATCCTCGCGAAGAGTACGGCCGTCTTTCCCACGTTCGACGAGGCGTGCTTCGTCGAGGCGAAGGCGGGCGGCAGATTCCGCGCCGAGGCCCGCGTGCTTGCCGAGCCGGGCCCCATCCGCCGCGTCTGGGTGATCAGCACCGAGTTCACCCTCGCGCCCGACCCGCGCCCGCGCCGGCTGCCCATCGTGCTCCGCGAGCTTCGCCACACGATGACGTGCCGCTGCGACGGCACACCGTTCTGGTCGCCGGCCAACTACGCGCCGGGCGACTACCCGGCCAACTCGAACTTCATGCCCGAGAAATAGGGCTACCGCGCCTCTACGCACTCCGACCAAGACCGCCGTCGTGTTCTTGCCGTGCCTCTGCACGGGTGAAGCAGCTCATCGTGCTGGCGACGGAGGTGAGTTGCACATGCGAGGCCATGAGCTCGGTTCAGCTCAGAACGAGCCCGTCGCCCCACGTGAAGGAGGCCGCTGCGGGCGGAACCAGAATGGCGCCGCGACTGACCGCTTGCGTTCGGGGCGGGCCCGCCGCGGAATGGCGGCCCCATGACCGCTCCCGAATGGAAGACGACCGCCTGCATCCTCCGCGAGTGCAACTGCGGCCTCGAGGTTCAGCTCGGCGGCGCAGACCACCGGCACCTCGTGAAGCTGCGCGGCGACGACTGCGACCCGTGGGTGGCGACGCCGTGGCACAAGCACGTGCCGGCGAACGTGGAGCGCGTGCCGTGACCGGCGAGGCGACCGACAAGCTCCCGCGGTTCGTGCCGAAGGGCGAACCAAGGTTCTCGCTCCAGCGCGTCGACAAGCCCGCGGCGCCCTTCGTGGTCGGCTCGGGCCGCTGCCTCATCGGCGCGCTCGAGGGCAACGACCTGCGCATCTCAGACGACCCGCGCGTGTCGCGCTTCCACTGCGAGGTGCGCCTCGACCGCGGCCGCGGCCAGGTCACCGACACCGGCTCGTCGAACGGCACCTTCGTCGACGGGCTGCAGGTGACCGAAGCGTTCCTGAAAGACGGCAGCCTGATTCGCCTCGGGCCCGAGGCGACCGTGCGCTTCCGCGTGCTGGAAGAGCGGGCCGAGCTCGAGCTGTCGCAGGCCGAGCAGTTCGGCGGGCTCATCGGGCGCTCCATCGCGATGCGCGTGTGCTTCGCGCAGCTCGAGCGCATGGCGAAGAGCGACGCGCCCGTGCTCATCGAGGGCGAGACCGGCACCGGCAAGACGGCGGCGGTCGAGGCGCTGCACGCGGCCGCGGGGCTTACTGACGCTCCGCTGGTGGCGATCGACTGCGGCGCGCTGCCCGAGCCCGACCTCGAGCTCGCGCTGTTCGGCCGCACCGACCCGAAGCGGCCGTCGGCCTTCGAAGAGGCGACCGACGGCACGCTCTTGCTCGAAGAGGTGAGCGAGCTGTCCGAGCGGCTGCAGGCCCGGCTCTTGCCCGTGCTCGAGAAGAACGAGCTGCGCCGGCCCGGCTCGGTGGTGGTGACGCCGGTGCGCATGCGCGTGGTGTCGACGACGCGCGGCGACCTGCGCGCCGCCGTCAACGCGGGGCGCTTCAAGAGCGAGCTGTTCTACCGGCTCGCGGTCTTGCGGGTGCAGCTGCCTCCGCTGCGCGAGCGGCCCGACGACGTGCCGATGCTCGTCGACCTGTACCTGAAGAGCGCCGGCCTGAGCGAGCCCGAGGCCGCGAAGCTGCGCACGCCCGAGTTCATCGAGCGGCTGCAGACGCCGAGCTGGCGCGGCAACGTGCGCGAGCTGTTCAACCACCTCGATCGCTCGGTCGTGATGCAGGCGGCGCTCGCTCCGCACCAGTCGCAGAAGCGCGTGAGCGCGAACACCGCCGACGCCCGCATGCCGTACGCCGAGGCGCGGCGGCTCGCGCTCGAGCGCTTCGAAGAGGGCTACGTGCTCGGGCTCCTGCGGCTGTTCAAGGGCAGCGTGACCGAGGCCTCGAAGCACGCGGGCATCGACCGCGCGTACCTGCACCGGCTCATCAAGCGGCACAACCTCTGATGGCGGCCCGCTCCCGGCCGCCGCTCACCGCGCGAAGCCGCTCGACCCCCGGCGCCGGGCGCACGATTGCGGCCGCCGCGGGTCGAATGTGGCGCGGCTGGGCGAGCCACGGAGGGTCGACGAACAGGAAGTTCACACCCGCTGCGTTCGCAGGGCTCCATCACGAAGTACTCGGTGCCGTCGGGCAGCTTCCCGAACGAGAAGATGTCGCCCCAGGCAACCTCTTGCGTCGGCGCCGCCGCGGCTCGCCGATCTGCGGCGCGCGCCGTCATGGCGTGCACACCCGGTTCTGGCAGGTCTGAAGGATGGGCAAGCAGACGCTGCAGACGACGCCGCCCGCGCCGCAGGCCTCGTTCGACGTCCCCGTCAGGCACACCAGCCCAGCGAGCGGGTCGCAACAACCCGTCGCGCAGCTCTCTGGCCCGCACAAGCGACCTGCGTCCGGGGTCTGCGGCGAGCGGCACACGCCAGCGCTGCACGTTTGAGCGCCGCTGCACGCCTGACACGCCCGCCCACCCCCACCGCACTCGATGTTCGTGGCTCCGCTCCGGCAGGTGCCCGATGCCGAGCAGCAGCCCGCGCACGTCGCTGGCCCGCAGGTCGTACCGCCACCCGCTGCGCCTCCCGCAGTGCCGGAGCCGCCACCCGTCGCTCCGCCACCCGTCGCTCCGCCACCCGTCGCTCCGCCACCCGTCGCTCCGCCACCCGTCGCTCCGCCACCCGTCGCTCCGCCGCCCGTCGCTCCGCCACCCGTCGCTCCGCCACCCGTCGCTCCGCCACCCGTCGCTCCGCCACCCGTCGCTCCGCCGCCCGCGGTGCTCCCGGCACCGCCTGCCGCGCCTGACCGCCCGCCGTCGGAGTTCGGCCCGGCGGGAGCGCACACTCCGACGAGGCACGTCTGACCGCTCGCCGCGCAGTCGGAGCAAAAAACGCCCGAGCTGCCGCAGGCGTCGTGGGCCGCGCCGCCCTCACAGCCCCCCAGCGTCGTGCAACACCCCAGGCAATTCGACGGCCCACATGGGGGCATCGGCCCCGAAGAGCACTGAGCGAGGAACAGCACGGCCGCTACAAGAGTGACGTTGCGCATGCGGAGTCTTCTTTGAGCCACGGAGCGCGGTCTCCTGCGTACCCGAGCGAGCCCCGAAAACAGAGGTTTGCGTCGAGCGCGAGTGGCCGAATGTGACCTGGCTGGTCGTGAGCCATCGAAGGCGTGACTGCACAGGAGACAACCCGGCGACCGCGCCGGCGGCGTCATTAGACGCTGCAAGACGTTCGCCACGTCGACCGCTTCGACAACATGCGCGTGGGCAGCACGAGCCGGCAGCAGGTCGACGCCGAGGTCTCGGTCGAAGGGGGCGCCGGGCGCGCGAGCCAGGCCTTCGAGGTGCGCCGCACCCGCGAGGGCTTCGACGTCGCGATGGAGCTCGGCGGTGAAGCCACCAGCCAGTGGGAGGCCGGCGTCGAGGCCGGCTCGGGCGTCGAGGGCGTCGCCGATCAGCGCGGCACCCTGCGTGTCGAGCTCGACCCCGCGACCGGCCGCCCCACGAACGTCGAGGTCCGCAACCGCAACACGCTGAGCGGTGAGGCCGCTGCCGAGGCTGGATCAGGTCGGCGCCGCGCGAGCGCGCTGCCCGAGCCCGACCTCGAGCTCGCGCTGTTCGGCCGCACCGAGCCGCGGAGGCCGTCGGCGTTCGAAGAGGCGACCCCGAGCACGAGCGCGCCGAGCGCGCCGTTGACCTCGGATCAGCGCGGAGCGCAGCCGAACGCCCTGTGGTCACCGGCGTCGAGCTCCGAGCACCGCGGGCCGGCGCCGAACAATGCGGGGTCGTGGCAATAGCCCCAGGCGTTGCCGCCGTCGCCCCCCACCGCGAGGTACCACCAGAAGCGGCACTCGGAGCTGCCCGCGTCGCGCGACGGGCAGGTCAAGGGCGGCTGGCCTTGCGCGAACGAGGCGTCGGCCTTCGACGTCTCGGCGGGCGCGCACGTCGCGACGCACGGCGCCGGATCAGGAAATACGCTCGTCATCAGCTGGGTGCCCGGCGCGCACCGGTTGATGAACTGCCCGCTCGGAACGAAGCCGTGCCCGGCTGGGACGGCCGAGTTCGGCGCGCAGAAGAACAGCCCCTCCTTCACCTTGCCGTAGCAGCCGCGACCGACGCCGCAGTCGGTGAAAGGCGGGTCGTCGAGCTTCTGCGTGACGGGGTTGCAGGTCGGCACGCAGCCGCCGATGACGTTGGTGCCGTAGGTGTACCCCACGCAGGCCGTCGCGCCCGCACAGACGCCGCCGTCGGGCTCGCACGCACGGCGGCAGGTCTGCTGGACGCAGACGAGCCCCCGGAAACAGTCGTCGAAGTTCAGACCTGCGTCGAGCGGGATGGAGCTACAGCTCGCTCCCGCGGCGAGGTTCCCGTCGCCGCTCACGCACAGCGGCACGTACGTCGTGCCCTGAACCGCGAACGCGCAGCGCATGCCGTTCGGACAGCCCGTCTGCGCGATGACGTCACAAGGTCCAGAGGTGCCACCGGCCGTGCCTCCTCCCGCTGTGGCTCCTCCCGCTGTGGCTCCGCCGGCCGCTCCTCCGCCCGCCGTCGCCCCACCTGCCGTAGCACCTCCGGCGCTGCCTCCTCCCGCAGTCGCGCTGCCTCCCGCGGCGCCGCACGCGCTCTCGGAGCAGAACCCGTCGCAGCAGCGCTCACCCGACCTGCAGTCATCGGCCGTGCGGCACGCGCTGCGCACCGCGCTCGTGTCGAAGCACGCGCTCAGCGAGCACACCGCGACGAGCACGCGCCTCACGTGCCCACCCACAGCGCGATGGCCACCGCCAGCAGCGCCGCTCCGATGGCGGCCGCCGCGATGCCCGCGGCGAGCTGCGCGTTCACGGCCGACGTCCGCGCGTCGAGGTCGGCACGCATGAAGGAGCTCGTGAGCCGGCCCTGAGTGTCCGTGCCGTACGTGCGCGTCACGTCGGCGCGCGCCGAGTACGAGAGCCCGAGCAGCAGCCCGCCGACGGCCGCCGCGACGGCTCCGGCGCCACCCGTCACGAGCGCCGGCGCACGGCTGCGCGACGGCTCGGCGGGCGGCTGCTCGACGACCGCCGCCGGCGCCGCCTGCACCCGGGGCTGCGCCGCCGGCTCCGCGCGCGGCACTTCGCGAACCGGCTCGGGCGCCGGCGCCACCGCGGCCGGAGCGCTTCGGCCCGAGAGCTTCTCTTTCACCCGGCGCGCGAGCTGGTTCACCGGCACGACGGTGTCGTCGACCCAGCCGCGCGTCGTCGTGTTCAGCTCGAGCACGTCGAGCGGCTCGGCCTGGTCTGCCGCCAGCACTTCGACACGCACCACCAGCTTGTCGGCCAGCTTGCCCACGTCGACCGCCACGACCACGGCGTTCAGCGCGACCGCGAGCTTCAGCAGGCAGCCGCGCATGCCCTTGCACGTGCGCGGGTCCGGCATGTTCGCAGCCTTCGCGCGCTCGCGCGTGGCGGCGTCGTCGAGCGCCTCGACGCCCGCACGCCGCAGGGCCTCGTGCAGGTCGGCGACGAGCTTCGGCGCCACCGCGTCGGTGCCCGGCCAGCGGCTCGACTGGGTCACGGCCAGCGGCTCCGACGCCGCCACCGTCGCTGCTGCGAGAACGAGCAGGGCGCTCATCGAGGGCCTTGATACTACCGTTGCGCTCATTCGTCGTGCGCCGGCCGGGCTTCGCGCTCCACCGTCTCGAGCGGCTGCGCCGGCACGACCTGCACCCGCACCACGCGCGTCAGCAGCCGCGCCGACCGCGGCGAGACGAACGGCCGAGGTGATGAGACGTACGACAGCGGAGGAGCGCGTTCGGGCTTGGCCATGACCGGTTCTCCAGCGCGCGCCCGCTGCCGTTGAGCGCGACGCCTCGCGACCAGAGGCGACGCGCACTTCCGGCGCGCGACCCGCCTCGCGCGTCGCCTCGGCGTTCATGGCCCGCCGGAAGTGTGACCGCCGAGGCGACGTCACTGGTCGAGCTGGGCCTCGAGCTCCTGCGCCTGGGTCCACGCGCGCTGCCGCGCGGCGTCGTCACCGGCCGCGGCGGCCTGCGCGCGAACGTCTGCGAGCAGCTGCCGCATCATCGACAGCTTTCCTCCGGCGGCCGCCTCCTTCTCGGCGAGCAGCGCCTCGAGCTTCTTCACGCGCGCGTTCAACATCTGCCGCGTGACGCCCGCACGCTTCGGCGGCGGCGCGGCAGGCTTCGGCTCCGTGACGGTGACGGCCGCAGCCACCTCGGCGGGCGGAGCCGCAAGCACGGGCCCAGGCCCGGGTCGAGGTGCCGGCTCGGGCTCCGGCGGCGCGACCACGACCTTCGGCGGCTCGGGCGCAGGCGGCGGGCCTCGAAGCGCGAGCAGCGCCGCCGCGCCGGCGACGAGCGCAGCGACGACCGCTCCGGCCACGACGCCGCGCCGGGGCTTCGGCGCCTCTACCTCCGGCTCGGGCCTCGCGGGGCGCCGCAGGTCGACGGTCGGCGGGCCCCTCGGCAGCCGCGCCTCGACGGTCGCAGGGAGCTCGCGCGCCATGGCCGCCGTCACCTTCACCGTCGCGTCGGCGACGGCGGGTGACGTGTCGGTGCGGCCGCCCGACGAGCCCGACACCGCGGTGCGCTGCGGCCCCGTCGTGCCGGTGAGCGCAGGCCACAGCGCGTCGAGGCGCGCGTGCAGCTCGGCAGCGCTCTGGGGTCGGTCGCGAGGCTCCTTCGCCATCAGCCACACGGCGAGGTCGTCGAGCTCGCGGGGCACGGTCGGGTTGCGCTCGCTGGGGCGGCGCACGGGCCGCTCGAGGTGGGCGAACATCGAGCCCATCGGGTTGTGCCCGGCGTACGGCGGCACGCCGGTGAGCCAGTGGTGCAGCACGCAGCCCAGCGCGTAGAAGTCGGTGACGGCGCCGACCGGCTCGCCGCAGATCTGCTCGGGCGCCATGAAGTCGGGCGTGCCGAGGATCATCGACGCCCGCGTCTGCGGCGTCTGCCGGCCCTTGATGGCGTCGGTCTTCGCGATGCCGAAGTCGAGCAGCTTCACGTACGGGCGCCCGTGCCCGCCGTCGACGAGGAAGATGTTCGAGGGCTTCAGGTCGCGGTGAATGACGCCCGCGGCGTGCGCGGCGCCGAGCGCGTCGACGACCTGATCCAACCACTCGAGCACCTCGGCCGGCGGCAGCGGCCCACGCTGGTCGACGAGCTGATCGAACGGCTGGCCCTCGAGCAGCTCCATCACGAAGTACTCGGTGCCGTCGGGCAGCTTCCCGAAGGAGAAGATGTCGACGATGCCGCGGTGACGAATCGCGTTCACCGCCCGCGCCTCGGACACGAAGCGCTTCGTCAAGGCCTCGTCGCTCGACAGCCGCGGCAAGAGCGTCTTGATCGCGACGCGCTTGCCGATGATGGGGTGGCGGCCCTCGAAGACCTGGCCCATGCCACCCGCACCGATGCGGCGCACGACCTCGTACTCGCCGACGCGTGAGCCGATCTCGGGCATCTGCGCGGGCATTGTGCCGGAAATCGCCGAGGTGGGTGTGACCGCCACGGTCTCACTTCCACGGCCTCACGGACCCGCCGTTCACGTTCTGGAGCCCCGCTCTTGCGCAGGCGCCGGGATCCACTCGGGGCGCTCCGGGCAGCACATCGCGCCCGGGCAGCCCGAAGAGAACTGCGCATGTCCAAAATCAACCGCAACCCCTCGTCGCCTTCGTCTCAGCCCCGCTCGCAAGAGCCACGCACGCAGCAGCAGGCCCCCGCATCGCCGAGGCCCCCGCAGAACGAGCCTCGCTCGAGCTCGTGGGTGCGGCCGCTCGTCAACCCCGGCGACGCCGCCCGTTCGGCGTGGCAGGGTGTGAACCGCGCCGCCGATCGGGCAGGCCGCGCCGTCCGCTCCGCGGGCGAGACGCTCGAGCGCGCCGGCCGCGCCATCGAGTCTGCACCCGAGCGCGCCGCCGACGTCGCCCAGCGCGCCGCGCGCAACGTGCAGCAGGGCGTCGAGCGCGGCGTCGAGACGGTTCGGCGCACCGCTCGCGCCGCCGAGCACGGCGCCGACGTCATCGCTCACGAAGCCCGGGAGACGCTGCAAGACGTTCGCCACGTCGACCGCTTCGACAACATGCGCGAAGGCAGCACGACCCGGCAGCAGTTCGACGCCGAGGTCTCGGTCGAAGGGGGCGCCGCTCGCGCGAGCCAGGCCTTCGAGGTGCGCCGCACCCGCGAGGGCTTCGACGTCGCGATGGAGCTCGGCGGCGAGGCCACCAGCCAGTGGGAGGCCGGCGTCGAGGCCGGCTCGCGGCGCGGCGGCGCCGAAGCCAACGCCTCGGCCGAGGCCGGCGTGCAGGGCGGCGTGCGCGGCGAGTTCCGCTTCCAGACGCCCGACGAGGTCGCCCGCGCGCGCGACCTGATGCGCAGCATGAACAACCTGAACGGCCCGGCGGCGCTGCTCGAGCTCGACAACCTCTCGTCGGCCGACGCCCGCTTCATGCGCGAGCACATGACGGCCGTCGAGGTTCACGGCGGCACCGTCGGTCGGGCGGGGCTCGACGTCGGCGCGAACGTCGGCGTCGGCGCCGGCGCGGGCGTCGAAGGCGTCGCCGGTCAGCGCGGCACCCTGCGCGTCGAGCTCGACCCCGCGACCGGCCGCCCCACGAACGTCGAGGTCCGCAACCGCAACACGCTGAGCGGTGAGGCGGCTGCAGAGGCGACCGTGGGCCCGCTCAGCGTCGGCATCGGTGAGGCGTCGGCGCGCGCCGAGGTCGAGACGCGCACGCGCGTCGCGGTGCCCGACGGGGTCGACGCCGTGGCGCTCATCACGGGCGACGCACAGGCGAACCGCCGCGTCGCCGACGCCGTCCGCAACGCACCGACCGACGTGACCCTGCGCACGGCCACCGAGACCGACAGCGAGACGAACACGACCGAGACGACGTTTCGCGTGGCGCCGCACCAGCGGGGCGGCGTCAGCGAGCGGGCCCTGCAGGGCGACTTCGCCGGCGCGGTGAGCTCGGCCGGGGCCCAGTCGCAGGTCGAGAGCCGCACCGTGCGCTCGGTCGAGACGGGCGACGGCCGGCACCGCGTAGACACCACGACGACGGTGCGCACGAACGGCGCGGGGTTCACGCGCGCGGCGGGCGACCTTCTCACCGGCAACAGCGAGGCGGCGCTGCGCGCGCTCGGTCGCGACGCAACTCACCAGCGCGAAGTGACCGTGACGCGCGACACGGAGCTCGAGCTGAGCCCCGAGCTGAGCGTCATGGGCTTCGGTGGCGGCCTCGGCGTCGACCTGAGCCGGCGCGACGTCGTGACGAGCTACCGCAGCCCCGAGCTGCGCGGCGACGGCACCGTGGTGGGCGAAGCGGCTCGGCGCGGTACCCTCGCACGCCCCATTCCCGGGTGAAGCGCTCCGCGACGAGCTCGCCCTGCGCATTGAGCCCCCCGCAGCCGCCGAGCCGTCGCTGGTCACGGCACCGAGCGCCGCCCCGGGCTGATTCACTCGAAGGCGTTTCAGCGGCACCTCGAGCGCCTCATCGGGGCCTCCCTGCGCCGGGAGCGCCGCCGGCCACCGACGGCGGCACGGCGGCTCCGAGGTCGGCACGCCCGCTGCGCGAGGAGGACCTGCGCGCGCACTCCGACCGTCGTCACGGGCAGAGCGCAGAGGGCTCCGCGCAGCGGAAGGTGACGTACCCGAGCCCGTCGCCGGCGGGCCCCTGGCCAACGAAGCTGCAGCGAGTGACCGCGGCCGCGCAGCGGTGGCCTCGCGTCAGGAGCTCACCGCCGCCTTGAGCTCGGCGCGCAGCCACTGGTGCGCGGGCGGGTCGTGCACCGAGGGGTGCCAGAGCAGCTGCACCTTGAGGCGCGGAGTGCCCGGCGGCAGCGGCGCGACCTCGAGCGCGAACGAGGCCGCGAACCGCCGGGCGACCCGCTCGGGCAGCACAGCGAGCAGGTCGGTCTGCTCGAGCACCCACGGCGCCGCCGCATAGTGCGGCACGAACAGCACGATGTTGCGGCGTGGGCCGCGGTCGCCGCGCTCGAACCGGCTGACGGTGCCGCCGCGCGGCGAGACGTTGAGCTGCGGCAGGTGCAGCGCCTGCGTGAGCGGGCGGCGCAGGGCGGGGTGGCCTCGGCGCGCCACGGCGCACATGCGCTCGTCGGCGAGCACCAGCCGCTTGAGGCCTGCGGGCGCGCGGTCGCCCGGCGCGACGTCGAAGACCCCGAGCACGGCGTCGAGCTCCTGGCGCTCGAGCGCCGAGGTCGGGAACTCGAGCGGCAGCGGCACGACGCGGAAGCCGAGGCCCGGCCACTTCGCGAGCCGCTTCGCGAGCGCGGGCACGATGAGCAGCTGGGCGTGATCGCTGGCGGCGAGGACGAACGTGTGCCGCGCCGTGGCCGGGTCGAACGCCGCCGCCGGAGCCAGCCCCGCCCGCAGCCCGCGCAAGGCCGCCGCCACCGGCTCGGCGAGCGCCAGCGCCCGCGCCGTCGGAGTCACGCCCCGCGCATGGCGGATGAACAGCGGGTCAGAGAAGCGCGCGCGCAGCCGCGTCAGCGCGTTGCTCAGCGCCGGCTGCGAGCGCCTGAGCCGCGCCGCGGCCCGCGTGACGTTGCGCTCGACCATCAGCGCCTCGAAGACCAGGAATAGGTTCAGGTCGACCGCCGCGAGCGGGTCCGAGGCTTCCATTCACGGCGTGAATACCATGAATCACAGCCATCGATTGGCGTGACGTCAGCGCGCGGTGCACGAATGGCGGCATGAACCTGAGACTCTCGCCGCTGCTCGTGCTCGCTGCCTGCGGGCTGCCGTACGTCGCTCCCCAGCCGTTCACGCAGCCGGCGCCGGCGGCGACGCCCCTCACGGTCTGCTGGCTCGAGACGGCCGGCGTCGACGTCGGCGGCGGCTTTGGCGCGGCAGGCAGCGTGCGCGCGGGCACCTGGCACGCGACGACGTCGGTGCTGCTCGTGCGGCACCCGCAGGGCGACCTGCTGATCGACTCGGGGCTCTCGTCGACGCCCGCCGACGACGCCAAGCAGCTGTCGGCCTGGGGCCAGTTCGTGTTCGGGCAGACCGCGGGCCGCAACGTGCCGAGAGGCAGCCTGCTGCCGCTGCTCGAGGCTGCGGGGGCCGGGCCGCTCGCCGGCGTCGTGCTGTCGCACGCCCACGCCGATCACGCCGGAGGGCTCGGCCTCTTGCCGCCCGAGGTGCCCGTGTGGCTCGCGCGCGAGGAGGCCGACTTCGCGGCGGGGCAGACCGACGCCGTGCTGCCGCCGCACGCGCGAGAGCTGAAGGCGCGGGGCCGGCCGATTCCGTTCGAGGCGCGCGGCTACGCGTCGTACGCGCGCAGCTGGGACGTGTTCGGCGACGGCGCCGTGGTGGTGGTGCCGACGTTCGGGCACACGCCCGGCAGCGTCGCGACGTTCGTCGATCTCGGCGCGCGGCGGCTGGTGCACGTCGGCGACCTCATCAACCTGCAGGAGTCGATCGAGCGCGAGGTGCCGAAGTCGTGGCTCATGAGCACGCTCACCGACGAAGACCGCGCCGCCACCGAGGTCGAGGTCGCGCGGCTCGTGCGCCTGCAGAAGCAGGACCCCGGCCTGTGGGTGCTGCCGGCCCACGACCGCGCCGCGTACGAGGCGTTCTTCGGCGCGCTGCCCGTCGACGCGCGCGAGCCCCGGTGCGTGACCCGGTAGCTCGGCGTCAGAACCGGTGCGGAGAGCCCTTCACGCGAAACCGCACCGAGTGCGCGCAGATCCACAGCGCGATCTGCCGGTAGCTCCACGTGCTGTCGATCGAGAAGCGTGGCAGCACGGCGCCGGGCGCCCGCTCGCGCGCGAAGAACGGCCGCCGCTCGGTCGACCAGATGAGTGTCGCCGGGCAGAGCGCTCGCAAGAGCTCGACGTGCTCGCGCTCGAACTCGAGGTGCGGCGTGCCGAACGGAAACGCGAAGTGCCGCACCTCGCCGAACAGCCGCCGGAAGTCGGCGGTCGATGACACGTATTCCTCCTCCGCCTGGGCCGGGTCGAGCAGCGTCTGCACGAGGTGCGAGTTCGTGTGGTTGCCGACCGCGACGTTCGGCAGGCGCTGCAGCTCTCGCAGGGCGTGCACCGTCGCGAGCTCGCAGGGCCGGCCGCTGTCCCACTGGAACCCGAGCCGCTGCTCGGTCTTCTCGGGGCACGCGAACACCAGCCACTCGACGTCGGGCCACACGAGCGCGCGCGACCGCACGTACTCGACCGCGTCTTGATAGCCGTCGTCGAAGGTGAGCGTCAGCCACCGGGCTTGGGTTCGAGGCCGCGAGCCCACCAGCAGCGCGATCAGCCGGTCGAGCTCGTGGGGAGGCATCGTCCACTCGAGCCCGGTGTCGCCGACCCGGTGGAAGCACAGGCACAGCCTCGCCGGCCCGAGCGCGACCCGCAGCATCGCCGACAGCGTCCGCGGCGACAGGTACTCGGCCGAGCCGCGCAAGATGAGCTCCAGCGGGTGGCGGGGCACCTTCTTCGGCGGCGCCTCCGCCGCGGCCGGCAGGGAGGGGATCAGCCGGGCGGCCTCGGTCCTCACGCTCGAACTCCGACCTTGAGCCGCGCGCTCGACACCTTCTCGCCGCGCTGGTTCGTGATGCGGCACGCGAGCTCGGCCTGCTTGAACGCCTCGTTGCGGTACGCGACCTCGCCGCGCACCTTCAGCCGGTCTCCGACGTACACCGGCCTGTGAAACGAGGCCTGAACTCCGTGCAGCAGGCACCGCGCTCCGGGCAGGTACACGCCCGCGAGCGTCGAGAAGAACGACGCCGTCAACAGGCCGTAGACCACGCGGCCGTCGAAGCCGGCCTCGCGCGCGTACTCGGGGTCCACGTGCAGCGGGTTCACGTCGCCCGTGCTCTGGGTGAACCGCTCCATCATGTCGGGGCTCACCTCGACGTCGAACTCGGCCGCGAGGCCCAGCTCGAGCTCTTCCCAGCGGTAGCAGTTCATGCCGCGACCCTCTGCTTGCGCTCGATGAGCGCGATGAGGTCGGCGGCGCGCTGCAGGTCGACGATGTCGCGCAGCTCGAAGCGCACGCCGAACTCCTGCTCGACGGCCGAGATGACGTTGATGTGCACCAGCGAGTCGTAGCCCTCGATGCTCTCGGCGCTCGACTCGGGCGTCAGCACCAGCCTCGGGTCGTCGAGCACGTCTCGGAACAGCCGCTGCAGACGCTCCAGCACGTCGGGGTTCATCGGGTGGGGCTCCTTTCGATGTACGTCGGTTTGGGCGCCGGGCTCTCGCCCAGCACGTACTGCCAGGTGCCGTCGGGCCGGGGCGTGAACCCCAGCTGCTCGTAGTGGCCCGCGACCATCGCGTTCTTCGCGGTCGGCACGTACCGGCCCACGAGCTGCTTCGCTCCGCGCGCGGCCGCCGCCTCGCACAGCGCGGCGAACATCGCGTGCTCGAGGTCGCGCTTCAGCACGCGGCAGCTCATCAGCCACACGTCGACGTGCAGCGCGTCGCCCAGCGCGCGCGCGGCGAGCACCGAGACGAGCCCGTGGTCGCCGAAGCGATCGGCGAGCCGCCCGTAGAGCGTGACGTGCTCGGGGCTCGACGCCATCGCCGTCACCTCGGCGAGCGTGTGCCGCTGCGTCGTCAGGTTGAACTGGTTCGTCTTGTTGATGAGCTGCGCGATGCGCTCGAGGTACGCCGGCACGAACGGCGCGATCTCGGCCTTCATCTCGAGCCACTCGAGGTACTGCCCGTACGAGCGGAACCGGCTCTGGGCCTGCTTCCGCGCCCGATCGGCGACGTAGTGCTCGCTGCGCGCGCCGTCGTCGACCGTCAGCGAGAACGGCTCGAAGTGCCCCTCGCGGTCGAGCACCTCGGCGAAGCGCGTGACGTCGCTCACCTTCGCCACGCACACCTCGGGCAGCGTGCGCGCGACGAGCTCGCGCTCGAACGGGTTGTCGTCGACGAACACGAGGCTGTCGAGCCCGAGGTTGAGCTCGTGCGCGATCGCCTTGAGGCTCTCGGTCTTCGGCTCCCAGCTCGCGTGGAAGGACGCGAAGTCGTCGAGCTTCAGCACCGAGTCGGGGTGGTCGAAGCCGAGCTTCGCGAGGTGCGGCTCGTTCTTCGAGGCGACCGCGAGCAGCACGCCGCGGCGCTTGAGGCCCAGGCAGTAGCGCTGAAACGCGATGAACGCCTCGCCCTCGGCGGTGTCGTGCCCGAGCTTCAGCCCCTCGACGCCGTCGTCGCCGACGACGCCGCCCCACAGCGTGTTGTCGAGATCGAGCACGAGCACCTTCTTCGTGCGCCCGTACGCCGCGCGGACGATCTTGGCGGTCTGGTGCGCGAGCCGCACCGCGGCCTGCGGCGTCACCGCCATCTTCGCGTGGTACCACCACGAGGGGCTCGACCACTCTTCGAGGCCGACCTGCGCCGCGAGCCGCGCGATGTCGTTGATGCGCAGCCGCGGCTCACGCTCGGCGGCCGCCGCGAAGGCCGCGTTCAGCCGCTCGACGAAGCGCACGTGCCCGTACGGAGCGCTCGAGCCGAGGTGCCCCAGGCTCTCGAGCGGCACCGGGTCGAAGTTGTTCTGCACCACGAGGCACTGCTGCCGCTCGAGCAGCCGCTTCCACAGCGTCTCGAAGCGCTGAAGCTCGGCGCCGAGCAGGCGCTCGACCTCGTCGCCCGTCGCGCGCGCTCTCGGCCACTGCGTGACGTTGTGGTGCGTCGTGTGGACGATGACGACGTCGGGGCCGAACGCGTCGAGCGGGCCGCCGTCGATCGCGCCGTCTTCGTAGAAGCGGTTGTACTCGGACTCGAAGAAGACCGGCCGAATGCCCGAGGCGAGCAGGAACAGCTCGAGCAGCGACTTGAGCTCGGAGGTCGTCGAGCCGCCGAGCAGCGCGATCTTCTTCTCGATGAACGGGCCGCCCTCCTGCAGCTCGGCCTTCAGGTGCTTGCGCTTGCGGAGGAGCAGCGCCACGTCGAGCGGGTATTGCAGTGCGTCGTGCATCGCAGGCCTCGGCGTCAGTGGTTGAACGACCAGCGGCTCGGGTTCAGGAGCACGAGCTCGCTGTAGAGGCTGTCGACGACACCCGAGGGCTTCGGGCTGGCGGGCCGGTAGAGCCGCGGCTGCGCGAGGGTCCACCGCAGCGCGCCGCGAATCTTCTCGCCCTGCAGCAGCCGCGCGTCGACGGCGGTGAAGAGCGTGCTGTGCTCGAGGAAGAGCTCTCGCTGCACGAGGTTCACGGCGCGCGCGAGCAGGTCGGGGTTCGAGACGTGGTGCAGGTAGCTGATCGGCACCTTGTCGCGGAACAGCGTCTTCGAGGCGACGGCGTAGCACGAGCCCTCGGGGCCCGAGAGCACGAGCTGCGTGACGGGGTAGGGCAGGTGGTCGCGCCACAGCCTCGACTGCTCGGCGCTCAGGGTCTGTTCGATCTCGACCGCGGTCTTCACGCGCCTCCAGCCGGCCGGCGTGAGGCGCGGCGTCACGGCGGGGATCATGACGAGCTGCTCGTCGAGCACCTCGAACCCGAGGCGCTTCTTGAACAGCTCGTAGGTGAAGGGGCTCGCGCTGTAGTTGAGCAGGGTGTGGTCTTTCAGCTCGAGCATCGGCATCAAGATGTGGAGGCTCGCCTTGCGGTGGCTCTTCTTCGTGATCCACGAGGTGAGGCCGCAGAACCGCTCGCTGCCGCGGCGGCTGAAGATCGCGCCGAGGTAACCCACGACCTCGCCGCGGTCGATCGACACCCAGCCGCAGTAGTCCTCGGCGTTGAACGCGTAGTCGACGAGCCGCTTCCAGTCGTCTCGTGTGAGCGTGCCGCCGAACTCCTGCAGCACGTCGTGAATGGCCTCGAACATGTCGCGCGTCGCACGGCGAATCTCCATGGCACTTCCCCCCGGGCGGTCTTCAGACCGCCCTGCGAACCCGCTCGTACTCGGGCGAGTGAACCTCGAACGGCAGCGCGTCGTGGAGCGCTCTGCCCCACAGCCTCGTGATGTTCGCCCCGGCGGCCTCGAGGCGATCGAGCACCTCGGCGGCGTGCGTGCGCGCGCGCAGCTGGCGCGCGAGGTCCGAGCGAATCCGCCCGGTAGGCATCGGCAGCGCGGCCGCGTGGCCGAAGAGGCGCGCCCACATGGCCGCGATGTGGTGCGGCCCAAAGCGCCGGAAGAGCTGCACGCGCGCCGTGGTCGATGCGATCGCGCCGAGCCGCTCGTGGCGCGGTACGAGATCGCGGCACAGCTCGAGCGTCGCGCAGCCACGGCTCTTGGCGTCGCGCACCTCGAGCATGAGCAGCACCTCTTCGGGCGCCGTGTCTTCGAAGCTCGTGTCGCGTACGCCCTCGAGCTGAACGATGCGGTCGTCGATCTGCACCGAGAGCGACGCGGCGATCGGCAGGCCGTCGAGCAGCAGGAAGTGGAAGAGCGTCGAGCCGGCCTCGGCGAGCTTCGCGTGCCGGGCGGCGCGGCGCGGGTCGCCGCCGACGCCGGTCGCCAGGTCGAGCTTCTCGCTGCGCGCTTCGAGCTCGAGGTACATGCCGAGCAGCTCGCGGCCGGCCAGGGGCTCCTTCGAGGTGATGACCTCGAGGTCGCCTGCGGCCATCAGCGAGCGGGTGCGCCGCACGAGCGGAGCGGCCCAGCCCCCGAGCGAATGCAGCCAGGCGCCGACGTCACCGGTCAGCGGCACGCTCGCGCGCAGCGGGTCGGGTACGATCTGCACGCCCCAGCGCAGGCCGGCGCTGCGTGGCGCGGCGCGGGCGAGCGGGCCCTTCGCGGTCTCACCGCCGAGCTCGATCATGCTGAAGCGCTCGTGGCGCATCAGGAACTCGAGCATCGCCTTCGCGCAGTGGTCGTCGACGTGCCCGTGCACATTGGAGGCGCGGACCAGCCGCGTCGCCTTGAGCCCGAGCGGCGCCTCGCGCACGCGCTTCAGCGGCAGCCAGCCGACGACCTTTCCGCCGTCCATGGCCGCGACCACGTACGGCTCGTCATGCCCGAAGAACGCGGCCAGACCCTCGACCGCCTTCGTGTCCACCCCCGGTAACCTCGACAGCTCACGAACGATCTCGACATGCACGCCCAACACTCACCTCCACCGCAGATCGGATAACCGCGTCCGCGGGGGCGTGCCGCATGGGTCGCCGCGTTACCCCGGTCAGGCACAGAGCTCGGGGTGGTAACACGCGCCGGTCACGTTGCCCTGGCGCACGAGCACCGGCTCGCCCTTCAGCGTCGCGAGCACCTCGACTGAAGGGCCGACGCGCTCGATGCGCGGCGCGCGAATGAAGACGAGCCGGCGTGTGCCGCTGTCGTCGAGCGCCACGAAGCTGTCGACCTGCCGGCCGTACGCGTTGCGCTGCACGCCGACGTCGAGCCAGCCGTACCGCGCGCAGAGAATGAGGCCGGCGCAGGTGCCGAGCACCGGCCTGCCGCTCGCGACGAGCTCGTGCAGCGCAGGCTCGAGCCCGCCGAGCGCGATGAGCTTGGCCTGCGCCGTGCTCTCGCCGCCCGGCAGCACGAGCGCGCTCACCCGCGCGAGATCGGCCGCCGTGCGCACCTCGATCGCGCCCGGCCCGAGCGCCTCGAGGTGCGCCTGGAAGCCGCCCTGCAGCGCGAGCACGCCGGGCGTCGCGCCGCCGGCCCAGTCTCGCGGCGGGTTCGCCCTCGTGCTCCCGGTCGGGCTGTGCTGCTCCGCGCTCATGCTCTCGGTCGGGCTCCGCTGCTTCGTGCTCATGCTCTCGGTCGGGCTCCGCTGCTCCGTGCTGATGCTCTCGGTCGGGCTTCGCTGCTCCGTGCTCATGCTCTCGGTCGGGCTCCGCTGCTCGGCCCTCATGTCACCAGCCTCGCTCGGCCATGCGCTCGGTGGGCTTCAAGGTGCCGAGCTCGAGGCCGCGCATCGCGGCCTTCAGCCCGGTGCTGGCGGCGGCGAGCTTGTCGGGCTCCTTCCACCACGTCGTGGCCTCGACGACGGCGCGCGCCCGCCGCGCCGGGTCTTCGGACAGGAAGATGCCGCTGCCGACGAACACGGCCTCGGCGCCGAGCGCCATGCACAGCGCGGCGTCGGCCGGAGTCGCGATGCCTCCGGCGGCGAAGTTCGGCACCGGCAGCCGGCCCGTCTCGGCGACCTCGCACAACAGCTCGTACGGAGCCCCCAGCCGCTTCGCCTCGCTCATTCGCTCTTCGGGCGCGAGCTGCTTCACTCGTTTGATCTCGCTGCGCAGCGCGCGCAGGTGCTTCACGGCTTCGACGACGTTGCCGGTGCCGGCCTCGCCCTTCGTGCGCAGCATCGCGGCGCCCTCACCGATGCGGCGCAGCGCCTCGCCGAGGTCCTTGCACCCGCAGACGAACGGCACCTCGAACGCGTGCTTCTCGATGTGAAACGCGTCGTCCGCCGGAGTCAGCACCTCGCTCTCGTCGATGAAGTCGACCTCGAGCGACTCGAGGATGCGGGCCTCGATGAAGTGGCCGATGCGGCACTTGGCCATCACGGGGATGGTCACGGCTTCTTGAATCGAGCGGATCATCTCGGGGTCCGAGGCGCGGGCGACGCCGCCCTGGGCGCGAATCTGTGCGGGCACGCGCTCGAGCGCCATGACGGCGCAGGCGCCGGCGTCTTCGGCGATGCGGGCCTGCTCGGCGTTGACGACGTCCATGATGACTCCGCCGCGCAGCATCTCGGCGAGGCCTCGCTTCGTGGTGATGCTCATACGACCTCCATTTGACGGGTGGGCTTCGACTCTCGGCGGCGCTCGCAGGCGGCGAAGGCGCGGCCGAGGCGGCGGGCTCCTTCGGCGAGGCGGCCCGGGGGCTCGGCGCAGAACGTGACGCGAATGCCCTTCTGGCCGGCCTCGGTGACGCCGTTGAGGGTGCCGGGCCCGACGAGCACGCCGTGCTTCTGGCCCTCGAGCCAGACGGTCTCGGGGTCGGGGCCGTCGGGCAGCGGAATCCACATGGCGAGGCCGGTCTCGGGCACGGTCCACTTCACGCGTGCGGGCAGCGCCTTCTTGAGGGCGGCGTCGAGGGCGTCGCGCCGGGCGCGGTAGCGGGGCAGCGACTTCTTGAGGTGCGCTTCGAGGTAGCCGCGGTCGAGGAACTCGGCGAGCGCGTACTGCAGCAGCGCCGAGGTGCCGAGATCCATCGCGTGCTTCAAGAGCTCGAGCCGGCCGCGCAGCGCGCGCGGAGCGAGCAGGTAGCCGATGCGCAGCGCGGGGATGAGCTTCTTCGAGTAGGTGCCGAGGTAGAGCACCTCGCCGTCGAGGGTGCGCAGCGCGGCGATGGGCGGCTTGAGGTCGAGGTGCAGGTCGGACGCGTAGTCGTCTTCGATGAGGGGCACGCCGGTCTTGTGCGACCACTCGACGAGGGCCTCGCGGCGCTCGAGCGAGATGCGGCGGCCGGTCGGGTTCTGGCAGTTCGGCATGACGTAGAAGCCCTTCGCGCCGCGGCCGAGCCGCTCGAGCGCCGAGAGGTCGGGGCCGTCTTCGTCGCACGGCACGGGCACGAGGCGGGCTCCGGCGGCGGCGAGCAGGCGAACGGCGCCGTGGTACGTGGCCTCGTCGACGAGGAAGGTGTCGCCGCGCGTGATGAGGGCGCGGGCGAGCAGGTCGAGGGCCTGCTGGCTGCCCGAGGTGATGAGAATGTCCTCGGGCGTTGCGGGCACGCCCTGGCGCTCGAGGTCCTGCGCGATGAGGGCCTTGAGCTGGGGCAGGCCGCCGGTGGGGGCGTAGCCGAGCGCGCGCGGCCCGTAGTCGTGGAGCGCGCGGTCGATGCAGCGGCGCAGCAGCTCGTGAGGCAAGAGGTCGTCCATCGGCTGCATGCGGTTCAGGTGGACGGCGTCGGCGGCCGCGACCGGGTGGGCGAAGCGCTCGGCGCGGGTGAAGGCGTCGTTGGTGATGGCGAGGGTGGCGAGCGACGACCAGGGCATGGGCGCCCGCTCGGGTGGCGTGCCGGCCTTCGCGGCCCGCGGCGGAGCGGCGTCGGCCACGAAGGTTCCCCGCCCGACGGTCGACTCGACGAAGCCGGCGGCGTGCAGATCTTCGTACGCGCGTACGACGGTGTTGCGGTGCGTCTTCAGCTCATCGGCGAGCGCCCGCGTCGGCGGCAGCCGGAACCCCTTGGGGAACGTGCCGTCGTGAATGCGAGAGACCACCGCGTCGAACAGCTGCCGGTAGAGCGGGAGCTTCGACGACGCCGACAACCGGATGCCCAACGATTGGACCTTGTTGGTCTGCATGGGCACGGAGAATGCGCCCGAGGCCGGCGCGCGCCAAGGGCCAAGGCCGGGGCCTGGTCTGTTCCAAATAGACCAAGTTGAGACATGTGTGGGGTCCAATATTCGAGATGGAGGCCGGAGTTGGCCTCCGCATCACGGCACTCACGCGTCGATCAACGTGACGGACCGGCGTCGGCGCTCGGGGACAAAAGCGGCCCGGCGGAGCCGCCGACCTGCAGCCTCTGCAGCTCCTCGTCGCGGATCTCGACCTTCACCGACTTCTTCAAGCCGTCGACGAGCTGTTCGAGCGCCTTGCCGCGCAGCTCCGATTGTAGACGGGCCGCAATCTTCGGGCGCGCCTCCTCGAAGGTCGTGTTCAGCGCGGGCTGACGGCCCATGAGCTGGAGCACGTGAAAGCCTTTGTCGCTCTCGACGAGAGGCGAGAGCTCTCCGACCATCTTCAACGCGTCGGCGGCTGTCGCGACCTCGGGGCCCCACTGTTGTTGCAGCTCATCGTGCGTCCGCAGCCCGAGATCTCCGTCGAGGGCCTTGCTCTGCGCGTCGGCCGAGCCCTTACGCACCTCTTCGCGGAAGGCGACGGACAGCGCGGGCTCTGCGAGCGTCTTCAGTCGCGTCACGACCCGCTGTGCCTCCGTTCGTGCCCCCTCGCGCTTCGCTTCGCCGCGGCGCGCATCGACGAAGTAGTGCGCAACCCTCACGCGGCCGGGGCGAACGAAGTCCGTCTGGTGCGACTCATAGAACGCGAGCGCCTCGGCTTCGGTGGGTTCGACGCTGCCTGTCGCTTGCTGGACGAGCCGCTGCACGAGCACCTTCTCGACGAGCGCGCGGACCTCGGGATCGTCGTCGAGCTTGCGGTGATGCGCCTCCTGCAGCAGCAGCTCCTGGCGGATCATGCCGTCGAGGAACTCCTTCTTGCGCTCCAGCGTGCCGTACCGGGCCCGCACGAACTCGGGCTGCTCTGCGAGACGGCGCTGAAACTGCTCCGCGGTGATCGCTGTCGGGCCGACCACTGCCACTACCGCTCCAGCGTCTCGGCCTGAGGCGCCCGATTCGAGACATGCCCCCAGAATCAGCGAGCCTGCCGCGCAGATCCAGAGGTGTCGCGGACATACGTTGGCTCGGTTCATGGACGTGGGATCACCCCGGCTCCTTGTATTCAAGACACGACAGACCTGAAAATGACGTTTCCGAAGGGAGAGTGCTTTGCGGTCATCACCGCCCATGATGCCGCGCAGACTGTATCTGCTTGCGGGAGCATTGGCGCTGACCGCCTGTGAAGGCGGCAAGCTCCGCGACGACCCAGATGCGGGTCTCGCCCGAGACCCTTCGCTCGCAGCCCGCTACTCAGGAGGCGTCATCTCTCACCGGGAGGTCGAGCGCGAGGCGAAGAGGCTTCCCCCCGGGCTCAAGGAGCAGTTCCTCAGCCCCGCCGGGCAGCGCGAGCTCGTGCGCACGATGATCGACAAGCGATTGCTCGTCGACGAAGCCAACCGCCGCGGCATCACCCGGCGTCCCGAGCTGCGCGATCAGGTGCGGGAGCTCGAAGAGAGGCTTGCCGTGCAGGAGCTGCTGGCCGAGGAGGAGCGCCGTGCTCCCGCAGCCACCGAGGAGGAGCTGAGGGCGTACTACGAGGCTCATCGCGCCGAGCTCTCCGAGGCGGCTCGGGCCCGCGTCGGTCGCGTGCTGATCCGCGCCGCATCCCCCGCGCAGCGGGTCGTGGCGAAGGCCAGGGTCGAGAAGATCGTCGCGCGCATCCGCTCCGGCACCCCGCTCGCCGCGGTCGCCGCCGAGGGCGACGGTCCCGAGCGGGTCAAGGCAGGCGAGCTGGGCTGGCTACATGCGGGAGACGGCCCCGAGGCGAGCGCATCGCTCCAGCTGCGCAAGCCCGGCGACGTCACGATGGTCGAGTCGCCCGAGGGCTGGTCGGCCATCGTGCTGCTCGAGCGTCAGGAGGCACGCACGCCGCCCTTCGAGGAAGTGAAGGCGGCTGTGGCGGCAAAGATGGAGCCCTCGCGGCAGCGCCAGCAGTTCGAAGCGCTGCTGTCGCGGCTCAGGGCAGCAGCTGGCGTCGAGGTGTTTGCGTCACACTAGAGGGAGTGAGCGAGGGTGGGAGCCGTCTCCAGAGCCGTGACGCCTGGGCTGGGTCTGGCCGTCGTGTGCCTGGCTTCAGCCGCCAGCGCGCAGACGGTCACGGCGATCTACCCCCTCACGGCCATCAGGCCCGGGGCGCAGAGCATCGAGCTCGGCTTCTCGGCCGAGGGCGACGTCGAGAACATCCGCGTCGATGTTCGCGGTGTCGCCGACTCGGGCGCAGACTTCACCTCGTTGTTGGGCGCCGTGGTCCAGCGCGACGCCGCGAGCGAGACCGCATTTCATCTGCGCGTCGCGCTGACGTCGCCATTTCCCAGCAACGGGCGGCTGATCATCACCGCCGTCCCGCGCTCCTCGACCGGCAGCTCGGGCCCGACCGCGAACACGACGTTCGACGAGCGTGCGGGGCCCGGGAACTTCACGCAGCCGGCCGCGCTCCGAAGCGACGGCGCCGGCCAGCAGGTCGTCATCGAGGTACCCTTCAGCGGAGCTCCCGCCTTCGCGGAGCTGTCGGTCGTGGGCGTCTCGTCGAACGCCCTTCGGGCAGCGAACGGCGACCTGCGCCGGGCCGAGCAGCAAGCGTTCGTTTCGGCGCGCCGCGTGAAGGCGCGCCCGAAGCTCACCGGAGCGAGCCTGAGCTGGGCGCTGCCGCTCGATCAACCCGCTCCGGCCGACGGCGTGCTGGTCGCGGACATCGTCGTCGAAGATGCGTTCGGCCGCCGGCTGCATACGTCGGCCGTCGAGCTGACCCAGGCGTCGACCTTCGACACCATCACCGAGCTCGTCGTCCAGCCCACGGCGCTGCTCCTGTCGGGAGGCTTCGGAAGCCGCAAGCGTCTCTCAGTCACGGCGCGCTTCGCGCTCGCCGGCGACGTGCCGCTGCTCGGCGCGCGTTCGGGCGTGCGCTTCACTTCGCTCGACGAGGCGGTCGCGGTGGTCACCCCCGACGGCGACGTCGTCGCCCGCCTGCCGGGTGAGACCGACGTCGAGGTCTCCTACGCGGGCTACGCCCAGCGCGCGCATGTCATCGTCGACCCGACGCTGAGCCTGACGGCCATCGAGCTCAAGCCGGCCGGCGCCGCCATCGCGCGCGTCGGCGGCAGCGTCCAGCTCCACGTCGACGGCGTACTCAGCAATGGCGCCCGAGTCGATCTCACCTCGGGTCTCGTCGGCACGCGCTACGCCTCACAGTCGCCCACGCTGCTGCTGGTGTCGAGCGACGGCCGCGTGACCAGCCGCGGCGCGGGCTCTGGCGTCGTGACGGCTGAGAATGCGGGCTTCTCGGCGACCCTTCAGCTCGACGCGCATGACGCTGCGCCCAGCCTCTCGCTCCAGGGGCCAACGAGTGTGGCGGCCGGCACGCGCTTCGATCTTCAGGCGCTCGCGAGCGATGACGTCGGCGTCACCCGGGTCGAGTTCTTCGCAGACGGTGTACCGGTCGGGCTCGACGAAGCGGCGCCCTTCACGCTGCCGATCGCTGCCTCGCCCAACGTCGGGGTGACGATGCGCCTGCACGCTGCCGCCACCGACACCGCCGGTCACGTCACCCTCTCACCCACCATCAGCGTGATCACGACCGGCGGTCCGCTGCCCAGCGCTCGTCGAATTCACTGGCGCGCGCCCCAGGTCGGGGCGTTGTTGGTTGCTGGGCTGCCGCAGCCGATTCAGGTGATGAGCGGGCCGCCCTGCGGAAACAACTCGCCCAACGACTTTCAGGCGGTGCGGTTCACCGTCGACGACGCGCCGCTGGGCACGGCGCAGTACCCGACGCTGCTCCCGTTCGACTGCCCGAGCGTGCCCGGGGGCGTCAAGCTCGAGCCGGTCTGGGAGCTCTCGTATGTGCCGCCGGTCGGGCGCATCGGCACCTCGGCGGTGCTGCGCGCCGATGCCATCGACAAGCTCGGTCGGCAGGTCCCGATCGAAGCGCTGATCACCCAGATCGTCGCCGATTCGCCGCCGCTCGTGACGGTGGTCCGACCGGCTACAGCGGTGGCAGACGCCACTGTCGGAGCGCCCTTCGACATCACCGGGCTCGTCGGCGACGACACCTTCGCGCTCGGCTTGACCTTGTCCCTGCTGATCGACGGCAGCGCGGTCGACTCGCAGACGCTCTCTTCTGCCGGGCTCGCCGGCAGCAACACGGCCGCGCGCAGCTACGCGTTTCGGTGGACACCGCCCGCCGCGCTGCTCGGTCGAACCGTGTTGGTCGAGGTGCAGGCCGTCGACACCGGTCACAACGAGCGGCGCGCGAGCTTCCGCGCCACCGTGAAGGCCGACGGGGCCCCGCAGGTCGCCATCGTCAGCCCGGTCGGTCAGCAGAACGTGCGAGAGGGCAGCACCGTCGAGCTCGCAGCGAGCGTCGTCGACGACTCCTCGGGCGCTCCGACGGTGCGCTGGGCCGTCGGCGGCATCCCGGTCGGCATCTCGAGCTCTGGCCCGCGCTACACCGCGTCGTATCGCGTGCCCGCCGGCACGGCAGGTCGGCCCTTCGTCGTCACGGCGACCGCCACCGACACCGCGGGAAACACTGGCGTGAGCTCGGTGACGTTCTTCTCGGTCGCAGACACGGCGCCCCCCTCGGTCTCGGTGGTGCTGCCGAGAGACAACACCGAGGTCGCAGACTCGGCAGACGTGCTCGTGACCATCGGCGGGCTCGACGATGTCGACGTGGTCAGGGCCGAAGTGCTGCTCGACGGCAACGTGGTCTTCGAAGCCCCTTCGCCCGTCGAGACCCCAGGCCTGCTTGGGTCGTTCGTCGCCCACACCATTCTCACGCGGGCGCAGCTTCGCTCGGCCACGACCCACACGATCGGGGCCCGCGCCTATGACGCGGCTGGCAACGTCGGTCGCGCCCCCGACGTCACGCTCAAGACCCGCGCCGACGGCGCGCCGACCGTCAGCTTCATCTCGCCTGGAGCCGGAGCGCGGGTGACGCGCGGCACCCGGGCAGAGGTGTCGATCAGCGCGACCGACGACGTCGGCGTGAGCCGAGTCGAGCTCTTCGTAGGCGGTGCATCGATCGGCGTGCGCAACGTCGCGCCGTACGCGTTCTCGTTCACGGTCACCGGCTCGACTGGGCCGCTGACGCTGCGTGCGGTCGCCACCGACGGCAACGGCGCTTCGGCTGAGGCGACGCAGACGATCGGAGTGGTCGACGACACGACTCCTCCGCTGGTGGGCTTGCGCGAGCCCGCTCCGGGGGCGTCGGTGTTCGCCGGCCGCGCGCTGCGCGTCGAGGTCGTCGCCTCCGACGACGTCGCCGTGCAGAGCGCGAGCCTCTCTGTCGACGGCGCCGCGCCGATGGTCTCGAGCTCGGGCACCATCGACGGGCTCTACCGGGTCTTCGTCTTCACGGTGCCGATTCCCGCGAGCTGGGCCGGTCGCACCGTCGTGCTCGCCGCCGGCGCGACCGACAGCTCAGGCCTCACCGCGAGCCGCAGCCAGACCGTCTCGGTCATCGACGATCTGCCACCCACCGTCGCCGTCAACGCGCCGGCCGCGGGCTCGCGCTACCTCGAGGGGGAAGACGTCATCGTCCGCGCGACGTTCACCGACGACGACGGTATCGCGGCCTATGCGGGCCTCACCGGCGGCTTCGTGTACGGCGGGCTCGACGGCGGCGCGCCACTCGACGCGAGCCGCCAGGCGTTCATCGTCGTGCCCGCTCCGCTGGTCACGAAGGGGCAGACCGAGCTCGTAGGGGCCATCGCGCGAGACACCGCGGGCCACGAGGCTCGAGGCGAGGTTCGGCTCGACGTCGTCGCCGACACGGAGGCGCCGGCGGTCGCGCGCTTGATGCCGCAGAGCTCCGCTGACGGCGGCGCGGCGTCGTTCGCCGAGTCGAGCGTGATCGGCATTCGAGTCGAGACGAGCGACAACGTGAAGGTCACTCGCGTGAGCGTGCTCGTCGATGGCGTCGAGCTGCCTGAGCCGGCCCCACCCACGCCTCCGCTACTGCGCACGAACGACGCGCACATCGACGAGACGCAGGTGCCAAACCCTGACCAGCCGGGGCAGGTCATCGTCTCGCGGCGTCAGGTCGCCACCTGGTTCGGGAACCTGAGGCTGACGGCTGCGGTCGGGCAGCACAACCTCTCATTCAAGGCCTACGACCCGGTCGGGAACTCGACCGAGTCTGCCCCCTTCTCGTTCGAGGTGGTGCCATTCATCGATCGCTCGGTTCCCCTCGTCTCGGTGCGACTGCGGGGAACCCCGAATCAGCAGACCTGCGTGATGGGTACGCAGATCGCGGTCGCGGTTCAGGCGAGCGACGACGGAGACGTCGTCGGCCTCACCCTCGCCGCCAACGGCGCCCCGCTACCCGTCGGAACGATCACGCCGAGCCGCCAGGTCAACCGGGAGGTGTCTTTCGCCGTACCCTTCACACCGGGCGCCTCGGTCACCTTCGCCGCCACTGCGACCGACGCGGCGGGGAAGACGGGCGCCGTGAGCCTCACCTGCGCCGTGCGGGAAGACACGCCTCCGCTGGTCACGTTGGGCTCCACCTTCGCCCTCACCGAAGATCGCCTGGAGTCGCTCACCCTCAGCGCGCTCGACGACGTCGGGCTCGCGCGCGCCTTCTTCGTCACGGGCACCGCCGGTGCGGCGGTGAGCGATGCGGGCGTGGTCTCGGTGCCCGCCGTAGCCTTGGCGCTCTCGTCAGCAGAGCTCGAGCTCGAAGGCGAACGTTTCGGCGTGAACCTCGCCGCCGGGCGGGCCGTGCTTCGCGTCCCAGTTGAGCCTGCGTTGCACGCTGCGCCCGCGTTGAGGCTCCGCGTTGGGCCTGCCGCCGCCGGCGCGCCGGTGCATGCGCGCATCTCGTATCGATATCAGCTGCCCGAGGGCTTCGCGCCCAGCCCGCAGGTGACAGCCTTCCTCGCATCGTTGACCGGGGGAGCGCGGGAGGTCGACCTCGTCGCGCCGGCGTATGTCGCGGACCTCGCATGGCCGAGCGCTGTGGACGTGTCGGACGTCCTCGTCGAGCTGCCTGATGGCATGTCGCTCTCGCTGCGGAGGCTGGCGGGCCGGTGGCAGCTGGGCGCGAACGTCGGAGGTGAACGGCTACTCGCGCTGCCGGCCAAAGGCGGGGTTGCCATCCCAGGCGTCTCGTCGAGCCTCACAGGCCCGCTGAGCGTGCCAGCGGGGTGGAGCCCAAGGGCCGCCTACGTCACCGCGGTGGCCTGTGACACGGCCGGAGCTTGCGCCTCGACCACGGGCCCCTCGCTCTCGGTGAGCCCCGACATCGCGCTGCCGTTCGTACGTATTCACTCACCGGCGACGGGCAGCATCGTCGTGCGCGACAGCGACGTGGTGTTCAACATCACCGCGCAAGACAACGTCTCGGTCGAGTCGATCGAGGTGCTCGCCAACGGCGTGAGCCTGGGGCGCCGCACGCGATTCGCGATGAGTCAGGCGGCCTTCACCGCGCGGTTGCCGCCGGCGCTCGCCGGCGCGCCGGTCGAGGTCACCGCCGTGGCGACCGATCGCGCAGGCAACGTCGGGGTCTCGGCGCCCGTCTACCTGAACGTGGTCGACGACGCGCCGCCCAGCATCGTGCTCGAGGCGCTCAGCTCGACGCTCGAGACGGTCACTCGCGCCGAGCTCGACAGCGGGCTGGTCGAGCTGCTCGAGGGCACCGAGGCGCTGCTGCGGTTCTCGGCGAGAGATGACGTCGGCATCGTGGCGTGGTCGGCCGACTTCGACGGCGCGTCGATCGGCAGCCAGAGCCTGCCCGCGGCGCCGAAGAGCACCGAGGCCACCGTTCGGTTCACGCCTCCGGTGGGCGCCGGGGGGTCGCCTCGAGTGGTGACCGTGACGGTGCGCGATGGCTTCGGCCACGAAGTGGCGCACCGCCTCGTCGTGGTCGGCAAGCCGCCGCAAGCGCCCAAGGTCGCCTTCGTGCTGCCGACGCTCAACACGCCGCTCCCCGAAGGCACCATCTCGCTGCGGCTCCAGGCGATCTCGGGCGACGACACCGGGGTCTCGCGCGTCGAGTTCTTCTTGAACGGCCAGTCGGCCCTGGTGCTGCAGGGGCAGGACGGCACGACGATTGGAGTGCAGAACCAGCTCGACCCCAACGGGCTGCCGATCGCCTCGGACGCCGATGTGCGCGAGGCCGCGACGACGCTGCCTGCCCCGTACAACGACGTTCAGCGGCTCAGGTCGTACGCAGGCAGCGTCGCGCTGCCGCCAGGCTTCATTCGCATGCAGCCGCTGCAGCAGGAGACGTTCATTACGCTCAGGGTGGTCGCGACGGATCGTGAGGGGCACACGTCGATGACCGAGCGGCCGGTGCGCGTCGTGCCCGATACGACGCCGCCGGTGGCCGACATCCTCTTCCCGGCGTCGGGCGCCGACGTCATCGAGCAGACCATCATCCCGATCGAGGCTGTCGCGCACGACAACGCGTTCGTCGAGCGCATCGAGATTCTCGCCGGCCCGACGGAGCAGAGCCTGCAGGTCGTTCACGTCGCGACCGGCTTCCCGCCGGTCAACGCCGTGCCCGGCGCAGGTCCCGATGTCTACTCGCCGGTCGTCCGCTTTCAGCTCACCGCGCCGCTGCTCGCGTCGCTCGGCTTGCTCGACCCGGCCGACTACTTCATCGCGGCGCGCGCGATCGACTCGAGCGGCAGGGTCAGCGTCGAGTTCATTCGGCGCATCGACATCAGGCGCGACGTCGAGCCGGCGGTGTCGATCGTTTCGCCCGTCAACGGGTCTGCGGCAGTCGAGGGCAGCACCCTGACCGTCACGCTCCTGGCGCTCGACGACGTCGGGTTCAGCTCGGTGACGCTGAGAGTGAACGGCGTCGAACTCCCCGTCACGTTGCGCAGCCCGCCGTTCGTGTTCCAGGTGCCGGTGCCGACCGGCGTGCCCGAGGTGCGGTTGCAGGCGTTCGCCATCGACACGTTTGGCCACCCGCCGGTGCCGAGCGACGAGATCGTGCTCCAGGTTCGGCCCGATGCCGCGCCCACGGTCGCGATCGTACGGCCGCTCAACAACACGGCCGTCACCGAGGGGCGCAGCTTCCCCGTGGTCGTGAGCGCAGTCGACGACGTACGGGTGACCCGGGTCGACGTGCGGGTCGAAGGCGGAGCCGCCGGGCCTCTGACGTTGAGCGGTACGACCTCGCCGTTCGCGTTTGCGGTGCCGCTGCCCTATGGGTCTGCCGGCCGGCCGCTGACCGTGCGGGCGACGGCGACCGACAGCGCCGGCCACACCGCGCAGGCCGTGCCGTCGAACGTTGACGTCGTCGCCGACACCCAGCCGCCCTCGGTCAGCTTCGCTCTGCCGGCAGCCGGCTCGCACATCTTCGCCGGGCTCCAGCTCCCCATCGACGTGCTCGCCGACGACAACGTCGCGGTGGTCAGCGTCGCTTTCACGCTGAATGGGGCGCCGCTGGCCACGATGCCCGCACCGCCGTATCGCTTCTCTCATCCCGTGCCACGCACCGCCGGCGGCACGACCTTGCACTTCGCCGCGACGGCGGTCGACACCTCAGGCAA
This sequence comes from Myxococcaceae bacterium, assembly GCA_044223505.1. Taxonomy (GTDB): domain Bacteria; phylum Myxococcota; class Myxococcia; order Myxococcales; family Myxococcaceae; genus Xiheicaenimonas. The sequence goes on from JBGALX010000016.1 coordinate 197,129, forward strand.
CCGGACGACGGCGCTCATCGACGTGCCGGTCGACGCCGACGCGCCCCCCACGGTCAGCCTGCAGGCCGGGCCCGAGGCGGTCGAGTCGGTGCCCTTCGCGCTTCGCGCGACCGCTGCAGACGACATCGGCATCGCCAATGTCGGCTTCTTCATCGGGGGCTCTCCGAGCGCGCTGACCGAGGTCGACCGCCGGTTCGTGCAGCCGTACGAGGTCACCTACACGCCGCCGCCCAGCGCCGTTGGCGCCACGCTCTACGCGCAAGCTCGTGCCGTCGACAGCGCCGGCCAGGTGGCCGAGTCGACCCCCGTCGTACAGTTTACGGTGCGAGCCGACGCGCCGCCGACGGTGGCGATCGTCAAGCCGCCGTCGGGCGGCTTCGTCTTCGAGGGACGGCCGCTGCGAATCGAAGCCGACGCCGTCGATGCGGAGGCCGTGGTTCAGAAGGTCACCTTCTTCGTCGACGGCCGGAAGGTCGACACGTCGCTCGCTCCCGCGGGCATCCCCGGCGCGCCCAACCGGTTCGTCGGCACCTGGGTGCCGCCCATCAGCGGCGGCAACCGGCTCTTCAGTCTGACCGCAGTCGCGACCGACCTCGCGGGGCACGAGGTGACGTCGATTCCCGTCGTCATCGGAACCGTGCGCGACACCGTTCTTCCCGTCGTGCAGATGCTCGACCCGCCGGATCTCGACGTCGTCACCGAGGGCACGTCGACGTTCGTCTCGGCCGTCGCGGAGGACAACGCGTCGATCGACGCCGTCGAGTTTTTCGTGGACGGGGTCTCGATCGGCAGCACCGCGGTCGCGACGACGAGCTCTTCGGGGCGACCGCTGTATCGGGTGCCCTGGCTGCCACCGACCGGCTCCACGGGCGAGCGTCGGACGCTGACGGCGCATGCGCGCGACCCTTCGAACAACACCGGAGAGGCCGCCGCCACTTCGGTGGAGCTCGGCATGCGACCGACGGAGACGATCGTGCCCGGGGGAGGAGTCCTGGTCGACCTCGCCGTGGGCGAGTCGTTCGCCGGCGCGATGCGCGTGGAAGGAGGGCGCACCCCGATCAGGTTCATGCAGGTGACCCCAGCCGGGAGCTCGGTCGTCGGCGAGCTCATTCTCGACGGGCTCGGTACGGCGATGGCCTTCGCCGACGCGCCGCCGGGCACGCCGGCGTCGCTGTCGAACCTCGCGCTCGTGACCCGCGAGGAGTACGTCACCGACGCCGGCTCGTACTACCCGCCGCAGCTCAGCGTGCTCGACCTCGCGACGCCGAGCGTGCCGGCGGCGATCGGCCACATCGATCTGCCCGACGCGCGCGGCAGCTCCATCGTGACCCGCGGCCGGCTGGCGCTGGTCGCGAGCGGGCCGTCGGGCATCGGAGTGTTCGACTTCACGCGGCCCGATGCGCCTCAGCGCCTCGTGACCGTGCCCGTCGTCGGCGACGCGCGCGGCGTGGCGGTCAAGGGTGACGTGCTGTGGGTCGCCGCCGGCCCCGCGGGGCTGCGCGCGCTCGACCTGTCGGATCCGCTCCTGCGTGAGCTCGGGTTCGTCGCGCTGCCAGGTGAGGCGGTCCAGGTCGTCGTCGCTGGAAGCCGGGCGTTCGTCGCGTGCGACGCCGTCTTCGCGCCCACCGCGATCGTCGACATCTCTGACCCGGCGGCGCCCCGCCTCTTGTCGCTGATGTCGAACGCGCCGGCGAGGCGCGATCTCCTCGCGCTGCAGACCCCCGGCATCGCTGCGACCGGCAACCTGCTCGTCACGTCGACCCAGCTCGTCGACCAAGACAATGCCCCCGCCAAAGGCCTGCTCACGGTCGCGGCGTTGGCGCCCGACGGCACGGCCAACCCCCTCGCTCACGCCACCATGGCGCTCGCGCGCGACGTCGTGACGGTGAACGGAGCCGTGGTCACCGCGAACGCGTTCTTCGACCCCGTCGTGCGCTACGAGCTGCCGCGCTTCGTCGTGCTCGACGCCTCGCCGGAGGACGGCGCCAGCCAGGTTCGGCCCGACGCCACCCCGGTGAGCATCGAGCTGTCGGCGCCGCCCGAGCCTGCAACGGTCACTGCCGCCAACGTCGTGCTCCGCGCCGGCGACCCGGTCATCGGCACCGTCGTCGCGGCGACGCGCGGCGTGTCGGGTCGAACCATCGTCATCACACCCGATGCCCCCCTCGCGGTCTCGACCGTCTACTTCGTCAGCGTCTCGACCAGCGTCACCAACGCAGGCGGCCTCGCGCTGAGCCAGCGCTTCGTGTCGAGCTTCAAGACCGCAGCGGCCCAGGGCGCTGCGCCGCGGGTCACGGGCGCGCAGCCCGGCTCTGGGCCGGTCGGCGGCGGCACGCTCGTGACCGTCACGGGCGAGCGCTTCGCGGCCGGCGCGAGGGTGTTCTTCTCGCGCGAGGAGGCGATCGACGTTCAGGTCGCCCCGAACGGGCTCAGCCTCACGGCGCGTACGCCGCCGAGTGTCGAGGGCCCGGTGCGGGTGTCCGTGGTGAACCCCAACGGCCTCGAGGGCAGCCTCGTCGGTGGCTTCATCTATCTGCCCGTGCTCGACATCGGGCTCGTCACTCCGGCAAGCGGGCCGCTGGCTGGCGGCACGGTCGTCGAGATCTCGGGCGCGGGCTTCCAGCGCAGCGCGACCGTCTCGTTCGACGGGGCGCTCGCGAGCGACGTCGCCGTGCTCTCGCCCGGCCGACTGAGGGCAAAGGTCCCGCCGGGGACGTTCGGGCCTGCCGACGTGCGGGTCGACAACCCCGACGGCAAGAGCGCAGTGCTCGAAGCGGGCTATCTCTACACCGACCTGAGCGTGAGCTCGATCGTCGGCCGCCACCTCGTGCCGCTCGACGGGCCTCAGCAGCCCCTCGGCAAGCTCCCGCAGGGGCGCCCGGCGGCTGTCGTGCTGCAGGGCGCCAGAGTGTGGTTCCTCTCGCGCGGCAGCGTGTACTTGACGCCGCTCGACGAGGCCGATCTGCTGATCAAGAGCCTTCACGCCGCGGTGTCGATCGTCGACGTGAGCGACCCGTTCAACGCGGCCGTGCAGGGCGGGGTGTCGATTTCGCCGCCGTATCAGGTCGAGGCGATGGCCGTGCGCGGTGAGCTCGCGTACGTGATCGCGAACGGCGCGAGCGTGCCGGGCGTCGACGTCGCAGGCGAAGGGCAGGGCGCGGTCTTCGTCATCGACGGCACGAACCCTTCGGCTCCGGTGCATGTGGCCTCGGTGCCGTTCGACGGCTTCGGCCGCGAGGTGGCGCTCGCCGATGACCTGCTGCTCGTCGCGTCTGAGACGGCCGGTCTCACGGTCTTCTCGATCGCAGACCCGCGGCGCCCGGTGCTCCTCGGCGCCGTCACCGACTACACCTTCAACGGCACCGCGCAGACACCCCGGGTGACCGGCGTCTCGGCACACGGGCGCGTCGCGGTCGTTCGGGTCGACCAGCCGCCTGCCACGCTGACGGTCGACCTCTCGCGGCCGTCGTTTCCCGTGCTGGGGTCGGCCGCGGGCACCAGCGCCACCTCACTGCTCGTCGAGAACGGGCTCAGCGCTCTCGAGGGCGCGGCGAGCACCTTCACGATCTCTCCCGCGCAGCGGCCGCGAACCGTGACGCCGCTCAGCCCGCTCGTCGCGGGCACCCGGTTCTTCCGCCTCGCGACCGGCCCCCACGTCTCGGTGCTCGGGGGCTGGGCCGGCACCTCGACCGGTGGAAAGAACGCCCGGCTCCAGCTCGCGCTGGCGTCGCAGCCCGACGCCCCGCAGTCGGTCGACGGCGTCGATCTCTACCCGGCTTCGACACTGGCGGCCGTCGCGATTCACGAAGACGTGGTCGTCGCGGCCATCGACAGCGTCGCCTCGGCCATTGTCCCCGCGTCGGACGCCCTCACCGTCATCAAGCTCGCGTTCCCGACGGTCGTCTCGAGCGCGCCGGCCGAGGGCGCCGCCGGCGTGCCCTTGAGCACCTCGGCCGTCGTGCGCTTCAACCGTGACGTCGCCGCTCTCGACCCCGGTGACGTCGTGCTGCGGCACCTCGACGGCTCGGCCCAGGGCACCGCCGTCGCCGCGGCGGTGTCGGTGAACGCACGCACGGTCACGTTGACGCCCCAGCAGGCGCTCGCGCCGCTCGCCCGCTACCGGATCGAGGTGCAGGGCCTCGCCGACGCGATGACGGGAGCCCCCATGCCCGGCCCGTTCCGCGCCGAGTTCACCACCGCCTCGTCGGCCGGGGCCGTGCCGATGACGCTCACGGCGATCTTTCCGCGGCAGGGCCCGGCGTCTGGAGGCACCCTCGTCACACTGACCGGCACTGGCTTTCAGCCGGGCACCGACGTTCGCATCAACGGGACGCTCACGGCCGTGACCGAGGTGTCGCCCGACGGCACGGTGCTGCGCTTCACGACGCCTGCGGGGGCGGGCGGCGCGGCCTCACTCGATCTCACGTCGCCCCAGGGCGCGACGCTGTTCCGGTCGGGCGCCTTTCTCTACGTCGAGCCGCTGCAGCTCTTCTCGGTGTCCCCGGCGAGCGGCCCGACGAGCGGGGGCACGCGCGTCGTGATCGAAGGCCGGGGCTTCGCTCCGACCGGCAACGTACAGGTACGCTTCGGCGCTGCGCCCGCCTTCCAGGTGCGCGTGCTGGGCATCAACCGCCTCGAGGCGCTCACGCCGAACGGCGCCCGCGGCACGGTCGATGTCACGGTCATCAACCCCGACGGCACGCAGCGGGTGCTGCCGGCCGCCTACACCTTCGAACAGCCGAGCACGTCGTCGGTGGCGCTCGGCGCGGGCCGCATCAACGACATTCTCACGCTGGGCAACCATGCCTACGTCGTCGGCTCGCTCGGGTTGCAGGTCATCGACCTCACGGGGCTCGAGCGCTTCGGGCCGGGGGTCGACGCCGGCGTGCCGGCTCCGATTCCGCCGGTCGAGCGCCCCGGGCTCGTCGATCGCAACGGCGACGGCAAAGACGATCGCCTCGTCGCCTCGCTCGGTCTGGGCGGTGAAGGCACCGCCATCGTGCGCTCGTCGCAGAACCCCAACGAGCTGTGGGCCTCAGCCGTCTTCCACGACGCCGAGACGGGCATCACGTTCGGAACCATCTCTCGGGTGCGGGTGACCATCACCGGGTCGGGCGTCGAGCACGTGCAGCTCGCGCTGCTCAGCCAGCTCAAGATGGGCAACGACGGCGTCTTCGGCATCGACGTCGCGGGAGATCGGCTGCTCGCCGCCGCCGGCGACGGGGGCCTGCCGACGTGGGACATCACGCACGAGCCCTTCGCGCTCGCGCAACTCGTCACCCCGAGCCCCGCGCAGGGCGTCGCCGTGACGCAGGGTAGGGCGCTGGTCGCGACCGGCACGCGCGCCTATTCGCCCTTCAGGGTCACGTCGGGCTCCGTTCACACGGCCGCCATCGAGAACGCGCTCGCGCTCGGGCCGGGGCTCGCCGTTGCGGCGCAGCGCGTGCGCAGCTGGGGGCCTCACTACCTCGTCGCGGCGGGCGACGAGGGGCTCGTCATCGTCGACGAGGTCGGCGGCGCGCCGGCCGAGGTCTCTCGCGTCGACGTGGGTGGCTTCGCTTCAGACGTGCGCACCATCGGTGACCTCGCGTTCGTCGCGGCGGGGGCGGCGGGCATCGTGGTGGTCGACCTGTCTGACGTGCTCAACCCTCGGCGGCTGCACGCGATGACCGGCGCCAGGGTCGGCACGGTCGCGACCGCCGTGGGCACCTACGGCGATCGCGTGCTCAGCGGCCGCCAGCTCGGCCTCAACGCCTCGTACCTCGACTTCGGCCCGGCGGCCGAGCTCACGATCGCCTCCGTCAGCGTGGCAGAGGGCGAGCGCGTGCCGGTCACCACCGCAGCGTTCACGGTGGTGCTCTCGACGACCATCGACTCCGCGAGTGCGGCCGCCGCGTTCCACCTCACGGCCAACGGCGCGGATGTCCCGGGCACTCTCGAGGCCGGCACGCCAGACGAGCCGCGGAGCACCATCGTGTTCCGCCCGGCCAGCCCGCTGCCGGTCGACGCGGCGATGCGACTCGCGCTGTCGACGGCGCTCAGAACGAATCATGGCGAGCAGCTGACGAGCCCGCTCGCCATCGACTTCCGCTCGGCGGCGGCGGCTGGCGCGAGCCCGATCATCTCGCAGATCGTGCCGCGCGTCGGCCCGGTCGCCGGCGGCGAGGTCACCGAGGTGCTCGGCGCCAACTTCACCGCGACGAGCGAGGTGGCGATCGGAGGCGCGGCGGGCACCATGCTCGCCTGGAGCCCGACGCGGCTCAGCTTCATCACGCCGCCGGGGAGCTTCGGTCTCGCCGACGTCGTGGTGCGCGACACCGCCAGCGGTCTGACCGCGCGCCGCCAGGGCGGCTACATCTACCGGCTGCCGCTGAGCGCAGACTCGGCGATTCCGCGCTTCCTGAACCCGCGCGGTGGCAGCGTCGTGCGCATCACAGGCCAGGGGTTCATGCCCGACTGGGCCGACCCGCTCGGCGCGCTGAAGGTGAGGGTGCGTGGAATTCCGGCGGCGCAGGTCAAGACCGTGTCGACCACCGAGCTGACGGCGGTCGCGCCCGCCAACAGCTTCGGCGACGCGGTCGTCGAGGTCAGCACGCCCGACGGGCTCCAGCGCAGCGCCGCGCCGAGCGCGGTGGGCTACGGCCTGCCGTTCACCGCCGAGGAGGTCGCGGTCGCGGTGAGGCCGTCTGCGCTCGTGCAAGATCCCACGAGCCCGCTGCTCGTCTACGCGAGCGCCGGCGCGAGCGCCGAGGGCAACGTGTTCGACCAACCCTTCCTCGGCCCGCTGACCGGAAGCGGCGTCGTGCAAGAGAGCTTCCGTGCGGTCGCGTACGACGTCGCCCTCTCGGGGCGGCCCCGGGCGGCACACGCCGCAGTCGTGAACCCCGACGACCTCGACGTCGACGCGCTGAAAGCCATGATGGGCCGCCAGCAGCCGGACGTCGAGGCGGTGCCCTATGTCGAGCTCCAGCCCGACTCGTTGGACGTCGCAGTGCATGGCGACCAGGTCCTCGTCGCGAACGGGCAGAGTGGCCTCGTCGTGCTCGGGGCGAGCGGCGTCGCGTTCGACGGCGGCTCGATCGCGCAGCTGCCACTGCTCGGCCGGCACAGCACCTCGACCAACGCCGAGGCCGTGCACACCACGCGCGTGCTGCCCGCACCCGTGGGCGGCTGGGCGCTCGACGTCTCGATGGTTGCCGTGCCCGACCCGGTTCTCTGCCCACCCCGCGCGATCAGCTCGCGGGGCTCGGGTGCGCTCACGCTCGTCGACACCCGCGTGGCCTCCGACCCGGTCGCCGCGATCACCGTGCGCGGCGGCAGCCCGATGGGTGCATTCGCGGCGGGCGGTCGGCTCTACGTCACCGACGCCGATCGTGACGGCCGGCACTACGCGTGCCCGCCGCGCGATGGCATTCACTTTCAGCCGTATTTTCCGCGGTACTCGACGCTCGGCTTCGGGTCCATCTACGGCGCGGCTTTGCCGACGGGGTCCGAGCCTGCGGGCAGGCTGACGCTCTACGACGTGGCGAACGGCGAGGTGCGCGCCGTGAGCCGCTTCCCCGGGCCGGGCACCGTTTACCCGTACAACTTCGCCGACGTCGTGGTCACGCGCGGTGTCGCCATCGTCGCAGCGCCAGAGCTGGGCCTGTTACTCGTCGACGTCACGAACCCCGCCGCGCCGGTCGAAGTCGGCCGCGTGGCGTTCGATCGCACTGTTGCGAACACGTTCGATCGCGGCATTCAAGGGGCGGGGGCGTTGGGCCGTGCGGTGCGGCTGCGGCTCTACGGCGATCTGCTCTTCGTCTCGTCGGAGAAGGGCGGGGTGCTGATCCTCGACGTTTCGGACCCGCGCGCCCCGAAGTGGGTGAGCGGCGGCAACACCGAGAAGGCGCTCGACGTGCTGCCGATCGGCGAGCGCCTGTACGTCGCGGGCGGCGACAAGCTCACGGAGCTCGGGCTCCCGTTCTTGTTCGTGCGCGGCACCAAGCCGGAGCGCGACGAGACGGTGCCGCCCTCGGTCTCGGAGCTGACCGTTCACTTCAGCCAGTCGCTCGCGGCCTCGACGGTCGATGGCAGCTCGGTGCGCCTCGTGGGGCCGGGCGGCGACGTGCCGCTGCAGCTGTCGGTGTCGACCGACCCGGCGACGCAGTCGTTCGCGGTGCACGCCGTTCCGCTGGCGCCGCTGCAGGCCACGGCCGCCTACGTGCTCCGCATCGAGCGCCAGGTCGCCGACCAGCGCGGCACGGGGCTGTTGTCGGCCGTCGCCGTGCCCTTCAATACCGCCGCGGCCGGCGCTCGCAAGCCGGTGATCGAGGCGGTCGACCCGCTCACCGCTTCGACCGCCGGCGGCGCGCCGCTCGTGCTTCGCGGGCACGGCCTCGGTGGGGTGACGCAGATCACCATCGGCGCGACCACCGTCTTCCCGAGCTCGGTGACCGACGCCGAAGTGCATGTGGTGGCGCCGGCCGCCGCCCAGGCAGGCCCCGTCAACGTAGCCGCGGTCGACGCGCTCGGCCTGAGCGGCGCGCTCCCGTTCGGGTTGCTTTACGTGGACTCGCTCGCCGGCCTGAGCGCGACCCTGAGCCCCGATCACGGCCCGCTGGCGGGCGGCACGCCGGTGAAGCTGCAGCTGCCAGCCAGCGCACTCGCGCCGGGCACGCGGGTGCGCGTCGGGGGCCGCGAGGCCGTCGACGTCGACGTCGTCGACCTGCGCAACGTCAGGTTCACGACGCCGTTCTCCGACACGGCAGCGCTCGTGCCGGTCACGCTCGAGCGCCCCGGCGAGGCCCCCGTTCAGGTCGCCACCTTCGGCTACGACATGCCGCCGGGCATCAACCTCGACCTGCCCGAGTTCCCGCCGCTCACCGCCTCCGAGATCCAGCTTCGGGGCACGACGCTCTTCGCAGGCAGCGCCACGGTGCCCGGGCACGGGCTGCGCGTCTTCGACGTCTCGCTCGTCGAGCGCCCGATTCGCCTCGGCCGCTACGACACCGAAGGCCCGGTGCGCGGGCTCGACATCTCGGGCAACCTCGCGCTGCTGGCGACGGACACGTTCGGCCTCGTCGCGCTCGACGTCAGCCACCCCGACAGCACCTTCCAGACCGGCCGAGCGCTCACCTCCGGGCGCGCGACCGGTGTTCGCATCGAGGGAGCCGAGGCCTGGGCCTCGGTGACGGACCCGAGCACCGCGCCCGGCTACGTGCGCCGCTACGACGCCAGCAGCCCGGCGCTGCCGCTGATCGCCACCGTGCCGCTCGACTCCGACCCGCTGGCGCTCGAGCTGCAGCCCGGGCGCATCTACGCGCTCACCAGCGACATCGTCGGCACGCTCGGCAACGGCCTGTGGCTGTCGGTCTACGACCGCGCGGGCAACCGGCTCGGGCGATCGCTCGTCGACTCGACGCTCACCACGTACGCGAGCCTGGTCGCGAGCCGGCTCGCGGTGCGGGGCCCTCGGGCGTTCGTCTCGGTCGGCCGCCGCGTGCTCGTCTTCGACCTGACCACCGCGAACCCGATCGCCCTCCAGACGAGCGCGCTCGGCGGCAACGCGACCGGCCTCACCTGGGTGGGCGGCACGCTGTGGGTTGCGAACGACTCGGCCGCGACCATCACGACCGTGCCGGCGACCGACCTGCTCGCGGTGGGGGTGACTCCCGCCGACGGCAGCCTCGCGCTGCCCGACACCCACGTGCAGGTCGACTTCACGCAGCCCATCGCTCCGACGTCGGTGACCGACTCCACCTTCGTGGTGACGGCCGAGCGCTCGGGGGCGCTGGTCGCCGTCTCCGGCACGCGCGACGTGCAGTTCGCGGTCACCGGGTCGAGCGTGGTCTTCACACCCGATCAGCCGTTCATCGAGGGCGACGTCGTGCACGTGCACGTGGCGGGCGTCTCGAGCTTCGACCTGCGCCCGCTCGCGGTGCCGTTCGACTCGAGCTTCGACGTCGTCGCCGCGACGGGGCGCCAGCCCGTGATCGACAGCATCGCTCCGGCCTTCGGCTACTCGGACGTGGAGACCGTGGTCACCATCGCCGGCAGCGGCTTCCGCACGGGGACGACGGTCGACGTCGCGGGTCAGGCGGCGCAGGTGCTCTCGGTGACTCCGTCGGGGCTCACCGCGCGCTTCCCCAGGTCGCCGGGCCTGACCGCCGGGCTCGCGGCCGTGACCGTGACCGACCCGACGGGTCTCTACGCGCGCAGGCTCGGCGGCTTCCTCTACCGCGATCGCCTGGCGCTGTTCTCGCTGAGCCCGACCTCGGCGGGCCAGGCCGGCGGCGTCGCGGTTACGCTCACCGGCAGCGGCTTCATGCCGGGCATGACGGTGGCGTTCGGCGGCACCGCGAGCTTCACGGTCGCGGTGCTCACCACCAACCTCGCGACCGCAGTCGCGCCGCCGCACAGCGCAGGGCGCGTCGACGTCGTCGCGGCGGTGGCGCCCGATCAGGCGACGCTGGCGGCCTCTTTCCTCTACGGCACCGGCGCCGTCGCGAGCTTCACGACCCCCGGCGCGTCGCACCTCATCGTCTCTGGCCAGGTCGGCTACGCGGCGTTCGGCGCCGAGACCGACGTCGTCGGCACCGACGGCACGGTCTATGCGACCGCGCGCCGCGGAGCGAACGCGCTCTGGGTCGTCGACCTGAGCGAGCCGACCAACGTGCGCGCCGTGCGCCAACTCACGGCGACAGCGCCGGTGCGCCGCCTCGCGCTCGACGGCGCGCGCCTGTACGCCGCGACCGACACCGCTGGGGTGCAGGTGTTCGACGTCAGCCTCCCCGCCGAGGCGCACCGGGTCGAGACGCTGCCGGTCGACGGGGCAGCGGCCGACGTGGTCGCGGCAGACGGGCTGTTGTTCGTGGCCGACGGCAGCGGCGTGCTCGAGGTCGACGCAGCCAGCGGCACCCGGGTTGCGCGCCGGGCGCTGCCGGGCGGCGCGGGCGCGCTGGCGCTCTCGGGCGGGCTGCTCGTCGTCGGTGGCGGCAGCGCGGCCTCGCCGAGGCTGCACGTGCTCGACGCGCGCACCGGTGATCTCGCTGAGCTGGGCAGCGTCGCGCTCGCGGCCAGGCCGCGGCACATCGCGGTCGAGGGCAGCCGGGCCTACGCCTCGCTCGGCCGCCGCGGAGAGGTCGCGGTCGTCGACTTCACCGACCCGGCGTCGCCCGGGGTCGCGGCGGTGCTGCCGCTCAGCGACCCGCTCGGCTTCGGGTGGGTCTCGGCCGAGCAGACGCTCGTCGCGGCAGGCGTCGCGTACGTCGCCGCTGGAGGTGGGAAGCTGCAGCGCTTCGCCGTGCCGGCCGGGCAGCCGCCGCGCCTGCTCGACACCGCCTCGGTGTTCGGAGACGCGCGCACGCTCGCCTTCAGCGGGCGCAACGCGCTGGTGGGCACCGTGCACCTCGACGTGGCGAGCCGGCCGGTCGAGCTGCCGGTGACGGCTCCGCAGGACGCGAACGGCGCGGTCGTGGGCTCGCTCGCGACGCTCGCCCTCGACGAGCTGCGCATCCGCAGCACCGCTCCGCAGGAGGGCGAGGTCGTCGCCACGTCGGTGCACCCGCGCGTCGAGCTGAGCGAGCTGGCCGATACGTCGACGCTCTCGGCCATCACGCTTCACGGCCCTGGCGGCGCCGAGGTTCAGGTCGCGCGCGCCTCGACCTCGAACACCGGAGGCGGCATCGTGACGCTGCAGCCTGCGGCGCCGCTCGCCGTCGGCGCGGCCTACACGCTGCGCATCGGCGCCTCGATCGCGAGCGTGCGCGAGGCGCCGCTGGGCGTCGACACCGAGGTCCACTTCCGCACCGCGACGCTGGCCGCGCCCGACGTGCCGGTCATCTCTCACCTGAGCCCGGCCTTCGGGCTCGAGGCCGGGGGCGATGTCGTCGACGTCGTGGGCGAGGGGTTCGTGCCGGGCCTCTCGGTACGCATCGGCGGCGTCGCGGCGCAGGTCGTCTCGGTGTCGATCGACGGGCGCCACGTGAGCGTCGTCGTGCCGGCCGGGCGCCCCGGCCTCGCCGCCGCCGAGGTCATCAACCCTGGGGGCCTGTCTGCGTTGAAGCTCGGGGCTTACCATTACCTGACCGCTCCGCTGCTGGCCGCGATCACGCCGAACACCGCCGACTTCGACAGCCGCGGCCATGTGACAGTCACCGGGCAGGGCCTGTATCCCGGCTCGCTGGTCACGTTCGGCGGCGTGCCCGCACGGTCGGTGACCCAGCGGGCAGACGGCGCGCTCGACGTCGAGGTGCCCGACGGGGTGACGGGCCGGGTCGACGTGACGCTCAGCACACCGGCCCCGGGCGGAGCGATCAGCTCGACGTTGCAGGGCGGCTTCACGTTCACGCTGCGCCGCCTGACGCAGCTGCAAAACGCGCACTCGGTGGCCGCGACCATCGGCACCGCGCTGCTCACTGCGCGCGACGGCAACCTGACCTCGTTCGACCTGAGCGACGCGACGACCCCCGTCGAGCTCGCGACGGTGCCTGGGGTCGCGCAGCCGGGGGGCATCGCGATCTCGGGCACGAAGCTGTTCCTCGCGGGCATGACGGAGGTCGTTCGCTACGACCTCGGCAGCTGCGGCGCCTATCCGCTGGCGCCGTGCGGGCCGGTCGAGCTCGAGCGCATCTCGCTGGGGCCGGGCGCCTCGCCGGTGACGGCGCTGGCCGCGAAGCCGGGCGCGGCCTATGTCGCGGTCGCGAACGGTACCGACCTCGTGCTGCTCGGGCCGGTCAACGGCGCGTACCAGATCGTGGCGTCGGCGCTTCTCGCGCCCGGCAACATTCGCGCGCTCGAGATCAGCGGAGACGTGCTGGCGGTCTCGATCGACACGGGCACCTCGGTGCGCGTCGAGCTGCGCAGCCTCGAGAGCGGGCAGCTGAGCCTGCTCTCGACGATCTCGGGCCTCGCCTCGCCTGCGGGCAACCTCGCCTCAGACGGGGCGCGCCTCGCCGTCGCCTGGCAGGAGTCGGCGAGCCTCTACGACATCGCTGACCCCACGGCTCCCGTGCCGGTAGGCACGTTCAGCGCCGGCACGCAGAGCAGCACGAGCCAGGTCGCGCTCACGGGCCCGTGGCTGCTGCTCGGCACTCGAAGCCGCGTGTCCCTCATCGATGCGAGCGCCACGCCGATCGAACGCAGCTTCGCGCCGCTCACGACGTTCGGGCTGCGCTTCGTCACCCTGGTCGACGGCACCGCCGTCGCCTGCACGGGGTCGAGCATCTCGACCTACCGGCTCCCGTATCCGGTGCTCTCGGGCTACTCACCCCGGCCGGGCGCGCGCCTGCCGGTCACCGCGCCGCTGACCTTCACGCTCGCCAGCTCGCTGCCCGGCGTCGTCGCAGCCGCGAGCACGGTGTCGGTGACCCAGTCGGGCATGGTCGTGCCGGGCGCTTCGTCGTCGAGCGGGTCGACGGTCACGTTCACACCGGCGAGCCCACTCACCGCGAACGCCGCATACCGCGTGAGCCTCGCGCTCGCACCGTCAGGCGCGGTCGGCGGCGGCATCGCCGCGCCGTTCGTCTACGACTTCACCGCAGCGCCGCCGCCGGCCCAGCTCGCCGCGTTCGCTCTGAGCCCGGCGTACGGCTCGACCACGGGCGGGTACACCGTCGAGCTCACCGGCGCGAGCTTCGACGCGACGACCGAGGTGCTCTTCGGAGGCGCCCCTGCGGCCCGGCAGCCCGGCGGCACCGCGACGAGGCTGCTGCTCACCGCACCTCCGATGGCTGCCGCCGGCCCCGTCATCGTGCGCGTTCGCAACGCGAGCGGAGACGAGGCAGTGGTGCCCGACGGCTTCGTCTACGTCGCGCCGCTCGGCTTCGGGCAGGTGACCCCCGACCGCCTCGACGGCAGCGGCGGCTGGGTGCGCATCGACGGCAGCGGCTTCACGCGCGCGCTCACGGTGCGCTTCGACGGCGTGGCCGCTCAGCTGCGCAACTTCGCCCCGGCGCACGTCGAGGCGCTCGTACCGGCAGGGCCCTTCGGCCCGGTCGCGCTGACGCTCGAGCAGCCGGGAGCGCTCTCGGTGCACGTGCCGGGTGCGGTGGTGCGCGCCGACCAGACGCCGCCGGCCGTCGTCGCCTGGGAGCCCATCGACGCCGACTTCTTCAACGTGCCCCTCGGCGCGGTCTTCACCGTGCGGTTCGACGAGGCGATCGACCCTGCCAGCGTGACCTCGTCGACGGTGACGCTCACCTCGGGCGCCACGGTGCTCGCGAGCGCCGTCGTCGCCAACGCCGACGGGCGGAGCCTGACCCTCACACCCGCCGCGCCCCTGGTGAGCACGAGGTTCCACTCGCTCGACATCGACGGTGTCACCGACCTGTTCGGCAACCCGCGCATCGACACCCGCCGCAGCTTCCGCACCGTCGACGTCGTGCCGCCGACCGTCACGCTCGAGGCCACGAACACGAGTCGAGTGCTTCAGAACGGCGACGCGCTCGCCGTCGGCGTCGACTGGGCGTTCGCCGTGACGGTGACCGACGACGACGTGGTTCAGTCGAGGTCGTTCACCATCGACGGCTCACCCGTGTCGGGCAGCGGCGACGGGCTCTACCACTTCACCTGGCCGCTCGCGCGCGCCGGGTCGACCTCGGTGCTGAAGGGGACGGCGCGCGATCGCGGGGGCAACGAGACGGTGCAGCAGATCACCGTGCTCATCTCGGGCGACGCGCCGCCGCAGGTGGCGTTCACCCAGCCACCGTTGGTGGTCAGCGTGAACGAGAACGCGCCGTTGCCGGTGTCGGTCTCTGTGACTGACGACCACGCCGTCTCGTCGGTGCTGCTGTCGATCGACGGCAAGCCCTACCAGCGCCAGCTCGTGGACAAGCGGCCGGCGGCGACGCTCGACGCGACGCTCCGCTTCGGGCTCTCGGGCGCGACGCCAGAGACCCACGTGCTGTCGGCGTTCGCCGTCGACGATCGAGGCAACGGCACGTCTGCCACGCCCGTGACGGTGACCGTCACCCCGGACTCGGCGCCGCCGCTCGTCGCGCTGCTCTACCCGAGCGACGGCCGCCGCGTCGGCGCGAGCGCCCACGTCGACGTGCGCGCGGCCATCACCGACGACGGCCCCGTGACGCGCGCCACGCTGAAGGCCGGCGGCGTCACCGTGGCGACGCGCACGGAGCCTCCGTGGACCTTCGCGTGGCAGGCCCCCGCGGTGAGCGCTGCCACGACCGTCGTGCTCGCCGTCGAGGCCGAAGACGCTCGCGGCAACGTCGGCACGGGCAGCGCCAGCGTCACGGTCGAGCCGGCGGGGCCGCCCACCCTCTCGGTCACCTGGTCGGGCTCGACGCAAGAGGGGCGCGTGGTCGACTTCGTGCTCACCGCGCTCTCGAAGCGGGGAGTCGCGCGCTTCGACTGGGACCTCGAAGGTCAGGCGGGCTCGATCGTCTCGACCCAGAGCGTCGTGACCGTGCCGCTCACGATGCCCACCGTCGACTCGGCGGCTGGCCGCTGGGTCACCCTGACCGCGACCGTCACCGACTCCGCGGGAGCTCGCAGCGTGCCGTGGTCCGACCGCATCTTCGTCAGCTCCGACGGCAGGCCCCCGCCGTCGCTCTCGCTCACCACCGCTCCTCCCGGCCCGCTCTTCGCTGGCGGCTCTGCGGTGGCGCTGAGCGTCGTCACCGACGCCGGCACGCTGCCCGTGCGCAGGGTGACCGTCGACGGCGTGGCCGCGGCGCCTCTGGCCGACGGTGGCTTCGTGCTGCCCGTGGGGCCCGAAGGCGGCGCCGTGGTGCTCCATGCGAGCGCGACCTCTTTGGGCGGCGGCACCGCCAGCGCCAGCGTGTCGGGCACGCTCGCCGTCTTCGCCGCTGGCTCGGTCATCACCGCGGCGGCGCCGGGCGCGCCGGTCGTGGCCGTCGATCACGAGGCCGCGCGCACGCTGCTCGTGCGCGACGAGGGCGGGGCTCACACCCGCATCGAGCTCGTGGGCGCCGGCGGGTCGCCGCTCGGGGCGGTCGCGGCGACAGGAACCCCGACCGGCGGAGCGATCAGCGGCCGCGAGGTCGCCGTCGCGCTCGTGCGCGGCGGCTCCGAGGTGCTCGCGCTGTTCTCGGTGCCCGCGTTGGGGCCCGTGGCCGAGGTGCCTTTGCGCGCCCGCCCCGCGGCCGTCGCCGCGAGGGCCTCGGGCTTCGCGGTCGGTACGGCCGAGGGCGTCGAGCTGTACCGCGCGGGTGGCCAGCTCGAGGCGCGGCTGAGCCTCGGCCCGGTCTCCGCGCTCGCGGTGCGCGGGCCGCGCCTCTACGTTGCGACCGATGCTCGGCTGGTGGCAGCCGACGTCGCCGTCGCCGGCGCATCGCGCGTCGCCGCCGAGACGACGCTCACGGGCGTGACCTCGCTCGCCGCGACGCCAGCCGGTGTGTGCGCCGCGACGGCAGGCGCCATCACCTGCTTCCGCGACGACGGTGGGGCGCTCGCCCTGGTCGGCGCCGCCGCCTTGTCGCAGCCCGCCGAGTCGCTCGCCGCGATGGGCCCCTGGCTCATCGCCGGCAGCGCGGGCGGGGCACGGGTCTTCGACGCCCGCCTCGCCCCCGTGCTCGTCGGGCTCTTCCCCGCGCTCGCGGGCCGGGTCGCCGCCGGCGCGGGCCGGCTCGTCGCCGTGGGTACGGCCTCCATCAACGAGCTGGCGCTGGGGCGCGGGCCGCTGGCGCCGGCGGTGGCGTTGACGGCCGCCTCCACGGCGAGCCACGGCGAGCGCCTCGCCCTGTCGGCGTCGGTGACCGACGAGGTGGACGCGCTCGGCAGCTACCGGGCCGAGCTCAGCGTGAACGGGGTCGTCGTCGAGAGGCTCGACGGCCGCGTCCCGAGCTGGGTCGACCTGCCGACGACCGGAGCGTCGGCGACGCTCTCGCTCGCCGTCACGGATCTCGCGGGCAACACGGCGAGCGCGAGCCACGTCGTCACGCTGTCGGCGCCGTCGGGCGGCCCTGCGCTCGCGGCCGTCTCGGCGCCGTCGACCGTGCTCGGCGGCGCGCTCTTCCGCGCCATGGCCGTGCCCTCGAGCCCGCCGCGGGTGGCGAGCGTCGAGTGGACGCTGCAGGGCGCGGCGCCGGTCGCGGTGACCTCGCCGCCGTTCGAGGTCGAGCTCGCCGCGCCGTCGGTCGTTGCAGACACGCCGCTCACGCTGAGCGCCGTGGCCATCGACCCGGCTGGCCGCCGCGGCCCGGTCATGGCCGTCACAGTGACCGTCGTGCCCGACGTGACGCCGGGCGGGCCCGCGCTGACCCTGCAACGCGTCGGCACCGGCGCCATCTTCGAAGGTACGCGCGTGGTGGTACGGGCGGCGCTGACTCCGTCGACGCCGGGCACTGAGGTGCGCTTCAGCGTCGAGGGCGTCGCGCAGGGGCGCGTCGGCGCGCTGCCGTACGAGGCCAGCCTGCGCATGCCGGCGGTGACGGTGACGCGGGCAGTGACGGTCGAGGCGTACGCGGTCGACGCTCAGGGCCGGGTGGGGCCGACGACGTCTCTGGCGCTGACGGTACTCGACGACGCGGTCGCGCCTTCGGTCTCGCTGTCGGTCACCCCGGCCGGAAACCCGCTCGCGGCCGGGAGCGCGGTCGTCGCCACGGCCACCGCCGCGGATCCGAGCCTCGACCAGTTGACCATCGTCGCGACGCTCGGCGGCGTGCCGCTCGCGAGCGGCGGTACGCCGCTCGGCTTCACGTTGCCCACCGCCGTGACGCCCGGGACGCCGCTGGTGCTCGTCGCGACGGCGCTCGACGCCGCCGGCAACAGCGCGAGCGCGACGGTGACACGCGACGTCTCGGGAGCCGTGGTGCCCGGTGCGGGTACTCCGGTGCAGGCATTCACGGGCGCAGACCGAATGCTCGTGCAGGGAGATCGCCTCTACGCGAGCACGGCCTCCGGCGTGGTCATCGGCACCATCGTCCCGGGACCTGCGCCGGCGGTCGTCGTCGCGGGCACCTACGCGCTGCCGCAGCGGGCGCTGGGCTTCGCAGTGCGCGGCTCGACGCTGTTCGTGGCGCGCGGAGCCGCCGGGCTCGACCTCGTAGACATCTCGAACGCGACGGCGCCGGCGCGTGTCGGCACGTTCCCCAGCGCGGTCGACGACGTCGTCGCAGGCAGCGAGGTCATCGTCAGGCTCGCAGCCGCGTGGCGCGAGCTCGTCGTCAACGACCCGGCCCTGCCGGTGCTGAACCCGGTCTTCATCACCTCGAACACGTCGACGCTCATCGCGGCAGGCTCCGAGGTCGCCTACCACTCGGGGTCTGGCGTCTTCCTGGTGGAGCGGGACTCGAGCGGCCAGTTCCCGGGCATGAGCTCGTCGTGCAACGTGAGCGGCGCCCGCGCGCTGGCGCTGCATCGCGACCTGATCCTCGCGGGTACCGACACGTCGTTCGTGGTGTGCACGCGGGCCTCGATCTTCTCGTCGCGCACCGTGGCGCTCGGCGCGGCCGTCGGCGCGATCGAGGCTGCGGACGGGCGCGCGTACGTCGCTACGGCCGACGGTCAGGTCCACGTCATCGATGTCCGCAACCCGGACGCTCCGCAGGTCGAGGCCACCTTCGCGCTGCGAGCGAGCAGCCTGCAGCGCTCTGCCGGGGTCTTGTGGGCGAGCACCCCCGACGGAGTCGTCGGGTTCCCGCTGCCGTCGCTTTCGGCCGGCGCTGCGCCCGCCGCGCTCGGCACGTTCGTCGTGGGCGCCGGGCCGCTGGGCCTCGCCGAGCTCCGCGAGAGCGTGATCGTCGCGGCGGGGAGCTCCGGCCTGAAGCAGGTGGGCTTGAACAGGCCGGCGGCTCCGGTGCTGCTCGGCACCCCGCCCAGCGGGGCCGCGCTGACGCAGGTCGAGCGCAGCGGCACTCAGGTCTTCAGCCTCGACGGCACCGTCTTGTCGGTGCAGTCCGAGCTCTCGAACCCCGCGGGCCAGCTGAACGCGATCGACAACGCGCGAGGCGTCAAGCTCGCGGGCCTCGGCCGTGTCGAGCACTTCGCCGTCGCGGCCAACCGTCTGTGGACGGTCGGCGGCGGCAGCCTGAGCACCGCGACCCTTCCGGACATCGAGCTGCCCCAGGCGCTCAACCTCGGGGTGGGCGCGACCGACGTCGCCGGCGACGAGTGGCGCGTCGCCGCGGCGCTCGGGCCCTCCGGCGTGCTGCTGGGCAGCGTGAACGCGGCCGGTCTGCTCGGCTCCGACGCCACCCTGCCTGGAGCGGCCTCGCACGTGGCGCTCGACGGCGCACTGCTGGTGACGGCGAGCGGGCCGAACATCACCGTCCGTGACGCGTCGCAGCTCCCGGCCGCTCCGGCTCATGCGACCGTCACCGGCGTGGCCGACGTCCGGAGGCTGCGGCTGTACGGCAGCCTGCTGCTCGCGGCCGAGGGCCCCGGCGGCGTCGAGGCGTGGGACCTGAGCGCGCCTGGCGCGCCGGTGCGCGTCGCGACTTACGCGGCGGGCCGCGCGGAGGACGCGATTCTCGCCGCGGGCTGGGTGGTGGTCGCCGACTCGCTGGCCGGCGTGCGCATCTTCCCGCCGCCGCCGGGCGCGCACCGGCCCTCGGCGCGCTTCGTCTCGCCCCTTCGCACCGTCGAGGCTGAGGCCGGCCAGCAGCTGCGCCTCGAGGGCGCGACCGCCGGGTTGGCAGTCGATGACGCCGAGCTGCTCGTCGACGGTCAGCGCCTGCTGCAGTTCGACGAGGGCCGCATGCGGGCGCACTGGGTCGTGCCTCCGACCGCGACGCCCGGCACCGTCATCTCGCTGAGCCTTCGCGCCCGCGCCGCCGGAGGCGCGAGCGTGTCCGAGCCGCTGCGTGTCCGCGTGCTGTCGCCTGCGACGGGCCCGTTCACCCTGACCGGCCTGCTGCCCGCCGGGCCGTTCGACTCGGGCCAGGTTCAGACCTTCAGCGTGGCGCGCAACGGCGGGACTCCGCCGTTCACCGCCGAGGTGCTGTTCGGGGGCCACCTCATCGGGTCGTTGAGCAGCCCGCCGCTCTCGCCCACCCAGCTCCAGGGCACGGCAGAGCTCCCGGCGTTCGCGGCCGACACGACGGACACGCTGAGGGTGCGCCTGGTCGACGCCACCGGTCGGGTCGCGACGCTCGAGCGCAGCGTGACCGTCCGCGGCGACGTCCTGGCCCCGACGTTCTTCTCGACGAGCCTGCCGTCGTCGCTGCGCGCTCACCCGGCCAAGAACGTGGTCAACGCCACGTGCACCGATGCTGACAGCTACACGCAGCTCTGGCTCGAGGTCGACGGCGTCGCGGTCGCCGGTGACTCGGGCGCGCGGGCGAACGTCATCAGTCACGAGCTCATCTTGCCGGCCGCGGCCGTTGGCAGCACCGTGACGCTGACCCTTCGCTGCGTCGACGCCATCGGCCACGCGGCAGCGCCGGTGACCCAGACCTACGTCGTGCAGCCGAGCGGGCTCGTGACCTTCGCGACGGGTCGACCGCCGGCGACGGCGCTCGAGCGCTCGACGGTGACGGTGGCGGCAAACGTCGACGCCGCCGCCCTCGAGCAGCCGCTGGCGACCATCAGGCTGCTCGCCGACGGCCAGCAGATCGCCTCGGTCACCGGCAGCTCGATCACCACGACGTACCAGCTGCCGTTCTTCGCCGATCGCCAGACCGTCACGTTCGAGGCCGTGCTCACCGACGTCACGGGCCAGACGGCGAGCGCGACGCGGGTGACGGCGGCGCTCGAAGAGCCGGCGCCGGTCGTCACGCTGACGCCCGCTGCCGGAACCCGCTTCGTCGAAGGCCAGGCCGCGACGCTCTGCGCCCGGGCCGACGACGACGTCAGCGTCGCGACCGTCACCGCGAGCGTGAACGGCGTGCCGTTCAGCGGCGCGCCCACGGCGTGCGGCCCGACGTGCCTCGAGATCTGCACCACGGTGACGGCGAATCTGCTCGGGCTGACGGTGACGGCGACGGCGACCGACGGGGTCGGCAAGCCGGCGACGGCGTCGACGACGTACGGCGTCGACGCCGACGGGCCGCCTTCGCTGTCCTTCACGATCGATCCGTCCCCCACGATCGTCGGCGATCTCGCGACCGTATGCGCACACGCGCTCGACGACACGTCGGTGCCGGTCATCTCGGCGACCTTCGACGGAGTCCCCTTCATCGGTACGCCCCAGAGCTGCGGGGCGACCTGCACCCAGCTGTGCATGCTCCTCCCGATGACGCGCGTCGGCGCGTACTTCGCCGAGGGTACGGCCACCGACGCCCAGGGAAAGACGACGGCCAGCGGTGTGTCGCAGTTCGACGTCGGGCCGAACCTGCCGCCGGTCGTGAGCGTGTCGGTCGCCCCCGAGCCCTTCGAGCTGTTCAACGACACGCTCACCATCACGGCGACGGCGACCGACGAGCGCAGCCCGCTGGCTGCCATCGAGCTCTGGGTCGACGGTGTGTTCATCACGCAGACGCTCGCTCCGTCGGCGGGCCAGCCGGTCGTCTTCAACTACGTGCCGACCGACTGCGCGGTGACGGTCGAGATCCGTGCTCGCGACAGCTACGGGCTCGTGGGCGCGGCGACGACCGTGGCCGTGTGCACCGACGCGGTCGAGCCGTTGCTGACGACCTCGACCATCGGTGACGGCGACGTCACGTTCGACAACGAGCACATTCTCGTTCGCAACGGCACGTTGGCCATCGACGGTGCTCACGCGTTCGCGAGCGTGTCCGTGGTGAACGGCGGCGTTCTGACGCACTCGGCACAGACGACGAGCGGGCTGAGCAAGCTCGAGCTCGACGTGTCGGGGCCGGTTCGTGTCGACTCGACGAGCCGCATCGACGTCGACGGCAAGGGCTATCTGGGTGGCAACCAGCCGGGCAACCCGGCGCGCGCCGGGTACACGTCGGGCAACGTGCTGGCCACGTGCACCGAGGTCGCGGGCGGAGTTCACGGTGGCTCCGGGGTGTCAGGAGGCTCCGCGTATGACGCGGTCGACGCGCCGGCCGAGCCGGGCGGTGGCGGGTGCAACGCGGCGACGCCGCAGCCCGGCACCGCGGCCGGGAGCGGTGGTGGTCTCGTCATCATCGACTCGACGCAGTTCGTGCTCGAGGGCACGATCTCGGCGAATGGCGCCGACGGTGACCTGGGGTACGGTGGAGCGGGCGGCGGAGTGCTGCTCCGCGTGACGAGGCTCACGGGCAGCGGGCTCATCTCTGCGCGAGCGGGCACGCGCGGCGGCGGCGGGCGCGTGGCCATTCTCTACGACTCGGCGAGCTACAACTTCCGCTCGGTCGACGTGTCGAGCGACGAAGGCGGCGCGGGCACCGTCTTCCATCAGCAGCGGGCGGCGCCGCTGGGCACCGTCATCATCGACAACCGGCAGCGCGGCAGCTTCGGCTCGACGGAGCTCACCGGTCAGTACCTGCGCGTCGAGGTGCTGGGCGGCGCGCGCGTCTTCGCAGGCCCGCTCGAGACGCAGTCGACGCGCGTCACCGCTTCGTACCTCGAGGCCTCTGCGCCGATTCTCGGGGCGCTGACCGTCGACGCCTTCGCGAGCTGCTACTTCGGTGGCGCCACCGCGACCGACGTGATGGCGACCGACGCCAGCCTCTACCTCTATGGGCAGGGCACCGTGACTTCGCTGAGCCTCGTGCGCAGCGAGGTGTACGGCTCGTTCGACGTCGCGGCGACCGGCGCCGTCGCCGTCGACGCGAGCAGCGTCATCGACGCCTCCGGAAACGGCTGGGACGGTGAATACCGCGACGACTCGAACCACTTCGACGCCCGGACCCACGGCGGCGTGCCGGTCGCCTGCAGCGGGCCTGCCGGTGGCAGTTACGGAGGGTTCGGCGACGCCGCGGTCACCACGGTTTACGGCGACTTCAGGGCGCCTGCCGAGTACGGCGCGGGCGGCTGCGCGGCGGCCACGGTTCCCGTCGGTGGCTGGAGCCGCGGCGGCTATGGCGGTGGCCATGTCGTGCTGTCTGCCCAGAGCCTGGCGCTCGACGGCCGCATTCGCGCGAATGGGCTCGACGGCTCGGCGTCAGCCGCAGCGACACCCGGCCGGGGCGGGGCGGGCGGAGCGGTGCGCATCACGGTGACTGGGGCCCTCACCGGCGCGGGCACCATCGAGGCGAACGGCGGCGACGGCGGCGGCGGCGGCCGCGTCGCTCTGACCTACGGCTCGTCGTCGCTGGCGCCGGCGAACGTCATCGCTCGTGGCCACAACGCCGGCGCGGGCACCGTCTACCTGCTCGGAGCCGGCCAACAGCACGGTGTGCTGCGCCTCGACAACGCGGGCAACGCTGGGGCCCGGGACACCGAGCTGCCCGGAGCCGTCGGCCCGCTCGAGCTCGACGGCCTCTACGTGCTGCGCGCCGCGCGCCTCGTCACGAACATCGACGTCATCCTCACTCCGCCGGCGACACCGGTGGTCGACCCCGACGCCTGGTTCCGCTCCAACAACTACGCCCTCCCATGAGAGCCAACCGACTCATTGCGCCGTTGCTGCTCGCCGCCTGCACCGACCCGCTGGTGGTCGCCAAGGTCGGCTCGCACGAGCTTCGCAAGGCCGACGTCACCCTCGCGATCGCCTCGAAGGCGAAGGCGGCGGCGCCAGAGCCGAAAGACGCGCTCGAGGCGCTCATCGACCGCGAGCTGTTCGCCGAAGGGGCGCGGCGCGCGGGCCTGCACCGGGACGAGGCGGTGAGGGCGAGGCTCGCCCAGCTCGAGCGCGAGGTGCTGGCGCAGGCGCTGCTCGAGAGGGAAGCGAAGGCGCTCGACGAGGCGAGCCTGAAGAAGCGGTACGAAGACAAGAAGGCGAGCCTGAAGACCGTCGAAGTGCACGTGGCGCAAATCTTCGTGGCGGCGCCGACGTCGGCGACGGCCGAAGAGCGCCGCCAGCTCGAGAGCCGGGCGAACGGCATCTACGCCCGTCTCCTCGGGGGTGACGACTTCGCCGCGGTCGCGCGCGAGACCTCCGATGACAAGCCCTCGGCAGAGCGCGGTGGTGACGTCGGCAAGGTACGTGCGGGCCAGGTGAACCAGGACTTCTTCACCGCTGCGGCAGCGCTGAAGGCTGGCGAGCTCTCGAAGCCGGTGAAGACCGACTACGGCTACCACGTGCTCAAGGCGCTCGAGGCGCCGGCCGAGGTGGTGCCGTCGTTCGAGGAGCTTCGCGGCCGGCTGCTCGCCGACGCGCGGCGCGAGCTCGAAGAGGCCCTGAAGGCGAAGCTGCAGTCGGACGTCACGGTGAAGCGGTACCCTGAGGCGCTCGTGGGAGGGACTCCTTGAGGCGCGCGCTCGTCGGGTGCCTGTTGCTGTTGGCGTGCGAAGGCGAGGCGCCCGAGCCCGGGGCGCAGCCTGCGCCCGCGCCCGCGGCCGCGAAGACCAGCGCTCAGGCGCTGCTCTCGGACGCCGGTGCGCCCGCGCTCGCCTCGACTCCCTGCGACGGCGTCGTTCCTCGCACGCCCTCGACGCAGGCGTGCGTGCTGGACAGTCTGACTGTCACGCGCGGCGGCGGGCAGAAGACGAAGAAGACGTCGCACTTCGATCGCCCGGACTCCAACGCCGTCGGCTTGCTCACGGTCGACGGCAGCGCCGGCACGATGGGCACGGTGTCGCTCAACGGCTCCGTCGTCGTCGACTGGAGCACCGGCGCCCCGGCCACGCGGCCCGTCACGGTGCCGGTGACGCTGCAGCAGAGCAACACGCTCGAGGTCACCGCGACGGGGCCTCAGGGCAGCACGCTGTCAGCCGTCGTCATCGATGACGACTTCAGCCCGCCCACCGTCGCCATCTCGTCGCCCGACGCCGGCACGGTAGTCGGCAACGCCCAGGTGAAGGTGACGGGCCTCACCGGTCTCGACGCTCGGCGCGTGGACGTCAACGGTAGACGCGCCTCGCTCAGCTCCGGGGCCTTCGAAGAGCTCGTTCCCGTGCGGGAGGGCCCCAACGCACTCATCGCGGAGGCGCGGGACTTCTGCGGCAACGTGGCTCGAGCCTGCACCTGGGTGGAGCGCGACCGGACGAAGCCCGTCATTGCCTTCTCAGGCGTCGTCGAGGGCGGCCTCTACGACGCGGGCGTGACGCCGCAGTGGACGGTGACCGACGCGCACCCCGATGTCGAAAGCGCGACCCTGGACACGCAGCCGTATACGCAGGGCACGCCGGTGACGGACGAGGGGCGGCACACGCTCAGAGTCGCGGCGACGGACGTCGCCGGCAACACCGCGAATGCGAAGCTGCGCTTCGAGCTCGACCTGACGGCCCCGCGAATCACCGTGAGCGGCGTGCACGACGGGCAGGCGACTCGCCAGGCCTCGGTGCGGCCGCGCTTCAACGCGCAGGACAAGAACCTCGCCTCCGTCTCGGCCACGCTCGACGGAGCGCCCTTCGTCTCGAACACCGAGGTCACGCAGGAGGGGCAGCACACACTGCTCGTCACTGCGGTCGACGACGCGCTCAATACGTCGAGCGAGACGGTGCGCTTCACGCTCGACCGCACGGGGCCCGTCATCGACGTGACGGGAGTCGAGGATGGGCGGCACTACCGCACGCCCGTCACGGTGAGCTTCAGCTCGGGCGACGCGGACCTGCAGTCGCTGACGGCGAAGCTGAACGGGGCTGCCTTCAGCTCGGGCAGCACGGTCACGCAGCAAGGCACGTACACGCTCGTCGTCACCGGGCGGGACACGCTCGGTAACACCTCCACGACGACGCTCGGCTTCACGCTCGACTTCACGGCGCCCGTCGTGCGCATCGTCTCGCCGGCGAGCGGGCACCGCACGCGGGACGCGTCGGTAGAGCTCGTCGTCGAGGTGACGGAGAGCAACACCGTTTCGAGCGTCACCGCGGGAGCCGTGTCGCTCGGCCGTGGGGTCGACGGGCTGTACCGGGGGACCGTGGCGCTGGCCGAGGGCACCAACGTCGTCAGCGTCTCGGCGTTCGATCTGGCCGGCAACGAAGGGCAGGCCACCGCCACCGTGACGCGGGACTCGACGGCGCCGCAGCTCACCGTGGCGCACCCGACGCCCGGTCAGCGGATTCCCTCGCTGTCGACGACCGTCGACGGCGCGGTGGTGGACGCGAGCCCGACGACGTTGACGTTGAACGGCAACGCGGTGCCGCTGCAGGCAGACGGCAGCTTCAGCGCGACGGCCTCGCTCTCGACGGGGAGCAACACGCTGCACTTCGTGGCGGCCGATGACCTGGGCAACACGCGCACGCTCGACGTGACGGTGCGGGCGAACGCGGCGTCGCCGGCGCTGACGGTGACGCAGCCCGCGGCGCCAAGTACGACGACGACTGCGGCGACACAGGCCTTCGAAGGAACTGTGACGCCGGGAGACCCGAGCGACTCGGTGAGTGTCACGCTGAATGGGCGCACCATCGTCGTGGCGACGAGCGGGCACTTCTCGACGACGGAGCCGCTGGCGGAAGGCTCCAACAGCTTCACGCTGGTGGCGACCGACGGCTACGGCCTCACGGCGACGGCGAGCTTCACCGTCACGCGCGCCGTGGTGGACGCGGGCCAGGCTGGCGGGGCCGGTGGCGGTGGTGAGGCGGGAGGAGGCGGAGCGGGAGGAGGCGAAGCGGGAGGAGGTGCAGCCGGCGGCGGAGTTGCTGGTGGTGGCGTCGCTGGTGGTGGTGAGGCCGGCGGCGGAGTCGCAGGTGGCGGAGTCGCAGGTGGCGGAGCTGCAGGTGGCGGAGCTGCAGGTGGCGGAGCTGCAGGTGGCGGAGCTGCAGGTGGCGGCGTCGCAGGCGGTGGAGTCGCAGGCGGAGGCGCCGCGGGTGGCGTCCAAGGCACGGCCGGAGGCGCAGCAGCCGGAGGCGCGCCGGCGGGGCCGCCGCTGCTCGTTCTCGACAGCCCTTCTGAAGGCGCAGTGACGGCCGACTCGCCTGTGGTGCTCACCGGCCACGTCGACGACGGCGCGCCGCCGCTCGCCGTCTCCGTCGACGGCGTGGGCGTGTCACTGACGGGCAGCTCGTTCACCTTCGCGGCCTCGCTGGCGGAAGGTCCGCACCGCTTCGAGGTGGAGGTCGTCGACGCGCTGGGGCGGAGCGCGCGGGCGTCGCGCTCGGTGGTGGTGGATCGCACCGCGCCGGCCCTCACGCTCACGAGGCCCGTCGCGAACCCGGCGCTGGTCAACGAGACGCCCCTCATCATCGAGGGCCTCGTCTTCGAGCCGAACCTGGCTCGGGTGGAAGTTGCCGGTCTGCCGGCGACGGTGGTTGCTGGTCACTTCTTCGCGAGCGTGCCGGTGAGCGCAGGCACGCAGACGCTGCGAGTGCAGGCGGTCGACACCGCGAGCAACAGCTCGCACGTGGACTTGAGCGTCACGGTGCCGAACCTCCCGCCCACCGTCGTCATCCTCTCGCCTCAAGACGGCGTCGAGAGTCCGGGCGCGGTGATCGACGTCACCGTGCAGGTCGACTCGGCGTCGCCGCTGACCGAGGTGCACATCGGCGGCGGTCCGGCGGTGGGCGACGGCACGGGGCGGTACCGCGCGAGCGTGGCGCTCGGCTTCGGCGACAACGTCATCGCGGCGACGGCGACAGACTCGTTCGGCCGCAGCGGGCAAGACAGCGTGCGCGTGCACTACCGCGACGCGCAGACCGAGGGGCTCGCCGTGGTGGGCATCGAGCCTGCCGCGGGCGCGAGCCAGGTCGAGCCCGACAGCCTCATCTCGGTCACCTTCAACAAAGAAGTCGACCCGACCGACCTCGCCGCCGCCTTCACGGTGACGGCTCAGGGGCAGGCCGTGGAGGGCGGCTTCAACGTGCTGCCGCAGGGCCGCACGGTCAGCTTCATCGCGCGCGCGCCGCTGCCCAAGGGAGCGGTGCAAGTGCGGGTGCAGGGCGCGCACGCTCTCTTGGGGCCGAGCCAGAGCCAGGCCTTTGCCTCCGAATTCACGGTGCGCGACCCCTTCACCGAGGTGCACGGCGTGGTGATGGACGACGCGCTGAAGCCGCTCGAGCGGGTGAGAGTCGAAGTCGAAGGGCGGGGCTCGAGCACCGAGACGGCCGCGAACGGCAACTACAACCTCCTGCTGCCGGGCGAGGGCACGTACACCTTGCGCTTCGTGGGAGGGCAGGACGCGCTGGGCAATTCGCTGCCCACGGTGCGGCGCAGAGTCTTCGTCTCGAAGGAGACGACTCACGAGGTGGAGCCGCTGATGCTCTTCCCCATCAACGTGGCCTCGACGTCCTTCCTGGGCGCGGGCGACGAGGTGCTCACCTTCAACGGCACCGCCGAGGGCCTGAGCCTGAGCCTGACGGCTGGCGCGCTCGCCTTCGAGGGCGGTGCGACGCAGGGGGCGCTGATGCTGACGCAGGTGCCGACGCACCTGCTGCCTGCGGCGCTCGGCCAGCGAGAGGGGCCGCAGTTTCTCTGGCAGCTGCAGCCGGCGGGCACGCGGCTGCTCCAGGCGCCGGGGCTCAAGCTGCCCAACGTGAGCCAGGCGGCGCCGGGCAAGCACGCGGTGGTGTACGGCTACGACGCCGACACGCTGCAAGTCATTCGGGCGGGCGTGGCGCGAGTCGACGCCGACGGCACGACGCTGTCGCTGGTGACGCAGTACGCGGCCACCTCGCTCGAGTACTTCGGGTACACGGTGGTGCCGGACTCCGCCGACGCCCAGCTCGCCCAAGTCCTCTCTGGGGCCTCCCCCTCGCTCGACGGCGGCCTGGGGCTCAACTCCAGAGGGGCAGAGCGCGGCGCGTTGAGCCGCGTCTTCGAGTGGCTCAAAGAGGGCGTGTACGCGTCGGCGTGGGCGCAGCTGGGAGCGGGGCTCTTCCCGGCCCTCTTCGCGGCCATCGACACGATGCTGGAGACGAGCATTCCGGCGCGGCTGTCGGGCACGGTGCGGGCAGATAGAGACAGGCCGCTCGACATGGTGCTGCTGGCGCCGGTGACGGACGGCGGCTTCCGGGCGCAGGCGGCGGTGGGGGGGACGGTGAGCCTGCCGCTGGAGGTGAAGGCGGTGCTGCCGGACGACTACCTGGCGCCCGGAGCGACGCCGGACACCGTCACCCTCACGGCCAGCGTGGCGCACTTCGAGGCCGACGGCGGCGCGACGGCGGGAGCGCCGGGAGCCACCGCGGTGTGGACGGTGGACGGCCTGGGGCAGGCGCAGCTGTCGACGACGGTGGACGTCGGCGCGCGCAGCGTCGTCACGGTGACGGGGAGCAGCCTCTACGTCAACCGGGTGATGAAGCTGCAGAGCTACGTGACGGACGCGGGCGTCGACGGCGGAGTGGTGCTGTCGGTGAGGCTCGCTTTGGACACCTACGGCTTCGAGGACGGAGGCTTCGGGGGCGCAAGCATCGAAGACGGGGGCCTTGAGTCGATTGTGCGCTTCCCCAACACGCGCGTCACCGTCTGGGGGACGAGCGCGTCGGCATCGACGGGCCCGTCGGGCAACTACAGCGCGCTGGTGCCGCTGTTCGGCTCGGGAGTCAGCACGGGGATGGCGTGCGCGAGCATTCCGCTGGCGTCGCGGACGACGGTGTCGACGCCGCCGGGCGGGGGCCCGAAGGTGTACACGACGCGGCAGCAGAGCTTCGAGGCGTGCGGAGTGCCGGCCGCGCTGCAGTCGGGGGCCGGCGCGAAGAGCGACGTCCTCATCGACGCGCGGCTCTTCTACGGCTCGGTGCGGTTTGTCGACAAGTACGGCGAGCCGCTGCCGCTGGAGTGCCCCGCCTCGCTGGGCGGAGCGGCGGTGCCGGACGACGGGGGCCTGTTCCAGAAGTACACGGCGGACGACGTCGACGCGGTGGAGGTGCACTTCTTCCGCGAAGACAACCTCGACATTCCGATGGCGAAATTCACCACGGCGGCCTTCGACGTGACGTCGTGTCCGGGCGGCGTGCCGGTGGCAGGCAGCCGCGCCGGCAGCTACGCGCGGATGCGGGTGGGGCCGCAGGACGCGACGACGCGGGCGGTGCGTGCGCGGTGCCGAGCCATCGAGGCGAATGGCAGGGCAGATGCGGGCGACGCGGACAGCGACGGGCGCTTCTACAACACGTCGTGCCGCGACAGCCGGAACAACTTCCTGAGGCTGAGGCCCGGAGACAGGATGGTGGCCTTCGCGGTGAGCCACACGAATGGGTTTGCGGGGCTCAAGCGCTTCACGGTGCCGCCCATCAACCGGGCCTCGCAGGGGTGCCTGACGGCAGACGGTGGAGTGCGCGTGGTGGAGAACGGCGTGGAGGGCGTCATCAGCTCGTGCGTCACGCAGGAGCTGGGCATCAACGTGCCCATCGACCTCTTCCCCCCGGAAGTCGAGGTGCGGGTGACGCGCGTCATTCCGGAAGAGGGAATTCCGCAAGAGACGCAGACGCTGGTGAGGACGGGAGGTGGCGCCACCAACCTGGACAAGAAGCTGCGAGTGTTGACGCACTGGCGGGTGCGCACGGCGCCGCTGAGCCGAGACGCCGTCGACGGCGGCGTCGTCGATGCTGGCTACTGCGTGCCGGGAGCGCAGACGGACGGTGGGCCGTGCCCGTTGGGGCCGCTCTACGACGTGCCGGATGCGGGGTACCCGCTGGAGCAGTACTGCGAGCAGCTGACGCAAGAGGCGAGCCCCGAGGTGAGGGCGGTGTGTATTTTGCGAGACGAGCTGACGGACGTGCCGTCGGGGGTGCCTCCGCTGGCGGGGCGGCTGGCGAGGGTGGTGGGGAGCAGCGTGACGGTGGTGACGCCGGCGCCCGACAGCTTCCCGGTGCCGCCGGGGCAGAAGACGCACTGGGTGCAGGCGTCGAGCTTCACGTCAGCGACGGGGCTGCCCACCAACGGGCTGCACGCGGCCAACTACTACGTGCACGTGGTGGGGCGCAGCGTGTCGCAGCGAGACAGGGACTCGGACGGAGTGCTGCAGGACGACGAGCGAGAGGTGCCGCCGCCCGACTTCACGCAGACGACTCCGACGGCGGGGCTGCCGGACAAGGCCATCGTCTTGAAGAATGTGTACCGGGCCTGGGAGCGACAGGGCCGCGTCGAGCGGTACGACTACGCGAAGGAGCACGAATTCCGACTGCTGGAGCTGCAGCCTGAGCGCGTCTTCGCGTCGGGCCCCGACGGCGGGCTGTCGGATGGCGGCACGTACGAGCGCGACTTGCGCGACGCAGGCAGCCGGCCGTCGGCGGAGGAAGGGGACGTCGCGTACACGCTGCTGATGTCGCTCATCGAGCCGAACGACGCGCCGAGGGCGGGGACGCTCAGCGGCACTTACGTGGTGCGGCTCGGCAGCGACGAGAGCGGCATCGACTGCGC
>JBGALX010000017.1:0-227769 GCA_044223505.1 Myxococcaceae bacterium
TCCTGGGCGCCCGCCGCCTCGGCGGCCTCGGCGGCGAGCTGGGCGTGCGGGTGCAGCTGCGTGAGCGGGAAATGCCGAAAGACCAGCGCGAGGTGGTCGCCGAACGAGCCGCTCAGCCGGCGGAGCTCCTGGTGCGCCGCCGAGCAGAACGGGCACTCGAAGTCGCCATATTCGATCAGCAGGTTCGCGGCGCTCGGCGAGCCGAGGACCCAGTCGCGTTTATCGACGTTCCGAATGAGGCTCATGACTGCACCTCCGCCGCGGCGTCGGCGCTGAGGCTCAGTCCGGTGAGGCGCTCGAGGGCGTTCACGACGCCGTCTGCGCCGGGGTTCACCTCGAGCGGAGAGACGTGGCTCCAGAAGATGACGCCGGCGTCGTCGATGACGAACAGCGCGCGCTCCGAGAAGCCGTCCTCTTCGCGATAGACGCGGTACGCCCGCGAGACCTCGCCCTTGGGGTGGAAGTCGGAGAGCAAGGGCAGCTGCAGGTTGAGCTCGCCGGCGAATGCGATGTGCGTCGAGGCCGAGTCGACCGAGATGCCCAGCGCGCGCGCGCCGCCGAGGCGCTCGAGCTCGCCGCGCAGCTCGTTGAAGAGCGAGAGCTCGCTGCTGCACACCGGTGTGAAGTCGGCGGGGTAGAAGATGAGCACCAGCGGAGCGCCGCGGCAGTCTTCGATTGAGACCTTCTTGCCCTCGGGTGAGGCGGGCAGGGCGAACGGCGGGGCGCGGTCGCCGGCCTTCAGCCCCGGCGCGCGAATGCCGCGAGCCGGAGGCGGCGGGGCGAGACCTTTGCGCCTCAGCGTGCCCTCGGGCAGGGCGAGGGGAGTGCGCAGGCGGATGAGCTCCATTCGCCGGTCGGCGTCGATCAGCACCACCTGGCGCAGGCCATCGGCGCCGATGTCGACGTGGATCTCGTTCGGTCTGCGGAGCCAGTGCTCCACGCCGGCGAGCTCGGGGTCGGTGTGCAGCTGCAGTTCGTCGGCCGTGGGGTTGTAGCTGATGCCGGCGAAGGGCAACCCTTGCACCTCGATCGCGTCTCCGACGTCGGGGCCGATCACCTCGACCTCGACGAGCCGGCCGCGCAAGTGCCGGGTCATCTCTTCGAAGAACTCACGCCAGGTTTCTTTGGGCAGCTTGATGAAGTCCATGGTCGTCTCCTTCAGAACGAGATGGCGAGCAGGTTCTCGACCGCTCTGCCGACGGGGCTGCATAAGGCGCGCCCCTCGCGCCCAGGAAGCCGCGGCCGGCCGGTTGGGGCGATCGCGCAGACCTCCCCTCGCAGCAGGGCGAGACACGGTGCCCAGTGGCGCGTCGATCGAGGCGAACGCGCGCGCCTGGCTGATCACGCTCGCTGTGCGGGGGGGCGCCGGGCTCGAGGAGTAGAAGATGAAACCTGCGCTTACGGGTTGGTGACCTTGGTGGCGCTCCGAGGGCCATCGAGGTCGAGCTGAAGGCGACTGAGCTTCTGCTTCGCGGGGTTGAGGTTCACCATCACCGTGTCGGCGGCCGGCACGCGCCCGAGCGCTGCGAGGTCGAGCGAGGCCATGTCACCGCGACGCCACACCGGGGCTGACGCTTCGCCGAGCGCTCCGATGGGGCGCGGCTCGAGGGCGGCGTCGTTACCCTTGGCCTTGCGGCGGGGGAGACCTGATGAGCAGGAGGTGGTGGGTGGCAGCGGCGCTCGTGTCTGGGCTTCATGCAGACGCGGCCCGGCTGAAGCCAGACCCGGCACCTCCTGCGCTGCTGCTCTTCGTGGGCGGGGCTGCGGGCGACGACGCGAGCCCGACGCTGGGGCTCCTGCAGCGCCGCCTGGAGTCGGTCGACCCTCGGCAGGGCATCGTGGTCTTCACCGGCAACTACAGCGACGGCGAGCTCCCGCTCGAGGGCGCACCCGAGCGCGCGGCGGCCGAACGCCACGTGCTCGCCCACGTGGCAGCCACGCGCGACTTCGTGGAGCGCGGCGGCCGGGTGTACTTCCTGCCCGGGTACCTCGACTTCGACCGCGGGGGCACGAAGTCGGTGCGGCGGCTGAGGTCGTTCCTCAACCACGCGTACGCCTCGACCCGCGACGACGACGACGAGGGCGAGCTCGACGTCATGCCGCACGCGGGCTGCGGAGACACGACGCGGGTCGAGCTCGGCGACGGCGCGGGGCTCCTGCTGCTCGACTCGCAGTGGTGGGTGCGCGACTGGGATCTCGACCCGAACGCCAACGAGGGGTGCGAGGTGCAGTCGCGCCTCCGCTTTCAGGAGTCCCTGCGCAGCACCCTGACGGACTACCGCAGCGGCCGGCTGATCATCGCGTCGCACCACCCGCTCCGGAGCTACGGCGAGCTCGGCGGCGCCTTCACCGCCGAGGCCCACCTGTCGCCCGCCCCGGTGCTCGGCACCGCGTGGGTGCTCGCGCGGCAGGCCGGCCTCGTCGAGCAGCAGCAGGCCCACCCGCGGGTGCGCGACTTCCTCGACCTGCTCTACGAAGAGGGCCAGCGCATCGGCGCATTCGTGTTCGTGTCGGGCCACGACGCCGACCTGCAGTACGTGCACGTCGGCAACCAGGTGCAGATCGTCTCGGGCACCTCGGCGAGCCAGGCGCGCCCGACCGCCCGGGCCCGGCAGGAGGACTTCGCTGCGGCGACGCCAGGCTGGGTCGAGCTCCAGCTCGACGGGGCAGGCGCGGTCGACGTCACCTTCAGGTCGGGTCAGACCGACGGCGCGACGCTCTTCTCGGCGACCCTGCCGGCGCCGGCTCCGCCCAGGCCCGAGCCGTCGCCGGAGCCCGCGCCCTTTCCTCCCGGGCCGGTGATCTCGACCTTCACGAACGAGCACGTCTGGCAGCTCGGCGTGCTCGCGCCGATCGTCGGCCGGTTCTACAGCTCGGCCTACGACATCGCGATGCCGTGGCCGACGCTCGACCTCGAGACGGAGCAGGGGGGCCTCGAGGTGAAGGGGCTCGGGGGCGGGCTGCAGACGAACACGCTCAAGCTCGCGGACGCGAACGGCGGCAGCTGGGTGCTGCGCGCGGTCACGAAGGACTCGAGCCGCGTCATGCCCTGGCCGCTGAACAGGGCAGCGCCGCTCGATCGGCTGATGGAGCACGGCTTCACCGGCATGCACCCCGAGGCGCCGCTCGCGGTGCCGCGGCTCTCGGAGGCCGTCGGGGTGCTGCACGCCGAGCCCCGCCTGTTCTACCTGCCCGATCAGCCGCGCCTCGGGCGCTACCGCGGCCTGTTCGCCAACCAGCTGGTGCTCTTCGAGCAGCGCCCCGGCAAGCCGAAGAACGGAGCCGCGCCCGAGTCGCTGGTCGGCCCGCCGAGCGCCTGGGGGCCGACGCGCGTTCGCACAACCGACGAGCTGCTCGAGAAGACGCTCGACCACCCTTCGAAGCACCACGTCGATCAGGAAGAGATGCTGCGCGCCCGCCTGCTCGACATGTTCCTGGGCGACTGGGATCGCCACCAGGGCCAGTGGCGGTTCGCTGCGGTGCCGAACCCCGACGGCTCGAAGACGTACCACCCGATCGCCCGCGACCGCGATCAGGCGCTCGCCAACTACGACGGCCTCGCGCTCTTCCTCGCCCGCATCGCGATGCCCGGCGTACGCATGCTGCAGCCCTTCACCGCCGGCTACGGCAGCGTCACGTGGCTGACCTTCGCCGGGCGGAACGTCGACTCGACGCTGCTCAACCAGATTCCCCACGACCGCTGGCTCGAGATCGCGAAGGAGGTTCAGGCCCACCTCGCCGACGCGGTGATCGACGAGGCCCTCTCGACCTGGCAGCCCGCGACCTACGAGCTCGACGGAGCGCGCATCGCCGAGAAGCTGAAGGCCCGCCGCGACGCGCTGGTCGACGCCGCCGACGAGTACTTCACGCTGCTCAACCGCAACGTCGACGTCGTCGGCTCGACCCACGACGACCGCTTCGACCTCTGGTTCGAGCCCGGCGGCGCGGTGCGCCTCGCGGTGCGCGAGAAGGCCGGGGCGGGTGCCGAGCCGCCGCCGTTCTTCGACCGTGTGTTCGACCCCGCCCAGACCCGCGAGCTGCGCGTCTACGCGCTCGACGGCGACGACACGCTCACGGTGCACGGCGAGCAGACGACTCCCATCGCGGTGCGCTTCGTGGGCGGCGCCGGCGCAGACGCCGTCGTCGCGGACCCCGACGGCGAGGGCCCGCTCGATGCGCGCGCGATTCGTCTCTACGACTCGGTCGGCGGCGCGACCATCGACCCGGCGGTCACGGTGCGCGACTCGCGGTCGAACCTCGCGCGGTTCAACGACTACGACCGCGACGAGAACCACGACCCCTCGTACAGCACGCTGCTGCCGGGGCTGAACTTCAACCCCGACGACGGCGCGTGGGTCGGCGCGGGCTACGCGTACACCGCGCAGGGCTACAAGAAGCACCCGTTCGCCGCGCGTCACCTGGTGCGCGCCGCCTTCTCGACGGGGACGCTGGGGCTCGGCGTCGACTACGTCGGGCTCTTCCCCGAGAGCGTCGGGCAGCTCGATCAGCGGGTCGAGGTGGGCGTGAAGACCCCGTCCCACGCGCGCAACTTCTACGGGCTCACCAACCAGTTCGTGCCGACCGGCCCGACCATCGACTACTACCGCGTGCGGCAGGCGAGGTACGCCGGCCGCTACGGCCTCGAGTGGCATCCGATTCGCGAGTGGACGCGGGTCGGCGCGCAGGCCTTCGGCGAGGCCACCGTCACCGAGGCCACGCCGGGCCGGTTCATCGCCACGGCCGGCGACGCCGCCACCGCGATCGGCCCCAGGTTCTTCGCGGGCGCGCGACTGTTCGCCGAGCTGAACACCTTCGACCCGCTCGCGCTGCCCACGCGCGGAGTCGCGCTGCACGCCTCGGCCGAGGGCCGCGTCGACGTCGCGCACGGCAACGACCTCTCGATCACCTGGTTCGCCGGCGCGGCGGCCGCGGTGCCCTTCGACCGTGCGCGCCGCTTCGTGCTGCTGACGCGCGCCAAGGTCGAGGGCATCACCGGGCCGCACCCCTTCTTCTACGCGCCGACGCTCGGCGGCGTCGACCTGCGCGGCTACGGCTACGAGCAGCTGGCCGGCGACGTGGCGTTCGCGCACTCGACCGACCTGCGCATCGACGTCTTCCGCATCGTCTCGACGCTGCCCGGGACCCTCGGGCTCACCGCGTCGATCGACCACGGCAAGGTGTTCGGGGTCGAGACGTTCAAAGACCGCTACCACATGACCTACGGCGGCGGCGTCTGGTGGTGGCTGCTCGACACCGTCGGCATCGCCCTCAACTACTACCGGGGGCTCGACGGCGGCTCGCGCGTCACCCTCGCCGTCGAGGTGACGCCGCTCTTCTCGGCGACCGGCTACCAGTTTTCGCCCATCGGATTTCAGAACCCCCGGAGGTACCCGTGACCGCGTTCGTTGCGTCGTTGCCGTTCATGCTGCTGAGCCAGGCGCCCGACACCCAGCTGGCCGACGCCCCGCGCGCGGAGCCTCCAGGCTTCGTCACGGTCGACGGTGGAACCGTGCCGGTCGTCGCCGACCGCGCGGCTCCGAAGGTGGCCAAGGTGCTGGCTCCCGAGCTGGTGCCCGACGGTGGGCAGCCCGGTGAGCCGACGGTCGCCCCGCCGGCGCTGTCGGTCTACAGCGTGAACTTCCCCGCCGAGCTCGCCCTCACCGGCGCGGCGGTCGGCCTGACGTTCCTGCTCGACGTGGTCGTGAAGCCGACCCTCGGCACGCCGCCGTCGTGCCGGAGGCTGACCGAAACCGGCGTCTGCGACGCGCAAGACCTCTCGGCCTTCGACCGCTACGCCGTGGGAAGGTCGTCGCCGCCCTGGAGCATCTTCAGCGACGTCACGCTGGCCGCGGCGATCATCGCCCCCGTGGCGTACCTGGCGCTCGAGAGCCTCACGCTGCCGACCCGCACCCCGTGGCTCGACTTCTTCGACGACGCGCTGGTGGTGAGCGAGTCGATGGCGCTCACGGCGGCGTTGGGCACGGTGCTCAAGTTCGCCGTGCGCAGGCCGCGCCCAGGCAACTACGTCTCGGCGAGCGCCGCCGCCAGCGCCGACACCCAGCTCTCGATGCCGTCGGGGCACACGGCGATGGTGGCGGCAGCGACCACCTGCCTGACCACGACCGTCTTCATGCGACACCCGAAGTCGAAGGTGCGCTTCGTCGTGCTGGCCCTGGGCCTCACGCTCAGCGTGCTGACCGGCGTGGCCCGCGTCGAGGGAGGCCATCACTTCCCGACCGACGTGCTCACCGGGTGGCTCATCGGCACCGCGTCGGGCTTCGCGGTTCCGTTCATGCACCGCAAGCGGTTCGCGGTGGCTCCGTCGGTCGCGTTCGACACCCGCACCGGGTCGCCGCTGGTCGTGGTGTCGGGAGACCTGTGGTGACGGCTCGCGCGTCATCATCATGCGCAACCCCGACTCTCGATGCATGGCATCTCGGCTGCACGACGAACCGGCGATGCTCGAGAACGCACGCTCCGCCGCGCAGGATCTGCGTGAGCGCAGGCAGACCTTGCGCGAAGCCCTGCCGCCGCTGCTTCCGCTCGCCGCGAAGGTGGCCTGGGTTCACGCCGACCATGACCCGTGCGTCGAGAAGGTCAACGTGCTCTTGGGCGCGCTCGCCGAGCGGCTGACCGATCACTTCGCCCGCGAAGATCGACTGTGGCCCCTGCACCCGAACGCCCACGTCGGCACGGCGGAGGCGGTGCTCATCAAGGCGGATCACGCCGAGGTGCTCGACCTGCTCCACGAGCTGCACGCGGCCGCGGGCGGCTACGTTGCTCCCGACTGGGCGTGCGGCAGCTACCACCGGCTGCTGTTCGGCCTCGAGCGCCTGCACGCCGAGCTCTTCCTGCAGATGGAGCTCGAGAACGAGACGCTGTCGTCGTGACCGGTCGCGCTACGGCGCCGAGCCGGGCGGGTGGTGCGCGGCGTACAGCTGGGGCAGGAAGAACTCCCAGTTCCCGACCTCTTCGATGTTGTGCGTCAACCACGCGCGGCCCTTCTCTTCCGAGAACAGCCAGGGCTGCACGATGCGGTTGAGCATGCCGCCGCCGGGAGCTCCGATCGTCAGAGAGTTCTCGTAGCGGGTGCCGGCCGGTGTCGCGGTGAAGCGGTAGCGCAGCTCGCCGACGTTCTGCCCGAGCACGTACTCGGCGTGCGCGAACCCCGTCTCGTCGAGGAACTCGATCGTCGTCGTCGCGTCGAGCGCGTAGTCGGGCCGCCCGCCGAAGAACTCCTGAATGCGCACCTGCGCTCCCTTGCCGAAGCGCCGACCGTCGACGGCCGGCCGCACGTACGTGAGCGCCACGTGATCGACCGGGTGCCAGATGCGGTAGCGGGGCTCGGGGCCGAAGCCGACGTCGACCGTGCCCTCCATGTTGTTGAACCACCACACCAGCATCGCGGGCGTGACGCCGCGAATCAGGTCGTGCTCGATGCCGAACCGAAGCCGGCCGTCGCTCAGCCGCGTGACCTCGGTCTTCGCCGACGCCAGCGTCTTCATCTTCCACGGCACCTTCAGCGGGGGCAGCAGTCGCACGCCACGAACGGTAGCAGGCCCGCGGCGCGCGTTGAGGGCGAGGCTTCAGCTCGCCCGTCGGCGAGGCGGCGCGCCTCGGCCTGGGGCACGTGCAGCTCGCACGTGCTCTTGCCGGGCTTGAAGGCCCACGGCCCAGGGCTGCAGCTGAAGGCCGCGGTCGGCCCAGACGATCTTCGCGTCGCGCTGAGGACGATGAGCAGCGCGGCCAGTGGCATCGACACGGCTCTACCCGTGGGCTGTGGGCCGTTGCAACGCTCGCGTCGTCTCCGCGAAGCCGCGCCTCACCGCGCAACCCCACGGCGCGACGAGCCCCGGCGCGCGGCGCGCGGCTTGCGAGAACCGGCGCGGCCGCGAGGGTGTCTCACCGCGGCCACGCATGATGCCTCGCTCGCTCATCGGTCATCAGGTGGACCTCAGCGCGTTGACCGATTCGCGTCGAGCACCGCGCTCGTACGCTCGCCGCACCCTTGAAGGAGTCACCATGATCACCCCCCTTCGCGTCGCACGCGCCTTCGGCCTCGCGACCCTCTGTCTGACGTGCGCGTCGGTCGCCGTCGAGGGCTCGCCCGGGACGCTGCTGCTCACCGCCGCAGCGCAGGCGGGGCTGCTCTTCGTCGTCGGCGCGCGGCGGTGGCGCTTCCCCGTCGCGGTCTGCTTCGGCATCGACGCCTGCGAGCGGCTCTTGTGGGTGGCCTGCGACCGCGACGCCCTCGGCCCGTCGCTGCTGCTGTTCAGCGGGGTCGGCGCAGCGCTCACCACCGCTTCGCTGCTCTGGCCCAGGCTCGCTGCCTCGAACGAGCGCGCGCCTCTGCCGCGTCTTCCCGGGACCTGGGCGCTCGTGGCGACCCTCGTCGTCGCCTGCGCCGAGGTGTTCATCGTGGCCCTCACCGTGCCTGAACGAGATGGAGCCCGCTTCGCCCTGGTCGCGGGGCTCGCGGCCCTGATCCTGTTCGTCGCTCTCATGCTCGCGTCGCAGGCGGGCTGGCTGCGCTGGCCGCTGCAGGTGGCCGGCGCCGCGGCCTCGAGCTTCGCGGCCCTCACCGTTCCCAGCGTGCTCGTCGTGCACGATGAGCTCGACGTCTCGAACCTCGAGCTCGCAGCGTTCGCCGCTCCCGCACTCGCGTTCGCGCTCGGCTTCGACTGGATTCGGAGCGCCACCACGTCGCCCCGGCGAATGGCGCGCGCCGCCGCGGCGGTCTTCGGCACCGGGCTGGTTCCGCTGCTCGTCGTGGGCCCGCACCAGATCTCGCAGCGCTCCATCGCGCTGCTGCTCGCTCACGCCCTCGCGTACGGAGTCGCGGCCGGCCTCGCTCCGCGCGTCGCTGCGGCGCGCCCCGAGCGGCTGCGCCGGCGCACCGCGGCGACCGGCTTCCCACGCGGGCTCGCGCTCACGCTGGCGGTGATGATCCTCATGCCGGCCGTCGCGGTGGCGGTCGCGACAGAGCTGAACGTGAAGCCTGCCTTGCCGGGGCTCGCCGTCGGCTTCATGTTCGTGATCTCGATCTTCCGGGCGCGCAGCGTGCGAGCGCTGCTCTGGCTGTTCTCGACGGTGCCGCTGCTGCTCATCGCCTTCATCTCGGGGCCCGAGCTTCGCAGCGAGAGCGGCTTCCACGCCTTCCTCGGCGTGGTCGTCGCGACGTGGGTCGCGTGGGTCGTCGCGTCTCCGCGCATCAGCGTGCACTTCTTCCGCCGCTGGGCGGCGCCGCCCACGCCCTCGCCGCGCGCCAGCTTCGCCCTCGGAGCGCTCGTGCTCGCCGCGGCGGCCGGGGTCACGGTGCACGAGGCCGGCCCCGCGACGCGTGGAGCGCTCCTCAGCCGCGTCGCGGGCCCGGTGAGCATCGAGGCGCCGGCATTGTTCGACCCGCCGATCGTGCGCGCGCCCGCGGTCGCGTCGAGGGTCGGGGGCACCGTCGCCGTCGACCCCCTCGGGCGCGGCACCTGGGTCATCGACGAAGAGCGCGACAGCGTCATGCTCGTCGATGCGGCGGGCCAGGCC
Source organism: Myxococcaceae bacterium (assembly GCA_044223505.1). Classification (GTDB taxonomy): domain Bacteria; phylum Myxococcota; class Myxococcia; order Myxococcales; family Myxococcaceae; genus Xiheicaenimonas. Next base: position 9,538 of record JBGALX010000017.1, read on the forward strand.
CGCAGCGTCTCGGTCGGCGCCTGGCCGGAGCAGCTCGTCGTCGACCCGTCGGGGCGCGTCTTCGTCAGCTGCCGCGGCGCCGGCCGGGTCGATCTCATCGACTCGGAGCTGAAGGTGCGATCGTTCGAGGTGGGCCCCGAGCCGCGCGGGCTCGCGCTCGACGACGACGCGCGCAGGCTCTACGTCGGTCTCGTCACGGCGCGCGAGCTCGTGTCGCTCGACGCTCGCAGCGGCGCCGTGCTCGGCCGGCTCGCGCTCGAGGGCGCGCCCTACTTCGTGGCGGTCAGCCGCGGCGAGGTCGCTGCGCTGCCGCGCGTGGGGTCGGCGCTCTACCTCGCGTCGGCGGACCTGCGGCAGGTTCGCTCGGTCGAGCTCAGCTCGGGGAAGCGCCGTGCGTGGCACGGCCAGGCGCTCGTGCCCGCCGGGGACGATCTGCTCGTCGTGAACGCGTCGGTCGACACCGGCCTCGGTGACGACGAGGCCTCGTCGTTCCCCCGCCGCGACAGCAGTGGCTACGGCGGCGCCGTCGAGAGCCCGGTCGAGCTGCACGTCGCGCAGCTGCACCGCGGTTCGCTGGTCGTCACTCCTCCGTCGGTCGTTCAGCGGCTCAGCGGCGGCGAGGTCACCGGTGCGATGCTGGTGGGCGACGAGCTCGCCCTCGTGAGCCGCGGAGACGGAGCGGTGCTCTCGTTTCCCCTCGCCATGCTCAGCCAGGCAGTGGTGAACCAGATCACGAGGGGCGTCGGCGACGGGCTCACCGGGGTCACGCGGTCGGCGAGCGGCGAGCTCGTCACGTTCGCGGCCTTCGATCGAAAGCTGGTGGTCGTGCGGCCCCAGACGATGAAGGTCGAACGGGTCGTCCCGCTGAGCGCGTCGGGCCTCGACCCCGAGCTCGCGCTCGGCCGGCGGCTGTTTCACCGCAGCGACAACCCGAGCACCTCGGGAGCCGGCCTCGCGTGCGTGACCTGCCACCCCGACGGCCGCGAAGACGGCCTCGTGTGGAGCTTGAAGGGCAACCAGCTCCAGACGCCGATCCTGGCCGCGAAGCTCGAGCACACCGCTCCGTACAACTGGTACGGCACGGCGCCGACGCTGGAGAAGAGCCTCGCGCAGACGATTCAGCGGCTCGGCGGCAGCGGCCTCGGGCCCGATGAGCTGAGGGCGCTGGCCCGGTACCTGCGCGAGGGGCTGAGGGCTCCGGTGAAGCCGCGCGTGAACGACGCGACGCTGGTGACGCTGGGCTCCGAGGTGTTTCACCGCTCGAGCGTGGGCTGCGCCGAGTGCCACGACTCCGACGGAGCGCTGACCGACGGCGCGCGGCACGACGTGGGCACGCTCGCCGAGTCGCAGCGCAAGCGACTGATGGCGGCCAAGAACCCCGAGAAGGACCCGGCGTCGTTCGACACACCGAGCCTGCTGTCGGTGGGGCTGACGGCTCCGTACTTTCACGACGGCTCGGCGCCGACGCTCGAGGCGCTGGTGGCCGAGAACGACGATCGCATGGGGCACACGAACGCGCTGAGCGAGCTCGAGAAGAAGGCGCTGGTCGCGTACTTGAAGACGCTCTGACGCGCCGCTCAGCTTCGGAACAGGCGCTCGAAGAGCCGCAGCAGCGCGGCGCTCTGCTCTTCGCTCAGGTACCCCTCGTGGTGCGTGAGCGCGGTGACGGGCGCGTTCGGCGCCTCGTTGCCGTAGACGTAGAAGCGGATGAACGGGGCCTCGATGAGCTTCAGCGTCACCTCGACCGAGTGGAGCGCGCCGCCGGGGTGACGCGCGGTGCCGCGCTCGAGCGTGAACGGGCTGCACGTTCGCGTCTCGATCTCGACGGAGATCGTGCCCGCGAGGCGGGTCGTGCGCGCCGGGTCGCTCCACGCGCCGGGCGGGTGACCGAAGATCGCGCGCACGTCGTTCAGCGCGCCCCAGAACCGCTGGTGCAGCTGCTCGCTGCTCATCGGCGGCACGCTCAGCCGGGTCTCTTTGCCCATGCGCTAGAAGACCCCCGAGACCGCGAAGCCCCGCAGCGTCGGCGTGATGGCGACGGGCAGGGCGCGGGCGGCGGCCATCGGCTGCGTCCAGATCTGCAGCTCGCCGACCGCGACCGACACCAGCGTGTTGATGATGCCGTCGACGAGGTAGCCGTAGCCGAGCCAGAGCACGAGGCCGCCGGCGACCGAGACCGCGGCGCAGCCGGCGTGAATCAGCCACGAGCGCCCGAAGCGCTCGGCGTCGGCGCTGTCACTCAGGAGCTCTTCGGCGCGCGCGAGCTTCGCCGCCTCGCCGTCGCCGGCGGGCACGGCCGCCAGTCGGCGCTTCGCGAACGCGGCGGGGAAGGGGGGGATCATCAGGGCGACCAGGCCGATGAGCGAGCTGATGCCGCCGACCGCGAAGTTCACGCGCAGCTCGCGGTCGTTCACTACGGCGAAGCCGATCGCCTGGCCCACGGTGAGCGCGCCGTACGCTGCTGTCCAGCTCCAGAACCAGGCGTTGGCCGCGGTGTCGTTGTCGTCGAAGTGGCGCGTCAGCTCTTCGAGGCGGGAGTGGTCCACCGCCGGCGCTTCGGCGATCGGCTCGGCCGCCAATGAGAGCGCAACGACGAGGGCGTGCACGCGCCGAGGATAGAACGACCCGCCTTCACCGGCGTGCTTCGTTCACGTGAGCCTCTGCGCGAGCGCCGAGGCCGTGCGGCAGCCGGCGATCGCCGGAGCCTCGGGATCAGCGCGTCGTTCGTCGATGACGGCCAGCATGAGCCGCGCGAAGTCGACCCGGCGGCGCTCGGGCATTTCTGCGCGCGGCGCCGCGAATTCTGCGCGGGCCTTCGGCTCGCGGCCTTCGGTGGGCGCAGCTCGGCAGGCGCCCGGATTGCAACCGGCTCGAGCATGCGCTCGCCGTGCCCATGGCTGCTGGCGGTGCTGGCCGGCTGCGCGGCGTACCCGCGCGTGACCCGGCCCCCGCTCGACCCGCCGGCCGGCGCCGAGTGGCTGCGGGCACCCGACGGAGCGCTTCTCTACACCGCGACGGCGCTACCTGCGGGTGAGGTGGTGGGGGTCGTGTCGTTCGTGCTCGGCCCCGAGATCTCGGCGGCGCCGCTGTACCCCGAGCTTCAGGCGGCGCTGTACGAGCAGGGCTTCGCGACGGCGGTGCTGCACCCGCGCGGCACGGGGTACTCCGACGGCCTGCGCGGGGACATCGCCGACTACGGGCTGTTCCTCGCGGACTACGGGCACGCTCTGGCCTCGCTCCAGGCGCGCTTCCCGTCGAAGCCGATCTTCCTGATGGGCCACAGCGCCGGAGCGGCGTTCGCGCTCGAGCTGGCGGCGAAGGCGCCGGCGCCGGTCGCCGGCCTCGTGCTGGTGAACCCCGCCTACAAGCTGCTCGCGACCGAGGGCATGACGCCGTCGTTCGGCGACTACGTGGGGTACGCCGCGGACATGGTGTTCCGGCCGTCGGCGCTCACGGTCGACATGAACAGCCGCCCGTCGGGCATCGCGCACGCGGGCGATCGGGCCGAAGCCGAGGCGATGCAGGCCGACCCGCTCGTCGTGCGGTACTTCAGCATGCGCTACCTGCTCGCGCAGAAGCAGGTGATGGATCGCTGCGCGACGAACGCCGCCGCCGTTGTGGCGCCGCTGCTGCTCGTGCAGGGCGCGAAGGATGGGCTGGTCGACCCGGCGGGCGGCGACGAGCTGCTCGTGGCGGCGAAGGGCCTTGACAAGGTGAAGTGGATTGCGCCCGAGGGAGGTCACGGCTCGAGCGCGGTCGAGACGATGGTCGGGCCGATCGTGGGCTGGCTGCGGCAGCGCGCCCGATGAGCGCGGGCCCTCCTCGATGAACGCCCTCCGCCTCGACCGTCGAGCGGTTCAGGATCAGGCTTTCCACCGTACTCGAACGCGTCACCGCTCGCGCTCCCGCTCCCGCTCCGGGATTCGGGTTCCGGATTCGGGATTCGGGATTCGGGATTCGGGCTCCGGGCTCCGGGCTCCGGGTTCCGGGCTCCGGGCTCCGGGCTCCGGGCTCCGAGTACGTGACCGGGCCCGTGGCCGGGAGCGCGAGCGGGAGCGGGAGCGGTGACGACCAGGTCGACGAGGTCGAGGAGGTCGAGGAGGGCGGGGGGGAGCGCGGGGCGGCACGCATGCTCGGTGCTCCCCGGCATGACGATATTCGGCTATGCAAATATGCGCATGCCATCGGCCGCCCTCGCATTCGACATTCAGCCGGTCACGCAGCTCTTCAAGGCGCTGGGAGACGAGACTCGCCTGCGCATCGTGGCGCTGCTCTCGCACGGCGAGCTCTGCGTCTGTCACCTCGAGTCGGCGCTCGAGCTCGCGCAGCCGACGGCGTCGCGGCAGCTCGGCATCTTGAAGGCGGCCGGCGTCGTGGTGTCGCGCCGCAAGGGGAGCTGGGTGCACTACCGCCTCGCTCCGCAGCTCGACGCACGGTGCCGCGAGCAGCTGAAGACGCTCGTACGGGGCTTCGCGGAGCAGGGCATCTTGAAGCGCGACGTGGCGCGCCTGTTGAAGAGCCGCGGGCCGGGAGCGTGCCGATGAGCAGCGCGGGGGTGCTGGGCCGCCTGTCGTTTCTCGACCGCTTCCTGACGCTGTGGATCTTCCTCGCGATGGCGGTCGGCATCGCGCTCGGGTTTCTCGCGCCGGGCTTCGCGGCGGGGCTCAACCGGCTGTCCGTCGGCACCACGTCGATTCCGATCGCGGTGGGGCTCGTGCTGATGATGTTCCCGCCGCTCGCGAAGGTCCGCTACGAGGAGCTCGGCAAGGTCTTGCGCAACAAGCGCGTGCTGGGGCTGTCGCTCGTGCAGAACTGGGTGATCGGGCCGCTCTTGATGTTCGGCCTCGCGACGATCTTCCTGCGCGACAAGCCCGAATACATGCTCGGGCTGATCCTCATCGGGCTCGCCCGCTGCATCGCGATGGTGATCGTGTGGAACGACCTCGCGAAGGGCGACGCCGAGTACTGCGCGGGGCTGGTCGCGTTCAACTCGATCTTCCAGGTGCTGTTCTTCTCGGCGTACGCCTACTTCTTCGCGACCCTGCTGCCGACGTGGCTGGGGCTGAAGGGCGTCGTGGTCGACATCTCGATCGTCGAGATCGCGAAGAGCGTCGGCATCTACCTCGGCATTCCGTTCGCCGCGGGCTTTCTCACGCGCACGGTGTTCGTGCGGGCCAAGGGCCGCGAGTGGTACGAGAAGCACGTCGTGCCGCGCATCAGCCCGGTGACGCTCGTCTCGCTGCTGTTCACGATCGTCGTGATGTTCTCGCTCAAGGGCGAGGCGATCGTGCAGCTGCCGCTCGACGTGCTGCGCATCGCGGTGCCGCTGCTCATCTACTTCCTGTTGATGTTCGCGATCTCGTTCTTCCTCAGCAAGCGCATCGGCGCGACCTACCCGCAGTCGGCCACGCTCTCGTTCACCGCGGCGTCGAACAACTTCGAGCTGGCCATCGCGGTCGCGATCGCCAGCTTCGGCATTCACAGCGGCGCGGCGTTCGCGGCCGTCATCGGGCCGCTGGTCGAGGTGCCCGCGCTCATCGGGCTCGTGAACGTCGCGCTCTGGGCGCAGCGGCGCTTCTTTGGCCCCGTGCAGGCCACGGCAGAGGCGCGATGAGCGCGAAGCCGGGCGTGCTGTTCCTGTGCGTCGCGAACTCGGCGCGCAGCCAGATGGCCGAGGGGCTCGCGCGCAAGCTGTTCGGCGACGCGCTGGCGGTGCAGAGCGCGGGCAGCGAGCCGTCGCAGGTGAACCCGTACGCGGTCGAGGTGATGCGCGAGGTCGGCGTCGACCTCACGGCGCACCGCTCGAAGTCGGTGCAGACGATCGACGCGCAGACGGTCGAGGCCGTCGTGACGCTGTGCGCGGAAGAGGTGTGCCCGGTGTTCCTCGGCCAGGCCCGCCGCTTTCACTGGCCGATCGAAGATCCCGCCGTCAAGGGCGCGCCGCTGCCGCGGGCCGAGCTGCTCGAGCGATTTCGGCGGGCGCGCGACGAGATCCAGCGGCGGCTCGAGGCGCACCGCGACGCGCTGCTCGGCTAGTCCGACAGCCCGGAAGTTCCCGCCGCGATCGGCCGTCGAGGCGCGCCGCTGGCAAGGCGTCGCGACCGAGTCGCGCTCGTCCAGCGGCGATGGTCGGCGGCCCAACCCGGCGTGCCCGCTCGGAGCGCCAGATGGCCGAACCGCTTACCGCGCCGTCGCGAGGTGGCCGCCGGCCGGGACCGAGGCGGGCGCCCGAGAAGCGAGCAGCGGAGGGGTGGGCCTGCAGGCCCATCGAGCAGCACAGCGACGAGGCCGCCCGCAGCAGGTAGGCCGGGGCCACCGCAGTAGGCGGGGTAAGCGGATCGGCTATCTCGTCCTAGACCCGCAGCGAGCCCCGGAAGCCGCGCGCTGCGTAATAGGACTCGGCGCCGTTGTGGTACGTGAACACCGTGTCGTAGCGGCGGTCGCAGAAGATCGCGCCTCCGAGCTTGCGAATCGGCGGAGGCGTCAGCACCCAGCTCGACGTCTTCAGGTCGAACTCGCCGAGCTTCTGCAGCGCGCGGTACTGCGCTTCGGTCAGCAGCTCGATGCCCATCGCCGCGGCCGCGGCGGCGGCGCTGTTCTTCGGCTTGGCCTCTTTGCGCGAGGCGAGCGCGGCGGCGTCGTAGCACCAGCTGCGGCGGCCCGCGGGGCTCTCGGGCGAGCAGTCGAAGAAGACGTACTCGCCCTTCTCGAAGGCGACGACATCGGGCTCGCCCCCGGTCTGCTCCATCTCGTCGAGCGACCCCAGCTTCGCCGGCGAGGCCTCGAGCTTCGCCTGAACGTCGGCCCACTTCAGGTCGGGGTGCCGCTGCATGTTCTTCTCGAAGCGCTCTTTGAGCGTGTCGAGGGTCTTCGCGCGCTGCTTCGCCGGGGGCTCCTTGCTCTTCGCCATGGCGGCGGCGTCTAGCGAGTAACTGCCGTTTCCACAACGGCAAGCAGTCGATGCGGGTCTCGAAGCTTCGAGAGCGGAGCATCACCGTCTTCCCGTCGCGCAGCGCGGCCCACACGTCGGCACCCACGCCGACACGCTGCGAGAGGTCATGGAAGTCGTGGCGGCGCGCCGCGGTCGCGACGCCCCGGTTCACGCGCGGCGCCGGGCGAAGAGCCACAGCACGAGAACGAGCGCATCGCCGGGCACGGTCTGGCACCCACCCGGCGGCGCGGGCTGCTGGGGCTCGGGCATCGGGTCGGGCGTGGTGGTGCCCGCGTCGGCGGGCTGCATGACGCCGGCGTCGGGCACCGGGACTCCGGCGTCGAGCACGTCGATGCCGTAGCAGCGGCCCTCGAAGCACATCGCGTCGGGGCCGCAGGGCTCGCCGTTGTCGGCGACGCCGTCGCAGTCGTCGTCGAAGCGGTTGCACAGCTCGGTCATCGGCGGGCCGGGCATGCACATCGCCGGGTCGCAGCTGGGCCCGAAGCGGCCGCACCAGCCGCGGCCGCAGGTGATGCGCACGCCCTCGTCGACCTGGCCGTCACAGTCGTCGTCCTTCTGGTTGCAGACCTCGGTGGCGCCCGGGAAGATGCCCCCGTCGGAGTCGTCGCAGTCGTCGTCGTTCGCCGCCCGCTTCGCCGTCGCGCAGCCGAGCTCGCTCGTGGCGCGAACGTCTCCGAACCCGTCTCGTCGAGGTCGGGCCACGTCATCGTCGCGGTGAGCCCCTCGTCGCTCTGCTGATCGCAGTCGTCGTCTCGGCCGTTGCAGGCCTCGACGGCGCCCGGGAAGACGCGGGGGTCGGCGTCGTCGCAGTCGTCGGCGGCGGCCGACAGCCCGGCGCTGGGCCCGCACCTCCAGAACGGCCCGGTCGACGGGTCGCCGTGCCCATCGCCGTCGGCGTCGAGGCGGTACGCGACCGGCGTGCAGCCCCACGCGACGCTCAGCCGCGCCTGCCCGGGCCGATCGCCGCTCGTGTGGCTGTCGCCGTTGCCCCCCACCACCGCGACGTCGAGCTCGGTGCCGCCGGGCGTCGCCGGCGCCGTCCACCCGATCTGCCAGCTCACGGCGCCCGCGCTCGCCGCCCGCGGCATCGAGTGGCCGACGCCGTCGGTGAACAGCCGCATGCCGGTGCCCGCGGTGAACGTGCCGGCCTGACCCGACGTGAGGAAGAAGCCTCCGTTCACGATCGGGCCGCTGACGGTGACGGTCAGCGTCACGGTGCTCCCGGCGGCGATCGACTGCGCAGGCCCCGTCAGCGTCACGGTCGGCGCCGAGGCGCCCATGCCGTGGCAGCCGAAGCAGTTCGTGGTGGCGATGCCGGTCATCTTGCCCAGCGCGAGCGAGGGCAGGCACAACAGCGAGGCGAACAGCAGGCGCGGCATTCAGGCGCCGATGCTACCGCCCAGTGAGGCCCCATGCGCCGGCGAGCAGCTCGACCGACTTCAGGCGGGCCTCGAGCGTCTGGGCAGGGTGCACGGTGATGAGCTCGTCGGCGCCGGCGCGCTTCGCGAAGTCCTCGAGGTAGGCGCGCACCTCGGGCGGCGTGCCGATCGCCGAGTACTTGCCCATCTCGCGCAGCGACTGGCCGGCCGGCGAGTCGAGCACCGCGGCGGCCTGGGCGTCGCTCCAGCCCTGGCCGCGGCCGATCAGCGCCTTCACGCGCGTGAGCCACACCTTGCGCGCGTGGGCCTCGGCGGTGGCGCGGTCGTCGGCGGCGAGCACGTTGACTCCGGCGATCACGTACGGCTTCGCGAGCTGCTTCGACGGTTTGAAGCGGCTCCTGTACAGCTCGACGGCGGCGTGGAGCGCGGCGGGCGCGAAGTGCGACGCGAACGCGTACGGCAGGCCGAGGTGAGCGGCGAGCTGCGCTCCGAACGTCGACGAGCCGAGGATGTAGAGCGGCACGTGCGTGCCCTTGCCGGGGGTGGCCTCGACGCCGGGCATCACCGACTCGTCGCCGAGGAAGCCCTGCAGCTCGAGGATGTCGTCGGGGAAGGTCTCGGCATCCATCGGGTCGACGCGCAGCGCGCGCAGCGTCGTCTGGTCGGTGCCGGGCGCGCGGCCGAGGCCGAGGTCGATGCGCCCCGGGTGAAGACAGGCGAGGGTGCCGAACTGCTCGGCGACCTGCAGCGGCGCGTGGTTCGGCAGCATGATGCCGCCGGCGCCGAGGCGAATCGTCTTCGTGTGCGCGGCGACGTGCGCGATGAGCACGCTCGTCGCAGACGACGCGATGGAGGGGATGTTGTGGTGCTCGGCGTACCAGACGCGCGAGTAGCCGCAGGCCTCGGCGGCTCGCGCGAGGGCGACCGTGCCGGCGAGCGCTTCAGCGGCCGGCTGGCCCTCGGCGACGAAGGCGAGGTCGAGAATCGAGAGGGGGAGCATGCGCCCCGCCTCTTAACGCGGCCGGCGCCGCGCGCCGCTCACGAACGGCGGCCGCGGGTGCTCCGTCGGGGAGACCGCCTCGCGCGAGCAGCGGCGGCGCGACCATTGCGCATCGCCCGCTTCGCCGAGTGAACGGCGCCGCGGACCATGTCTTTGCCGAGATCGAGCACCGCCGCGAGCGGGCTCGAGATGAAGTTGCCCGGCGGAGTGTCGGGCGCCATCGGGTGCGGCCGCGTCGGGGCGGAGCTCTTCGCCTGCTTCATCGCGGCGCCGAGCGCCTCGCGCTGAGCGGTCGACATCAGCTGCTGCAGCTCGGGGAACAGCTCGCCCTCTTCCTCTTTGACGTGGTGGCGGATGTTCTCGATGAGCACCGTCATCTTCGCGTCGAAGCGGTCGTCGTCGGCCTTCATCTTCTCGAGCTCGGCGAGCGTCGCCTTGGCGACGTGGTGCTCTTCGAGGGCCTCGAGCACGAGATCCTCGAGATCCTCCGAGAGCTCCCGGGCGGCGGGGTAGAAGAGCTCTTCTTCGATCGCCGCGTGCTTCGAGAGGCTCTCGATCACCCGCTCGGAGATCTGCTTCTTCAGCTTCGCTGCGCCGTCGCCCGCATGTTCGTACCGCTTGAACAGCGCCTCGACGTCGCGGTGGTCCTGCTTCAACAGCTTGAGTGCGTCCATATGTGGGAACCAATAAGCGCCGGCCGCGCGGCGCGCGCGCCTTCGAGCGGGCGTTACCGTGCGCGGTCTGGCACGCGCGGTGCTGCGAACGCGCACGAGAAAGACGAGCAGCAGGCAGAGGGCGGCGGCGCGGCGGAAGGTCGAGCGGGCGGCGAGCGCGGCGCGTTCGAAGCGCACGGTCTCGAAGCTGCCCCGGCGCACGCGGCACGCGCTCGCCGTGCAGGCGAACGAGGTGAAGCGCCGCCGCCGCTGAGCCGACCGTCACGCAATTTCTGCGCGTGAATCCTCCGAGCGGCTCGGTGCCTATTGCTGGCGAACCTCAACAAAGGAGCACGTCATGAAGCTGTTTCCGCAGAACGAGCACAAGGTCGAGCGGGTGATTCGCGTGATCGCAGGGCTGGGCATCGTCAGCCTGTTCTTCGTCGGCCCGCAGTCGCCGTGGGCCCTGCTGGGGCTGGTGCCGCTCGTGACGGGTGCGCTCGGCAGCTGCCCGCTGTACACCCTGTTCGGGATCTCCACGTGCTCGATGCCGCCTCGGAAGATCGCGAGCTGATGCGACGCGCCGCCGCGGGCGACCGCGAGGCGTTCGCGCAGGTCGCCCGCCGTCACGGGCCTTCGATCTTGCGGCTGTGCCTCGCGATCCTCGGCAGCGACGCCGACGCGAAAGACGCGATGCAAGAGACGCTGCTGCTGGCCTACCGGCGCGCGTCGACGTTTCAGCCCGAGCTCGGCGCCGTGCGCGCCTGGCTCTTGGGCATCGCGCGGCACGAGGCCTGGCGCGTGCGCAGGCCGCAGGCGCACCAGAGTGAAGAGCCGCTCGCCGAGCTCGGCCTCCGCGCCGGGTGGAGCAGCGACGGGCCCGAGCAGCTGCTGGCGCGGGCGCAAGACGCCGAGGCGCTCGCGTGGGCGATCGCAGCGCTCGAACCGAAAGACCGAGAGGTGCTGGTGCTGCGCGACGTCGAGGGCCAGAGCGGCGAGCAGGCCGCGGCGATGCTCGGTCTCGACCTCGCGGGCATGAAGAGCCGGTTACACCGCGCGCGGCTCAAGCTGATGGCCGCGCTGCGCGAAGGGAGCGCCGTGATGGCCGAGCGGGAACGCACCGAAGGCGGCATGCGCTGCGGGCAGGTGCTCGAGCGCCTGTCGGACTACGTCGACGACGGCCTCGACGCGCCGACCCGCGCGCAGATCGACCAGCACCTCGCGCGCTGCACGGTCTGCGAGCGCTTCGGCGGCCGCTTCAAGCACACGGTCGCGCAGCTGCGGGCTCACCTCGGCCAGGCGCCTGGCGTCGACGCGAAGACGTTCGAGGCCGTGATGAAGCGGCTCGTGCCGAGCTGAGTCACGGCAGGCACAGCCGCGATGCGGGGTCGCAGACGCGGCCCGCACCGCAGTCGGCGGCGACGAGGCAGCCGGCGCACCGGCCGCGCGTCACGTCGCAGAGCGGGCGCGGGGCGGCGCAGTCGGCGCTCGTGAGGCACTCGCTGCAGCGGCCGAGCCGGGCGTCGCAGCGCTGCCCGCCGTCGTCGCTGCGGCAGTCGTCCGTGTCGTCACAGACGCGGCAGACGCCGGCGGCGCCGCAGCCCTTGAACATCAGCGCGGTGAGGCACTCGCTGCCGATGGGCGGCGTGCACGCGAGCCCGCAGCGGTGCGTCACCGGGTCGCACGCCTTGCCCGAGCCAGCACAGTGGGCCGCCGACACGCACTCGACGCAGCGGCCGGTGACGGGGTCGCACGCCGGGCGGCCCGCAGCGCAGTCGGCGTCGGCGAGGCACTCGACACAGTGTCCGGCGTCGGCGTCGCAGCGCAGCGAGGCGAGCCCGGCGCAGCCTCCGCACGGCAGCCCCGCGTCGGGCGTGCCGGAGTCGAACGGGTCGCCCGAGTCGACCCCCTCGTGGCCGAACCTCAGGTCGACGGGAGCGCACGCGACGAGCGCGCCGAACAGCCCGATCGCCGCGCCTCGCGTCACTTCGCCTTCTGCAAGAGGGCCGCGGCCTCGGCGCGCGCGAAGCCCTTCGGGTAGTGCGAGAGGTAGGCGCGGGCCGCGGCGGCGCCGTCGGTGGCGCTGCGGGCCGCCAGCAGCTTCATGCGCTCGACCTCGGCGCTCTCGGCGAGCGGGCCGCCGGGCCAGGCCTCCATGAGGTGCTCGAACAGCGCGATGGCTCCGGCGCCGTCTCCCTGGCGCTTGAGGGCCGCAGCCTGCGCGAAGAGATCGTTCTGGGCCGCGAGGCTCGAGGTCTCGGGGGCGGGCTCGCCGGGCGCCGCAGCGAAGCAGGGTGCGGGCCACCGCTCGCCGGCGTGCAGCAACACCTCGCCGCCGTCGAACCGCACGGCGACCGAGCCCTCGTCGACCGTCACGCGCGTGACCGAGGCCACCTCGCACGAGGGGTCGCGCGGCACGACCTCGACGTCGAAACGGGTGCCCTTCACCTCGATCTGGGCGTCGCGCGTCGCGATCACGAACGCGCCATGCGGGCCGACCTTCGCGACGCGCGAGGCGACGCGGCCGCTCGCGAGGTGCAGCTGCTGGCGGTCGCCCAGCGCGTCGAGCGTCAGCTCGGCGCCTTCGCTCAGCTCGACCCGAGTGCCCGTCGAGAAGTCGAGCGCGACGGTGCCACCCAGCGGAGTCACCACGCGGCTCGACTGCGGCACGACGACTCCGGCGACCAGGCGCTGGGGCAGCCCACCCGGCATCGTGAACATGCCGACCGGCGAGGCTGCGACGACGACGCGGGCCGCCGCGTCACTGTGGGGGCGCAGCAAGGCGAGCGCGGCGGCGGCGACGAGCAGCAGGCCGGCGGCGAGGGCGCCCCACCGCACCCAGGCCGGCGGGGAGCCGCGGCGAGGTGAGCGCTGCAGCGCCTGCTCCATGGCGGCGATGGCGGCGCGCTCGGCGGCGGCCTGCGGCTCGGGCGCTTCGGGCACCGGCGCGTGGGCCAGCGCATCTGCGGCGCGCTGCGCGTAGTCGGCTTCGTTCATGAGACACCTCTCAGCTCGTCGAGAGCGTTCTTCAGCTCGGGATCTTCGCGGATCAGCTCGTGGAGCTGCTTGCGCCCGCGCACGAGGCGCGACTGGGCGTTGGCCACCGTGAGGCCGAGGATCTCGGCCACCTCTTTGAGCTCGTAGCCGTGCACGTCGTGGAGCACGAACACCTCGGCCTTCGAGTCGTCGACCGACCGGAGCAGCGTCGCGAGCCGGCGCAAGAGGTCGCGGGTGATGACGAGGCCGCCCGTCGACGCGGGCGCGGGCACCGAGTAGGCCGGGCCGTCGTCGTCGCCGAGCGCCGAGAAGACCAGGCGCTCGCGGCGGCGAGAGCGCAGGTGCTTGAAGACGACGTGCGCAGTGACGATCGAGATCCACGAGTCGAGCGAGCACTGCCCCTTGAAGCGCTCGATGCCCAGCACGAGCTCGATCATCGCGAGCTGAACGAGCTCGTCGTGCTCGTCGGTCGAGCGGAGGAGCCGCAGGATGGTGCGGCTCACGCCGGGGCGCGCGCGCAGGTAGAGCTCGCGGGCCGCGTGCCGCTCCTTCGCGAGCAGGGCGCGCAAGAGCCCCGCGTCGTCAGAGGGGGGGCGCGGAACCAGCTGAAGTTGCGCGGTCACGGGGCTTTACCAACCTGTGGTACCCACCGGGGCGGTCGAGCAGGCAGCCTCAAAACGCCGCACGCAGGCCGAGCTCCAGCGCCCCCGCAAACGGCGATAGCTCGGTCACCTTGACGCCGTCGACCACGATGCCCGTCGGCGAGTGGGCGAGGTCGGCGCCGGCGGCGAGCTCGAGCCAGATCCACCGGGAGACCTGCACGTCGACCTCGGCGCGCGGCTGAAACGAGGCGAGCCAGCGGCTCTGGCGCTCGGCCTCGCGCGACACCTCGAGCCAGACGGCGGCGACGTCGAGGCGCAGGGCCACCGTGAGCGCGCCCTGGAGCAGCTGCACGGCGGCGCCGCCGAACGGGCCGAGCCAACTCGACGAGGCCGCGGCCTCGCGCACGGCGCCGCCGAGAAAGACGCCGCCCGCGCGAGCGACGACGCGGCCGAAGCGCACCTGAGCGGTGATGCGGGCTCCGCCCTCGGGAACCGCGCGGCCGGCACCCCAGCTGCCGAGGCCGGTGACGCCCGCGCTCCAGCGCCACGGCTCGGGCGCCACCGCGGGAGGAGGCTTGGGGGCCACGACGATCGGCTCTGGCTCGGGTTGCGGCTCGGGCGAAGGCCGAGGCGCGGGCTGCTCTTCGGGCGCGGGCTCGGGAGCGGCGGCGACCGGCTCGGGCGCTGGGTGAGCGGGTGGAGGGCGCGGCGCGGGCACGGGCCGTGGCGGCGGCGGCGGCGGCGGTGCGGCCTCGGCGGCGCGGTCGGCGCGCAGCTCGGGCACCATCGCCGAGATGAGAAAGCCGAGCGCGCGGCCGCGCTCGATCGGCGCGTCGGCGTCGTGAAACCGCAGCGCCCGCTCGGTGACGCCCTGCCGTTCGACCGCGAGGCGCACGCGGGCGTCGAGCGGCGAGCGCGGAAAGTCGATGGCGACGACGGTGAGCGAGCTGTCGCCGCGGAGCCTGCGCAGCGAGGCCTCGAGCTCCTGGGCGTTGGCCTGGGGCGCGATCTCGACGCGCACCATCGGGTCGAGAGCGCCACGCAGCGCCCGATCGAGCCCCTCGAGCCACTGCGCGTGGGGGTCGCCGGCGACCAGAATCATCAGGAGCTTCGCGTGCATGCTGCCGCGCACAACCTATTCGCATCAGCGGCGCGTGCACACTGCCTGCTCGCCTGTGGCGCCGGGTACTGAATGCGGCGCAAGGGGACAGGAGAGCCGCAATGCATCGTCGAACCCTCGTCTTTCTCATCGCGCTCGCCGCCTGTGGAGACACCGGCGTCACGGGCCCCGGCGGTACTGGCGGGGGCAGCCAGGGGGTCGGCAATCGGGAGCTGCCCTGCGAGGTCGCGCGGGTCCTCGACTCGCAGTGCGCGTCGTGCCACGGCACGCCGCTGACGGGCAGCGCTCCGTACCGCATCATGACGCGCGACGATCTGCTCGCGGTCGCGCCGAACGATCAGTCGGTGTCGGTCGCGGCGCGCTGCGTGCTGCGCATGCGCGCGAACAGCGCTCCGATGCCGCCGACGCCGGCGGCGCGCGTCAGCACCGAGCTCGTCGACGCCTTCGAGGGCTGGGTGAACGCCGGCATGCCGAAGGGCACCTGCGAGGGCGGCACGGGCGGAGGCTCGGGCACGGCGGGTGGAAGTGGCGGCTCGGCAGGCGGCGGCGAGGTCACCTCGTACGACGGCGGAGTCGCGGGGCTGCCGTGCGACGTCGCCGAGCTGGTGGCGGCGAAGTGCGCGACGTGCCACCGCACGCCTCCGCAGGGCAACGCGACGTTCCCGCTGCTCAGCCGCGACGACTTTCTCGTGCGCAGCGACCTCGACATGACGAAGAACCAGGCGCAGCGCTCGCTGATCCGCATGACGGCGACGATGAACGCGATGCCGCCGCCCGGGTTTTCGGCGCCGACCAGCGCCGAGCTCACGGCGTTCACGCAGTGGGTGAATGCGGGGACTCCGGCGGGCACGTGCGGCACGGTCGACGCGGGCACGCCCGGGCCCGACGGCGGCTTCGGGCCGCAGCCGACGACCTGCGCGAGCGGCTCGTACTGGACGCTGGGCGACCAGGAGAGCTCGAACATGAACCCGGGCCTCGCGTGCAAGGCGTGTCACGCGACGAAGGCGATCACGAAGAACTACCAGTTCATGGGCACCGTCTACCCGGCGCTGCACGAGAAAGACCGCTGCAACTCGCGGCCGCCCACCGGCGTGAAGATCGAGATCATCGACAAGAACGGCGCGGTGGCGATGACGATGACGCCGAGCTCGATCAGCGGGAACTTCCGCTCGTCGATTCCCATCGTGAACACGGTGCAGGTGCCCTACACGGCGCGCATCACGGCGAACGGTAAGACCGCGACGATGATGACGCCGCAGATGAGCGGCGACTGCAACACGTGCCACACCGAGCAGGGCGCGAGCGGAGCGAACGGCCGGCTCGTCTGGCCGCAGTGACGTCGGGGCCGGCGCCGGTCACGGCCGTACGACCGGGGCCGGCGCGCCGGCGATCGACTCGCGCGACGCTTTGATGAGCTCGCGGCCGCGGTTCTCGTGGGCCCAGGCGGCGCCCGGCGCGAGCACGGTGAGCAGCAGCACGCGAGGCGTTCTCATGGCGGCGGCCCCCACCGCTCGAAGCCCGGCCGCAACAGCCCTTGGCGTCGAGGCGCTCAGCCTGAGTTCAGGCGACAGGGCCCGCCCAGGCTCCATCCCCGCGGCTTGGTGTAACCTGCTCCGACGGCCTGGTCGGGCCCGCCCGCCGAAAGAAGTTCCGCCAGGTGGTGTCTTGCAAGCAAGGAGCTCACAACATGCACCCACGGGTGGTCGCCGCAGTCGTCATCTCAGGCTTTCTGGTCGGTTGCGCAGGTGACGGCGGGGGCGGCACGGCCGGCGGGTCGAGCGCAGCCGGTGGCGCTGCCGCTGGCGTCGGAGGCGGCTCGGCTGCCGGCGGCACCGGCGGCACCGGCGGCGGCTCGAGCACAGCAGGTGGCTCGAGCACAGCGGGTGGCTCGGGGGTCGGTGGCGGCTCGAGCACGGCGGGCGGCTCGGCGGCCGGAGGCAGCGGCAGCAGCGGCGCCTTCTTCAAGCTCGACGTCGGCTTCGCCAGCCCGTCGCTTCACGCCGGCGCTGACGGAGTGCTGCGCATCGCCTACGCGATGGGGTTCGGGGGGGCAGTGCGCTACGGCGAGTGCCGGCAGAGCTGCGGCACCGTCGCCGGGTGGACCTTCGTCAACATCGACTCCTTCGGCAGCTCGGTCGACTCGACCCGCATGGCGGTCGGCTCGGACGGGCGGGTTCACGTCATCTACGAGGCGTTCTCGGTCAGCCGCGACTTCGTCTACTACAACACCTGCGCCAGCAACTGCCTGCAGCCCAGCAGCTGGAGCAAGGTCGAGCTGTATGCCTCGATCGGCAACAGCGTCTCGACCAGCCAGGCGCCGATCGTGATCGACTCCCAGAACCGAGTCACCTTCGTCAGCGGCCGCCGGGCGGTGAACGACGACCTGCGCATCAACACCTGCGCATCGAACTGCACCGTCGAGTCTTCGTGGCAGTCGGGCGTGCTTCGCACCGGGGCGAACAAGGTGGCGCTGGCCGCGCTCGGCACCACCTTGCACATGCTCTACAACGACCAGGCGTACCGCCTGCACTACGCCAGCTGCGCCTCGAACTGCCACCTGACGGCGAGCTGGTCAGACTCGGGGCCGCTCTTCGCTCACAATGAGAGCCGGCCGACGGCGATCGCCGTCACCGCACAAGGCGGAGTGCGCGTCGCCTACAACCAGGGGCCGACGCTCGCCACCGAGTCGGCGGCGGTCAAGGCGCAAGACGACCACCTGATGTTCTGGCAATGCGACGCCAACTGCACCGACTCGACGTCGTGGGCGGGGCTCATCTTGGGGTCGATGGACGGCGCGAACGGAATTTCGATCGCCGAGCGAAATGGCGGGCTGGTGCTCGCCCTCACCAACGCGATCGAGCTCAAGGGCAACCTCTGTGCGGGCAGCTGCGCGGCCGCAGCGAGCTGGCAGTCAGGCGTGATTGACGACAGCGCCACCATGTCGGCCGTCATCGACCCGTACATGCGGTACACCTGCACCGGCGCGCGCCCGGCGTTCGCCGCCTGGACGGCGAATGAAGGGAGGGTCGTGCTCACCTCCGCCGGCGAAGCGCTCTTCGTTCACGCGGCCCGGGTGTCGCGCCGCTGCGCCGTGGGCGGGAACGCCGAAGACCAGCCGCCGGTCGGTCGGTTCATCTTCTCGGAGTGATGGGCCTCGCCTGTCGCTTCAGGTCAGCCGGGCGAGCCGGCCGGTGCAGAAAGCGGCGGCGCCTGCGTTCACGTGCGAGTGCGAGTTGCCCTGCCCGAGCTCGCTGCCGAGCATCACCCCGCGTGTCGTCGAGCAGCGTGCCGTTGCCGTCGGGTGTCTCGCTGAGCTCCTGCACCAGACGAGCTGATCCTGGTGGTTTGGTAGACCTGATTCCGGCCTGACCTTGTGCCACGCGGTGGTGCAGAAGCCGGCGCCGCTGCTCGAGCTGAGGCGCGCGGTGCTCGAGCCGTGGCTCTCGAAGTCCGGCGCCTGACTCCGCTCGCTGTCCGAGGTCAGAGCTTCACGGCGAGCAGCGCCATGCCCGGACCCAGCGCCACCTCGACGCTCGCCTTCTCGACCCCGCCCGGGCTGGCGATCGCGATCAGCGTCCACACCAGGCCCGCCGCGGCGAGCGCGCCTCCTGCGACGAGCGCCACGATCGCCGCCGTGTCGAGCGAGCGCGCCGTGTTGAAGCGGGCGAACGCCGTCTCGTGCACCGGGTCGGCGTCGGCGGCCCCGCGCTCGAAGATCGCGCCCCCCTTCAGCAGGGCGCCCGCCACGAGCCCGAGCCCGCCGGCCGCGAGCGGAACGAGCCACGACGGAAACGGGCGCCGCGCGGCCGCCGCCTTCGCGGCCTTCGCATCGGACTCGGCGCGCTGCCGCTCGACCTCGAGCTGCTCGCGGTCCTTCAGCTGCTGCTCGAGCGCGGTGATGCGCGCCGTGATCGCGCCCCGCCCTTCGGCCTTCGGATCTGCGGCGAGGTACCTGCGGTAGCAGTCGAGGGCCTGCTCGAGGTGCCCGAGTGTCTCGTGCGCCCGCGCGAGGTTGTAGAGCAGCACCGGCTCGGGCTTCAGCCGGTACGCCTCCTCGAGCAGCTTCACCGCCTGCTCGGCGCGCCCCTCGCCGTACGCCTGCTCGGCGTCGAGGAACAGCTGGTACGAACGGTCGGGCGGGCTTGCCGCCGCGTTCACCAGCAGCGCTGCCAGGGCGAGCAACATTGTGCGTAGACTCTAGCCGCTCCGCCGCCGCATGCCCGGTTCACCCACACTGCCGCCGAAGCTCGGTCGCTACGACGTGGTGAGCCGCGTCGCGATGGGCGGCATGGCGGAGCTGCTCCTCGGCAAGCTCGCCGGGCCGAGCGGGTTCGAGCGGGCCGTCGCCATCAAGCGGATTCTGCCGCACTACGCGCAGCACCCGTCGTTCGTGCAGATGTTCCTCGACGAGGGCCGGCTCGCGGCCCGCATCGGCCACCCGAACGTCGTGCAGGTGCACGAGCTCGGCCAGGAGGGCGAAGACCTCTACCTCGTCATGGAGCTCTTGCAGGGCGAGTCGGCCGCCGGCGTGCTGCGCAGGCTGCACGCGCGCAACGCACAGCTGCCGCCCGAGCTCGCGGTGCACATCGTCGCCTCCGCGTGCGCGGGCCTGCACGCGGCGCACGAGCTGAAGGACGCGAGCGGCAAGACGCTCGGCCTCGTGCACCGCGACGTGTCGCCGCAGAACCTGTTCGTCAGCTACGACGGCACGGTGAAGGTGCTCGACTTCGGCGTCGCGAAGGCGGCCGACCGCATCTCGCAGACCGAGCAGGGCACCATCAAGGGCAAGCTCGAGTACATGTCGCCCGAGCAGGCGCGCGGCTCGTCGATCGATCGGCGCAGCGACGTGTTCTCGCTCGGCGCGGTGCTCCACGAGCTCCTCACGCGCAAGCGGCTCTTCCGCCGCTCGAACCCGGGCGCGACGTGGAACGCGGTGTGTGCCGACCCGATTCCGCCGCCGTCGTCGGTGGTGCCCGGCGTGCCGGCCGCCCTCGACGCCGTCTGCCTGCGCGCCCTCGAGCGCGACCCCGCGCGCCGCTACGCCACCGCGCTCGAGCTCAGGCGCGCCCTGCTCGACTGGCTGCACGGCGCCTCGCCGAGCCTGTTGCCCGAAGAGGGCCTCGCGGCGCTGATGGCGCAGCTCTTCTCGGACCGCATCGCCGGGAAGCAGAGCGTCGTCGCGAGCCTCCGCGAGGGCGTGACGCCGGCCGCGGTGCCGCCGGGCGAGCCGGACCTCGAGGTCGAGCTGCCGTCGGTGATCGACGCGACTCCGCCGACGAAGGCGGTGCCGCCTCCACGCCCGCGCCGCGCGCCGTGGCTCGCGCTCGGCGGCACGATGCTGCTGGCGAGCGCGGCCGGCGTCTGGGTGGCGCTGCCTCGACCGGCCGCCGAGCCGCCGCCGCTGGCGGCGCCTCCGAGTGTCGCCGAGCAGGCGGCGCCCGCGCCCACGCCGGCGAAGGTCTCGCTCTTCATCGAGAGCACGCCCGCCGGAGCCACCGTGCTGCTCGGAGGCGTCGTGCGCGGCGAGACGCCGCTCACGCTCGAGCTCGACCCCTCGCCCACCGCGACCGCGCTGCGGCTCGAGCGGCCCGGCCACCAGCCCCTCGAAGAGCAGCTCGTGCCGAGCGTCTCGCAGCGGCTCAAGTACTCGCTCACGCCGGTGAAGAGGGCCACGCCGGTGCGGGCGCGAACCGCTGCGCCGAAGGCCCCGCCGCCCCCGAAGCCGGAGCCCGAGAAGCCGCCGGAGCCGGAGTTCCGCCGGTTCAACTAGCGTGCGTCCAGCTCCCTTACGCTTCCGGCTTCCGAACGCCCCGCCGCAGTTCGTCGGGCGCGCCGCCGAGCTCGAGTGGCTGAAGGGCGCGCTCGTGCGCTCGCCGGTCGCGATCGTGTGCGGGCCCTCGGGCATCGGGAAGACGGCGCTCGTGCTCGCGGCGCTCCACCGGTTCGCGCCGGCCGCGGTGCAGCGCACCCTCTTCATCCCCATCCGCCCGGGAGATCTCGCGGCGCAGCTGCGCGTCGACCTCGTGCAGACGCTGCTCAAGATGACCGGCGAGAAGCGGGAGCTCGACCCGTCGGAGCCCGAGGCGCTCGTCGAGGCGGCCATCGACCTCGCCGAGTCGCACGCGATGCACGTGGTGCTCGACGACGCCCACCACGCCGACGCCGAAGAGATGGGCGAGCTGCTCGTTCAGCTCGGCGCCTTTGCGCGCAGCGCGCGCTTCATCGTGACCCAGCGAAACCCGCCGGCCGCGCCGAACCTCGCCGCCGTGACGCTCTCGGTCTCTGCGATGCCCAGGGCCGAGCTCGAGGCGCTCGCGCAGGCGCTCGACGCGAAGCACGGCGGCCCCGAGGCGCAGCAGCTCGCCGGCGCGGCCTCGGGCTCGCCGTGGCTGCTCACCCAGCTCGCGCTCGGAAAGGCTCCGCTCGGGGCGCAGAGCGCGGGCCGCGATCACCTGCTGAGCGGCCTGCCCGTGACGGTCGACGGCTTCCTCGCGGCGCTCTCGGCGCTGCACCTGCCGGCGCCCATCGAGCTGTTCGAGCGGCTCGGGCTCTTGCCCGACGCCGCGGCGCTCGCCGAGCTCGAGCGGCGCGGCATTGTCTTCCGCCACGCGTCGGGCCTGCGGCTCCACGACATGGCGGCGGGGCTGCTCGCGCGCAGCGCGGGGCCGACACCCGCCGAGCTCGCGCGCGGCCTGTCGGAGCTCGAGGCGCCAGAGCTGGTCGTCGAGGCCGTGCGGCTGTTCGTCGAGGGCGGCGACGTCGAGGCGGCCGTGCGGCTGCTCGACGTTCGCGCGAGCGACGTGTTCGCGTCCGGCCAGGCGCCGCGCCTGTTCGCGGCCATCAAGGACCTGCGCGACAAGCGGCTCTCGCGGCACCAGCTCAAGGCGGCCACCGAGCTCGGCAACCCGACCGCGCTCACGGCGGTGCGCGAGAGCGAGCCGGCCGGCGAAGAGCTGGCGTGGTGCGAGGTCCTCTACGCGAGCGGCGACCTCGTGAGCGCGCGGGCCGCCGCGGCCCGGCAGCGCGACGAGGCCCGGCGCGACGGCAACGGTCCGCGGCACCTCGCCGCGAGCCTGCTGCACGTCCGCTGCCTCGTGCACGCGATGGAGCTCGACGCCGCGCTCGCCGAGGTCGCCGCCCTCGAGCCGGAGGACGACGACGGGCGGCTTCGCGTTCGAGCCCTCGCGCTCCGTGTGCGGGCGATCGCGCGGCGCGACGGCGCCGAGGCCGACGCGCTCGAGCTGGCGCGCCGGTTCCGCGCCGCGCCGCCGACCGCGCTGGAGCCGCTGGAGGACGTCGCGGCGGCGCTCGCCGAGCTCCACCGTCACGACGCCGCCGAGGAGCTGCTGGGGCTCGTGCTCGCGACTCCGCGCGGGGCGGCGACGCCGCTCGCCGCGGCGAGGCGCGCGCTCGCGCTGTCGGCGCGCATGAAGGTCGACGCCGGGCAGCTCGACGGTGCGCGCGCGGCGTTCGAGCGGCTCGGCCCGTACCTCAAGTCGGCGACGCTGCTCAGACCGGCGGTGCTCGCGGTCGAGGTCGAGCGGCGGCTGGCGGCAGGAGAGCTCGACGGCATCGAGGCCTGGCTCGAGGTGCTGGCCCACGACGCCGGCACGGTCGAGGTCCGCAGCGCCCGGGCTGCCGAGCGGCTGCGCGACGAGCTCGGGCTGCTGCGCGCCGAGCCGGTGGAGGCCGCCGAACCGGCGCGCACGGCGATGCGCGCGCGGAGGCTCGCGCGGCAGGGTGCCCGCGCGGCGGCGCCCGCCGGCTGCAGCGCCGTGGAGCGCGCACTGCTCGCGGCGGAGGCGGCGGCGCTGGCGGGTGACGCGGCAGCGGCGCTCGACGCGGCCGTGAACGCGAGCCAGCTCGCGAGATCATCGGGGTTCCCGCTGCTCGAGGCCGCGGCGGCAGCGGTGAGAGCCGACGTGTGCGCCGCCGCGGGCCGCGACGACGCGAGGCGAGAAGCGGCGGCCGAGCTCGCGGGGCTGGCCGCGCGCATCGGCTCGAAGCGCTGGCAGCACGAGGCCGAGGTGATGACGTCGCCCGGCCTCGAGCGGCTCGAGGTGCTGGCCGCGGAGCCCGGCGTGTCGCCGATCGCGGCGCGGCGGGCGCGGCTGCTGCTCGGCGCAGACGCCGCGGCCGACGCGCTCGACCGCGTGGTCGTGCGCCGGCTGCAGCTCGCCGACGCCAAGCGGGTGGTGAAGCTCGTGCGCGCGGGCGCTCCGGAGTTTCCGGGCTGGGGGCTCGACTGCCGAACGAAGACGGTGTGGCTGCCGGGGCGGCGGGTCGAGCTGGAGTCGAGGCCGTTGCTGTTTCAGGTGCTCGCGCAGCTCGCGCGCACCGGCGGGGCCAGCGGGAAGGAGGCGCTCGTCGTCGGCGTGTGGGGCGAGCGCGAGTACCACCCGGGCCGGCACGACCCGCGGCTTCAGATGACGGTGCGCAAGGTGCGCGAGGCGATCGAGGACGACGCGTCGGCGCCGGTGCGTGTGCTCACGTCTGAGGACGGCTACGTCCTCGCCGGGCCGCTGCGAACCGTCGAGTAGCGGCGAAGAGGGCGAGCCAGAGCACGGCGGGAATCGGGCCCGACGCGCAGGTGCAGATGCCGCCAACCATGCCCGTGCCTCCTCCGCCCGCGGCGCCCGAGCCTGCGGTGCCCGAGCCGCCTGCGGTGCCGGAACCTGCGGTGCCCGAGCCGCCCCCCGCTCCGCCGGCGGTGCCGGAGCCGGCGTCGACGCCGGTGTTCGCGACGGTCACCGTCGCCTGCGCGGAGGCGGTCTGGCCGCGGCTGTCGAAGACGGTCATGCGGAACACGCGGGGCCCGTCCATCAGCGTGCGGGTGTCGAAGCGCATGCTCGTGTGCCCGTTCACGCCGCCGTAGTGGAAGTGATCGCTCACCTGCTCGTCGGTGTAGACGACGACCCCGTCGACGAGGAACTGCGCGCGCACGACCGCGGCGTCGTCGAACGCGTCGCCGAAGAACTCGATGAAGCCCGAGACGACGGCGTTCGGCTGCGGCTGCGAGAGGCGGGCCGTCGGCGGCGCGTCGGGCGACACGGTGAGCGTGAACGCCTGGTCCGCGTTCGGCTGCTGCCCGTTCTGCGCGCGAACCGTGACGGAGTAGTCGCCGGCGTCGGCGGCCGTCCACGTCACGACGCCGGTCGCCATGTCGACCGCCATGCCGGGCGGCCCCTGCTGCAGCGCGAACGTGGGCGCGGGCAGGCCCAGCGCGTCGACGTCGTAGCGGTACGAATTGCCGGCGACTGCGCGGGTCACCGGCAGCGTCGTGATCTGCGGCGCCGAGTTCTCGTTGTCGGCCGCGGTGACGGCGACGACGCGGGGCGCCGCGCCCGCTCCGCTGAGCGTGAACGTCGCGGTGTCGGCGGTCGAGTCGGTGTCCTCGGCGGCGGCGAGGGTCACGGTCTGCGGCGTCTGGTACGTCGTCGCGTCGAACGTCAGCATCGCGGCGCCGGCGGTGAGGTCGGCGTCTCCGGCCGTGCGCGCGACGGTCACCGTGACCGGGCCCTGCGGCGCGGTGAGCAGCCGCACGGTGAGCGGAGCCGTGCCGCCCTCGGCGAGCGAAACGAACGCCGTCGAGAGCACGATGACCTGCGCGTCGTCGTCGGTGACGCGCACCTCGACGTCGTGCGGCGTCAGCCCTGCCGAGCTCACGGTGAGCGTCGCCAGGTCGACGGTGCCGTCGGCGTCGTGCGCGGCGGTGAGCACCACGCTCTGCGGGGTCGCCCAGCTCGCGGTCGTGAAGACGAGCGACGTCGTGGGCGTGGTGACGTCGGGGTCGCCCGCCCTCGCGACGTTCACCGTCACGTCGGCGGTGGGCGCGACCGCGAGCCGCACCGAGACGACGCCGGTGCTGCCCTCGAGCAGCCGCACGTGCAGCGCGTCGACGACGATGCCCTGCGCGGTGTTCGTGAAGTCGATGCGGTAGACGCCGCCGGTGGTGGCCGGCTCCACCGGGTCGTACGTCAGGTAATACAGAGCGCCGTCCGGGCCGACCTGGAAGCCGAGGGGGAAGTTGGCGTTGGTCGCGAAGACCGACTGGTTGTTGAGCGAGTTGTCGGTGTTCAGCACGGCGCGCAGCACGCGGCCGGGCACCTCGAAGTCGCCGACGAAGTAGTTGCCGCGGTACATCGCGGGGAACAGCGTGGAGTCGTAGAAGACGCTGCCGGCGATCGCCATACCGCTCGGCCCGCCCGACATCAGCTGGAGCACGGGCCGGATGTAGCGCAGCGGGTGGTTCAGGGGCTGGTTGCCGCCGCCGTACATCGTCCACCCTCCGTGCTCGCCGGCGTTCACCTGGAAGACCTGGTCCGCGTGGCCGCCGACGTCGTTCAGCCACATCAGGTTCCGGCCCGGCTGCCAGGTGTGCGTGAACGGGTTGCGCATGCCGCGCGCCCACGTGAAGTCGGCGTTCGGGCCGGGGCCGTCGAAGAACGGGTTGTCGTTCGGCACCGTGCCGTCGAGGTTGGCGCGGCTGACCTTCGAGCGCGGCGAGGTGAGGTCGCCGTCGGGGCCGATGGTCGCGCGGTTGTCGCCGATCGCGAAGTAGAGCTTGCCGTCGGGGCCGATGCTCAAGCCCCCGCCGTTGTGCGTGTCGCCGGCCGACGGCAGCCCTGCGATCAGCACCGTCTTCTGCATGCCGACGTCGCCGACCGCGGTGTAGCGGATGATCTGCTGCTCGGTGCTCGAGACGCACGCCGAGACGTACACGTAGCCGTTCTGCGCGAACGCGGGGTCGAAGGTGATGCCGTAGAGGCCGCACTCGCTCCAGTTGAGCACCGGCGTGACGGTCGCGAACGGCGTCGTGAGCAGCACGCCGTTCTTGATGATGATGATCTCGGCCGCGTTGTTCGGCCCCGAGCCGCGCACGTAGCCCTGCCGCGTGATGAAGAGCCGGTTCGAGCCGTCGGGGGCCCACGCCATCGCGGTGCCGAGGGTGAACGCGGCGCCGTAGCGCGTCTCGGTGAAGCCGGCGGGGTGCCCGGTGCCGGCGAACGACGGGGAGACTGCGGCAAACACCGAGAGGAGGGCGAGGGCGCGGGTCGGGCTCATCGCGCGCGAGGGTACGTGGGAGCGGACGGGCGCGGGCGAACCGACCCCTATATTCGGCCAAAGCCTACCGGGCTCAGTACCGGACGCGGACGTCGTCGACGCGGACCCGCGTCATGCCGCCGTCGGCGGAGGCCCGGGTGAAGCGGCCGCCCACGTTGAACTCGCACGCGGGGTGGCCGGCGTCGCCGACGTCTTCGTACGCGAGCGGGCGCATCGCGTCGTTGCGGAGCCCGCTGAGCGGGACCTGGAGCGTCGTGTACGCGGCGGATCGCGGAATCGTCATGGGCTCGAGCCGGAAGATCTCGCTGCAGCCGGGCCCGAACGTGAGCCACGTTCGCGCGAACGTCGCGAAGCTCGTACCGTCGTTCGAGATGCGCAGCTCGAGCAGGGCGTTCGCGAAGCCGCCCGGCCGCAGGTGCGCGAGCGAGAGCGAGAAGCTCCGGACCTTGAGGTTGTTGCCGCAGACGGCCTCGACGCACATCGGGTCTTGCGCGAGCACCCACTCGAGGTGACGGCCCGGCCCGGTGTCGTCGGCGACGTCACGAAAGGTCGGCGGCGCGTAGCCGGCGCCGGGCGGCGCCGCGTCGCGGTAGATGACCACCTCGTTCGGCAGCTCGGGCTTCGTGGTGATCGCGACGATCTCGCTCTTCGCGACGCACAGGGCCGAGTCGTGCACCCACAGCTGGCCCGCGTAGCTCGTCTGCGGCATGAGGCCGGTCGCGTGCGTCGCCTCGACGACGTCGTTCGTGCCCGAGGTGAACGGCAGGGCGAAGCTGCCGAGCTCCTCGTTCTGGGCGGGCCCGAAGAGCTGATCCGCCGAGGTTCCGATCTGCTCGGCGCTCGAGGCGAGGTGCAGCTCGTAGCGCACGAACTTCGCGCGGTCGCCGGCGGGCGACCACCGGTAGCGAATCGCGTTCGTCGTCGCCCACTCGGCGCGGAACGCGGCCGCAGCGACCGCGCACGGCGACTCGACGCAGCGATCGATCAGCGGCGCGCAGAGCCAGCCCGGCGCGCAGGGGCAGCGCTTCTCGGCGAGATCGATCGGCGCGACACAACCCGTCAGCACGAGCGGCAGCAGCAGGCGCACTGCGCGACAGCCTAATCCCCGAGCTCGGCTGAGTGGAGCATCGTGCAGCCGCGCAGGTGAACGCAGGCCGCTGCAGCGGGTGTCGCGGCGCGCGCCTGCAGCGCGCTCCACTCGACCGAGCGCGTGAGGCTCAGGGGTAGCTCGGCAGGTCAGCAATGCCGCCGCCGCCGGAGTGGACGCCGCGGGCGATGGCGAAGTCGTCGATGTAGATCCACCAGTCGCCGTGCGTCGTGGCCTGCGAAGGATCCTGGTACCAGTTGTTGATCGTCGTCGGGAACCGGAAGCCGCGATGCCCATCGGTGCGGTTGCGCGGAGTCCACTGCACCCGCGTGCTGGCCCCCGTGTCGATGGTCTTCACCCAGGCACCGTTGCGCGGGCGGACCCACATCTCGACCACGCCGGGGCTCACGGTGTGGTCGACGTGCAATCGCAGCAGCCACCACTGGTTCGCCGTCATCGGCGTCAACCGGCCGGCCGCGGTGCCCGCGTAGCCGAGCGAGCCCCGCGCGTCGGGCCGGCCGTCGGTGAAGATGTTGTCGTCGGTGTCGGTGAGGTTCAGGTGCGAGGCGAGGCTCTTGTGCCCGATGTCGAGCTGCGCACCGGAGCCCATCGTCAACGTCTCGTCGTCGATCATCGCGCCCGTGAGGTTGAACAGCCACTCGAGGTCGCTGCTCGGGTAGCCGTTGCGCGTCGGGTAGATCCACTTTCCGAGCCGCGGCGTCGGCGGGAAGAGCGACGGTTGCGAGCTCGCGTCGGCGATGTACAGCCAGTGCTGGAACCACACGTCCGCGGGAATCGTGTCGAGCGGGCCCGAAGCGGGGTCGCCGTACTGAAGATAGAAGTCGGTCTGGCGCCAGGTGCCGCTGACGACACCGGCGTACGTGCCCGCGCCCGACTCCACGAGCAGCACGTGCTGCGAGCCGAGGCCGGGGAACGTGCCGGTGAAGCCGGGAATCGACGTCGCCGTCGACAGCCACCCGCCCGAGCCGGGGCCGTTCATCACTGCGTCTTTGCCCCAGCTCCAGCCGGCGTTGCGGAAGGCGCTGCCCGGGTCGAACTTGCCGCCCGCGTCCCGGGCGACGTCGTACTCGAAGCGGTCGAGAAAGAGCGGAGCCCCTGCGTCGGCCGCCGTGCCGCTGCCGCCCGCGGTAGCGTCGCCGCCCGCGGTGCCGGTGCCGCCCGCGGCCGACGCCGTGCCGCCGGCCGTCGCCGAGCTGCCACCTCCGGCTCCGCCGCCCGTGACTGGCGCGGAGCACGCCACCACCAGCATGAAGAGTGACGCGCGCGCGCGCCGCGCTCGAAGCGCGAGCACGAGCAGCGCGAAGAGGCCCGGCCCGCCGGCGTTGCAGCCGCAGCCGTTCGGCGTCTCGGCGCCGCCGCCGGTCGAGCTGCCGCCCGCAGTGGCCCGGCCACCGGCGGTCGCCGAGCCGCCAGCGGTGGCCACACCGCCCGCGGTGCCGGTGCCCCCGGCCGTGTCACCGGTGCCGCCCGCGGTTCCTCCGCTGCCGCCGGCAGTTCCTCCGCTGCCGAGCTCGGCGCCCTTGCGCCCCAGGTACGCGGTGCGGCACATGTCGGCGCCGCCGTTCGACAACAGCCCGTTCGCGTCGACGCAGCTGCTTGCGGGGGCGCGCGAGATGTCGCCCATCGAGACCAGCTGCGAGGCGTTCGTGACGGACGAGGCGACGTACCGCGTGGCCGGGAAGTGCTGGCCGAGCGTGTCGGCCGCGACGTGCACGTTGTCGACGAAGCGGAACGTGCCGCCGGGCTGAGAGCCGACGCCGTTCACGAGCACGCGGCCGACGAAGGTGTTCCGGTAGATCTCGATCGTGGTGTCGATGAGCCCGTCCTGGTTGAGCACCACGCAGTTGCTGCCGCAGTCGTAGACGCGGTTGTGCAGAATCTCGGCGGACGTCATCGTGTGCTGGTTCCCGCCGATGCCGTGATCCTGCACGCCGTGAACGACGTTGCCGCGCACGGTGGCGCGCGTCGTGTTGCCCTTCAGCGCGATGCCCTCGATGTCGGAGGTGCCGACGCCCTGGTAGATGAGGTTGTCTTCGATGAGCGGCTTGATCAGCGAGTACACCTTGATCGCCGCGCCCGCGTTGCCTCCGCGCACCGCGCCGTAGTCGTGCAGCTCGTTCTGCTGCAGCACCATGTAGTGCGAGACACCGACGTTCGCGCCCGACTCGGTCATGATGAACGCGGCGTTCGAGCCGTCCACGCCGGCGAGCTGGTGCATGTGGTTCTTCCACAGCACGACGTACGCCATGCCCTCGATGGTGTTGAAGTGCTTGATCTGCCCGTTGATCGACTCGAAGCCGACGACGGCGGCGGGCGAGCCTTGAAAGCGGATCTGCCGGCCCGGCTCGGCGCCGCCCTGCACGTAGCCGAGGTCGATCACCGGCAGCTCGCCCGGGTACGCGAGCCACTGCTGCGGCCAGCAGCACGCGTTGAACTCGACGCGGCCGCCCGAGTGGGGCTTGTCGTTCACGTGGTAGCGCCCCGCCGCCGTGCACGCGCGGAAGTAGAGAATGCGGCCGGCCGCGACCATCGAGGGGATGTTGCCGATGTTGCGCCACGGGTCGGCGAGCGTGCCTGAGCCGGTGCCGGCGGCGTCGCAGTCGAGGAAGCGGAAGCGCGTCGCGTCGACCGTCACCGACCACGTGCTCGTCGTCTGCAGGCCGTCGACGTCGCGCACCGTCAGCGTGATCGCGCCGCTGTTCGCCTGCGGGTCGGGCCAGCGGATCTCGCCGGTGGCGTCGACGGTCATGCCGGCCGGCGCGCCCGAGAGCGAGAACGTGTACGGGTAGTGGCCGCCGATCACCGCGGCGCGCATGCGGTACTCGATGCCGGGGTGCGCCCACAGCGTGAAGTGATCGGCCGAGAGCGCGGGCGAGCCCGGGTCGGGCGCGGTGCCGGCGGCGCGCGGCAGCACGACCTGGAGCGGGTGGTAGGCGAGCGCCGCAGCGGGGACGAGGAGCGCGAGGGCGACGAGGCGCACGATCAGTAGCCCCCGTAGACCGGCAGCCGGCTGGGGTCGGAGGCGATGGCGAGGTCCTTGAGGTAGATCCACGAGTCTCCCCACGGCGCCGACGTGTTCCCGACCGTCGTGGGAATGCGGATCAGCTTCGCGCCCTGATTGTCGAGCAGGCGGTTGTAGTACGTGAACATCGGCGAGGCCGGAGCCGCCTGGCCGCCGATGAACTCGGCCTTCTTCACGAGCCCTCCGGCCTGCGCGCCCTTCTCGCGCCACCACGCCTCGTAGACGCTCGTGTTCGTGTTCGGCGCGCCGCTCATGTCGAAGTGGAAGCGGACCAGGTACCAGCGGTTCGGGAGGATGAAGCGCTCGTCGTCGGTCGGCACGTTCACGTTCGGGTAGAGGTAGTCCTCCAGGCCGCTGCCCATGAGGTGCGGGTGGTAGGCGCGCGTTCCGGCGGCGCCCGACGAGAGGCCCCGCGTCTCGAACGCGAGCGCCGCGGGGCTCGGCTGGTTCACCATTCTTCCCTGCCCGGAGAGATCCATCGCGTGGGGGCGGAAGCCCATCAGCCACGCGGTGTCTTCGGTCGCGCTGGGGTACCCGGTGCGCGAGCCGAGCAGCGGGTAGATGAACTTGTTGCGCCCGATGATGACCGAGCGCTTGCTGCTCGCGGCGTCGTCCTGCACGTACATCCAGAACTGGATCCAGAGATTGGCCGGAAAGGCGCCGGGCATGCCGTTGCCGAGCTGCACGTAGTAGTCGGGCTGGCCCATCAACGTGTTCGCGCGCGTCTCGAGGACCAGCGCGTTGCCGCCGCCCGGGATGCCGCTCGTGTCGCCCTCGATGGAGCTGACCGTGTAGAGGTAGCCGAGCGCTCCGCCGGGGTTCGTCTGCTCGTCCTTGATTCCCGTGTAGCCGGCGCCCGTGACGGCCGCGCGCTTCGCGGCGGCGTTGTCGAGGCGGCCGAGCGTGTAGTTGACCGGGTCGAAGAAGAGGAGCCCGCCGTCCGTGGGGACGCTGCCGCCTGCGGCGCCTCCCGCAGTGCTGCCACCGGCGGTGGCGTTGCCGCCCGCCGTCGCGCTGCCGCCCGCGGTCGCGCTGCCGCCGGCCGTCGCGCTGCCGCCCGCCATCGCGTTGCCGCCGCCCGCCGTCGCGTTGCCGCCCGCCGTCGAGCTCCCACCCGCCTCGCCGCCCCCTCCCGGCGGCGCGCTGCAGGCCGCCAACAGGAGGATCACGCATCTGCTCGCTCGGTTCATGCCGGTGATGATCGCGCCCCTCGAAGCCATGCCGCGCTATCTTCCGCAAAAGCCAGCGAGCGCCGGTGGTTACGGCACGAGCTGATCGGCGAGCTCGTTGATGTAGCTCTCGATCGCGGTGTAGCCGCTCGCGAGCACCGTCGAGGGGTCGTTGCCGTTCGCCGGATTGAGGCCGTGTGTGCTCTCCCACGCGTCGGCCATGCCGTCGTTGTCCGCGTCCACCGGCGCGGTCGCTGGCGCCAGGCCCGCCATCAGCGGGTGCGCTCCGCTCGAGACGTTGCCCTGGGCGTCGAGCTGCTGGCGGATGGCGCAGCCGAACTGCCCGGTGCGGTTGCGGGCCTCGGTGACGGCGTCGCGCGTGACGACGTCGCGGGGGAAGGCGCCCGAGCGGTTCAGCACGAGATCGCGCGCCGCGGTCGGCGAGACGATCACCGGCGGCACCCAGCCCGCGTAGCTGCTGTAGTCGCGCCGCGCGGCCGCCCGGTTCGTCGTCGGCACGTTGCCCATGCCCGCGCCGCCGAGCAGGCCGTGCGTCGCCGTCCAGGGGTCGTTGAACGCGCCGAACGGGCTCGACGCGCTCTCGTCGAGGTAGTTGTCGGCGAACCAGTACTGCGGGTCCGTCGCGCTCGTCTGCGAGCCGCCGATCCAGAACGGCTTCGCGATGCCGCCCGAGGTGCCCGAGCGGTAGTAGTTGCCGATCACGTTGAACGCGCCGGTCGCCGGGTTGTGGTGCGTGAGCCCGGTCTGGTGGTTGTAGACGAGCATGTTGATGACGTCGAAGGGCCCGTCGGCGAGCGCGGGGTTGCGGTCGCGCACCGTCAGCATGCCCGTGCGCAAGATGCTGCCGCGGCCGCCTCGGCGGTTCAGCACGCCGTAGGCGTGGTTCGCGCTGCCCATGCTGTTCAGGCACGGGTGCTCGAACATCGAGTCCTGAATCGTCCAGTCGTGCGCGCCGCCCCACATGTCGAGGGTCTCGTCGACGCCCCACGACAGGCTCACGTGGTCGAGAATGAAGCGCGACTGGCTCGAGAGCCGCATGGTGTCGCACTGGTCCTCTTGCATGCCGGGCCGGCAGATGTGCCGCACGCGCACGTGGCGAATGATCAGGTTGTTCACGCGCGAGCTGCCGTCGGACTCGGCGAACGGCGCCCAGAGGCGGCCGACGATCGTGACGCCGGCGCCCGGTGCGGTCTGGCCGGCGATCGTGACGTTCGGCTCGGTGATGTCGAAGTCGCCGTTGATGAGGCCGCTGACGGTGAAGACGATGATTCGCGGGCCCGTCGCGCGCAGCGCGGCGTCGAGGCTGCCGGGGCCGGTAGCGTTCAGCGTGGTGACCTTGATGACGCGGCCGCCGCGGCCGCCGGTCATCTTCGCGCCGAAGCCCTCGGCGCCGGGGAAGGCGAGCACGCCCGGGGCGCTTCCGCCCGCGCTGCCGGAGCTGCCGCCTGCCGTGCCGCTGCTGCCGCCTGCGGTCGCGGTGGAGCCGCCCGCGGTGCTCCCACCGGCCGTCGCGCTGCCGCCGGCGCTCCCGCCCGAGGTGCCGCTCCCGCCTGCGCTCGAGCTGCTGCCCCCGGCCGTGCCTCCGTCGAGGGCGTCGATCTCTCCGGCGCAGGACATCACGACACAGCCGATGGCGACGAGCGTTCTCATGTGCGCGAGGGTAGTGCCCCGCCGCGCGCGCCGGCCGGACGACGCCCTATCTTCGGCTATGTCGACGCCAGCGCCATGGAGCTCGGCGAGCTCGCCGACCCGCCGGCCGGCACCACGGTCAGTGGTTGCTACGGCAGGCTCGACGACTCGGGCAATTTCTACGTACGCGGGACCCAGGGGCCGGCAGGCGCCGGGTGTGTCGACTGTCGTCTTCACAGACGCGAACCTGCTTCCCGACGACGTCGACCGCTATCCACCCCGTTCTTCGGTTCTTCGTGCCCGTCGGCGCCCAAGCAGCGCCAGCAGCGCCCCGAGCTGTGCAGTCTCGGGCGCGTGCCCGCAGCCACACCCGACGCGCAGCTCGCGCGGCCCGCTCGGGCCCTCGGGCGACGAGCCTGCGTCGGGCGACGAGCCTGCGTCGGGCGGCGAGCCTGCGTCGGGTGGCGAGCCTGCGTCGGGTGGCGAGCCTGCGTCGGGCGGCGAGCCTGCGTCGGGTGGCGAGCCTGCGTCACCGACGAGATCGACGTAGCCCGAGAACGGGCCCATCAGCGCGGTCAGGGCTCCCCAGGCGAGCCCGGTGCCGCCGTCGGGAGCCGAGACGCGCACGTCTGCCGAGTACATCGCGCTCGAGGCGGTGAAGGGCTCCACGTGCCCGATGAAGGCGTGTGCGTCGAGCGGGAGCAGCGCCAGCTGGGGCTGCAGCGGCACGTCGTTCAGGCGGCGCAGCACCGCCACGGCTTCGCCACCCGACGAGCGCACCATGGCGCCAGACAGCGCCGCGTAGACGCTGCCCGCGACCGTGCTGCCGGGAACTCCGCCGCTGGCCACGATGACCGGAGTCGAGCCCGCGAGGACGCTGGGGGGCGAGAAGATGACGACCCTGAAGTGAGCGGCGCTGCACGGCCCGGCCAGGAGCTGACCCGTCGAGGCGGTGGCCGCTGCGCCCGCCCCCACGCTCCGAGTGGCGTCAGGGTCGACCTCGAGCGCGGCCGTGGCGGGCCCTTGCGTGCTGGGCGACATCATGGCGAAGAATGGGCGGGGCGCGAGCGACGGGTTGGCCCAGTAGTTCATCGCGCCCGCGTCGCGCCGGCCCGCGGGCGACTCGAGGCCCGCGAAGGTGAGCCGGGCCGCGGCGACGCCGCCGCTCTGGGGTCGCACGTGGGCGCTCGCGAGCACCACCCAGCAGGTCTGCGTCGAGAGGGTGGTCGAGGTCGCGGCCTGAAACCCGGGACCCGAGAGGGTCGCCGCCGGGGGGCCCAGCTGGGTCGCGAACCCCGAGGCCGCAGTGGCAACGACCTGGAGCTGCGTCGCGCTCGCCTGCGCCCCCGGCGCCGCCGTGAGCGTCATGCGGTACGTGTGCGGGCCCGTGGTCGCGTCGACGAGGTCGAACGAGAAGAAGCGCTGCGGCCGCCCTGCGACTCTGGAGGCTCCGGTGGCCTCGAGGCGAGGCTCGTTGCCGTCGCGGACGAGGCGCAGCAGCGCCGAGGGCACGTCGGCCAGGCTCGAGCTCACCTCACCCTCGACCCAGACGAGGTACTGGCCGGCCTGCGGCAGGGTGAGCTCGGAGCCGGGTACCACCACCTCGACGGTGCTCGAGGTCGAGTAGTCGGGCACCCGCAGCCGGATCAACTCTTGAGCCTGCGCGGCCACCGAGCCGAGCAGAGCGACTGCTCCCCACGCGACCGAGGGTCTCGCGCTCAAGGGCCTCAGCATACCCCAGCGGGAGGCGCGCTCCGGCGCGCCGCGAGGTCGAGCCCGCAGGGCGCGCCGGGCAGTCACGACTGCGGGCGGTGAACCGGTAGCCGCATGATGAAGGTCGTCCCTTGCCGACCTCGGTCTCGATGACGTTGCGCGCGATCGCGAGCCCAATGCCCCATGCCGCGGCCGACCTCTGTCGTCGTGAAGAACGGGTCGAAGACCTGCACCCGACGAAGCGGGCCGGCGCCCCGACTTCGGTCGTTGGCCGCGCATCGCACGCCGGGGATCAGCATCGCGTTGTCGCCCGTGTTGCTCGCCGCGACGCACTTCCCTCGACCCGAGTCGCAGCTTCAGAGCTAGATTCCGGCTTCATGCGCCCCGGACTCGTCGTGACCCTCGTCGCAGTGCTCGCTGCCTGCCCGTCGCAAGGCCCGGCGGGACCTCAAGGTGAACGTGGCCCCGCGGGGTCGCAAGGCCAGCAGGGCGTGCAGGGCGACCCCGGCCCGGCGGGCCGGCCCGGTGACGCGGGCCCGCCCGGCCCTCCGGGCGTGCAGGGCCTGCCCGGCGCACAGGGGCCGTCGGGGCTCGTCGAGTACCGTGCGAAGACGACCATCAACGGCGCTCACGGCGTGGCGTTGCCGGTGAACATGACGATGACGACGCCCCAGTTCTTCGGAGCCACCAGCCCGATGGCGGTCGAGCCCGGAGACTCGGTGTGGGCGTTCGGGTCGCTCATCTACATCGGCACGAACGCATCGACGCCCCAGGTGTCGGTCTGTCACCGCCCGATCGACGGAGGCACGCCCATCATCGGCCCGTTCGTTCAGGGCTGCTGCGCCACCGGCCGCAACCAGCTCAGCAACAACCATGTCTTCACCTTCCCGAGCAGCGACGTGCGCCAGTTTGGCGTCTGCGTCGATGTCTGCGCGAATTGCGTCAGCGACCCCATCACCGTCGGAGAATTTCAGGTGACGGCGTTCAGGTTCCGCGCAGACGGGGGGCCGTGAGCGCAGCTCGACGCCGGGCTGCGCGCCGCGTTGGGCAGCGGCCACCGCGAGGCTGAGCCGTGTCGGGCCCGCTTGGGGCACGGGGCGTGCAAATTTCCCCGCGAGTGAGCCTTCGCCACGCGACCCCTCTCGACCGCGCTCACGGTCATCGCTTCCCGAGCAACGTTCGCGCGGCGCCGAGCTGGCGAGAGAAGGTGGCGTCGCCCGCGAGCTCGACCTCCACCAGCTGGGCGGCAGCCCGGGCCTCGGCGCGCTGACCCGACGCGTCGAGCGAGCGGCAGATCAGCCAGCGGATGAGGCCGCGATCGGTCACGCGCCCGCCGGTCTTGTCGAACTGCTCCATGGCGCGCCGCGCCCCTTCGAGCGCAGCGGTCGGCCGCCCCTCGCGAAGGTCGCACTCGGCGAGCCACAGCTGAGCGAGCGCGAGGTCGGGGTGCTTCGGCCCCATGCCCTCGATCGCCGCGGCCAGCAGTGATCGTGCCTCGCCGCACCGCTC
The DNA here is from genome assembly GCA_044223505.1 of Myxococcaceae bacterium. GTDB lineage: Bacteria > Myxococcota > Myxococcia > Myxococcales > Myxococcaceae > Xiheicaenimonas. The sequence goes on from JBGALX010000017.1 coordinate 45,476, forward strand.
GAGCTGGGTGAGCGGCTGCGCCACCTGCCAGGCCGAGCGCCACCGCAGCCAATGGTTGTCGCCGAGCGCCTTCTTCCGGATCTCGAGCGCACGCTGGTACTCGACCAGCGCGGCAGCCGCCTTTCCCTCCGCCCAGAGAATGTCGGCGATGCCCTCGTGTGAATACGCCGTGCTCGCGTGCTCCGGCCCGTAGGTCCTCTCTTTGATCGCGAGCGCGCGGCGGGCCATCTCGAGCGCCTCGTCGAACCGACCCTGCTTGCGGCGCAGGCCGGCGAAGTTGCTCAGGCCCTGTGCGACGCGCGGGTGGTCGGGCCCGAGCGTGCGCTCCCGCACCGCCTGAGAGCGCGAGATGAGCGCGTCGGCCTCGTCGAGCCGGTCGAGCTCGAGGTCGGCCGCGCCGAGGTTCGCCATGGCCATCGCGGTGGTGGCGGCCTCCGGCCCCGAGACCTTCTCGAGAATCGTGAGGGCGCGGCGGAAGTACTCGACTGCGCCCAGAGCGTCGTCCTCGCTGATCAGCGCGCCCCCCAGAGAGCTGAGCGCGCTCGCCACACGCGGGTGATCGGGGCCGAGCAGCGCAACGGTCACCGCCAGGTTCTCTTCCGAGAGCTTCTTCGCCTCCTTCGTTCGCCCTCCCTGCCACGCCGCCGCCGCGAGCCGATTCGAGCACCGCAACGTCTCTTCGTGCCTTGCGCCGAGCACCCGTGTGGCCCAAGCCCGTGCCTCGGTCATCGCGGCGATCGCTTCGTCGAACTTGCCTTCCGTGAGCAGCACGTCGCCGCGGTTGCACATCAGGCGCGCGCGCAGGTCGGGGTCGTCACCGCTGCGCAGCAGCGCGGCTTCGGCGAGCTCGGCGGCCAGCAGCGCCTTCGTCGCGTCCACCTTGTCGTGCGCGAGCGTCTCGACGAGCGCGACCTGCGCCCGTGCCACGAGCCGATCATCGCGCGCCTGCGCGCCAAAGCGCGACGCCTCGAGCCAGCGCTCAGCCGCGGCGGGGTCGTCGACACTCCACCGCGCCAAGCCGCACGCATACGCCGCCTCGGCGCGAACCTGTGGCCACCCGGTCGCTTCGGCGCGCGCGCGCAGCTGCTCCGCCGCGACGCCCGCCTCCTTCCAGCGGCCCGAGAGCTGCTGCGCCTGCACGGTGTCGAGCTCGGCGCGGAGCTGCGCGATGGTGGCGACCTGCGCGGGGTCGGTGGGCAGTGGAGCGCGCTCGGCGAGCGCCTTCTGGTCTGCGCACTCCGACAGCGGCGGCAAGCCGGCGACGGCATCGTGCACCGTGGCCAACTTCTCGGTGTCGACACCGCGGAGCCACAGGTCGACCAGCGAGCCGAGCACCGCACGGCGGCGATCGAGGCAGGCCATGCGCAGATCCATCATGGTGTCCGACTGGCGGCCCTCGACACGCGTCGCACGGCAGGCGTCGAGATGCTGACTCGCCCAGCTCTTCACGTACGCATCGAGGCTCGTCTTCGCGGCCTCGAAGGTGCGCTGGCCGAACTCGGGGCTCGGCTTCACGAACGCGGAGCGCACCGCCTCTGCACGCGCCGTGTCCCACACCCCGGCGAAGCGGGCCTCGGCTCCGGCGCAGACCGGCGCAGCCGTCGTTCGCCACCAGGCGACGCTGGCGAGCAGCACGATCGGCACCACGGCAGCCCACGCAGGGGCCAGCCGATCTCGCCCGAGCTCGTGGAGCAGCTCGGTCATCGACCGGTAGCGGTCTTCCGGCCGCTCTTGCAGCGCACGCTTGACGACCTTCCGCAGCCACGACGGCACGCGGCGCAGCCGGGCCTCCGGGTCTGCGTCGCTCGGCAGAGCGCCGGTCAGCGCCTCGTACAGCGCCACCCCGTACGAATATTGATCCGACAGCGCGCTCGCTGCCGAGCCGAGTTTCTGCTCCGGCGCCATGTACGCCGGGGTCCCCAGCACGTGCCCGGTGCGGGTGACGTCGAGTCGGAGCGGACTCGTGAGCTCGTCGGCCACCCCCGGCTCCACCTGGCCAGCAGAGCGCGCGAGCCCGAAGTCGACGACGCGCACGCGCTCTCCCACGATGACGTTCGACGGCTTGAAGTCGCGGTGAACGATGCCCGCAGAGTGCGCCGCCTCGAGGCCACGGCCCGCCTCGCGGAACATGGCGACGACCTCGCTCCACAGTCGCGGGGCGGCCCTCGACCACTGGGCGAGCGTCGGCCCTTCGACGCGCTCCATGGTGACGAAGATGCGGTCGCCGAAGGTGCCGACGTCGTAGACCGAGACCACGTTCGGGTGGTTCAGCCTGGCCATCGCCTGCGCCTCGCGCTGAAACCGTGCGCGCGACTCGGGCGACGGCCCCGCGGCGTCAGCCCGGAGCAGCTTGATGGCCACCACACGGTCGAGCTCCGGGTCGTGCGCGGCGTAGACCTCGCCCATTCCTCCTTTGCCCAGCAGACCGCGCACCGTGTAACGCCCGACGCACTCGCCGGGTATGAGGAGCGGTTCCTCGGGTTCGCTCTGTTTCTCCAGCGAGGGGGCCGTCACGGCGCGCGGAGTAATGCACGCTGCCAGCTCAGGCAACAAGGCAGCGGGGATCACGCGCCCGTCACTGGCACTGCAACTGCCGAAACCATCGGCCCGGCCGCGCCGCCGGTGCCCAGGTCTTCACCGGGGCCCTCAGCGGCGCAGTCGACGAGGCCGCGGGCGCCGCGCCTTCGCCGGGGAGGTCAGGGCCACACCCGGCCAGGCAGCCGAACAGCGAAACACACGTCATCACTCTCGAGATCATGAGCGCCGGCACAGCAGTCTTCGTGTCGCCGACGGAGCTCCGCGTAGCGTGCCGGCCTGGGGCGAAGTGGTACACCCGCGGTGCACCGCCGATGCTCCGCCGAGCGCGTTGGAGCGCGGGCTGCTGCGGTGCTGCGAGCGGGCATGTCGCTTGCTCGATGCGGCGGGAACTTCAACCCGGAGCGTCGAGATGAGGCAGCTGTTTCGCGGTCGCGTGGTGCTCGGAATGCTGCTCGCGCTGGCCTGCGGTGCGCCGGGCACCGCGACGTGGTGCGGTGCTCCGCTGCCCGAGGGCGCGCCCAAGAACGGAACCTCACTTCAAGGCGCCGCCCCGGAGCCCGAAGGCAGCCCGAAGAATGGCACCTCGCTGCAGGGTGGCTCACCGCCGTCGACCGCGTGCGCGAGCCACTGATGGGCCTCGCGCTGGCCTTCGTCGCCGGCTGCGGTGGGCCGCCCGAGGCGCCGGTGTGCTTTCCGCTGCCGGCGAAACATCGATACCGCGTCGAGCGGTCGAGCCTCACCGACGGGTATCGCGGCCTCGGCGATCTCGACGGCGCGCGGCTGACGGTCGCCAGCGACCCGGCCGACAGGGTGACGGTGCGCGAGGGTCAGCTCACCGCGCGCGTGAGCGCGACGACCGCGGGCTTTCGCGGCGTGCCGCTCTCGGCGGTCGCTCTCGACGGCCGCGCCTTTCGGGTCGAGGTCGTCTCGACGGCGGTGACGGGGCGAACCGAGCGCGTCGAGCTGCTCGCCGGCGGCCGGCCAGTGTGCCCCGAGGGCAAAGCGGGAGTGTTCGTCTCGGGCCGCTGGGACGCGAGCGGCGCCCACCTCGCCGACCCCGGGCTCGTCACGTATTCCTGCAGCGACGGGGTCATCGCGAAGTGCGTCGACTGGGGCTATGCGCCGTGGGTCACGGGTGCCGAGCTCCACGCGGCATGCACCCGGCTCGCGCGCGCAGACTATTGCGGCGACGGCGTCTCGTGGACGCTCGAGGGCACGACGCTCGACGTCTACGACGCGCTCGGCGTTCGTGCCGAGCCCCCGGGCAGCCGGCTGGAGTTCGAGGCCGCGTGGACCTCGCGTGGAGCGGCGTGCCTCTCGCGCACCCGCTACGACGTGCGTGACGCCGCCGGCGACGCCATCGTGCCGTGGTGCCGCGCGACGCTCCCGGCGTGCTCGAGCCTCGACGAGGCGGCCCAGCTCGGAGCGGTGCTCGCCCAGCGCTCGCTGCCCACCTCGATCGCAGCCTGCGAGTGACGGCATGCGGGTACGACGCTGCGCGGTGCCCGCCGTCGTCTTCGCGTGGTTGGCGCTCCTCGGCGCCGTCGCAGTCGCCCAGGCGCAGCAGGGCCAGCCTCCGGTCGACTTTCTCGCCTACCAGAGCGCCGCAGAGGCGATCGCTCAGGGCCGAACACCCTACTTCTCGCCCGGCGAGGCCCGCGCGCGGTGGCTCGAGATGCACGCGCTCGAGGCGAAGCTGCTCGCCGCGTATGCCGCCGGGCGTGGAGCCGAGGCCTTCCGCGAAGTGGCGTCGGGCCCGCAGCTGCCCGGGCCGTACGTGTACCCGCCGTCGCTCGCGCTGACGCTCGAGCAGCTCGGCGTGACGGCGGTCGCGTTCACGGCCCTCGTGCTGGCGAGCATCGCGGTCTTCTTCGCGCTGTGGCTGAAGGAGACGCGCATGGCGCCGCGCGGCCTGTTGCTCGGCGTCGCGTCGCTCGAGGTCACCGCGTCGGCGGTCGGAGGCAACGTCGAGCTGATTCTCCTCACGCTGTCGCTCGTCGCCTGCTGGCTGTGCTGGCACGCCCGGCCGATCGCCGCAGCGCCGTTCATCGCCGCCGTCGGGCTGGTGAAGCCGTTCTACGTGGTGTTGCCGCTCGCGTTCGTCGCGCTGAAGTGGGTCGCCGACCGTTCGAATCTCCGGCGCGCCCTGCTCGCGCTCGCGCTCGCCGCGGCGCTCGCGCTCGTCGAGGCCGCTCGCTGGGGAGCAGCGCTGCGCGCCGATGCGCTCGCGTTCTTCGCCGCCGCCGATGACGCGTCGTGGCTCGCGCTGCCGGTACAGCTGCAGACGCCGATGAGCGCGTGGAACCGCACGCCCCTGCAGCTGCTGGTCGGCCTCGGAGCCGGCGTCGCGCTCGCGTTGGCCCTGACGCTCGCCACCGGCCTCGTGCTGTTCGTCATCGCCGCGCGACGCGTGCGCCACGGCGCCACGTTCGGCGGCCTGTTCGCGATCGCGCTCCTGTTGCTGTACTGGGTGCGCCCGGTGGGCTGGGGGCTCGTCTACCTCGAGCTCGTGCTCGTGCCGCTGCTGTGGCCCCACGCCTCCCGCCCGGGTCGCTTCGCGCTCCTGGGTGCGGCAGCGCTGCTCATCGGCACCCGATGGGTCGCCGCGGTGCTGAACGTCCTCGGTGCTGGGCTGCCGCTCACCACCCTGCAGACCGCCTCGATGCCGTGGGAGACGGCGCTCGTGCTCCCGGCGTGCATGGCGGTGGCGCTCGCGTGCACCGGCGCGAAGCCCGCGCGCCTGAGGGGCACCGCCTGAGTGAGCGGCATGAGTCGAAGCAGGCGTGCTCGAAGAATCAGGCGCTTTCGGGTTCAGTAGCATTGACGGCACGTGCCGGTCGGGTTGGGGACGCCGCCGTCGGAGGCCCAGCACCGGCCCGACGCGCAGTCGGAGCTCGCGGTGCAGAGGGCGCCGTTGCCGGACGCTGGCTGGCAGACCTGGGCCCCTGCGTCGCGGACGACGCACGAGTCTGGAAGCGGGCAAGGCGCGCCGCCGCACGTGCGCGGCACGAACTGGCAGGTGCTCGTGCCGGCGCCGGCGTCGGCGCAAGTCAGCTGCTGCTGGCACGTCGCGGGGAACGTGCAGGGGTCTGCGATCGCGCCGGCCCGGCGGCAGACGTTCGCGGTGCAGCTCGAGCCGGCTTCGCACAAGACGCCTCCGTCGCACGGGGCTCCTGCGTCGACGCGCTTCGCGCACGTGCCGGTTCGCACCACCGGCCCGCCGTCGGAAAAGAACTCGGTGAAGCCCGGCAGCAGCGGCTGACCCAGCTGGTCGCTTCGGCAGAACACGTCGGTGCAGTCGGTCGGGGCAGAGCAGGGCGCCCCGATCGGCTGCGAGAACGAGTGCTCGGCGCGGCACTGCCCCGCGAAGCACCGGGTCCGCGCGACGCAGCCCTCCTCGTACTGCTCTGGCACGCACGGCTGCCCCTGCTGAACGAGCGCGCTACAGACGCCGCGCGTCATTACGACGACGCCCGTGCCGGGCTGGTAGCGCTTGCGCAGGCCTCGGCAGTAGTCGGCGGGGCTGCATTCGAACTCGAAGTCGCACGGTGCTCCGCGGGGGTGAAAGCCGCAGTACCTGCGAACGCCGCCATCCATGATGTTGCAGCCTCCGCTCGCGCAGTCGGACGCCGAGCTGCAGGGCGCGCCGTCGGCGAAGAGCGCCTCGCAGCGCGGCCTCCCGCCGCCGTCGATCAACCCGCCGTCGGCGCCCGGCACCGGGCAGTCGGAGACTCCGGGCTCGCACCGGTGCAGCCCATCACAGAAGGCGCCGGGCGGCACCCAGCTCACGCACGTGCCGCAGCTCGAGACGTTCGCGACATCGCAGATGCCGCGGCACTCGCTGTTCGCCCAGCAGGGCGCGCCGGTGCCGGCGTCCTGGTCGAAGACCTCGCCGCAGGCGTAGGGGCTGAACAGGTTCAGCGCCGCGCAGGGCCGGCTCCCCAGCTGGTTGTAACAGTCGGCCGCGAGGACCGGGTCGTAGGTCGCGAGGCCTACCTCTGCCCGGTGCACGAGGCCCTGCGGGTTGAGGCAGCCTCGCAGGCTCGCGCCGACGCAGGCGTCGCGCGCTACCGCACTCAAGAAGCCACACTGGAGCTGACGGTCGCACTGCACCGCCGCGAGTCGATCGCAGTACATCGAGAGCGGCAGCGTCGACAGCGGCGCTCCTCCGCCCGAGCCGCCGACGCCGCCGGCGCTCCCTACGCCACCTGCAGTCGAGCCCGCGCCACCTGCGGTCGAGCCCGCGCCACCTGCGGTCGAGCCCGCGCCACCTGCGGTCGAGCCCGCGCCGCCTGCGGTCGAGCCCGCGCCGCCTGCAGTCGAGCCCGCGCCGCCTGCAGTCGAGCCCGCGCCACCTGCAGTCGAGCCCGCGCCGCCTGCAGTCGAGCCCGCGCCGCCTGCAGTCGAGCCCCCGCCACCTGCGGAGCAGCTCGCTCCGTCGGGGCACTGTGGGCCGGAGCACGCTGCGGCGACGAACACCACCCCCATCGCGATGACTGAGCGCATTCACGCAGCGTACCGCAGCAGGAGCCGGGCACACGCGCGCGCGGGTGTGCCGCGCGCCTGCCCGGCGCCGACTGACCTTTTGGTGGCAGGCGCAACCCGATGAGGTCGAGAACACGACGCGTGGCAGACACCGCGCTCAGTCCACAACCTCGAGCAGCGGCTCTACCGCGCGGGCAAGTCGCCCACCGCCGTGCCGCTCACGCCGGACCCACCGACGCATGAGCGTTCCGCAGCGCGGGGCCTGGGCGCCGTGGCACTCGCGAGGGGCGCACATCGATCACCGGCCGACCATTCGCTGCATCGACTCGGGGTAGCGGGCTCCGACGACCTCGATCTTCGAGGCGGCGTCGTCGAGGTCGCGAAGGTCCTTCGGGTCGAGGGTGATCTTGATGGCGCCGAGGTTCTCGTCGAGGCGCGCGAGCTTCGTGGTCCCGGGAATGGGCACCACCCACGGCTTGCGCGCGAGCAGCCACGCGAGCGCGATCTGCGCGGGAGTGGCGCCGTTGCGGCCGGCGAAGCGGGCGAGCAGGTCGACGAGCGCCTGGTTCGCGGTGCGGGCCTCGGCGGTGAAGCGGGGGAGCGAGGCGCGAAAGTCGGAGGCCCCGAACGGGGTGCTGGGGTCGATCTTGCCGGTGAGGAAGCCGCGGCCGAGCGGGCTGTAGGGCACGAAGCCGATGCCGAGCTCCTCGAGCGTGGGGAGGATCTCGGTCTCGGGGGCGCGGTGCCACAGCGAGTACTCGCTCTGCAGCGCGGTGACGCTCTGCACGGCGTGGGCGCGGCGAATCGTGGCGGCGCCGGCCTCGGACAGGCCGAAGTGCTTCACCTTCCCGTCGGCGATGAGCTGCTTCACGGCGCCGGCGACGTCTTCGATGTGCACCTCGGGGTCGACGCGGTGCTGGTAGAGCAGATCGATGGCGTCGACGCGCAGGCGCTTGAGCGAGGCGTCGACGACCTCGCGGATGTGCTCGGGGCGGCTGTCGAGGCCGCTCCACCGCCCGCCCTGCGGGCCGGGCTTGAAGCCGAACTTGGTGGCGATGACGACGCGGCTGCGCACGGGCGCGAGGGCCTCGCCGAGGAGCTCCTCGTTCTTGTAGGGGCCGTAGACCTCGGCGGTGTCGAAGAAGGTGACGCCGCGATCGACCGCGGCGCGCAACAGCGCGATCATCTGCTTGCGATCGGCCGGGGGGCCGTAGCCGAAGCTCATGCCCATGCAGCCGAGGCCGAGCGCCGACACTTCGAGACCGCTGCTGCCGAGGCGTCGCTTTTCCATGGACCTGATGAAGTACCGCTGAGCCGGGCCGACTGCAGGCAAAACTCGTACGAAAGACGATCGCCGGGCTGCGGAGGACTCAGCCCCGGCTCAGCGCCGCGATGGCACGCTTCAGCTGCGCGGCCCGGGCGGCGCTCGTGCGGCTGGTGAGCAGCTTCAAGATGATCGCGTAACGCCTGGTGCGGCCCAGCGCCTCGAACGCGCGCTTCGCCGCCGCAGATCTTCGCAGCGCCGCGGCGAGATCGGCCGGCACCGCGGCCGTGCGCTGCGGAGCGTACGCGGCCGCCCAGCGCCCGTCGGCCTGCGCGGCCTCGACCTCGGCGAGCCCCGGCGGGCGCACGCGGCGGGCGGCGAGCAGCTGCTTCACCTTCTCGACGTTCACCTGCGACCAGCGGCTGCGGTTTCTCCGCGGCACGTACTTCTGCAGGTAATACGTGTCGTCGAGGCCGCGACGCTGCCCCGAGATCCACCCCCAGCAGAGCCCGACGTCGACGGCCTCGTCGCTCGTCATCGAAGCGATGCCCGAGCCCGCCTTCGCGAGCTTGAGCCAGACGCCGGCGGTGTCGCCCGAGTGTCGCTCGAGCCAGCGGTCGAACGCAGCGGCGTCGCGAAACGCGATGACGGGAGCCGTGCTCACGCGGGGTTCAGCTCGACCATCACGCCGCAGTGCACGCAGTTGAAGCGGGCCGGCCAGCCGCCGAGCCCTTCGGGCACCGCGACGGTGGCGTGGCACATGGGGCAGGGCAGCTCGGCCTTCGCGAGCACGACGCTGTCGCGCCAGGCGAACCAGCCGAGCACCGGCCCGAGGATCAGCGCGAGCGGAAACAGGCACAGGTGCAGGTGAGGAACCGGCAGCATCAGCAGCATCACGTTGCCGATGAGCAGCAGCACGCCCGAGACGCCCAGCACGCGCCGCGAGCCGCGCCACACGCGCTCGCCGAGGGGCAGCTTGCGCGCCGGCACGGTCACCACCATCTCGGGGCGGCGAATGTCCATCGTGCCGATGCGAACCAGAGTCGGCTCCACACAGGGAGCTTAGCGCGGCGCGTACACCTTCACGCCGTAGCGCCCGAGGCGGTTCGAGTCGGTCGTGAGGTGCCGGTGCGCGCCTCACGCGCGAGCTTGAGCGCGGCAACGAACACCTTCATGCCGTAGCGCCCCGAGCCGGTCGCGTACTGCTCGATGAAGTGGGAGCTCGACGTGTGGCCGTCGCCCCAGCTCACCGCGACGGGCCCGCACTTGCTGCCGGCGACGGTCGAGGGGTGCTCCCAGGTGATGATCGCCCCGGTCGTTGCCGTTGCCCCGACCGAGATGCCGAGGCTCGCGCAAAACAAAGTGATATCAAATGGTTGCGGCCGCCTCGAGGTGACGGGTGGCTACTGCGTGTGACGTGAAGTTAGGTGTGCGCGGCGAGCGGTTGACGTACCTTGCCGCGCATGTTCTCGCTCATCGTGTTGGTGGCGGTCGCGGCGCCGGGCTCTGTGCAGAAGCTGACGCTGGTGACGTCGGCAGGTCCCATCGGCACCTTCACGGCGACGACGACCGGCGCCGTCGTCGAGGTCGACTGGCGGGTGGACGACAACGGCCGCGGCCCGAAGTTGAAAGAGCGCATCGAGCTCGGCCGCGATCGGCTCCCGGTGAAGTGGGAGATCGAGGGCAAGGCGTGGGTCGGCGCTCCGGTGAAGGAGTCGTTCACCGTCGAGGGCGGCAAGGCGAAGTGGAAGTCGCTCGACGACGAGGGCGAGGCCGACGCGAAGGACGCGCTGTACGCGCCGAACAACGGCAGCCCGTGGGCGTTCGGCCTGTTCCTCGACACGCTGCTCAACGCGAAGGGCAACGAGCGCGCGGTGCTGCCGGCGGGGCGCATTCGCGTCGAGAAGCTGCGCGAGGTGCCGCTGTCGCCGGGCGCGAAGCCCGACAAGGCGACGGTGTACGCGCTGTGGGGTTGGGACATGGCGCCCTGGCTCATGCTGCAGGTGAAGGGGAAGTTCGCGGGCACGCTCGCGCCGGGCTGGGTGCTGGTCGACGAGAAGTACGTGGGCTCGTTCGCGCACCTCTCGAAGCTCGCGGGCGATCTCTCGGCCGAGCTGCTCGAGAAGCTGACGGTGAAGGCGGCGCACCCGATCACCGAGCCCTTGTGGCTGACGAACGTGCGCGTCTTCGACGCGGCGAGCGGCAAGCGCGGCGAGCCGACGAACGTGGTGGTGTACCGCGAGCGCATCGCGTCGGTGCGAAAGGACGCTCCGCCGGCCGGAGCGCGCGTCGTCGACGGCGGTGGCGGCACGCTGTTGCCGGGGCTGTTCGACGGGCACGCGCACGCCTCCGACTGGGGCGGGCCGCTGAGCCTCGCGACGGGCGTGACGTTCGGGCGCGACCCGGGCAACGACATCGACACGCAGCTCGAGCTCGAGCGCAAAGTCTCGTCGGGCCGGCTGCTCGGGCCGCGCACGGTGATGAGCGGCTTCCTCGAGGGCAAGTCGCCGTACTCGGCGCACATGGGCTTCGTGATCGACTCGGTCGACGAGGGCCTCGAGAAGGTGCGCTGGTACGCCGACCACGGCTACTGGGGCGTCAAGATCTACAACTCGATGAACCCCGAGTTCGTCGCGTCGATCGCGAAGGAGGCGCACCGGCTCGGGCTGCACGTCTCGGGGCACGTGCCGGCCTTCATGAGCAGCGAGCGCGCCGTGCGCGACGGGTACGACGAGATCCACCACATCAACCAGCTGTTGCTCAGCTTCATCATCGACTCGGCGAAGGAGGACACGCGCACGCCGTTTCGCTTCACGGCGCTCGGCGAGCGGCTCGGCAAGCTCGACCTCAAGGCCGAGCCGTTTCAGAAGATGCTGAAGCTGATGAAAGAGAAGAAGACGACGCTCGACCCGACGATCGCGACGTTCTCGCTGCTCTTGCGGGCGCGGGCAGGCAGGGCGTCGCCGTCCGATGACGGCTGGCTCGCGCACGCGCCGATCACCGTGCAGCGCGCGCGCAAGACGTCGGTGCTCGACATCAAGCCCGAGCAGGAGGAGCTGTACGCCGCCTCGTGGAAGAAGATCGAAGAGGCGCTGGTGCTGTTGCACAAAGAGGGCGTGCCGCTGGTGCCGGGCACCGACGACGTCGCCGGCCTCGTGCTGCACTCGGAGCTCGAGTCGTGGGTGAAGGCCGGCATTGCTCCGGCCGCCGCGCTGCAGGCCGCGACGATCGGCGGCGCACGGCTGGTCGGGCTCGAGCAGTCGCTGGGCTCGGTGGCTCCGGGCAAGCTCGCCGACCTGTACCTCGTCGACGGCGACCCGACGACCGACATCACCGCTCTGCGCCGCGGGCGGCTGACGGTGAAGGGCGGCTGCTACTACTACCCGGACGAGCTGTTCACCGCGATGGGCGTGCAGCCGTTCGTGCCGCACGCCGAGGTCGTGACGCGCTGAGCGTGTCGGACCCCCGTGGTACTGATGCTCTGGCCTGACCGGTTCGTCACAGCGTGGAGCAGTTCATGGCGAACAAGAGAGGGCTCAAGGTGTGCACGACGATCGTGCCGCCGGGGCTCGCAGAGTCAGAGCGCGTCGCGGCGGCCGAGGCGCTGATCGCGGCGCGGCCGGGCCGGTGCGATCTGATCGTGCTGCCTGAGGGGTACCTCACGGGGAGGCCGGCGGCGGTGATCGCGGCGGCGCGCAAGGCGAGGGTGGCGGTGATCGTCGGCTGCGGCGAGGGCGTGCTCGGCTGGGCGCCGGGCAGCGCGAAGCCGGCGAGGCTCGACGGGCGGCGCGAGATGCGCGTCGGCTCGCACCGGGTCGCGCCGATCGTCGGGCCCGAGATCTTCGACTCCGAGGTGCGTGAGGGCGTGGCGGGCTCGAGGCCGCGCATCGCGGTGCTGGTGGCGCACCGCGCGGGCGGAGCGCGTCACTGGGCCGGCCAGCAGGCGCTCGCGCGGCTGGGCGTGGGCTCGGTGCGCTCGGTGCACGCCGCCGGAGCGGCGCGCGACGTGTGGTACCGGCCGAACGGGGAGGTGCCTCCGGTGAGCGTGGAGCAAGTCGCGGGAATCACGGCGAGCTGCTTCACGGTGTAGCGGCTGGCGTTCGCGGCCGTGATGCATAGGTTGCGGCATGAATCCGCGACAGGACATCGAAGCGGTCCGCGCCGAGGCGCTGGGCCTCCACAAGAAGATCATCGACGCCGCGTTCCTCCAGTACGAGGCGCGCAAGGGGGCCGTGCTGCAGCCCTCCGAGCGGTTGCGGCTGGTGGCGTTCGACCCCGAGTTCGCGTGGATTCACCCGCTGACGAAGCTGATCCTGGCGATCGATGAGCGGCTGGAAGACGGCAAGCCCATCACGGCGCTCGACGCGGCGAAGGTGCGCGCCGAGGTCGACCAGATCTTCGGCAAGGCTCCGGCGAACCTGGTGATGGCGCAGGCCTGAGTCGATGCGCGGAGCCGAAGCGCTATGGTCCCTCACCATGGCGAAGCTCCGGCCCACCCGACGTGGGCTCATCGTGATCGGGGCAGCGGCGGGCGCCGGGGCGCTCTTCGTGCGCCGCATCGCCGCTCCGGCCAGCGGGCCGCACGACACGTATTTCTCTGCGCTGAACGCGAAGGTGAAGGGCATCGGCACGCCGGTGCTGGTCATCGATCGGGCGCGCCTGCGGGCGAACGCGAAGTCGATCGTCGAGCGGGTCGCCGCCGCGAAGCTGCAGCTGCGGCTGGTGGTGAAGTCGCTGCCGTCGCTGCAGCTGCTCGACGCGCTCGAGGCGAACACGCAGCGGTACATGGCGTTCAACACGTCGATGCTCGCGGCCCTCTGGGCGAGAGACGCGGCCGTCGACGTGCTGCTCGGCAAGCCGATGCCGATCGCCGCGGTGCGGGCGCTGCATGCGGTTGGCGACCCGTGGGGCCCGAACACGCAGTGGCTCATCGACACGAAAGAGCGCCTGCAGGAGTACGACGCGTTCGCGACCGAGAGCGGTCTGCCGCTGAAGGTCTCGCTCGAGCTCGACGTCGGCCTGCACCGCGGCGGCTTCGACGACGTCGCCGAGATCGCGAAGGCGCTGAAGGGGCACCCGCGGCTCACGCTCGCGGGGCTGATGGGCTACGACGCGCACGTCGGCAAGACGCCGGGGCCGCTCGAGGGCCGCGCGTGGAGCAACGTGCAGTCGCGCTACGAGGCGGCGATCTCGGCGGTGAGCGCGGCCGGGTTCGACGCGAAGGCGCTGACCCTGAACAGCGGCGGCTCGATGACGTTCGCGCGGCACCTCGAGGGCACCGCCGCGAACGAGCTGGCGGTGGGCTCGGCGTTCGTCTCGCCGTCGGACTTCGACCAGGAGCCGCTGCAGCCGGCGGCGTTCATCGCGACCCCGGTGCTGAAGCGGCTCTCGCGGGTCGACATTCCCGGGCTCGAGGCGGCCACGGGGCTGCGCTCGTTCGTCGCGCCCGAGAGCGCCCGAGGCCTGTTCGTCTTCGGAGGCCACTGGCTCGCGAACCCGGTGTCTCCGCCGGGGCTGTCGTACAGCGGGCTGTATGGCCGTTCGAGCAACCAGGAGCTCGTGGTCGGCGCCGAAGGCCTCGACGTTCAGGTGGGCGACTGCGTGTTCTATCGGCCGACCCAGAGCGAGGCGGTGCTCAACGCGTTCGGCGAGCTGGTCGTCGTCGACGCCGAGCAGCCGCTCGAGCGCTGGGCCGTGCTGGCGTAGCGCGCGCCACGAGGTCGATGAACCCGCGGATCCAGATCAGGTTCACGGCGTCGCACGCGCGAGCGGCGCCGAGGGTCGTGGTCTCGAGCGCCGCCATGTACCGAGCGCCGCGCCGCATGAACCAGTCGGTCACGCTGCCGTCGTGAAACCAGATGAACCCGTTCGCGTCGGTGACCAGCCGGGGGTCGACCTGTACGCGCGCGGCGATGGGCAGGTGCTTCTTCGATCTGCGGGCGAGCGGCAGGTAGCTCTCGGCGTCACCGAACACGTACGCGTAGGTGGCGGCGCGGCGCATGTAGTTGTCCTGGTGCAGGTCGAGGGCGGCGACGGGCGTGCGCACGCGCTCGAGGGCGCGGCGAATCGCGCGGGTCTCTTGCGGCCCCTGCTTGAAGAGGCGCCAGCGGCGAAAGGCGGGGTCGCGGCCGTAGAGCACGCCTTCCTCCGAGCCGTCTTCGAGCTCGTAGCGCAGGAAGTCGTTGTTCGGCTTCTCGCCGCTGGCGTTGTAGCGGGTGGCGAGCTCGAAGCCGCTGGGGTTCAAGCACGGGAAGACGGTGAGCCCGACGCCCCGCGTTGCGGCGTAGCGCGCGATCGCGGCGAAGTGCTGCGCGAGGGTGAGCGGCCCGGCCTGCTCGTCGCCGTGAAAGCCCGCGGTGATGAGCAGGCGCGGGGCGCCCGGCGTGTCGAGGCGCAGGAGCGGGTACTCGCGCCCCTTCTCGGCGATGGTGCCGTAGCGCGAGATGCGCGCGAGGCGCGCGTGAGAGCGCAGGCGGCTGACGAGCGCTGCGTAGTCCACGCTGGGAAGATAGCCTGCGCCGCGGAATGGATCGGTTGAAAGCCATCTGCCGGGCGCTGCCGGACACCGTCGAGGAGCCTGCCTGGCTCGGCCTGCGCTGGAAGGTGGCGGGCAAGACCTACGCGCACGTGCTGCCCATCGTGCGCGGCAGGCCGGCGGCCTACGCGAAGGCCGCGGGCGTCGACGACGGCGTCGTGCTGACGTTTCGCTCGGAGGCCGAGCTCGAGGCGCCGTTCTTTCGCGCGGTGTGGGGCACGACGTGGGGCCCGCAGGTGTACGGCGTCGTGCTGGGCGAGAAGCCCGACTGGCGCGAGCTGCGCCGGCTGCTCGGCGAGAGTCACCGGGTGATGTCGCAGACGAAGGCTCGCCGCGCCTGACCGAGGGCCCGCGCGCCCGACGGCTCGACGGGAAACGGCTCGGCTCGTGCGGCGCACGCGACTCGTTCGTGCGCATCGCTGCTGCCGGCGCTCGACGGCCCGCGCCGCGCCGTGCCCCGATGCTCCCCCCGTTCGGCGACGCGCGTGCGAGCGCAGCGGAGCTCCGCGCGCACTCGCCGCTCGAGGGCGTCGTTGCGAGCCCCCAAACGCGAAGAGTCGATCGGTGCGCGTCTCGCGGTCGCCGACGAGTCAGCAGGCGGACCTCGGTGCCCAGAGGCCGATGTCGAGATGTCGAATGCTACACAGATCTGTGTAGCAACTGACGCCTGGACATCGACGACGCTCCAGCGCCGCCGACGCCTCGACAGCGAGCCCCGCGCGGGCGCCTCGTGGCCGGCGGAGCAGCAGTCCGGCGTCGGTGTCGACGGGCCGATGTCGAGATGTCGAATGCTACACAGATCTGTGTAGCAACTGACGCCTGGACATCGACGACGCTCCAGCGCCGCCGACGCCTCGCGTCTCGTGCAGCCGGTCAGCCCGCTGGGCGTCGATCGAGCCCGCTGGCGAGCTGCGTGCTTCGCCAGGTCAGGCCACGCGGCCCTGACAGAGCGTCCACTGCTGAGCCGGCCGAGTCGTTCTGCGCCGGCTCCATGGCTGCGCTCTCGACGCGGCAGCCTTGACTGACCCCACCTGGGTCACCGAATGCTGCCACGTGGCGTGCCCGAGACGTCGGGCGTCTGCAGTGCGGGCGCACGCTCGGACGAGCGCTCGGGAGCATCGAGGCACTGCGAGCACCCCCCATCGCCGTGCGCTCGACCAGCCGACTGCGGTCGAAGGCTCGACCCAGCGCAAGACAGCCCGACCGTCCCTGTCCGCTGTGGGCGCTCAGCTCTGCCCGAGCCGGCCCCTCAGCTCGGCGATGAGCGTGTGAGCGCGCTCGGTGGCCTGCTCCTTCAGCTCGGGCGGCGCGAAGGTCCACGCGCCCGCTCCGGCGGCGGCCAGCACCATCAGCGCGGCCAGGGCGCGCAGCCCCCAGCGGCGGCGAGGCTTCGCGGCGGCCCGCTGCGCCGGCTTCTCGACCCGCAGCGTGACCGGCGGAGCGCCGCCCTCGAGCAGGGCCTCCTCGCGCTCGCGAAGGCTGGGCTCGCCGTCGTCGTCGAGCGCGACGTCCTCTTCCTGAGGCTCGTCCTCCACCTGCACCTCGTCGTCGCCCTCGATGTCGCCGAACAGCTCGTCGGCGAGCTGCTGGGCGGCGGGGCGGCTGGGGCGCACCTGGGTCTCTTGCGCCTTCACGGCGGCGACGTCTTCGAACAGGGCGCGAACGTCGGGCCGGCTCTGGGCGCGGCTGAGCAGCGTGGGCTTCGCCTCGGGCGCGTGCGCTCTGGGCGGCGCCTCGACCGTCGGGGGAACGTACGCACGCGGGAGGCCCGGCTGCGTCGGCACGTCTTCGCGCTCGTAGACGGGCGCGTCGGCCGCGAGGCCAGGCCGCAGGTACGTGGGCTCGTAGCCGGCGCTCTCGTCGTCGTCGTCCTGAACGTCGAGCGGCAGCGGCGACGGGCTCTTGTGAATGATCGTGACCTGCGACTCGGCGGCCTCGACCGACATCGGCGGCTGCGCCGGCACGTGCACCTGGTGCGCCCGCTCGGCGCGCGTCATCACGTACGTGCGGTCGTTCTGCACGAGTACCGGCAGCGGCGTCGGCGTCGAGCGCTTGCGCGGGAAGATCTCTTGCAGCGCCACCGCGTGCTCGAGCGCGACCTCGGCGGTCTGCGGCCGCGACATCGGCATGCGCTGCATCAGCCACTCGACGTACTGCTCGAGCGCGCGCGGGATGCCGGGCAGCACCTGCGACAGCACCGGCACCGTGCGGCGGGCGACGTCGTCCGACGCGTACGGAGCCCGCCCGCAGATCAGCTCGTACATCACGCAGCCCAGCGCGTAGAGGTCGGCCGAGTACGAGACGCTCTTCGCGCCGAACTGCTCGGGCGCCTGGTAGGCGGTCGGCCGCTTCGACAGCCGCGCGACGCCGAAGTCGAGCACCTTGATGAACGGCGTGCGGCGCGGAGGCTCGACCACGTACAGGTTCGACGGCTTGATGCCGCGGTGGAGCACGCCGGCCGCGTGCGCAGCGTCGAGCGCTCCGAGGATCTGCATCGTCCACTGCAGCGCCGTCTGCACGCTGACGCGGTACTGGTGCACGAGCAGCGTGCTCAGCGGGCGGCCCTCGGGGTGCTCGCTGACGGCGTACGTGCGGCCGTCGGCGGTGCGGCCGGTCGCGAGCAGCTCGGCGACGTGCGGGTGGCGAATCTGGTTCACCGCGCGGGCGTCCGAGAAGAAGCGCACCACGGTCTCGTCGTCGGCGCGCGCCCGAATCAGCTTCACCGCGACCCGGCGGCCGGTCTTGCGCTGCACGCCGGTGTGGACGACGCCCAGCTCGCCTTTGCCGAGCACATCGCCGAGCTCGATGACTCCACACGCCGTTTCGAGGGTGACCACGGGCCGGGGTAATCCAAGCCGGAGGCCAACGGGAATCTGCCTGTTTTCAGGTGGTTGACGTGTTGCTGCTGCAGGTTGTCATGCGACGTCAGACCGACAGCAGCCACGCCGCAGCGGTCTGGCCGGTCGCAGCGGCGATCGCGCGCGCGTAGACGGTGAGCTGCTTCTCGTACTCTTCGCGGCGCAGGGCGAGCTCGTGGTCGGTCTTGAAGTCGACGACCACCCACTGCTCGCCCTCGCGAAAGGCGAGATCGGCGATGCCCTCGGCGAGCGTGCCGTCGCCGAGCGTGAGCGTGAGCGGCGCCTCGCGGCGCACGACGCTCGCCGCCTTGGCCCGCTCGAGCAGCGGGTGCGCGAGCGCGGCCTTCACTGCGGCGATCGCGGCGTCGCGCTCTTCGTCGGTGGCCCCCAGCCGCCGCGCGTGCGTGCTGACGTAGGCCTCGAGCGCCTCGCCGCTCAGCGGCACCGAGGCGAGCGACGCGTGCACGAGGGCTCCGAAGCGGCGACCGCCGGGCCGCCCGTGCCGCGTCACCTTCGTCTCTTCGGTGAGCACCGCGGCGGGCTTCACGTCGGTCTGGCTGGCGAAGACGACCGTCACGCTCGGCTTGCCGCCGCGTTCGAGCAGCCGATCGCGCGCCGTCTTCCACGCCTCGTAGTCGGCCGTCGAGCGCGCCGCGGCCTCTTCGCCGCCCTTCTCGTGCAGCACCTGATCCTGCTGCAGGCCGGCGTCGAGCCGCTTGTCGAGCTCGAGCTTCGCGGGGTCCCACCAGACGACCTCGTGCATGCCGGCGCGCGAGCGGTGCAGGCCGGGCTGCACGCTGGTGCGGAACCGCGCCTTCTCGGGCCGCTCGAGCACCGACTCGCCGCCGAACTTCGGTGCGCCGGGCGCAGGCAGCGCGCGGCGCTTGTCGTCGTCGCTCGGGTAGATGACGGGGTGCAGCGGCTGCAGCCAGGTGTCGGCGAGCTCCTCGTCGCCGACCGCCGGCACGACCAGCAGGTCGCGCGCGCGCGTGGCGGCGACGTAGCTCAGGCGTACGCCCTCTTCATGATCGCGCTTGAGCGCCTCGGTGGCGTGATCGCGCAGCTCCTTGGGCACGCAGTGGGCGAGCGACTCGGACCAGAGGTTGCCCTCGACCCACTGCGACGGGTTCTCGAACGTCATCTTGCACGTCGGGTCGGCGAGCACGACGACGGGAAACTCGAGGCCCTTGGCGCCGTGCACGGTCATGATGCGCACGCCCTCGCTGGCCTCTTCGACGATGGGCGCCTCGGGCACCTCGCCGCGCTCGGCCTGGCGCGCGAGCAGATCGACGAAGCCGCGAAACGAGCGGCCGCCGCCGGCCTCGTAGCGCCGGGCCTGATCGATCAGCTGCGCGAGGTTCGCGAGGGCCTGCTCGCCGGCGACCCAGAAGGCGACGCCGGCGTGGGCGCGGGTCTCTTCGAGCAGGGTGGCGAGGGTGTCTCCGATGGGGCGGCGGTTGCGCTGCCGGTGCAGCTCTTTGAGCACGTCGAGGGCGCGGCTGACGTCGCGCGCGGCCGGCGGCAGCTGCTCGGCGTCGATCTTCCGGAACAGGCGGAAGCCGCGGCTCGCGGTGTCTTTGTAGGCGAGCAGGGCGTCGTCGCTGAGCGCGAAGAGCGGGCCGCGCAGCGTCGCGTAGATGCTGAGCTCGTCGTCGGGCCACTCGATGGCGGCGAGCGCGTTGCGCAGCGCGAGCACCTCTTCGCGGCCGTGAAACGAGCGGCCACCGACGAGCACGTGGGGTATGCCGCGGGCCTCGAGCGCGCGCGTGTAGTCGAGGGTGACGTCGTTCTCGCCGCGCCGGAAGCGCCGGAAGAGAATGCAGACGTGCCGGGCCTCGACGGGCACGAGCTTCGGCTCGCGCGAGCCGGGGTCCTGCACCTTCCAGCCGCTCTGGGTGACGAGCCAGTCGACGAAGGCTCCGGCGGCGTCGGGGTACGAGCGGTCGACGGCCCACGTCGAGACCTTGCCGTACTCCGAGTACGGCCGGGGCACGGGCAGCGCGACGAGGCACGGCTGGCCCTCGACGTCGGGGCGCGAGCGCGTGAGCGGCACGTAGCGCGCCTGCGTGTGGAAGGTGCCGGCCTCTTCCTGCACCATCACCGGAGCGAACGCGGTGTTGATGGCCTCCTGCAGCTTCGGCGTGCCGCGGAAGCTGGTCGTGAGATCGACGACCTCGGCCTGGAGCCTGCGCTTGATGCTCTCGTAGAGCGCCACGTCGGCGCGGCGGAAGCGGTAGATCGACTGCTTCGGGTCGCCGACGATGAACAGCTTGCCCGGCTTGGGGATCGCGAGCTCGGGGTCGGTGGTGCGCGGGTCGTCGGCGGCGAGCAGGCGCAAGATGTCGGCCTGCAGCGGGTCGGTGTCTTGAAACTCGTCGATGAAGAGGTGCGTGAAGCGGTCTTGCAGCTCGTTGCGGACCTTGGCGTCTTTGACGAGCAGGTCCTTCAGCTTGATGAGCAGGTCGAAGAAGTCGAGCTTGCCGGCGCGGCGCTTCTCTTCCTCGTAGAGGTGCACGAGCGGCCAGAGATCGGCGTGCAGGTGCGCCGCGAGGTGGGCCTCGGTGTCTTCGAGCGCCTGATCGAGCTCGGCCTTGAGGGCGTCGCGCTTCGCCACGACCTCGGTGCGCGGGTGGGTGCCGAACATGGGCCCGAAGCCGCGGTAGCTCCACGTGCGGTGGCGGGCGAGCTGGGCGAGGGCGGCCTCGAGGCCGTCATAGTCGCGCGGGCTGCCGGGGGGCTCGCGGTGATCGAGGTCGGAGACGAAGCGCTCGAGCTCCTTCAAGTTGTGCTTGAGGAAGTCATCGGAGTCGCCGGCGCTGCTCAGCGCCGCCAGCTCGCGCAGCTTCGGGAGCAGGGCGTCGAGCAGCGCCTCGCGCGACAGCGGGGGGATCTCCCACGGGGCGTCGAAGTCGCGGTGGCCGACGAGCTGCCAGGCGGCGCGCCTCAACAGCTCGCGCGGAGCGCTCTGGTCTCTGCGCTTCGGCCTTCGTCTCAGCAGCCGGCGGACCCCCTCGGGCGGCTTTCTCAGCGTCGCGGGCAGCCAGGTGTCGAAGGCGGCGTCGAGCAGGGCTTGAGACTCGGGCTCCTTCGCGACCTCGAACAGCGGGTCGACGCGGGCCTCGATGGGGTGCTCGCGCAAGAGATCGGCGCACAGCGCGTGAATGGTGCCGATGCGGGCGACCTCGAGCTCTTCGAGCGCCGTCTCGAGGCGCAGCTTCTCTTCGGGGGCTGCGCTCTTCTGCCGCGCCTTCTCGAGCTCGCCGCGCAGCCGCAGCTTCATCTCGCCGGCGGCCTTCTCGGTGAACGTGACCGCGATGATCTGCTTCAGCGTCGCCTTGCCGGCGCGGACGATCGCGACGATGCGGCCGACGAGCGCGGTCGTCTTGCCGGTGCCCGCGGCCGCCTCGACCACGAGCGTGCGGTCGAGCGCTTCGGCGATCAGCCTGCGCGCGTCAGAGTCATGGTGTTCGACGGCGAGGCTCACGCTTCAGGGCTCCAGTCGGCAGCGGCGATCGCGTACTCGAGCTCCGCCTGGTGCTTCGCGGCATCGACCGTCTCGTGCCAGGTGTCGGCGAGGCACTTGCCGTTCGTGCCGTAGCGGAAGAGGTAGTAGCCGCCGCTGCCCGGCTCGATCGCCACACGCACCGGCGGCGCGATCTCACGGACCCCCGAGGCCAGGAGCCGCGCGCCCCCCGAGACCTGAAGGACTCTGGCCGTCAGCTTCACTCGAGCTCCCTCAGCCGCAACAGCGGCTCGAGCTCGGCCTGAGACTTGCGTTGGACGCGCTCTTCTTCACGCGTGCCGCACACCGAGATGAAGTCGCAGAACTGGCACTCGTCGCGGCCCGGCGCCGCCGGCAGAAAGCCCTTCTCGATCGCCGTGCTCACGATGCCGATCGCCGCCTTCGCCTCGTCGCGCGACCTCGCGTCGAGCGGAATGTGCACCTTCGTGAAGTTGCCCGCCTGCGTGCAGTACCAGAGCGACCCGCCCTCGACCTTGTGGTCCGGGAACAGCTTCTCGAGCGCCAGCGCGTACAGCACCGGCTGCAGCGTCTTGCCGCCGCCCAGCCGCGTCTGCGACTCGGCCCGCTGCTTGCCCGTCTTGTAGTCGGTCGCCGTCAGCGTGCCGTCGCTCCGGCGCTCGACCAGGTCGATCGAGCCGTGCAGCTTGAGGCCCCCCTCGAGCTCCACCGGCTTGGGGCGGCTGTCGGGGTCGGCCCGGTCGCGCCCCGCGAGCCCGAACGCCAGCTCGAAGCGCCACGGAGTCCACTCGGCCTCCAGCATCTGTCGCATCCACTCGCGCAGGTCCGCGCGAATCGCCTCGATGCCGTCGTCCCAGACGCGAGCGATGACGGGGTGCAGCTCGTCGCGGCGCTGCGCCGCCACGTCGTCGAGCACCCGGTCGACCGTGTCGAGCGCCACCGTGAGCGGCGGCTTCCACCCCGAGCGCAGCTCGCTCATGACCTCCCATTGCACGTCGTGCACGAGGCCGCCGCGCTGCAGCGGGTCCATCTCTTCGATCGCCTCGGGCTCCTCGCGCACAGACAGCCGCACGATCGTCGACAGGTAGAAGCGGTACGGGCACGCGCTGAAGTGCTGCAGCGCCGTCGCCGAGAACGCCCGCGCCGACAGCTTGTGGCGATCGAGCGCCTCGCGCGCCTCGGGGCTCGGCAGCACGAGGCCGTCGCCGCGCGACCACCGCTTCATCCACCGCGCGTAGCGCACGCGCAGGGCCCGGCCGAGGTGCTCGTTCACCTCCATCAGGTACCTCGCCCGGCCGTGCAGCGGAGCGCCCGAGCGATCGCGGAACAGCGCGCCCAGCACCGAGAGATCGCGCTCGGCCTCGTCGATCGCCAGGCTCGCGTCGAGCGGCGCCGGCCACCCGATGCGCGCGTGCACCTTCGTCTCGGCCCGCGCCGCCAGCTTCTCGTACTGCGGCAGCTCGCCCTCGCACGCCTTGATGACGTCGAGCGCGTAGAACGACGGCACCCGCGGCCGCCCCTCGTGCGCGTCGATGCGCGGGTACGACAGCACCACGCGGCGGCTCGCCGCCCCGACGGCGAGGCGCAGCTGCAGGCGCTCGGCGTCGCGCCGATCGTCGTCGGTCTCGAGCGCGTGGCCGCCCTCGGCGATGCGCCGGCGCTCGCGATCGGGAGCCACCGGGTCCTCCCTCACCTTCTGCGGGAAGATGCGCTCGGCGAGCCCCGGCGCGAACACCACGTCGAACGACATGCCGCGGGCCGCGTCGATCGGCCCCACGAACACCTGCCCGAACCGCTGGTGCTTCGGGCTGCGCGTGAGCTCGAGCAGCCGCTCGCTCAAGACCCGCTTCACCTCGCGCAGCGTGACCGGGCCGACCGACGCCATCGGGCCCAGCTCGGCGAACAGCGAAGTCACCCGCGCCGGGTAGCGCAGCGCGGCCTGGGCGAGCGCCTCGAGCGCCTGCAGCCACGTGCCCCACGTCGCAGCCTGCGGCAGCGCCGCGAGCTGATCGAGCAGCGGCAGCGCGAACTCGCGCAGCGCCTGCAGCGCGGTGAGGTCGCGATCGATGGCCGCGATCTTCCGCTCCTCGAGGTCGGGCGCCTTGCGCTGCAGCGTGAGGGTGTTCGCCAGCGCGTCGAGCCGCGCCTGCCAGCGGTCGCGGCCGCCGATCACCGCGGCGTCGACGAGCAGCTTCTCCCAGTAGCGCGGGGCCATGAGCGTGCCCGAGACGACGGGCGCGTCGGGGTCGGGCTCGGGCTCGTCGGCGGGCTCGTGCTCTTCGTCGTCGCTCTCGGCGAGCTCGGCCTCGACGGGATCGGGCGGCGCCCAGCCCTGGCGCGCGGCCCCCAGCTCGCCGAGCGAGACGTACTCGGCGAAGCGGCTCGCCGAGAGGTTCTCTTCGGCGCAGGCGAGCAGCGCCAGCAGCGCGCGGCCGGCCGGGTGCGGCTGGCGCGAGCCTCGCGCGAAGTACGCGGGCACCTTCGCGCGGCGCAGCGCCTCGGCGATCGCCGACCGATAGGCGCCGGGAGCGCGCAGCAGCACCGCCATGCGATCGAACGGCGTGCCGCGGGCGGCCTCCTGGTGAATGAGCCGCGCGAGCTCGACGCACTCGCGCGCCTCGCCGGGGGCCGAGATGACGGCGACCTCGTCGCCCGCTGCGCCCCGCGGGGGCTCTGCGGTCGAGAAGAGATAGGTCTGCAGGCGAGCCAGCGCTCCGGTGCCGGGGGCGGGCAGCTCTTCGGCCGGGGTGCCCAGCGCCCTCTCGAGGTTGGCGGCGCTCTTCTGATCACCGGCGGCGACCGTCGCGAGCACGTCGGGGGCGCGGGCGGCGAGCGAGGCGATGAGCTCGTGCTCGCGGCGCGTGTGCGCGGGCACGTCGAGCAGCAACATGGGCGAGGTGTTGATCGGGTGGCGCGCGAGCTCGAAGACGTCGGCGCGGTCGGCGAGGCGGGCGTCGGCGAGCGCCTTCTCGAACGCCTTCGCGACCCGGGCGAGATCGGGCTCGAGCTTCGCGCGCGGCACGCCCTCGAGGCGGGCCTCGCTCATCATGCGGGCGAGCGCGCGCGGCAGGCCGGGCAGCTGCGCGACGGCGCCGAAGCGGCCGAGCTCGTTCGCGGCGGCGAGCTCGTAGACCACCCGAGTCCACAAGGCTTCGAGCGCGAGGTGCGAGGCGGGCGAGAGGCCGGCCTTCGCGAGGCCGGGGACGGCGAGCTTCAAGGCGAGCGCGTCGAGCGAGAGGCGGCGCCAGCCGAAGGTCGCCGCGCTGGGGATGCCGCGGGCCAGCTCGAGGGCTCCGTCGACGCTGCCGCCGATGACGAGCACCTCTTCGTCGGGGCGGCGGCGGGCGAGCCAGGCCGTCGCGCGCTCGAGCCGCGCCGCGGCAGAGGGGCTGATGACGAGACGATTCGACAGAACGTCATCGTCCTAACACCACGGGCTGACGTTTGAGGCGCGCGAACGCGGCAGGCGCGTGGGCCGCGTCGAGCGTGAGGAGCCCTCGACCGCCTGACCCTCTTTCCAGCAGGGCGACCTCGATGGCCGCGGGCGACGACGAGAGGCTGTTGGCTCGACGGCGAATCAACCCAGGTGGAGCTGGGCGGCCCTGCGCCCTCACGTCGGACCAGCACCTTCTCGGCCGCCTCGAGTCGCGAACGCGGGCAAGAAGTAGGTCCTTTCATCGACCGCGACAGACAACTGCGCACTCTCGTTTGCCGAGAACAAGATGCGGCCTCGGGCCGGTCGTCCATCGCGAGCCAAGTGCTCGAACCTTCTACGCACTCACTGAGACACACCCATGCCCATTCCCCTGGTTACTTCGCAGCCGGCCGTGAAGACTTCGTCTTCGTCTGCTCCCGAGGTCGCGCCGGCCCCCAAGACTCCGTTCGCCAGCCGGCTGAGTGCGACCCCGAAAACCGAAGCGAAACAGCAGGCGGCCGGCGCGAGCGACGCTGCGCTCACTGCGGACGCCGAGGCGCAAGAGCTCAGCGCTCTTCACGATCGCATCAAGAAGTTCCAGGAGCAGATCGAGCTGATGCAGAGGACCATGCTCGCGGCGGGGCCGGGGCCGACGCCGACGCTCGAGCGCGAGTGAGCGACGTCTAGAACGCCCACCTCGGTGCGTGCGTAGCGCCGCGATTCGGTCGAGCGTCGGCCCCGTTCACCCGCTTGGCGCCCACGCCCGGGCCCGCTTCACCCTCCGCCGGAGCGGCTTCAGTCACCCTCAGCTCGGCGCGACGTTCCGGAAATCGCCGGGTCGTCGGCCGCGCGTTCGACGACCGCTCTCACCCCGTCACTCTTCGCTACGTGGCGAGAGGGCGCATGGGCGTGCGCTCAGTCATTGCGCCCGAGCGGGTCTAAGAGCGACGCACGCGCGGGCGACGGCCCTTCGTGCGCCGAGCTCAGTCGCCGTAGTTCGCGCGCCACACCTCGTTCGGGTCGAGGCCGAGCTGCTTCACGGTCGCGCGATCGGGAGCGCCCGTCTTCGCGAGGCCGCTGGCCTCCTGGAACCGGCGCAGCGCCGCCGAGGTCTTCTCGTCGAGCTCGCCGGTCGACTCGCCCGAGTAGAAGCCGAGGGCGGCGAGCCGGCGCTGGATCTTCATCGGCCCCTCGGGCTGCATCAGCCCGGCGGGGTCCGACGACAGCTCGGGCCGGCCCGCGTAGGCCGGCCGCTTCACCTCGCTGCTCTTGCGGCCGACGCGCTTCGACTGCTGCGACTCCTTCTTCTCTTTCTTCTCTGGCTTCTGCGCTTCAGCGGCCTCGGTGTCGGGCCGCTCTTTCACCTCGCGCGTGTGGAGGCACGAGAGAAAGCACATCACCATCACCAAGACCGAACCCGTTCGCGTCATGAGTTGTCCTCCGTGCCTGGCTCCGGCTGAGCGCGCGGGGCGGCCTTGCCTTTGTCGAGCGCATCGATCGCCTGATCGATGATGCCTTCCTTCTTCTGCGCCTTCGGCACCGGCAGGTTCTCGAAGCTCGACTCGATGCCCGCCACGAACGCGTTGCGCACGACGCCGAGAATCGTCGGCCACATCTGGATGTTGGGCTGGGTCAGCTTGCCCTCGATGGGCACGCGCGTCGCGACGGCGTTGCGGCCCGGGACGCGGTCGGACAAGAGGTCGAGCGCCGCGTCGGCGACGACGTCTTTGAACCAGTTCTTGATGCCGGGCTTGGCCTGAATCACCTCGGCGTTCTTCAAGATCGGCTTCACGCCGCCGGTGATGGTGTCGCCGCGGCAGTCGAAGTCGATGAAGAGGTCGAGCTCGCCCTGGCTGAGCGCGAGGCCGCTGCGCGAGGCGATCAGGTCGTGGAACTCGCGCATGTCGAGGCCCACCGCCTTCACCTGCCCCGAGAACCACAGACCCTTGGCGAGCGGGTCGGCGGTGATGTACGCCGACAGCTCTCCCTTTCTCTGTAGCTTCGACGACATGGCGACGACGGTGGGCTCGCCACGCGCCAGCCCGGCTCGAGTCGACAGGTTCTCGACCGTCGCCTCGATGCCGTGCAGCCACAACTTCGGTACCTCTTTCTTCGTCTTGTCGGTGAACGTGAGCTCGCTGCGCTTCGCTTCGATGCGATCGATGCGCAGCGGCATGAGCTCGTTGAGCTGCTTCGCGAGATCGGGGAACTCGACCTGCTGCTCGCTCTGCTCTTTCGCGAAGATGAGGTTCACCTTGCCGTTCTCGACGTAGACCCTGGCGACGATGTTGCGATGGAGCAGCTCCTTCCACTCCACGCCGACCTCGACGTGCTCGGCGAAGATCATCGGCTCCTTCTCGCCGCCGGCGCTCTTCTTCATGATCTTGAGCCCTGTGAGCGCGTAGTTCAGCTTCGCCGGCTGGACCTTCGCGTCCTCGAACGTGATCGTGTAGCCCTTCACCTTCGAGAGCGTGCGCCGCGTGTATGCGTCGACCAGCGGGTCGAGCGCGACGAACACGATGAAGAAGAGAACGAGCGGTGCGGCGATCAGCGCCCACCAGCGCTTCTTGCGGTACCAGGCAACGCGTGCGGTCTGGGCCATGGTCGGAGCTCCTTTCGGGCAGGGGGTTGTGGTCGGTGCTCGACCTCCGCGCGATGGCGCGAATAGACGTAGGTGAAGACCGCGCCGAGGAAGAGGATCAGCGACGAGTAGTAGACCCAGATGAACAGGGCGGCGAACGAGCCGGCGGCGCCGTACGACGTCGCGACGCCGCCCTTCGCGAGGTAGAGCGCGAGCCCGAGCTTGCCGAGGTTGAAGAGCAGCGAGGTCACGACGGCGCCGAGCCACACGTCGGCCCAGCGCACCTTGCGGTCGGGCAGCACCTTGTAGATGAGCGCGAAGAGCAGGGTGATGCCGCCGAGCGAGATGGCCTGGTTCAGCACCTGCACGGCAGAGGTCCACTCGGTGCGGTAGCTGCTCGAGAACCAGTTGCCGATCGCCGAGAGCACCGCGCTGCTGATGAGCGAGACGACGAGCAGAAAGCCGATGCTCAGCACCATCGCGAACGAGAGCACGCGGGTGCGCACGAACGCGACGAGGCCGCTCGTCTTGCGGGGCTCGGCCTTCCAGAAGGCGTTGAGGGCGTCTTGCAGCTCCGAGAAGGCGCCGGTGGCGGCGAAGATGAGCACGGCGACGCCGACGACGGTGGCGATGCTGCCGCGGCCGGGGCGGGCGGCGCTCTCGACCATCTCTTCGACGACCCTGGCGCCGGCGGTGCCGATGAGCCCTTGAATCTGTCGCTGAATCTCGCCGCGGGCGGCGGCCTCGCCGAACACGGCGCCGGCGATGGCGATGGCGATGATGACCATCGGGGCGATCGAGAAGACCGTGTAGTAGGCGAGCGCGGCGGCGCGCGTCGTGGCGTGGTCGTCGTTCCACTCGGTGACGGTCTGCTTGGCGAGCCTCCAGGCGGTGACCAGCTTCATGGGCGACCTTCAGTGCGAGGCCCGGGCCAGTTCGGAGCAACGCGACATCACGCGAGACGTCACCGCGCGGTGCTCGGCGAAACGCCCCAGGTGAGACGGGCGTGTGACTTGCACCGACCAGGCGCTCGAAAGGAGACGAGATGGCTCGTTACGGAAAGGCAGCAGGTCGGAAGGTGAAGAAGGCGATGCACGAGTACAAGCGGGGGCGTCTGGGGTCGGGGCGCGGAGGTCGCGCGAAGAGCCGCAAGCAGGCGATCGCGATCGGGCTGAGCCAGGCGCGCAAGCGGGGAGCGAAGGTGCCGCGGCGTCGCGGCGCGCGCTGACGTCGCGTGTGGAGGCGCTTTGCCTCGTTCGAGGTGAAGCGCCGCGTGAGTGTGGCGCCTACGTTTTTGAGCGTCGCACGTTTGTATGCGGGCACTCGCGTTGCACTGCTGTGGCCGCATGCGCAGCTCGAGTGGGCGAGAGGCGAGGGCTCAGAAGCGCAAGGGCGCGGAGGGTCGCGTCGTTGAGCGGGAAGAGGGGCGGCACGAGAGTCGGCAGACGTTTCGGGTGGGTGACGAGCGGCGCCGGCGGTTGGGTGGAGCTTGGGGTGAGGACGAGCTCGTGCCGGAGTTTGGGGATCACGTGGTGGGGGTGGGCGGGTTGTGGAGTGGCAGCTTCGGGCAGCGGGAGCCGGCGCAGCAGTACCCGCGGGGACCGAAGGGCTACCGGCGGAGCGACGACCGGATTCGTGAGGACATCTGCGATGAGCTGATGCTCATGACGGATCTGGACTCGAGCGACGTCGAGGTCGAGGTGCGGTTGGGCGAGGTGGTGTTGGTGGGGGCCGTGCCGGACCGAAGCATGAAGTACCGAATCGAGCAGATCGCCGACCGGTGTGCCGGAGTGGTCGAGATCTCGAATCAGATTCGGGTCAAGAGGACGGGGTAACGGAGGGGGAGCGCGCGCTCGGGTCTGCGAAACCCTTGAGCGTGGTGCTTTGCAGTGAGGCGGCGTGGTGCCCATCCCTTGGCGCCACGCCGCCTGTTTTTTTTCTGAGCGACGAAACGAGACCACGTGGACGCGCTCGCGCACGTGGACGTGGTCGTAGCCGTGATCGTGATCGTGATCGTGATCGTGATCGTGATCGTGATCGTGATCGTGATCGTGATCGTGATCGTGATCGTGATCGTGATCGCGGCCGTCCACGATCACGATCACGCCCACGATCACGCCCACGATCACGGCGACGTCCACGTCCACGTCCACGAGCGCGAGCGCGTCGCTGCCGGCGTTACGGAAAGCGGCCCGACGCCGCCAGCAGATCGAGCCGTGCCTGCCTCGCCGCATCTTCCGCCACCGCGGCCTGCGTCTCGGCGTCGCGCGCCCGTCGCTCGGCGTCGGTCACTTCCAGGTTCGTGATGCTGCCCGCCGCGTACGCGATGTTCGACAGGTCGAGCGCCTCGCGCGCCTGCTTCGCCGCGTCACGCGCCGCCGACAGCGCCTCGTCCGCGTGCTTCACGATCTCGAACGCGCCGCGCACCTCGCTCTTCGCCTGCCGCAGCGCGACCTCGAGCTGCGCGTCGGTCTGCTTCGCGTTCGCGCGCCTTTCCTTCTGCTGCCCGTAGCGCAAGCCGCCGTCGTAGAGCGGAATCGAGAGCACCGCCTGGGCCTGCCAGCCCGTCTGGGGCTGCGTCGGCGACGCCGGGTTCGTGAGAAACGGCTGCCCGACCAGCGTCAAGAGCGGCAGGTAGTCGGTGAAGTCTGCGTGCGTCGACCGCTCGGCCGCGTCGCGCCGCGCCTGCGCCGCCTTCACGTCGAGCCGATCGGGGGCCGACTTCATCGCCTCTTCCACGCTCGCCGGCGCCTGCAGCTGCGGCTCGTTCAGCGCCGCGTCCAACGGCACGTCGCCGCCGACCGCCACGCCCAGCTGCTCCTGCAGCCGCACCAGCTGCCCCGCCGCGTTCTCGGCCTGCGTCTTCGAGACCGCGTGCTCCTGCTGCGCGCGGATCTCGTCGAGCCGGTTGCCCACGCCGCCCACCCGCCGCTGCGTCGCGTAGTCGACGTGCGCCTTCGCCGTCTCGCGCGCCCGCACCGCCGCCTCGAGCACCCGCTTCTGGCCGAGCACCGACAGCCACGTGCGCGCCGCGTTCAGCGCGACCTGCCGGCGCACGTCGTCGCTCGTCGCCGCCTGCGCCTTCGCGTTGTTCGACGCCCTCCACCAGCTCGCCCACCGCTGCGGAGCCAGCACCGGAACCGCGAGCTGCGCGTTGCCCGCCAGCGAGTCGGCCGGCTGGAGCACCCGCGCCGGCGACGTCGCGCTGGCGGGCAGCGACCGGTCGCTGTCGAGCCGCGTGTACGTGCCGTTCAGCGCCAGCGTCGGCAGGCTCGGCGCCCGCTGCTGCTCGACCACCGCCCACGCGCGATCGACGTCGGCCTGCGCGATGCGCAGCGCCGGGTGCTGCTGCAGGGCGCGATCGATCGCCTGCTGAAACTCGATCGGCTCGGCCGCCGCGAGCAGGGCGACGAGCGCCGCCGTCATGCCGTCGCCTCCTCTTCGTGCTCTTCCGGGTCGCGCTTCGCGAACCGATCGAGCGCCGTGTAGAGCACCGGCACGAGGAACAACGTCAGCACCGTCGACACTCCGAGGCCTCCGATCACCGCGCGCGCCAGCGGCAGGTTCGTCTCGCTGCCCTCGCCGATGCCCAGCGCCATCGGCGCGAGCCCGACCAGCGTCGCGATCGTCGTCATCAGAATCGGCCGCAGCCGCGTGCGGCCGGCCTCGACCGTCGCGTCGTGAATCGACTTGCCGCGCCGTCGCAGCACGTTCGCGAAGTCGACGAGCAGCACGCCGTTCGACACCACGATGCCGATCATCATGATGATGCCCATGAAGCTGTTCACCGAGAGCGTCGTGCCCGTCGCCCACAGCATCAGGAAGACGCCGCTCACGCCGAGCGGCACGCTGAACATGATCACGAGCGGGTCGACCAGGCTTTTGAACTGCGACGCGAGCACCATGTACACGAGCACGATCGCGAGCAGCGCCGAGAAGCCGAGGCCCGAGAACGCCTCTTTCTGTGCCTGCGCCTGCCCCGAGAGCCGCACCGTGAAGCCGTCGGGCGGAGGCAGCTCGTCGAGCGCTCCCTGCACCGCCGCCGCCGCCGCGCCGAGGTCGGCGGTGAGCGCGACGTTCGCGGTGACGTCGATCGCGCGCTGCAGGTACTTGCGGCTCACCGTCACCGGCCCGCTCGTGCGCCGCACGTCGGCCACCGTCGACAGCGTCACGAGCCGCCCCTCGGGCGTGCGCACCGGCACGTCGGCGAGATCGCTCACGTGCGTGCGGTACGGGTCGGCCGCCCGCACGTTGATGAAGTACTCGTTGCCCGTCTGCGGGTCGCTGAACGGAATCGGCGCGAACTGGTTGCTGCCCGACAGCGTCGCCAGCACCGTCTGCGCGATGGTCTGCTGCGACAGCCCCAGCACGCCCGCCTTCTCGCGGTCGACGGCGACGTCGAGCTCCGGGTAGTTCTCTTCGCGGCTGATCTGCACGTCGGTCAGCAGCGGCCGGCCCTGCGGGTCGTTGAGCGCGCGCAGCGCCGCGGCGACCGCCCGCGCGTGCGTCTGCCCGTCTTCGAAGTCGTACCCGAGGATCTCGACGTCGATCGGCGCCGCCGAGCCGAAGTTGATGATGCGGCCGACGATGCCGCCCGTGTTGAAGAACACCTGAATGCCGGGGAGCTTGTCGCCGAGCGCCTTGCGCACCTTCTCGACGGCCTCCTGGTCCGAGTACGGGCGGTCGATGCGCTGCGTGAGGTTGATGTTGACGCGCGCGGCGTGCGGGCCGCTGTTGTCCGAGAACAGGCCGCTGCGGCCCTGCGGCAGCCCGACGTTGCTGAGCATCGTGCGCACGGTGCCCTTGTCTTCCGCGAGCCCGAGCGTCGACGTGACGGTGTCTTCGACGACCTTCGTGATGTCTTCGGTGCGCGTCATGCGCGTACCGATCGGCGCGCGAATGCCCGCGCCGATCTGCGACTCGTCGGTCTTGGGGAAGAACTCGGTGCCGACCCGCCGGCCCGCGAACAGCAGCGCGACGGCCGCGAACACGAGAATCGCCACGAC
This sequence comes from Myxococcaceae bacterium, assembly GCA_044223505.1. Lineage (GTDB taxonomy): Bacteria > Myxococcota > Myxococcia > Myxococcales > Myxococcaceae > Xiheicaenimonas. The sequence continues at coordinate 77,639 of JBGALX010000017.1, forward strand.
CGTGACGAGCCGGTGCTTCAGCACCCGCTCGAGCAGGCCCGCGTACGCGTGGTCCATTCGCGTCAGCGTGCGCTCGACCCACCTCGCGGTCGCGTTCGTCGGGTGACCGGGCTTCAGCCAGTACAGGCAGAGCAGGGGAGTCACCGTGCGCGACACGAAGAAGCTCATCAGCAGCGCGAACGAGATCGTGAGCGCCAGCGGCACGAAGAGGTTGCGCGCGACGCCTTGCAGAAACAGCACGGGGAAGAAGACGACGATCGTGGTGATGGTCGAGACGAGAATCGGCAGCGCGACCTCTTGCGCGGCGCCGAGCACCGCGTCTTTGCGCGACTGCCCCATGCCGAGGTGGCGGTGAATGTTCTCGAGCTCGACGATCGAGTCGTCGACCAGGCGGCCGACTCCGAGCGCGAGGCCGCCCAGCGTGAAGATGTTGAGCGTCTGCCCGGTGAAGTAGAGCAGCACGAAGGTGGCGACCACGCTGAGCGGTATCGCGACCGCCACGATGCCCGTCGCGCGCAGCGACAAGAGGAAGAGCAGGATCACGACGACCGCGAACAGGCCGCCCTGCAGCGCCTCGTGCTGTAGCGCCGACACCGCGTTGCGAATGTAGCTGCTCTGATCGAACGAGATCGCGAGCCTCACGTTCGGGGGAATGCCGCGCAGCTCGGGGATCGCGGCCTTCACCGCGTCAACCACCGCGATCGTGTTCGCGCCCGGCTGCTTCAGCACCCGCAGGTACACGCCCCGCGCGCCGTTCACCCGCACGACCTCGGTCTGATCCGACGCTCCGTCGGCCACGGCCGCCACGTCGCGCACGCGCACCGCCCGCGCCTCGCCCCGCGGCGGCTTCACGACGACGTCGCGAATCTCTTCGAGCGTCGAGACCTGCGTGTTCGTGAAGACGTTGTAGTCGCGCCCCTCGGTGCGCAGCGAGCCGCTCGGCAAGAGCAGGTTCGACGATCTCACCGCGCTCACGAGGTCGAGCATCGAGAGGTCTCTCGCGCGCAGGGCGCCGATGTCGCCCAGCACCTGGATCTCGCGGGTGCGCCCGCCGCCGGGCACCGCGCTCGCGACGCCGGGCAGCCGCTCGAGCTGCGGCTCGATGACGTTGAGCGCGAGATCCTGCAGCTGCTTCTCGTCGAGCTCGTTCGACGTGACCGCCAGCTGCACGACGGGAATGTTCGTGATGTCGAACTTGAGCGTCAGCGGCTGGCCGACGCCCGGCGGCAGCGTGTTCGCGATCTGCCCGATGCGCTGCTGCACCTCGAACTGCGCGTTGTCGAGGTTCGTGCCGTACTGGAACCACGCGGTCACGAGCGAGACGCCCTGCTTGCTGACGCTCTCGACGCGGTCGATGCCCGGCGCCGCCGCCACCGCGCGCTCGATCGGCATGGTGATCGACTTCTCGACGTCTTCGGGCCCGGCGCCGCTGTAGAAGACGGCGACGCGAACGTTCGGCACGTCGATGCTGGGGAAGAGGTCGACCGGCAGCCGGCTCAGCGACACCCAGCCGAGCACGATCGTCATGAGCGACATCATGAGGATCAGCACCGGGTTGCGCAGCGCGAGCCGGGTCAGCCACATGGCGGCGTCACCTCGTCGCGGCGGCCGACCCGCCGCCGTCCTTTGCGCCCGCCGGGCTCTTCCCCGCTCCGCGGGGCCCCGAGCGCTGCTCTGCTCCCTGCGGTCGCGGCGCAGTGCGAATCTTCGCTCCGTCGGCGAGCACGTCGATGCCGCGCACCACGATCTCGGCGCCGGGCGAGAGCCCCTTGCTCACCTCGAGCCGGTCGCCCAGGTCTTCGCCGAGCTCGATCGGCGTGCGCTTCACCGTCTCGCCGGTGACCACGAAGACGAACGCCTTGTCGTTCGCGAGCTGCACCGCCTCGACCGGCACCACGATCGCCTGGGGCTTCACCTCGGTCTCGATCTCGCCCTTGCCGTACATGCCCGGCCGCAGCCGCCCGTCGCCGTTCGGCAGGTGGATCTCGGCCTCGAGCGTGCGCGTCACCGGGTCGAAGCCCGGCGAGATGCGCTGCACCCGGCCCACCGCCGGAGCGTCGTGGCCTGCCACCGTCACGCGCGCCGTCTGGCCGACCTGCAGCCGCGCCGCCTGGTCTTCCGTCGCCGCGAGGAAGGCGCGCACCACGTCGATCTTCGCCACGGTGATGGCTGGCGGAGTTGCCGGGCCGATCAGCGCTCCGGGGTCGAGCCGGCGAGCGATGACCACCCCGTCGTACGGAGCCTCGAGGCGCGTCTCGCCGAGGCGGACTCCGAGCGCGCCGAGCTGCGACTGCGCGGCGCCGAACTGCGCCTCGGCGGCGGCGGCCGAGCTGGTGGCGTTCGCGAGATCCTGCTGCGAGACCAGACCGTTCGGAGCGAGCTTCTGCGCGCGCTCGAGGTTCGTCTTCGCGAGCGTGCGTGCGGCCTCGGCCTGCGCGACCGCGTTGCGGGCGGCGGCGAGCTGGTCGGGCAGCTCCGAGGGCCGCACCAGCGCGAGCACCTGGCCCTTCTTCACGACGTCGCCACGGTCGACCAGCACCGCGTCGAGGTAGCCCACCGTCTTGCTGCCGAGGTCGGCCTGCGCGACCGGGCGAATGTCGACGGGCCCGCGAACCAGCACCGGCACGTCTTCGACCGACACCTTCGCAGTGGTGACCAGCGGCGCCGGCTTGGCCTTCGGCGGTGGCTTGCCGTCGGAGCACGCAGCGAGGCAGACCAGCAATGTCACCAAGCGGAACATCGGATGCCGTTCTAATGCCGAGATCGTTGCGAATGCAACGAATGCACTCCGACCTTCGTGTAGGCGCCGTGGTGGCCTATGACGCGGGCTCATGCTCTCGCGAGGCCTGTGGCGTCTTGTAGCGGTTGGTTTCATCGCGGCGTGCTCGGGGCCGCCGCCCGAGGTGCCGCTGTGCATGCCGCAGCAGAAGATCGCGTGTGACTGCGCCGGCGGCCTCCGCGGCAGCCGCGTCTGCAACGCCCAGGGCACCGCGTTCGGGCCGTGCCTCATGTGCAGCAGCGGCAGCGCCGGCGGCAGCGGAGGCCTCGCGGGAGGCGGCACCGCCGGTGGAGCCTCTGCGGGTGGCGCGACGGCCGGTGGTGGCGCGGCCGGAGGCGCCACTGCGGGCGGCGGTACCGCGGGCGGCAATACGGCGGGAGGTGCCACCGCGGGAGGCGGCGCGGCCGGAGGCGCCACTGCGGGCGGCGGTACCGCGGGCGGCAACACGGCAGGAGGCGCCACCGCAGGAGGCGCCACGGCCGGAGGAGCGACCGCCGGCGGTGGGAGCGCAGGCGGCGCGATCGCCCCGGACGACCCGTGCGGAGCGACGCTGCCCTTCTCGGACGAAGACGCCGGCACCTGCGAGGTGGCGAGCTGGTGCACCGACGGCGGGCGGCGCAGCTGCGCCGAGGCGCAGCAGGTCGGGTGCACGCCCCAGGTCATCACGCTCGCGGCGGACGATCAGTACGTCGCGTGGGTCGACATCTCGGGCGCGGTCTGGTCTGCGCCGACGGCGGGCGGCGCGCCCGTGAAGCTCGCGCGGCGGCAGGTCAACGGCAGCTGGAGCATCTCGGTGAGCGCGGGCTGGGTCTACTGGGCGAGCGCGAACGGCATCATCCGCGCGCCGGCGGCCGGCGGGCCGCGCGAGCCGGTGCTCTGCGCGCCCAACATCGGCGTGCTCGCAGCCGACGCGCCGGGCGTCTACTACTCGCAGCAGGGGGCGGGCGTGAGCTTCGTGCCGCTCGACGGCGGGTCGCCGTACGGCGTCGCGAACAGCTCGGCCGTGAGCAGCCTCGCGCGCGATGCCCAGCGCGTCTACTGGACGAACGACCTCAACGGGCAGGTGCGCTCGGCCCCGCTGAACACGCCCGGCATGTCGGCCGGCCAGTCGCTCTTCACCGGTCAGTTCTCCCCCCGAGGCCTCGCGGTCGCGGGCGGTCGCTTGTACTGGGTCGAGTCGAACAGCCCGGGCGCGGCGCGCTCCGGCGACGTCGGCGGCGGCGCCGTCGAGACGCTCGCGACCAACCAAGACGTGCCGAACCGCGCGACCGGAGACGCCGACCGGGCGTGGTGGTTCGCGCGCGGCGGCAACATGAACGGCAACGAGAACGGCTTCCGCTCGAGGCCGCGCGACGGCGGGCCGGCCGAGCTCGAGCTCGACTGCCGGCTCACCGAGCTGGCGGCGGACTCGAACACGCTCTACCTCGGCACGCCGGGTGGAGTGTGGCGGTTGCCGAAGCCGTGAGCCGCGTTCGTTGCAAACGCAACGACTGAGGCTTATGCGGGCGCTGTGCCGACGGAGAAGGCCCTACAGCACGCCACCGAGCTCGCGCGCCTGATCGGCCGCGTGCGCCGGCTGATCCGCGGGCGGGTGTCGAAGGCGCTGAAGGCCGAAGGCCAGTCGTTGCTCGAGTGGCAGGTGATCGCCAACGTGAAGTGGCAGGGCCCGATGACGCAGGGTGCGCTCGCCGATCACATCAGCATCAGCGCGGCGAACATGTCGCGGCGCCTCGACTCGCTCGAGCGGGCAGGCCTGGTCACGCGCGTCGGCGACGAGCGCGACGGCCGGCGCCTCACCGTGCAGCTCACGAGGAAGGGCGAGGCCTGGTACGCGAAGTGGCATCTCGTGCCGATGGGCGAGATGCACGGAGTCGTCTCACGCCTCAGCCGCGCCGAGCAGAGCCGGCTCCAGGCGCTGCTCGAGAAGCTCGTCGCAGGCTGAGGTGACGACCGAGTCTCGTGACCGCTAGGCTTGCCAGCGGCCGGGGAAGCGCGTCGGAGGCTGACGATGAACAAGAGGACATGGGCGCTCGTCATGGGAGCGCCGGCGCTGTCGAGCTGCTGGTTCTGCGGTTCGGGGCACTGCGGTGCGAACGAGACGATCGCGTGGAACGGCGTCAACGCCGACGGCACGCGATGGGACGGAGGCCAGGCGAGCATCGACTGTCTGCCGCTGTGCCCCGACTCGGGCTTCGACGTGCCGTACAACAGCTGCCGCCCGGCCGACGCCGGCCTCGTGACCTGCTCGATCTACTGCCTCGGCGGCCGGGCGCCGCCGGGGCTGGGTGGGCTCTCGTCGTTCGGGAGCTCCGTGGGGTCGAGCCTCTCGGCGATGGCCCAGCTCGAGACCGCCGCCGTGCACGCCTTCTGGCAGCTCGCTGCAGAGCTCGAGGCCCACGGCCTGCCGGGCGACGCCGCGCGACGGAGCGCCGACGACGAGGTTCGCCATGCGCGCGCGACGACGAAGCTGGCCCTGAGCCACGGCTTCCTGCCGCCGCTCCCCCGGGTCGCGGCGCTCACCGAGCCCCGCTCGCTCGAGGCGATCGCCGTCGAGAACGCATACGAGGGCTGTGGCCGCGAGCTCTACGGCTCGGTGATCAACGCCTGGCAGGCCGAGCACGCCGACGATGCCGGGGTGCGAGCGCTCATGCGCGAGGTGGCTCCCGACGAGCGACAGCACGCCGTGTTCTCGATGTCTCTGGCGGAGACATTGATGCCGCGGCTGCCCGTTTCGTCTCGACGCCGCGTTCGCGAGGCCCAGGAGCGCGCATTGCTGGGGCTTGGTGATCACGGGCTGCCGGATCACGTGCGCGCTGCCCTCGGCTTGATGGACTCCGCTCAGAGCGGAGCTGCCGCCCGGCGGCTGCTCTCGACCTCTCGCGTCTGAGAGCTCACGGCCGCTCAACTGCCCCCTCACCCCGGCCCTCTCCCCTACGGGGGGAGAGGGGGTTCTTCTCGGTTTCCTTTCTGTCACTCCCCGGTGTCACCAGTGGAGACATTTTTCGGCCCGGCCGTTGACTTCACAATCGGGCCAGTGCCATGAGTGCCTCACCAGGAGGCAGACCAACAATGGCTGACGAACTGAGATTCGATGGAAAAGTAGTGGTGGTCACCGGAGCAGGCGCAGGCCTCGGCCGCAGCCATGCTCTTCTCTTCGCGAAGCGCGGCGCGAAGGTCGTCGTGAACGACCTCGGCGGCTCGCACACGGGCTCGGGCAAGAGCTCGGCCGCCGCCGACAAGGTGGTCGCCGAGATCAAAGAGGCGGGCGGCCAGGCGGTCGCGAACTACGACTCCGTCGAAGACGGCGACAAGATCGTCAAGACCGCGGTCGACGCCTTCGGGCGCATCGACGTCATCATCAACAACGCGGGCATCCTCCGCGACACCACGTTCCACAAGATGACCCAGCAGGACTGGGACCTCATCTACAAGGTGCACCTGCTCGGCGCCTTCCGCGTTACGCACGCCGCGTGGCCGCTCATGCGCGACCAGGGCTACGGCCGCGTGCTCTTCACCACCAGCGCCGCCGGCCTCTACGGCAACTTCGGCCAGGCGAACTACTCGGCCGCGAAGCTCGCGCTCGTCGGCCTCACGCAGACGCTCGCGCTCGAGGGCGACAAGAAGAACATCAAGGTCAACGTCATCGCGCCCATCGCCGGCTCGCGCATGACCGAGACGGTGCTCCCGAAGGAGCTCATCGACGCGCTCAAGCCCGAGTACGTGAGCCCGCTCGTCGCGTGGCTGACCCACGAGAGCTGCACCGAGAACGGCGGCATCTTCGAGGTCGGCGGCGGCTACTACGGCAAGCTCCGCTGGGAGCGCACCGAAGGCCGGCTGTTCAAGCTCGGCCGCGAGATCACGCCCGAGCAGCTGCAGAACAACTGGGAGCAGATCACCGACTTCAAGAAGTCGACGCACCCCGCGAACGTCACCGAGTCGCTGACGCCGGTGCTCTCGAACTCGACCTCGAAGTCGCTCGGCGGCAACGAGTTCATCGACGTCGACCAGGCGCTCGGCTACCAGATGGAGGGCATCGAGTCGCAGTACGACGAGCGCGACATGACGCTGTACGCCCTCGGCGTCGGCGCCGGCGCGAAGCCCACCGACGAGAAAGATCTGCACCTCACCTACGAGCGCAACAGCGACGGCTTCTGGACGCTGCCGACCTACGGCGTGATCCCCGCCATCAACTCGATCTTGAAGATGGCGATGGAGGGCAAGGCGGCTCCGGGCCTGAACTACGGGCTCGATCGCATCCTCCACGGCGAGCAGTACACCGAGGTGACGCGGCCGCTGCCTGCGAAGGCGCGCCTCGAGCACAAGGCGAAGATCTCTGAGATCTGGGACAAGGGTAAGCACGCGGTCGTCGTCACCCACATCGACAGCTACGACGCCGACACCGGCGAGCTGCTCGTGAAGAACGACGTCTCGATGGTCGTGCGCGGCGCCGGCGGCTGGGGCGGCGAGCGCGGGCCGGCGAGCGACGTCAACGTCGCGCCCGACCGCAAGCCCGACGCCGTCGTCACCGAGAAGACGAGCGACAGCCAGGCGCTCCTGTATCGCCTCAGCGGCGACTGGAACCCGCTGCACGTCGACCCGCAGTTCGCGACGATGTTCGGGTTCGAGAAGCCGATCCTCCACGGGCTGTGCACGTTCGGCTACGTGGGCCGCGCGGTGATCAACAGCTTCCTCGAGGGCGACCCGCGCAAGTTCAAGAGCATCAAGGTCCGCTTCGCCGACTCGGTGTTCCCCGGCGAGACCATCAAGACCGAGATGTGGAAAGAGAGCGACGGCCGCATCATCGTTCGCGCGACCGCGGTCGAGCGCAACAAGGTCGTCATCAGCAACGCGGCGGTCGAGCTCTACAACGAGATCCCCGTGGCGAAGATGCCCGAGGCGAAGGCGGCCGCTGCGGCTGGCGGCGCGCAGTCGCAGACGACGCTCATCTTCAACGCGATCGCGGCGCACGTTCAGTCGAACGCCGACGAGATCAAGAAGATCGGCACCGTCTACCAGTTCAAGATCAAGAACCCCGACAGCGCGTGGGTCATCGACACGAAGGAGTGCCGCGTGTCGCAGGGCACCGCCGCCAAGGCCGACTGCACGCTCGAGCTCACCGACGCCGACTGGCTCGACATGACCTCGGGCAAGGCCGACCCGCAGAAGCTGTTCTCGACCGGCAAGCTCAAGATCAGCGGCAACGTGATGGCGAGCCAGAAGCTGTCGTTCCTCAAGAAGATCGATCGCAACGCGGCGGCGGCGGCGGCTGCGCCTGCGGCGGGCGGCATCGACACGAAGACGATCTTCGGAGCCATCGCGGCGCACGTCGCCTCGAACGCTGCCGACATCAAGAAGATCGGAGTCGTCTACCAGTTCAAGCTGAAGAGCCCCGACAGCGCGTGGATCATCGACACGAAGGAAGGCAAGGTCAGCGAGGGCACCGTCGCGAAGGCCGACTGCACGCTCGAGCTCACCGACGCCGACTGGCTCGACATGACCACCGGTAAGGCCGACCCGCAGAAGCTGTTCTCGACGGGCAAGCTCAAGATCAGCGGCAACGTGATGGCGAGCCAGAAGCTCGAGTTCCTGAAGAAGATCGATCGCAACGCGGTCGCGGCTCCGGTCGCGGCGGCGGCGGCTCCGGCGGCGGGGGCAGCTCCGTCGAGCGGGCCGAACGCGCAGAAGATCTTCGCGGCGCTCACCGAGCGGCTGGCGAAGAACCCGCACCTGGCGAAAGAGGTCGACGCGAAGCTGACCTTCAAGGTGAAGAACCCGGACTTCAGCCAGACGTTCGAGCTCGGCAAGGCGAACACGACCATCACCATCAGCGACGAAGATCTGACGGCGCTCGCGAAGGGCGAGCGGACTCCGAAAGATCTCTACATGAACGGGTTGCTCAGGGTCGACGGAGACGTCGGCCCCGTTCACCGCCTCGGCATCTTCAACAAGCTCTTCTGAAAGGAACCGCCACCATGGGACGCAAAGTCAATGTCATCGGAGTTGGAATGGTGAAGTTCGCGAAGCCGGGTGCTTCCGACGGCTACGAGGTGATGGCCGGCAACGCGATTCGTGACGCGCTGAAAGACGCAGGCGTCGACTACAAAGAGATCGAGCAGGCGTACGCCGGCTACGTCTACGGCGACAGCACGTGCGGTCAGCGCGCGGTCTACACCGCGGGCGTGACGGGCATCCCCGTCGTGAACGTGAACAACAACTGCTCGACGGGCAGCTCGGCGCTGTACCTGGCGCGGCAGGCGGTCGAGGGCGGGCTCGCCGAGTGCGTGCTGGCCGTCGGCTTCGAGCAGATGGAGAAGGGCGCGCTCGGCAGCAAGTTCACCGACCGCACGAATCCGCTCGACAAGCACGTCGACGTGATGAGCAAGGTGCAGGGCTTCAACCAGGCTCCGCCGGCGGCGCAGATGTTCGGCGGCGCGGGCCGTGAGTACCGGTGGAAGTACGGCACGAAGCGCGAGACGTTCGCGAAGATCGCCGAGAAGGCGCGCAAGCACGCGTCGAAGAACCCGCTCGCGGTGTTCCGCGAGGTGCTGAGCGTCGAGCAGATTCTGGCGAGCGACGACATCTTCGACCCGCTGACGAAGTTCCAGTGCTGCCCGCCGACGTGCGGCGCGGCGGCGGCGATCGTCTGCTCGAGCGACTTCGCGAAGAAGAAGGGCATCTCGAAGGCCGTGCAGATCGTGGCGCAGACGATGCGCACCGACTTCGCGACGACGTTCGAGAACGACTCGATGATCAAGATGTGCGGCTTCGACATGGCCGCCGCGGCCGCGAAGGACGTGTACGAGAAGTCGGGCGTCTCGCCGAAGGACATCGACGTCGTCGAGCTGCACGACTGCTTCACCACGAACGAGCTGCTCACCTACGAGTCGCTCGGCCTCTGCCCCGAGGGCGGCGCCGAGAAGTTCATCTGGGACGGTGACAACACCTACGGCGGCGCGTTCGTGACGAACCCGTCGGGCGGCCTGCTCTCGAAGGGCCACCCGCTGGGCGCGACCGGTCTCGCACAGTGCGCCGAGCTCGTGTGGCAGCTGCGCGGCCAGGCCGGCGAGCGGCAGGTGCCCGACGCCGAGCTCGGCCTTCAGCACAACCTCGGTCTCGGCGGCGCCGCGGTCGTGACGCTCTACAAGCGCGCGGCGGTCTGAGCGCAAAAAAGGGGACAGGCTACTTTTTTGCGCAACGCGCTTGCCGGCGGCGGCAGGCGCGATTCCCGGTTGCGCAAAAAAGTAGCCTGTCCCCATTTTTGCCTCGATGCGGCAGACTCGGCGGGCCTTGTCCAAGCCCACCGACGCGCGCATGCGCGAAGCCTTCAACACGCTCGAGCCGTACATCGAGAACACGTACGGCATCCCCGTTCGCATTCGCGACGTGCCGAACCCGTTCACCGGCGACCTCGACGGCGCCGAGATTCACGTCGACTTCGAGGAAGAGATCGAGGCGGCGCTATTCATCATCGCGCACCTCTTCGGCCACACCGTGCAGTGGAACACCGACGAGAAGGCGCGCGAGATCGGCTACCAGCTCTACCCGAACCCTTCGCAAGAGATGCTGGCGCGACTGCGCGAGTACGAGACCGAGGCCTGCCGCTACTCGATGCAGCTCTTCCACGAGGCCGGCATCAAGGACATGGATCGGTGGCTCTCGGACTACGCGGCCTGCGACGTCGCGTACGTGTTCCACTTCTACATGACGGGCGAGAAGCGGCCGTTCAAGAGCTTCTGGAAGGACGGCGCTCCGCTGGTGGCGCCGAAGCCGATTCCCGAGTTTCACCCGCAGAAGTGGGTGACGCGGTGGTCGGGCATCGTCGTCTGACGATCACGGCACCGGCTGCGAGCGCGACGACGGCGCCGCGTTCATCGCGGGCCAGCCGTTCTCGAACGTCACGCGCTCGAGCAGCACCTGCCGGCCCGGAGCCTGGCCGATGTGAGCGGCCTCCCACGCGTGAAAGAGGTGCACCCAGCCGCCGCCGGGGCCGCGCAGCACCGAGCCATGGCCGGGGCCGGCCCACGCGCCGCGGCTGACCAGGATCGGCGCGGGCGCCTTCGTGAACGGACCGGTCGGTGAGGTCGAGCGGGCGACGCCGATCGCGTACGCGGCGCTCGCGTACGAGTTGCCGCTGTAGAACAGGTAGAAGAAGCCGCCCTCGTTGATGACCCACGGGCCCTCGACGACGGCGCCCTCCCAGCCGAGATCGTTCGTGAGGACGTCCGTCGCGCTACCGGTGAGGGCGAGGCCGGTCGCGTCGAGCGGCCGCACCCGAATCGGAGTCGGCTGGCCCACCGCGTTGCCGTCGCGCTTCCACATCAGCCAGCGGGTGCCGTCGGGGGCGGCGAAGGCGTGCACGTCGATCACGCCGGGGCCCGATTCCTTCACGAGGGGCGTGGCTTGGGCGGTGAACGGGCCGAAGGGGGAGGGCGCGCTCGCAGCGCCGACCGCGAGGGAGCCGTCGGTGTGGCGGGCGCTGAAGTACAGCACCCAACCGGTCGAGCCGCGGTGCAGCTCGGGCGCCCAGAAGTCGCCGGTCGCCCACGCGGGCTTGGTCGCCGCGGTGAAGGCGGTGCCGCGCAGGGTCCACTTCACGAGATCGGGCGACGAGCGAATGGGGTAGCCGGGCCCGCCGGAGGTGCAGACCATGAGGTAGCCGGCGTCGGCGTCGTAGGTGACGCCGGGGTCGGGGCAGTCGGTGGCGACGACGGGGTTCGTATAGAGGCGGTCGCCGCACTGGGTGTAGCGAAGCGAGTAGGCGCAGGCATCGTTGCCGGAGAAGTGCGGCTGCCAGCCGGGCGTGAGGGTGACGAACGACTGGGCGCCGGTGTTGCGGCAGGCGCCGTCGCTCGTCAGCACGCCGGGCACGTCGTCGAAGAAGGCGGAGTGATTCGGCGGGGGCAGCCAGTTGGTGCCGTAGGTGACGCGCGTGCCGCACGGCGAGGGGTCGCAGGTGCTCTGCAGCGAGATGACGCAGCCCTGCCGGCCTGAGAACACCGGCCGCCAGCCATTCGAGAGCTCGGCGACCGAGTTGCCGGAGCCGTCGACGGTGAAGCCGCCGTCCCAGGTCACCAGGCCGGTGACGTCGTCGAAGTCGGCCGCGTGGCCGGAAGGGCGGATCCACGCGCTGCCGTAGGTAATACGTGTCGAGCAGGGCAGGGCAGAGCCACCGGCGGTGCTGCCGCCAGCGGTGCTGCCGCCGCCGGCGGTGCTACCACCCGCCGTGGCGCCGCCAGCCGAGCTGCCACCCGCCGCATCGCCGCCGGCGGTGTTGCCACCGGCGGGGCCGGCGTCGAGCTGGGGCGGGGGCGAGCCGCAAGCGATGAGCAACAAGGCGAGGGTGCGTCTCAAGGCCGCCGACCCTACCGTGCCGTGCCTCGGTGCCGCTGGGGCGGATGCGCCGAGCGTCCCGAAGCTGCGACAGTCCGCACCGAGCGAGACGAGCGAGCTGAGCGCAAACGTGGACGTGGACGCGGACGTGGTCGTCCCGCCGTGATCGTGATCGTGATCGTGGACGTGATCGTGGACGTGATCGTGGACGTGATCGTGGACGGCCGTCGCATCACCGCAGCACCGCCACCCCCACGGGGCATGCTAAGTCGGCCCCCCGAATTGCACTGGCTCGCGCTGGCCATCACCTTGGGAGCTCTCACCCGCCCGCCGGAGCTGCTCGTTCAGCCCGACGCGGTCTACCCGGCGGATGCAGCCGACGCCGGAGTCCAGGGCACGGTCACGCTCGAGATCGACATCGGCCCCGACGGCAAGGTCATCGACGCCCGCGTCACGGGCACGAGCGGCACGCCGTCGCTCGATCAGAGCGCGCTCGAGGCCGCGAAGCGCTTCGTCTTCAGCCCGGCCGAGATCGACGGGGCGCCGGCCGCCGTGCGCATCGAGTACGCGTACCACTTCGAGCTCAAGCCGGTGGTCGTCGCCGAGGCGGTCTCTGACGCAGGCTTGGTGCCTGCGCCGGTCAACTTCGCGGGGACGCTGAAGACCATGGGCAACCGCGAGCCGATCGCCGGCGCGCTGATCCTCGCGGGCGACTTCGAGGCGGTCAGCGGCGACGACGGCCGCTTCGAGATCGCCGGAGTCCCGCCCGGCACCTTCCACGTCGCCGTCACCGCGCAGGGCTTCACGAAGCTCGAGGTCGACGAAGAGATCAAAGAGGGCGAGCGCACCGAGGTCACGTACTACCTGCACCTCGAGGGCGCGGCGCCCGAGACCGTCGTACGCGGCGAGCGCGTGCGCGAGGCCTCGCAGGTGAAGCTGACGCGCGCCGAGGCCCGCTACGTCGCCGGCTCGGGCAACGACGCCTTCCGTGTGCTGCAGAACCTGCCGGGTGTGGCGCGCTCGCCGTTCAACACCGGCTTCCTCGTCATCCGCGGCAGCAAGGCGTGGGACTCGCGCGTCTACATCGACGAGATCCAGATCCCCCAGCTGTTCCACTTCGGCGGCTTCAACTCGACCCTCAACTCGAACCTCGTCGAGTCGCTCTCGCTGCAGCCCGGCAACTTCAGCGCGACGTTCGGCCGCAGCATCGGCGGCCTCGTGCGCGGCGAGCTCAAGACCCCGTCGCTGTCGGGCACCCACGGCTTCCTCGACGTCTCGCCGTTCGACGCCCAGGTGATGGTCGAGACGCCCATCACCGACAAGTGGAGCATCGCCGTCGCCGGCCGCCGCGGCCTCATCGACGTCACGCTGCCGTGGGCGCTGAACACGTTCGCTCCGGCGGTCGCGGGCGCGGTCGGGTTCTCGGTGTCGCCGGTGTACTGGGACTACCAGCTGCGTGCCGAGCGCAAGGGCGAGGGCGGCAACCGCGTCTTCATTCAGCTGCTCGGCTCGAGCGACGCGTGGGTGTTCACGCGGCCGATTCCCTTCCTCGACCCCGACAGCGAGGGCAACCAGGGCAGCTTCGGCACCTCGGTCATGTACAACCGGCTCGTCGTCGGCATCGACCACCGCTTGAGCCAGCGCGTGAAGCTCGTCTCGCGAAACTCGGTCGGCTTCGACCGGTACGTCTTGAGCGGCTCGACGACCGACATCGTCTACCGGGTCAACCAGTTCCCCGTGCAGCTGCGCGAGCGGCTCGCCATCGACATTCCCGAGGCGAAGCTCGTCGTCAGCACCGGCCTCGATCTGCTCACGGTGCCGATGCGCGTCGACGCGACGAGCCCGCCGCCGTTTCGGCCGAACCAGATCCCCGACCCGTACGTCGAGCGCCGGCTGCTCGCCGAGAACGCGACGTACGTGCACGTCGAGCCGGGCCTGTTCCTCGAGGCGTCGTGGCGGCCCATCCCCTCGCTCGAGATCGTGGGCTCGGTGCGCGGCGACTACCAGTCGTACATGAACCGAGCCTGGGCCGACCCGCGCCTCTCGGTGTTCTGGTCGCCGCACGAGCGCGTCACCGTCAAGGGCGCCGCCGGCATCTACCACCAGCCCCCCGACTACCGCAGCGGCCAGCTCTCGCCCGTCTTCGGCAACCCGAAGCTCAAGCCCGAGGGCGCGCGCCACTACATGGTCGGCACCGAGGTGAAGATCACCGAGGCGCTCGGGCTCGACCTGCAGGGCTACTACAAAGATCTCTTCGACCAGGCGCGCCTCTCGCTCGCGAGCGGCATCGGCAGCGACGTCAACATCCCCGGCGCGCAGGCCACGTACACGAGCGACGGCTACGGCCGCGCGTACGGCATGGAGCTGTTGCTCCGTCACAAGCTCGCCCACAACTTCTTCGGGTGGATCAGCTACTCGCTGTCTCGCTTCGAGCGCGACTACTACGGCGGCGTCATCTACGCGCCGGGCCCGCTCGATCAGCCGCACAACCTCATCGCCGTCGCCACCTACCGCCTGCCGTTCGACTTCGTCATCGGGGCGCGGCTGCGCTGGGCGACCGGCGTGCTCGTCACCCCCATCGTCGCCTCGCTCTACGACACCAACGGCAACTACTACTACCCGCTGCCAGGCCTCCCCTGGAGCCAGCGCCTCCCCGACTTCTTCTCGCTCGACCTCCGCCTCGACAAGCGCTTCGTCTTCAAGAGCTTCGTGCTCGCCGCGTACATCGACGTACAGAACGTCACCAACCGGCAGAACGTCGAGGGCGTCTTCTACAACTTCGACTACAGCGAGAAGCAGTACGTGTACGGAGTGCCGATTCTCCCGGCGGTTGGCCTGCGTGCAGAGTTTTGACAGCTGCGCTCGGTGCGCAATCGGCGTTGCGCAAGAAACCTTGCGCAATCAATGGATGAGAACTTCCTCGAACCCTCACTTCGCAGGAGCCCTCCCATGATCACCCCCGCCGGTCTTCGCAGCCAGCAGCTCCAGATGCAGCGCCTCCGCGCCGACGACACGCAGGGGGCCCGGCCCGTTCAGGCGGCGGCGGCGGTCGACCCGAACAGCACCGAGGCTCGCATCGGCACGGCGGTGAAGAGGCTCGTCGACGAGCGCTTCGGTGGCAACTGGCAGCGCGCGTTCGATCACTACGCGGGCGGCGCGGGCCGTGAGGTCGGCAAGCGCGGCATCGAGCGCATGCTCGACGACGCCGGCGTCGACCTGTGGCACGGCTTCCCTCCGCAGGGCGCGATCGCGAGCCGCATGATGGACCAGTTCGACACGAACCGTAACGGCGGCGTCTCGTGGCAGGAGTTCAACTCTGGCGTTCGCCGTTTGGGCATCAACCTGTAATCTCCGCGCCGCTTGCGGCGCTGCGCTTCACACGTATTCCTCGTCTTCCTCTCGGGCTGCGGCGCCCAGCTCAAGCCCGAGACGCTCGTCGACAAGCTGCGCGTGCTGTCGATCGTCGCCGACCCGCCCGAGGTGAAGCCGGGGCAGAGCGCGCAGCTCAGCGCGCTCCTCCTGGATCCCTCGGACGCCCGCACCACCGTCATCTGGGTCGGCTGTGATCCCGACCCGTTCGGCGAGGGCCGCAGCGCCTGCAACGACACCAGCGCGCTGTTGCAGCCGACCTCGTTCACCACCTTCCCCGAGGGCGTTCACATTCTCAGCATCGGCAGCCGCGCGAGCTACGCGTCGCCGCCGACGCTGTTCGACCCCATTCCCCAGGGCGACGCGAACCGCTTCAACGGCGTCGTCGGGCCCGTGCTCGCCGTCGTCATCGGCGAAGAGATCGACCCCACCTCGACCAACGAAGAGCTGCGCGACCTCTTCCACCGCATCGAGACGCAAGAGGTGAAGAGCGTCTTCGCGCTCAGCCGCATCACCGTGAGCGAAAAAGACCCGCCGAACCAGAACCCGCGCCTCGACGGCCTCGACGTCGACGGCAAGGAGCACCCGAAGAACGGCACGCTGCAGGTGAAGCCCGGCCAGGAGCTCAGCCTCCACGTGCGCGCCTCCGAGCGCGAGACGTACACGCTGCAGCTGCCGACCGGGCGCGAAGACCGCACCGAGCAGCTCGTCGCCGCCTGGTACTCGACCAACGGCCGCTTCAGCCAGGAGCGCCTCGATCTCGACGAAGGCCCCGACACGATCTTCCTCGCGCCGGGCTCGGCCGAGGTGCCCGAAGACCCCGTGCCCGAGCGGCGGTTCGGCACCGTGTGGCTCGTGCTCCGCGACGGCCGCGGCGGGCAGGGGTTCGCGACGCTGCCGTTCTTCGTCTGTGACGACGCGCTGCCCGAGCCCGAGCTCACCGAGGTGATCGCTCCGGCGCCCGGCGACACGCGCGTCATCGTGAAGGGCACGAACCTCGCGTCGGCGCTCGACGTCGTCGCCGGCGGCGTCGCGCTCGCGCGCGGTGCGTTCTCGCCGGGCCGCAACGCCTTCGTCGGCGACGTGCCGCCCGAGCTCTTGCCGGGCATGTACCCCTTGAGCGTTCGCACCAAGCGGTGCACCACGCGCGCGTCGACCGTGACGCTGACCGTGCCCTAGCGCCATGGCCGCCGACGATGACTTCCCCGACCTGACCGGTCGCCGCATCGGCGACTACGACATGATCGCCCGCATCGGCATCGGCGGCATGGGCGTCGTCTACGAAGGCAAGCACCCCGTCATCGGCAAGCGCGTCGCCGTGAAGTTCCTCTTGCCGACGCTCTCGAAGGACAAAGAGCTCGTCGCCCGCTTCGTCGCCGAGGCCCGCTCGGTCAACGCCATCGGCCACCGCGGCATCGTCGACATCTTCAACTTCGGCACGCTCGATGACGGCACGCAGTACTTCGTCATGGAGTTCCTCGACGGGCGGCCCTTCGATCAGGTCATCGTGAAAGAGGCGCCCATGCACCCGGCGCTCGCCATTCGCTACCTCGAAGAGATCCTCGACGCCCTCAAGGCCGCCCACGACGCCGGCGTCATTCACCGCGACATCAAGCCGAGCAACATCTTCCTCGTCGAGAGCGGCCGCGCCCGGCCGTACATCAAGCTGCTCGACTTCGGCATCGCGAAGACGAACGCGCAGAAGACCGGCAGCACGCCGCAGACGCGGCAGTCGGTCGTCATCGGCACGCCCGAGTACATCGCTCCCGAGCAGGCGCAGGGGCGCGAGATCAGCGCGCGGACGGACCTGTACGCCGTCGGCTGCATGGCGTTCGAGCTGCTCACGGGGCGCCTGCCGTTCAAGGGCGAGAACCCGCTCGACACCATGTTCAAGCACGTCGTCGAGCCGACGCCGCACGTGCGCAGCTTCGCGCCGCAGGTGCCGCTCGCGCTCGACGAGCTCGTCTTCAAGCTGATGCAGAAGCGCCCCGACGAGCGGCCCGCCGACAGCGGCGAGGTGCTCAAGTCGCTCGAGCTGCTCCGCGGCGCGATGACCATCGACGCCTCGCAGCAGATGAGCTCGAAGCCGCTCGCGGGCGACGCTCAGGCCACCGGCACCGAGCGCACGGTGCCGTCGCGCCCGATGAAGCCGATCGCGCTCACCGAGGAGTCGAGGCCCCCCAGCACCGCGGCGGCGCTGTCGGCGATGCGGCCGTCGCCGCTGCGCTACGTCGCGCTCGGCGTCGTCGTGCTCGCCGCGGCGGGGCTGACGGTCTACGCGGTGCTGCGGCCGGCCCCGGAGGCCGGCGATGCAGGGCTCGTCGAGCCGCCTCCGCCGAAGGTCGCGCGCCCGGTGCTCGAGGTGCCTGACGCGGCGGTCGCGGTGGCTGCCCCGGTGGCCGAGCCTGCGGGCCCGGCAGATGCGGGGGCCGCGGTCGCCGTGGCTCCGGCTCCGGCTCCGGCTCCGGTGAAGCGCGGCATCTCGGCGGGGCAGCTCAAGGGCCGCATCGCGACGCTGGAGCGGAAGCTGGAGCAGCGCGAGGCGTCGCGCGGTGAGGCGCTGCCGGTGCTGAGGTCGTTCTTGAAGCAGGCGCGCGACGACAGCGCGAAGGCGTCGAGCGATGGCGAGCGGCGCGAGGTCTGGCTGTTCCTCGACGACGTGGCCCGGCAGATCGACCGGTAGGATGAGCAGCGCCGCGGCCGCGAATGTGGATGTCGAACAGCAGTACCGTTCGACATCCTGATGAGCAGCGGAGCCCGACCGGAAAGGCCGTCGGGCGCAGCGGCCGCGAATGTGGATGTCGAACAGCAGTACCGTTCGACATCCTGATGAGCAGCGGAGCCCGACCGGAAACAGAGTAGAGTTTGTGGCACCCAGGCCGGCCCGGGTGTCGATGCTCTCCCTCATCTTCTTCGCGCTGGCTCAGACCCCGTCCGACGTGCCGGTCGCGATCGTGGTGTCGAGCCGGCGCGACGTCGGCAACCAGGCCCCCGCGGTCGTCGAGCAGCTCAAGGCCGCGCTCCAGGCCCAGGGCATCACCGCGACCGGCGACGGCGACTCGGTGAAGCGGCTCACGCAGCTCGGCGGCGTCGACCCGAGGGCGTGCGACGGAGCGCGGCTGTGTCTGCAGAAGCTCGCCCAGCTGCTGCAGGGCGTCGTCATCGGCGTCGACGTCAGCCGGGCCGGCAAGCTCAGCGCCGGCCACCTCGAAGCGGTGGCGTTCGACCGCGTCGAGTCGCTCGCGACCGACGACGTGACCGCCGACGCGAAGTCGTGGAGCAAGCGCGCCAGCGAGGCCGCGTCGTCGTTCGCGCAGAAGCTCAAGGGCCCGCTCGCCGCGATGAACGACGCCCGGCGCGCGAAGGTCGCCGCGGCGCCGACGCCCAAGCCCGCCGACAACGAGCTCAAGAGCACGCCGGTGCTCGAGCCGCGGCGCGAGCCGCAGATCGTGCCCGAGCCGCCGCCGGTGCCTCCGCCTGCGGTGACCGCCGAGCCGCCGAAGAGCTCGCTCGGCCCCGTGGCGTACGTCACCACCGGCGCCGCGATCATCGCCGTCGGCGCGGGCATCGCCTGCTTGATCCTCGGGTTCCTCGATCGCGGCACGTACTTTCAGACCCAGGCCTCGACCGACGCGCTGCCCGGCGTCGCGAGCACCTACAACGACCGCCAGCTCGCCGGGCTCGCCTCGCAGTCGAACCTGCGCATCGGCCTCGGCGGCGGCCTCCTCGGCCTGGGCGCCGTGCTCGCCATCACCTCGGTGCTGCTCTTCATGAAGGAGTGAGGGACCCGTGCGCTCCGACCCCTTGAGAATCGGCCTCGCGCTGGCGCTGCTCGCGCTGGCCACGAGCCCGGCCTGCAACTGCCTCAACCCGCAGGTCGACGTGAAGTACCCCGCGTGCGACTCGAACGAAGACTGCACCCTGCGATCGGGCTCGCGGTGCTGCCCCGTGCCAGGTCTGCCGCCCGGGAAGTACTGCGCTCCGGTCGCCGACTGCGACGTCTTCGAAGACGGCGGCACCGGCACGGGCGGCGGTACGGCGGGCGCCGGCGGCGGCTCGACCGTCGACGCCGGCCCCTGCGACCCCGGCTGCCGCGGCAGCGACGGCGGCTGCCAGGCGGGCTTCGAGAACGACGCGTGCGGCTCGGGCGGCAACTGTCGCGTCTGCGCCGCCGGCAGCACGTGCGACGGCGAGCGCTGCTCGTGCAACTGCCCGAACGGCTGCTGCGTCGACGGCGTCTGCATGGGCGGCCGAACGAACAACGAGTGCGGCACCAACAACGCCGTCTGCACCGACTGCGCGCTCGACCCGCTCGGCAACCGCTGCAACGGCGGCCACTGCGTGTGCTCGGGCACCGCGTCGTGCCAGCCGGGTCAGTTCTGCGACGGCGGCTCGTGCCAGTGCAACGCGGGCTCGTGCCCGTCGGGCTGCTGCGACAGCGCCGGGCTCTGCCAGCCGATGGGCCTGCAGACCTGCGGGCAGCCGGGTCAGGCGTGCATGGCGTGCAGCCCGATCGCCGCCGACGGCTGCGCGAACGGAGCGTGCCGCTGCGGCAGCGGCCCCGCCTGCGCGACCGGCATGCAGTGCGTCGCCGGCCAGTGCCGCTGCAGCCAGACGTTCTGCATGGGGTGCTGCAGCCCCGACGCTGGCGCGTGCGAGCCCGGCACCAACGGCATGGCGTGCGGCACCGGCGGCGGCATCTGCTCGGTGTGCCCGAGCCCGCAGACGTGCACCGGCGGCGGCTGCTCGGGCTGCACTTCGGGCAACTGCAGCAACGGCTGCTGCAGCAACGGCACCTGCCTGATGGCGGGCACGCCGAACCAGACGGCGACGCAGTGCGGCCTCTCGGGCATGTCGTGCCGCAACTGCACGCAGCTGAACGCCGACACCTGCAGCAACGGCGCATGCACGTGCGGCGCGAACCCGCCGTGCCCGTCGGGCCAGCGCTGCTCGGGCGGCCAGTGCATCTGCGACGGCCAGAGCTGCGGAGGCTGCTGCAGCGGCGGCGCGTGCTCGACGGCCGGCACCACCGCCGCGTGCGGCAACGACGGCGGCCTGTGCGCGAGCTGCGACAACCGGTCTGACACCTGCTCGAACGGCTCTTGCGTGTGCGGCCTGCTCGGCCGGCCGTGCAGCGTCGGCCAGGAGTGCCAGGCCGGCGTCTGCAAGTGCACCGCGACCTCGTGCCCCAACGGCTGCTGCGAGGCCGAGCAGTGCGTCACACAAGACGACGCGCACTGCGGGCGCATGGGCGCGAGCTGCCTCAACTGCGACGCGCCCATCGACTCGAACCGCTGCAACACGCTCACCGGCCAGTGCCGCTGTGGCAACGGGCCGCGCTGCGACGTCGGCGAAGACTGCAAGGGCACCGGCCTCGCTGCGTTCTGCGAGTGCAACGCGTCGACCTGCCCGGGCTGCTGCACGGCGAACATGAGCCCGCCCCAGTGCGTGGGCGGCGGCCTCGCGCTCGCCTGCGGCGCGAACGGCAGCATGTGCCAGAGCTGCGACCCGGTGCGGGCGCCCGACTGCCGCGGCGGCAACTGCGTCTGCGGCAACACGAACGCGCCGTGCATGCCGGGCTACCGCTGCGTGGGCAACCGGTGCGTCTGTGACCCGAACTCGTGCCCCGGCTGCTGCGACCTGAGCGAGGCCTGCCAGCCCGGCAACACCCAGGCGGCGTGCGGGCGCAACGGAGCGAACTGCATCGCGTGCGCTCAGAGCTGCATGAACGGCACGTGCGCGGGCTGCTCGTGCCCGTCGGGGCAGTGCTGCGTGGGCGCGGGAGGCTGCCAGGCTCAGGCGTACCCGAACTGCGGCAGCGCGGGGCAGTGCGCGCTGTGCGACAGCAAGAGCGATCAGTGCACGAGCGGCGGCGGTTGCCAGTGCGGCAACACCGGCTCTCCGTGCCAGGCGGGGCAGGTGTGCTCGGGCGGCGTCTGCGTCTGCAACCAGACGTCGTGCGGCAGCGGGTGCTGCATCGGCAACCAGTGCCAGGCGGGCACCGCGAACGGCGCGTGCGGCGTCAGCGGAGCGGCGTGCGTCGACTGCCTCGACGCCGGCACGACGGATCACTGCGATGTGGTGACGCACGCGTGCCGGTGCGGGTCGAGCGGGCCGTGCGCCGTCGGGCAGCACTGCGACAACGGCGTGAGGGAACCCGGCGGCGCGACCACGCCCGGCCTCTGCGTCTGCGACTCCCTCTCGTGCACGCGAAACAACTGCTGCAACGGCACGCAGTGCGTCTTCGTCGGCCAGCAGAGCCAGAACCAGTGCTACAGCTCGGCGCTGTACCCCTCGTGCCAGGACTGCTCGTTCGGCCCGGTCGGCTCGATGTGCTCGCCGGGCTCAGGCTGCTTCGGGGGCGCGGGCGGCGGAGGCGGTACGGGCGGAGGCAGCGGCGCGGGCGGCGGCTTCGGAGGAACCGGCGGCGGCGTCGGAGGCTCCGGCGGCTCGGGCGGCAGCGGCGGCTCGGGTGGCTTGGGAGGCTCCGGCGGCTCGGGCGGCACCGGAGGCGGGGGCGGCAGCAGCGGCGCCTGCGGCCCCGTCAGCTGCTTCGACGGGTGCTGCTTCATGGGCAGCTGCGTTCGGCCTCAGCCGTACTTCCCGCTCTGCGGCGGCCTCGGCTTCATGTGCGCCTTCTGCGTCAATGGTCAGACGTGCATGGTCGACCCGGTGCTCCCCGGCAACTACGTGTGCAGGCCCTGAAAGCGCCGAGCCCCCTCAAGGGAAATCGGCGTAGCAGCGGTCGCGCTTCGCGGGGTCGACGACGGCTTCGGGCAGGGTGGGCACGCTGGGGTCGGGGTGCTCGAAGTCGAACAGATCGAGCAGCGTGTCGGCGTTCGCGTCGCGCGCGGTCATCGCGGGCAGGTTCCACTTCAGCGACAGCGTGCGGACGATGCTCGTGTGATCCGTCACGGCGTGTGAGACGTGGCCGCGCTTGCTGTAGGGCGAGATGACCATCAGCGGCACGCGGAAGCCGAGGTGATCGAAGTGCCGCGTCGTGTCGCCGATGGGCTCGAGGTCGTCGGGCGCGCACGCCTCTTTCGGAGGCGGCACGTGGTCGTAGTAACCGCCGTGCTCGTCGTACGTGAAGATCATCGCCGCCTTCGGCCACTGCGGGCCGTTCATCACCGACTTCACCACCTTCGACACGAACAGCTGGCCGAGCTGCACGTTCGCCGGCGAGTGCTCGTCGTCTTCGTCGCCCTTCACGCCCAGGCCGTAGGCCGCCTCGACCACCGCCACCTGCGGCAGCTGCCCAGCCGCCGCGTCGAGGTGGAACTGGTCGATGCGCACGAAGCGGTCGAGGTGGTCGGCCAGCACCTGCAGGAACACCGCCGGTGAGGCCACGTTCGTCGAGTACACCTTCCAGCTCACGCCGGCCGCGTCGAGCCGCGAGAACAGGTTCGCGTACGGCCGCCCCTTCGAGTCGTTCAGCGGCGGAATCGTGTTCGAGATCGTGCCGAACGAGGTCGCCGCGTAATAGTAGAGCCGGTTCGGCTGCGTCGGCCCCATCACCGAGCAGAAGTGCGAGTCCGACAGCGCGAACGTGCGGGCGAGCGCGTAGTACAGCGGCAGGTCGCTCTCGTCGTAGTAGCCCATCGCGCGCGTGCCGTTCGGGTCGTTCGCCACGACGAAGCCGTCGTTCTTCCCGTCGCCGTTCTCGAGGTGCGACGGGTTCCAGCCGTGGCGCGGGTCGTCGACGCAGTACTTGTCGAGGTGAAAGCGCGCCACCGGGTTGCCCATCGCGTCGGGGTTCGTGGCGCCTTCTGGCGCGACGTTCACGCCGCCGTGCGAGAGCTTCGAGAAGTAGTGATCGAAGCTGCGGTTCTCTTGCATGACGAGCACGAAGTTCTCGACGGGAAAGGCGTCGAGCTTCGGCAGCGTGTCGGCGACCTTCGCGCCCGCCTTGAACTCGCACGCGCCGCGGCGCAGGCGTGACTCCTCGGCGGTGAGGCCCGTGGGCGCAGAGGGTGCTCCCGAGCAGCCGGCGCAGAGCATCAGAACGAGGGCGAAGCGCATGTTGAAGGTCTCTGTCCTACCAGCCATGCGGGCCGTTTTTCTCTTTTCGGGGGCTACAGTGTCGAAGCTGCAATGCGACCCCAATGGCTCTGTGCCCTGGTCCTGGCGGCGTGCGGCAAGCCGCCCCCGACTCCCCCCGAAGAGACACCGAAGCTGACCCGGCTCGAGGCGCCTGCGCGGCAGGGCAGCGCGCTGACGCAAGAGACGCTCACCGCGTCGGGCAGCGTGACCGCGGTGGGCATGTCGACCGCGGGCAACCTGGTGATGGTGGCCGACGGGCGGGTGTACGAGCTCGTCGCGGGCGAGCTGACGCGGCGCAGCCTGTACGCCGAGGGCAGCGACCCGACGACGCTCGGCCCGGTGAACGCGATCATCCCCCGCGCGAAGGGCGGCGCGTGGCTCGCGGGCGCGAACGGGCTCTTCGTGCTCGAGGGCAGCTACGTCACGCACTCGCCGGTGATGGTCGGCATGGGCCCCGTGTCGGGCCTGTCGGAGGTCGGCGGGGTCGGCGGGCTCGAGGGCCTGTGGCTCGCGGCGACGAACGGCGTGTACCGCCGCCAGACGGCCGAGACGAACCGCTACACCATCGACGGCTACGGCGAGGGCGCGACGGGCATCGCGGCCGACCCCGACGGCAACGCGGCGTTCGCGGTGCTCGACGGCAAGCTGGTGCTCTTGAACGCCGATCGCGGCGGCGGCGCGCCGGCGGCGGCCGAGCCTCCGGAAGACGTCGGGGCGGTGAACGCGGTGGCGGCGGCGAAGGGCACGCTGTACGCGGCGACGGCGAACGGCCTCTACCGGTGGGTGGGCACGGCGACTCCGCCGTGGTCGCGCTTCACGCTCGAAGGGGCGGCGGCGCAAGACGTCGAGGTCGACCCGGTGACCGGCACGGCGTGGGCGCTGACCGAGGGCGCGCTCCTGCGCGTCGACGGCGACACGCTGACGTCGTTCGCGCGGCCTTCGGGTGCCTCGGGGCTCGCGATCGACCGCATCGGCGATCTGTGGACGGCGAACGCCGCGACGCTCGTGCGCCTGAAGGCCGGAGCGGGCGCCGCGGACGCGAAGTTCCAGGCCGACCTGAAGCCGTGGCTGCAGCAGCGCTGCACGAGCTGCCACGCCGACTTCGCCGACGTCGTGGCGTTCACGCCGAAGGCCGAGAGCGCGCTGCAGCGCGTGCGCACGGGCGACATGCCGCGCTGCACGGGCGGCGTGCCGTGCGCGAGAGAGATGTGGCTGCAGCCGGCAGACTACGCAGTGCTCGAAGGCTGGATCCGCGGAGGCAAGCAGCCATGAGAATCACGACGGTAGTGCTCACGTTGGTGGCGTCTTCGGCCTTCGCTCAGGCCGACGCGAAGTGCGAGCTCGCCCGCCCGATGGACGGGCAGCGCCTCTTGCGCCGGCTCTCGCTCGATCTGCGCGGCTACACGCCGTCGTACCAGGAGGCGCTCGATCAGCGCGGCTCGGCCGACGTCAGCACGTCGAAGCTCGACAGCTACATCGCGTCGAACGACTTCGTCGGCACGATGCGCAAGTACCACGAGCAGCTGCTCTGGCCGAACCTCGACGCCGCCGAGGTCGACCCGCTGCAGCAGAAGCTCTTCCGCATCGACTTCACGCCGACCGGCCCCACGCGCGACTACGTCTACTTCTCGGTGCTGCGCGCGCTGTTCCTGCGCAGCGTGACGCAGCAGTTCCCCGCCTGCCGCAACGTGCCCGCGACGTTCGACGCGAACGGCCAGCCGGTGATGACGCCGCTCGTGGTGAACGGCCAGACCGTCGCGATGCAAGAGGGCTACGTGATGGTCGAGCCCTACTGGGCGCCCGGCACGCAGGTGAAGGTGTGCGCGCTCGACGCGATCGCGGCTCCGACCGGGAAGATGTGCACGGCCAAGGCGCGCATGAGCCCGTACATGAACCAGACGTGCGACCAGTTCTCGGTCTACCCGAACGCGGTCGGCGCTCCGTTCAACGACGCGCCGGTCTCGTGCGACACGTCGTTCGCCTTCCTCTCTTCCGAGTGCGGGTGCGGCCCGAACCTGCGGCTGTGCCAGACCGACGAGACGGCGGCGCTGCTGCGCCGCTCGCTCATCAACCAGCAGATGCGCGTCGTCGAAGACGTCGTCAGCCAGGACCTGCCGTACACCGAGCTGCTCACGCGCATGCGGGTGCCCATGAACGGGCCGATCGCGCACTACCTGCGGTACCAGTCGCGGGCGTCGTTCGAGCTGTTCGGTGAGGTCGACGCGACGAACCCGGTGCCGGCGTCGCTCAACTACTTCGACGTCGACACCTGGGTGAACGTCGATCGCGGTGGGCGGCACGCGGGCATCCTCACGACGCCGGGCTACCTGCTCAAGTACATGTCGAACCGCGGCCGCGCGCACCGCTACTACAACGCGTTCGAGTGCTCGGCCTTCATCCCCAGCGGGCCGCTGCCGTCGCCGCAAGAGGCGTGCAGCAAGCACGAAGATCTGACGAAGCGCTGCGGCTGCAACGGCTGCCACATTCGCCTCGAGCCGATGGCCGCGCACTTCGGCCGCTTCGCCGAGTACGGGTTCACGCCGCTCGACGAGGCGCGCTACCCGCGCAGCGCGGGCACCGTGTGCAGCAACTTCACCTCGATCGACCAGCTGTTCCGCTGCTTCCGCTTCTACAACGTGCAGCCGGTCGGCGAAGAAGAGCCCTTCCGCAACCAGCTGCGGCCCTACGTGTTCCGCACGGCCGACGAGGTGGCGAAGCTCGAGACGGGGCCGCGCGCGCTGGCGCAGTCGTCGATCGACAGCGGCGCGTTCGCCTCGTGCACGACGCGCAAGATGTGGGGCTACTACATGCGCCGCGAGCCGACGCCCGACGAAGAGGCCACGGTGATTCCGACGCTCGCCGCCGACTTCAAGAGCGGCGGGTACAAGATCAAAGACCTCGTGAAGAAGATCGTCACGCAGCCCGCGTACCGGAGGATGCCATGAAGCGCGCCGCTCTCACGTTGGCCGCGGTGCTCGCGGCCTGCTCGCAGAAGACGCCCGAGACGCCGCCGAAGACCGAGCCGCCGCCGCTGAAGGTGCTCGCGAACCCGTCACCGTCGATGCCCGACGGCCACCCGGCGCTGAAGGATCTCGCCATCGGCTCGCGCGGCCCGCGCCGCATGTCGGTCGACCAGCTCGAGCGCTCGCTCGATCAGATCGCCGACCTGCCGGCGGGCACCGTGAAGCTGCCGGCCGATCTCGCGGTGACGCTCGGCCGCCCCGACTACAAGCGCGTGACCGACGAGCAGCTGCAGCCGACGCCGCTGTTCATGAAGTTCATGCTCGACCTGAGCGCCTTCTACTGCCCGAGCCTCGCGCAGGCCGAGCCGACGCGGCCCGCCGACCAGAAGTTCTACACGCGCTTCCAGACGGTCGACGAGAACATCCGCTACCTGATCTTGCGCTTCACGGGCATCGAGGGCGCCGACGCCGACCCGTACCTGACGCGGCTCAAGGCGGCGTACGAGATGGGGTCGCAGAGCCCCACGCCGCTCTCGGGCTACCAGGCCGTCTGCGCGTCGCTGTTCACCTCTCCTGAGTTTCTTCTCTACTGAAAAGGCCACCTCCATGACCTTCAAGCTTCCCGTCATCAGTGGTCCGGCTGCGCTCCCGCTGTCGCGGCGCAACCTCTTCAAGAGCCTCGGAGCGGTCGCCGGCGGCTTCCTGCTGGCCGACTTCATGTTGCCGAAGGCCGCGCTCGCGGCCGCGAAGGACCCGAAGCGCAAGTTCGTCTTTGCGTACTTCGAGGGCGGGTGGGACCAGCTGCTCGGGCTCGACCCGCGCGACCCGGCGACGACGAACCCGATGACGCAGCTCATCGACCCCGGCTACGGCCAGCTCGGCTACGGCTTCAGCTCGCGGGGCATGCAGCGGGTCGGCAACCTGGCGCTGGGGCCCGCGGTGCCGCAGGCGTTCATCGACGTGGCGGGCGAGTGCTCGATCATCAAGGGCATCACGATGGACACGGCGGCCCACGAGGTCGGGCGCCGCTACTTCATCACGGGCCGGTTCCCGCGCGGGCTCGACGCGGTCGGCTCGTCGACGGCGGCCGAGATCCTCGCGCAGATCGGCGAGGCGAGCCCCATCGCGCACATCTCTGCGGGCGTCGAGGCGTACGCCGAGAAGATGCCTTCGTACGCGCAGGCGCTGAACGTGAACTCGCTGAGCGACCTCGCGACGGCGCTGACGCCGCTCACGACGCTCGACCCGAAGATCAAGCAGGCGGTCGAGAAGTTCCAGGACGAGAGCCCCGGCTGCGAGGGCGTGCGGCTGAACCGCGACGGGCTGACGGCGCAGCTGCTCGAGAGCGTGCGGCGCTCGCGCAGCTACATCACGTCGCAGCTGTCGAGCGTGTTCGACCTCACGCGCATGGACGCCGAGATGCAGGGCCTCATCTCGCTCTACGACATCGCGGCGGCGCAGGGCGATGTGTCGGCGCCCGAGGTGATGGGCTTCGCGGCGGGCCAGGCGATCAAGAAGGGCGTCGCGCAGTGCGTCTCGTTTCAGGCGGCGCGCACGCTCGACACGCACGCCGACTGGGCGCAGGACCACCCCGGGCGGCTCGAGAAGGGCTTCAAGGTGCTCGGCTCGCTCATCAAGGATCTCAAGAACACGCCCGGCTCGACGCCCGGCAAGACGATGCTCGACGAGACGACGATCCTGGCGTTCAGCGAGTTCGCGCGCACGCCGCTGTTCAACAACATCCGCGGGCGCGACCACTTCCTCGGCAACTCGGTGCTGGTTGCGGGCGCGGGCCTCAAGCGGGGGCTGACCGTCGGCGGCAGCGCGGCGGTGGGGCAGATGCCGATCGAGACCGACCTCGCGACCGGCGTCGCGTACGAGACGCCCACGCAGATGATGCGCGACAGCGGGCAGGTGCAGATCCTCACGCCGAAGCACGTGCTCGCGACGGTGCTCGCCTCGGCGGGGCTCGACTACGCGTACCTGCGCGCCGAGCCGATCAAGGCGCTGCTGCCGTAGCTCGCCCGGCTCCAGGCCCGAGCGCCGGCTCACGCGAACGTGAGCCAGTACATCCCGCTCGCGGAGGCCGCCGTGAAGCACAGCCCTCCAAACACGCACCAGCCCAAGAGCCGGTGCCGCTTCGAGAAGGCGCCCGGCAGCACGCCGCCGAACCTGCGCCACGACACCACGGCGAGCCCCGTCCACACGGCGTAGGTCAGCACGGCGCCCCCGATGTGAATGAGCAGCAGCGCGCGCGCGGTCGACTGAACCCCCGCCGGCGCCTGCGCGATGAACGAGCCCGAGCCGCCCTCGAGGCGAATGCGGGTCTCGAGCACGAGCACCGCGAGCCAGCACAGCGCGACGAGCCCGACCTGCACCTTGCGGTGCACCTCGCGGCGCAGGCGAAACGAGTAGAACGCGACGCACGGGGCGAGCAGCGTCACGGCGTAAGTGAAGTTCACGAAGGCGTCGGCGCGGGGCACGCTCGCCGATCTACGCCGGGCCAACCGCGCCGTCTTGGCGGTTTTCGGCAGCCCGCGCGTACTGCCCCGGCGTCGCGCTCAACAGGCGCCGGAACTGCGCGTAGAACCGGCTCAGGTCGTTGAAGCCCGACGCCAGCGCCGCGCTCGCGATCGACGTGCCCGTGAACAGCGCGATCGCCGCGTCGAACAGCCGCGCCTTCGTGCAGTACCGCTTCGGCGTCAGCCCCCACGTGCGCTCGAACGCCCGCGTGAGGTTGCCCGCGGTCATGCCCGCCGCGGCCGCGGCAGCGCGAACGGGAGCGAGGTCGGACAGGTGCTCGTGCAGCGCCCGCCGTGCGGCGACGAGCTCGGGCGCGACCCCGGCGTCGGGGCACGCCTCGAGCGCGGGCGACCCCGCCGGCGGCCCCTCGAACGCGCCGATGCGCCCGAGCCCATCGGACTCGGCGAGCGCCGCCTCGAACGCGATGCGCACCGTCGAGCGCGGCGGCACCGACATCACGAACGCCGCCGGCGCCTCTCGGTCACCGAACCACACGCGCCCGCGCACCACGCGAACGCTCGCGACCAGCGACGCGTCGTGCGTCACGATCACGCGCTCGCCGGTGCCGCTGAACCGCTGGTGCAGGCCCGCGAGCCCCGGCCCGGCGGGTCTGACCTCGCGCTCGATCGTGACTCCGCCGCGGTGGAGCTTCATGCGTCGGCGCAAAATACCTCGCCGCTCGCTTGAGATGAATGCGGTGTGACGCGCGCCACGGCTCTCGCCTCGACCGTCGAATCTCACGAAGCGCGGCGCACTTGCGTTCATCTCAAGTGAGCCGCGAAATACAACGCGGGCGGCCCGATGCGCGCGGGCCGCCCGCGTTTCCTGGGGGGTCCTTCTACTGCGACTGCGAGAGCCTCCTTTCGAGAGTCAGAAGTCAGTGAACCGTCAGCCCTGCCGTGCCGGTGACGCCGCCGCGCACCGCGGTGATCGTGCACATGCCCACGCTCAAGCCCTTCGCGCTGCCCTGGTAGGGCCAGGCGTTCGCGACGTCGGCGACCGCGCGGTTCGACGACAGCCACGTCACGTAGGGCGTCACGTCCATCGTCGTGGTGTCCGAGAACGTGCCGGTCGCCGCGAACGGCAGCTCGACGCCGATCGCCACGCTGCCCATGTTTGGAGTCACCGCGATCGAGCTCAGCGTCGCCGAGCTCACCGTCACCACCGTCGAGCCGCTCACGCCGTCGAGGTTCGCCGTCACCGTCGCCATGCCCGCGGCCAGCGGCTGCAGCTCGCCGTACGGCGACACGGCGGCCGTCGCCGGCGCGCTCGACGACCACGAGACCCGGTACGTGAGCTCTTGCGTGGTGTTGTCGCTGTAGATGCCGGTCGCGCGCAGGAAGGTCGAGAACCCGACCGGCAGCCGCGGCGTGAACGGCGTCACCTGAATGGTCTGCAGCGTCGCCGACGTCACGGTCACCGTCGTCGTGCCCGTCACGCCGCCGTAGTTCGCGGTCAGCGTCGCGGTGCCCGGCTGCAGGCCGGTGATGATCTGGTAGCCCACCGCGTCTTGCCCCACGGCGACGATCGACGGGTCCGACGACGACCACGCCGCCGTGTACGTGAGATCTTCGGTCGTGAGGTCGCTGAAGACGCCCGAGGCCGACACCGTGCGCGTCTCGCCGCGAGCGATGCTCGGCGCCGCCGGCGACAGCTGCAGCGACGTCAGCGCCGCGTTCGTGACCGTCACCGCGATGGTCGCCGAGAGGCCGCCCGCGCTCGCGGTGATCGTCGCCGTGCCGGGCGCGACGGACTCCACGTACGCGTAGTACTGCTGGTACACCATCACGCGCGCGACCGCCGGGTTCGACGACGTCCACTGCGCCTGGCCCGTGACTCCGCCTCCGCTGCCGTCGCTGAACGTCGCCGTCGCCTCGACGCGCGAGTAGATGCCCGCGGCCGTGCGCAGCGTCGGCGGGAACACCGCGAGCTGCGTGAGCATCGGAGGGCTCACCGTCAGCATCGTCGACGCCGTCAGCGCGCCGAGCACCGCCTGCACGCTCGCCATGCCGTTCGCGACCCCGCGCACGCGCCCCTTCGTGCCCGGGGCGTTCGACACCGTCGCGACCGCCGCCGGCATCGCCGACCACGTGCACAGCTCGCTCACGTCTTCGATCGCTCCGTCAGAGTAGCGCGCCATCGCCCGCAGCGAGAGCTGCTGCCCCGCCTCGACCGTCTGGTTCGCCGGAGCCACCTCGATCGAGTCGGGCATCGGTCGCGCCACGCTGACCATCACGCTCGCGCTCACGCTGCCCACCGCCGCGCGAATGCTCACGCTGCCCGCCGCGTGGCCCGTGACCAGGCCGCCCGCGCTCGCGTTGCCGACCGTCGCGAGCGTCGCGTCGGCCGTCGACCACGTCGCCTGCGAGGTGAGATCGACGTGCGCGTCGTCGCTGTACGTGCCCTCGACCGACAGCTGCACCGTGCCGCCGTTCGGGCGCACTGTCGGGCTCGCCGGCCTCACCGTCAGCGACACCAGCATCGCAGGCGTGATCGTGAGCTGCGCCTGGCCCTGCACGTTGCCTACGCGCGCCACGAGGTTCGCCGCGCCGGCGGTGAGGCTCGAGACCTCGCCCTTCGACCCGGGCGCGTTCGAGATCGAGGCGATCGAAGGCGCCGACGAGCTCCACTGTGCCTGCGCGGTGACGTCGCTGGTCGCTCCGTCGGACCAGCGGCCCTGGGCGGTCAGCCGCTGCGTCGCGCGCGGGGGCAGGGTGAGCGTCGCGGGCAGCACCGTCACCGCCACGAGCGTCGCGGGCCGCACCGTCACGTCGACGGTCGCCGTCGCCTGCGAGAACGTCGCGGTCACGACCGCGGTGCCCGCCGAGGCGCCGAGCACGACGCCGGCGGGCGAGACCGAGACGGCCGGGTTGCTCGAGCTCCACGCCGCGGCGAGCGTCACCTCGGCGGTCGACTGGTCTTCGTACGTCGCGGTCGCCCTCAGCGCCTGCGACGCGCCGATGGCGAGCGACGGCATGCGCGGCTCGATCGCGAGCGCCGTCACCCGCGCCGTGCGCACCGTGAGCTGCGCCGTGGCGGTGAACGTGCCGACCCGCGCCGTGATCGTGACGTCGCCCGCCGACAGGGCGCGGGCGAGGCCGGTCGCGTCGATCGACACCGCGCCGCTGCTCGATGTGAGGGTCGCGGTGCTGGTGACGTCGAGCACCGTCTCGTCGGCGAGCCGCCCGAGCACGCTGAGCTTCTGGCTCTGGCCGAGGCCCAGCGTCGCCTGCGCGGGCGCGAGCGAGATCGACTGCAGCGCCGCCGTGGGCACCGTGATCGCCCCGACCGTCTCGAGCGCGCCGAGCTTCGCCGTCAGCCGCGCGTTGCCGGCCGCCAGCGCCTTCACGGCGCCCGGGCCCAGCTCGACGACGCCGCCCGGAGCCGCCGTGAGCTGCGCGGTCGCGGTCACGTCGGTGAGCGTGCCGTCGGCGTTCTCGGCGAACACCTGAAAGCGCGCCGTGCTGCCGATTGGCACGGTGAGCACCGCGGGCTGGAGCGCGAGCGCGATCGGCTCGTTCGTCGCGACGCCGCCCGCGGCCCCGGCGGTGCCTCCCGCGGCGCCGCTGCCGCCCGCGAGGCCTGAGCCCCCGGCGCCGCCGCCCGCAGTCGCGCTGCCGCCGCCGGCGGTCCCGGGGCTGCCGCCTCCCGCTCCGCCCTGGCTCGGCGGGTTGAAGCAGGCAAGCAGACACACGAGTGGCAGACAGCTCCAGCGCTGCATCACGGCTCAAAGCCCTCCCCGGCCCAGCGAATCTCTGGTGCACCCACATCAGCAAGCGATGTGCCCGGTGAGTTTTCCGGAGGTTTCGATTCTGGTGTCGGGGGAAGACCGGCGCGGCGGCAGGAAACTGCCACTTCTTCCCACGCGGGCTGCGAGATCGCAGGCAGTGAAGGGCCCCACGCAGCCGGGCTGCAAGGTGAACAGTGCCGAGGGCGCGGGTTTCTGGTAGGCCCAGCGCCGATCGCATGAGCGACGCGAGGGGACATCTGGTCTTCGCCTGCGGCAGCAGCCTCTACGCGGTGCCAGCCGAGCGGGCCGCCGAGGTCGTCAGCCTGCCTCAGCTGACGCGCGTGCCCGGCGCGCCACCGCACCTGCTCGGCGTCTTCGCCCACCGCGGCGAGGTGATCCCCGTCATCGACATCGCCGTGCTCGTCGGCGCGAAGGGCGAGGCGACCAGCCGCCGCGCCGTGCTCGTGCGCGTGCCGAGGGGCTCGCTCGCTTTGACCGCCGGCCGCGTCGCCGGGGTCTCGGCCCTCACCGGCGACGTCTCGACCCCGCTCGGCACGAGCGGCGTGCACGCGCACCTGCGCGGCCCTGCGAAGGCCGCGTCGGGCGAGGTCGCCGTCATCGAGCCCGAGGGCATGTTCGAGCTGTTGTCGAAGGGGGCCTGAGCGGTGGACGCCCACGACGCGAGCCAGGAGATCGAGGGCTTCGTCTTGTGCCGCGTCGGCGACCACCAGATCGCCTTCCCCGCGGCGGCCGTCGGCAGCATCGCGCTCTGGGAGCCGGGCGGAGCGCCTGCGCCTCAGTCGCGCGTCGCGTTCGGCCTGCCCCCGGTGCCCGGCAAGCTCCTCGTGCGCGGCGGGTTCTCGCTCGTCGTCGATGGGCTCGAGATCGTGGCCGACCGCGCGAGGCTGATGCCCGTGCCCTCGATGCTGGTCGGGGCCGTCGGCGGCGCGCTGCGCGGCTTCGTGAGCCAGGCCGGCGCGCTGGTGCCGCTGCTCGGCCTCGCCGAGTTCTCGGCGTTCGTGACGCGGGGGGCCCACTGAGCCCGCTCAAAGGCCTGCACCGCTGGGTCACGCTGCCTTCGGTCTGGGCCGGCTTCATCGGCGTCGGGCTCGCCGGGCTCTACGCCGGGTTCACCGCCGAGATCCGCCCGGGCACCCGCTGGCAGTTCGCCGTGATCCTGCTCGTCGTCGCGATCGTCGCGAACCTGCTCGGAGACGGCTACGAGCAGTCGAGGCTCCGCAGGCTCAAGGCGCTCGGCCTCGGCACCGAGAAGCCGACGCGCGAGGCGCTCAGCGCGGCGGCGCTCGAGGCGTGGCGCATACCCGATCTCGTCTTCTGGTCGAGCATCGGGTTCTGGGTCGTGAGCGCGTTCGTCGTCGGCGTCATCTATTCGATGCTGCCCGGCGTCGGCTGGTCCGAAGGCTCGCGCCTCTCGTTCATCGGGCTGGCGCTCGCGCCGCTCGTGTCGGTGCTCGCGCACCTG
Source organism: Myxococcaceae bacterium (assembly GCA_044223505.1). GTDB lineage: Bacteria > Myxococcota > Myxococcia > Myxococcales > Myxococcaceae > Xiheicaenimonas. The sequence continues at coordinate 111,859 of JBGALX010000017.1, forward strand.
TCGGTGCTGCGCCGCGCGCGCCAGGTCATCGGCCGCATCGCCGCCCAGGGCCTCACCGCGAGCGATCTCGTGCGCGTGCTGCCGACCGATCGCAACCAGCTGCAGCGCAGGCTCGTGCTGTTCGTCGCCGTCTCTGCGGTGACGCCCCTGACGCTGTTGTGCGACCTGGGCGCGCGCACGGCCTCGGCGCTGCTGCTCTCGATGCTGCAGGCCGCCGACGAGCCGGCCCGGCTGCAGGTGATCGCCGCGGCGCCGTCGGCCGGCGCCGTGCCGCTCGCGGTCATCGCCGGCCTGACGCTGGTGGTCGTCATCTCGAGCGGGTGGATCGGCGGCCGCTCGCTCGGCGAGCCGCTGCACGCCATCACCGTCGCCACCCAGCGCGTCGCGGCCGGGCGCCTCGGCAAGAGCCCCGTGATCCCCGCAGAGGACGAGCTGTGGGGCGTCGCGGCCGCCTTCGCCTCGATGGAGCTCCAGCTGCTCACGGCCCTGCGCCAGCTCAAAGACGCCGGCGTGAAGATCTCGTCGACCACCGAGGAGCTCATCTCGAGCTCGCTCAAGCACGAGGCCGGCGCGGCCGACCAGACGGGCGCGCTCTCGCAGACCTCGGCCACCACCGAAGAGCTCGCGCGCTCGGCCAGGCAGATCGCGCAGAACGCCTCTGACGTGTCGCGGCTGGCGACGCAGATGCTCGACTCGGCCCAGCACGGCAAGCGCAGCGCGGGCGCGTTCTACGCCTCGATCTTGCGCGTGCGCGAGGGCAACCAGGCGATCGCCGACTCGGTCGTGCGCCTCAACAAGCGCGTGCAGCAGGTCGGGCGCATCGTCGAGTTCATCGACGGCATCGCCGACAAGTCAGACCTGCTCGCCCTCAACGCCGAGCTCGAGGGCACGAAGGCGGGCGACGTCGGCCGCGGCTTCTCGCTCGTCGCCGCCGAGATGCGCCGCTTGTCCGAGAGCGTCATGGCCAGCACGCGCGAGATCAACCGGCTGATCGAAGAGATCCGCGACGCGACGAACGCGGCGGTGATGGCGACCGAGGCGGGCGTGAAGGCGACCGACGCGGGCTCGGCGCTCGCGCGGCAGGTGACCGAGTCGCTCGACCGCATCGTCGACTTCGCGAACCAGACCACCGACGCCGTGAAGGCGATCACGCTCGCCACGCACCAGCAGCAGTCGGGCACCGATCAGCTCGCGATGGCGATGAGCGACATCTTGCGCTCGACGCAGAGCGCGCTCGGGGCGACCGCGCAGATGTCGTCGGCGAACGCCGACCTTTCGACGCTCTCGGGCGAGCTGCAGAAGACGGTGTCGCGCTTCGAGGTGAGCTCGTCATGATCGAGCTCGAGGGCCGCTCGCGCTGGCTGCTGATGGGGCTGCCGTACGGGTGCGCGCTCGCGGCGGCGGCCTCGATCGTCTACCTGTGGACGACGGCTCGCCTCGCCGGCGCCGACGCGTCGAGGGTGTGGACGCTGCTGGCCCTGCTGTCGATGGCGCTCACCTCGAGCTGGGCGCTGCTCGCGCAGGCGAAGGTGCGCACGATTCGGCACCTCGCGACGGGCCGGCTCGCCGCGAACGAAGACAACCTCATCGCCGCGATCCGCGAGGTGCGGGCCCTGCCCGGGTGGGTCGGCAAGAGCTCGCTCTTCATGTGGGGCGCCGGCGCCGTCGCGGTCATCACCGCCGGCCGGGTGATGTTCGACGCCCCGCTCGCAAGCCTCGTCCGCGTCGCGGTCGCCGCCTTCACCTGCGGGCTGCTCGCCGACGTGCTCGTGACGATGCTCTCGGTTCGCCGCTCGCGCCGCATGATCGAGCTGCTGTCGCGCCGGGTGCCCGCTCCGAGGGTGCTCGACGCGCTGCGCGGCGAGCGCCGCCAGTCGGTGCGCCGCCAGCTGATCATGCTCACCGCGATCGTCGTGGTGCTGCCCGCGGGGCTCGTGGCCGACGCGAGCCGCGTGCAGACGCAGCAGGTGCTCGAGCTCGTCGTGGCGGCGCCCCAGCCCGAGCAGGCCGCGGTCGCCGCCGCCGAGTCGAGGGCCGCGGCCCTGCGCGTGCTGCTGCTCGCCGGGCTCTTGTGCGCGCTCGCGATCGCGGCCGCCTCGCTCAACGGGCGAAACCTCGCCGAGCCGATGCGCCAGATCGCCGAAGAGGCGAACCGCATCTCGCGCGGCGACCTGCGCGACGTGCACGTCGTCGCCGCCGAAGACGAGGTGTGGGAGGTCACCTCGACCTTCACGCGCACGCAGGCCCAGCTGCAAGAGGTCATCTCACAGCTCCAGCGCGCCGGCATCTCGATCGGCACCACGACCGAGCAGCTCATGGCGACCTCGTCGAAGTACGAGTCGGGCGCCGCCGACCAGGCGACCTCGCTCAACGAGACCTCGGCCACCACCGAGGAGCTCGCCCAGAGCGCTCGCCAGATCTCGCACAACGCCGGCGCCGTGAGCGAGCTCGCCCAGAAGACGCTCGACGCTGCGCAGGCCGGGCAAGACAGCGCGAAGGCGTTCGTGTCGGCCGTCGAGCGAATGAAGCACGACAACCACTCGATCGCCGAGGCCGTCACGCGCCTGCAGAAGCGCGTGCAGCAGATCGGCCGCATCGTCGAGTTCATCACCACCGTCGCCGACCGCAGCGACCTGCTCGCGCTCTCGGCCGAGCTCGAGGGCACGAAGGCCGGCGACGTCGGCCGCGGCTTCACGCTGGTCGCCGCCGAGATGCGCCGGCTCGCCGAGAACGTCATCGAGTCGACGAACGAGATCGAAGAGCTGATCGGCGAGATCCGCGAGGCGACCGCCGAGACGGTGGGCGCCACCGGCCGCGGCATGGAGCACACCGAGAGCGGCACCGCCCTCGCCGGCGCCGTGTCGCACGCGCTCGAGAGCGTCGTCGCCCTCGCGCAGAGCACGTCGGACTCGGTGCGCGCGATCTCGCTGGCCACTCAGCAGCAGCAGACGAGCACCGACCAGCTCGCCGAGGCGATGGCCGACATTCTCGGCATCACGCAGCAGAGCCTCGCCGCGACGAAGCAGGTGACCTCGGCGAACCACGAGCTCATCTCGCTCAGCGGAGACCTGAAGGGGCTGGTCGATCAGTTCCAGGTGGCCCGCCGGTGAGCTCGGCGCGCGAGAAGCTCCTCGGCCAGTTCCGCGAGCTCGTCGTCGAGCGCCTCGAGAAGATCGGCAAGAACGTCATGAAGCTCGAGGGCGCGCCCGACCCCGAGGCGGCGAAGGCCGCGCTGCGCGAGCTGCACGGCCTCAAGGGCGAGGCCCGCATGATGGGCTTCGCCGACATCAACACGCTCGTCCACGAAATGGAGGAGCTCGTTCGCGCGGCCGAGCGCGCCGGCTACGCGCTGCAGCCGCAGTCGACCGACGCGCTGCTGGTCGCCTCGGATGCGGTGACGGTCATGTCGGGCGCCGGGCAGGGCGCTCCGGTCGAGCTGCCGCGGCTGCTCGACTGGCTGAAGCAGCGCACCGAGGCCGAGAGGCAGCTGCACCCCGCGCCCGAGCCCCCCCCGTCGGCGCCGTCGCCGCGCGCCTCACCGGGGGCGAGCGTGCTCGTGCCCGAGGCTCCGCGGCCGTCGGCGCCGCCCGCGCCGAAGCCGTCGGGCAGCGGCACCTCGCCGAACCAGGTGCCGCCGCCGAAGGCCGAGGCGAAGCTCGAGGCGTCGGTCATTCGCATCTCGCAAGCCAGCCTCGAGACGCTGACCTCGACGGTGACGGGCCTCTTGCAGCGCAATCGCCGCCGCGAGCTGTCGGCGCAGCGGCACTTGAGGCTCGCGCGCGAGCTCTCGCAGCTGCACCGCATGGCCGAAGACCTCGGCCCGGCCGGGGCCGCGATCGCCACCCGGCTGCAGAAGGCGAAAGAGGTCGCCGCCGAGCTGCAGCGCGACGGCAAGCTGCTCGCGAACGAAGAGCTGCGAGATCTGACGCAGCTCACCGAAGAGGTGCAGGCGATGCGCATGCTGCCGCTCGCCGTGCTGTTCGAGCCGTACCCGCGCATGGTGCGAGAGCTGGCCCGCGAGCTCGGCAAAGAGGTCGAGCTCAAGATCGAAGGTGAAGACACGCGCGTCGACCGCAGCGTGCTCGAGTCGCTGAAGGACCCGCTGATGCACCTCGTGCGCAACGGGCTCGATCACGGCCTCGAGCCGCGCGACGAGCGCTCCGAGGCGAACAAGTCGCCGCGCGGCCACCTCACCTTGAGCGCGCGCCGCGAGGGCGAGCGGCTCTTGCTGCGCGTCGAAGACGACGGCCGCGGCCTCGACCCGCAGAAGCTGCGGGCGGCGGCGGTGCGCAAGGGGCTCATCGACCCGGCCGAGGCGCAGGCGCTGTCTGACGACGCCGCCCGGGATCTCATCTTCCTCGCGGGGTTCTCGTCGAAAGACGCGGCGACCGAGATCTCGGGCCGGGGCGTCGGGCTCGACGTCGTGCGCGTGCGCATGGTCTCGCTGGGCGGCGAGGCGACGGTCGAGTCGGAGCCCGGCAGGGGCAGCGCGTTCGAGCTGCGCGTGCCGGTCTCGCTCACGGTCGCGCCGCTCTTGTTCGTCGAGGTCGGCAACGAGCGGCTGTGCATCACGGCGGCGAACGTCGATCGCGCGCTGAAGGTCGAGCCGGGGGCCTCGCGAGAGCTCGCGGGGCGGCCCGCGGTGATCGTCGACGACGTGCTCGTGCCGTTCGCGTCGATCTCTTCGATTCTGGGGGCCGCGCCCGAGCGCCCGCCGGCCGACGGCGAGCTCGTGCTCGTCGTGAAGGGGCGCGGGCAGGCGGCGGCGATCGCCGTCGACCGCGTGCTCGAAGAGCGGGTGCAGGCGGTGCTACCGCTCAAGGGCGTGCTGAGCGGCTTCCAGCACCTGTCGGGCGCGACGGCCCTGGCCGACGGCAGCCTCGCGATGGTGCTGTCGGCGGCGCACCTCGTGGCGACGGCGCAGGGGCAGCGGGCGCGGCTGGCCTCGGCGGCGGCGCAGGCGCCGGTGAAGCGGCGTCGCATCATGGTGGTCGACGACTCGCCGCTGACGCGCGAGCTGTTGTCGGGTCTGCTCGAGGCGGTGGGGTTCGAGATCATCAACGCGAACGACGGCGCCGAGGCGCTCGAGCGGCTGGCGCGCGAGGTGGTCGACCTGGTCGTGACGGATCTCGAGATGCCGCGGGTCGACGGGCTCGAGCTGACACGGCGGCTGAAGTCGCACCCGACGTTGAGCTCGCTGCCAGTGGTGATCGTGACGACGCGCGGCTCCGAGGCCGACAAGAAGCGCGGCATGGAGGCCGGCGCCGACGGCTACGTGACGAAGGGCGATCTGGTGCGGCAAGACCTCGTCGATGTGGTGTCGCGCCTGCTCGTTTGATTGGTTAAGGTGCAAACTCTTTTAAAGCCCCAGCGAATGGCAAAAAAAGTCAGCGTTCTCGTCGTCGATGACTCGCCCATCTGCCGGCAGCTGATCATCGACGCGTTGTCGAAGGACCCCGATCTCGAGATCGCGGGCACGGCAGAGACCGGCGAGCAGGCGGTGCAGAAGACGGCGACGCTGCGGCCGAACGTGATCACGATGGACGTCGACATGCCCGTGATGGACGGGCTGACCGCCACCGAGCGGATCATGGGTGAGCACCCGACGCCGATTCTGGTGCTGACGGCCGACCCGCGGAACCAGGCGCCCGAGCTCACGCACCGCGCGCTCGAGGTCGGAGCGCTCGCGCTGCAGGTGAAGCCCGCGATGGACGCTGGGCCCGAGGCGTGGAACCTCGCGCGCGAGGTGAAGCTCCTGTCGAGCGTGAAGGTGATTCGGCACCTGCGCGGCGGGCGCAAGGCGGGGCAGCCGCCGCCGCGGGCGGCTCCGGTGGTGTCGCCGCCGGCCGACGTGCAGGCGTTCTCGTCGTCGCCGATCGGGCTCGTGGCGATCGCGAGCTCGACGGGCGGGCCGCAGGTGGTGCACAAGCTGCTGTCCGAGCTGCCGGGCGACTTCCCCGCGCCGATCGCGCTGGTGCAGCACATCAACGCGGCGTTCGCCGAGTCGCTGGCCGGGTGGCTGGCGGCGTCGAGCAAGCTGAAGGTGCGCGTCGCGAAAGACGGCGACTCGCTGGTGCCGGGCTCGGTGCTGATCGCGCCGCCGGCGCAGCACCTCGTCATCCCCCAGCGCGGCCGGGTGAGCTTGCGGGGCGGCGAGCCGAAAGACGGGCACATTCCCTCGGGCACGCTCTTGCTCGAGTCGGCGGCGAAGGCGTACGGCCGGCGCACGGTCGGCGTCGTGCTGACCGGCATGGGCAGCGACGGCGCCGAGGGCATGCTCGCGATCAAGAGCGCGGGCGGCAAGACGATCGCGCAGAGCCAGGAGTCTTGCGTGGTGTTCGGCATGCCGGGCGCGTCGATCGCTCGCGGCGCGGTCGAGCACGTGGTTCACGGTGACGATCTGTCGAGCGTGCTGGTGCGGCTCGCGAAGGGCGAGGCCGTGCCGAAGGGGTCGTGAGGGAGGCCGGGTTGTCAGGGCCGTCGGCGATCAGCGCGTACGTCGCCGAGCGCACCGGCACGGCGCTCAGCAAGCAGCAGCTGCTGCGGCTCAACGACGCGATCGCCGCACGCATCGCAGGTCGGCCCGAGGGAGTCTACCTCGAGCACCTGAAGTCGACGCGCGGCGCGCACGAGCTCGCCGAGCTGATGGCGTCGATCTCGGTCTACAAGACCGACCTCTTCCGCGACGAGAGCCAGCTCGAGGCGGTGCGCAGCTACGCGCTGTTGCCCAAGGCGAAAGAGCGCCGGCCCCTGCGGGTGTGGAGCGCCGGGTGCGCGACCGGTGAAGAGGTCGCGACGCTGCTCATCTTGCTGTCCGAGACGGGGGCGCACCCCGAGAGCACGGTGCTCGGCACCGACCTCTCGGGTGCTGCGCTGAAGAAGGCCGAAGGGCTGAGCTTCGCGCCCGAGCTGATGCGGCGCGTGCCCGAGATCTTACGCGGCCGGTACTTTCACAAGGCGGGCAACGCGTACGAGCTGGTGCAGCTGCTCAAGGAGCGCGCGTCGTTTCAGCGCCACAACCTGATGGACGTGCCGTACCCCGTGCCGCAGGGCGGGGGAGGGTTCGACCTCATCTTCTGCCGCAACGTGCTCATCTATTTCACCGAGAGCGCGTTCGAGAAGACGGTGGCGAACCTGGCCGATCGGCTGGCGCCGAATGGGGTGCTGGTGCTGTCGGCGGCCGAGCCGCTGCTGCAGCCGCAGAAAGACCTCGAGCTCGTGCGGCACGCGCAGAGCTTCATGTACGCGAAGCGCGTGGCCGGAGTTCCGGCGCCGCGGCCGTCGGCGCCTCCGCTCGATGCGGGGCCGAGGCGCACGGTGACGGGCGAGTTCCGCATCGCGCCGGCGGTGGGGGTGCCGGCGCCGCCCGCCCCTGCGCGCAGGCCGATCACGGCCGAGCTGCCGGTGGTCAAGCTGCCCGAGTACGAGCACGAGCACGACGGCGAGAAGCTGTTTCAGCTCGTGCTCGAGTGGGCGGCAGCGGGCGCGAGCGACACCGAGACCGAGGCGGGCCTCAAGCGCTGCCTCTACCTGGCGCCCGAGCTCGCGTGCGCGCGCTACCTGCTCGGCATGCTCTACGAGAACCGCGGGCTGAAAGCCGACGCGGCGAGCGAGTACCGAAGGGCGATGTCGCTGCTCAGAGAGGGCAGGGCGGTGGCCGCGGCCTTCTTCCTGAACAACACCCGCCTCAAGCTGGTGGTCGAGAGAGCGCTGAGCCGCCTGGGCTACCCCGATCGCTGAGCCCCGATTCACACACCCAACGTGGACGCGCTCGTGGACGCGAACGTGGACGTCGCCGTGATCGTGGGCGTGATCGTGATCGTGATCGTGATCGTGATCGTGATCGTGATCGTGATCGTGATCGTGATCGGCGGTTTGCGGCGCCGCGAACGGCCGTCCCGATCACGATCACGATCACGATCACGGCTACGTCCACGCTCACGTGCGCGAGCGCGTCCACGTGGTCGTGATCGGCGTCGTGATCGTGATCGTGGGCGTGATCGTGATCGGCGTCGTGGGCGTGGGTGTCGAGGCGTCAGAGCGCGGGGCCGCCGCCGGCCCACCCCGCCTCGACCAGCTCGACCACCTCGCCCGACCTCGCGCGCCCCACCACGAGCCCCGTGATCGGCACCGCCGGGTGCAACAGCGCCCTGATCTCGAGCCCCACCGGCGAGTACACGAACACGCCCGTGCCGGGCTGGCAGCCCTCCATCGTGGCGGTCAGCGTCGTCGCCGTCTCGCGCGGCCCCTCGATCTCTTCCGGCACCAGCGTGCCCCACAAGGGCTCGAGCGACTCGCGCATCTCGTAGTGCATGTCCGTGTGGAACCGGTACGTCATCTCGCGCTCTTCGCCCCGCCGGCGAATCACCTGCGTCAGGTAGTCTCTCGCCTGCGCCCGCGTGTGCGGCTGCTGCTTGAACGTCAGCCGCGCCGTCGTTCGCACCTTCGGGCTCACCGTCGTCACCATCACGATCGCCCCCTCGTCGTCGGCGTCTTCGACCCGCACGCCCGTCAGCGTCGTGTCGTCGCCGTCGCGAATCGCCCACACCGCGAACTGCCCCTTCGTCCACGGCAGCGGCACCGTCGCGTCCGATGCGGGCGGCCCCTCGACGGCCTTGAAGCTGCGCTTCATGCGCTCGAGCTCGCTCTGGCACCGGCGCACCAGGGCGTGATCCACCGTGCAGGCGGTCAGCAGCAGCGGCACGAGCAGGAGCTGGCGCACGAAAGGCCTCCTACCTCAGCGCGGCGACAGCTTCACCGTCCTCTTGATCGTCTCGCCCGGCTTCACCACCACGTCCATCTCCACCGAGGCGCTGCCGTCGGGCGTCGCCACCGACAGCTTGTGCCGCCCCGGGCTGAACGTCTTCGAGAACGGCGTCGCCCCCAGGTCTACCCCGCGCTCCCGCACCATCGCCGTCAGGTTCGCGTCGATCTCCACCCGCCCGAGCCGCGCGTCGCCCCTCTGCCCCTTCTTCGCCTGCGCCACCTTGGCCGCGTTCGGCCCGGGCCCTCCATCGGGCGACGGGGCCTCGGCCGCCGCCTCGTCGCTGCGCGGCACCGGCGGCACGTCGTCGGCGCTCTCGTCCGAGCTGCCGCTGCCGCGCACCAGCACCCCCACGAGCCCGCCCAGCGCCACCAGCCCGACCGACGCGCTGATCACGATCACCATCGTTCGCCGAGACGGGGGCGTGATCATCGACGCGTGCGTCACGTCGTCGTCGAGCGCCGTGAACCCCCCCGGCGCCGTCATCGCCGCCGTGTCGTGCTCCAACAGCGGCGCCATGCCCGAGTCCGTGCGCGCCTCGTCTTCACCGCTCTCGTCGTCGCTCAGCGGCCGCCCGTCGCCGACCGTCTCGACGCTCACGCTGTTCGAGGTCTCGTCGGGCACCGGCGGGCCCGGCCGCGTCTGGGCGCCGATCGACGGGTTCGTGTCGTGCGCCTCGACCTGATCGGTGCGCCGCTCGCGAAAGTCCTGCTTCAAGGGCACCGGGCCCTTCGCCACGTAAGATTGCTTCGGCACCGGCGGCGCCAGCACCGCCCGGCTCTTCTTCCCGGGCTTCGACTCGGCCACCGTCGCCGACGACGCGTCGGTGCCGCGCGCCTCGTCGAGCGTGCGCGGCAGCCGCTCGAACATCTTGCTCAGGCGCTCGCCCAGCTTGTCGCGCGCGTGCGGGCTCGACAGCGGAGCGAGCGCCTCGGCGAGCTCCTTCGCGCTGCCCATGCGCCGCTCGACGTCGCGCTGCGTGGTCGCGAGCAGCACGCTCACCATGCCGCGCGAGAGCCCCTTCGCCACCTCGTCGGGGTGCGGCTGCACGTTGTACAGCGCCTGCTGCACCACCTCGGCCTCGCTCGTGCCCGGGTAGAGCTGCACGCCGCACGCGAGCTCCCACAGCACCGCGCCCAGCGCGAACACGTCGGTGCGCCGGTCGAGCTTCTGGCTCTTGAGCTGCTCCGGCGGCATGTACCGCAGCTTCCCCTTGATGGTCGCCGTCACCGTCTCGGACTTCGCGGTCACCTTCGCCAGCCCGAAGTCGACGATCTTCGCGATGCCGCCCTCCGACAGCATGATGTTCTGCGGCGACACGTCGCGGTGCACGAGCCCCAGGGTCTCGCCCTCGCGGCCCTTCACCTCGTGCGCGTAGTGCAGCCCCAGCGCCGCCTGCCGCACGATCTCGGCCGCCTCGTCCTGCTCGAGCCGCAGCCCCGCCGCCCGCAGCTTCTTCTGCAGCGCCGACAGCGACACGCCGCGCACGAGCTCCATCGCGATCCACGGGCGGCCGGCCTCTTCGCCCACGTCGTAGATCTCGACCAGGTTCGGGTGCTTCAGGAGCGCCGACGTGCGCGCCTCGCGCATGAACGCCGCCCGACTGTCTTCCCGCACCGTCAGGTGCTCGAGCATCACCTTCAGCGCGATCAGCGCCTCGTCCCGCCCCGCAGCCAAAAACACCTCGGCCTGCGCTCCCGCTCCGAGGCGCTTGAGCAGCTCGAATGGCCCGAGGCGATCGATGGCGCGCGAGTCTCACACATCCCGAGGGTGCGGCAATGTGCGCCGTTGGCCTTCATGTGCCGTTCTGGAAACGCCGAAGTCTGACGCGGCACTTGTCGGTGTGGGACGCCGTAGGTAGGAAGCCCGCGCTGCCCGTCGGCCGAAACGGGAGCAGGAGCCCACAGCATGCGTCACCTCGTTCTGGCAGCGGTGCTCGCCACGTCCGTACTCGCGACCTCCTCCGCCTTCGCCGGAGTCGATCTTCCCCCGTACGACGCCTTCTCGAAGAGCCCCGAGCGCAAGCGCGTCGACGTCAAGGCGCTGCCCGCCGGCGTTCGCGAGCGCGTGCTCTCAGGCCGCATCAGCGCCACCGAGCCGCGCCTCGGCGTGCCGACGTTCTTCTGGGCCGCCCGCGACGGCCTCGATCTCCGCGGCGCCGGCCTGAACCCCGAGCAGGCCGCGCGCCGTCACCTCTTCGCGTACGCCGAGCTCTACCGCTTCCGCCCCGCGGCGCTCGCCGAGTCGCAGCTCTTCCGCATGCACGACCTCGGCTCGGGCGCGATCGTCGCCGCGTTTCACCACGACGTGAACGGCGTGCACGTCTTCAACGACGAGCTCAAGGTCGTCATGAACCAGAAGCTCGAGCTGGTCGCGCTGACCGGCTACCTGAACCCCGCGCGCAAGGTGCTCGGCGACTTCGCGCTCGGCTCCGACGCCGTCATCGGCCTCGGCGTCCTCGAGCTCACCGGCCGCGGCCTCGACGGAGCGCTCGAGCGGCTCCCCACCGACGAGGCCGGCTTCGAGCGCCTGCGCCTGCAGGGCCAGGCCGCGCCGGCACGCATTCGCCGCGTCTACTACCCGACCGCGAAGGGCCTCGAGCCCGCGTGGCACCTCGAGCTCTCGCTGTCGAGCGACGAGAGCACGAGCTCCGACGACTACGCGTTCGTCTTCTCGGCGCGCGACGGCCAGCTGCTCTACCGCAAGAACCTGACGGTCGCAGACTTCAGCTACCGCGTCTGGGCCGACCCCACCGGCCTCAAGGCCCCGTTCGACGGGCCCCACGGCAATGACCCCACGCCGCACCCGCAGGGCACGAACAACGCCTACACCCCGCCGTTCGTCGCGCCGAACCTCGTGGCGCTGAACAACGGCCCCATCAGCACGAACGACCCGTGGCTCGCCGCGAACGCCACCACGACCGACGGCAACAACACCGTCGCCTACGCCGACTTCAACGGGCCCGACGGCTTCTCGAGCGGCGACCTCAAGGCGAGCACGACGGGCGCCGGCGTCTTCGATCGCACGTACGACGTGATGCTGTCGCCGAACGCCTCGGCCGAGCAGCGCATGGCCGCGGTCACCCAGCTGTTCTACGACGTGAACTTCTTCCACGACTGGTTCTACGACGTGGGCTTCGACGAGCGCGCCGGCAACGCGCAGAAGTCGAACTTCGGGCGCGGCGGCGTCGGCAACGACCCCCTGCTCGCCGAGGGCGAAGACTACTCGGGCACCAACAACGCGAACATGTCGACGCCGAGCGACGGCCAGAGCCCGCGCATGCAGATGTACGTGTTCACGCGCGGCAACCCGGCGTCGGTCGCGGTGCAGGGCGGCTCGACGTACAACGCCGGCGTCGCCGACTTCGGCCCGCAGTCGTTCACGACCACCGGCGAGGTCGCGCTGGTGAACGACGGCGACGCGTCGAACATGGGCAGCGTCACCGACGGCTGCCAGATGACGTGGTCGACGAACGTGATGGGCAAGATCGCCGCGATCGATCGCGGCCAGTGCACGTTCGCCGAGAAGGTGACGAACGCGCAGGCGAACGGCGCCATCGGCGTCATCATCATGAACAACACGGGCAACAACAGCGTGCCGCCGCTCTCGGGCAGCGGGCCTTCGGTCATGATCCCCGCGCTGTCGATCAGCCGCACGAACGGCACGGCGCTCAAGGCGCGGCTCAACATGGCCGGCGTCACGACCACCGTCACGCTGACGCGGTCGGGCGTGATCAACCGCGACGGCACCATCGACAACGCCATCGTCGCCCACGAGTGGGGCCACTACATCTCGAACCGCCTCATCGGTGACGGCACCGGCATCTCGAACAACCAGGCCGTCGGCATGGGCGAGGGCTGGGGCGACTTCCACGCGATGCTGCTCGTGGTGAAGGGCGACGACGCGCTCGTGCCGTCGAACGCGATGTTCAACGGCACCTACGGGCTCGCGGCGTACACGACCGCGCTGACCGACCCGAACGGCTTCTACTGGGGCATTCGCCGCCTGCCGTACTCGACGAACCTGATGAAGAACCCGCTCACGTTCAAACACATTCAAGACAACGTGGCGCTGCCCACCGGCATCCCCATCGCGTTCGGCCAGAGCGGGCGCGACAACTCCGAGTACCACAACACCGGCGAGGTCTGGGCCACGATGCTCTGGGAGTGCTACGCCGCGCTGCTGCGCGACAGCCCGCGCCTCACCTTCGACCAGGCGAACCAGCGCATGCGCTCGTACCTGGTGGCGTCGTACAAGGTGACGCCGCTGCTCCCCACCTTCGTCGAGGCGCGCGACGCGCTGCTCGCCTCGGCCATCGCGCACGACCCGACCGACTTCGCGCTGTTCTCGGCGGCGTTCGCGAAGCGCGGCCTCGGCATGCTGGCCGAGGCCCCCGACCGCGACTCGCCCGACAACCGCCCCGTCGTCGAGAGCTTCGTCACCGGCAACGCGTTCGGCGTCGTCGGCGTCACGCTCGACGACTCGGTCTCGGGCTGCGATCGCGACGGTCACCTCGACGTCGGCGAGACCGGCAAGCTCACGGTGACGCTGAAGAACGTCGGCATCGGCGCGCTCGCGAGCACGACGGGCACCGTGCGCACCAGCGTCGCGGGCGTCACGATCGCCGGCGGCGGAGCGCTCACCTTCGGGACCATCGCCCCGTTCTCGACCGGCACCGCGTCGGTCGACGTCTCGCTCGGCCAGGTGGCCGGCAACGTCGCGGCGACGTTCGAGATCGAGCTCAACGACCCCACGCTCGCGACGCCGGGGCCGGTGCGGCTCAGCGTGCCCGCGCGGCTCAACTTCGACGCGAAGACGACGGGCGCGCTCAACGACGACGTCGAGGCGCCGATGACCCCGTGGACGTTCTCGAACAACCCCGCCGGAGCCACCGGCATGGACTTCCGCGTCTACGAAGACTCGGCCACCTCGCACTGGTTCTTCGGGCCGAACCCCGACAGCCCGGCCGACACCTACCTCATCTCGCCCTGGCTCGACGTCGGCGCCGGCCCGTTCAGCTTCTCGTTCTCGCACCGCTACCAGTTCGAGGGCGACTCGAACGAGTGGTTCGACGGCGGCGTCATCGAGATCTCCGACGGTGGTTCGTGGGTCGACCTCGGCATGTACCTGTCGCAGCCGTACATCGGTCAGATCGCGACGACGAGCTCGAGCCCGCTGCGCGGCCGCAACGTCTTCAGCGGCGAGAGCGCGAACTACCCCGCGTGGAGCACCGTCACCGCCGATCTCGGCACCGCCTACGCGAACAAGCGCGTGCGCATTCGCTTCCGCATCGGCTCCGACGACGCGCTCGGGCTCAAGGGGTGGGAGATCGACAACCTCGCGTTCGTCGGCATCACGAACCGGCCGTTCGCCTCGGTGGTGAACGACCCGAACGTCTGCTCGAACCGCCCGCCGGTCGTGACCGCGCCGCTGCCGCGCACGGTGCTCGAGGGCAGCCGCGTCACGCTCGACGTCATGGCGCTCGACCCCGACAACGAGGCGCTGACCGTCACGTTCACCCAGACCGCGGGCCCCCTCGTCGCGATGGAGCCCGGCAACGCCTTCACCGCGCCCGAGGTCAACGCCGACACGACGCTCGAGTTCGAGGTGGTGGCGAGCGACGGGCGCGCGAGCTCGGCGCCGGTGACGCAGGTCGTGATCGTGAAGAACATGAACAAGACGCCGGTGGTGGCGCTGACCCCCGCCGAGCAGGCGGTCGACGAGGGCGCGGCGGTGACCATCGGCGCCACCGCGACCGACGGTGACAACGAGCCGATCGCCGGGTGGCGGTGGGTTCAGAAGTCGGGGCCCGCGGTGAGCCTCGAGGGCCTCGACGGGCAACAGCTCGAGTTCACGGCGCCGCAGGTCGCGACCGAGACGGTGCTGACGTTCGAGCTCTACGCGCGCGACGCGCTGAGCGAGGGCGCCCCGGCGCTCGCGAAGGTGACGGTGCGCAACCTGCCGGGCGAGACGCCGCTCGGGCCGGTGGCCCCGACGCCTCCGTCGTGCGGCTGCAGCACGGGCAGCGAGGGGCTGACGGCGTGGCTCGCCGCGGCGATCGCGCTGTTCGTGGTGCTCTCGCGCAAGCAGCGGCGATAGGCGCGGAGCAAAAAGGGGGACAGGCTGCTTTTTTGCGCAACGGGCCTCGCGAGGCCGGCGCGCGTCATTCGCGTTGCGCAAAAAAGCAGCCTGTCCCCTTTTTCACAGCGCGACGCCGAGGCGGAGCAGGTCGAAGTTGCCGGACATGACGAAGCCCTGCCACTTCGCCCGGCTGCCCGAGTCGACGAACATCGGCGTGATGAACGGCAGGGTGCGGTACCCGTAGCCGGCGCTCAGGCCCGAGACGAGCGCCACGTGGGCCTTGTCGAGCCGCCACTGGTAGCCGAAGTCGAACCCTCCGAGCCAGGCGGTCGCGGTGCGGCCGCCGAAGTCGACCGGCCCGTTGCCGCCGTTCGCGAAGATGCGGATCTCGCTCGTCGGCTCGCCCACGTGAAACGTGAGCTTCGGCGTGATGAACCAGCCGCTGAGCGGCTTCTCGCTGCCGAAGTAGAACGTCGGCCCCAGCGAGGCCGTGAACGTCCAGCCCGGCGAGCCGAGGTTGAAGTAGCTCAACGCGAGGTCCGCCGTCAGCGCCGTGCGCTCGCTCACCGCGAACGTCAGCGTCACCGGCACGTCGACGAAGGCCGCCCCTCTCATCGCGAGCCCGATCAGCGGCGCTCCGGTCGTCGAGAGCGGGTGGAAGTCGATGAACACCGACGGGGTGTGCTCCGTGGCCACCTCTTCGACTTCGGCGGCACTCAAGGCGGCGGCGAGCGCGAGGGCGAGCATGGCGGGGCCACACAGCAAGTCCCGTGCAGCGGGCGCTTCGAGCGCCGTCGCGCCCTTGCGAGCCGGGGGTTCTCAGAAAACCGCGACCCCATCGCCCAGCGTCGCCGGCCGCTTGAGCCGAGCCTGGCTCGATTTCGCCCCGTCATCCGCAACCCTTCAAGCGGCGCGAGCGTCCTGTTATGAGACGCGTCACATGCGCAGAGCCCTCTATCTCGCCGCCGTGCTGCTCGGAGCCTGCTGGTACCCGGGCGACCGCGGCATCCTGCTCGAAGAGAAGGTCGGCAAGCTGGCGGACGAGAACCAGGCGCTGCGCAAGGAGCTCGCAGAGAGCCAAGAGAAGCTCGCCAAGACGCAGAAGCGCCTCGACGATCAGATCGAGCAGCTCGACAAGGCCGCCCGCCGCAGCGACGCCGACATCGGCCTGCAGGTGCAGCGCACGGTCGAAGACGTCGCGGTGCTCCGCGGGCAGGTCGAGACCTACCAGCACAAGATCGGCGAGCTCGAGACCGCCCTCAAGACCGCGCAAGACGCGATGGACAAGAAGGTCGTCGCCGCCGACCCCGACCTCGCCGCGAAGAAGAAGGCCGACGAGGTGAAGCGGCCGGAAGACCCGAAGGACTTCCTCCGCCTCGCCGAGGACACCGCGAAGGGCGGCGACAAGCAGCTCGCCCGCACGCTCTACAACGAGTACCTGAAGAAGTGGCCGAAAGAGGCCGGCGCCGGCGAGGCCCACTTCGGCCTCGGCGAGACGTACTACACCGACGAGAAGTGCCGCGAGGCGCTCTACGAGTACGGCAAGGTCATTCAGGAGTTCACGAAGACGCGCTCGGCCCCCGACGCCTACCTGCGCTCGGCCGACTGCTTCAAGAAGCTCAAGATGGTCGCCGAGTCGAAGCTCGCGCTCGAGACCCTGGTGAAAGAGCACCCGAAGTCCGACGCTGCGAAGACCGCGAAGGTGAAGCTCGCCGAGCTCGACGACAAGCCCGCTCCCAAGAAGGGCAAGAAGTGATCGTCACCGCGCTCACGCTCTCGCTGCTCGCCGCTCCCGCGCCCCAGCTCACCTTCTTCTTCACCGGAGACAACGGGGGCGAAGTCGCCCCCTGTGGTTGAAAGCTGAACCCGCTCGGCGGTCTGCCGAGACGAAAGAAGCTGCTCGAAGCTGCGCTCGCCTCGAAAGAGGGCGGCAAGCCGATCGTGCTCGACGCCGGCAACGCGCTGTTCCGCGCGCCGGGGCTCGACGACGACGCGTCGAAGAAGCGCGCGAAGTTCATTCTCGACACGATGGGCGTGCTCGGCACCCAGGCGATGGCGGTCGGCGAGCGCGATCTCGGCGCGGGCCTGCCGTACCTGCAAGAGATCGCGAAGGGCTCGAGCGTGAAGCTCTTGTCGGCGAACCTGCGCGACAAGGGCAAGCCGGTGTTCGAGCCGTCGATGGTGGTGACCCAGGGCAAGTGGAAGGTCGGGGTCATCGGCATCTCGCCGGCGTCGACGGGTGTGCCGCCGCTGGTCGCGGCGACCGAAGAGGTGAAGAAGCTGCGGTCGAAGGTCGACGTGCTCGTGCTGCTGGCCGCGGTGCCGTACGCCGACGCGCTGCAGCTCTCGAGCGAGCTCAAGACGCAGCTCGACTTCGTGGTGCAGTCGGGTGACTCGCGGCAGACGCCGGCGCAGCTGTCCGAGGGCAACGTCGTCATCGGCTCGGGCGAGCGCGGGCGATCGATGGGCAAGCTCGAGCTCACGCTGAGCGCAGGCAAGGGCCCGTGGGTGAACCTCGAGCAGGCGGTCGTCGACAAGCAGCTGCTCGACGGGCTCGAGTCGCGCATCGCCGAGCTCAAAGAGCGCCGCAAGGGCATCACCGACAAGCGGGCGCTGTCGGACTTCGACGCGACCCTGAAGGACTTCGAGGCCCGCCGCGCCGAGCTCGCCGGCAAGGCCAAGGCCGGCGCGGCGCCCGGAGCCCGCGCGTTCAAGCTGCAGTGGGTGGCCCTCGACGCCTCGGTGGGCGACGACGAGCCGCTCAAGGCGAAGGTGCTCTTGTACGAGCCGACGTACGCCGCGCCGCACTGACGGGCGAGAACGCGCGCCGCCGGTCGACGCGCTCGCCCCAGACGACGCACAGCTGCACCTCGGCGCCCGAGTCGAGGTCCGCGTGCGCCGGCCCCTCGGGCAGCGGAATCGCGGCGCACGCGGTCGCGAGCGGCAGCAGGGGCCAGGGTCGCACCGCGCGAACGTACCCCGCGGCTCGCTCGAATGAACGCGCGCGGCGAGGGGGTGTTAAGCCTGCGTCGGTGTCTCGGCTCTCGCTGGTCCTCCTGCTCGCTGGCTGCTTCCCCTACCGGGAGCTGTACCGGCCCGAGGTGCGCGGCCGCGTCGTCGACGAGACCGGCGCCGCGGTGGCCGGCGCCGCAGTGCGAACGTGCAGCTACACGCGCTGGTACCGCCCCGAGGTCGAGTGCCCCCGCTCGGCCGACGCTCAGACCGACGCCGACGGCGGCTTCGCGTTCCCCGCGCTCCGGGAGTGGGAGTGGTGCTGTCTCGGCGAGGCGCCCCTGCCGATGACCGAGCTCTACGTCTGCGGCGCCGACGGCGGAGCCGGCTTCACGGGCGCCTCGCACGGTTGGCCCGAGAATGAGATCGTCTTGCGCCTGGGAGACGGGAGCCCGCGATGCGTAGAGCGGTGATGATGCTGCTGGTGGCCATGGCCTCCTGCTCGGGGCCGGCCGAAGACTGTCCGCAGGTCGGCACCGATGCGCGGGCGTTCAGCGAGACGACGTTGAAGGAGTACGCCTCGGGCTGCTCGACGGCAGCCGACTGCGTGCTCACCCGGCCGATGCTCAGCTGCTACACGGGCTGCTTCAGCGCGGTGCTGAAGAGCCGCGAGGCGAACGCTCAGAGCGCGGTGCTCAGCCTGACCGAGTCGGTGTGCGGCCGCGGCACCTGCAGCGTGAACGAGGGCTGCAACCCGGTGCACGCCGAGTGCGTGCAGGGCGTGTGCAAGGCGATGCCCGGCGGCGCGACCGCCGACGCCGGCTCGCGCGACGGGGGCTGAACCGCCTTCAGCCGATGATCATGTCTTCGCGCTCGAGCCTGCCGGCCGCGAACCGGTCGAGGTTGAAGCGCGTGAACAGCTCGTCGGGCTGGCCCGTGCACATCCACTGGGCCATTCGCTCGGCGACGGCGGGCGCCATCATGAACCCGTGGCCCACGAAGCCGCTCATCTGCAGCAGGTTCGGCAGCGACGGGGTGCGGCCCAGAATCGGCGAGTTGTCGGGCGTCACGTCGTACGGCCCCGACCACTGCCGCAAGATCTTCACCTGCGACAGGTTCGGCAGCTGCTCGAGCAGCCCCTGCGAGTAGCGCGCGAGGAAGCGCATCGTCGAGCCGAGCTCCATGCCCGGCGGCTCGGCCGGGTCGCCCATGCCGCCCACGATCTCGCCGCGCATCGACTGCGAGAAGTACAGCCCCGAGTCGAGCACCGACACCAGCGGCCCCAAGAACGGCTTCAGCGGCTCGCTCGAGCAGATCTCGTGGCGGTGCGGCTCGTTCGGCAGCTTCACGCCGGCGAGCTGGGCGATCGGCGGGCTCCACGCGCCCGCCGCGAGCACCGCGACCTCGCACGCGATCTCGCCGCGATCGGTCAGCACCTTCTTCACCCGGCCCTCGCCGAGCTCGAAGCCCGTCACGCGCGTGAACGTCTCGATGCGCACGCCCTTCTTCTTGAGCGCCGCCGCGTAGCCCCACAGAAACGCCCAGGGGAAGATGACGCCGTCTTCCTCGTTGAAGGCGGCGAGCTGCACGCCCTTCATGCTCAGGCCCGGCACCAGGTCGCGCGCGCCCTCGAGCGAGAGCAGCCGCGTGTTCACGCCGTACCGGTTGTGCAGCTCGGCCGCCCGCTCGAGCTTGCGGGCCACGTCGTCGCCCTTCGCGAGGAAGAGGTAGCCGCCCTGCCGCAGCCACACGTTGATGCCCGTGTCGCGCGCGAACCCCTTCATGAGCTCGATCGACCGCCGCGCGAGCGCGATGTTCGTCGCCGTGCCCCACTGCATGCGCACGCCGCCGCCGTTGCGCCCGCTGGCCCCGTGGCACAGGTAGCCCTTCTCGAGCAGCACGACGTCGGTCACGCCGCGCCGCATCAGGTTGTACGCGAGCGCGAGCCCCATGATGCCCGAGCCGATGATCACGATCTGCGCTCGCGCCGGCACCGGCTCGTCGGGCTTCAGCGGGTGCACCCCCGGCGTCACGCCCAGCGCCGCCGGCACGCCGCCCAGCACCGGCACCTGAGGGTCGACCTTCGCGCTCGCCCAGTACGACAGCTCGGTCGGGTTCAGCGGCGGCCGCGGAGTGAACGGCAGCACGTGCTCCGGCTTCGCGCTGCTCCCCCGTCCCCCTGGGGGGGCGAGGTTCGCCTCTCTCGCCAGCAGCGACGCCACCGTCGCGTGGCACTGCTTGCCCTGGCACATGCCCGTACCGAACCCCGTGTAGCGCTTCACCGACTCGATGTCGGTGTAGCCCTTCGCGATCGCCTCACCGACGTCGTCGGCGGTGACGTCTTCGCAGGTGCAGACCATCGTCTTCACAGCGCGAGCCCCACCTTCCGCCCGCGCTCGTGCGACTCGGCGACGCTGCAGGGCCCCACCTGCTCGCCCGCGACGAACACGCCGGCGTGCGCGGTGCGGCCTTCGGCGTCGGCCTCGACCACGAAGCGCGAGCCGTCGAACACGACGCGCGCGCCGCCCTGCCGCGCGAGCTCGAACGCCGGCGAGCCGCTCGTGCAGACCGCGACCGCGTCGCACGCGACCTTCTCTTCGCCGCCCTGCCGCTTCACCGCGATCGACGACACGGCGTTGAGCCCGTGGGCCGCGATCGGCTCGGTGCCGACCGCGACCGGCTCGCCGCCGCACGACTCGATGAGCCCGGCGAGGCGCGCCGACTCGCCCGGCTCGCCCACGACGGCGATGCGCTTGCCGGGCAGCACACGGTGCCGGCGGATCATGCGGCTCACCGCGCGACCCGCGTAGATGCCGGGCAGATCGTTGTTCGCGAACGCCGGCAGCGACGGGTGCGAGCCGACCGCGACGATCAGCCGCTTCACGTAGAGCTGCAGCAGCCGCTCGCTCGCGAGCACGGCGAGGAAGCGGCCCTGGCCGTCTTCGAACAGGCCCATCACGTTGTGGCCGAACCGCACCCGCGGCGAGGGCAGGGGGAGCTCGACGGCGTGCGCCTCGGGCACTCCGTACGCCGCGCGGCCGCCGCTGAACGCCTCGCGCTCGAGCACCACGTGCTCGACGCCGCGCTCGAACAGCGCCTGCGAGGCCGCGAGCCCGCTGACACCGCCGCCGACGACGGCGAGGTCGACGTGCTCGATCGCCGCCGGCGCGCGTTCGGGCCCCGGAGCGTCAGGCACCTTGCCGAGGCCGGCGAGCTTGCGCGCGACCACGGCCATCACGTCTTGTGCGACCGGCACACCTGCGAGCAGCTCGTGGTGGTTCATGCCGCTGGGGAAGACCCAGTCGGTGGCCGCGAAGACGTCGAGCCGCGCCGAGGGAAACGCGTTCTGCCGCTCGAGGCGCAGGCCTTCGCGCGCCGGTGTGCGGCACGTGAAGACGTTCGGCACGCCGTCGACGCGCATCAGGCAGCTCGAGCACGCGGCCGCGAAGCAGTACGGCCCGCGGGGCCGATGGTACTTCACGCTGCGCGCGAACAGCGGCTCGCCGGCGGCGACGAGCGAGCACGCGACCGGCTCGCCCGACTTCGCGGGCACGGTCTGGCCGTCGAGCTCGATCGAGATGTCGGTGGCCTGGTCGTCGAGGCGCGGCATGTTGCGGCTCGACGCTTAGCGGGCCCCAAGCGCGCTGTCGACTGCCGCCCACAGCTCGCGCTGCATCTCGGGCGTGATGCGGTGCGCAGCGCCGTCGAAGACGCGCAGCGTCGCGTTCGAGCCGAAGGCGGCCACCGTGTCGCGCGCGTACGAGAGGGGGATGACGTCGTCCTCGGCGCCGTGCAGCGCGAGCACCTTCGCCGTCTGCGCGCCCGCCTTCGGGAACAGGCCGTGCGGCAGCATGCCGCCCATCGGCACGGCCACCGTCACGGCTGACGGGTGCCGCGCCGCGATCGCGAACGACATCATGCCGCCCTGCGAGAAGCCGGTGACGATGACCGGCCGGCCGCGCGCGACCTCGACGATCGCCGGCCACAGCTTCTCTTCGGCCGCGGCGATGCCCGCCGTGAGCTGCTCGTCCGGCGCGTTCGACTTCACGTTGAACCACGCCGAGCCGCTGCCGAACGGCTCGAGGCCTTGCGGCAGCGCGACCTCGACGGGGCGCGCAAAGCCCTCCCACAGCGGAGCGAGGTTCTCGGGGCTCCCGCCGCGCCCGTGCATGCAGACGACGAGCGGCGCGCTCGAGCCGGCGTCAGCGACGAAGCGGTGCACGAAGCGCACGCCCTGGTGGGTCGACTCGCCCGCCGGCGCCGGCGCGGCGGTGCGGCACGCCGCCACCAGCACCCAGAGCATGGCCGCTGCCAATCGCACGGCAGTCGTTATAAGCCGCTTCGCCATGATCCAAGCGCACGTGAAGGTCCCTCACCCCGGAAACGAGCCGGTGAAGACGTACGCCCCGGGCAGCGCCGAGCGCACCGAGCTCAAGGCCGCCTACCAGCGCCAGGCCGGCGAGAAGGTCGAGATTCCCCTCGTCATCGGCGGCAGAGAGGTGCGCACCGGCAAGCTCAGCGAGGCGCGCTCGCCGCACCGGCACCAGCAGGTGATCGCGCAGGTGCACGAGGCCGGCGCGGGCGAGGTCGAGAAGGCGATCGCGGCGGCGATGGCGGCGAAGCCGGGCTGGGCGGCGACACCGTTTCACGAGCGCGCGGCCATCTTCTTGAGGGCCGCCGAGCTGCTCGCGACGAAGTACCGCCCGATCTTGAACGCGGCGACGATGCTCGGGCAGTCGAAGACGGCGGTGCAGGCCGAGATAGACTCGGCGTGCGAGTCGATCGACTTCCTGCGGTGGAACGTGCACTTCGCCTCGGAGCTCTACGCCGTGCAGCCGCACAGCGGCCCTGGCATGTGGAACCAGACCGACTACCGCCCGCTCGACGGCTTCGTGCTCGCGGTGGCCCCGTTCAACTTCACGGCGATCGCGCTGAACCTCTCGACCGCGCCCGCGCTGATGGGCAACACGGTCATCTTGAAGCCGGCCACCACCGCGATCGTCAGCGGCTGGCGCATCATGGAGCTGCTCAGAGAAGCCGGCCTGCCCGACGGCGTCATCAACTTCCTGCCTGGGCCCGGCTCGCTCGTCGGCAGCGCGGTGCTCCAGAGCCCCGATCTCGGCGGAGTGCACTTCACCGGCTCGACCGGCGTGTTCAACGGCATGTGGAAGACGGTCGGCAACAACATGGAGCGGTACAAGCAGTACCCGCGCCTCGTCGGCGAGACCGGCGGCAAAGACTTCATCTTCGTGCACCCGAGCGCCGAGGGAGACCTCGACGCCATCGCCGTCGCGATCGCGCGCGGCGGGTTCGAGTACCAGGGCCAGAAGTGCAGCGCGTGCTCGCGCGTCTACGTGCCGCAGTCGCTGTGGCCGAAGCTCGAGCAGCGGCTGGTGCCGATGGTGAACGAGCTGAAGATGGGTGACGTCGCCGACTACCGGAACTTCATGGGCGCGGTGATCGACGAGAAGTCGTTCGCGAACGTCTCGAAGTACATCGAGCTGTCGAAGTCGAGCACCGACGCGAAGGTGATCGCCGGCGGCCAGACCGATCGCAAAGAGGGCTGGTTCGTTCGGCCGACGCTCGTGCAGACGACGAACCCGCGGCACAAGGTGATGACCGAAGAGATCTTCGCGCCGCTGGTCGGGCTCTACGTCTACCCCGACGCGAAGTACCTCGAGACGCTGCGCGAGTGCGATCAGTCGGCGGCCTACGCGCTGACCGGCAGCATCTTCTCGCGCGATCGCGCCGCGATCTCGACCGCGGCCCACGAGCTGCGCCACGCGGCCGGCAACTTCTACGTGAACGACAAGCCCACCGGCGCCGTGGTGGGCCAGCAGCCGTTCGGCGGCAGCCGCGCCTCCGGCACCAACGACAAGGCGGGCTCGATGCTCAACCTCGTGCGGTGGACGAGCCCTCGCACGATCAAAGAGACGTTCGTTCCGCCGACGGCGGTGGGCTACCCGGCGATGGGCGCCGAGTAGACGAAGCGTCGTCCCGCGCTGCACGACGGTGCGTTGGGCGGGAAGCCGTTCACCGTGTTCGGGTCGAGGCACTGGGCAGTTGCCGATGCCGGTCGCGTCGGCGCAGATGAGCCCGAGCGGGCCGCCGCCGCCGCCGGTGCCTCCGTCGGAGGAGCCGCAGTAGCCGTCGTTCGGGTTCGACGTCGACGCGGCTCACTCGAGATGAACGCAAGTGCGCCGCGCTTCGTGAGAGTCGACCGGCGCATCGAGAGTCGTGGCGCGCGTCGCACCGCATTCATCTCGAGCGAGCGGCGAGGTACACTGCCGCTCGTGAGGTCGAACGCCGAGAGCCTCCTGCGCAGCGCCGGCCTGAAGAGCACCCGGCCGCGCGTGCGCGTGCTCGAGCGGCTCTCGCGCTCGTCGACTCCGCTCTCGCACGGCGAGCTGGTGCACGAGCTCGGGCAGCAGGGCGTCGACCGCACGACGGTCTGGCGCAACCTGCTCGATCTCACGGGCGCCGGCCTCGTGCGGCGCAGCGACCTGGGCGATCACGTGTGGCGCTTCGAGCTCGAGCGCGCGCCCGGCGAGAAGCACCCGCACTTCACGTGCACTGACTGCGGCACGGTCGAGTGCCTGCCCGAGGTGACGGTGCAGGTCGCGCGCGGGCGCCGTGCACCGCGGGCCATCGGCCAGCGCAAGGTCGAAGTGCAGCTCCGGGGTCTGTGTGACGACTGCGCCTGAGACGGCCGGAGCACCGGCCGAGGTCTGCTCGGTTCACACTCCGTCGTTGCCGCAGAAGGCCGAGTCGCGCACGCGCTGGGTCGTCTACCTGACGGCCGCGATGATGGTGGCCGAGCTGCTCGCCGGCTACGTGTCGAGGTCGCTCGCGCTCACGGCCGACGGCTGGCACATGATGACGCACGTCGGCGCGCTCGGGCTGTCGGCGCTCGCGTACTGGTACGCGCGCACCCGTGCGCACGAGACGCGGTTCGCGTTCGGCACCGGCAAGGTCTACGCGCTGGCCGGCTTCTCGAGCGCGGGGCTCCTGCTCGCCGTAGCGGCGGTCATGGCCTACAGCGCGGTGCTGCGCTTCATCACGCCCGAAGAGCTGACGTTCGCCGAGGCGCTGCCGGTGGCGGTGGTCGGTCTCGTCGTGAACCTGCTCAGCGCGTGGATCCTGTCCGACGGCCACTCGCACTCGCACGGTCACGATCATGATCACGATCACGGCGAGCACGATCACCACCACCACCACGATCACAACCTCCGCGCCGCGTACCTGCACGTCATCGCCGACGCGCTGACGAGCGTGCTCGCGATCGCGGCGATCGTGGCGAGCCACGTCTGGCGGCTGTACTGGCTCGACCCGGCAGCGGCGATCGTCGGCTCGGTCATCATCGTGAAGTGGGGCCTCAAGCTGCTGTCCGAGAGCGCGCGGCAGCTCGTCGATCTCGACCCGTCGACGAAGAGCCGCGACGCGGTGCGCGCCGCGCTCGAGGCGATGGGCGACACGCGCGTCTGCGATCTGCACCTGTGGCGGGTCGGGCCCGGGCAGCTCGTCTGCGTGGTGGCCGTTCGGGCCACGGCGCCGCGCCCGGTCGAGGACTACAAGAAGGCCGTCTACGAGGCCGTCGCGGTCGAGCACCTCACCGTCGAAGTGCGGCCTGCGTGAGAGATCTCCGGCTCCCCGGGGACGAGGCGATCTACCACGCGCTCAACGGCCTGAAGCTGCCGTGGCTCGACGCGATCATGGTCTTCGCGACCGGCCGCGAGTTCGGCTACGTCGCCGCGCTCTTGCTCGCGGTGTGGCTCTTCGGCTCGCTGCGCCGCCGTGCCCTGCGGCCGGTGCTCGAGGCGGCCGTCGCGCTGACGATCACCGATCGGGTGGGGCACGAGCTCATCAAGCCGTGGGTCGGGCGAATTCGCCCGTGCTTCGCGCTGCCGGCCGGCACGTTCCGCAAGCTCGCCGAGGTGAGCAACGGGGGCTCGTTTCCGTCGCTGCACTCGGCGAACGCCTTCGCGGTGGCGATGGCGGTGACGCTCTGCTGGCCGTACGCGGCCCGTGTCGTGTTTCCGGTCGCCGCCCTGATCGCGCTCAGCCGCGTCTTCGTCGGCGTTCACTGGCCGAGCGACATCGCGGCCGGCGCCGTCTTCGGCAGCGGGGTCGCGCTGCTCGTTCACCTCGTCGTCTCCGGTGCGCTCCGTGTCCTTCGCCCCGCTCGTCCTGCTGCTCCTCAACGGTGAGCCGGCCGCGCCGCCCTCACGATCGCTGAGCTCGAGAAGCTCGGGCTGATCGGCGTCCCATTCTCGGCGGTCGTCGCCGCATGACTCTGGCTGCATCGAGACCGCTCTTCAGGTTACGAGGGCGCATGCGCTTCGGCCTGATCGCCCTGTTGCTCATCGCGTGCACCGCACCGACCGGAGGCGGCACCGCCGGAGGCAGTGGAGCGGCCGGAGGTTCGACGGCGGGTGGTGGCGCCGGCGGCAGTTCGAACGCCGGCGGTGGAGCTGCGGGAGGCGCGACCGCAGGCGGAGGAACAGCCGGCGGTGGAGCTGCAGGAGGCGCGACCGCAGGCGGAGGAAGAGCCGGTGGTGCGACCGCAGGCGGTTCGACCGCAGACGGCGGAACCGCAGGAGGCTCGACGCTCTGCGCCGGGGTGCACTGCACCGCGCAGGCGACCTGCGATCCCGCGACCGGCTACTGCCGGTGCAACGGCCTCATCTGCCAGAGCGGCGAGATCTGCCGCTGCCCGGCGGGCTCCCCCACGTGCGCCGAGAGCGCGAAGACGTGCTCCGCCAGCTCCGCCTGCACCGCAGTCACCTGCACCAACGGCACCACCTGCGATCCCGCCGACGGCCAGTGCAAGTGCGGAGGCGCGGGCGGCCCGGTCTGCTCATCGACCCAGCTCTGCCAGCTCGGGCCACCCCCGGTCTGCCAGGGCGGCAGCGGCTGCACGACGACCTGCACGAACGGCACCTCCTGCGACCCGGCCGACGGCGTCTGCAAGTGCGGCGGAGTCGGCGGCGTCGTCTGCCAGACCGGCGACGTCTGCGTCGCGATGGCGCTCACGCTCGCTTGTCGCCGCCCGTGCGACGTTCGCGCGCCGAGCTGCGCGACCGGCTCGTTCTGCTGGTGGGACTCGAGCGCCACGCCGCCCGCCGGCTACTGCGCGCCGCCGTCGGGCAGCCAGGCCGAGGGCAGCGCCTGCACGACGGGCACCGCCTGCTTCCTCAGCAGCCCCGCGCGCGCTCTCCACTGCAACGGGCTCGCGCTCGGGCAGGCCGGCATCTGCCGCGTGTACTGCGATGTCGCGGCGGGCACGACGGGCTGCCCGCAGACGCCGAGCACGCAGGTCTGCACGCAGATCGCGGGCGCACCGAGCGGCTACGGCTACTGCCAGCCCTGACTCACGCTCCGACTTCGCGGAAGGGGCTCTCGGGCACCGGGAGCGCCGAGCCGCGCTGACCGGCCCGCGTGCGGATGATCGCGCCGAACGAGACGCAGGCGGCGGTGAAGAGGCACAGCGGGCCGAGCACCGGCACCATCGACACCAGCATGATGATGAGCAGCCCGACGGCGAGCACGGCGGCCTGCGTGCGGCGGACGCGCGTCATCGGGAACTTCGTACCGAGCGCGTTCGCGAGCGCCAGCATGCCCATCGCGAGCGTCAGCGGGCCGAGCAGCCACATCACGAACGCGACCGGAATGCCGACGAGCGTGATCGCGAGCAGCGCGGTGAGCGGGAACCAGCCCATCGCCGCCAGCAGCCCCGCGAGCCCGCTCTTCACCGGCTGCGCCTTGATCTCGGCCTCGATGTTCCGCATGCGGTTCGGCGCGAACATCATCAAGAGAAACCCGAGCCCGAAGAACGTCGCGAAGAACACGAGGAAGGCCGCCACGCCGCCGCCCGCCTTGTGCTCCTCGTCGTTCTCGGCGGCCTTCACCGAGGGCAGCGCCTTCGCGATCGGCTTCACGTCGCCGCCGAACGAGACCTCCTGGCCCTTCACGACTGCGCCGTCGCCCTTCTTCACCACGCCACCGAACGAGACCGCGTCGCCCTCGACCGTCGCGCCGTCGCCGAGCACCACGTCACCTCCGAAGGCCACCACGTCACCGTCGGCGTGAGCGCCGTCGCCGAGCGTCACCGGCCCGCCGTACGACACGATGTCTTCGACGTGCTCGCCGTCGGGCACCGTCACCGGCCCTGCAGTCATCTGCGTCTTGCGCGCGCGCTTGCCGCCCTCGCTCTTCACCTCGGCCTTGGCCGCGGGCGGAGGCACGGGTGGAGCCGCCGGTACCACCGCCGCCGCCGGCACCACCGGCGCTGCCGCTGCCGCAGCGGGCTTCACCACCCAGACCTTGCCCTCGTGGTGCAGCTCGAGCCCGTGCACCTTCACCAGCGCCTCGATGGCCTCCTCGGCGCTGACGTCTTTGAGGTGCACCTCGGCCTGAACGCCGAGGTCGCCGGTCGCGATGAGGCTGATGTCGCCCTCCGTCGCGATCTCGTTGAGCGCCTCGCCGAGCGTGCCGCGAAAGTCGACCGAGATCGGCGCCGCGCCCAGAGCCACCGCCAGAATCAATGCGCCGTTCATGCCGCCACCTTCCCCAGTCGCTTCAGCGCGACCATGCTGCTCACCAACATCGCCGTCAGGCCCAGTGCCACCGGCACCGCGGCCGTGCGCCACACGGCCTCGAGCGCGCTGCCCACGCCGATCACCACCTCGCGCACGCGAATGAACGTCTCGGCGAACGAGAGGCCGATGCCCTCGAAGCCGGTGCCCCGCGAGAGGAACAGCAGCACTCCGGCGCCGAACGTCGCGGCCGTGATGAACACGGCGAGCGCGATGTCGCGCGGGCTCATCGCCGGAGCCGGAGCCTCCGCGACCTTCTTCATCACCTGCTGCACGAAGTCGGGGGGCGGCAGCGGGTCGGCGAGCCGCAGCAGATCTTTCTCGAGCTGCCGGTGCTCTTCGAGCAGCGCCTCGCGCTCGTCTTTCGGCAGCGACGCGAGCAGTGCCTCGAGCTCGGCGTCGGTCTTCGGGTCGGTTTCGTCGTTCATTGCTTCGCCTGCATCACCTTGCGGAGTTTCTCACGCGCCCGGAACAGCCGCGCCATGATCGTACCGGGCGCGACGTCCATCACCTCGGCGATCTCTTTCGTGGTGCGGCGCTGCACGTAATAGAGCGCGAGCACCTCGCGATCGTCGGCGCTCAGGGTGGCCATGGCCTCCTCGAGCGACTTCTTCTCCTGCTTGTCGATCGCCGTCTGCTCCAGCGACGCCTCGCTCGACGGCAGCACGTTCGCGTGCTCCGACACGTCTTCGGTCGACATGCGCGAGCGGCGGCGCAGGAGGTCGAGGCAGAGGTTCCGCGCGATCGCCATCACCCACAGATCGAACGGCCGCCCTTCGTCGTAGCGGTGCAGGTTCTGGTACGCGCGCAGAAAGGCCTCCTGCGCGACCTCGGCCGCCTCGGCGTCAGACCTGAGCAGCCGCAGGCAGATGCCGTACACCGGGCGCTGAATGCTGCGCACCAGCTGGGCGAACGCGTCGGAGTCTCCGCGCCGCGCGCGTCGCACTTCTTCCAGGTAGGGAGCGCCTTCCTCCGCGGCCATCATCGACAGGCTGAGCGGGTCAGTCAGCGACAGCGGTAGAGCAGTGTTCACGCCTCGACATACGGTCGCCCCCGTAGCGCATTGCGTCGCTCATTTTCGACGTGAATTCGGCCGGTTGCCGGGCCGTTTCGGCGCCCCTCCGCGGTATCCGCCGCGCTGGGGCTTCCTTCGGCCGTCGGCGCGGTCGCGCCGATCGCCGCCGCCGCGCTCGTCGGGCGGGTTCGCCGGCACGAAGCCGCTCATCGAGCGCCGCGGGCCGGTCTTGAACGACGGCGGGGCCGAGCGGCCGCGATCTTCGCGCGTCGTGGTGAGGTCGTCGCCTGCGGGCACGTGCCGATCGGTCGACTCGCTGAAGTGGAAGAGCCGCTTCACTACGAGCGTCGCGTACGAGCCGGGCGGCAGCGTGAAGGCGACGTTGAGCTTGAAGTGGGGCCGGTTGAGCTCGTCAGGAGTCGCCTTGCCGATGACGAGCTTGTGCGGGTGCACCAGCACCGGCCGCAGCTCGTGCTTGAAGAACAGCAGCTTCTCGGCGCCGACGACCCGCAGCTGATCGAGCGTGAGCTTGTCTTTGCCGAGCGCCCAGATCGCGGCCTCGCGCACCTGCTCGTCTTCGAACGTCGTGTCCGGAGCGAGCAGGGGAAACCTGAGCTCCCGCACCTTCTGGAGCGCCTCGGGCGTCGCGTCGCGGTGAAAGAGCAGGGTGCCCGCCTGGTACGGCATCGGGAAGAGGTGCTCGCGCGGGAAGACCAGCTGCATCAGCCGGCGAACCCCCTCGTTCCACAGCCACGACTGGAACGTGAACAGCTGCATCGCTCGGTAGTCCGAGTCGATCTGCAGGAACGCGTTCAAGAAGTCGCGCGGCTTCTCGCGCAGCGCCGAGAGAATGCGGAAGTACTTCTTGCCGGCCTCGAAGGGGCAGCGGGCGCTCCAGTCGCCCCAGTGGTCGGCCCAGAACTTCTTCACCTTCGCGTCGTCGGTGCGGTCGAGCGGGCTCGGCACCGCCATGAAGTTGTGCAGCGCGGCCTCGTGGTCGCCGCGGAGCAGGTCTTTCGCGATGTAGCCCTGCCCGTGCTTCAGCGACCCGAAGCGCTGGTCGTCGAAGTAGTTCACGACCCCGAGGCGGTTCACCTCGGCCGCCGCGAGGCTCACGAGCGGCAGCTCCTCCTGGCGCACGGCGCGCACCGTGACCGAGAAGCGGTTCGACGTGATGTTGGCGGCCGACAGCGGGCGATCGGTGCGGCCGAGGAACTTGAGCCGCAGATCTTCGTCTTGCATGTCGACGTCGGCGCCGTCGACGGCGATGAGCTGCTCGGTGCGCCCCTGCTTGTCTTTGAGCCCGCAGTAGCTGATCGACATCGGCTTGAGGCCGAAGCGCTCGCGGATGCGCGAGATCGCGTCGAACGTCGACAGCTTCTGCTTGTCCATCAGGTAGACGCGATGTGTGCCCGACGGCACCTCGTCGAAGCGGAAGGACTCTTTGACCGAGAAGTCTTCCGGCCGTTGCTTCAGACGCATGGGCCCCGTCTAACACGTCGGCCGCCGGCCAGCGGTGACGCGTCAGCGTCACAGCCGGGATCACCCGGTGAAACTGGCCGCGGCCGACCGGGAAACGGCCGCCGGCCAGCGGTGACGCGTCAGCGTCACAGCCGGGCACCGGTCGACGGGCTGGCCGGCGGCCGACCCGAAACAGGGATCGTCGGCGATCGGGGCGGCAACGAACCCCGTCATGAAACACAGCGCACTTCTCGTGGCCGTCGCCCTGACCGGTTGCGCCAGCAATCTCGCACAGATGCAGACGGCCCGAGCCCTCGACCCCGGCCAGCTCCGGGTGAGCGGCGGCGTCGGCTGGTACGTGCCCGCCGGCCAGATCGCCACCCTCGCCGGCGACGGCATCGAGGTCGCCAAGCAAGAGATCAAGTCCGAGCTCGAGAACTCCGACTACGACATTCCCCAGGCCGAGAAGCGCAAGATCGCCATTCACTCGGTCTCGCTCGCCGCGATGAACCCCTACCCGAACGTGCACCTCGACATGCGCCTCGGCGTGCTCCCGCGCTTCGACGTCGGCCTGCGCTACAGCATCGACGCCGTCCGCGCCGACGCGAAGTGGAACTTCTTTCACGACGGCGTCAACGACCCCGAAGACGGCCTGCCCCGCAGGAGCAAGGACATCGCCCTCGGCATCGCCGTCTCGAAGCAGCTGTTCGCCCCCGCCGTCGGCGACATGATGGGCATGATCCGCCTCGATCACTTCAACCGGTGGGACGTCGAGATCCCCCTCTACGTCAGCATCGACGTCAGCCGGTACTTCGGCGTCTACGGCGCCGGCCGCTACCGCTACACCACCATGACCTTCGATCAGCACGTCTCGACCGTCACCGACTGCGGCTGCGGCACCGGCCCCCAGCACTCGACCGTCACCACCAAGTCGAGCATGCAGAGCCACTTCTACGGCGCCACCGCTGGCATGCGCGTCGGCTCGGCCCGCTTCTCGTGGATGCTCGAGATCACCCTCGGCCACACCAACGCCAAGACCTACCTGCTCGGCGAAGAGGTCGAGATGGGCGGCCTCACGTTCTACCCGGCGACCGGCATTGCCTTGACGTTCTGACCCGCGCGTGTCGATGCTGAGCGTCTCATGCGCCAGCTCGTCTTCTTCGCCGCGATCTCCCTCGCCGCGTGCGGCGGCTCCACGACGGTCACCCTCTGCAACGGCACCGCGATGGGCAAGCTCATGGGCACCTTCAGCGTCTGCAACGAGCTCGACCAGCGCTACCGCGCCAACCTCGACAACTGGGAGCTGACAGCCGCCTACAACGAGCTGCCCACCTCGTTCACGTGGACCACCGCGTGGACGGTGAAGGGCGCGCCCGACGCGAAGAAGCTCCCGCGCCAGTACAACCAGGATCAGGCCGACACCGAGTGCAACGTCACGATGAAGAAGGGCGCGCTCACGTGGGTCGCTCGGCACGGCGCCGGCGTGCCCGCCTCCGGCACCTGCCAGCTCACGCTCTCGGACGTCACCCAGATCGAGGTCATGGGCAACGTCACCACCTACAAGATCAAAGGCAACATCAGCGCCCTCCTCGAGGCCGAGCCCGGGTCCGGCGCGACCGACACCGTCACCGTCACGTTGGACCTCTGCCAGGGCGACAGCACCTTGTGCGTTCCTCCCACGATGATGTGAAAGGGCACTTTCAAGAGGGCTGCGTAGGTGGGCCCCCCTCTGGTAGTGTCGCGTAAGCCTTGGCTAACCTGCCGCCGATTCAACTGACCAACGAGGTCTCCGGGTCGACTCCGAAGCTCGGCCAGGTCTACGCGCCGGGGCAGATCAAGGGGCCGAGGCTGTCGGGCCGGTTCGCCGACGGCAAGCAGGGCGAGTTCCCCCTGGGCAACAAGACCTCGCTCGGCCGGCACCCCAACAACACGCTGCGCCTCGTCGATCGCGAGGTCTCGAAAGAGCACGCGAGCATCGAGCGCGTCGGCAACACGTTCTTGCTGCGCGATCTGAACTCGTCGAACGGCACGTTCGTGAACGGCCGCAAGGTGCGCGAGCTGCGGCTGCGCGACGGCGACGAGATCGCCCTCGGCAACAGCCGGCTCGTGTTCCACTCGGGCGAGGCGGGCAGCACCGGCGGCACTCCGTCGACCTCGCCCGGCGTCACCGTCGTCGCCTCGGCCCACTCGATGCCCGCCTTCCTCGCGCAGGTCGAGCAGAAGGAAGAGGTCGAGTTCCGCCCCGCCGATCAGATTCAAGACATCAACGGCCTCAAGCAGGACTACGAGAAGCTCCGCATCGCGAACGAGTTTCACCGCTTCGTCGGCGCCGAGCGCGAGCTCAAGAGCCTGCTCGACAAGATCCTCTCGGTCGCCTTCCAGCTGCTCGCCGCCGACAACGCCGTCATCTTCCTCCCCGACGAGACCGGCAAGCTCCACGACGCCGCCGTCAAGAAGCGCAAAGAGAAAGACGCCGATCAGCCCGTCGTCGTCTCGGACACCGTGCTCCAGCGCGTCGCCCAGACCCGCTCGGCCGTGCTCACCGCCGACGCCATTCTCGACTCGCGCTTCTCGTCGTCCGAGTCGATCGTCGCCCAGGGCATTCGCTCTGCGATGGCCGTGCCCCTGCTCTCGAAGGGCGTCTTGAAGGGCGTCTTGTTCTGCGACACCCGCGAGCGCACGAACGCCTTCTCAGAGAAAGACTTGAAGGTGCTGAGCGGCATCGCCTCGCAGGCCGCCATCGCGCTCGAGAACGCCGATCTCGCGAAGAAGATCGAGGCCGAGGTCGTCACCCGCGCCGAGCTCTCGCGCTTCCTCTCGCCCGCCGTCGCCGAGATGGTGGTGCAGGGCAAGGTCGAGCTCTTGCGCGTCGGCCGCATGGCCGAGGTCAGCGTCATCTTCGCTGACATTCGCGGGTTCACCTCGATGTCCGAGAGCGAGTCTCCGCAAGAGACGGTCGCCATGCTCAACGCGTTCTTCACGCGCATGGCGCACGTGATCTTCCGGCACGAGGGCAACCTCGACAAGTTCATCGGCGACTGCGTGATGGCCACCTGGGGCCCGCCGTCGCAGCACCCCGACGACGCCGCGCGCGCGCTCAAGGCCGCGCTCGACATGAACGCCGAGATCACAGACATGAACCGCGCCCGCGAAGAAGAGGGCCTGAAGCCCATCTCGGTCGGCATCGGCGTCAACACCGGCACGGCCGTCGTCGGGTACATGGGCTCGTCCGACCGCCACGAGTTCACCGCCATCGGCGACTCGGTGAACACCGCCTCCCGCCTGTGCGGCCTCGCGAAGGGCGGCGAGGTGCTCGCGAGCGAGAACACCGTGCGGCGCGCCGGCCCCGGCTTCCTCATCGAGCCCGTCTCGGTGCTGCAGGTGAAGGGCAAAGAGAAGGGCGTGAACACCTTCCGCGTCGTCGGCCTGTCGAGCTGACGGAAATGGGGACAGGCTACTTTTCCGCTCGCCGCTGAGTCGGAAAGTCGGGCATCCCGTAGGTCGGAAAAGTAGCCTGTCCCCATTTCCGTGGTCACCCAGGCCTGCCCGAACTGCCAGCGCGTCCACGACGTGTCCGTCTACGTTTCGGGACAACGTCTTCAGTGCAGTTGCGGCATCCGCTTCGAAGTGCAACGAAGCGACGTCTCACTCGTAAGAACTCCGCCTGCGATGGCCGACTCCTCCAAAGGCACTCCGGTACCCGATGGCCAGGAGCCGACCCTCACGCCGGCCTCCCGCGGCCAGGGCGCCGCCACCGTCGCCGAGGGCACCACCGCCGCCGCGCCCCCGCCCGCCATTCCCGGGTACGAGCTCATCGAGGTCCTCGGCAAGGGCGGCATGGGCGAGGTCTGGCGCGCGAAGCAGGTCTCGCTGCAGCGCATGGTCGCCGTGAAGGTGCTGCCTCCGCGGCTCGCCAAAGACCCCGAGTTCGTCGCGCGCTTCGACAAAGAGGCCACGGCGCTCGCCAGCCTGAGCCACCCCAACATCACCCAGATCATCGACCGCGGCGTCAGCGGCGATCACTACTACTTCGTGATGGAGCTCGTGCCCGGCAAGAGCCTGCGCGAGATCATCAGCGCCGGCCGCCCCACGCCCGCCGAGGCCCTCAAGATCGCCGTGCAGATCTGCCGCGCGATCGAGCACGCCCACGCGCAGCAGATCATTCACCGCGATCTCAAGCCCGAGAACATTCTCATCGACGAGGCCGGCCACGTGAAGGTCGCCGACTTCGGCCTCGCCGGCATGCGCGGCAGCAAGCGCAACGTCGAGCTCACCGCCACCGCCGTTGCCATGGGCACCGTGAACTACATGGCGCCCGAGCAGCGCCGCGACGCCAAGAACGTCGACCACCGCGCCGACATCTACTCGCTCGGCGTCATGCTCTACGAGCTGCTCACCGGCGAGCTGCCCATCGGCCGCTTCAAGCTGCCCTCCGAGCGCATTCGCGGGCTCGACCGGCGCCTCGACGACGTCGTCGCGCGCACGCTCGAGACCGAGGTCGAGGCGCGCCCCGCCCGCGCCGGCGAGATCGCGCAGTCGCTCGAGGGGCTCTTGTCGACCGCCAGCACCTCGGCCCTCGACTCGATGCCCGCGGGCAGCCACTCGACCGCGGCCCGCACCGACGAGAACGCCTCTCAGCCGCCGTCGTACCTGCGCGGCACCCGCACGCCCGTCTGGGTGCTGCCGCTCGCCGTGCTGACCGGCATGGGCCTGCTCGGCGCCGCGCTCAAGCTCTGGCCGCAAGACGCAGACAACGACGCCCGCGAGGCCAAGGCCCCGCCGGGCTACGACGACACCGAAGACGAGCTCTACAGCGCCGCGAAAGAGGCGGGCGGCGCGCTCATGCTCGACTTCGCCCCCAGCGGCACCGAGGAGCTCAACGCCCACGCCGGCGTGTGGAAGCTCGAGGCCGGCACGCTGGTCGCGACGCAGTACGGCGGCCCCACCCACGAAGATCACCCGAAGCTCGTGCCGCGCACGTACGTCGCGCACCGGTACTACGGCAGCGACGACTTCACGGTCGAGGTCGGCATGGATCTCGACGATCTGCCCGAGGAGTTCCCCAGGCTCCCGCCCCGCACCCAGCGCTACGGCGAGCTCGCCTTCCGCATCAAGGACGTGCAGGTCAGCGTCTTCGCCCTGCCCGACGAGGGCATTCGCCTCAACTGGCGCTACATCGCGAGCGACGGCTCCGAGCAGGTCGGCTCTTCCGGCGCCGACGTCGAGGCGCTCACCGCCGACGAGGTGCGCGTCCCTCCCGGTCACTTCCGGCTCGGGCTCACCCTCACGAAGAGCAAGGGCGGCTCGGTGAAGGCCGAGGCCCGCATCAACGACTCCACGATCGTGCGCAAGGTGCTGCCCGGGCTGTCGGGCACCGTCGGCAAGGTCGCGCTCGGCTGCAGGAACCTCGTCTGCCGCTTCGACGAGCTCAAGGTGAGCGGCAAGCCGCACGACCGGCCGGCCGGCTCGAGCAAAGAGAAAGAGGCCGCGCAGTGATCTTCGGCCTGTTGCTCGCGGCCCTGGGCCCATGCGCCGAGCTCCAGGCCTGCACCGCGAAGGTGCGGGCGCCCGCCGAGCTCGTCGCCGACGCGCGCGTGGCGCTGGGCCTCGCGCGGCTCACCGAGAGCGAGCCCAAGACCCCGCCGTCGAGAATCGACGCGAAGGTGCTGCGCGGCGACGTCGCGTTCTCGATCGAGGTCGAGCCCCAGGGCGACGAGCTCGTCGTGCGCGCGCTCTCGCTGCACCGGCCGCCGTCGATGTTCGGCAGGGCGGTGGTGAAGCCCCAGGCCCTCGCGAACCCGAAGCAGCGCGCGCGCGCCGTGCAGATCGCCCTGCGCGGGGGCATCGAGCGCGCGATGGAGGATCTCGCGGCCCAGCTCGCCGAAAGCGCGGGGCAGGGCCGCCGCGTGCTGAAGCTGTCGGTGCGGGTGTCGGGCCTGAGCCAGCCCGCGCGGCAGTACGTCGCCGAGACGTTCTTGCCGTGCCTCAAGGGCCAGTTCGATCTGCTCGGGCCCGTGACCGAGCCGCGCGACGTCGCGGGCTACCTCGAAGACGAGGTCGAGTACGCCCCGGTCACCGGCGAGCCCCGCGACAGCCTCGAGTGGCAGGCGGGAAGGCTGCGCGAGGCGTCGCTCGGCGCGAAGGCGCAGTGCCCTCCGCCGCAGAAGCACCTCGCCCGGTTCAGCGCCGACGCCGTCAACCGCGGCGTCATCGTCGAGCTGCGCTGATCTCGAGCGCCCGGGGCGACCGCCTGATCTACAGTCGCGCGCGCGTTCATGCCGCGCCGTCTGCCCGCCGACCACGAAGAGATCATCGCAGCGATCGACGTCGGCACGAACGCCGTGCGGCTCGAGCTCGCCCGCGTGCTGCCCGACGCGACGCTCGAGACCCTGCACACCGAGCGCGACCCGGTGCGCCCCGGCGAGGGGCTGTTCACGTCGGGCACGATGAAGCCCGAGGTCGCCGACCGGCTGCTGTCGACCTTGCGCCGGTACTCGGCGCTGTGCCGCCGCTACGACGCCAAGGTGCGCGCCGTCGCCACGAGCGCCGTGCGCGAGGCCCGGAACCGCGACGAGATCGTGCGCCGGGCGCGGCGCGAGGCCCAGCTCAACCTCGAGGTCGTCTCGGGCAAAGAAGAGGCGCGCCTCATCTGCCTCGGTGTGCTCCACGGCTCGCCGCCGCTCAAGCGGTCGCTGCTCTTCGACATCGGCGGCGGCTCGACCGAGGTCGCGTTCGCGTTCGGCGAGCACGCGAAAGATCTGTGGAGCATCGACCTGGGGGCCGTGCGCCTCACCGAGATGTTCCGGGTCTCGGGCGAGGTGCCGAAGAAGCAGCTCAAGCTCCTGCGGCGGTACGCGCGCGACGCCGCGAGCGAGGCGCTGCCCGAGAAGCTGCCGGGCCGGCCGTCGTCGGCCCTGGGCTCGAGCGGCACGATTCAGGCGGTGGTGGGCTACGCGCGCGCCGAGGGCACGGGCCACGCGACGGCCGAGCAGATCGAGAGCGCGGTCGAAGAGCTCGCGGGCATGGACTCCGAGAAGCGCCGCAAGCGCTTCGACCCGCGGCGCGCCGACATCGTGGTCGCGGGCGCCGTGATCCTCGAGGCGCTGATGAAGCACATGGACCTCGAGTCGATCACCGCCGTCGACCGCGGCCTGCGCGAGGGCATTCTGCTCGACATGGTGAAGCGCCGCCGGCCCGGCGACGCCGACGCGTCGCTCGCCGAGGCCGCCCTCGCGCTCGGCCGGCGCTTCGCGATCGGCGAGGAGCACGCGCGCGACGTGGCGCGGCTGGCCCTCGAGCTGTTCGACGGGCTCGCCCTGATGCACCAGCTGCCGGCGGCGACGAGGCCCTGGCTCGAGGCGGCGGCCCTGCTGCACGACATCGGGCACGCGCTCAACCACCAGAAGCACCACAAGCACACGCACTACATCATCTTGAACTCAGACCTCCCGGGCCTGTCCGACCGCGAGCGGCGGCTGGTCGCGTGCATCGCGCGGTTTCACCGGCGCAGCCCTCCGGACCCGGGCCACGAGGCGCTCGAGGGGCTGACGGCCACCGAGGTGCGCATCGTGCGAAAGGCGTCGACCCTGCTGCGCATCGCCGACTCGCTCGACGCGAGCCACAACCAGCCGATCGTGCGGCTCTCGACCGCCGTGTCGCGCGGCAAGGTCATCGTCTCGGTCAAGACGCGCACGCCGATCGATCTCGAGCAGTGGAACGTGGCCCAAGAGGTCGGCATCTTCCGCGACGTGTTCGGCAAGACGCTGCAGATCAACCACCTGCGGTAGCCACCGCCAGCGCCCGCGCCGCCACCTGCACCGGCCTGCGCCCCGTGACGAAGTGCTGCCACGCGTGCGCGTACGCCCCCGGCGCCACGTCGAACACGCGGTACGCCCCGAGCTCGAGCGTGGCGCCCGCGTTCACGACGCGCAGCGGCCGCCCGTTCGGCGCGTCGGCGACCAGCTCGGTCGGCACGTGCTTGTGCCCGTGCAGCACGAGGTCGCACTCGCCGAGCACCCGGCGCAAGAGCTCGCGCCCGAGACCGAGCTCGCGCGCGTGCGGCCAGCCGAACGTGTCGGCGAACCACT
Source organism: Myxococcaceae bacterium (assembly GCA_044223505.1). Taxonomy (GTDB): domain Bacteria; phylum Myxococcota; class Myxococcia; order Myxococcales; family Myxococcaceae; genus Xiheicaenimonas. The sequence goes on from JBGALX010000017.1 coordinate 150,814, forward strand.
CCCACGGCCCTTCGACCGGCAGCGGCACGACGTGGTGGTGCAGCGCCAGCGCCCGCACGTCGTCGGGCCCGGCCTCGGCGAGCGCCGCCGAGATCTCGCCCAGCACCTGCTCGCACAGCTCGCCGTGCGCGCGAAACGGCGTGCGGTTGTGCTCGGCCGTCGAGTCGACGCACACGAGGTGCAGCCCGGGGCGCCGCACCGTCCACACGCGGCGGTCGGTGATGAGCCGCGCGACGTCGTCGTGGCAGCGGTCGTGGTTGCCGGGCAGCGTCACGAGGCGATCGCCCAGCGGGCCGAACAGCTCGCGGTACAGCCGCCATTGCTCGAGGTGGCCCCACGTCACGTCGCCGGTCACGAGCACCGTCGGCGCGCCCAGGCTCGAGAGCTGCCCGAGCAGGGCCTTCGCCCGGGCGATCGAGCGCGCCGAACCGAAGTGCAGATCCGACAGGTGCACGAGCGTGTGCATCACGCCCTCCCGGCGAGCTTCACCGCCGTGATCGCGACGAACAACAGCAGCTCTGCGGCCTTGAGCGGCAGCTTCACGGGCGGCCCTCCACGGCGTGCTCGAGAGAAGAGACGGGCACCAGCCTCGAGCCGGGACCCACGCGCAGGCGATGACCGCGCCATTCCACGGTTCGTCGGAAGAGCGCCACGCACCACGCGATGAACAACACGAGATCCTTCACCGGCACCGCCAGCGGAGCGAGCCACAGGCCGCGGCACCCCAGCGCCCGCGCCGTCGCCACGTCGACCGCCGTCTTCGCGACGAGCGTGCCGAGGCACAGCCAGAGCATCAGCGGCGTCGGTGAGAGCGCCAGCGCCACGAGCGTCAGCGGCCACGGGTTCAAGAGCGCCTGCGCGAGCGAAGTCGGCAGCGACACGGCCGTGCGGTGAATCACGGCCCAGCGCGCGTACCGGTCGCAGAACGACTGCACGCTGCGCTTCGTCGCGACGTTCAGCACCGGCAGCCTGCCGAGCGCGACGCGCAGCCCGAGCTCGCGCGTCACCCGCTGGCCGATGACGTAGTCCTCGGCGAGGTGGTCTCCGAACGCGGCGAAGCCCCCGAGCGCCTCGAGCGCCGAGCGCTTGAGCGCCATCGACTTGCCGACCACGAGGTCGCGACGGGCGAGCAGGCGCGCCGCGATCTGCCCGGGGCCGATGGCCGAGGCGAGGTGCAGGTTGTCGAGCAGGGCGCCGAACGTCTCGTGCCCGGTGCCCGACACCGGGTTCGTCACGCACGCCACCGCAGGGTCTTCGAACAGCGCAGCGAGCTCGGCCAGGTACCCGCTCGGCGGCCGCGTGTTCGAGTCGCTGACGAGCAGAACGTCGTAGCGCGCCTCGCGCTCGAGGGTCGCGAGCTGGTTCACCTTCGGGTTCAGCCCGACGACGCCGCGCTGCAGCACCACGCGAACGCGCTTGGGGTGGTTGCGTGACGCGGCGAGCGCGACGGGCCAAGCGGGGTCGTCGGTGTCCCTCACCCCGAGCAAGAGCTCGTAGCGGGGGTACTCCATCGTCGCGAAGCGCTCGATGTTCTCGACGAGCTCGTCGTCGGCGCCGCACAGCGGCTTCAAGATCGAGATGCCCGGCCGTCGCGCCGGCGCCGGGGTGCGCCGGCGCAGGTGCAGCCCGACGCAAGCGAGGCCGAGGAGCAGGGCGGTGAGCCCCACCGACGCGAGCACGACGATGAGCGCGGCGAGCAGCATGGACGCCACGGTACGAGCCCGAAGCGACAGGCCCGGGGCGGTTCGATCGCAGCGCGGTGATTTTCGCGTGACGGCTACGTATCGATCAGCCGGTAGCCGATGCCGCGCACCGTCTCGAGCCGGTCGCGGCCGATGCCGAGCTTCTCGCGCAGGCGCATGACGTGCGTGTCGACGGTGCGCGTCTCTTGCGGTGACGAGATGCCCCACACCTCCGAGAGCAGCTTTTCTCGCGTGCGCACCTGGCCGGGGTGGGTCATCAGGTCCTGCATGAGCTTGAACTCGAGCACGGTGAGCTCGACCTCCTGCTTCGCGACGGAGAAGCGGTGAGAGGCGAGGTCGAGCTCGAACGGCCCGGTGCGCAGCACCTGGGCGCCCTGCGGCCGGCCGCCGCGCTTGAGCACGGCCTGTACGCGGAGCACGAGCTCGCGCACCGAGAACGGCTTCGTCACGTAGTCGTCGGCGCCCGCGAGAAAGCCCTCGACCCGGTCGGGCTCGTCGCCGCGCGCGGTGAGCATGACGATCGGCACCTCGGCGAGCTTCGGGTCGGCCCGGAAACGCCGGCACACCTCTTTACCCGAGATGTCGGGCAGCATCAGGTCGAGCAGCACGAGGTCGGGTCGGTTCTGCTGCGCGAGCTTCAGCGCCGCCTCGCCGCTGCCGGCGATCGAGGTGTCGAGGCCGGCCGCGCGCAGGTTGAACTCCACGAGGCCGGCGAGGTCGGCTTCGTCATCGACGATGAGTACGAGGGCCATGTCGGAGCCCAAAGCTGCCCGTCGAGGCGGGCAGGACCGTGGCGCAGACGTAACATCTGCGTGACAAGCCCAGCGGCTACTCGTCCGACGCCGCGATCGGCGGAGCCACCGGCCCGAGCACCTCGTCTTCGCTCTCGGCGGGCTCGTCGGGCGGGTGTGCGTCGAGGTCGGCCTCGGGGTGCTCCTGGGGCGTCACCGACTCGTGGGGCGCGGCGACGAGCTGCGGCGGCGGCAGAATCGCAGGCGCCGACGTCAGCTCGGCGTTCGGGTGCACGAGCGAGTGATCGCCCGACATCGCCTCGACCGCCGGGTCGATGTCGCGCGCGCCCGGCGGCGGCCGCAGCACCGGCATCGGCGGCAGCCCCGAGTGGCGGCGCGCGGCCTCCGACAGCTGCGCGTGGTGGCGGTAGCGCGCCTCGATCATCTTGTGCACCAGCAGCGGAGCGCCCGGCACCTTGCGCTCGGTCAGCGACAGCGTCGCCTTGCGCACGGGGTAGCGCACCCGGCGGATCTGCACCCGCCAGCCCTTCGGCGTGAACGTGAAGAGGCCCCACGCCGGCCGCAGATCGCCATCGCGCGGAATGCCGGCCGACGCCACGTCGGCGATCAGCGTGCGCCCGACCCGCCGCCGATACGGAAAGTGCAGGTGCCCGAACGCCACGGCCGCCGCGTCGAGGTGCTGCAGAAACCGCCGCACCGTCAGCTCGTCGAGCGTCGGCTCGAGCGAGTCTTCGAGGTTCCGCGGGTTCGCGTGGCACACGTACAGGTCTTGGCCCTTGCGCGGCGAGAAGCGCACCGAGAACGGCATGTCGGCGAGCTTCTTGATGCGCTCGGCTCCGAGCTGATCGCGCGTCCACTCGAGGAGGTCGGTCTTCCAGTGCTCCCGCTCCCGGTAGGCGCCGCCCAGGTAGTTGCCCGCGATGTACGAGTCGGTGTTGCCGATGAGCAGGTGCTGGCACCGGTCGAACAACAGGTCGACCACCTCGCGCGGGTGCGCGCCGCGCAGCGCGAGATCGCCCGCCGCGACCGTCAGATCGGGAGCCTGGCGCTTGATGTCTTCGAGCACGGCCTCGCATGCGGGCAGGTTGCCGTGAATATCCGCCAGGATGGCGACGCGCATGGGCCGCGCGCGAGCTTACCCGTTCGCTCGGCCCAAGTGGCTACTTGGCAACAGCCGCGCCGGGCAGCTCGACGAAGAACGTCGAGCCCTCGCCCGGCGTGCTCTCGACCCAGACCTCGCCCTGCATCAGGTTCACGAGGTTCTTCACGATCGACAGGCCCAGGCCCGTGCCGCCGAGCTCGCGGCTGCGGCCCTTGTCGACGCGGTAGAAGCGCTCGAACACGCGGGGCAGGTGGCGCGGCTCGATGCCGGCGCCCGTGTCGCGAATCGCGATCTCGATGTCGTTGCCGCGGCGCTTGCCGGTGACCTTCACGCTGCCGCCGGCGCCCGTGTACTTCACGGCGTTGTCGAGCAGGTTGAGCAGCACCTGCTCGAGCGCGCGCACGTCTGCGATCGCGACCAGCTTCTCGGGCACCGCGATCTCGATCGCGATGTTCTTGCCCTCGGCCTTCGGGCGAATCGCCTCGCTCGCGCGCTGGGCCGCCTCGGCGATGTCGATCGGCACCTTCGCGAGCTGAATCTGCTTCGCGTCGATGCGGCTGAGCTCGAGCAGATCTTCGACGAGCTCCGAGAGCCGCTCGGACTGCCGGTGAATGATGTCGACCATCTTCGGCGCGTTGCTCTGGTCGGCGAGCGCGCCCGCCTTCAACGTCTCGGCGTAGCCGCGAATCGCGGTGATCGGCGTGCGCAGCTCGTGGCTCACGTTGGCCACGAAGTCTTTGCGCACCTTCTCGAGGCGCTGCAGCTCGGTCACGTCTTGAAACACCGCCGCCGAGCCGTGCAGGTCGCGCCCCAGCGGAGTCACCTGCACGTTCAGCGTGCGCGGCCGCACGCCCTCGACCGTCACCTCGAGCTTCGTCGTCTGCCCCTCGCGGCACGCGCGCAGCACGGCGCTCGCGAGCTCCTGGCTGCGCAGCACCTGCAGCGGCAGCTTCCCGACCAGCTCGGTGCCCGTGTAGAGCATCTCTTTGAGCGCGTTGTTGTGCTGAATCACGCGCCCGTCGGGGTCAGTGATCCACAGGCCTTCGCTCATGCCGTCGACGACGGCGCGCAGCACCTCGAGCTGAAGCCGCGTCTCTTGTTCGCCTTCCACGTCAGTCTCCGAGCTTGTAGCCGACGCCGCGAATCGTCTCGATGACGTCGCCCGCGGGGCCGAGCTTCTCGCGCAGCCGCTTCACGTGCGTGTCGACGGTGCGCGTCGTGATGTCGGCCTCGATGCCCCAGACGTCGCTCAGCAGCGTCTCGCGCGTCTGCACGCGGCCGGGGCGCTCGAGAAACGTCTTGAGCAGGCGGAACTCGAGCGCCGTGAGCGCGACCGGAGCCCCCTTCACCGTCACCTCGTGCCGCGCCGGGTCGAGGCGAATGTCGCCGGCCGAGCGCACGCCCTCGGGCGGCTTCGCGGCGCCCTCGTCGGCGCCGCGCCGCAGCACCGCCTTCACGCGCAAGAGCAGCTCTTTCACCGAGAACGGCTTCACGACGTAGTCGTCGGCGCCGAGCTCGAGGCCGCGCACGCGGTCGGTCTCTTCGCCGCGGGCGGTCACCATGATGATCGGCAGCCGCTTGCACTCGGGCAGCTCGCGGATCATGCGGCAGACCTCGCTGCCCGAGACGTCGGGGAGCATCAGATCGAGCAGCACGAGCTCGGGCTTCATCGCCTTGACGCGGGCGACTCCGGCGGCGCCGGTGCGCGCGACCTCGGGCGCGTGACCGTCGGCCTTGAGGTTGTATTCGAGCAGATCGGCGAGGTCCTGCTCGTCTTCGATCACGAGAATGCGAGCCACGTTCGGTAAGGCTTCCTACTTCAGTTCGAAGCGTGGCATAAGCACTCGTCAAACCCATGTCTGCCGCCGACAAGCGTCGCCAGGAGCGGGTGCCGGTCGAGCTCTGGATCGAGGCGGAGCGCGACGGCGAGCTCTACTTTCAGCGTGCCAGCAACCTGTCGGTCGGTGGCGCGTTCTTCGCCCAGACGATTCCGCTCCCGCTCGGCACGAGGGTCGACCTCAAGTTCGAGATCCCGGGTGATCCCGTCGAGATCCGCTGCAAGGGCGAGATCGTGACGGCGAAAGACCTCGGCATGGGCGTGCACTTCGTCGATCTGAAGTCGGGCGACCGCGCGCGCATCGAGATGCTGATCTCGAAGGTGCAGGCCCAGGCACGGCCGAAGGTGAAGACCGGCGACAGCGCCCGCGCCGTGCACAAGCCGAAGAAGTGAGCTGAAGGTCAGCATGCGCGGCCGCCGCGCATCAGCTAGAGACCCCCGAGCATTCGGTAGAACCCATCATCGAGAGAACGCAGATGCAGGTGAAGGTCGAAGAGATTCAAGACAAGGGGCTCGAGCTGAACGAGCCGATCCCCGCCAGGGTGCTCGACGAGGCGCTCGCCGCGAGCGAGGGCTTCGTGCGCAAGGGCTCGACGAACCTGCGCGCGAAGCTCAAGAAGCTCGCGGGCCGCGTGCTCTTGTCGGGCTCGTTCGACGCGACCGTCGGCTGCCCCTGCAAGCGCTGCCTCAAAGAGGTTCAGCAGCAGCTGCCGGTCAAGTTCGAGCTGACCCTCGTCGCGGTTCCGAAAGATCACGGCGACGACGACGGCGACGGCGACGACGACGGCAAGTCGCCCCGCGCGGGCAGCTTTCACCTCGACGAGGCCGACTCCGAGCCCTTCGACGGCAAGACGATCGACCTCGACCCCATCATTCGCGAGCAGCTCGTGCTCGCGCTGCCCGTCTCGGTGCTCTGCCAGGACGACTGCAAGGGCCTCTGCACCGTCTGCGGCCAGGAGCTGAACGAGAGAGACTGCGGCCACGTTCAAAAGGTCGGTCACCTCGGGCTCGCCAAGCTGAAGGACATCAAGCTCAACTGAGTGGGGCAGGGCGCTGCCCCGCTTCGCGCGCGCGTCGCCTTGTGGTGCGCCGCGCGGGTGTGATTCTTCACCCGCATGACTCCGACGACGTTTCGCGGCGTGCTGCGCTCGGAGCTCGCCCGCCGCTGCGCGAAGAACCCGCGCTACTCGCTGAGGGCCTTCGCGCGGTCGCTCGGCGTCGACCAGCGACCCTGTCTCAGCTCCTGCGCGGGCGCGGCCTGCGCCCGAGCAGGCGCCGAGCTTCGTGCAGCTGTTCCTTTCGGTGAGCGACGTGCAGGCGGCGGTCGACCGCGCGGTGAGCCGGGGCGCGAGGGTGCTGGTGCCGCCGCAGTGCTGCCTGACGGTGACCGCATGGCCGTTCTGGCCGACCCCCAGGGCATCTCGTTCGGTGTTTACACGCCCCGAGAAAGCTGAGAGAGAGGCGCCCCATGGGCGTCCCCAAGAAAAGAACCAGCAAGATGCGCCGCGATCGCCGGCGCGCCGCCAACAACAAGATCCCCACCGCGGTGCAGGTGATCAACTGCGCGAACTGTGGCGCTCCCGTCATGCCCCACCGCGTCTGCGCAGCGTGCGGCTTCTACGGCGACAAGCAGGTGGCGGCCGGTAAGAACGAGTAGCCCGAAGGCCGATGCACTTCGGGCTGCGTCGTCGAAACCTGCCGTGCGTGCTCACGGCCGGACGACGGCCGCTCCTCGGCTCCGCTTCGCAAACCGCTTCGCATGCCTCCGCGGCCCGGCCTCGGAGGAGCCGTCCCTGATGCGCTTCTCGCTGGACGCTTTTGGCGGCGACCACGCCCCTGAGGTCTGTGTCGAGGGCGCCGCCGCCTTTGCCCGCGAGCACCCCACCGACGTCGTCGTCCTGGTCGGAGATCAGGCGAAGCTCGAGCCGCTGCTCGGCCCGGCGAAGAAGCGCCTGCCGAACGTTCACGTGCACCACGCGTCGCAGGTGGTCGGCATGGGCGATCACGGCCCGCAGGCGATTCGCGGCAAGAAAGACAGCTCGCTGCGCCGGGCCATCGAGCTGCACCGCGACGGCGAGGCCGACGGCTTCGTCTCGGCGGGCAACTCGGGCGCCGTGATGGCGGGCGCGGCGCTGCTGCTCGGCCGTGTCGACGGCGTCTCGCGGCCGGCGTTCGCGGCGCTGCTGCCGCAGATCGACAGCGAGCGCCCGAGCGTGATGCTCGACGCAGGCGCCAACACCGAGTGCGACGCGAAGCTGCTCGCGACCTTCGCGGTGCTCGGCGAGGCCTGGGCGCGCAGCCTGTGGAAGCTGCCGCGGCCGAAGGTCGCGCTGCTCTCGAACGGCGAAGAAGAGGGCAAGGGCACGAAGCTCACGCGCGACGCCCTCGAGCTGCTCAAGAAGTCACCGCTCAACGTCGTCGGCTACGTCGAGGGCAACGCGCTGTTCTCGTCGCGCTGCGACGTCGTCGTGACCGACGGCTTCACGGGCAACATCGCGCTCAAGACGAGCGAGGGCGCGGCCTCGGCCGTCGGCTCGATCTTGAAGCGGGCGATCGAGAAGGCGGGGCTGCCGGCGAAGGCCGGCGCGGCGCTGCTCAAGCCCACGCTCGCGGGCCTCAAGAAGATCATCGACTACGCCGAGTACGGCGGCGCCCCGATGCTCGGCATCGACGGCGTCGGCATCGTGGCGCACGGCCGCTCGAAGGGCCGGGCGATCGAGCGCGCGCTCGTCGCGTGCCGGCGCACTGCGGTCGCCGGCCTCAAGGGCTTTCAGAGCGACGCCATGAAGCAGGCGCAGGCCTGGCTCGGCTGAGGGCGATCTCGCCCGCTTCGGGCTTCGGCGGGTCGGGCACAAGACGCCCTCTACGGGCCTGGCGCGCTACGCCCGGCTACGCCCTACGCTCTCCTAGAGCGCCTCGGCCGCTGCCCGCACGACGCCGGCCGCCTCGTCGACCGCCGCCTTCTCTTTCGAGGGCTTCTTCGGCGCGGGCTCCGGGGCCTTCGCGTGTGCGTTCTTCGACTGCTTGAGGTCGACGGACTTCGAGCCCTCCATGCGGGGGCCCTTCGAGTTCTGGGCGGTGCCCACCACGACCAGCATGCGCTCGAGCTCGCCGTCCTCGTACTTCACTGTGATGCCGGTGACGCCGCTCGCGACGCCCTCGAGCGAGACGACGCCGTCGGTGACGACCACCTTCAGCATCGACGGGTCGCGAACCACCACCTCGTGAATCGCTTTGCGCGACGTCAGCGGGGCGCGGTCACCCAGGGGGACCTCGACCTCCGCGGCGAAGGCGGCGGTCGAGAGCAGCAGGGTGAGAACGAAGGTGCGAGACATGGGTGCTGCGACTCAGTTCAAGGGGTGTGCCGCCGGGCTGCCGTGCGGTTGTCCGCGGTTCGCCGCCCCTGGACCCACGGCTCGCACCTCCTTGCGTGTCGGGGCCTCGCACTTTTTTCAGCGGCGCGCGCGCGCGGGTGCCCACGGTAGGTGCCGGTGCGTGCGGTGCGCTCGAGGTGGTCTTCCGAGCTCGGCGATGGGCTCGATGGCTCTGCGGCCTCTGCGCCCAATGCTGTCGCCCCCGCTGCAGTCCCCGCGAGGCCTGCCGACGACCCGCATCGTGTTCGCCCGACTTCGTCCCCGGGCTCGTGAGTGTGGAAGCCCCGCCAACCGCTGCCAGCGGTACCACGCGACGACCGTCGAGCTCGTCGCGCCGCACGACCGCCGACGGCGATGCGGCCGGCGCTCACTCTCCCTGCGCCGAGCCCGCGCGGCCCTGCCGGGCGCGAGGGGAGCGCGAGCTCTGACATTGCTGCGGTACTTGTTGCGGCGGCTCGAGCGACGCGGCCGTGAATGAGTACCGCCGGAATGTCATCGCTCGGTGCTCCCGCCGGCCTCGAGCTCGCAGGCCACCGACGCCTCCGTGAAGCGCGGCGCGCTCTTTCTCCAATCGTCGTAGGGCTGGCAGCGCGGGCTGCAGACCCGCCCGCTCGTTCATGTGTTTTCGGCGCGTTCCCGCATGCGCACTGCGCAAAAGAGTTCGCGGTGACTTCGGGCCGCAAAGTGGGTAGAGGCCACTCCTCCCCATGGTCAGGGCCAAGATCATCGGCACGGGCAGCTATGCCCCCGCGAAGGTCGTCACGAACGCCGACCTCGAGAAGCGTGTGCAGACCTCCGACGCGTGGATCGTCGAGAGAACGGGCATTCGCGAGCGCCGCATGGCGGCCGACGGCGAGAACACCTCGGACATGGCGCTCGAGGCGGCCAAGCGGGCGCTCGACATGGCGGGCCTCAAGCCCACCGATCTCGACGGCATCATCGTCGGTACCATCAGCCCCGACATGCCGATGCCGGCATGCGCGGCCTTCCTGCAGGCGAAGCTCGGCGCCAAGCGCTGCTTCGCGTTCGACGTCAGCGCCGCGTGCGCGGGCTCGCTGTTCGGCATGTCGATCGCCCAGCAGTACATCGCGACCGGCAACGCGAAGCGCATGCTCGTGGTGGGCGTCGAGCTGCTCACGCGCCTCATCGACTGGGACGATCGCAACACCTGCGTGCTGTTCGGCGACGCCGCGGGCGCCATGATCCTCGGGCCGACCACCGACCCCCAGAGCGGCATTCTCTCGACGCACCTGCACACCGAAGGCACGCTCACCGACATTCTCTGCATCAAGGGCGGCGGCTCGATGCACCCGGCGAGCCCGCAGATGATCGAGAACAAGCTGCACAAGGTCTCGATGAACGGCCGCGAGGTCTTCAAGTTCGCGGTACGCTCGCTCACCGAGGCGCTGCAAGAGGCCTTCGAGCACAACAAGATGACCGCGGGCGACGTGACCCACGTCATCGCGCACCAGGCGAACATTCGAATCATCGACGCCGTGCTCGAGCGCGTCGGCATTCCGCAGACCAAGGCGTTCCTCAACATCGAGAAGTACGGCAACACCTCGTCGGCCTCGCTGCCGACCACGCTCGACGAGGCCAACCGCGCCGGCCGCCTCAAGGCGGGCGACACCATCGCGATGATGGCGATCGGCGCCGGCATGTCCTACGGGAGCGCGCTCGTTCGTTGGTAGGGGCACACACCATGGCCAAGATCGCATTCGTCTTTCCAGGGCAGGGCAGTCAGGCGGTCGGCATGGGCAAGGCCCTCGCCGAGGCCTTCCCCGAGGCGAAGGCCGTGCTCGACGCGGCCGACGACGCGCTGGGCGAGAAGCTCTCGAAGCTCTGCTTCGAGGGCCCGGAAGATCAGCTCAAGCTCACCGCGAACACGCAGCCCGCCATTCTCGCCGTCTCGGTCGCGGCCCACGCCGTCTTCGTGAAGCGCTTCGGCGTCACCCCCGCGTTCGTCGCCGGCCACTCGCTCGGTGAGTACTCGGCCCTGGTCGCCGCCGGCGCCATGTCGCTCGCCGACGCGGTGCGCTCGGTGCGCGCGCGCGGCACGTTCATGCAAGAGGCCGTGCCCGCCGGCGTCGGCGCCATGGCCGCCGTGCTGGGCCTCGACGCGGGGAAGATCGACGAGATCTGCCGCGAGGTCGCGCAGGGCGAGGTGGTCTCGTGCGCGAACTACAACGAGCCGTCGCAGACCGTCATCGCTGGCCACGCGAAGGCCGTCGAGCGCGCCGGTGAGAAGCTCAAGGCCGCGGGCGCCAAGCGCGTGCTGCCGCTACCGGTGTCGGCCCCCTTCCACTGCGCGCTGATGCAGCCCGTCGTGCCGCGGCTCGACGAGGTCTTGAGCAAGGTTCAGCTCGCCGCGCCGAAGGTGCCGGTCGTGACGAACGTCGAGGCGGCTCCGAACAGCGATGCGGGCCGCATCAAGGAGCTGCTCCTCAAGCAGGTGACGGGCAGCGTGCGCTGGGTCGAGACGGTGCAGCGCCTCGAGAGAGAGGGCATCACGCGCGTCGTCGAGCTGGGGCCCGGCAAGGTGCTGTGCGGCCTCGTGAAGCGCATCGCGAAGGGCATCGAGACGGTCAACGTCGAAGATCCCGCGACCCTCGAGAAGGCGGGCACATGAGCGACTTCAAAGAGAAGGTGGTCTTGATCACGGGCGGCTCGCGCGGCATCGGCCGGGCCTGCGCCATCGCGTTCGCGAAGCGCGGCGCGACGGTCGTCATCAACTACGCGGGCAACGAGGCCGCGGCGACCGAGACCGTGAAGCTCGTCAACGAGGCGGGCGGCAAGGGCAAGGCGATTCGCTTCGACGTCTCGAACACCGACGAGGTCAACAAGGCGGTCGACGAGACGGTGAAAGAGCTCAGCCGCATCGACGTGCTCGTGAACAACGCGGGCGTCGCGGTCGACGGCCTCATCATGCGGTTCGCCGACGCCGACTACGAGAAGACGCTCGACACGAACCTCAAGGGCGCGTTCAACCTGATTCGCGCGGTGAGCCGGCCGATGATGAAGCAGCGCGCCGGGGCCATCATCAACATGACGAGCATCGTCGGTGAGATGGGCAACGCCGGGCAGGCGGCCTACGCGGCCTCGAAGGCGGGGCTCATCGGCCTGACGAAGGCGATGGCGAAAGAGCTGGCGCCCCGTAACATCCGCGTGAACGCGGTGTCGCCGGGGTTCATCGACACCGACATGACGCAGCACATCCCCGAGGAGGCTCGGAAGATGATGCTGCAGGTGACTCCGCTGGCGCGCCTGGGCAAGCCCGAAGAGATCGCCGCCGCCACGGTGTTCCTCGCGTCGGCCGATGCCTCGTACATCACCGGCGAGGTCCTGAAGGTCAACGGCGGGATGTACATGTAGTCCAGGCTGGTAGTTCCCGGGTGTTCCACGCTATAGGCGCCCGGCTGACATCAACCCGCAGCACTGAAGGAAACGGGTACAAGAAGCCATGTCCGCAACGAACATCGAAGCGAAGGTCAAGTCCATCATCGCCGATCAGCTTGGCGTCGGTGAGGACGAGATCAAGGCCGAGTCGTCGTTCATCGAAGATCTGGGCGCCGACAGCCTCGACATCGTGGAGCTGGTGATGGCCATGGAAGAAGAGTTCGAGGTCGAGATTCCCGACGAGGAAGCCGAGAACATCAAGACCGTCGGCGACGCCATCAACTACATCAACACCCACAAGAAGTAGGCCCGCCCGTGTCCCGCCGCGTCGTCATCACAGGTACCGGGCTCATCACTGCGCTCGGCACCGGCACCGAGAAGAACTGGCAGGCGCTGCTGCGCGGTGAGTCGGGTATCGGCAAGATCACCCGGTTCCCCGAGAGCAAGCTGGTCGTGAACTTCGCCGGCGAAGTGAAAGACTTCGAGGCCGAGAAGTTCATCGACCGCAAAGAGGCCCGCCGTATGGACCTCTTCTGCCAGTACGCCCTCGCGGCCGCCTCGATGGCGATCGAAGAGAGCGGCCTGCCGGTGGGCACCGACAAGCCGAACGGCTACGACCCGACACGCATCGGCTGCCTCGTCGGCAGCGGCATCGGCGGGCTCGCGAGCTTCGAAGAGAGCCACACCAAGGCGCTCGAGAAAGGCGCCGACCGGCTCTCGCCGTTCTTCATCTTGCAGATGATCGCCAACATGGCGCCGGGGCGCATCTCGATGCGCTACAACCTCAAGGGCCCGAACTGGGGCCCGGTGTCGGCGTGCAGCACGTCGGCGCACGCGATCGGCGAGGCGTACAAGTCGATCATCTGGGGCGAGACCGACGCGATGGTGGCGGGTGGCTCCGAGGCCGCGATCACCCCGATGGGCATCGGCGGGTTCGAGGCCATGAAGGCGCTGTCGACGCGCCGCGAGGACCCCTCGAAGGCGAGCCGCCCGTTCGACAAAGACCGCGACGGCTTCGTGATGGGCGAGGGCGCCGGCATCATCGTGCTCGAAGAGCTCGAGGCTGCGAAGAAGCGCGGAGCGAACATTCTCGCCGAGATCGTCGGCTACGGCGCCAACAGCGACGCGCACCACGAGACCCAGCCGGCGCCCGAGGGCGAAGGCGCGGTGCGGTGCATGAAGCTCGCGCTGCAGACGGCGAAGCTGAACCCCGAAGACATCGGCTACATCAACGCGCACGGCACCTCGACTCCGTTCAACGACATGAACGAGACGAAGGCCATCAAGAAGGTCTTCGGCGACCACGCGAAGAAGCTGATGATCTCGTCGACCAAGTCGATGACCGGCCACATGCTCGGCGCCGCCGGTGGAGCCGAGGCCGTCATCTCGGCGCTCGCCCTGACGCGCGGCGTGATTCCCCCGACCATCAACTACACGACGCCCGATCCCGACTGCGATCTGGACTACGTGCCGAACGCTCCGCGCGAGGTGCGCGTGAACGCCGTGCTGTCGAACAGCTTCGGCTTCGGAGGGACGAATGCGGTGCTCGCTCTCAAGCGGTTTGCTCGGTAGCGCCCTGCTGGCTGCGGTCTCGCTCGCAGCCTGCCGCACCACGATTCTCGTCGAGCAGAAGACCCCGCCGCCGGGCATCTTCAAGGCGCCCGAGCACGGGTGCAGCGTGAACGACTACCCCGCGGCCACCGACGTGCCCGAGGGCTCCGTCAACCTCGGCTGGGTGCAGGTGCCGAAGGAAGCGACCGACGAAGAGACCTACGTGAAGCTCCGCGAGGCGATCTGCGAGAAGGGCGGCACGGGCCTCTCGCAGCTGCACTGGGTGAACGAGACCACGAAAGACGCTCCGTTCGTGTTCGCGCTCGAGGCGAACGCGTGGAAGCTGCCCGACGAGGCGATCGGCCGGTGAGCCGCCCGGTCGCCGGCTCGCTGCTCCGAGCAGCGCGCGCGACCGCCGCACTCTGCCGCCGCTGCGGCGCCGGCGCCGAGGGCGAGCCCTGATGGCGAGGCGCCCGTGGGTCGTGACGCCGCACGCTCCGATTCAGGAGCTGACCGAGAACCTGTGGCTGGTCGAGAGCCAGGTGCCGAAGGTGCCGATCAACCGGCGCATGGCGATCGTGAAGCTCAGCGACGGCAAGCTGCTCTTCTTTCACGCGGTGCCGCTCGACGACGCGACGCTCGAGAAGGTGAAGGCGTGGGGCACGCCCGCGTACCTCGTGATCGCCCACCACCAGCACGGCGTCGACGCCGACGCGTTTCAGAAGAAGCTCGACCTGAAGCTCTACGGGCCGAAGCGCGACGAAGCGAAGATGCGAAAGAAGCTCGACGTCGACGGTACGTTCGAAGCGCTGCCGAAGGACCCTGCGTACGAGCTCGTGCCGGTCGGCGGAGCGAGCCACGGCGAGCCGGCGATCGTGGTGCACCACGCGAGCGGCACCAGCGCGATCTTCAGCGACGCGTACATGAACGTGCTCCGCGGCGGCCTCTTGATGAAGCTCGCGGGCTTCGTCGGGCCCGACAAGTGCCCCCCGTTCTTCCGCTTCCGGTTCGTCGAAGACAAGCCGGCGCTGAAGGCGTTCTTCGAGCGGCTCGCGGCGCTGCCCAGGCTGCAGCACCTCGTGCCGTGCCACGGCGAGGTGCGCTCGACCGACGCCGCGGCGGCGCTGCGCAAGATCGCCGCGGCGCTCTAGCCCCCGTCGGCCGCCTGCAGCAGCTCCCAGACGCGCTCGATGATCACGCTCGAGCAGCTGTCGGGGTGCGGTGCCTTGCACGACTCCAGCAGCGCCGTGTTCCCCCGCCACAGGCCGAAGCGGTTTCGAATGCCCATGCCCCAGCCCATGTGGAAGCCGATGAGTTCTTTCCGCGCGGTCTTTCGCACGGTGACCTTCGAGGGCTCGTCGAGCTCCCTCACGATGAGCGCGGCGGCCTCGTCGACGGTCTTCGGCCAGAGCGACTCGGGCGGCTTCGAGACGGGGTAGGGCGCCGCGGTCTCGCCCTCGGCGCACGTGTGCAGGCGAACGAGCGAGACGCGCCGATCGCGCCGCTGTTCGGCGAGCGCGACCCAGAGCTCGTCGCGGCTCGTCGCAGAGAACGCGAGGTGGTCGACGTGGTTGTCGCCGTCGTCGAGCTGGAGCCCGTCGGCGATGCGCTCCCAGCCGCCGTCGGCGCGCCGCTCGATCATCGCGACGAATTGGCCCTGGGCGTCCCTCTGCGTCCAGCCGGCGAAGAGCGCGCCGTCGGGCGTGCCGGCCAGCGCCAGCTCGAGCAGCGGGCCCGTCGCGCGCGGGGGCTCGAGGCGCACCCACTTCGTGCCGCTCCAGCGATAGAGCGCGGGCGCGTCGCGCTCGAGCCAGCCCACGACGGGGGCGTCGCCGACGACGGCGAGCGCGAGGTCATCGGGCCCCGGCTTGCCGCTCAGGGGCGCGACCGGTGACAGGCGCGGGCCGTCGACGCGAGCGGCCTGAACGCCCCGCGGCGAGGCCCAGGCCACCCACGTGCCCGCCGCGACGAGCTGCTTCGGCTCGGTCGCGGGCGTCGAGAGCGGCGACCACCGGCCGCCGGCGAAGAGCGCGGCCTCGAGGCGGGCGCGGTCAGACGCGATCGACTTCTGCGCCCAGGCGGTGACGAGGCCGCCGTCGGGCAGCTCGGCGAGCGCGTGCAGGCTCACGTGCTCGCCCTTCGACGGCCTGCGCGGCACCGGCGCGGCGAGCTGCCAGCCGCCGTCGATCTGGCTGTAGAGCTCGAGGCGGTCTTCGAAGTCGTTCATGAGCAGCGCATGGCCGGGCACGATGCTCGCGACCGTCGACGTGCCGCGCGGCACGTCGGGCAGGCCCGCCGAGGGCGCCAGCGCTCGCGGCGCGCCGGTGAGCACGTTGAGCGGGCCGTCGCTCCACGAGAGGGTGAGGGCGTCGCCGCGGCTCTGCACGTGCAGGTGAATGAACACGTGGCCGCGGCCGGGCTCCTGCGGAACGTCGAACACCGTCCAGCAGGCAGCGAGGGCCGCGAGGAGCACGCCCCGATGCTAGCTGAGCTCGAGCCAGCGGCGGCCGCACACGAGGCAGCGAATGAGCCAGCCGCCGGGGAAGACCATGGGCCGCTGCGAGTCGTGGCGCGCGTTGCAGCCGCAGCTCGAGCTCATCGGCCGCACCTCGACGGCGGTCTCGAACGGAGGCAGGCGAAAGGCCGTCGCCCACAGCTCGACCAGCTCGTCGTCCCACGCGGCCGGCGGCAGACCCGCCCGGACCTCGGCGTAGTACGCGCGCAGCGGCGGCAGGTGCTGCTTCATGCCCCGCACGTGGAACTGGCGGCCGATGAGCTCCGCGAGGTGCAGGCGTTCGGTGCGCGTCACGCATCGACGGTACCCAGCCGTGTCCGCTCCCACACAAGGCGCAAACGCCCACCGTGGACGCGCGGCCACGCGCACGGGGTCGTCGCCGTGAACGTGCTCGGCGGCGCGGGAAGTCTCGAGCCGCTGCGCGCGTCGCGTTCAGCGCTTCTTCGGCGGCACCTTTGGCGCCTCGGAGCCCGCAGCGCCGCCTTCGACCATGTCGATGTGGCCCTTGAACTGTGCGCCGTCGGCGATCAGCACGCGCGGCGCCCGAATGTCGCCCTCGACGCGCCCGCCCTTCTTCAGCTCGTACTTGTCCGAAGCCGAGACGTCGCCGGTGACGGTGCCCTCGACCTCGATCGAGCGCGTGTTCACCTCGGCCTGAACCTGCCCGCCCTCCTCGATGAACAGATCCGCGGTCGTCGTGATGCGGCCCTTCACGGTGCCGCGAATCGAGATGTCTTCGCCGCTCTTCAGCTCGCCGTCGATGACGATCGTCGACCCGATGATGGTGTCTGCCATGGGCTCCCTCCGGCGCGGCACGCTACCACGGGTGCCGGCCGCGCATTCGGCCTACGAACAAAAGTGGCCAAAACTCTCATCTGCGAGCCAGTTTTGGCCGAATTGGAAGCCGTCGCCCGCGCCTTCGTGGCGCGCCGACGCCCATCAAACGTGGCCAGAACGCGGGTCGACGAACGACTTTTGGCCAGATATGACGCCCCGCATGACGCTGCTGGCCGGGCGCGACCGCGAGCGAGCGCTGCTGCGCCAGGCCCACGGCTCGCCCGAGGCCGAGCTGGTCGCGCTCTACGGCCGCCGCCGGGTGGGCAAGACCTTTCTCGTGCGCGAGCACTTCGGCGCCGATCTCTGCTTCGAGCTCGTGGGCGCGTACGAGGTGCCGCTCGAGCAGCAGCTCGCCAACTTCGCCGCGGCGCTCGCGGCCGCCCGGCGCGGCGCGAAGGCCGAGCCGCCGCGAGACTGGGCCGGGGCCTTCCGGCAGCTCAGCGAGCACCTCGCGAAGGTGTTGCGCTCTGGCCGGAAGCAGGTCGTCTTCTTCGACGAGCTGCCGTGGCTGGCCTCGCGCCGCTCGGGCTTTCTGCCGGCCTTCGAGCACTTCTGGAACGCGTGGGCCGTGAAGCAGCGCGGGCTCGTCGTCGTGGTCTGCGGCTCGGCCGCCTCGTGGATGATCGAGCACCTGATCGCCGCGCGCGGGGGGCTCCACAACCGGGTGACGCGGCGCGTTCGCCTCGAGCCGTTCACGCTCGCCGAGACCGAGGCGTACCTGCTGCAGCGGCGCATCACGCTGACCCGCTACCAGCTGCTCGAGCTGTACATCGCGCTCGGCGGCGTGCCGCACTACCTCAGGCAGCTCGAGCGGGGCGAGTCGGCCGCCCAGAGCATCGACCGCCTCTGCTTCTCGCCCGAGGGCATGCTGCGCGACGAGTTCGGCAAGCTCTACGCGTCGCTGTTCGAGCACCCCGAGCGCCACGAGCTCGTCGTCCGCACGCTCGCCCAGAAGCGCTACGGCATGACGCGCAACGATCTCATCGCCGCCACCGGCATCACCTCGGGCGGCAGCGCCACCCGCCTGCTCGACGAGCTCGACGAGTCGGGCTTCATCTCGCGCCTGCCGCAGTTCGGCCTCGAGACGAAGGACATGGTCGTGCGCCTCACCGACGAGTACTCGCTCTTCTACCTGAGCTTCATCGAGCCCGGCCGCGGCCGGGGAGGGTGGCTCAGCCGCCGCGGCTCGCCCGCCTGGCGCGCCTGGAGCGGCTATGCCTTCGAGGGCGTCTGCATCAAGCACGCTCAACGGCTCAAGCGCGCCCTCGGCATCGAGGCCGTCGAGACCTCAGAGTCGGCCTGGCGCACCCGCGACGCCCAGATCGACCTGCTCATCGATCGCAGAGATCTCACCATCAACCTCTGCGAGCTCAAGTTCACCGAGGGCGAGTTCGTCATCGACAAGCGCTACGCCGCCGAGCTGCGCCAGAAGCGCGACGTCTTTCGCCGCGAGACCAGGACCCGAAAGGCCGTGCTCACCACCCTCGTCACCACCCACGGCGTGCGCGACAACGAGCACCGCCGCGAGCTCGTCGACAAGGAGCTCACGATGGACGCCCTGTTCTGACGTCAGCCCCCGCGTTATTCGAGAGTCCGGACCCCGGCCATGCCCCAGGACCTCGAGCGCGAGCTGTATCGCAGCATCATCGAGAACCCCGACGACCCGGGGCTGCGCCAGGTCTACGCCGATCTGCTCGCCGAGCGCGGCGACGAGCGCGCCGCCTTCATCACGCTGCAGTGCGAGCTCGCCGGTCTGCCCGCCGGCCCCCGCCGCGACGAGCTCGAGGCCGCCGAGCGCGAGATCCTCTCTCGCCGCTGGGCCGAGTGGGTCGGTGAGGCCCGCCTCGCTCCCGGTCAGTTGAAGTTCGTGCGCGGCTTCCCCGAGGCGTGGACCTGCACGCCCGCCGACTTCATCGCGAACGCCCGCCTCGTCGTCGGCGCCACACCCCTGCGCAGGCTCGCGCTCTTCCCCATTCGCTGGCGCTCCCGACTCAAAGAGGCCCTCGCCTGCCCCGAGGTGAGGCTCGTCTCCGAGCTCGAGCTCCACAACCTCGACGAGTGGCCCCTCGAGGCCCTCGCCAGGGCCGAGCTGCCGCGCCTTCGCCGCCTCGAGCTCGCGAACGGGCCCGATCTGCCGCCCGAGCACGAGCCCCTCGCGGCCCGCCTGCCCGCGCTCGAGACGCTCGAGCTGCGCCTCAAGCTGCCCTTCGACCACGTACTCGGCTTCACGCGCGAGCTCACCGCCCTGAAGCGCGTCGTCATCGGCGCAGGCCACGGCTTCGAGGCGCGCGCGCTCGAGCGGCTCCGCGCCCACTTCGGCGACCGGCTCACCCTCGAGAACTACTGACGTCAGACCCCCTCGCTACACTGCCCCGCACGGTTCGTGAGGAAGTCGTTCTCTTGAAGTACGAAGCGCTGTTCCGCGACGTGCCCACGACGGGCGACGCCGTGCTCGTGACGCCGAAGTGCACCGTCGACCAGCTGGCCCGCGTCGTCGTCACGTCGGTGCTGTCGCTCTCAGACGTGCTCCGCCATCAGCCGACGACGTTCATGTTCCGCTTCAGCGACGGCGGGCCGCGCGTCGTCTTCTCCGAGCCGGCGCCGCGGCCCGTCATCGACCTGCTCGCCGATCTGCTCACCGCCACCGAGCGGTCGGTTCGCCTCGAGGAGCTCGCCGGCCTGCAGCCCGTCATGCGCCTCTCGCGCGAGGGCATTCGCGTCTACGCGTAAGCTCGAGCCGGCGCCGCCCGACGTCATTCACTGAACAGCTCGGCCACCGACTCGAGCGACAGCGTGTCGCTCTGCAGCGTGAGCACCTGCTTGCGCCACACGATCTCGCGCTGGAACATCGGCTCCCAGTCGGGCAGCGCGCGCTCGTACAGATCTCTCAGCGCGAGCACGTGCAGCGTCGCCGGCGCACCTTCGGCGACGCGCGCCGCGGCGTCCCACACGAACAGCTGCGAGTTGTACGTCGAGGCCAGCGTCAGCTCTTCGAGCAGCACCGCCGACTCGAGCTCGAGCAGCTCGCTCGTCTGCTTGAGCAGCTTGTTCACCCGCGGCCGGGGCAGCCGCCGGCCGAGCGGAGCCGCCAGCGCGACCCCCGTCGTCCACAGCGCCGCCTTGCGAATGAACCCGAACCGCCACTCGAACGTCGAGGTCGACGTCGCCGTCCACAGCGGGCCGAGCAGCGCCTTCGCGTTCACCTTCATGAACCGGTCGATCTCGCGCTTGAGCTTCTGGCTCGAGGTCGCCGTGCCCTTCGCCCGCGCCAGCTCGAGCGCGATCAGCTCGCCCCGCAGGTCGCCGCGCGCCTGCAGCTGATCCGCGACCACGACGTAGCGCTCGACGTCGTCGGGGTCCTCCCGTAACAGCTCGATCAACCTCCGACTCAAGGCCATGACGTGTGATAGGGCGATCCGCATGGAGACTACCCTTCCGCTCAGCCAGGTCGACCCCGAGATCGCCGCCGTGCTCGCGGCCGAAGAGAAGCGTCAGGAAGAGGGCCTCGAGCTCATCGCGAGCGAGAACTTCGTCAGCAAGGCCGTGCTCACCGCGCTCGGCTCGTGCCTCACCAACAAGTACGCCGAGGGGTACCCGGGCAAGCGGTACTACGGCGGCTGCGAAGAGGTCGACAAGGCCGAGACCCTCGCCCTCGAGCGCCTGATCAAGCTCTATGGCGCCGAGGCCGCCAACGTGCAGGCCCACTCGGGCAGCCAGGCCAACATGGCCGCGTACATGGCGCTCATGAAGCCGGGCGACACCATGCTCTCGCTCGACCTGAACTCGGGCGGCCACCTCACCCACGGCGCCTCGTTCAACTTCTCGGGGAAGCTCTACAAGGTCGTGCACTACGGCCTGAGCCGCGACACCGAGACCGTCGACTACACCCAGGCCGCGGCCCTCGCGAAGGAGCACAAGCCGAAGGTCGTCGTCGTCGGCGCCTCGGCGTACCCGCGCATCTTCGACTTCGGCAAGTTCCGCGAGATCGCCGACTCGGTCGGCGCCTTCATGATGGTCGACATGGCCCACATCGCGGGCCTCGTCGCCGCCGGCGAGCACCCCTCGCCCGTGAAGCTCGCCGACATCACGACCAGCACCACGCACAAGACCCTGCGCGGCCCCCGCGGCGGCCTCGTGATCATGAAAGAGGCGCACGCCAAGGCCATCAACGGTCAGATCTTCCCCGGCATCCAGGGCGGGCCGCTGATGCACGTCATCGCCGCGAAGGCGGTCGCGTTCGGCGAGGCGCTCAGACCCTCGTTCAAGACCTACCAGCAGCAGATCGTGAAGAACGCGAAGGCGCTCGCCGAGGCGTTGAAGGGGCAGGGCCTGCGGCTGTGCTCGGGCGGCACCGACAACCACCTCATGCTCGTCGACCTGCGGCCGAAGAAGATCAACGGCAAGGCCGGCGAAGACGTGCTCGGCAAGGCCGGCATCACGGTGAACAAGAACCAGATCCCCTTCGACCCCGAGAAGCCGAACGTGTCGAGCGGCGTGCGCATCGGCACGCCGGCCGTCACCACGCGCGGCATGAAGGAGCCCGAGATGGCGATCATCGCGAAGCTCATCGGCGCCGCGCTCGACCACGCGAGCGACGAGGCGAAGCTCCAGAGCATCAAGGGCCAGGTGAAGGAGCTCGCCCAGAGCTTCCCGCTGTATTCCCCGTCTCGCCCGGCTTGAACCGCATGTTCGGCGTGCTTCGTGAGAGTTGCGGGCAGCATTCGACGGCGTGGCGCGCGCCAGACCGCGCTCGGCCTGCGCGAGACCCGGGGCCCACGACATGAAGTGCCCGTTCTGCAGCACCGACGACACCCGCGTGCTCGACTCGCGCGAGTCGGCCGAGGGCACCGTCATTCGCCGGCGCCGCGAGTGCGGTGAGTGCCGGCGCCGCTTCACGACGTTCGAGCGCGTCGAGCAGCTCACCCCGCTCATCGTGAAGAAAGACGGCCGGCGCGAGGCGTTCGACCGCGACAAGCTGCTCGCGGGTCTGAAGAAGGCCTGCGAGAAGCGGCCCGTCAGCGTCGAGCAGGTCGAGGCGCTCGTCGTCGAGATCGAGAAGGGGCTGCAAGACGTCGGCGAGAAAGAGATCCCCTCGAGCCAGATCGGCGAAGAGGTGATGCGCCGCCTGCCGACGCTCGACGAGGTCGCCTACGTGCGCTTCGCGAGCGTCTACCGCAGCTTCCGCGACATCGCCGAGTTCATGAACGAGCTCAAAGACATCATCCAGGAGAAGTCCGAGTCGAAGAAGGGCAAGCGCTCGTGACGCAGGACGAGAAGTTCATGGCGCTCGCGCTCGCCGAGGCGACGCGGGCGCTGGGCCGCACGCACCCGAACCCCGCCGTCGGCGCGGTGCTCGTGAAGAGCGGCAAGGTCATCGCCAAGGGCTACCACGCGCAGGCCGGCTCGCCGCACGCCGAGGTCGTCGCGTTGAGCAAAGCCAAGAGCCGCGCGAAGGGCTCGACCCTCTACACGACGCTCGAGCCGTGCAACCACCAGGGCAAGACGCCGCCGTGCTGCGACGCCATTCTCGCCGCCGGCATCAAGCGCGTGGTCTTCGCGAGCTCCGACCCGAACCCGCTCGTCGACGGCAAGGGCATCGCGCGCCTGCAGGCCGCGAAGGTGAAGGTGACGGCGCACGTGCTGCGCGAGCGGGCCGATCAGCTCAACCGCCCCTTCTTCAAGTTCATGCGCACGGGCATGCCGTTCGTGACGCTGAAGGTCGCGATGACGCTCGACGGCAAGCTCGCGACGTCGACGGGCGACTCCGAGTGGGTGAGCTCCGAGGCGTCGCGGCTGCGCGTGCACTGGCTGCGCAGCCAGGTCGACGCCGTGCTCGTCGGCGCCGGCACCGTCATCGCCGACGACCCGCAGCTCACCGCCCGCGTCGAGGGCGGCAGAAACCCCGTGCGCGTCGTGCTCGACGGCGCCGGCCGCCTCTCGAAGGGCGCCCGCGTCTTCGACGAGCAGGCCCGAACGCTGCTCATCGACAAGCCGAGCGCTCCGAAGGCGGTGCTGCAGCACCTCGCGCAAGAGGGGCTCCTGCACGTGCTCGTCGAGGGCGGCGCCAACGTGCACCAGCAGTTCCTCGACGCGAAGCTGTACGACGAGCTCTACGTGTTCGTCGCGCCCAAGCTCATCGGCGGCGAGGGCATCACCTGGAGCGGCAACCTCGGCATCGAGCAGATGGCCAACGCGCACGCGCTCGACCTGAAGACCGTCGAGCGCATCGGCGACGACGTGCTGCTCACGCTGCACCCGCGGCGATGAGGCTGCTCGCGCTGGTCGCCGTGCTGGCCGCGGGCTGCGCGCACGTGCGCCCCGAGTGCTCGGCCCACGGAGGCCCGCCCTGGCTCGAGGTGCGCTCGGCCCACTTCGTCGTGCACTCGAACCTCGGGCGCGCCGACGCCGAGCGCATGACGTCGGAGCTCGAGCTCGCGCTCGCGGGCCTGCATCGCGCGATGCGCCTCGACGTGCCGCCCACCGCGCGCGTCGAGACCGTCGTCTTCCGCTCGGCCGGCGAGCTGCAAGAGGTCATCGAGCACGACCGCATCGTCGGCTTCTGGCGCACCGACTGGCGGGGCCCGCTCATCCTCATGGGGGGCCAGTCGTCGCTCACCGGCAGCGACTCGGATCTCGCGACCGTGAAGCACGAGCTCACGCACTTCGTCGCCGCCCACCACTTCGGCCGGCAGCCGCGCTGGTTCGCCGAGGGCCTCGCGCGCTACTTCGAGACGCTCACCGTCGACGGCGAGAAGAAGCTCGTGCGCTCGGGCCAGCTCGAGAGCGACTCGCTCTACAAGGTCCGCATGGAGCGCCTGCTCCCGCTCGAGAAGCTCTGGCGCTGGGGGCCGCCCGGCTCGGCGCCCGCGGCCTTCGAGAGCGCCGCGTACGCGAGCAGCTGGCTGTGGGTGCACTTCCTCGTCAACCAGCACAAGGAGCGGTGGAAGGGCTTCCTCGACCGCCTGCGCCAGCGCGAAGAGCCCAGGGCCGCCTTCGAGGCCTCTTTCGCAGGCGTCGAGCTCGACGAGGCCACGCAGCGCTACCTCGAGCTCGGCGAGTACCGCGTCACGATCGCTCCGCTCGGCGCCGCCGACACCCGCCTCGAGGTGGCGCCGTTCGCGGACGCCGACGTGCACGCGCTGCTCGCCCGCCTCGCCCCCTCGGCCTCGAAGGCGAACGAGCTTTCGAAGGCGCTGCAGCTCGACCCCGGCGACGTGCGCGCGCTCGAAGAGCAGGCCCACGAGCAGAAAGACAAGGCCCGCAGGCTCGAGCTCGCGCGCGCTCTCACCACGCAGCACCCGACGGCCGCGGGCTTTCGCATTCTCGCGGCGGCCCTGCCGCGCAAGCCCGAGCATCGCGCCGAGCGCATCGCTGCGCTCGAGCATGCGGCCGAGCTCGACCCCGACTCGCCCCTGGTGACGGTCGACCTCGCGCGCGCATATCGCGAGAACAACCAGACGAAGTCCGCCGCGAGCGCGGCGGCGCGAGCGGTTGAGCTCATGCCCTGGGAGCCCCGCGCCTGGTTCGAGCACGGCGTGAACCTCGCGGCCGCCGGCAAGTGCGCCGAGGCCATCAGCGCGGGCCGCCGCGCCCTCGAGCTGTTGCCGCACGGCGCGAAGGCCCTCGCGAAGGCCCTCAGCGGGCGGGTGCAGCGCTGGGAAGCGACCTGCTCACAGCAGCGTGCCCTTCAAGATGACCATCGCGACCGTGAAGTAGATGACGAGCCCGGTGACGTCGACGAGCGTCGCGACGAAGGGCGCTGAGGCGGTCGCGGGGTCGAGCCCGAGCCGGCGCAAGATGAACGGCAGCATCGCGCCGACGAGCGCGCCCATCAGCACGATCGCCGCGAGGCTGCACGACACCGTGATGCCCACGAGCAGGTAGTGCGGTGTGTAGAGCTCCGAGTGGTTCGGCCACAGCACGATGCGCACGAAGCCGATGACGGCGAGAAACGCGCCGAGCGCCGCGCCGACGCGCAGCTCGCGCACCGCCACCTTCCACCAGTCGTGGAGCTCGAGCTCGCGCAGCGCCAGCGCGCGGATGATGAGCGACGTCGCCTGCGACCCCGAGTTGCCGCCCGAGGCGATCACCATGGGCATGAAGATGCCGAGCACGACCGCCCGGTCGAGCTCGCCCTGGAAGTAGCCCACCGCCGTCGCCGTCAGCGTGCCGCTCACGAGCAGAATCGTCAGCCACGGCCCGCGCTTCTTGAGCATCTCCCACAGCGAGATGTCGAGGTAGGGCGCCTCGAGGGCCTCCATGCCACCCATCTTCTGAATGTCTTCGGTGGCCTTCTGCTCGGCGACGTCGAGCACGTCGTCGATGGTGATGATGCCCAGCATCATGCCCTTCGAGTCGACGACCGGCAGCGCGACGCGGTCGTACTTCTCGAACGCCGAGATCACGTCGGCGCGCGGCGCCGTCGCCGGCAGCGAGACCATGTGGCGCTCGGCGATGTCGTTGAGCCGCTGATCGGCCGGCGCGAGCACCACGTCGCCCAGGCGAATGTCGTAGAGGAAGGCGCCCTTCTCGTCGACCACGTACAAGACGCCGATCGTCTCGCGCCCCCGACCGTTCGCGCGCACCCAGTCGATCGCCTCGCCCGCCGTCATCGTCGGCTTGAGGCCGAGGTACTCGGGCGTCATGAAGCGGCCCGCGGTGCCCTCGGGGTAGCCGAGCAGCTGGCGCGCGGCCTTCAGCTCGTCGGGGTTCAGGGTCGTGAGGGCGCGGCGGGTGACCTCGGCCGGCAGCTCCTCGAACAGGCGGGTGCGATCGTCCGGCGACATGCCGTTCAGCACGGTCACCAGCTGCTCGCTGCCCAGCGTCTTGACGAGGTTCGCCTGCTGCTCGAGCGGCAGGTACTCGAACGCCACGCCCGCGGCGTCGCGCGGCAAGATGCGGAAGATCACGCCCGAGTCTTCGGGCGGAAGATCGTCGAGCACCTCGGCGATGTCGGCGGGGTGCAGATCTTCGAAGGCGATGCGGAGCGACTCCCAGTCTTTCTGGGCGATCAGCTCTTCGTACTCGGGCTTGAGGAAGTGGCCGAGCACGCAGGCGCCTCGAGACTAGAGGTGCTTCTTCAGCGACTCTTCGAGCTTCGCCTTCGGCACGGCGCCCACGATCTGGTCGACGACCTTGCCGCCCTTGAACATCAGCAGCGTCGGAATCGAGCGAATGCCGAACTTCTGCGCGACCTCTTGCGCCTCGTCGACGTCGACCTTCGCGATCTTCACCTTGCCCTTGTACTGCGTGGCGAGCTCCTCGAGCGCGGGCGCGATCGCACGGCACGGCGCGCACCACGTCGCCCAGAAGTCGACGAGCACCGGCTCGGCCGAGTCGAGAACCGCCGTCTTGAAGTCTGCATCTCCAACCGCGACCGTGTCTTTGCCCATAACGCGCCAATAATACTGCGGTGCGTGCCCTGCAAGGCAGGACAGTATAAGAAGTGGGTGTGAAGCTCTTCCTCCCCCAGAAAACGCTCGAGGAGTGGTCCACCGGCGAGAAGGCCGATCTTCAAGACGGCAAGCTCGTCGTGGCGGAAAACAAGGCCTCGCACACCGTGACGCCGGCGGTGCACTTCGTGAAGCTCGTCTCGGGCGTCGACCAGAGCCAGCTCGTGGGGCGGGTGAAGACGATGTCGCAGCTCGATCAGCTCGGCTGCGAGCACATGATGGACTCCGTGATTCTCGGCGAGGCCGCGTACGAAGTGACGCCCGGCTACATCGCCGAGGTGCAGGCGCCGCCCGCGGCCGCCGGTAAGGGCGACGGCAAGAAGAAGGCGACGTCGCCCGAAGCAGACTTGCTCGCCGCGTTCATTCTCGACAAGCTCTAGGCCGCAACTGAGGCCGGTCTTTCCAGCGAGGATCTCAGCACATGCTCAGAGCCGTTCTTCCGGCGCTCGTGCTCGGGAGCAGCATCATCCCCATGCCGCTCGACTCGCGCGTGCGCGTCGCCGACCGCGTCGTCATCGCGCAGGTCGTCGACGTTCGCACCGAGCTCATGAACGGCGACGTGCACAAGATGTTCACCCACACCGACGTCATCGTCGGTGAGGTGCTCAAGGGCCCCGTCGCGGCGCAGCCCGCACTCGACCGCATCACCGTCACCCAGCTCGGCGGCAAGCACGGCGGCTGGGAGGCCCACATTCCTGGCGACGCCACGTTCTCGCCCGGCGAGACCGTGCTGCTGCTCCTGCGCTGCTCGCCGACCCCCGCCCAGTGCGGCCTCGTCGGCTTGAACGAGGGCAAGGTCCCGCTCATCGGCAACGACGCCTTCGTCTTCGACCTCGCGAAGAACCAGTACACGAAGCGCTCGGTCGCCGATCTGCTCGCCCAGGTGCGTGCGGCCGCGGCGGCCTCGACGACGACCCCCGCGACCCAGGAGACGAAGTGAGGCGCCCGCTCGTCGCCGTGCTCCTCTTCGCCAGCGTCGCGCTCGCGCAAGACCAGTACACCTACCTCGCGTTCAAGAACCTCTCCGACGCGCAGAACCCGTTTCCCTTCTACGTCGACAACCACGCCCCGATGCCCGCCGGCCTCGCGGTCGCGAACGTGCGCACCGCCGCCGAGAGCGCCTGGAGCAAGTGGAACGGGGTGAGCTGCGCCGTGCCGAAGAGCACCCCGAGGGGGTTCACCGGCAGCGTGCCCGTCAATGACCCGATCGACCCCTACGACACGTTCAACGTGACGCCCGTCTTCGTCACCAACGCCGCCCACCCGTACTTCAACAACATCTTCGGCCCCGGCATCGCCGCCGTCACGCTGCCCTTGCACTACACCGGCGTGCTCGAGCAGTGCGACGTGTACCTCAACGCCACGCTGCAGGTGCCGTGGTCGACTCAGCCCTCGACCCCGTTCGACGCGCTCGACGTCGAGTCGGTCGTGCTCCACGAGACCGGGCACTGCCTCGGCATCAACCACCCGAACGACAACTCGTCGGTCATGGTCGCGTCGATTCTGCCGGGCGAGAACAAGCGCATGCTCTCGGCGTTCGACGTCAACACGCTCTGCTTCCGCTACCCGGTGGCAGGGCAGGTCGGCAGCCCGTGCCCCGACGGCGGCGGCTGCGTCTCGCCGAACAAGTGCATCACCCAGCCCGTCGCCGGCGGCCCGCCCGTGCAGTTCTGCACCCGCGGCTGCCCCACCGGCGTCGGCCACATGTGCGAGGTGCCGCTCGTGTGCCAGAGCTCGACCGCGTTCACGCCCTCGTTCGATGGCGCGTGCCTGCGGCCCCTCACCGCCGTCACCCAGGTCGGCGCCCCGTGCAGCGACGACAACATGTGCGGCTCGAGCTCGGGGCTGTGCCAGCGGCCCGAGCCCAAGGGCAACGGCAACACGTTCTGGTACGGCGGCTACTGCTGGCAAGACTGCAGCCCGAGCCGCGGCCCCTGTCCTCCGGGCTCGACCTGCAACCAGCTCGGCAACGTGAACATGTGCCTCTTGAGCTGCCGCGTCGGGTTCGCCGACTGCCGGCCCGGCTACGCGTGCGCGAACACCTCTCAGGGCGGCGTGTGCGTGCCGCGCTGCGAGTTCAACGACGACTGCATCTCGGGCTTCGCGTGCCGCGTCTGTGACGGCCTGTGCGTCTCGGTCAACAACCCCGCCCAGCCCGGCGACGTGTGCACCGACGACGGCGACTGCGGGCTCGGCCAGACGTGCATTCGCGTCAGCGCGAGCTCCGACGTGCGCATGTGCAGCCAGGCGTGCGGCCTCGGCTGCCAGATGTGCCCCGGCAACAGCACCTGCCACCCGGTGCCGACTGCCGGCAACCAGTTCTTCTGCCTGCGCAACTGCAGCGGCCCGGCCACCTGCCCGGTGGGGCTCGTCTGCTCGAACCTGGCGACCGGCCGCGCATGCTTGCCGCCCTGCCAGAGCGATCGCGACTGCGCGGTCGGCACCATCTGCGACCTGGGCTCGTGCACGGTGCCCATGCTCGACGGCGGCTGCGGCCTGCTCTGCCAGAGCGAAGACAGCGGCATCATCATGAAGCCCAAGCCGAAAGACGCCGGGGTCGGCGGCGGCGGCTCGGGCGGCTGCGGGTGCAATTCTTCGCCAGAGAGCCTGTTGTTTGGTCTCATGGGTCTGATCCTTCTGAGGTCAAGGAGCAGACCTTGCCGACTCCGGCAGTGAACGAGCCACAACCTTCGGGCGCCCCCGAGAACCGCGTCGCCTCGGACTTCACGCTGAGCTGGGTGCTCGACGTGCTGCTCAAGAAGAAGCTGCTCACCAAGGGGCAGGCGCAAGACGTCGCCGCGAAAGAGGCGCAGGCCCGGGCGCGGGTGATGAAGGCCTCGGGCATCGAGAAGTACGAGGCCTCGCCCATCGAGATCGTGGCGGCGTTTCAGATCCCCGTGCCGGGGGCGGCCGGGCAGATCATCGATCAAGATCGCGTGACCGAGGTCATCGCCGAGGCGGCGGGCGTGCCGTACCGGAAGATCGATCAGCTGCGCATCGACATGCAGGTCGCCGCGCGCATCAGCAAGCCGTACGCGCAGAAGCGCGCGATTCTGCCGCTCGAGTCGAAGCCTGCCACCGGCCTCGTCGTCGCGGTCGCGAACCCGTTCGACCGCATGCTGTTCGAAGATCTGCAGCGCCAGACGGGCGGCAAGGTGACCCCGGTGCTGTCGGCGAAGGCCGACATCTTGAAGGGCATCGCCGACGTCTACGGCTTCAAGCGCACGCTGGCGGCGGCGGCCGACGACTTCTCGGACCAGGGCGGCGCGTCGAACTTCGAGCAGCTCATCACGCTCTCGACCGGCCGCGAGCTCGACGCCCAAGACAAGCCGGTGATTCAGGCGGTCGACTACGTGCTGCGGTACGCGTTCGAGAACCGGGCGAGCGACATTCACCTCGAGCCGAAGCGCGACAAGTCGCTCGTGCGCCTGCGCATCGACGGCGTGCTGCACACCGTCTACACGCTGCCGGCCCAGGTGCACGCGCCGATCACGTCGCGCGTGAAGATGATCTCGCGCATCGACATCAGCGAGAAGCGCAAGCCGCAAGACGGGCGCATCAAGGTCGATCGCGAGGGCCGCGAGGTCGAGATCCGCGTGTCGACGCTGCCGACGGCGTTCGGCGAGAAGACGGTGATGCGCATCTTCGACCCCGAGACGCTGGTGCCCGACATCGCGATGCTCGGCTTCGACCCCGACGAGAAGCGTCACTTCGAGTCGTGGATCGCCGAGCCCCACGGCCTCATTCTCGTCACGGGGCCGACCGGCTCGGGCAAGACCACGACGCTGTACTCGGCGCTCAAGGCGCTCGCCGGCCCGGACGTCAACGTCACGACGATCGAAGACCCCATCGAGATGGTGTGGGAGGGCTTCAACCAGGTGCAGGTGCAGCCCAAGATCGGCGTCGACTTCGCCTCGGCGCTCCGGCACATCCTCCGGCAGGACCCCGACATCATCATGGTCGGCGAGATCCGCGACCCCGAGACGGCCGAGAACGCGATTCAGTCGGCGCTCACCGGCCACCTCGTGCTGTCGACGCTGCACACGAACGACGCCGTCGGCGCCGTCGGCCGCATGATCGACATGAACGTGCCGCCGTTTCTGCTCAGCTCGACGCTGCTCGGCGTGATGGCCCAGCGCCTCTTGCGAAAGAACTGCGTGAGCTGCTCCGTGCCGGTACAGCTCACGCCCGAGCAGATCGCGGCGCTGCGCGCTCCGCTGCCGCTGCTCGAGGGCGGCATCAAGGTGATGCAGGGCAAGGGCTGCGTGAAGTGCCGCAGCACGGGCTACCTCGGGCGCACCGGCGTCTTCGAGCTCTTCACCGTGAACGCCGAGGTGCGCGATCTCATCAACCACAAGGCGCCCGCCGAGCAGCTGGTCGCGGCCGCCCGCGCGATCGGGCTGCGCTCGCTGCGCGAGGCCGCCGTGCGGAAGCTCGCCATGGGCCTCACGAGCTTCGAAGAGGTGCTGCGCATGACGACGGCCGCCTCGCAGTGACGGCGCGCAAGGGCTGGGTCGCCGTCGCCCTGTCGGTCGCGGTGCCCGGCCTCGGCCACGTCTACGCCGGCCAGTTCGGTGTGGCGGTGGCGCTCGGAGCGTTCGACCGGCTCGCCCCCCCGTCGATGGACCTGCTCGCCGGCGCCGGCGTCATCTCGGTGAAGGCGCTCGCCATCACCCGCCTCGCGCTGCCGCTCGTCACCCGCCTCGTCGCCGCCGTGCTCGCCGCCCGGGCCGCGCGCGCCCTCGAGCCCTGGGCGCCGCCCGGGGCCTACGGCCTCTACGCCGGCGGCTGGCTCGTCTCGGCGTTCGTGCTCGGGCGCCTCATCGGCAGCGTCGTCACCGCGGTGCCGCTGACCGAGAGCGCCCACGGGCTCCGCGCGGGCGACCGCGTGCTCACGACGCGCCTGGGCGGCGCCTGGGAGCCCAGGCCCGGCGCGCTCGCCGTCTGGTTCGCCGACTGGCCCGACGGCGGCCCCGCGAGCCTCGTCACGCCGTCGCTGCGGCAGGTGAGGGTGGGGCGCATCACCGACGCCGGCGCGGGCAGCTTCGAGCTCGAGGGCGAGCTCGTGCCCGACTCCGACTACGGCGGCCGGCCCGTCGGCGTGCTGTCGGCGCCGGCTGCGGGCGGCCAGAGCCTCGACTGGAGCCGCGTCGGTTTGGTTCCCACGCCGTAGGTTTCGACCTACGGTGCGCCGCGATGGAGGGCCTCGTGCTGCTCGCTGCGCTGGTCGCGTCGCAGGCCGACGCGGGCACCTCGGGGCCCGTGACGCTGCTCGTGCAGCGGCTCGACGGCAACGAGGCCGCGGGCGACCTCGTGGCGGGGCTGTCGGCCCTGATGACCGAGCGCGTGAAGACGGCTGACCCGTCGTTCAAGGTCTACGCGCAGTCGGACATCGAGCGCGTGCTCGGCCTCGAGCGCCAACAGCAGCTCGTCGGGTGCACCGACGAGACCTGCCTCGTCGAGCTGTCGGACGCGCTCGGCGCGAGCTACGTCATTCACGGGCGCGTCGACCGGTTCGGCGATCGCTACCTCATCGTCACGGCGCTGTGGGACAAGGCGCGCGGCGTCGACACCGCGCAGGGCCGCCGAGAGGTGATCGACCCGGGCAAGCTGCCCGCTGCGATCGACGAGGTCGCCGACGCGCTGCTGCAGCCGCTCGGCGTGGCTGCGCGCGCCGAGTCGTCGAAGGGCCAGCGCTTCGACACGACGGGGTTCACGCTCGGGCTCAAGTTCTCGACGCAGATCGTGACGTCGCTGTCGCAGCTCGCTCCGGGCGGCGATCTCGAGATCGGCTACCGCATCACGCCCTCGGTGCTGACGTTCTTCCAGATCAGCTTCGTGACGACGTTCGACGCCGGCACGTTCGGCAGCACGCAGCTCGTGCCGGGCATTCTCGGGGGCCGCTACTACTTTCGGGCCGGCAAGAGCTTTCAGCCCTACCTCGGCGGGGGGCTCGGCCTGCTCGTCACGATCAACGCGCTGCGCGGGCTGACCCGCCCGAGCCTGTGGGCGCACACCGGGGGCTCGTACCTCTTCTTCCCCTGGCTCGGCGTGACGCTCGACTTCAGCGTCGACATTCTCGGAGCCGCGTTCGAGATCGTCGAGAACACGAACAAGAAGGGCGTGAATCTGGCGTTTTCACTCGGCGTGCTGTTCAGGTTTTGATGGGAGAACTCAGATGAGACTGCTCGCCGCGCTGCTGTTGCTGGGCCTTACGGGCTGCCCGAAAGACGAGCCGCCCGATCTGAAGGTGCAGGCCGACGGCATGTACCTCGAGGGCACGGCCCTGTACCTCAAGGGCAACTTCACCGAGGCGCACCAGAAGTTCGCGCAGGTGCGCTCGCTGAACCCCACCGACCCCCGGCTGCCGGCGGCCGAGGGCGAGGTCTACCTCGCCGAGGTGAAGCTCGATCAGGCCCTGCTCGCCTACCAGGAGGCCGTGAAGCTCGACCCCAAGCGCGCCACCAACTGGAGCCGCATCGGCTTCGTGCACCTCTTGAAGGGCAACCGCGCCGACGCCCTGAAGGCGCTCGACAAGGCGCTCGAGCTCAACCCGAAGGACTTCAACGCGCTCGAGTCGAAGGCCGAGATCCAGCTGAAGGAGGGCAAGGTCGACGAGGCGGTGAAGGGCTACCTGGCCGCGGCCGAGGTGGCCCCCGACGGGGCCAAGCCGGGGCTGGTGCTGCAGGCGGTGGGCGAGCTGATCGCGAGGGAGCGCAAGGCCGACGCGCTGCAGGTGCTCGAGGAGCAGGTGAAGAAGGGCGTGAAGGCTCCCGACGTCATGTCGGAGCTGGGCGATCGGCTCGTCGAGGCGAACCGGCTGCCCGAGGCGCGCGACGCGTACGCCGAGGCGGCGAAGGTGAACACGAAAGACCCGACGCTCTGGGAGCTCGTCGGCGAGCTCAACACCAAGCTCGACAAGCCCGCCGACGCCGAGGCGGCGTTTCGCCAGTCGCTCAAGGTGCAAGACCGCGGCGTCGTGCACGTCGCCCTGGCGAGGCTCTGCCAGGCGCGGAAGGACGAGGCCTGCGTGAAGGAAGAGCTCGACAAGGCGCTCGCGACCGCCTCGGGCGAGGAGCTGCGCGAGATCGTCGACCTCGCCGACCTGCTCGTCTCGGTGGGCCGCAAGAAAGACGCCTTCGCCCTCGTGAAGGCGATCGCCAACGAAGAGGACCAGAAGGGCAACGCGCCGCTGCAGGTGAAGGCCGCGCAGCTCGCGAAAGAGAACGGTGAGAAAGACGCGGTGAAGGCCTTCTGCGCCGCCGCGACTGCCGCGGCCGACGGCGGCACCGTGAAGTGCCCGTAGCTCAGACCGAAGAGACCGGCCGCTTCAGACGCGCCCGCCGTTGAGCTTGCGGTACACGCCGACCACCTGGCCGAGAATCTGGGTCTGCTTGAAGTCGGTCTTCTTCACGTAGATCGGCTCCATGTCTTTGTTCGCGGGCTGGAAGCGAATGCGATCGCCCTCGGGGAAGTAGCGCTTCACCGTGGCCTCGTCTTCGATGAGCGCCACCACGATCTCGCCCGGGTGCGCCGACGGAGTCTTCTTCACGAAGATGAAGTCGCCGTCGTGAATGCCGTCGTCGATCATCGACTGCCCCTTCACCCGCAGCGCGAACACCTCGCGCCCGACGCCCCCGAGCAGGAAGCTGTCGATGCGCACCGAGTCTTCGACGTTCTCGGTCGCGAGCAGCGGCGCGCCCGCCGCCACGCGGCCCAACAGCGGCACGTCGATCATGTTCGGGTCTTTCTTGCCGGCAGACATGCCCAGCACCAGCCGCGCCCGCTTCGTGGGAACGAGCGACCGGCTCTGCTGTTCTCCCCGCGTCAGGTAGCCCTTGCGCTCCAACGCCTTCAAATGGTCGTTGACGCCGTTAGTAGAGCGAATGTCCATCTCCTCACCAATCTCGCGGATGGTGGGGGGGAAGCCCCGCTCCTCGGACTCCTTCACGATGAAGCTCAGAATCTCTTTCTGGCGGTCGGTCAGCTCTTCCATCAGGGCTCCTCGTGACGGGGGGATACAGGCGTGCAGTGTTACTGAACAGCCGTTGCCCGTCAACTTTTTGGCCAGAGTGCCGGGTCTCGGTGTCAGATGGGCCTCGATGCGGCCCGCCGTCTTCGTTTCTGCCCTTCTGCTGGCCGCCTGCCCGTCGGGGCTGTCGGGCCAGTATTTCCAGAAGGGCGAGGTGCGCTACCGCGTCGCCGAGATCGACACCTCGACGTGGAAGCCGGTGCGCTTCGCCGACAACGATCTCGCCTGGCTCGGCCCGACCGGCGCCGTGCTCGCGATGAACGCCACGTGCAAAGATTACGGCGACCCCTCGCTCGAGGTGCTCACGAACCACCTCCTCATGGGGTTCACCGACAAGCAGCTCGTCGAGCGCAAGACCTTCGTGCTCGACGGCCGCGACGCCCTCGAGTCGACCTACTCCGCGAGGCTCGACGGCGTGCCGATCGACATCACCGTCGCCGTGCTCAAGAAAGACGGCTGTGTTCACGACTTCACCTACGTCGCCCCGCAGGGCTTCGGGCCGAAGTACCGCGCCCAGCTCGACTCGCTCATCGACGGCTTCACCACGACCGACGGCCGGCCCTCGGGTCGCACCGCGACCGTGCGCCTCGGCACGCCCGAGGTTCGGCCCGACGAAGACCCGCCGCCGCCGCAGGAAGCGAAGGCCCCGTGAGCGACGAGAACACGAATCCGGGCGCGGGTCCGGCGCCCGAGCCCGAGCACGCTCCGCTCTCTGAGATCGTCCAGCAGGAGCTCGAGTCGATCCTCCCGCTCACCGCCCGCATCCGCGAGGCGGTCACCGAGCTCGGCGAGGTGGTCGTGCTCTCGCTGCGCGCCTGGCGCCTCTCGCTGACGCCGCCCTTCGGCTTCAAAGACATCGCCTACCAGATCGAGATGCTCGGCGTGCGCTCGCTCTCGCTGGGCGCCCTCGTCGCCGTCTTCGCGGGCCTCGTCATCTCGCTGCAGTTCGCCTTCTTCATGCAGCGCTTCGGCATTCAGCACACCGTCGGCAAGGTCGTGGTGCTGACGCTCTTTCGCGAGCTCGCGCCCGTGCTCACCGCGCTCACCGTCGGCGCCCGCATCGGCAGCGGCATCACCGCCGAGCTCGGCTCGATGCGCGTCACCGAGCAGATCGACGCCATCAAGGCCATGGGCGCCGACCCCGTGAAGAAGCTCGTCGTACCGCGCGTGGTCGCCTGCATGATGGTCGTGCCCGCTCTCACCGCGCTCGCCGACTGCCTCGGCCTCATCGCCGGCAGCGCCGTCGTCTGGAGCCAGTTCGAGATCGGCTTCAAAGACTTCTACCGGAGCGTCGTCGAGACCGCGACGATTCGCGACTTCAGCTCGGGCATCGGCAAGAGCTTCGTCTTCGGCTTCATCATCGCCGTCGTCGGCTGCCACAAGGGCTTCAACACCGGCGGCGGCACCGAGGGCGTCGGCAAGGCCACCACCGAGACCGTCGCCATCGCCTCGGTCGCGGTGCTCCTGTCGGACTTCTTCATGACCAAGCTGCTGATGGCCCTATGAGCGCGCTCATTCAATACAGGGGCGTGCGCAAGGCCTTCGGCAAGAAGCGCATCTACGACGACCTCTCGCTCGAGATCGAGAAGGGCGAGACCCTCACCGTCATCGGCGGCAGCGGCACCGGCAAGAGCGTGCTGCTCAAGTGCCTCATCGGCCTCATGTACCCCGACGGCGGCGAGGTGCTGTTCGACGGGCAAGACGTGACCACGCTGTCGGAGGCCGAGCTGCGCGACGTGCGCCGCCGCGTCTCGATGGTCTTTCAGGGCTCGGCGCTGTTCGACAGCCTCACCGTCGGCGAGAACATCGCGTACCCGCTGCACGAGCAGACCCCCGACATGTCGCCCGAGCACGTCGCCCAGCGCGTCGGCAAGGTGCTCGAGATGGTGAACCTGCCCGGCATCGAGGCGATGAAGCCCGCCGACCTCTCGGGCGGCATGAAGAAGCGCGTCGGCCTCGCCCGCGCCATCGCGACCCAGCCCGAGGTCATCTTGTGGGACGAGCCGACCACCGGCCTCGACCCGATCTCGACCCGCATCATCGACGACCTGATCATCTCGATGAAGAAGCAGCTCGGCTGCACCTCGATCGTGGTCACCCACGACATGGACAGCGCGTTTCGCGTCTCCGACCGCATGGCGATGCTCGCCAAGCGGAAGATCGTCGCGTGCGGCACGGTGCCCGAGATGAAGGCCTCCAAGAACCCCGAGGTACGCGCGTTCTTCGACGCGAGGAACTGAACGTCATGGCTCAAGGTCACGAGAACCCGCAGGCCCGCGAGCGTCGAGTCGCCGTACGCGCCGGCCTCTTCGTCGCCATCGGGCTCTCGCTCGCCGGCGTCGTCATCTTCCTGCTCGGCAAAGAGCGCATGCTCTTCGACAAGCAGATCACCTACACCGGCGCGTTCGAGAACGTCGACGGCCTCGGCGTCGACGCCCCCGTGCGGCTCGGCGGTTTGCAGGTCGGCCGCGTCTCGAACATCAACTTCGCCCCCGACCTCGGCGACAAGCGCATCGTCGTCACGATGGAGGTCAACGCGAAGTACCGCGAGCGCGTTCGCCGCGACTCGGTGGCGCGCGTCGCCTCGCGCGGCGTGCTCGGCGACAAGGCGATCGACATTTCGCTCGGCAGCCCCGAGGCCGAGATGCTCAAGCCCGGCGAAGAGATCGCGACCGGCTCGTCGGGCGACCTGTCGTCGCTGCTCAAGGCGAGCGGCGAGATCATCGACAACGCCGTCGCCATCACGCGCGATCTGCGCGGCGCGATCGCGGCGTACACCGACCCCGAGCTGCGCAAAGACGTGTCGGGCTTCATCAAGAGCGCGCGCAACATCGTCGGCCAGGTCGAGACGGGGAAGGGCGCCATTCACTGGGCGATCTACGACAAGCAGAGCGCCGACGATCTGCACGACGTGCTCGTGAGCGTGGCGCAGACCGCCGCCCGCCTCGACAGCGCCGTCGCCCAGGCCGAGGCGATTCTGCTCGAGGTGCAGCAGGGCCACGGCTCGGCCCACGCGCTCATCTACGACCAGCGCCTCGCGAACGCGATCGCCGAGGTCGGCAAGGCGGCCGACGAGGTCGCGACCATCGTGCACGACGCGAAGAAGTCGCCGAACGGCGCGATCAACCAGCTCGTCTACGGCGACGCCCGCGGGCTCTTCAACGATCTCGGCCAGGCCGCCGGCGATCTGCGTGTCATCACCTCGCGCATTCGCAGCGGCGAGGGCACGCTCGGCGCCGTCATCAACGACCCGACCGTGTACGAAGACCTGAAAGAGATCCTCGGCAACGTGAAGCGCAACCGCGTGCTGCGCGAGCTCGTGCGCTACTCGATCAGCAACAACGAGAACCTCGACACGGTCGGCAAGCCCAAAGACCCCGCGCCGGCGCCCGCCCCGAAGAAATAACGGCCCACGCGGGGGCGTTCTGCTGCTGCAGTGACACCACACCCCGTGCCGCTCGACGGGACGCTTCGCTCCGAGCGGCAGATTCTCCTTCATCGAAGATTGGGCTGCCCCTTCTACGGGCAGTGCCTCGACCGCTCGATCGCGGACGGGTGGGAGAGCTTCTCTTGCCTGCAGTGCGAGATCGCGCGCGTGGCAGACAAGCTCCCGCATGATCCGGGCAAGTACGCCACCGCCCGGAAGGGCGACCGCTACGGCTGACGGCGCAGGACTCCGACGAGCGCGTAGAGCCCCGGGTCGATCGCGAGCGGCAGTGCGACCCACCACCACGACGAGCCCGGCCAGACCGCGAGGCCCAGGGCGAGCGCCGCTCCTCCCAGCGCGGGCACGAGGGTGACGGGGCGGCGCGCGCTCGCGACGAGCACGACGTTCGCGGCCCACACCCAGCCGCCGAACGCCAACAGAAGCTCGGCGACGCCGTGACGCAGGTGCACGGGCGTTCAACAGCGCGCGGCGGCGGGTGTTCCTTGTCGGGTTGCGGGGCGCGTGACAGAACCCGACGACATGAAGATCGGAGCCCGCAACCAGATCGTCGGAACCGTCACCGCCGTGAAGAAGGGCACGATCATGGCCCAGGTGTCGCTCGATGTGCCGGCCTCGAAGATGGAGTCCGTTATGACCATCGACTCGGTCGACGACATGGCCCTCAAGAAGGGCGACAAGGTGCGTGTCGTCGTGAAGGCGATTCAGGTGCTCATCATCAAGGAGTGAGGCTCGTCGAGCCGTATCCGTGCACGGGCACGGGCACGGGCACGGGGGACGCGCACGGGCACGGGGACGCGCACGGGTGACCGATAGGGTCACGTGGCCGGGAGCGGGAGCGGGAGCGGGAGCGGGACGGAACGTCCGGTCACGCGTCACGTCTGTTGAACGTGTCCTGGAATCTCGTCGAAGCGCGCGTGCTGTCACGTCTCACTCGCGATGCGTGCCTCGTCGAACGGGGTCGTGTCTCGTCCCGCTCCCGCTCCCGCTCCCGCCCCGGTCCCCATCCTCCGTCGAGGTCTCCGTTCGCGTGCCCGTGCCCGGACACCCGTGCCCGGAACACCCGTGCCCGGAACACCCGTGCCCGGAACACCCGTGCCCGGAACACCCGTGCCCGGACACGATGTCCGGACACGCATGCCCGGAACACGCATGCCCGGAACACGCATGCCCGGAACACGCATGCCCGGAACACGCATGCCCGGAACACGCATGCCCGGACACCCCGTGCGGCCCAACCCTCAGCGCGTTCCTTGTGACCTCTCTGCGCGCATGCCAG
The DNA here is from genome assembly GCA_044223505.1 of Myxococcaceae bacterium. Classification (GTDB taxonomy): domain Bacteria; phylum Myxococcota; class Myxococcia; order Myxococcales; family Myxococcaceae; genus Xiheicaenimonas. The sequence continues at coordinate 190,089 of JBGALX010000017.1, forward strand.
AACCGCCGGGGCATGATCTCCGCTCCCGCCGCCATTCGCCTGGGCTTCACGCAAGCCGCCTCGCGGTGGGCGACCGGCCTCTTCGCCGTGCTCGCGTCGTGCGCCGAGGTGCTGGCCGGCATGACCCTCATGCTCGGCGCCCTCGCGCTCATGCTCGGCCACGAGCGGGCAGGTCCGGCCGCGCTGCTCGCCGCCGTGCTGGGCCTCCTGGCCGCCCGCATCATGCTCGCGCTCGTTCACGGCGGCGCCATTCGCCAGAGCGCCCGCTGGCTGCGCGGCGAGAGCTCGGGCACGACGCTCGAAGAGCTCTTTCACGCCGCGCCCTACGCGCTCGGCTGGCTGTTGTGGACGCTGCCGCTCGAGCTGCTCGGAGCGCTGTGGAAGTGGGTCGGCCTCGCCGCGCTCCTCTGGGCCTTTGGCCACGCGCTCGCCGCGCGCTCGGGCGGCGTCAGCGCCTCGCTCGCGCTGGCCATGTTCCTCACCCTCGTACTGCCGCTGGCGCTGTTCTGGGCGCTCGTGCGCCGCACCGCACTCGTCGCCGCGGTGCGCGACGGGCTGGGGCCGCTCGACGCCGCCCTCGAGGCCGTCGATCGCATCGCGAACCGGCCGCTGGCCTACGTGGGCGTGCTGATCGTCGGGCTCAGCGGAGCCCTCGCCGCCGACGTCTTCCTCTCCATGTTCGGCGGCGCCCTCAGCCCCGACGGCGGCGAGCTCGAGCCCGCGCTCGCGTCGCAGCTCGTCGGCGGCGTGCTCGCGGCCTTCACCGGCGCGCTCTTCGAGCTCGTGATCCTCTTCGGCTTCACGGCTCTCGAGAGCGAGCCGGCCGCCCCGCCGCCCCTGCCGGTGGCGCCGGTGTCGCCTCAGCCGGTGACTTGACCGGCGCGGGCAGCGCGGCGCCTTCGATGCCGTGCCCCTTCAGCGCCTCGCCCAGCCACGTCTCGTTCGCGATCGCCTCGAAGCCGAACTTCGTGCGCTGCAGCGTGAAGCCGAGCTTCAGCTTGTCGAACGCGCCGAGGGCCGCCCCGTTCCACCCGGTCTCGCTCTGGAGCACTGCGCCGCTGACGCCCGCCGCGCCGAGCGCCGCCCGGTCGAGCGTGATGACGACGCGGCTCGGAGCGATGCGCGCCTTCGCCGAGAGGGTCAGCGGCCCGTCGCCCAGCACCGCGGGCGCGATCAGCGGCACGTACTTCCCGGCGAGGCGGGTCAGCGGCCGAGCGTCGTTCGCGCGCGCGTCGGGCATCACCACCGTGAACCGCTCGAGCTCGGGCGGCGCCGCGAGGTCGGCCGTGCTGAGCCAGGCCTCGGCGATCGTCGTGCCGATGTCGATCGTCAGCGTCTCTTCCTGCAGGGGCGGAGTCGTCAGGGCGCCCTTCGCCACGACCTTCAGCACGGGCCGGCCCTTCTCCGAGACCGCCGCGTCGAACGTCGTCTTCCCCGCAACCTTCATGCCGAGCGCGCGGGCCTTGAGCTCGTCGATCGCCAGGTGCACCGTGGTGCTCGGGCGCACCTTGCCGTCGACGATGTCGATGTTCGCCTGAAACGGGCCACCGCCCTCGAGCACGAGGCCGTCGGCGTAGAACCCCACGAAGCCGAGGCCCGCGAGCGGCGTGCTCGTCTGCAGCGACGCGGTCAGCTTCGGGAAGATGCGGTCGGGCGGGCCCGAGACGTCGGCCTTCGCGATGGTGGTGCGGACCTTCGCTTCGAAGCGGGGGAAGATGACGTGCTCGCCGGCGGTGAGGCGCCCGCCGTCGAAGCTCAGGCTCGCGGGGCCGACCGAGAGCTCCTTCACCGGGGCGAACTCGAACGAGCCCTTCACGTGGGCGTCGCCGACGTAGCGGTACTCGCCGATCCACACCTCGGTCAGGTCGCTCTCGATGTCGGCGAGCTCGATGCGCCAGAGCCGGTCGATCTCGGCCTGGCTCGCGCGCGGCGGCGGCTCGGCGGGCTTGAGCGGAGGGAACGCGAAGCCCGGCACCCGCGGAAACGCGGCGACGCGCTCGGGCATGCCACGAGCCTCTTCCTCCGACACCTTGATGTTCATGCGGTACGAGACGCCGCTCGCGCGCCCGCGGCTCAGCACGAACGTGCGGCGCGTGAAGCCGAGCATCGAGATGCCCACCGACGAGTCTTCGACGTTCAGATCCAGCTGCACCATGTTCTCGTCGTCGAACTGCATGCTGAACCGCTTCACCCAGGCCTGGCCCGGCCACACGGTGATGGCGCGCTCCCACCCGACGTGAACCTGCGGGGTCGCGCCGTTCACCCAACGCGGCACAAGCCCGCAGTTGAGGAGCACGTTCGCCGCGAGCACGTACAGCGCCTCCAGCGCGAGCAGACAGAGGGCCCCCCGAACCAACCATCGCTTCACGGGTGAGAGATAGCCGACACGGGGCGGGGCGGCCCGAACGTCACCGTCTCGCTACAGCGCGCTACGCCGGTGTAGGCCTCCGGCCCACCCGGGCTTTGCGGGTAGACTCGGGGCAAGTCGTGCCCCGCCAGCACACGCTCCTGATCGTCGACGATGAGCAGAACGTGCTCGACGTCCTCACGAGGATGTTCGATCGCACCTGCCATGTCGTGACCGCGCACAGCGCGACCGAGGCGCTCGCGGTGCTGCGCGCTCGCCGCATCGATCTCTTGATCACCGATCAGCGCATGCCCGAGATGACGGGCACGCAGCTCATCGCGCAGGCGCGCAGCGAGGGCATCGACGTCACCGCGATTCTGCTCACCGCCTACTCGAGCCCGCAGGATCTGATCGCCGCGATCAACCAGGGCCACGTCTACCGCTTCGTCAGCAAGCCGTGGGACATCAACGACCTCACGCTGACGGTCAAGAACGCGCTCGAGGTCGTCACCCTGCGCAAAGAGAAAGAGCGCCTGCTCGGCACGCTGCGCAAGCGGCTCGAGGCGCTCTCGGTGCTCTACGAGTTCAGCCGCACCGGCGAGAAAGACGTCACGAGCCCCGAGGCCGTCGTCGATCGCCTGCTCGCCGTCGTCGGCCGCGTGCTGCCTCACGACGTCAGCGCCGTGCTGGTGCAGTCGCACGAGGGCAGCACAGCCTCGTTGCGCATTCGCTGCCACGGCACCGTCAGCGAGAAGGCGCTGCTCAACGTGAAGGAGTCACTGCTCGCCGCCTACCGCAAGACCGCCGGCGTGGTGCTGCCCGAAGACAAGGTGCTCGCGCGCGTGACCGGCAACACGACCGCCGAGGCGTCGGCGCCCTCGCACTTCCCGGGCTCGGTCGTGGTGCCGCTCGTCGTGGGCCAGCAGGTCGTCGGCACGCTGGGCATCTTCTCGTCCGACGCCGACGCCTACTCGACCGAAGACGGCGAGCTGCTCGACCTGCTCATCAACCAGACCACCGACGCGATCTCGCACCTGCGGGCCGCCGAGGCCGACTCGCGGCGGCGCATCGAGCAGATGGTCGAGGCGATGTCCGACGGCGTCGTGCTGACCGACGAGAAGAACGAGGTCGTCGTCATCAACCCGGCGGCGCGCTCGCTCTTGAAGCTCAGCGACGGCCCGGGCCACGTGACGATGCGGGGGCTCGAAGAGAAGCTGGGCTTCGCTCCGTTCGAGATGGTGCGCGGCTGGGAGTACAGCGGCCAGAAGGTCTACCGCGAAGACATCAAGCTGGGCGACCGGCACGTGCAGCTGACCGTGAGCCCCGTCGTCGAGGCGCAGGGCAGCCTGCGCGGCGTGCTCATCGCGCTGCGCGACGTCACCGAGCAGCGCCGCCTCGAGGAGCGCAAAGACGAGTTCGTGTCGATGGTGAGCCACGAGCTGCGCACGCCGCTGACCAGCGTCGCCGGGGCGCTCGACCTGGTGCTGAACCACATCACCGGCGACATCAACGAACGGCAGCGGCGGTACCTCGAGATGGCGCGCGAGTCGACCGACCGGCTCAACACGATGGTCGACGATCTGCTCGATCTGTCGAAGTTCGCGAAGGGCCGCATGCGCATGAGCTTCGAGATCACGCATCTCGACGAGCTCGCGAAGCAGTGTGTCGAGCAGTACGGGGCGGCGTTCACCGAGCAGCGGCTTCAGGTGTCGCTCGACACGAGCGGTGACGGCTTCAAGGTGCTCGTCGACCCGAACCGGCTGACGCAGGTGTTCAACAACCTGCTCACGAACACCGTGAAGTTCACGCCGCCGGGCGGGCAGGTGAAGCTCTCGCTCAAGGCGGCCGAGGGGCTGCCCGGGTTCGCGGCGATCTCGATCTGGAACAACGGCGAGCCCATCGCCGAGGCCGACCTCGAGCGCATCTTCGACCGGTTCGAGCAGGCGCGGTCGCCGCGCACGAAGAACGTCGCGGGCACGGGCCTGGGGCTGTCGATCTGCCGCTCGATCGTCGAGGGCCACGGCGGGCGCATCTGGGCCGAGCCGTGCGCCGACGGTGCCCGCTTCGTCGTGGTGCTGCCGGTGCAGCCGACGCCCGAGGCGCTGGCGCGGCAGGAGCGCGAAGAGGACGAGGCCGCGCAGGCCCCACGCGAGCCGCGCGGCACGGTGCTGGTCGTCGAAGATCAGGTCGAGCTCGCGTGGATGATGAAGTCGACGCTGCTGACGCGGGGCTACCGGGTGGTGCTGGCGTCGAGCGGCGAAGAGGCGCTGGCGCTCGCGCGCAAGCTGAAGCCCGAGGTCATCACGCTCGACCTGAAGCTCCCCGACATGGACGGGCTCGAGCTGTCGGAGATCTTCCGCCACGACCCCGACACGCGGAAGGCGCGGGTGCTGGTGATCAGCGGTTTGGACGCGCGCGAGAAGGCGCTGCGGGCCGGGGCGAGCGGCTACCTGAGGAAGCCGATCGAGAGCCAGAAGCTCATCGCGGCGGTCGAGGGCTTTGCGAACGCGCCGGCGCGGCGGGGCCGGGTGTTGGTGGTCGACGACGACCCGCAGATCTGCGCGATCTGCGTCGAGGTGCTGGCGAACATGGGCTTCGACGCGGTGTCGGCGAAAGACGTCGCGGCGGCGCGGCGCTCGGTCGCCGACGTGCGGCCCGACCTGCTCTTGCTCGACGTGATGCTGCCCGACGGCGACGGCTTCACGTTCTTCGAGGAGCTGAAGGCCGAGCGCGCGTCGTCGCCGTTGCCGGTCGTGTTCGTCTCGGCGAGATCCGAGACGTCGGCGAAGGTGAGGGCGCTCAAGCTCGGAGGCGACGACTACCTGACGAAGCCCTTCGACGCGCTCGAGCTCGGCGCGCGCGTCGAGTCGGTGCTGCGGCGGCGGCAGGCCGAGGCGAGCGCGTCGCCGACGACGAGGCTGCCGGGGCCTTCTGCGATCGAGCGCGAGGTGCAGCGGCGGCTGGCGCTGAAGGCTCCGTTCGCGTTCGCGTACCTCGATCTCGACAACCTCAAGGCCTACAACGACTACTACGGGTTCGCGAAGGCCGACGGGGTCGTGCGGCAGACGGGCGATCTGCTGCGCGAGATCTTCGCGAAAGACGGGCAGCCCGGCGACTTCCTCGGGCACGTCGCGGGCGACGACTTCGTGTTCATCACGGCGCCGCAGACCGTCGATGTGATCTGCCGCAAGGTGATCGAGGCGTTCGACCGGATCATCCCGCTCTATTACGACAAGGCCGATCGCGAGCGCGGCTACATCGAGGCGGAAGATCGGTTCGGCGAGAAGCGGAAGTTCCCGATCATGAGCATCTCGGTGGTGGCGGTGCTCGCCGATGGCCAGAGCGCGGATCACTCGGAGCTCGCGAGGCTCGCTGCTGACATGAAGAAGAGGGCGAAGGCGGTGACCGGCAGCGTGTACTTGCGGTCGGATCGGCCTGGGCCCGTCAAGGCCGAGAGCGCTTGAACGGCCGGGGAACGGCCGGGGAACGGCCGGGGAACGGCCGGGGAACGGCTGGGGGAACGGCTGGGGGAACGGCCGGGGAACGGCTGGGGGAACGGCTTGGGGAACGGGCAACGCGACCGGGATCGCGTACCGGCCGCGGCCGGGGCCAGGCACAGGGCGCTCGGGAAACTCTCGTTACCCCGGCAGTTACCCGTAGTCCGATCCCGGGCCGTTACACGAACCCGGTCGCGTTCCCGGCCCCATACCCCCAGGCCCCGTAGCCCGGCCCGGCAGCCCGGCCCGGCACCCAGTCCCTTTCTTCTTCACCGAAGCTCGCGCATGCGCTGCAGCACCCTAGGGCTCAAGTGAGCAACCCCCTGAAGTACCCTCCGTCTCTTCCCGAACGTCTCGCGAATGAGCGCGGCACGGTCCTTCGCAGGGTAATAGTCACTCGGCGGGTGCTTCTCGAACTTCGCGTGCTCGAGCAGAAACTCGCAGACGGCGTCAGGTGAGAGCCCGAGATCCGCGAGCGCCTTCGCCGCGAACCGGTCGGCCTTGGCCTCTTCTTCACGGTAGATGTGATCGATCTGCTTCTTGGTGAGGTGACCGAGATCTCCCGAAGGCCACGTCCACGGTGCGTGCCCGATCTCGTGCGCGAGAATGCCCACGAGCAGCTCGTCGTCTTTCTGGTGCTCGTCGAGCAGCTCCATACCGAACGCGATCTGCCCCTGCCGGTTGATGCTCGCGTTCGACCCTTCGGCGAGCTCGACGCTGAAGAATGACTCGGGCGCTCCCAGCGCCTCGGCGATCTGGTCCTTCGACAGGTCGAGCTTCTTCAGCGCCTTCTTCAGCGAAGGGTACTTGCGCCGGTCGACCAGCTTCGCCTGCTGCTTGCCGAACAACAGCTGCCCCAGCGGGCCCGCCTCGGGCCGGTGAATCCACGGCGAGCCTCCGGCCTGCGAAGACGTCGTCGTCGAGAGCGTCTGGGCTGAGATCTTCACGGCGCGAGAGAGCTCATGACAGCGAAGCGGAAGGCCGCCCGGCGGTCAAGCTGGCCCACCTGTGCTTGAATCGGCACCGCCTATGGCGCCCGCCGTGTTGTGCCCGGCCTGCTCGACCGTCGTACCCGGCGGCGCTGCGGCCTGCCCGAGCTGCGGCGCCACCCTCGGCATCGACGAGCAGCCGACCCGCATCAGCCACGTCACCGATACCCTCCGCGGCGCGAAGCTCGGCGACTACGTCGTCGGCGACCGCATCGGCATGGGCGGCATGGGCATCGTCTACCGCGCTCACCACCCGCTCATCGGCAACTCGGTCGCGATCAAGGTGCTGCGCCCCGACATCATCTCGTCGGAGTTCGACATGCAGCGCTTCCTCGGCGAGGCCCGCGCCGTCAACCAGGTCCGCCATCGCGGCGTCGTCTCGATCTTCGGCGCCGGCGACACTCCCGACGGCCGCAAGTACCTCGTCATGGAGCTGCTCGAGGGCGAGGCCCTCGAGACCCGGCTCCAGCGCGAGGGCAAGCTGCCCGCCGCCGAGCTCATTCCCATTCTCGACGAGGTGCTCGCCGCGCTCGAGGCCGTGCACGCCGCCGGCGTCGTTCACCGCGACTTGAAGCCCGCGAACGTGTTCCTCGCCCGCGAGAGCCACGGCAAGGTCTACGTGAAGCTGCTCGACTTCGGGCTCGCGCGCCGCAGCAACAACCTCGAGGTCAGCCGCGTCGCCGGCACGCCCGACTACATCTCGCCCGAGCACGCGCGCGGCAAGCCGCCCGGGCCTGCTGCCGACATGTACTCGCTCGGTGCGATGGCGTTTCACCTCCTCACGGGCCGCGTACCGTTTCCCGGCTCCACCGCCGTCGCCGTGATGGAGCAGCACGTCTCGGCGCCGCCTCCGAACCCCGGGCTCCTCGACGGCAGCATTCCCGTGGCGATGTGCGAGCTCGTCATGAAGCTGATGGCCAAGGAGCCCTCGCTGCGGCCCATGCCCGCGGTCGTGCGGGCCGATCTCGAGGCCGCAGGCCGGCAGCTCCGGGCCGCGGCGACCCAGCTCGCGCTGCCGGTGATGAGCGCTCCCGGCGAGCGGCCCACGCAGCCGGGCCTCGCCGCGCAGCAGACGCCCGTGCCTGCGCGCGACACCGAGCCGCAGCTTGGGGCGCAAGGGCCCGTGATCTTGGCTCCGCCGTCGTCGCGCGACACCGACCCGTGGAAGGCGGCGCCGACGCCGATCGTCGAGCGTCCGGCGGTCGCGCTCGACACCGCCCCCGAGCTGCCCCGGCGGCGGTGGCCCGTGCTCGTCGCGGCCGCGGGGCTCCTCGTCATCGCGGGGCTCTCGGTCAAGGTCGTGCTCGACTCGCGCGAGCCCGAGCCCGCGTCGCCGCCGTTCGACGGCAGGCGCCCGCTGCCGAACCTCGCCGAGCTGCCCGAGGAGGCTCCCGTCCCAGACGAGCCCGAGACCGCCGCCCCGCCCGAGCCCACCGAGGCGCAGCAGCCCGGCGCCTCCGCGCCGGCGCCCGCAGTCGTGAAGAAGCCGGGCAAGCGCGACTGGCGCGTCGATCTGCGCGCCCGCCTCGAGAAGGCCCAGCACCAGGCCGAGCAGCAGTCGTCGGACACCTACGCAGCGCTCGCGAAGACGTACCTCGCGAGGCTCGACAAGGCGGCCGAGAAAGACCAGGCGGGCCTGGAAGAGAAGACGGCGCAGCTCGAGAACCGCCTGCAACGCGCGAAGTAGAACCCCCCGCTCCCCTCGTAGGGGAGCGGGCCGGGGTGAGGGGGGCCGTGAGCGAGCCACCGATCTCCGCCTCTCTCAATCTGCTCGGTCTCTCTCCGTCGCCGCCGCACTGAGGTAGCCTCCCGGCCCGGTGCGGCTCTCCGAGAAGCTGATTCTCTTCGTGCTGGCGGCGGCGATCGTGCCGCTGACCATCGTGGCGTTCGGGCTCCTGCGCCAATCGGAGCGCGAGCTCACCACGCGCATCACCGAGCAGCAGCGGGCGGTGGCGTCGGCGGCGGCCGAAGAGTGCGGCAACGCCATCATGTCGGCCATCAACGCGCTCGCGAGCAGCGCGGCGGTCATCGACTGGCCGAGCGCGACCCCCGAAGAGGTGCAGGGCGGCCTGAAGCTCCTGATGGCGCAGTCCGACCTCATCGCCGCGGTGGCGCTGGCCGACCCGTCGCGCGAGGCGGCGCTGCCCGCGCTCGAGAACGTGCCGGGCCACCCCGCGCCCGACATGTCGTCGCCGCTCGTCTCGTCGTTTCCGCTCGAGTCGCTGGGCGCGCGCGGCGATCGCGGGCAGGTCGCGGTGCTGCCCGTCGCGTTTCACGGCGAGCACGCGTCGCTCAAAGTCGCGATTCAGGTCGGGCCGCGCTCGATCAAGGCGCCGTTCGCGGTCGCCGAGATCGCGCTGGGGCCTCTGAGCGAGCTGCTCAAGGCGCGCGCGAGCCCGTCGGTCGGCGAGCTCGAGCTCGTCGACGCCGAGGGGAAGATCGTGGCCACGAGCTTCGGCGAGACGGGCGTGCCGATGCGCCCGGGGCGGCAAGACATCTGGCGCAGCGAAGAGGGCGCGGGCCGCAGCTCCGAGTCCGAGCGGGTCGCGGTCGCCGGAGTGCCCGGCAAGCTCGGGCTGACCGCCGCGGTGAGCCTCGCCGACGAGGTCGCGCTCGCGCCGGTCTACGCGTTGCGCCGCACCATTCTCGCCGGCACGCTCGGCACGCTGGTGCTGCTGGCGGTCGTGGCGTCGCTGTTCGCGCGGCGGCTGAACGCGCGCCTCTCGAAGGTCACCGCCGCGGCCGAGGCGTACGCGCAGGGCGACCTGTCGACCCGCCTTCAGCTCGGCGGCTCGGACGAGCTCACCGACCTCGCGACGACGTTCAACCAGATGGGGGTCGAGCTCGAGGCGGCGCGCACGAAGCTGCAGACGTGGAACGACGAGCTCAAGCGCCGCGTCGACGAGGCGACCGCCGACCTGCGCGCGGCTCAGGCGCAGCTCATCGAGGCGCAGAAGCTCGCGGCGATCGGCTCGCTCGGCGCCGGCGTCGCCCACGAGATCAACAACCCGCTGTGCGGCATCTTGGGCAACGCGCAGCTGCTCATGCTCGATCACCAGCCCGGCGACTCGGACTTCGAGCTGCTCAAGAAGATCGAAGAGAGCGCGAAGCGCTGCCGCGACATCACGCAGAACCTCTTGCGCTTCTCGCAGTCGCAGGCCGAGGGCACGCTGCGCAGCACCGACCTGAACGCGGTCGTGCGCAGCACGCTCGACTTCGAGCAGGTGCGGTTTGCCGAAGGCAACGTGCAGGTGAAAGACGAGCTCACCAGGGGCCCGCTGCAGGTGCTGGGCGACCCCGAGCAGCTCTCGCAGGTGCTGTCGGCGCTGCTGTCGAACGCGCGCACGGCGGTCTCGAAGACGCCGAGAAAGCTCGTCGTCGTGCGCACGAGGGCGAGCCCCACGGGCGTCGAGCTCGAGGTCCAGGACTCCGGCAAGGGCATCGCGAAAGAGAACCTGAGCCGCATCTTCGACCCCTTCTTCACGACGAAAGACGTGTGGTCGAACATCGGCCTGGGGCTGTCGGTCGCCTATCGCATGGTGAAGGAGCACGAGGGGCGCATCGACGTCGTCAGCGCGCCGGGGCAGGGCGCGACGTTCACGGTGCGGCTGCCGCCGTTCGACGCGAAGCGGCAGAAAGAGCGCCAGCTGCAGGCGGCACCGAGCCGGCTCGACGTGGGTGGCCAGGGCGTCGGTATCGTGAGGTAGTGGTAGGCTCGCGGCCGTCTTGAGCACCGCAGCTCGCCGCCGCAGCCGGGGCCCGTTCTACCTGGGGCTCACGGGCATCATCCTGTTCGGAGCGACGGCGACCTACTTCATGTTCCTTTCCGAGCCGCCGCCTCCGCCGCGGCCGGCGAACGTGAAGCCAGCGGCGGTGGCGGCGCCGAGGCCTCAGGAGCTGCGGCTGACTCAGCTCGCCGGCACGGTCGAGGTGAAGAGCGCCGACGGCACGTGGAAGCCGGCGAAGGCCGGCGACGTGCTGAAGCCGTCAGACGGCGTGCGCACGCAAGACGGCGCGTACGCGGTGATCGTGGGCGGCGAGTACTGGGAAGTGAAGATGGAGCCCGGCACCGAGGTCGAGGTCGGCGAGCTCTCGGACTCGATCTCTCGCCTGTTGCTCGGCAGCGGCATGGCGCACGCGACGGTGCGCAAGGGCAACAAGCACACGTTCGAGGTGAAGGCGAAGAAGGGCGACGCGGCGGCGCGCACGGTGGGCGGTGCGTTCACGATCGCGAGCAACGGCGAGGGCACGGTGGCGGTGGCGACGGAAGAGGGCGAGACCGAGCTCGAAGGCAAAGGCCGCGTGGTGATCGTGCGCGAGGGTCAGCGCTCGGTGGTGTTGCCGGGTCAGGCGCCGACGGATCCCATCGCCGTGCCGTCGTCGCTCTTGCTCAAGGTCTCGCTGCCGGCGGTGTCGCTCGTGAACAAGACGAAGCTGACGGTGATCGGCCAGACCGAGCCCGGCGCCCGCGTGCAGATCGGCGGGCGCATGGTCGAGACCGACGCGATGGGGCGCTTCACGACCACTGTGAAGCTCGAAGAGGGCAAGCAGGAGCTCGACGTGAAGGCCGTGTCGGTCGGCGGCGTCAGCGCCGAGTCTGCGCACTCGGTCGAGGTCGACACGCAGGTACGGCGCGTGACGATCGACAAGAACCTCTGGAAGTGAGCAAGAGAGGGGGCAGAAAAAGGGGGGGCAGAAAAAGGGGACAGGCTACTTTTCCGAGCGCAAGCAGAGGCATTCATTGCTGCCGGCATTCGGAAAAGTAGCCTGTCCCCTTTTTCTGCCCCCCTTTTTCTGCTCAGCCCGCGCGAGCGTGCAGCCGCTCGAGATCTTCGGCCCGCATCGACGCGGTGCCGAGGTGCCGGTTCGGAGCCACCTTGGCGCCATGAAAGTCGCTGCCAGCGGTCGGCACGAGGTTCAGGTCGACCGCGATCTTCCGCAGCTTCTCTCGCAGCGACGGCGGGTGATCGCTGTGCTCGACCTCGACGCCGACCAGCCCCGACTTCGCGAGCTCGGCGAGATCGTGCGCTTGAATCTTCGAGACGCCCGGGTGCGCCAGGGTCGCAGAGCCGCCGGCCCCGCGGATGATCGCGACGGCGTCGGCGGCGGCCAGCTCGAACCGCGGCACCGAGCCCGGGCGGCCATCACCCAAGAACCGGTCGAACGCCTCTTTCGTCGAGGTGCAGTAGCCGAGCTCGACGAGCACGCGGGCGAGGTGGGGCCGCGCGAAGTGGGTGTCGCCCGCGAGGGCGCGGACCTGCTCCATCGAGACGGGGAACCCGAGCCCCTTCATCTTCTCGACCATCTTCTCCATGCGGCTCTCGCGCTCGACCTTCAGCTTCGCGGCGAAGCTGGCGAGCCGCGCCTCGGAGGGGTCGACGAAGTGCCCGAGCACGTGCACCTCGCGCCGGTTCAAGAACGCGGTGATCTCGATGCCGTTCACGAGCGTCAGCCCGAGCGGGCCGGCCGCCTCGCGGCACGCGGCGAGGCCCGCGACGGTGTCGTGATCCGTCACTGCGAGCGTGGTGACCTTCGCGGCGTGCGCCAGCCGCATCAGCTCGGCCGGCGCGTGCTCGCCGTCGCTCGCCGTCGTGTGAGAGTGCAGATCGATCATCGCCCTGCTAAATCGTTGCTGACCGTTGATGCCTCAGGCAACACGCCCACGGCCTGAATTCGCCCGTTCATGAACACCTTGATTCCATAACCGGGCGCCTTTGGGAACAGCGCTTCAACCAGCGTGCGCTTCTGAGCAGGAGTCGCCTTGCCGATTCCATCCGTCAGCACCTTCACGCGGGAGCTGAGCCCGAGGCCCGCCGACTTCGCGCGAGCGCGGGCATCCTGCGCCGCCTTCGCGTTGGCGAGCGACTGCTCCGCAGCTGCCTTGGAGCGCTGTACTTCAGCGAGCTGGCGCTCGAGGTCTTTCTCGCTCGCGAGGCCACGGCGGTAGAGCCGCATGAGGTTCTGAGTCTCACGGTCGAGCGCCGCCAGCTCTTTCTCCGCCGCAGCGATGGCCTTGGCGCCGTCATCCGCGTTCGCTTCAGCGCCAAGGCCGGCAGCGCGAGCCAGCCGCTTCGGGTCGCTCAGGAGCTTCACCGTTTCGCTCCACACCAGCGCCTCCAGCGGCTCGGCCGCGTGCCACGCGTGAGCGCACTCGGGCCGCTCGCCATGGCGGTGCGCCCAACTCGGATGGTTCGTCGCGCAGACGTAATAGGCGGGATGGTTCGGCCGCTGGCGCTGGTGCATCGTTGCGCCGCAGCTCGCGCACGTCATGAGCGCCGTCAGCAGGCGCGGCTTGCGTGCCGGCCTCCCGTTGCTCGTACGTCGCGCCTCGACGAGCGCCATCGCCTTGAGGCGCGTGTCAGGGTCAATGACCGCTGGAATCTGAATCTCTCTCCCGAGGGACCGAAACACGCCGATTGCTGACTCTGCCTTGAGCAGCGTCGTCACCGTCTCGGCGCTCCAACGCTTGCCGCCCGGCGAGACGATGCCCTCGGCGTTCAACTGCGTTGCCGTCGCGCGCCCGGACACACCGTCGAGGCACATTTCGTAGAGGCGCCGGTAGACCTTCGCTTCAGGTTCCAACAACACCCACTTGCCAGTGGGTTTGTCGAAACGGCGCGCGTACGGAACGTGGCCGCTCTGCGGGCGCCCGTTCTCAGCAGCGCGCACACGGCCGGCGAAGAGGCGCTGGCGCATCCGCTTTCGCTCCATGCTCGCGAGCACGAAGAAGTTGGACAGCATCATGTCTGCGGTCTCGCTGGCGGGGTCAAAGTCCCCGTAGCCAGTCATGACGAGCAACGTGCGATGCGCCTTCAAGGCGCCCATGATGCGTGCTCGGTCGTTCCAGTCTTCGGCGCGGGTCAGTCGGTCGGGAGCCACTACGACGAGCGTTCCGATTCTCCCGGCCTCAACCTCTGCGAGCAATCTCGAGAATGCCGGTCGCCCGCTGATGGTCGTGCCGCTGTGACCGTCATCAGCTTCGGTACGCGCGAGCTTCAGGCCGCGCGATTTCGCCCACGCCTCGACCTCGGTTTTTTGAGCGTCGATGGTCTTCCGCCTTGCCTGCTCATCCGATGAAACGCGTACGTACGCGACGACCGGGGGCTTCGGAGCGAGTTGCGATTGGTCCCGCTGAAGCTCACTGAGAATCACACCGCCCTTGCTCATGACTTGCCTCCGTCCAACGGAACCTCGAGCCCCTGTCGAATGACGCGCCGTGCAGCTGCAGCCAGCGACAGCCCCTTGCCGGCCGCATACCGGGCGAGAGCTTTCACGTCATGGGTAGCCAGTCGAATGGTCAGCCGACGACCCTTCGGGTCATCGGTCTTGCGCCCAGCACCTTTTCGATAGCCACCGTGTTCGCGCTTCATGTGTCTATTCCCTTGAATATGGCCGCCAATGTCAAGCGCAACGGCTGCCATAATCAAGAACCCAAGAACATACGAGCCAGCAGCGCCGCAATCGCGGTCTCGCGCTGCTCAAGCTCGCCTGCCGGGGTTCCGCACCTCAGCTCCGCAGGCCCCGCGGCGGGTTCGAGACGCCGCGCCGCGTCTTGGTCGTGGCCGCCATCGTCGTCGTTGGAAGTCGAGCGGCGACACCGCGTTCCCCGGCTGCGCGGTGTTGTTCTTCGCGGCGTCGCGCTCGGGCGCGAGCACGCGCTGGCGGCGCGGTGACGCTCGCCAGCCATTCGGTCCTCGAGCGCCTCCAGCGCGTGCAGTTCCTCCGTCATCTCCGTGAACTGCTCCCACGAGCCGTCGGCGCGCTCGTCGACCGCGCCTCCAGCCAAGAGCACTACGGCGGGGTAGTGAGCGTGCGACGCACGACGCGGCAGCTTGGGCGTGTTCATCGGCGGCCTCCCCGCCGAGCCGTCCGGCGACTTCGTGTGCGGCTGCGGCGCGGCGACCGAGCAGGGAATAGTCGCTTCACGAGGCGTCGAGCATGGCGGAAGAGAACCTTGCCACCGCGGGCCCCGAGTTCCTCTGCCGTTGCAATCGCGAGCGCCTCGATGATGAGGCCGAACATCACGAGTCCTCCGGCATGTAGTGCAGCCCGCGGTTCTCGAGCCGCCGCTTACACTTCACGCGCGTGACGTCGGCCTCGGCGGTCACCCGCTGGCACTTCGCGCGGCGGGCGTGCGCTTCGGCCATCCTCCGCAACATCTCCTCGCCCGCGAAGCCGCAGCCGGCGTCGAGCAGCTCGCCTTGGACGGCTGTGAGGTTGCGGACCGCCGCCTTAGGGCTCTTACAGCCGACGCCGGTGATGGTGACGCTGAGGTTCTCGAGCAGCGAATGCGCCTTCAGCGCGAAGCTCGACGCGCCGAGGTTGGCGTCGACGCGGTACGAGACCTCGTCGGTGCTGTACCGCGTCAGCGGCGGGGTGGGTTCGTTGCAGGTGGGGCTCATGTGGACTCCTTGTGGTGTGGGTTGAACTGCTGGTGCTGCGCGAGGCCCGGAGGCAGAAAGTGCTTCAGCTCGATGAAGCCGTCCTGACGGCTCGTCACCTCGACCGCGAGCCGGCGGCCGCGGAGGTCCTCG
The DNA here is from genome assembly GCA_044223505.1 of Myxococcaceae bacterium. Classification (GTDB taxonomy): domain Bacteria; phylum Myxococcota; class Myxococcia; order Myxococcales; family Myxococcaceae; genus Xiheicaenimonas. The sequence continues at coordinate 205,456 of JBGALX010000017.1, forward strand.
ACGCCGCGATTCGAGGAGCGCGCTTCGCCCACCGCGGCGAGAAGCTCGGTCATCCATTGCGCGTACTTCGCGTTGTCGCGGTAGACGCGGGCGTCGACGACAGAATCCTCGTGCTGCCCGTCGAGCAACCGCAGCCGCAACCAGTCGCGGTTCAGGTCGGCTTTCGAGCGCTCGATGACCGCGCCGTAGCGCTCGACGCCTGCCGCCGGCTCCTTCGCGGCCGCGAACGTTCTCTCGTAGTAGTCGAGGCCTTTGCTGTCGATGCGGCCGATGCCGTTGTGGATGAAGACGGCGAGCACCTCGTTGTCACTGAGGCCAGCGCGCAGCAGCAGTGCCGCGACCCGGAGGTCGAGGTGCGACGGCGATTCGAATCCGCAGCCCGGAATCCAGCCGGTGTCGACGAGGGCGCGCAGCTCGGGTTCGAGGAAGTCGACGTTCGGCGGCGCCGTGCTGACGACGCTCCCCTTCGCGCGCCTCGGCGACTTGGAGCTTCGCGTTGCGCACGCCGCGCTCGACGCGCGAACGCCCGTCACCTTCGTCGGCAGCTTCGGCATCGGCACGCCGAGCGCATCGAGCGCGGCCTCGACAGCCTCCAGGGATACCTTCCTGCCCGGCTTGAAGATCTCGAAGCTCAGCGGCATCGCGACGCCGCTCTTCCAGTTGCAGCTCCAGGGCCACCTCATGAGCCGGTAGCCGTCGTAGATGATGTCGGACTCGAGCCAGGAACCCAGCCTGTACTTCAGCGCGCGAACGCGGTTCGGCGTCGAGCGGGCAGGCCACCTGCGGTCGAGGACGAAGTACAAGTGCCTGCCGTCGCCGCTGCCGCTGCGCACGACGAACGTGGGCCTGATGCGATGCTGTTCAAGGAGCTTCAGCTTCCCCAAGAGGGCCTCGGTCGCGTTCGGCTTCGACGGCTTGTCGTCGATGTCTAAGACCAGCACGCGGACAAACTCCACCGCATCTCCATCGTCGGGCCACCCAACGAAGCGCGCGTGCACGCCGAAGTAGATGTGCGTGCCAGGAACCGAGCGCATCCGTTCGAGAGCGCGCGTGGTCTGGTCAGCCACCAACGCGACCTCGTTCGGCATGCTGTACAGAACGGCTCGGAGGCCGCCGGCCGGAAGAGATTCCTTCACCATCAGCAGACAGCGCCCAGGGAAGAGGGAGCGCACGAACTCGCGCACCTGTCGGCGAACGACGCGCTCGAGACGAAGCTCAGTCATCGCCGCCCACCACCATCGGGTCGGTCGTCGGTTCCGCAGCCTGGTCGACCTTCTCGATACGGTAGCGCCAGGCCTTCTGGCCGCCCTTGTACTCGCCACGAAGGACGTAGCCGCCCGCGGACCGGTCGATTCGGTTCTTCAGCCAGGTGAAGAAGCACTGCATCTGGCTGTCGGGCGTCATCTTCTTCCTCACGCAGCGAGGCAGGGCGCCGAGCCGCCCCGCTTCGTCGAACAGGTCGGTCGCGCCCACGGTCGTCGACTTGTCAGTCGTCATCGTGGAGCACTGAGAGAGGAGCACGGCCATCTCGTCGACGATGCCGCACGCCGCCAGTTCCTGCGGTGTCGACCTCTCGCCGTACCCCGGGATTTCGATGTGAGCGAGCAGGCCGCCGAGCAGGCCGTCGGCCGCGGCCGTCTTGCTCGAGACTGGGGGCGTGAGCGGGCAGCCGGCGGCTTCGTAGCTGGCCACGGCGTGCACCATGAGCGAGCGGATTTCGTCCCGGGCGGCGGTGAACGCCGTAGTTCCCTCGCGCGCGAACTCAGCGATGTCGATGACGCGGGCCAGCGAGTCGATGTCAGGAGCCGGGAGGAGGCCCTCGCCCTCGACGAGGCAGGTGGCGCGGTACGCGACGACGAGCCGCTCGTACTCGCGGTCGGTCACTGCCACATCGCACCCGGGGACCTCCCCGTACAGGCTCGAGCCGTCGAGCGGGCCGCTCTGCCCGGCGATGACCACGTACTGTGGCAGGGACCGGAGCACGCCGAACATATCGCGGGCATGGTTGAGCTGGCCGGTCGGAGAACGGCGCAGGGTTGGCGAGCTGCGAAGCGTGTGAACGTACGAGGTGGTCACCGTCTTGGAGATGAGTCGAGCGAGAGCGTCGGCGTCCGCGTCGTCGTTCAGTCCGTTGAACATGAAGACTGGGCGGCGCACGCCCGTGGGAAGCATCGCGAGCAGCAGCGGCGCGAACAGCGCCGCAATGGCGTTCGGAACGGAGCCACCGCCGACGAGGCCAAGCGCGATGAAGAACTGGAACAGCCGCCTACCAAGCTCCTGCGGCGGCGGGAGCGGTGGGGTCGGTGATGCGTGTGGCTCACGAATCACGACGCCGCGAGCAGCGTCGCTCTGGTACGTCACCTTGCCGTCAACGAGCACTGGCAAGTCGGAGACCACCTTCGTGCCGGGCGGGGTAGCGCTCGGCGTCGTGTCTTGTGCTGCGTTGCCGACGGTGGTTTTCTTCCCGTGCACGGCAGCCTCCACTGCTTGTGCCGCCTCACCGGTGATTCCCACACGCGGTGAGAGGCCACGCCGAGCCCCACTCCTGCCCGGCGCGTTATTTGTCCACTGCAGCGTTGACGTCAGGGTTGATGAGCAGGGCCGCCGCCAACGAGGGCAAGCGTCCCAACGCCACTGGGCGGACTGATAGGGGCAGCAGCGAGCCGAAGAAGTTGGATTAAGTCCTGGGCAGCTTCTCTGTGTTCTTCTTGCGCCTGCGTTTGCTCGACGCTCGCAATCGCTCAGTTGCAGCGCGTACCTCTTCGGCTCGTTCTATGGCGGTGCGTTGTTTGGGGCTCGCTGTCGAGAGTTCTGCCTGCTTCATCGTCTCGTCGAGCGGAAACTCCCTCAGTGCGGCGCGCGTCTTGGCGGGAGCGGCGAGCAGCAGCCCCGTCAACTCTCCGCGCAGTTCTTCCAGTGGACCGACTGGTCGGCCTCGCATCCTTCGTCGCGGCTGCGAGGTACTCTTCTTCTTGGGCTCGATGAACTCGACGCCGCGGTCTTCGGCGCACGCCTTCACGGCCATCTCGATGCTCGACCACAGCCTTGCAACCGAGGCGTGCGGTGCCAGCTCGCGAACGAGAATCAACCGCGTGACGTTGAGCACGGCTTGGAGGGCTCGTTCGAGACGTCCGCTGCGCACGTCTTCCTCGATGCGCGCCTCGTGGTCGGCCTCTTCCTGCCGTCGGTGCTCAGCGGCGTCGGGGTCGGCGGCGGTCGTGAGTTTTGTCTTCGGGCGAGTGCTGCCGCCTGCCTGGCTGTCCGCCCCCTCGTTCTCCGTTGGGACTCGCACAAGGTTCTTCGACGAGAATCGAAAGAAGACGTCCTCGAGTTGTTCAAGTAGGAATTGCGCGTGGGCGTTGTGGATGCGGCCGTCGTCCTCGAGCTGCTTCACGAAGGTGATGGCGATGTCGGGCGTGCAGCTCGCCGCAGCGCCGGCGTCGAGATGTTCGAGTCGTCTTCGCCGACCGCGGGGTGTTTGCGGTCGCAGCGGAAGAGTGGCTCGCGCCAGTGCCCCGAGTGCATCTCGCTGCGGGGCCGTAAAGCCCTTCAGCGCCGCGTTCAGGTCTCCCGTGCCAAGGAGTGCCACTACCGTCTCGGCGAGGTACGCAGGGTGGTCGCTCACGCGGCGTGCATCACCGAGCGCTGCGAGGAGGTCAAGGGCGCGAGCGGGTGGGGCGGAGGGGGCGGGTGGTCTCTATAAAAGAGGTAGTTCTGCTAAGGCCCTCCGCCCCCTCCGCCCCCTCCGCCCCCTCCGCCCGCTCCGCCCGCTCCGTGGTGCTGCTCGCCGCGGAAGGCCGCGCGGCCCGACCTCAGAGAGCACAGGCACCACACCACCCCCGCGTGCGCCCGCCCGGCAGGGCGCTATGCGTACAGGGATCTCTCAACGACGCTTCGCGGGAGGACACGCGCATGCTCACCGCGCGGACAGCCGTCGGCACTGGGCCGCCGCACGCGCCGAACGCGCAGCACACGTCTGCCAACGAGCGCGCCCTGCCGGGCGAGCGCACGCCCTGTGGCGCCACACTGTGCTCCTGAAGTCCGATGAGCACGCTGCGTGGCGCACGGCGCGTTCATCCGCGTGGTGTTGGCGTCATCGGCACGGAAGGTTCTGCCTTCGGGCAGCATCGAACCCGGAGTGTTCGACATTCCGTACCGACGGCGACGCGCCGTTCGCGCGCGCGTTGGTCGGCGCGGGAACACGGCGACCGAGAAGCCCACGAGCGGAATGCTCAGCGGCCCGCCGCCTGTGCGCACACAGACGGCTCGCGGCCGCGACGAGTTCACCGTGCTGAACTGCGTTCAGTTTGCAGAACACAAGGCAGCGCACACGAACCGCAGTGCGCTGTCGGTCGGTGAACGTGTTCTACGGACTTCGACCCCGAAGAGCTGCACACGTTTCCCGAACGAACGCGCGTGCGGCGCGCAGGGAGTCAGACTTCAAGTCTCTCGTGAGGACTTCGCGCAGCCACTTCGGGCCATGTTCCCCGGCCGTGGGCTCCCACCGCTCAAGTTGCCCGACAGGAACGACGGACAGCCCGATTTTGCGGAGAGCTTCGAGCAGACGGACGCCGGCCTCGCTGGCTTGGCCGCCCGGCAACAGAGCGAGCCCGACATCCTTCGCGCGGCTCCAATCAGCCTTCCACGCGAGGTGCTTTCCGAACTGCTCCAGCTGCTTGGGGGAGAGCTCCGCCGCGCCGAGCGGCGCCAGCTCTTTCTGCAGCTGCGCGAGGACTGTGCTGGCAACCAGAGGTGGTACCCGGCGGTCCAGAGGCTCGCGCATGATGGTTAGGTCGCGCCGAATTGCATCGAAGTTGCCGCCGAGTGATTCGACCAGCCGACGCAGCACCGTCTCGTCTCTCAGCACGTCGAAGTCGGCGATGACCTGAACGGGAACCTTGAGCCGGACCAGGGCCTCGGCCACGACGTGCAGTCGGTCCTTGCCGCCGCAATGGGTGAACATGAGGTCGCGAGGGCGTTCGGGCCAGTCATCCATGTGGCTAAGAAGCGCCGAGTAGAATCTGCAGTCGCTGTCGCCTTCGCAAAGGACAACGCCCTCGTGGAAGAGCCCGTCGAGCAGATTTGAATAGCGAAGGAGCGGGTCCGCCCAGAGCTTCGCGACCTCGTCGGGCGGAAGCTCAGTGACCCCGTTCCCGGCGGCAGTCCTTGTGAGCCGAATTACGCGCACGCATTCAGGCTTGGCGTCGAGCGCGCCGCGCAGCAGGTCGCCGCTGTGTGTGGCGATAACGAATTGACGGTCAGGCGATGTCCATTCTGCAAATCGTCGGCCGAGTAGCCGCGACTGAGGAGGGTGCAGAAATGTCTCGGGTTCGTCGAACATCACGACGAAACGTTCAGGGGCGAGGGCGCCCAGCACGGCGCCGGTGAACGCGCGCATGCCCGTGCCCTGCTCATCCAGGCGCGGCACCTTCGCCAATTTCCGCAGCCAGTCTCGCGACATCTCGAACTTGCCTGCGGGAGCATCAGGCGGCGTGCCGACGTGGAGGAAGACGTGACTGCCGGCCCAACGGTCGAGGAACAGCCCGATGTCGAATGCCTCGCGAAACTCACGACCGACCGCCTGCTCGAGGTCCGCACTCACGTACAGCTCTTGAAGCGGATTTGAGGGGCCGTCTTGGCGCACGTCGAAAGACGGCGACGCCTGTGCGAGCTCCGGCAGCGTCGCCGCGTCGGCAAAAATTGCCAGCACTGAGAACAGCGAACTGATGGGTTGGTTGTTGACCCACTCGTCCCGCCCACGGTCCCACATGAAGCTCGTGCCCATGCCCTTGTAGTGGGGCATCCGCTCATCGTTGCGGTACATGTGTTCGTCGAGCCAGGCCTGAAGCTCCTCGCCGGTGCCCTCGCGCTCGACGTCGACAGTGGTGATGACTGGGCCCGGCATCGGCCGTCCGATGCACTCCTTGATGTTGCGAAGCGCTCTCGTCTTTCCCGAGTTGTTGGGCCCGACAAAGAACACGAGGTCGCCGCGACGCAGCGTGACGGTCGTGCCGTTCTTGAAGTTGAGGCGGGCCAGGGAGAAGTGGAGCGGCATGCGCACGACATATCCGAGAGCGGGGTAGCCCGCGCTGTTCGCGCACGAAGTGGTGGGGGCCCGGCCGTCGACACGAGTCGGTCAATGAACGGTCCTGCCGATGCTCGCGCCCCGTCGCGCGCGCAAGATCTTGCAACCCGCGCTCGACCACCAGCGCGCTGTGACTGCGCACGCCGAGGTCGTATGGGGCGGCGGTGCGCTTGCTGTTGCTGTCGTTAGCCGTTCGCGCGGGCCGCGAGAACTGTTTGCGGCCACTCCGTCGGCATCGGTGGTGCTTCCTTGCCCATGCCCCACGCGAGTTGCTCTACGACGCCCCAAAGGCGGGCGATGCCGGTGCCCTCAAACGCCTCCGCCATGACCAATTCGGCGCCGGCATCCGCGACGTCGACGAGCGCGGGGCCGCCCCCCATGTCATTGAGCACGGTGCCGGACCGCCTCTCGATTCGCGCGGCCACGCGCACGGAGCCCCACCATCCCATCGCCGAGAGCACCGCAGCGCTCCGCACGTACGTGGTCGCCAAGCAGGTGGTGAGGAAGTTGAACGTGAGCGCGGTGCTCGGAGGGACGGTGACGCCACGGAGAAAAAGGCCGACGGAATGCGCTCGGAAGAAGTCCAGCTGACCCGCATTGGCGAGTTCGCGGAAAACCCCGCCCGGAGCGGCGACCACGCGGTCCTTGGTGAAGTGCTTGCGAACGAGTTCCAGAGTGTGTCGTTCACTCACGAGCATTTCGTGGGGGTAGGTCCGACCGAAGGCCACGACCATTCGTGCATTGACCGGGGTTCCCGGTGCGACGACCTTCTCGGCTCGCGCATGGAACTGCGCCTCGAACTCGGCGAGCAGCCTGCGTCGCAGCTCCTCGGGCTCAGCGCGGCGACGCAAAAGGTGCTCGAGCCATCGAAGGTCCGCGTATCGGTGCGGCGTCTTGAGGTCGCCGGTGCGCGTGTAGATTGCGGCGTCCTCAACCATCGCATGGGGCGCACTGCGACTTTCATGCGTCCTGATGATGACGACGAACCTACCTGCCGCCGGCTCGCCTATGGGAATCTCGACGACGCCAATCTCGTAGAGCGGGGTCGGATGGATGTGCCGCAGGAGAATCTGGCCGGCCCGCTCCTGGAGCTTCTCAGCCGGTCCAACGACGCCAATGATGGTCGGCTTTCCGCCGAGCGGCTGCTCGACCCCCACCAGAGTCACGCCACCCATAGTGTTGGCCATCGAGGCGACCGTTGCGGCGAGCTTCGAGCCATCTGGCGGGAAGTCGGCCTTGTAGTCGTGCCGGGTTGATTCGGTCAGCTCGAAACCAACCAAGGTCTTCACGTCGCTGAAGGTGATGCCGCTGATGGGCTTGGTGAAGAGGTGCATGCGTCAGCCTCCGAAGAACTTCTTGATGACGTAGGCGACGACGCCCTTCGCCGCGCCCGAGCTGACCATTTCGCCGAGGCGTCGAAGCGTCTTTACGGCCGGCGGCTTCATTTCCCGACGAGCGAACTCGTCCATGACGCTGTCCGCGACGAAGACGACCTCTCCCTCGATGCTGCCGAGACGCTTCTCGACGGCGTGAAGACCATCGAGCTTCGCGGCAATGTTCTTCAGGTGCTCCTCTGACTCCGGGTTGCGGGTGGCCGCGTGCATCGCCTCAAGAAGCGTCGACGTGAGTTCCTGTTTCCGCAGTTCCGCGCGGAGCCGTTCGTGTTCGTACCGAAGGCGGAGGTCGAGCGCACGAGTCTCGACGCTTGTTGCGCGCCGTTCGAGCGCACCGATGGCCTCGACAACTCGTTCGCGAACTACGCCGCCGCGAAACACGATTGGGCTGAATCCAGCGCTGATTCGGTCGCCGAAAGCCACTTCGATGTCGACAAGGCGAGCGGCCCACGACTGGTACTTCTCCATCATGAGCCAAGCCTCCCGCGCAACGAGACTTGCGACGGGCGAGTCGTTCGCGCGGCGCAACGCCTCGAGCTCCATTCGCTCAGGCGTCCAGTGGCTGAGCGCCTGCCGCGCAACGGCCCATAGCGCTTCGCCGAAACGCAGGTAGGCGTCCTTGCCTTTCGGTTGGTCGAGAGGTGGGACCGTTAATGCTTGTGCGAGTGGTTGCCCGGCGGCCTTCTCGTACGCGTTCTCGTCCTCTTCGGGCGCCATGCTCCGCCAGCTACCACGTGCACTGCCCAACATGCTCGACCCAATCGAGTTGGGGTCGATGGAAAACTGAACCAGCGCAACGATACGATTCCTGCGCATGGATGCCGTCGCCGACAATTGCCTCGCCGCGCGAGCGCACGTCGTGCTTTTCTGCGCAGCGGTCGCGGTCTCGGCCTGCACTGGTCCTCGGCGAGCCCAGTCCGATGAGCTGAAACGCCCAGGGGCCGCCGACGACTCGCCGCCGCCGCCCGCGCCCGAGCCTCGAGAGGTCAAGCTCGAGCGCTCGGTGGAGCCGACCGTTGTGCCGTACTCTGGCCGTCCACGAGACGCCTACGACGCTGCTCTCCGCGCACTCATCACCAGAGGCTTCGAGGTCACCTTCGCTGACCCCTCGGCGCGCGTCCTCCGAGCCGAGCGCTCTGCATTCGACGCCGTGACCACCGCGCGGATGGAGAAGTTCCGCCGAGAGAAGTGGGACGAGCTGAGCCGCGACCAGCAGTACCTCGTGATTCGTCAACAAGAGGACAGGCGCGCGCGGATGCTCTCGCGCGGCGGAGCGACATGGCACCGACGTCTGCGCCTCAGCATTGCGTTTGCGGAACTTGCGACCGTCGCCCCGGTCGTCGAGCAATGCGAGGAATTCGAGTCGCAGGTGCGGTGTGGGAGCGCTCGTCCGGAACTGCGGCAGAGCGAGGAGGACGAGGTGGACGCCATTGTGAAGGAGCTTTCAATGGCGCCCGCACCAAGGGCACGGGAGCAGCCAGCGACCGAGATGTGAAGCGTGGTGCGGGTCAACGCGCCGCGGTACGATCTCGCCATGGATGCCGTCGCCTACGTTCGCGTCTCCAGTCGCGCGCAAGACCTCGCGACGCAGCGCTCCGCCATCGAGCGCGCCGCGACCGCCCGCGGCGACGTCATCGCCAGCTGGCTCGAGGAGAAGCGCTCAGCGAAGACTCTCGCGCGGCCCGTGCTCGACCAGCTGCGAGCCGATGTTCGCACCGGACTCGTGCGGCGCGTGTACTGCTTCAAGCTCGACCGCATTTCGAGAACGGGTGTGGGCGACACCTATCGGGTCGTCGACGAGCTGAAGGCCGCCGGGTGCGAACTGGTCGCGGTCGCCGACAACCTGCACTTGAAGCCCGGCGCGAACGACGTCGTCACCGACGTCTTCCTGTTTGCGCTCGGTCTCGCCGCAAAGCTCGAGCGGCAGGCCATCAGTGACCGCATCGCGGCCGCGCGTGAGCGCGTCGAGGCCGAAGGTGGTCATTGGGGCCGACCGCGACGCCTCGATGACCGCGCCGTCGCGCGTGCCCGCGAGCTGTGGCGCGCCGGCCGCACGGTTCGCGACATCGCCATCGCGATGAAGGTGCCGCGGTCGACCATCGGACGGGCGCTGAAGCTGCAGCAAGGGGAGCGGCGTGCCGCGCGCCGGTAGCCGCTCCGACGCGCAGGAGACCGCGGGCGTCGAGGCGCTGAAGGCGTTCAGCGAGACGGTTGGGGTCGCGCTCGCGCCGAAGAGCTTGCAGCTCGAGGCCGGCGTGTCTGTCGCCCTCGACGGCTACGGCGAGGATGGCGGTCGCGTGGTCGTCGTCGAGGTCAGCTCGCAGGTCGGTCCGGCGAAGGCCGCGCAGGTGAAGAAGGTGCTCACGGACGTGCTGAAGCTCGCCACCGTCAAGGCGCAGCTCGAGGCCGATGGCAAGCGCAAGGTCGATGCGTTCATCGTGTTCATCGACGAGGCGGCAGCGCGCACGCTCCGCGGCAAGAGTTGGCACGCGCTCGCCGCGAAGCGTCTCGGGGTCGAGCCGCGCGTGGTGGTAGTCTCCGCCGCGACTCTCGCGGCGGTAAGGGCGGCGAAGCTCGCGCAGAACCTGATGGCGGTCGCCGACGCCGAAGACGAGTAGCCCGAGTCCGTTCGTCTCCGTGTGCACATTCTTCTTCTGGTCGTGCAGCCGAGCGCTACGTTTCGGATGCTGATGCGAGCGGAAATGGCATGGCTGGGAGTCCTTGTGGTTGCCGGATGTGTCACAGCGAGGGCGACTTGGGTAAAGCAGGGCGGGACTCAGTCGGAGCACGACCGCGACACGTACGAATGCGAGCGCGATGCCCGGCAGAGCGGCTACTTTGAAGGCGCAATGAACATGCGGGAGTTCTTTGGCCGCTGCATGGCCGCACGTGGATGGAAGCTCCAGGCGGTCGATGGCGATGGCAGTCCCGAGCAGGTGCGGCCGTCCGCGCCGTCCGGCCCCGACCCCGAGGCGCTGGCCGAGGAGCGCCGCACCGCTGCCATCCTCAAGGGGAAGGACGGCGGGACGCCAGACGAGAAACCGAGGTTTGGGCGCTGCACCGAGGACGACATGCGCGGCATGCTCAAACAGGGGATGCCATCTTCGGCCATCAACTCTGCTTGCTTCGAGTGACGGCGCGAGCGGCCGCTGGCCTTGCGCCGGGAGCCCCGCGCGGTGTCCTGAAATCATGATGCCGCGCTGTCGGGCTCGGGCGGGGTCTTATGCCTGTACGGCGGCCGGAGCCCTCCGCGGCCGGTAGCCTACTTTTGGGACGTCAGGGCGCCCTCCACTGTTACATCTACGTGCGCGCAACTGCGCCACGCGCCATGCCCCACTTCACCGAGCTCATTGACCAACTCCCCATCAGCCAGTTCTTGGTGATTCGAGCGTTGGACGTTGTGGTGAAGAACCAGGGCGACGGCACCGAGGAGGAGCGCCGCACTGACTGGCTGCCGCTGTTCTATCTCCCGCGGCCGGGTGACGGTGCTGCTCAGCCCGTGCTTTCGTTCGCGGGCGAGGACAGCGACGCCACTCTCGCTGCCGTCCCGAGGGACCGGTGGGAGCGGCTCGCTCAGCGGGCCGACGCCGCCCGGCACCCGTTCTTGAGTGCTCTCTACTTCGACCTGCTGTGGCGGGAGCGGCGGCGACACGGACTTCCTGAAGCGCATGTGTTTGGGCGCGCTGCTGTCAGTCGGTACGAGCTTGCGGTGCGCGAGCGATTCGGTGACCTCGACTTGTTCTGGGATGCCCTGAATGCGTGCAAGCACATCGCGCGCATCGGCCGGCAGCTGAACGCCCCGGCGGCGGGGCTGTCGGCGGCGAAGCTCGTGGGCGAGCTTCTCGATTCGGTGCGCGCGCACTGGAGCTCGGCCCCGGGGTTTCCGCTGAGCGCCGCCGAGGCCCTCGTCGACGATATTGTTGCTCCGATTCCGAAGGCACGACGTGGTCCGGAGATGTTGGCCGAAGTGCGAGCGATGCTCGGTCGGCTTGAGGTGTTCCTGGCCGCGGACGCGCGTCTCATCGATAGCCCCGTTGGCCGCGACGCGCTGGATGGGCTTGCCGCGCTCGAAGGCATTCTGGGAATCGACCGTCGTCGAGAGCGAGAGATGCAGCAGGCGGAGTCTCATGTCGCGGATGCGCGGATTCGGGGGCAGGCGGGTGACTGTCTGGCGGCCGGGTCAATAATGAACAGCGCCGCCGAGGGCTTCACCGCCCTCGGTGAGGCGGAGAAGGCGGCTGCTGCAAAACGAGAGGCGCGAGATTTTTTTCGGCGCGGCCAAGCCGAGATGGTGTCGATGGGGGCCACCGTCAGCATCCCGGCGGCGCGAATCGAGCTACTGGTCGAGTCGATGGCGACGCTCGGGCCTCTGAGGCTCGCGTTGTGGGCCGCTGTGAACAGTGGCGAAATCATTCCCGACTGGGGCTTCACTGTTGAATTGTCTCGAAGGCAATCGGAGAAGTCCGTCCTCCAGGCAATCATGCCCGCAGTGCAGATTGTCGACGGCCGCCAAGTCTCCGCCGAGCCATCAGGCGAAAAAGAGGTAATGCGTAGGAACTGGCAGATGGGAATCCGCCTGGGGGTGCACATGGTCTGGAACCCTCTCGTCGAGAGGCTCAAGCTCAAGGACATGACCGCCGAGGCGCTGGTCGGCGAGCTTGCCAGCGTCGGCGTCGTCGCCAATCACAACCGCCGCGCTCTTGCTCGTGCTGTTGAAGCTGCACTTTCCGATGACCACGTTGTTGCGTGCCATCTGCTGCCGCCCGTCGTCGAGTCGGCGATACGTCACGTGTGCGACGCGGCCGGGCTCGACATGACTGCCTTTCGGCCGAAGGATGGCGGGCAGTACCAAGAGCGCACGATGGGCGCGCTGTTCGACGACGACCCGTCGTCGGACCTCGCCCGCGCCGCGACCAAGTTCTTCGGCGACGACCTTTGGAATTGGTATCGCGCCACGCTCTTTGACGAGAAGGGGCTCAACTTGCGCAATAGGAGCGCCCACGGGCTCCTCAGGGACGACGAGTGCACTCCCGAAAACTCGGGGACCCTTCTGCTCGCCCTGGTAGCGCTCCTTCGTTTGAAAGACCCGCCGCCCGAGGCAACGGCGGTGTCTGTGGACGAGTCGTGACAGGGCTACGGTTCAGGCGTCGCTGCTCCAGGCGTAGCCTTTCTCGCCTGTGCCGTCGCCGCGCCAAGCGAGAGGTGTCGGCGTCTCCCTGAGGCGGAAGGTCACGCGCCCGGCGGCGTCGCGCTGCCACGAGGGTCCCCCTGACGGTACGAGGCCGCCGCTCTGGACTCGTCCAAGGCGACGAGGATGCCCGGCCTCAAGTGGCTGGCCGCGACCTTCCAATAGCCGGAGTCGAACTCGCCGTTCCCATGGTCGACCACGTTCAGGTCCCGCCGGCAGACGAAGTGCATCTCCACGACGTACCGCTTCAGCTTCACCTCCCTGGCCTGCAGCGATCGTGTAGTCGAGGCGCCAAATGCGGTCCAACACGAAGCGGAGTATGCCGGCAGCGCGGTCTCGCCCAGTCACGCGCCTGCGCGAGCCGCGACGCAGTTCGGTGAGCGCGCCGCGGTCGTCACTGTGGTCGACCAACCACCGGCAGGGTCTCGTACTGCTCGCCGGTCGGGGTCACGCGAAGAACCGCTCCCTTCATTGTCTCCGGTGCGACCTTGGGAATGAGCACCAAGAAATTCGCGCTTCGGCGGCTCGGTAGAGAGGGAATTGGAGGGGCCTGCCCCGTGGCAATTTTTCGAAACGACGGTGGAACCTTGTCGGTCATGAGCAATCCGCCGTCGACCGGGTCTCGGTTTGCCCACCCGAGTTCGTCCTCGAGGTCAAACCGCAGCGTCACATTGCTCATATCGGGGTTTCCGATGTTCGAAACCGCTCCGCCGATGCGAAGGCCATCGGCAACGAACTCACTCTTGCTGAGCGTATATGCGAGGCCGGTAGAGCGGTCGAACTGCAGGGTTCCGAGTTCGGTCGACAGCTCAAACTCCCGTCCCAAGACCGCCAGCAGGTGAGTGGCTCGTAGCGCTGTATTGAGTTGCTCACGGTCCTCGGTGCGCTGCGTTTCGCGGTCACGTTCTCGTTTCTGGACCGTGACCCAAAGGAACGTAGAGCTTGCTGCCGCACCCAGGGTAACGACAACGCAGAGGATGAGAGCCGCGCGCATGGTTCGAGGATACGTCTCGTGCCGCGGAGCCAACAGTTCAATGTGCGCCGTGCGGTCCGGCGCTCGCGACCGCTCGCCGCTACTGCCGCTGCAGCTGCACGGTAAGCGACGTGATGCCACCGACGGCCATGTTGAACGTGACGCTGCCCGCGACAAAGTTCGCCTCGACGAACTGGACCTGCAACGGCCCGGTGATGGTGTCGTCCGCGGCGAGGTCATCGTCGAACAGCTGGAACCGCCAGGGCTCAGCGAGGAGCGCACTTGCCCTCGTGATGCAGCCGCCGCTCGACCACATCGGGTTCGAGTTGTCCTGGACGAAGGGCGTGCTGGTCGAGACTGGCGCGGTCGTCGGCGGGCAGGTCATCGAGACGTAGGGGTCCGCGGGCGAGCTGTCGCCGTCCCAGGCCGTGCCGTTGTTCGTCGCGGTCACCGCCGCGCGCGTCGGCTGCACGCGCCACATGCTGTTCGGGTCGACCCCGCAGGTCTGGTTCGTGCGGCAAATCTGGTTCGTCACGCAGGTGACGCACGCGCCTGCACCGCTGCCGCACGCGCTCGTCGTGTTGCCCGGTTGACACGCGTTGTTGAGGCAGCATCCAGCGCAGTTCGTTGGGCCGCATGGGGCAGCCACGCATGTGCCGTTCGAGCACGACTGCCCCGAAGGGCACGCGACGCAGGCTCCACCGCTCTGTCCACAAGCGGTCGCGACGTTGCCCGGCTGGCACGTGTTGCCAGAGCAGCAGCCGGCGCAGTTCGTGGGCCCGCAGGTCGTCGTGCCGCCGCCCGTGCCGCTGCCACCGCCGGTGCCGTTTCCGCCTCCCGTTCCGGTTCCACCGCCACTGCCGTTCACACAGCCGCCGGCCACGCAGACCTGGCTCCCGACGCAGGTGTCGCACAGAAGGCCGCTGCGGCCGCAGTACGTCTCGTTGGTTCCGGTCGCGCAGATGCCGCTGCTCGTGCAGCACCCGGGGCATGTGCTGCTGCAGTTCGATGTGGAGCCACAGGCAAGCAGCGCCACACCAGAGACCAAGACACCAAAGAGAACTGCGGCACGCGCTTCGTTCATTGCCCCGCCTTTCGGACCGAAACGATGTCACCAGCGCCGCGGTCAAGGCAACATCGTGTTGGCAACAGATGTGACCTTCTGGCGGCATTGCGGTCGGGCTTGTCTCCGCGGCCCGATGAACAAGGTGAACCCGAGGGTGGTGGGCCGACAGGTTCGAGAAGCGCGGCGTCGCGCGGGTATGACCCAGGCGCAGCTCGCCGGTGCCTCGGGTCTCAGCGACGAGACCATCGGGCGGCTCGAGCGAGGTGCGTTCGAGCCGACACTCTCCACGATGCTCGCGGTGCAGGAGGCGCTGGGCTCGTCGGCGTTGGGAGGTCTCGCCCTTCCGGGCGATGACCGGCGGTACTCGCCGGTCGTGCGGAAGCTCGCCGAACGAGCCGAACTCTTGGGTACGAAGGGTCAGCTCGCGCTGCTGGCGCTCGCGAATCTCTTGCCGGACGTGCGGAGACGCTGACCGTCAGCGGTCGCGCAGGCACTTCGGCCGCAGCGATTCGGCGACAAGCAGCTCGCGGACCTTGTTCGCGAAGCAGCGCGCGGCCTCCTTGCTGTCGGCGCGCACCTTCAGCGCGACGCGGGAGCGTCCGTTCGGGCCGACGAGGTCGAGCGAGACCGTGCCGGGCTCGCGGAGGCGGAGGGCGGGCTGCTTCGTCTTCTTGGTCGCCATGGCGCTCACCAGACTCCGCCGCGCTTCTTCGTGGCGCGGGCCGCGCACTTCTTGTCCAGCTCCTGCTCTTCGTCCGACTCCTTGTCGTCGTCGGTCTCGGGCTCGGTCGCCGTGGTCTCGTCGTCGACGTCGACCTCAACGTCCTCGTTCTCGGCGTTGCCGAGGTCGTCGGTCCCGGACAGGCCGTCGGGCATGTCGGCGTACTCCTCGATGGTGGTGGTGCGCTTCATCAACTTTGTGGCCATGGGGCCTCCTATTGGTTGCTGCTGATGATGCGCCCGAGACCCTGCGGCTGCCACGTGGGTCCTGATGAAACGCCGGACGGTCTGTCCGGCGGCGCGGCGTGGCGCTCGCGAGTCGTTCGCGGCGGTGAGATCTCGCTCGCGCCTCGCCATCTACGGCGCGGGCTTGTGGGGAATTTGTGGCTTGACCCCTACCCCCTGATTCGTGCCATTACCGGGCGCCTTCTCGCGTTGGGGGAAATTCATGAGTGCAGGCCTCAGACTCGTAGCGCCGTTGGTGCTCGTCGCAGCATGCAGCTTCGAGGAGCCGGCGCGCCCGTTGAAGTCCACGGCGCGCGTCGTTCATCCGGTCGTCACCGCTCAGAAGAGCGCCGGGGAATCGTGCGCGAACGAAGGCGTCAGCGTCTGTCGCCGGGGCGCCCATGGGGAAACTCCGGTGTGCCTGCACTATGGCCCGGGTCTCAGAGCGGACGGGACTGACGAGAACTTCGTCTGCTCCACGACGTGCACGCGCACGAACGACTGCGCCCTCGAGTTCGAGTGCGTGAGTCTCGGCGGCGCCGGCAAGCGCGTCTGCGCACCGCGGGCCGGCTTCGCGCCGAGAGTCGCGCTGGCGCGGCCGACTGCGCCCGCGGACCCGCTTCCGCCGCGCAACTTCCAGAGTGTCGACTACCTCCCGTTCGCTCTGCTCAACGACGGAGGCCGACCGTGAGCGCGCTCATGATGGTGTTGCTCGCGGTCAGCGCGGGCTCCGCCGCGAGAGCCCCGCTGGTGTTCGGCGACTCCAGTGGTTGGGTAGTCGTCTCTCGCGATGGCCGTGCGCTCGAGCGGATGTCGAAGGTCTGCGGCAGCGAGGCGAGGGAGCTCGCCGTCTCGGCAGACCTCAAGACCTACGTCTTCACCGCATGGAGCCAGGCCATCGAGAACACGCTGCTCTACGCGTGTGAGCCCGGGGGAATGCCGCGGCTCCTCGGCGAGAGCATCGGTTACCACGCACAGCCGTCGTTCTCCCGCGATGGCCAGTGGGTCTTCTTCGTGCACCACCCAAAGAAGGGCGGCCCGCCGGGGATGCATGACCCTGGCGCGAACGCGCAGCTCTACCGCGTGCGGCTCGATGGCTCGGGTCTCGAAGCGATGACGAACTCGCGGGGCTGCAAGGCAGCGCCGCAAGATGCGGGCGACGGCGTGGTGATGATGCTGCACCTGAGCTGCCACGGCCCGCGCTCCATCGAGCTGTTGCGGCTCAACGAGAAGAGCGTCGTTGCGACCGCCGAGGACGGCCAGCTCTCGCACTGGCCTGACCTCACCGCCGATGGTCGCCATCTGCTCGTCACGCGCGAGGGCTTCGAGACCACGCAGCTGCTCGATGTGGATTTGAAGACGAAGCAGAGCCGCGTGCTCTGGACGATGCCGGCGGGCTACGAGAACACGCGCACCGCGTGGGGCGAGGGCGGGAAGACCGTCCTGTTTCAACGAGAGGGTGCGGTGTGGCGGGTGCGGCTCGGGTCGAAGCCGGTAGAGGAGAAGCTGTTCGTTACGGGGGGGCAGTCATGAAAAGCGCACTCATTGCCGTGGCAGTCTCGCCCGTTCTCTTCGCTGCCTCGGCGGCGTTCGCGCAGCAGCCGGTCTGTCCTGACCATCCACGGCCGAAAGTGTGTTCTAGCGAGTGCGGCTGTGGTCGAGGTGGCGGAGGAGATAGTCCCGGCGGCGGCGCGAGTCCTGGCGGCGGCGCGAGTCCCGGCCCCGGTGGCGGAGGTAGTCCCGGCGGCGGCAGCCCCGGGGGCTCGGGGCCAGGGGACCCGATTGGAGATCCAATCACAGCCGTTGGGCAGAGCGCTTGGTACGAAGTGGTCGACGTTTCAGTCGACCTTCCCATCGACAAGCGATGGCTCAAGCGCAGCTATACGTCGACCGACCGGACATGGAACATCGGAGGGTCCACCTACTCGAACATGCTCAATGGTGCGCCGAAGCCGTTCGGCCGCTACGTGACGACGGAAGACCCGGACCGCAGCCGGATGCTTTGGACGCACAATTTCTATTCGTACGTCGCTCAGGAAGGGAGCGAGTACCGCGTCAGCACGCCCTGGCAGACCGCCGAGAGGTTCTCGAGCTGCACTCCGAGCAGCGGCTCGTGCATTGCGGGGCTCGGCTCGTGGCGCGCACCAGTAAATCTCATCAGGCTCAGTGGCGACGGGGGCTTCATCCTCATCGAGCCCGCAGGTCAACGGCACTACTACGAAGCGCCGGTGAGCTTCGTGGCCGGCAGGACGCTCTGGTTTCTGACCAAGCAGACCGACACCGAAGGCAGGGTCGTCGCGACCGTCACCTATGGCGACGGTGGTACGTGTCCCGGCGTCTCGGACTCGGGAGTCCCGTATGTGATGAGTGTCGTGCCCCCCGATGGCGGCGTGCGTCTCCGTTTCAACTACACGGACCTCGCCGTGCCGTCGCTGGATGCCGGCCGGCGCGACTGCGTCGTCAGCTCGGTAGACGTGCTCGAGCCCAACGGCACAGTGGGGGCCACCGTCGCTTATACGTATAGAAATGGCAAGGCGGGCTGGCTCGAGAGCGTGAGCGGCGGCTACGTCGACGAGACCTACAACTACGATGGCGGTTTCGGCATCCAGCGTTCGGGTGCCTATGTCTCGTATCACCCAATGGGCGACACACAGGCGCCGCTGCCCGATTCTTTCGAGGCCCTCGCGGACCTTGCCGCAGGCTCGGACTTCAAGATTGACGGCGGGAGCAGCAGCTACTCCGCTCCGTCTGGAACGTGCGCGTCGAGCAGCCACGCCTACTCTCGTGTCGCGACGTTCCTGAGCTACACGCGAGGCGACGGCACCGGCACCGCGAATGACCTCGGGTTCAGCCAGAAGTACTCCATCATTCAGCCTGCA
Organism: Myxococcaceae bacterium; assembly: GCA_044223505.1. Lineage (GTDB taxonomy): Bacteria > Myxococcota > Myxococcia > Myxococcales > Myxococcaceae > Xiheicaenimonas. Next base: position 223,986 of record JBGALX010000017.1, read on the forward strand.
GGCGCAATCGGCACGCACAATCAAGAAGTGCTGGCCAAGGACGACGCGTGCGCGACTGCCAACTTCTGCTCTGCCGGAACGGAGTACTACGGTTGGCGGGATTCGAACAATGGTGGTGACTGCGGCGACGGGCGGCTCGCTGCGTTCAGGAATGAGCTGGGCAACTGGTTCCTCGACATACACGCCTTCGTCACTGCTGACGCCGGACCATTCGGTGGGCAGTCGTGCACGATACCGACCGCGACCGGCATCTGCTTCTGGGAGAGGCAGGGGTTCAGGCGCGGCGTCAGTGCTTCTGTTTTCGGCACTAACTCGAGCCACAACCCGCTCGAGACGGGCTCGGCGACTTACGGGTACACGACCGACTTCTCGGTGCAGCACTTGCGCAAAGAGGAGAGACCCTCGTTGCTCGGCTCCTCGAACGCGTACACCCTCTACAAGTACACGACCGGGACGACCCACCTCGAAGCGGTGTTTCGATTCGGCTACACGAAGGACTTGAGCGGAAGCATCCCCTCAGGCGGAAAGACCATCGCGACGTTCTACAAGACGGCCCGAAGTTGCAGCGGCTCCTCGACCTCGGACCCGCTGGGTCGTGTCGTCTCCATTGAAGGCCCTTGCGAGGTTACTGACACAAGCGCCACTGGGTGCACGAGCCCTGCACCGCTCACGTGGCTCTACTACTACGACACGAGCCTGACGACGCCCAACGCGGGGCGGCTCCAATACGTCGACCAGTTCCCGAACGGCTGCGCCTCGACCGCTCTGAGGACCGAGTACGAAGACTATACGGTGCTGGGTGACCCGGAGACGGTGACCGACCCCAATCTCGTCGAAACCCTCTTCACCTACGGCGCTGACCGGAGAGTCCTTTCACGCAAAGTCGATGGCAACGAATGGAACTACACGTGGGAGAACGGCGAGCTGACCTGGATTGAATACCCGGAGCACAACAAGGAGTTCTTCTGCCATCACTTCGGCGATGACTGCGACGAGGGCTGGACGAGAAACCTCATGTCCCGCACGAAGTTCGCATCGTCGTGCACCAGCCCGACATGCTCGGACTGGAGCGAGAGGATTAAGAACGACTACTGGCCGAACTCAAATGCTCTTCGATTCGTCAGGCGATACACCAACAACGGAAGCGGGGAGGAGCTTCGCGCGGAGGAGAAGTTCGACCAGAATGCCGAAGGCCGTCCGACTTGGAGCGGCGCGGGACTCGACGGTGGTTCCCTTTCCTCGGCGCGGATGTTCGACGGCGCCGACAACCTTACCGAAGCCGGACTCAGCTTCAACGGCGCTCCGTCATTCTGCCGCACGAGCGGCACGCCTTCCTACTTGTGTGCGTGGATGCGGCACGATCGAGCCAATCGGTTTACGGAGCTCGACACGTTCCCGGCGCCTGACGCGGGCAGCGGAATCCGAAGCTGCTTTGACCACGACAACCACGGCAACATCAGCGGTGTCTCTTCGGGCTGTGCGATGAGTGCCGCGTGCAACTTCGACGGCGGGCAGTCGGGCTGCTCCCCCGCACCGAATGACTATGTCCATGACGACTTCGGAGACGTCGTCGAGGTGAAGCTGGCGAACACGGACAATGGCTCGGGGAGCGCAAGGGGCATCGCTCGGTACGCGTATGACGCCTTCGGCAACGTCGTCACCGAAGTGAAGCCGTCTTCGGCCACGGTCGATTACACCTACGACAAGCTCGGCAGGCTTTTGGAGGTCGAGGAGTCAGGGTTCGAGTCGTTCAGTCTCGAGTATGACTCGGTGAGCGTGCCGGGAAGTTGCTCCAACTTCCCGGCCAGCCCCAACACGGCGGGGCGGCTGGCAAAGCGCGTCGATGCGTACTGGACCACGTATTACGCTTACGACGTCGAGGGACGGGTGACCCACGAGGTTCGTGGCGAGACCCCCAATAGTGGCGACTGCCCGACAGCCCTGCTCGACACGATGTACGCCTACTCCACGAATGGCAATCTGCTGAGCATCGTGTATCCGCACGGTCGTACCGTCACGTACGGCTATGGCACGGGCGCTCTGAAGGACCGGGTTTCGAGTGTGTCGATTACCAAATGGGGTGGTTCTTCGTTCGAGAGTACGCCCGGTACGACACTCATCAGCGAAGTCGTGTGGGAGCCGTACGGCCGCTTGCGCCACTACGTGGCGACGCACGAGAACTCGTCGAACACCTCACGCGTCGAGTACATGCTCGGCGGCAACGCTTCGGCGTTTCCTGACGAAGTTTCGGTCTTCGCTTGCGACAATAGTGCGCCTTCGTCGGCGAGCTACGATGGAACGGCGCGCCTCCGCAGCCTCCGCGTTTCTTCCGGCTCTGACTCAAGCCTTGGTGAGGGGCGCGGCGATATTTTTCAGCGCCTCTACACGTGGAAGGCTGACCAGGTGGCTCAAACCGACACCTGTTACTTGAACGACGGCCTTCCCATCACCGAAGTCGCAAGCTACGACGGTACCCTGCGGCTCTTGCGAGTTGAACTCCCAAACCAGCCGACGACCGGCGGGTGGCAGCAGAATCAGAGCTACACATACGACTCGCGCGGACGGAAATTGAACATCGTCGTCGACAGCTACGGAAGCAACTACAACCTCGCCTACTCCGACGCGGGTGTGCATCTGCCGGACTGGCTCGTCAAGGAGTCCTCTGGAGGTCTTGCGCGGGACTTCACGCACGATGTCAACGGAGTCATCGCCACCCGGAAGACGCCCAATCGCTCCGAGACGGATGTCGGGAGCACACTGAACTTCAACTCCCGGGCGAACGGGCTGTACCGCTCGGTGGAGAAGGTCGCCGGCTCTGCGAGCAGTGTCACGTGGACGTACGACTATGACGCGTACAACCGGCGCATTCGCAAAGAGCACCCCACCGGAGTCGCGGATTGGTTCTTCTACGACACTGGGCATCAGCTGCTCGAGGACCTTGGCGTCGATGACCCTGCAGACCTGTACGAACGGCCCATGGAGGAATACGTCTGGCTGGACGGCCGCCCAGTAGTCATCATCCTAGGGAAGTTCGACAAAGAGATGGGGCGCTACGGCGACGGGTCCTCCGGCTGCAAGCGCAACGGGCAGACGGTCGTCTGCGACACCTACTTCGTCACGACCGACCACGTTGGGAAGCCAGTGCTGACGCTCGACTCGAGCCGCCGCATTACTGGCGTCGGCGAGTACGAGCCCTTCGGTGCGCTAAATCGCATGGAGTTCTGGGCCGGCACCGGCTGGACTTACGGTGCGGGCGCGGGCGATTCTGCGTTCGCAGTCGGCCAGCGAGCGCACGGAATGATCACCGCCATTCGACCCCACTTCACGCGCTTCGAGACGGAGCAGACCTGTGGAGGCGGCTTCCTCGACGGGATTCAGCTCTCTGACAACACTACCTCCGCCTCGTGCCAAGACATGAGCGGCTACCTCGGCGAGACCTGGAGCAACTGGTGCCCCGTCGTGGAGGACGGAAGTGGCTACGGGTTGCTCAACATCAACTGGCACACGGCAAACTGTGTCAATGGCGTTCACTGCACGCTCTGTCCGCTCTGGCCGACGTATGCGGGCTACACGATGCGCGACTACGAGTACCAGCGGTACGAGGAAGGGGCGTCGATGTACTTTCCGCCGCTGCGCTTTCCGGGTCAGTACTTCGATGAGGAAACTCACCTCCACGAAAACTGGAACCGCTTCTACGACCCAGTGCCCGGCGTGTACACCAGCATTGAGCCGCTGCTTGCCCGAGCCGGCGCGCCGCTGCCGGGTCCACGCCTAGGCCCCGAAG
>JBGALX010000018.1:0-223535 GCA_044223505.1 Myxococcaceae bacterium
ATGCGCATTCTGCTCTGCTCCTTTTGCCTCGTGGTGGTCGCGTGCTCTGGCGGAGGGCCTGCCGACGGCGGTTCAACCGCTGGAGGAGGCGGCAAGGCAGGCGGCAGCACTGCAGGCGGTGGCAGCACCGCAGGCGGTGGCACGGCAGGTGGCAACACTGCAGGTGGCAGCACCGCAGGCGGCGGCACCGCAGGCGGCAGCACCGCAGGCGGCAGCACGGCAGGCGGCAGCACCGCAGGCGGCGGCACGGCAGGCGGCGGCACGGCAGGCGGCGGCACGGCAGGCGGCGGCACGGCAGGCGGCATGGTCGACGCCGGCTGCTTCGTCGACCGCACCGTGCGCACGGGCGACGGCACCGCGTACACGTCGGGCTCGGCCACGAACACGAGCATCTGCAACACCGGCCTGCCGAACACGACGCTGCTGCGCGCGGCGATCGCGCAGCCCGACTTCATGAGCGCGGCGCTCTGCGGAGCCTGCGCGCAGGTCACTGGCGACGCCGGCACGGCCATCGTGCTGCTCGACGATCTCTGCCCGGGCTGCAGCAGCGGCGACCTCGACTTCACGAACGAGGCGCTCATCGCCGTCGCGGGCTCGAGCAACGGCCGCTTCCCGATTCGCTGGCAGCTCGTCCCCTGTCCGGTCAGCGGGCAGATCCTCTACGACTTCCAGGGCAGCAACCCGTTCTTCCTGAAGCTGCGCCTGTCGAGCCATCGCACGCCGCTGAGCGCGGTCGCGATGCTTCCGGCCGACGCCGGCGCCTACCTGCCGGCGTCGCGCACGAACGACGACTTCTGGCAGCTCACCGGCGGCGGGCCGTACAACTTCCCGCTGACCGTTCGCGCCACCGACAGGTTCGGCCAGCAGGTGCAGTTCGTCGCGCCGACCCTCACGAACACCACCGTCTTCAACAGCGGCGCGCAGTTCCCGCTGGCGTGCCAACCGTGACGTGGCGCTGCGCCGCGCTCGTGCTCATCGCGTGCACGAAGCCAGCGCAGCCCGCCGACCCCGCCTGGCCCGCCTTCCCGAAGAACGACGCCGAGCGCGACGCCCTCGTGAAGGCGCGCACGCTGCGCGAGCCTGGCCCCGTCACCGACTACTCGCCCGACGCCGTGCTCGCACGCGCGAAGGCGCTCGGCCTCCACACGCTGCCGTCCGGCGAGCGCCGCGTCTACGCGTGGATCGCGGCGCAGAACGCGAAGTGGCTCCTCTTCGGCACGTTCCACGACTCTGCGGCGCAGGTCGACGCGTTCCGCCGCCTCACCGGCCCCGGCGGAGTGCCCGGCATCACCCACGTCGCCCTCGAGCAGCTCCACGCCGACGGCCGCTGGGCCGACTTCACCGGAGACCAGCGCGGGCACGACGCCGTGCTCGCGGCCTTCGTCGACGGCGGCAGCGCCGACGCCTTCGAGGCCCTCGCCGCCGCGCACCGCGCCACCAACTACACCGCGTGGAAGTACGGCTACGAGCGCAGCGTGCTCGAGCTCGCTGGCCCGCGCACCCTGCCCTGCGACGCTCCGCACACCCGCGACGAGCACCTGCGCGAGCTGCACTGCCTCTTCGCGATCCGCGACCGGGCTCCCGCGACCGCCCGCATCGCGATGCTCTGGGGCATGGCGCACGTCACCCGCGAGGGCTTCCCCCGCTTCCTGCCTCCCGCCGAGAAGACGCTGAGCCTCTACGCCATCGGAGGCCGGTGGACGCCCGACCCCGCCTTCGACGCGAAGCTCCTCGTCGACGACCTCACGCTCGTGCCGCTCGGCGACGGCGAGGCCGCGCTCCTGCTCCCGAGCGGCCACGTGCAGCGCTCGCGCGACGACGACGCCCCGCCGAAGCCCGTCGTGCACGCCGACGGCGACGGCACCCTCCGCATCGGCGACCGCGAAGCGAAGCTGCCGGCCGACCTCGAGCTTCAGCCCGGCGAGTACACCTACGCGTTTCGCTCGCAGGCCGGCCTCGACGTCGTCGGCTCCATCGACGTGCGCGGCGACACGCAGCTCGCCTTCGACGCCGCCACCCGCGAGACGCGCGCGGTCACGGCTCCGCGATGATGTCGCCCGCGCCTTCGAGCGTCGCCGGCGTGCCCGCCTTCAGCCCCTTCTTCGCCCACCAGCCCCCCGGCACCTCGAGCACGAACATCGTCGGCGTCCCGATGCCGCGCGACGTGAACGTGCGCGGCTCGGCGTTCTCGACCACGCCGGCGATCTTCAGATCCTTGTCGAGGAAGATCATGTCGAGGGGGATGAGCGTGTTCTTCATCCAGAACGTGAGCGGCTGCTCCTGCCGGAAGATGAAGAGCATGCCCTTGCCGTCGGCGAGCTCGCGCCGCCACATCAGCCCGCGGGTGCGCGAGTTGTGCGTCGCCGCGATCTCGAGCTCGACCACGTGCTTGCCGCCGAACGCGTCGGTCAGCGTCATGCGCCCCTTCGGCAGCGGCGGCATGACGTAGTCCTCAGCCGCCACGTCGGTCTGAACCGGCTTCTGAGGAGCCGCAGCCGGAGCAGGCGCCGCAGGCTTCGCGCCCTCGCCCTGGCACGCGATGAACAGCAGCACTCCGAAGAGCACCTTCACGACTTGAGGCTCTTGTTCAGCAGCTTGCCCGTCAGCTCGGGCCCCAGCGACGACGACATCAGCTGCTCGACGACGCCCTCGAAGTCCGAGCGCTGCGTGTCGTTCGTATAGATGAAGCGAATGCCCATGCCCGGCTCTTCACCGTCGGTCTGGCTCCACACGACCTCGCCCAACAGCTCGAACGGATCCGTGCGCTGCGGCACCGTCAGCTTGAAGAGAAACTGCGTGCCGATCGGCAGCGGCTTCTTCGTCTTGATGAACGTGCCGCCCTTGCTGATGTTCTTCGTGTAGTCCGCGAAGAACGAGTTCAGCTTCTTGTAGTCGACCTTCAGCTCGATCGGAGCGCGCGGCGACTGGCGTGCCTCGGGGCCTTTTGTTTCCGCCATGGCTGCGCGCAGTATAGACACGGTTCCGTGCGGCAGGCCGTTTTCCGTGCGCTGGGGTGCGTCAAACGGCCCTTCGTTGCGCTGACCTTCATCGGCCTCGCCGTTGGCGGCGCCCTGCTCGTCCAGCTGCCCCTGCTCGGGCTGCCCGGCTACGAGCTCGCCGCGTGCCTCTCGCTCTTGCACGGCCTGTTCGCCTGCGTGTTCGGCATCGCCGCCGCCCGCCAGGAGCGCCGCCTCATCACCTCGCGAGAGCCGCGCCCCCGCGGCGCCGTGCGCTACGACTCGCCGCTGGTCTCGGTCGCCGCCGCGACGCTCGGCGCGTGGCTCTTGTCGCTCGCCGCGCTGCTCGTGCCGTTCGTCGCCGCCGTCATTCACGCCACGACCTCGACCGCGTGCGACCCCCGCTTCGCGATCGGCTTCTTCCCCGTGCTGACGCTGCCCTCGAGCCTGCTCGCCTGCGCGCTCGGCGTGCTCACGGGCTTCGCCGCCGAGCGCCTCGTCCTCAGCGTCGCGCTGCAGGTGCTGCTCGTGCTCGCCTCGGCCGTTCACACCGCCTGGCCCATCGTCTTCGGGCCGCAGATCTTCGCGTTCAACCACCTCGCAGGCTGGCTGCCCGGGCCGCTCTACGACGAGGCGCTCGTGCTGCCCGCGTCGCTCTGGTGGTTCCGCCTCGAGACCCTGCTGCTCACGTTCGCCGTCGTCTTCCTCACCGCGAACACGCTGTCGATGGTGAAGGGCAAGCTCCAGCGGCCCCACCTCCGCCTCGGGTCGGGCGTGCTCCTGGGAGGCGCGTTCGTGGCCGTCTTCGTGCTCGAGCAGCGCGGCCCCGCGCTCGGCACCCGCATGACCGACGCCGTGCTCGCCGAGCGGCTCGGCGGCCTGCGCGAGACCGAGCACTTCGTCGTGCACCACTCGCTGAGCATCGGCAAAGAAGACCTCGAGCGCGCGGTGAGAGATCTCGAGTTCCGCCACCAGCAGGTCTCGGCGTTCTTCGGCGGCGCCCCGCCCGGCAAGGTGACCGTGTGGTGGTACCTCGACGCGGCCGAGAAGCAGCGCCTCGTCGGCGCCGAGCACACGCAGTTCGCGAAGCCGTGGCGCCGCGAGATCCACGTCAACCACCTGCCCTTCCCTCACCAGGTCGTGAAGCACGAGCTCGTGCACGCGATGGCCGCGCCATACGGAGCCCCGCCGTTCGCCGTCACCGCGCGCTACGGCGGCCTCTTGCCGGTGGCCGGAGTCATCGAGGGCCTCGCGGTCGCCGGCGACGACCCGGTCGACGAGCTCACGCTCCACGAGTGGGCCGCCGGCATGAAGGAGCAGAAGCTCTTGCCCGACGTCCGCTCGCTCATGACGCTCGACGGCTTCTACGACGCTCCGCCGGCGCGCGCGTACACCGCCGCGGGCTCGTTCATTCGCTGGCTCGGCGAGACGAAGGGCGGCGAGAAGCTGCGCGCGCTCTACGTCAAGGGCGACTTCGCGCAGGTCTACGGCGTGCCGCTCGACGCGCTCGCCGCCGACTGGGAGAAGTTCCTCGGCACGGTGCCGCTCGACCCCGCGGCCGTCACGCAGGCGATGGCCCGCTTTCGCCAGAAGAGCCTGTTTCAGCGCGCGTGCGCACGAGAGGTCGAGTCGCTCCGGCGCGAGGCCGCGGCCCTGCTGACGTCGAACCCCGACGCGGCCCTCGAGCTCTACCAGCGCGTGTCGAGCCTGCAGCCCGAGGACTACCGCCACGAGCTCGCGCGCGCGAAGGCGCTCGAGAAGGCCGGTAAGAAGGCCGAGGCCTCTACCGTGCTCGAGCAGCTGCAGCCGAAGGTGGCGCCCGACCCCGCCGCCGCCATGGAGGTCGCGATGGAGCGCGCCGATCTCGCGTGGGAGCTGCAGCAGCCCGACCTCACGAAGGCCCAGCTCGAAGAGGTGCTGAAGCTGAACCCCTCGCCCGCGATGGATCGCACCGCTCACGTGAAGCTCGCGGCGCTCTCGGCCACCGCGCCCGACGTCGGCCGCGCCATCTGGCAGTACTTCGGCCCGGGCGGCGACGACGTGAAGCTGCTCGTGCTGCGCGAGGCCCTCGCGAAGGCGCCCGGCCAGGCCGAGGCCGCGTACCTCATCGGGCGCAAGCTGAGCGTCGGCGGCGCGCAGCCGATGCTCGCCGTGCGCTGGCTCTCGCAGGCGCTGACCAGCACCACGCTGCCACCGTCGATCCGCCGCGAGGCGCTGCGGCTCAAGCTCGAGTCGCGCTTCCTCTCGGGCGACTGCGCCGGCCTGCGCGAAGAGGCGAAGACGCTCCCCGACTACGGCACCGTCTTCAAGCGGCGCACCGACGAGTGGCTCGAGCGCTGCGCGTTCGAAGAGAAGGCGTTCGGCGGCGCGCTCGTGCCCGCCGACGCGCTGCGCTGAAGGGCGTGCGCTTCGCCACATCGGTCGAGCTCAGGGCGGTACGACTCGAGCGCGCCTGCGCGATGCTCCACACCCGGTGACCGCCGCGCTCGCGGCGCTCGCCGTAGTCGTCGTGTTCGGCACGCCGTCGGCGTGCTCGCTGACGCGGGTGCCCTTGCCGGTGATGTGCCGGTTCCCCGCGAGGCTCGTCGAGCGCTTCGTGCCGGTGAAGCCGCCGCGCGAGCAGCAGTCGGCCTGAGGGCCTACGGCTCGTGCGGTGCCTCCTGACCGCCGCCGTCGTCGTCGTCGCCCTCTCCGTGCTGCTCTCGGTGCTCGCGGATCCACTTCGGGCTGAAGCGGTTCTTCTGCCAGCTCGCGGGCTCGTCGCTCGTGAAGCTGCCGGTGGGCACGTAGGTGAGCTCGACGACCCCGCCGAAGCCGTTGTGCGAGAACGGCGACGGCAGCTGCAGCCCGAGCGCCACCTGCCAGCCGAGCGGCAAGAGGAGCACGGCGCCGAGCACCGCGACCCCGGCCTCGTTGTTGGCCATGAGCAGATCGCCCTGGAGCACGAGCCACTCGTGCACGAGCTCGTACTCGAGGCCGAGCATTGGCCCTGCGGGCCAGCCCTTGCCGACATAGGTCTCGGTGCCGGCCCAGACGCCGACGACGCCGGCGAGCTTCAAGGCTGCGGGGTGAAAGCGCAGCTCGAGCCAGCCGAAGCCTGCGGGCACCTCGCGCTCGCGGTGATCTTCGCGGCCGAACCCGAGCTGGGCGCCCATCTGCATCGAGAGCGCGTCGGTGAGCTCGAGCGTGAACACGGCGTTCGCCATGAGCATGTTGCGCGCCGTCTCGGGCTTCGGGTCGCTGTAGAGGTGAACGTGGAAGAGGTTCAGGCCGACCTCGAACCCCTTGCCGAGGCCGATGGCGGTGGTGAGGTTCGACTCGCCGGTGCGCGCGAGGTTGAGCTGCTCCTGAAAGAAGAAGCCGCCGCGCTGGGTGGCGGTGCCCGAAGGCACGTTCCACAGGCTCTGCTGGGCGGCGGCCGGCAGCGCGGCGAGCAAGAGGGCCAGGGCGGCGGGTCGTGGCATGGCGCCGCCGCCGTATACTAGGGAGCGTGCTGAAGTCGCTCACCCGCGTCGCGGCCTTCCCGGTGCTGATGGCGGCCGCCACGGCGCTCGTGTTCGCGATGCGGCCGCTCGGGCTGTCGGTGCCGGTCGCGGGCACGCTGGTCGGCGTCGCGCTCTACGGCGTCATCTGGTGCCTCGAGCGCTACATCCCCTACCGCCCGGAGTGGAACAGCAGCGACGGCCAGTTCGCGAACGACGTCGGGCACACGGTGTTCGGCAGCGCGCTGGGCGCGGGCATCGGCAACGCGCTCAACACGGTCTGGGCGGGGGCGGTCGCCGCGTTCGTCGCGTCGCGCACCGACGGCCGAGCGCTCTGGCCGACGGGCCTGCCCCTGCCGCTTCAGGTGCTGCTCGTGTTCGCGATCGCCGACCTCGGGCGCTGGGTGCAGCACCGGCTGCACCACGCGGTGCCGTTTCTGTGGCGCTCGCACGAGCTGCACCACAGCGGCGTGCACCTGACCGCCATCAAGGCGAGCCGATCTCACGTCATCGAGCGCGTGCTGCAGCAGCTGTTCATGTACGGGCCGCTGCTCGCGCTCGGCGCGACCCCCGAGGCGCTGTGGTGGTTCATCGTGCCGAACTCGATGATGGGGCCGTTCTCACACTGCAACGCGGATCTGAACCTCGGCCCGCTCGAGTGGATCATCATGGGCCCGAGGAACCACCGGCTGCACCACTCGGCCGACCCGCGCCACCGCAACAAGAACTTCTCGAGCGCGCTGGTGCTGTGGGACCGCGTCTTCGGCACGTGGGCCGACCCGCGCCGCGAGGGCGGCCCCGAGCGCGTCGGCATCGACGGCGACCCGACGCCACCGAGGTTCTTCGCGCAGCTCGTCGAGCCGTTCCGCTCGCGCGCCGGCTAGATGGCCGAAGCTCATTGAGCCGTCGCGCGATGGCCGCCGGCCGGGACCCATGCCGCGCCCGAGAAGCGGGCACTCGGAGGCCGGCCCCATCGAGCAGCGCAGCGACGAGGCCGCCCGCAGCAGGCAGGCCGCGGGTGAGCGGTTCGGGTCTAAAGACCGCTCTCGAGGTCGGCTGGGCGGCTACTCCCAGTTCAGCAAGAGCTCGTAGTGCGTGTAGTACGACGACCACACGCTCGTGTACCGCCCCCAGGTCACCTTCACGAAGTAGTCGCCCTCGGCCATCACGGGCGAGCGCAGGTCCTCCTGGTACGAGGTGTCGGGGCTGACGAGGAGCAACGTCGTGCCGTCGGCGCCGAACAGCTCGATGCGGGTGTCGCAGCTGTAGTCGGGAGCGCGCGTGCGCATGCGCAGCGACCGGCCCGCCTGCTCCGGGCCGACCGTGACCTTGTAGTAGTCGACGTCCATCGCGCTCGAGATCGTCGACGTGTTGATGATGATCGGCAGCTGCGGCACGACCTGCGCGGTCATCGCCGTGTCGTTCGGCTCGACCTCGCCGGTGCGGTTCGGCACGATGATGCTCACGGTGTAGTCGACGCCCGCGGCGCCGCTCGTGTCCATCGCGACGAAGCGGTAGGGGGTCGCCGCCGTGTACGGCGTGAACGTGTAGCTGTTCATGAACGTCATGGCGGTGCTGAACCGGCCCGTCGAAGGCACGAGCACGAGCATCGGGGTGCCCTTGCCGTTCACCGTGGTGACCGACGCCAGGTACTCGATGTTGATCGACGGCGGCGTGAACTTGTAGTGCGCCGAGTCGAACGGCTTCTCGAACGTGCCGTTGGCCGCCATGCTGAGCTCGGTCTCGGCGAGGTCGGTGACCTCGAACGCGCCGGGGAACGTGAACGTCACCTCGCTCGGGCGCCGCGCCGAGTTGGTGACGCGCACGTCGCGCATGCCGAGCGGCGCGTCGGTGTCGATGCCCGCGAGCAGCGAGACCGAGTGCGGCTTCACGTCGCGCACGATCATGGTCGCGCCGGGCGACATCGTCGCGGTGACGCCGGTGTACGTCGAGCCGCTCCACGAGGTGTCGAACTCGAACGCGGGGTCGTTGTGCGTGATGGTGACGGTGACCAGGTTGCCGCGCGCCGCGCGCCCACCCGTCGTCATGGTGATGAGGGGAATCACGTCGAACGCGCCGCGGAACTGCAGGGTCGTGCCCGAGCCGGACACCGAGACGTCGTGCGTGCCGGGCGTCGCGCCCTTCGCGACCTCGATGTCGACGATGAGCGCCGTCGGGCTCGCCGCCTTCGTCTTCAGCACCATGATCTCGGCGCCGAAGTTGACCTGGGTCCCGTCCGTCCAGCTCGTGCCGGTGCCCGAGATCGCGATCTGCGTCTTCAGCCCCGCGACCGCGGTGCGAGGGAACACGCCGGTGATGCTCGGCGGAGCCGTCGGGCCCGGGTCGCCCTTGTCTCCGCTCGGCCCGATGATGCCCATGGGGCCGGTCGGGCCTGGAGGCCCGCTCCCGGCGCAAGCGGCGACGGCGAGTGCGACGGCGATCGACAGGGTGGCGCGGTTCATCGGGGATCCCCTTTGAGAGGCGCAGATGGCAGACCCCAGGGGTCGAGCGCAAGTCGCCTCTCTCTAAACCGTCACCTCGGAAGGTTCTCAGGTCGGGTCAGGAGCGTCACTTCGCCCGCACGCGGTTGTTCTTCGGCTGGTGCTCGAGCTCGACCAGGCCGAGCTTCTCGAGCAGCGGCGGCAGGTACACGCCGAAGCGCCCGCGGTAGCCCTTCTTCAAGCCGTACCAGCCCTTCACCGGGTTCTTCGGGCTGCGGCCCCACGCCTCGACCGTGCCGTCGGCGGCCGGCTTCTGCTCGTCGGCTCCGCCCAGCGGCATCCAGTCGCCGTGCTTCTTCAGCATGGCGTGCAGATCTTCGATCGCCCTCACGTGGTACCGCAGCTCGGTGCTGCCGACCTTGCAGACCAGCGCCGGCGGGTCGGCCGCCTCGTCTTTCCACATGACGTATTCACTGGTGCCTGGCGCCGTCTTCAGCTTCCAGGGGCTCTCTTTCGTACCTTCGATCTTCGGCATGCCGACCATCCTGGATCGACAAACGGGTCGTTCGCTTGAGATTTCGTCTGCTTGGCATAGGAATGGGCGGGAAACCCGCGCTGTTCGGAGGCTCAATGTTCGTCAGAAGCTCGTTGCTGGTCGTGGCGCTCCTCGCAGTGGGCTGCACGCCCAAGAAGATCCCCGGCACCGACCTCGACGACACCGACGACACGCGCGCCATTCTCGACGTGATGGAGAAGTACCGCATCGCGCTCGAGAAGCGAGACGCGCAGGCGATCGTGGGCCTCGCCGACGAGTCGTTCAAAGACGACGGCGGCAGCGCGAACCCCGACGACGACTACAACTACCAGGACCTGTACACGAAGCTGCCCGAGACGCTGAAGAAGCTCGGCGACATTCGCCTCGAGTTCAACGTCCGCAAGATCGAGCTCTCGGAAGACACCTCGAGCGCTCGCGCCACGTTCACCTACACCCAGAGCTACCTGATGCCCGGGCTGCAGGCGAAGAAGCAGAGCGACACCGAGATCAAGCAGATGATCTTGAAGAAGGTCGACAAGAACGTCTGGAAGATCGTCTCCGGCGTCTAAAAGCGGTTCGTTGACCGCTTAGAAGTGCCCCGATATATCCGCGCGGCCTTATTTCAAGGAGAGCCGATGGCCGCCGCTGATGCGAAGAATACCGACTGGAAGAAGCGCGAGAGTCTGCCCAGCGCGCTCATTCAGATCGTCCTCGTCGGAGCGCTGCTCGCCGCCGCGGTCTGGTTCGTCGTCGGCCGAGGCAACCGCAAGAAAGAGATCGCCGACCGCCTGAAGGAGGCGAAGCTCGTCGCGATCAAAGACAACCCGGCCGACCTCACCAAGGCGATCAAGATGGCCGACGAGATCCTCGCGCTCGACACCACCGCGCCCGAGGTGCTCGCGACCCTCGCCGCGCTCCACACCGAGCTGTGGCTGCTCCACAAAGAGCCCGGTCACGACGGCAAGGCGAAGGAGTACCTCGACCGCGCCGAGAAGGCCGAGTCGAAGTCCGACGACCGCTACGGCACCAAGGCCCTGCACGTGCTCGCCACCGGCAAGCCGAAAGAGGCCGAAGACTTCGTCGAGGACCTCCGCAAGAAGGGCGCCTCGACCGCGCGCCTCGCGTACGCCCAGGCGCTCGCGCTGCGCGCCCAGGCGAACCTCCAGCTCTCGCGCGCCGCCTTCGTGCTCGCCTCCGACAAGGGGTGGAAGGACCCTCAGTACAGCTCGGCGTTCGCCGAGGCGTGGCTCGAAGAGGGCCAGTTCCTCCCGGCGCTCGACTATTTCAACAAGGCGATGGCGAACAACCCCGACCACCTGCGGTCGAAGGTCGGCATCGCGCTCGCCCGCATCGAGCGCAAAGACCGCGTCGCCGACGCCGCCGAGACGCTGAAAGACCTGCTCGCCCGCCCGAAGGAAGAGACGTCGCCCTACCTGCGCGGCCGCGTGCTCGCCACCGCCGCCGAGCTCGCGAACTTCGAAGAGCAGTGGGACCAGGCCATCAACGCCGCCGACCGCGCGCTCACCGAGAACCCCGACGACGCCTGGGCCCTCTTCGCGAAGGCGAAGGCGCTGGCCTCGAAGAAAGACGCGAGCGCTCCGCAGGCGTTCGACGCCGTCATCGCGAAGGCGCCCGCGGCGCCCCACTTCTACTTCGAGGGCGCGATGCTCCTGCAGAAGGCCGGCAGCGTCGACGCCGCCCTCGCGCTGCTCGACAAGTACGAGAACACGATGAAGCCGATCGTGAACCCGACGGCCGACGGCAAGACGCAGACGTACCTCGAGCGCGACGATCGCTACTGGCTCACCCGCGGTGACGTGCTGCGCGACTCGGGCAAGCTCGACGAGGCGCTCGTCGCCTACGACAAGGCCATCGCCGCGAAGAACGTGAACCTCGTGAAGGCGACCTACGCGAAGGGCTCGGTCTTCCTCGCGCAGAAGAAGTACGACGAGGCGCAGGCCCAGCTCGTCGACATCACCCCGCCCGACGGCACCGGCGTGCTCGCCGAGGCCTACGTCGCGATGGGCGAGATCCAGTTCTCGAAGAAAGACTGGCCGGCCGGCTGCCAGAGCTACGCGTTCGCGCTCTCGAAGCTGAAGGCCCAGTCGATGCCGCGCGAGCAGCTCAACGCCATGCTCACCGACGTCGAGAAGAAGCTCATCGCCGCGGGCCAGCGCCCGGTCGCGAAGCTCTGGGTCGACGAGGCGAAGCCGCTCATCCAGTAGCGGGCAGGGTCACGGCCAGCTGGCCGGCGCGTAGGTCGCCGAGATGAACTGCCACTCGCCGTCGACCTTCATCAGCGTCGCGTTGATCGTGTAGGCCGACGCCACGGTGCCGGGCTGCAGCTCCTCGGCGCTCTTCGCCTTCGTGCGCGCGAACAGGAACAGGCCCTCGAGGTCGGCGTCTTCGTTGCCGCGCAGGGTGACCGTGAGCGACGGGTTGAAGACGGCGACGGTCTCCTGGTTGCGCAGCACCTGAAACGCCACGATCTGCTTCACCTCTTGCTTCGTCGCGCCCTGCGGCCCGCGGAAGCTCTCGGCCATCGCGTCTGAGAGCGGCCCCACGTCGCGCGCCTCGGCGCCGGCGACGATCTTCGCCACCAGCGCGCGGACCTGGGCCTCGGGGTCTTTCGGGCCACGCGGCCACAGCCAGAAGACGAGCGCCGCGGCCACCGCCGCGAGCACGAGCCCGACCGCGCGGAGCCTCATCCCTGCCCTTCGACGACGAGCTCGTCGGCGTCGAGGATCTCGGCCGGCCGCAGCGCCTCGCCGATCATCTTGAGCCGCCGCTCCGAGAGCCCCTCGAGGTACGTCTTCACCTGGGGGAACTCCTTCACCAGCTCGTGAAACGCGTTGCGCTCGAGAAACGCCGCCGCCGTCTTGCGCGTCGCCTGCACCGTCGCGGTCGCGCGCAGGCCCGTCAGCAGCGAGATCTCGCCCGCGATGTCGCCCTCACGAAGAATACCCAGCGACACCATGCCGCCCGCCGGGTCTTCTTTCTGCACGACGAGCTCGCCCGCCAGCACCAGGAACAGGCCCGGCGCGTGAGCCCCTTCGGTCAGCGCCTTCTCGTTCGGCTGCAGCGCCTTGAACAAGAAGCGGGTCAAGATGCGCGCCCGCTCGCCCTCGGGCACCTGCTGGAAGAGCGGCGACGTCGCCATCAGGTTCTTCGCCATGCGGTTCTGCGCGAACGCGGTCAGCGTCTGCGGCACCGACGGGTGGCTGCGGGCGATCTGATTCAGGTCGAGCCGGCGAATCTCGAACACGTCGCACTCGGCGACCGACGTCACCGTCGCCGTCAGCGGCGCGCCCGTCAGCATCGCGAGCTCACCGAAGATGCTGCCGCCGCCCAGAAACGCGAGCGTCTTCGGCTGCCCGTCGATCTGCCGCGTCACCTCGGCCTTGCCGGCCACGATGACGAAGATGGTGTCGCCGCCCTGCCCCTCGCCGCTGATGAGCTCACCCGGAGGGATCTCGCGGTACGCCATGCACGACACGAGCTCGACGAACGCGTCGCGCTCGAGATCGGCGAACAGCGGCAGCGGGGGCCGCGCCTCCTGGTCTGCCGTGCCGCCCGTGTCCGGCGCCGCGAGCACGTTGATCGCCGCGTCCGACAGCGCGCTGCCCTGCAGGCTCATCAGGTCTTCCTGAACCTTGCCGTCGAACAGCGTCTCAGGCGGCAGCGGCGGAGGCACCGTCGCCTTGCCCGCGACCGTCTTCGCGGCACGCGCGTGAATGCGGTGCAGCGTCTCTTTGAGCCGCTTCTCGTTCGGCGACAGCGACAGCGCCTGCTTGCACGCGGCGATCGCCGAGAGCAGGTAGTCGCGGCGCAAGAGCCCCTCGGCGCACGCGTGCAGCGTCGTGACCGCGCGCTCGGGCTCCGAGAGGTTCTCGAAGGCGCGGGCCGCCAGCATGCGTGAGCGGTGGTCGGCTGGCTGACGCCGCACGGCCTCCGCGAAGACGCCGAGCGCCTTCTCCCACTGACCCTCGGCGACGAGGTCGAGGCCCAGCTCGCGCAGCGATGATCCACTCATTGCCGCGGCAGCCTAGTACGACCGCTACGGCTGCATCGCGGCGATCTGGTTCTTCGCCTTCTCGTGCGTCGTCGAGCCCGGCGGCGTGATGTCGCGCACGATCTTGAACTTCTTGAGCGCCTCGACGGGGTCGCGATCGCGGATCATGTAGGCGCTCTGGTACAGCTCGTCGGCGCGCCCGATGACGTCGGCCAGCCCCTCTTTCGCCTTGGGCTCGTCGGGGTCGAGCAGCACGGCCTCTTTGTAATAGACGGCCGCCGACCCGAGGTCGTCGCGCGCCAGCGCGTCGCGCGCCGAGAACAGCGCCGCCTTCGCGAGCGTCTCTTTGAGCTCCTCGCCCATGGCCGTCTGGAAGCCGATCTGCACGTAGATCTCGTACGCCTTGTGGAGCGGCTTCGCGGCGGCGCTCAGCTGGTTCGCGCGGAACTTCTTCATGCCGTCTTCGAAGTTGCGCCCGAAGGTGGGGATGAGCTGCTGCAGCTGCTTCGACTTCCGCCGCACGTCGTCGTCGCCCGGGTTCTGATCGACCACGCGGTCGCACTCGGCGGCGGCGCGGCTCCACTCCTGGCCCGCGAACTTCCGCTGCACCACGGCGAACGCGATCGTCATCGCCTCGGCCTTCGCCGCCTTCGAGCGATCGCGGGCCGACTGAGCACCTCGCATGGCGGCGAGCTTGTCCGCCTTGTCTGCCTCTTCGGCGGCGGCCTTGGCCTCCTCGAGCATCGGGCTCATCTCTTGCTGATCGCGCGGCGTGAGCTCACCCAGGGCCTGCTCGGCGGCCTGCAGCTCGCCCTGGGCGATCAGCTCCTGGAAGTGCTGCTTCTTGTATGCGGCCTCGGCGTCGGCCAGCTCGTCCGAGAGCTTCTTCTTCGCCTCCTCGGTCTTCACCGAGCCCTGCGGCGCCTTCGCGAGCGCCGCCTTCGCGTCTTCGAACCGCTTGTTCTCGATGAGCCGCCGCACCTCGTCGAGCGCCGTCACCACCGCGAGCTCGCTGCGCGCCTGCGTCGCGAGCCGCGTCTGATCGATGCCCGGCACGAGCTTCTCGGCCTCTTCGATCAGCTTGATGGCCTCGTCGTACTTCTCGTTGCGCACGGCGTCGCGCGCGAGCTGCATCTTCTCGGCGGCGACCGTCTTGTTCGGGTCGGGCGGAGGCGGCGGCTTCGGCCGCGTCGCCGCGAACACGATGATGAGCAGGAGCAGCAACACCGCCCCACCGATGACCATGAGGCGCTTCTTCGGGTCTTTGAGCAGCCCCGCGGCCCCGCCGGGCTCGTCTTTGCTGCGCGCCGTCAGCACCCGCGAGCGCGTCTTCGGCTTGCCCTCGGCGCCCGCCTCGCCCTCACCGCCCTCGCCAGCCTCACCCTCGGGCTTCGCCTCGCCCTCGCCCTCACCCTCGGGCTTCTCTTCGCCCTCGGCCTTCGCCTCGGCGCCCTCTTCGGCCGGCGGCTCTTCGCTGCCCTCGGCCTTCGCTTCGCCGCCCTCTTCGGCCGGCTTCTCGTCGCCGCCCTCGGCCTTCGCTTCGGACTCTTTCTTCTCGGCCTCTTCGCGCGCCTTCTTGAACGCGCCCACCTCGTCGACGAAGCGGATCTTCGTCTTGCCGATGTGAATCTCGTCGCCGTGGACGAGGACCTTCTCGGTGACCTTCTCGCCGTTGACCTTCGACCCGTTGCCCGAGCCGAGGTCGCGCAGCATCACGCCCCCGTCGCCCGCGACGAGCTCGACGTGACGCCGCGAGACCGATTGGTCGGTGAGCTGCAGGTCGACGCCCGGCGTACGGCCGATGACCAGGCGCACGCCGCGGAACTTCTTCTTCTTGCCCGAGTCGGGGCCCGCGACGATCTCGAGCTTCAGCGGCGGGCCGGCATGCGTCGCGTTCGCGTCGTCGGCGCTCTCGTCGTCGTCGTCGCTCGCGCCGTCGTAGTTCGCCGGCAGGTTCTTCGTCTTCGAGTGCGCGACCTCGTCGAGCTCGGGAGGGTCGAGCGCGTCGAGCCCGTCGCCCTCGAGGCTGCGGCCCTCGATCGAGACCTCGTCGTCGGCGTCGCCCGCCATCGCCTCGTAGTCGTTGCCGGTCTGGTAGTCCGAGGCGCGCTGCTCGTCGTCGTCGCCGCCGTCGCCGCGCTCGGGCGACATCTCGCGCGACATCTTCCCGGGCGGAGCCTCCCACTCGGCCTCGCTCGACTCGGGCGGCTGCGCCTTCGAGACCTCGCGCGACCCGCCCGGCTGGGGGATCTTGGTGCTCGTCTTGTGGTTGCGCTCGGGGTCGTTGGCGACGTCGCGGCCGCCGCGCTCGACGATCGACGGGCGCTTGCGCCGCGCGGCGAGCGGCTTCGACTCGAGGGCCGGCCGCGCGTTCGTGCCGATGCCGCGTTCGGGGTCGTTCTCGAGCTCGCCGGTGCCGCGCGAAACGCCGGCGCTCGACGGGCGGCGCATCGTGCCCTGGTTGACCTCTTCGTCTTCTCCCAGCGGCTGATCGCCGCCGCGTGAAACTGCAGGCGGCCCTCTGCGGCTGCGAGGAGGATCTTGAGACATGGGGAAGAAGCCTGGGGAAGTGTAGCCCGTTCGTTGTTACTGTGCGCGCATCCTATGGCACGCGCGTCGCCCAAGAAGATCGCAGCGTTGACACCCCCGCCCCTGCTGGCCGTTCCCCAGCTCGAGCGGCTCTTGAGCGCGGCCATGGAGCGCGGCGCCGACTTCGCCGAGGTGTACGTCGAGCGCACCGTCACCACCGCCGTCACCCTCGAAGAGAACAAGATCAAGAGCGCCCAGTCGGGCACCCAGCAGGGCGTCGGCGTGCGCGTCGTCTCGGGCGCGAAGGTCGGCTACGCGTACTCCGACGATCTCGACGACGAGGCGCTCTTGCGCGCCGCGCGCACGGCAGCCCTCATCGCGCAGGGCACCGGCAGCGAGAAGAGCTTCAACGTCGCCCGCGCGCCGCTGCCGACGTTCTACCGCGTCGACCAGCACCTGTCGGACATCGAGGTCGCGAAGAAGGCCGAGCTCGTGGTGCGCGCGAACAAGGCGGCGCACGCGTACGACAAGCGGGTCAAGCAGGTGATGGCGACGTACGCCGACTCGACGAAGCGCGTGATGATCGCGAACACGAACGGTCACCTCGCGCTCGACACTCAAGATCTCTGCCGCCTCTCGGTGCAGGCGATCGCCGAGGGCAAGAAGGGCGAGCGCCGCACCGGCTTCTTCGGCGGCGGCGGCCGCGTGCCCTTCTCGCACTTCGACACGTTCACGCCCGAGCTCGTGGCGCGCGAGGCGGCGCGGCAGGCGGTCGCGACGCTCGGCGCCGTCGACGCGAAGGCGGGGCAGCAGACCGTCGTGCTCGCCCCGGGCTGGAGCGGCATCTTGCTGCACGAGGCCGTCGGCCACGGGCTCGAGGCCGACTTCATTCGCAAGGGCACGTCGCTGTTCGCGGGCAAGCTGGGGCAGAAGGTCGCCTCCGATCTCGTGACGGTGATCGACGACGGCACGATGGCGAGCTCGCGCGGCTCACTGAACGTCGACGACGAGGGCGCTCCGCCCGAGTTCAAGGTGCTCATCGAGCGCGGCGTGCTGAAGGGCTACATGTACGACGCGCTCAACGCGAAGCTGATGGGGCACCGCTCGACGGGCAGCGGCCGGCGCGAGAGCTTCAAGCACATGCCGATGCCGCGCATGACGAACACGTACCTCGCGCCCGGCGACGCGACGCCCGACGAGATCTTGAAGGGCGTCGACCGCGGCATCTACTGCGCGCACTTCGGCGGCGGTCAGGTCGACATCACGAACGGCAACTTCGTGTTCGAGGTGAACGAGGCGTACGAGATCGAGAAGGGCAAGCTCGGCCGGCCTCTGAAGGGCGTGACGCTGATCGGCGTCGGGCCCGAGGCGCTCAAGAACGTCACGAAGGTCGGCAATGATCCGATGCCCGACCCGGGGCTCGGCACGTGCGGCAAAGACGGTCAGAGCGTGCCGGTCGGCGTCGGGCTGCCGACGCTGCGCATCGACAACATGACCGTCGGCGGCACGCGCGTCGGCTGAAGCGTCAGGGCGTCGCAAACGAGATGACGCCGTCAGTGGAGTCTCTCCACGTGCCGTCGATCGGAGACTCCTCGCCGCAGAAGGCCCAGCGTTGGCCGTGCCGGTGCTCGAGCCCCGCGTTGCCGCCGAGGCCCGACGGAATCGGCCGCTCGTCCTCGAGAAGCGCGACGGAACCGTGCTGACGCCGGGCCCCGTCCAGGCGAAGCCGCTCCAGGGCAGCGCGGTAGGTCGCACCTGTGGCGGAGCCGGTCAGAGCATGCCCGCCGGCGTCGGCCTGCCGACGCTGCGCATCGACGGGCTCACCCTCGATGGCACCCGCGTCGCCTGAGTTCCCGCGGCCTTCCGCGCAAGTGTGTCTCGGAAGGCCACAGGCCCTCGGTCGTTCAGCCGAGGTGCCCCACGAGAGGGTGGGACGAAGGCTCGAGCTGGGCGACAACCGGTCAGCTTTTGTTCGCCCCTCCAGGAGCCCCTCCATGTCCGTCTCGCCCGTCGCCCGCTCGTCCACCTCAGCCGCTGGCCCCGATGTGGCCGGCACGTACAAGATCACGACGCAAGCCGAGCTGGTCAACAAGGGCATCTCGCTCTTCACGAAGGAGCTCGAGCCGAACGGGCTGATTCACCAGCTGCAAGAGAAGCTGGGCGTGAAGGTCGACGGGCTCGCGGGGCCCAAGACGTTCAAGGCCCTCACCGACGCGCTCAAGGAGCTCGGCATCTCGCTGGCGAACGGCACGGTGACGCCGGCCCAGATCGAGAAGATCCTCAACCCGCCCGCGGCCGACGCCGGCCAGAGCGCCTTCACGCAGGGCGCGACGGCCACCGGCCCGCAGCTCTCGGGTGGCCCCACCACGCTCCCCACGTCGAACGCGCCGACGTTCACCGTCGCGCAGGCGCTGCGTGCGGGCGGCGCTCCGACTCCGGCGCCTGCGGCCGGCGCGACGCCGATGCAGCCGCCGCCTCCCGGCGCGCAGGCGCCCGCCTCGGCGTCGAAGGTCTCGGACTCGGTCGTCTCGGGCGACCCCGTCGGCGTCCACTACATCGCACCCGACGAGGGCGTCGTCGCCTGGCTG
Source organism: Myxococcaceae bacterium (assembly GCA_044223505.1). Classification (GTDB taxonomy): domain Bacteria; phylum Myxococcota; class Myxococcia; order Myxococcales; family Myxococcaceae; genus Xiheicaenimonas. The sequence continues at coordinate 18,545 of JBGALX010000018.1, forward strand.
ATGGAGGCCACGACGATCGGCGAGGTGCAGGCCGACTCGGTGAAGGGCATGGTCGACGTGATCATCGGCGATGCGAAGGGCCACCCGATCGATCACCTCGAGATCGAGGGCCACGGCCGCTCGGGCGAGCAGGTGATCGCGAAGGGCGTCTCGCTCAAGTACCCGCTCGATGAAGCGACCAAGACCGAGCTCGCCCGCCTGAAGCCGTACTTCGCGCCGGGCGCCGAGGTCGTGCTCGATGGCTGCCAGGTCGGCGCCGGAAACGACGGCGAGAAGCTGCTCAAGGAGCTCTCCGAGATCTGGGGCGTGAAGGTCAAGGCGGGCACCGCGTTTCAGCGCCTGACGCCGGGCATCGAGGGCTCCGAGGTCACCGCCGCGCCCGACGGCAAAGGCGGCACCACCGTCACCACCGAAGAGAGCGACTGGAACGAGATGTGGCGCACGTACCCGGGCACCAGCGACGACGACGCGTGGATGAAGGCGCTCGGCGACGCGAGCGACGCGGCGGTCGGCGGCATGCCGCTGCAGCAGCGCTACACCGCGGCCACCGCCCTGATCAGCGGGTGGACGGGTGAAGACGAGGGCGACCAGGTGCTGCGGCTGTTCCAGACGGCGTCACCCGCCGATCGCAAAGAGCTCTACCGGCTGCTCGAGGGTCACTCGTGGGGCGGCGACTTCAAGAACGGCGTCTTCACCGACGACGACGGCCTCGTCGACGCCCTCAGCAACGATCAGCTCGACAAGCTGCGGAAGCTGATGAACGAGTAGGCGAACGGCATAGACTGCCGGCGTGTGCCGGTGGGCTCCCCTCGCGCTTGTCTTCACGGCTGCCTGCCAGTGCGGCTCGCGCGCCAGCGAGCGGATCTACGTCTGCTCCACCGACGCCGACTGCGCCTCCGGCTTCACCTGCGCTGCCAACCGCACCTGTGTGACCGTGGGCGCCAATGCTGGAGGGAGCGCGACCGCGGGCGGTAGCGCGACCGCCGGCGGTGGCTCGAGCGGGGGTGGCTCGACTGCAGGCGGCGCGACCGCCGGCGGCTCGACTGCGGGCGGCTCGACTGCGGGCGGCTCGGCTGCGGGCGGCTCGGCTGCGGGCGGCTCCACCGCGGGCGGCTCGACTGCGGGCGGCTCGACTGCGGGCGGTTCCACTGCGGGCGGCTCGACCGCGGGCGGCTCGACCGCAGGCGGCGCCGCAGGCTGCATTCCCACCGGCCCCGAGATCTGCACCGACTCGCGCGACAACGACTGCGACGCCGGCGCCGACTGCGCCGACCCGCAGTGCTTCGGCCAGACCTGCCAGACCGGCACACAGAACGTCTGCACGGCGCCGAGCACCTGCGCGTGTGGCACTTACGTCACGTCGCTCGGCGGCACCCAGGCCCACGCGCGGCCCACGGTGCTCGAGGTCGCCGGCCGGCCGCGCGTGCTCTGGGTGACCACGGCGTCGGCGCTCTACACCGAGTGCACCGCCAACTGCGGCAGCCCGACGCCAGTGTGGTCGGTGCCGGTGAGCATCGGCACCGGCTACGACGATCGCGAGGTCCGCCCGCTGCTGCGCGAGTCCGGCGGTGTGCTCAGCGCGATGTGGCGATCAGGCGATCTGCTGCTCTATTCCGAGTGCCCCGCAAACTGCGCGCTCGCCGCCTCGTGGACGACGCCGGTCGACCTCTCGATGGGTCTCAACGGCAGCCACACGATCGCGTACGACGTTCTCGGCGGCCGCCGCGTCGCGGCGTACGAGACCAGCGCCACCACCTCTGCAGACGGCGGCGGCCTCACCTACGTCGAGTGCACGTCGGGCTGCACCACCTCGGGCCTCAGCTGGCGCCCCATCCTCGAGCTGCCGCACAACCCGAGCGGCAGCGACGTGCGCCTGCGCGCTCTCCCCGACGGCGGCGTTCGGCGCCACGCCGCTCACTTCGCCGACGAGATCAACGCCATTCGCTACGGCGAGTGCGAAGCCAACTGCCTCCAGGGCGGGTGGGCCTTCGTCTCGCTGACCGGCAACGCGAAGGACCCGTACATCGTCTTCGACGCGCAGGGCCTGCCCCGCGTGTTCGCGCTCAACGACGTCACGAACCGCCTGTTCATCTATCGCTGCACGCAGCTGCCCTGCACCGTCGCAGCGAACTGGGCGAGCTCGAACCCGATCGCGAGCGGCCACGTCACCGGCGGCAACTTCGCGAACGGCAGCACCTTCTTCGTGACGAGCCTCCCCGACGCCGGAGCCCTGCAGCTCGGCGTCGAGAACGGCACCGCGTACACCCCCTCGACGATCAACCTGTGCTCGGGCGGCGCCGCGCCCGGTGAGCGGCCCCACGCGTACGCCGGCGCGAACGGCCGGCTGCGCGCGGTGTCGGTGAGTCCTCCCGGTAGCAGCCCGACGATCAACTTCCTGTATCAGGCCCCCTGACGCTTCTGGCAAGGTGCGCGGCGAATGGGCACCGACTACCAGGCGCTCGCGAAGCAGCTCGTCGCGCGCGCGAAGAAGAAGGGCGCGAAGCAGGCCGAGGTCTACATGGAGATCGGCCGCGAGTCGTCGGTCCGCGTGCGCGACGGCCAGATCGAAGACCTCACGCAGGCCACCAGCAAGGGCGCCGGCGTGCGCGTCTTCGTGAAGGATCGCCTCGGCTTCGCGTGGACCAGCGACTTCACCCCCGACGCCATCAACGCCACCGTCGATCGCGCCGTCGAGCTCGCCGCGGCCTCGGCGCCCAACCCGCTCAACGGCCTGCCCGGCAAGAAGCAGCTCGGCGCCCCGTCCGAGGTCGGCGACCTCTACGACGACGCCGTCGCGAACCTCGACCCCGAGTGGAAGATCAAGTCCGCCCTCGAGATGGAGAAGGTCGGCAAGGCCTACGACCCGCGCATCAAGACGTTCGAGAGCGTCGGCGCCGGCGACTACGTCACCGAAGTTCACCTCGCCTCGAGCGAGGGCGCGCTCGGCAGCTACCGCGGCACGTACGTCTACCTCTCTGCGAGCGCGGTCGCGTCCGACAAGGGCCAGCTCCAGGTCGGCGACTGGTTCGACTACAAGCGCTTCCTCTCCGAGCTGCAGCCCCCCGAGCTCGTCGCGAGAGAGGCTGCCCAGCGCGCCGTGCGCATGCTCGGCGCCGCGAAGGTGAAGACCCAGAAGGTGCCCGTCGTGTTCGACCCGATGATGGCCGCGTCGTTCGTCGGCGCCATCGGCGCGGCGTCGAACGGCGACGCCGTCTACAAGAAGTCGTCGTTCCTCGCCTCGAAGCTCGGCCAGACGATCGCGCCCGAGGGCGTCACCATCGTCGACGACGGCCTGCTCGCGCGCGGCCTCGGCACCTCGCCCTTCGACGGCGAAGGGGTGCCGACCCGCAAGACCGGCATCGTCGAGCGCGGCGCGCTGAAGGCGTTTCTCTACGACACGTTCACGGCGCGGAAGGCGAAGGCGCAGACCACCGGCAACGCGGCGCGCGGCTATCGCAGCCTGCCGTCGATCGGCACGAACAACCTCTACCTCGAGGCCGGCACGCGAGATCCGCGCGACCTGGTGCGCGAGGTGAAGAACGGCTTCTACGTGACCAAGATGCTCGGCCACGGCCTCAACCTCGTCACCGGCGAGTACAGCCGCGGCGCCAACGGCCTGTGGATCGAGAACGGCGAGCTCGCCCGCCCCGTGCAAGAGGTCACCGTCGCCGGCTCGATGCTCGACATGCTGAAGAGCATCGACGGCCTCGGCAGCGACTTGACGTTCCGTGGTTCCACCGGAGCTCCGACGATTCGCTTCGCCGAGCTCACCGTCAGCGGAGAGTAACGACATGGGTGCACCGAAGAAGCCGCGCAAAGCGCCGCGCAAGAAGGTCGAGAAGGCCTCGAAGGGGCTCTCGCCCGCCGAGGTCGCGCAGGCCGAGCCCGACGGCTCGAAGCTCGCCGAGCAGATCAAGGCCGACGGCGGCGAGCCGCTCGCCGTGTACAAAGACCCGCTCGGCGGCCACAGCGTCGTGCTCGCGGCGCTGCCGATCGACAAGGTCGAGCCGACTCCGTACCAGCGCGATCGCAGCGACACGCACGTGAAGAAGCTCACCGCCGCGATGGAGCGCGTCGATCGCTACCTCGACCCGCTCATCGCCGTGCGCCAGGACGGCAAGTACTGGACGCCGAACGGCAACCACCGCCTCGGCGCGATGAACCTGCTCGGCCGCAAGACCATCGTCGCCCTCGTGCTGCCCGAAGAGAACGTCGCGTTTCAGATCCTCGCGCTCAACACCGAGAAGGCGCACAACGTGAAGGAGCGCTCGCTCGAGGTCATTCGCATGTACCGCGGCCTCGTCGGCGCCAAGGCCGGCAAAGAGAGCGATCACGCCAGCATCTTCGAGGAGCCCTACTTCGCCACGTTCGGCGCCGCGTACGAGAAGCGCCCGCGCTTCTCTGCCGGCGCCTACGGCTCGGTCGTGCGCCGCCTCGACAGCTTCCTGGATCTGCCGATGGAGAAGGGCCTCGCCGAGCGCGAGAAGCGCGCCGATCAGCTCCTCGCGTGGGACGACGAGGTCGCCTCGGTCGTCGCCGCCCTCAAGGCGAAGGGCTTCGATTCCCCCTACCTGAAGAATTATGTCGTCGCCCGGGTCAATTTCTTACGGTTCAAGAAAGACACGAGCGATCTCGACTTCGAGGAAACCATCGAGAAGCTGCGGGCTTCGACGAAGAAGATCGACCCCGGCTCCGTGAAGAAGGAAGACCTCGCCAAGATGGGCGGCGCTCCGGCGGAATCGTCGGACGACTGAGGTAACGCGCCCGGTTTTCCGGCGATAATCTCCTACATGAAGTCGGCGTTTCTTCCGGTCGCTATCACGTGCGCGCTCGCGCTCGCGTGCGGCGGGAGCATGCCGACCACGCCGAACGAGACCGGCCCCGAGACCTGCGACAACGGCAAGGACGACAACGGCGACAAGAAGGTCGACTGCGCCGACCCGAAGTGCTTCTCGTCGGCGAAGTGCAAGGTCGCCGTCGAGCGCTGCGACAACGGCGTCGACGACGACAACAACGGCAACACCGACTGCCTCGACGGCGCGTGCGCAGGCGCCGACTGCGGCGCCGGCTGCGTCTGCAGCAACATGGCTCGCACCGAGTCGAACTGCGGCGACGGCCAGGACAACGACTCCGACAACCTCACCGACTGCGCCGACTTCGACTGCCGCATGCGGCCTCCGTGCGGCGGCACCGCGGGCGGTAGCGGCACCGCAGGCAGCAGCGCTGCAGGCGGCGGCACCTCAGGCACCGCGGGCGGCGGCACCTCAGGCACCGCGGGCGGCGGCACCTCAGGCACCGCAGGCGGCGGCACCTCAGGCGCCGCGGGCGGCGGCAGCACCGGCGCCGAGATCTGCAACGACGGCCTCGACAACGACGGAGACCGCGCCGTCGACTGCTCCGACAGCAACTGCACCGGCACGGCCGCGTGCGTTCAGCTCGCCGACGGCGCGGCCTGCGTCTCGAGCTCCCAGTGCGCGAGCGGCCTGTGCAAGACCGAAGCGTCGGTCGGCTACCCGAACGGCTACTGCACCAACGCGGGCGCCTGCACGAACGGCACGACGACCGGCTGCCACGGCGGCCTCTGCTTGAGCGGCCAGTGCCGCGCGACCTGCACGGGCAACGGCCTCGGGCCCGGCGGCAAGTGCCGGGTGGGCTACGCCTGCGCCGATCACGACTACTCGGCGTCGACGCCGAACGTCTGCGTGTCGCTCTGCACCTCGGACTCGGAATGCGCGGGTTCGTCGGGCAGTTTCGGGTGCAACGCGATGACCAAGTACTGCGAGCAGAAGACCTCGCCGGGCGCTGGCTACGGAGCGCCCTGCAATTTCCACTCGGACTGCCAGTCGCAGTACTGCCTGCCGTCCTCGAACTTCGGCGGCGGCTACTGCGCCGGCGACTGCCGCGCCGATCTCAACAACTGCGGCCCCGGCGGCTACTGCCAGTGGAACGCGAGCGAGGGCGACAACGTCGGCATCTGCCTGCAGTCGTGCAGCTCGCCGGGCGCGGTCTGCCGCAGCAACCCCGTCACCTACACCTGCCGCAACGACAGCTACGGCGCTCAGATGGGCCGCATGTGCATGTGCAGCTTCCCCGGCACGCCGTGCTCCTCAGATAGTGACTGCTGCAGCAGCTTTTGCGGGCTAAGCACCGGCCAGTGCAATTGAGTGAGGAAGCTCCCAGGCACGGTGTGACGGTGCTCGTCGTCGACGACGACCAGGCGAACCTCGACTCCGTCTGCCGCATCTTCCAGCGCGAGGGGCTGCAGACGCTCGCCGCGCCGAACGGCGCCGCCGCGCTCGAGCTGCTCCGCAAGCCCGACGTCGGCGTGATGGTGACCGACCTCATGATGCCCGGCGTCGACGGCCAGGAGCTGCTCAAGGCCGCGCGCGCCATGCGCCCCGACGTCGAGGTCGTGCTGATGACGGCCTACGCCACCGTCGAGACCGCGGTCGCCGCGATGCGCGACGGTGCGTACGACTTCATCACCAAGCCGCTCAAGCGGCACTCGCTGGTGAAGGCCGTGTCGAAGGCGATGGAGAAGCAGGCCCTCGTCGCCGAGAACCGCGACCTGAAGGCGCAGCTCGCGGCGCTCGGGCCGCGCTCGCTCGTCGGGCAGTCGCCGGCGTTTCGCGCGTTCATCGATCTGCTGCGGCAGGCGGCGCCGTCGACCGCGACGGTGCTGCTCATGGGCGAGTCGGGCACCGGCAAAGAGCTCGCCGCCCGCTTCCTGCACGAGACCTCTCAGCGCGCGCGCGGCCCGTTCATCGCGGTGAACTGCGCTGCGCTGCCCGAGAGCATCCTCGAGGCCGAGCTGTTCGGCGTCGAGAAGGGCGCCTTCACCGGCGCGGTCGCTCGCAAAGAGGGCCGCTTCGAGCGCGCCGACGGCGGCACGCTGTTCCTCGACGAGGTCGGCGAGATGTCGCCCTCGGCGCAGGTGAAGCTCCTGCGCGTGCTGCAAGAGGGCGAGATCGAGCGCCTGGGCGGCACGCAGACCATCAAGGTCGACGTGCGGCTCGTCGCGGCGACGAACAAAGATCTGCAGCGCGAGGTCAGCGAAGGGCGCTTCCGCGAAGACCTCTTCTTCCGCCTCAACGTCGTCGAGGTGCGGGTGCCGTCGCTGGCGTCGCGCCGCGAAGACGTGCCGCTGCTCGCCGAGCACTTCCTCAAGCGGTACGCGGCGAAGAACGCGAAGAACGTGCGCGGCTTCACCGACGCGGCGCGCGCGACGCTCACCGACTACGCGTGGCCGGGCAACATTCGCGAGCTCGAGCACGCGGTCGAGCGGGCGGTGGTGCTGACGCGCTCCGACCTCATCGACGTGGGCGACCTGCCCGACGGAGTGCGCAAGGGGCCCATCGGCGCGGCGAACCAGGTGGTGATCCCGATCGGCACGCCGATGGACGAGATCGAGCGCCGCGTGATCCACGAGACCCTGCGGCACACGAAGGGCGACAAGAACCTCGCCGCCCGCATGCTCGGCATCGCGTCGCGCACCATCTACCGCAAGCTCGCGGCCGACGAGACCGCGCCCGAGCCGGCGCCGAAGCCCGAATGATCGTCCCCTCTCCCCACGTAGGGGAGAGGGCCACGGTGAGGGGCGGCGCTCCTCCTACTGTGAGCCGCAGCTCAACCACTCGACGAGCTGTGCGCGCTCGGTGGCGGTCGGCGCAGGCGACCCGGCAGGCGGCATCTTCGAGCGGGTGCCGGCCTCGCTGACGATGGCGGCGGCATACGTCTGAGCCTTCGACGAGGTGCTGAGGTCGATGCCGCTCTCGGCGCGGGAGCCGGAGTGGCACGAGACGCAGTAGCTGCTCATGAACGAGCTGCCGAAGTTCTCGTACGTCAACGTCGTGCCGTCGGTGGGGCAGGCGGCGGTGGAGAGCGCGCCGCTGCCGCAAGAGATGCAGACCAGCGCGGCGAAGAACGACAGTGTCGATTTCATGTACTGCCCGTGTGTCGGGGAGCCGACACAATCGATCACTGCGCCGCCCTATTCCCTCAGGGGCGCGAATGGGCGAGCAGGAAGTCGTAGATCTTCGGCGCCCAATCGAGGCCGAAGATCGGCACGTGGGGCCCGCCGCGAATCGTCCACAGCTCGGCGGCGCCGGTGGCGGGGCAGCCGCCGTGCTCCTCGCGGTGGGTCTCGTCGCCGAGCAGGCCCGGGACGAGATCGAGGTCGACGCCTCCGTCACGCACCGCGCCCGTGCAGCCGTTGAGGGTGGCCCACGTCGACACCGTCTCGCGCGCGCCCGGGTACGCGGCGGTGCCCGGGTAGAGAATCGTGGCGTCGAGATCGCCGTGCACCTGCAGCACCGACACCGGCTGCGACGGCTGACACAGCGACGGCATCTTCCACTGGGCGCCCGCGAGGCTCACGATCGCGGCGATGCGGTTCGAGCGATCGCACGCCATGCGGTGCGACATGAACCCGCCGTTGCTGTGGCCGACGAAGAAGACGCGCTTCGTGTCCACGCGGAACCGGGTCTCGACGTCATCGAGGATCGCGGTGAGGTACGCCACGTCGTCGGTGCGCTGCGTGTTGAAGCCGCAGCAGTAGTCCGTCGCGTTCCAGTAGTGGCTGCCGAGGCCGTCGACCAGGCCGTCGGGCGTCGCGAGAATGAACGTGCGCGCCTGCGCGAGCTCGGACATGCGGAAGTACGCGTCTTGCTGCAGGCCGGTCGCCGTGTAGCCGTGCAGCAGCATCACGAACGGCACCGCCGTGCCGCCGTCGTAGCCCGCCGGCACCACCAGCCGGTACGGCCGCTGCGCGAGCAGGTTCCCCGCATCCGCGCTGGAGCCTCCGGCCGAGCCGCCCGCCGCACCTCCTGCGCTGCCGCCCGCGGTGGAGCCCGCGCTGCCTCCTGCCGCTGAGCCTGCGCTGCCGCCCGCCTGGCCGCCTGAGCCTGCGGAGCCCGCCGAGCCTCCCGCCGCCGCACCGCCGGCCGTGCCGCCGTTACCCCCCGAGCCACCGCCCGGGCCGTCGGTGCGCGGGCTGCCGCACGCGCAGAGAAGCAGGCACACCCAACCGAATCGAGACATCGCTCCCTCCGTCAGTGTGCCGCGCGGCCGGTGAGCCGCTCGAGCTCGGCGTGCTGCTGTGAAACGAGAGACTGCGCCCGCTGCAGCGTGTCGCCCTTGAGGTGCGGGCCGAGCAGGTGCGTCGTCGCGTGCAGCGCGTAGAGCACGCGCGACGAGCCCTCTTTCACGGCCTTCTCTTGCAGCTGCTCGACGACGTCGAACGCGTCGGGGCCGCCCTCGAGCGGCACGAGCGCGTCGATCGCCGCCAGCCGAACCATGTCGGGCCGGCCCGCGTCGCGCGCGATCGCCGTCAGCGCCGTCTTCGCCGCCGCCGGGTCGGCGGTGCGCGCGTCGAGCACCGCCTTCACGACGTCTTTGCGATCGGGGAACAGCTGGTCAGACACGCCGGCGAGCCGCTGCGCCTTGTCGACCTTGCCCTTCTGCGCGAGGTCGTCGATGAGCCCCTCGAGCGAGAGCCGCGAGGCGTCGAGCCAGGGCTCGAGCTCCTGCATGAAGATCGTGCGGCGGTCGCCGGCGGGCAGGCGCGGCAGCTCTTTCTCGAGCAGCTCGAAGGCCTTGTCGGTCGTCTTCTCGTCGCCCTCGACGAGCCCGCGCATCGCGCCGAGCAGCGGCACCCCGATCGCCTCGGGGGTCAGCTCGCCCGACAGCCAGCGGGTCCACAGCGCGCCGATCGCCATCGGCAGGAACTTCGCGAACTGACCGGTGCCCTTCCACTTCGTCGACCACTCGGCCGCCATCATCATCGGGTACTTCACCTTCGCGAGCTCTCTGAATGACGGCTCGTCGAGCGAGACGCCGTAGTGCGCGAGCGTGCCGAGAATCGCCTCGGTGCTGTACTTCTCGAGGCCCTTCTCTTGCCACTTCTTGTCGACGCGCTCGGCGCTCATTTCTTGTTCTCCATGAAGTCGTCGAAGTTGCCGTGGCGGCCTGCGCCGTCGGCGAACCGCTTGGCTCCGGCGCCTCCTTCGAGGTTGAGCGCCTTGAGGCCCTTCACGAACTCGTTGCGCAGCGCGCGCGGCAGCTCGAAGTCGTACTGCTTGTACGCCGACGTGCGATCGGCGCGCATGCACTCTTGAGGAAACGACGCGATCTGCCGCGCGAGCTCTTCGGCGGCCTCGCGCGAGCGACCGTTCGGCACCACGCGGTTCACGAGCCCCATCTGCAGCGCCTCGTCGGACTTCACGGGCCGCCCCGTGAGAATGAGGTCGAGCGCGCGCGACAGGCCGATGCGGCGCGGCAGCCGCACGGTGCCGCCGTCGAGCAGCGGCACGCCCCAGCGGCGGCAGAACACGCCGAGCACCGCGTCTTCTTCGGCGACGCGCAAGTCACACCACAGCGCGAGCTCGAGGCCTCCGGCGACCGCGTGGCCTGCGATGGCCGCGACGACGGGCTTGCCGAGCAGCATGCGCGTCGGCCCCATCGGAGCGTCGCCCTCGGGCGCGAGGCGGTTGTAGTTGCCCTCGGCGGCGGCCTTCAGATCGGCGCCGGCGCAGAACGTGCCGCCCTCGCCCCAGAGCACGGCGCAGTGCGCGCTCTCGTCGGCGTCGTAGGCGCGAAAGGCATCGGCCAGCGCCTGCGCGGTCGCGCGATCGACCGCGTTCTTCTGCTGCGGGCGCGAGAGGATGACGGTTGTGACGGGACCCGACTTCTCGGTTCGAACCATGGCGGCCGTGGCATAACAGAAGGGCCCCGACCGCCGTAGTGGGACGCGCAGCGTCCCGCGAAGAAGCGAAAGCCGTTGTGGTCGTGGCCGCAGGATGTACACAGAGCCACCGATGGACGAGCGCACCGAGAAGATCCGCGCGGCCCTGAGAGGCCATGGCGCCGAGCTCGTCTCGGTCACCCCGCTCTACGGCGGCGCCTGCCAGGAGAACTTCAAGGTCGAGCTCAAGCACGAGGGCAAGGAGCTCAAGCTCGCGCTGCGCAGCGACGCGGCCCGGTCGCTGCCCGGCTCGCTCAAGCGCAGAGACGAGTTCGCCGTCATCGAGCGCGCCGTGAAGGCCGGAGTCCGCACCCCCACCGCCCGCTGGCTCTCGCCGAGCCTCTTGCGCGACGGCGCCGACGCCTACTTCCTCGACTGGGCGCCGGGCGAGGCCATCGGCCGACGCGTCGTGCGCGAGAAAGAGCTCGAGACCGCGCGCACGAGGCTGCCGGCCGAGCTCGCGCAGTCGCTCGCCCGCCTGCACCTGGTGAAGGCCTCCGACGCAGGCTCGCTGCCGCTGGGCACGCCGCCCGAGCGGCCGGCCCTGCACGCGCTCGTTCAGCTGCGCGAGATGCTCGACCGGCTGCCGGTGCCCTTCCCCGCCGTCGAGCTCGGCATCAAGTGGCTCGAGGAGCGCGCCCCGCAGAAGGAAGAGGTCGTGCTCGTGCACGGCGACTTCCGCACCGGCAACTTCCTCGTCACCGCGAACGGGCTCGCCGCGATCCTCGACTGGGAGTTCGCCCACTGGGGCTCACCCTACGAAGACCTCGCGTGGATCAGCGTTCGCGACTGGCGCTTCGGCCGCCTCGACAAGCCCATCGGCGGCTTCGCGAAGCGCGATCACTTCTACACGGCCTACCAGTCTGCCGGCCGGCCCAAGGTCGACGAGCAGCAGCTGTTGTGGTGGGAGATCTGCGGCAACCTGCGCTGGGCGGTCGGCTCGGCCTACCAGGGCGAGCGTTACCTGTCGGGCGAAGAGAAGGACCTCGAGCTCATCGCCATCGCGCGGCGCGCCGTCGAGATGGAGTGGGAGGCCTTGCGCCTCATCCGCCGCGGCAAGCTGTAGAGCAGGGCCAGCGCGCCGAAGAGCATGAGCCCCGGCGCCGACGCGCAGCCCGCCGAGGCCGCGGTCGACGTACACGGCGTCGTCACGAAGGTGCCCTCGAACGTGCCGGCGTCGAACTCGGCGACGAAGTAGCCGGCCATGCCGCGATCGTTCGCGTTCGGCTTCGCGCTCGTGCGCGCGGTGCCGTCGAGGCGCGTCTTGCCGCCGCCGAGATCGAGCCACGCCGAGCCCTGGTTCGAGACGATCAGCGCGGGCTGGATGCCGCCGTCGACGCCGACCACGAACGAGACGCCGAAGAGATCGTTGCGCAGCTGCGTGCACGTCACGCCCTCGGCCAGCCAGATGGTGTGGCGCTGGCCGCCGGCGACGTTCTTGTCGATCAGCGAGACCGCGCTCACCGACGAGAACGAGACGCCCGCGACGCGACCCGTCACCTCGGAAGACGTCGGCGGGCCGCGGCAGTCGCAGCCGGCGCAGAAGCCGGCGAGGCCGATGAGCACCAGGCGCGAGGCGTTCACGCGCGCGATGGTACCTCAGGCGGGGATCAGCGCGCGCCGCGTGCGCTCGGCGGCCCCTTCGAGGTCGCCGTGGCCCCGGTCGCCGCGCTCGCCCTGGCGGAACTCGATCATCTCGCCGACGCTCTCGCGCACCGGGTCCCAGCTGATGTCGACGACGTGACCCTCGAACTCGTCGCGCGGCATGCGCTCCTCGCGGCCCCACGGGTTGATGTACTTGACGTACTCGACCCCGTCGATCGTCTCGGTGCCGGTGACGAGCACCTTGTGCAGACCCGTGCCGTACTCGATCGCCATGGGCACCAAGCCGCCCGCGCGCAAGACATCGTCCATCGTCTCCATCGCGGCCGCCTGCTCTTCGGGCGTCGCGTCGGTGCCGTAGACCTCGGAGCTCATCGGGCGGCCCCACACCTGCTCGTAGAGCACGTCGAGCTCGTCGGCCCAGGCGCCGCGGCCCGCGTCGGTGCGATTGTTGTAGTTCTCGTCGCCGTTCGCCATCTCCATGAAGGCGGGCGCCATGAGCCGCTGCACCTGGCTGCGGCCCGAGCCGTCGTCGACCTCGGTGCCGGGCTCGCGCTGCAGCGTCGTGCCGCCCGCGAGCTCGACCTCGCCGTCGGGGCTCGCGAGGCCCGCGACGATGCGCGCGTACTCGGCCGGGTTCTGAATCGCGAGCTGAACGGCGATCGCCGTCGGAGCGCACGTGCCCTTCGGGTTCTGGTTCACCGCGCTGGGCGTCGCGAGCTCCTGCACGAGATCGGTGACGAGGGCCGCGCGGTCGACGCCCTGCGCGAGCGGGGTGTTCGGGTCGGCGAGCGTGGCGAGGTGATCGAGCGTCGTGCCCTCGCCGGCGAGATCCGTCGGGCCGGGCAGCTTGCCCTCGAGCAGCATCTTCTGCAGCCCGAGCGCCGCGACCGGGTCGTTCGCGTCGAGGCACGCCTGCTTCACGGCCTCGTACTGCTCGCGCTGCTCGGGCGTGAAGTCCTTCAGGGCCGCCTCTTCGAGCTCGGCGTTCGCGTCGACCTGCGCCTGTGCCGCGATGTGGCGGTCGCTCGTCTCGTCGGTGTCCTGGCTCGAGTTCACGTTCGGGGCGTCGCGCGTGACGGTCGCGTCGCCCGACTTGCGGTCGAGCTCGGGCCCGAGCAGCAGATCGTTCGCCTCCTGGAGCGCGTCGGCCTTCGTCCGCTCTTCGCCGACCCGCTGCGGCAACAGCTCGGCGAGCGGCCGCAGGTCGGGCCGCTTCGGCTCGGGCTTCGCCATCTTGAACGTGTCGAAGGTGCGCCGCCGCTCTTCCCGGCGGGCGTCGGGCTGCTGGGTCTCGAGCTTCGGCGTGCTGCGGACAGGGGAGGCGTCGCGGCGAATGTACATGCCGAGGTATCTGCGCCCGCGCGGCGATGTATTTCCCCGCGCTGTAAATTCGCTGACTTGGGTGCGACGTTGTCCGACCGCGCCCTACTCGCCCATCACCTTGACGATCATGCGCTTGCGCCGCAGGCCGTCGAACTCGGCGTAGAAGATCTGCTGCCACGGCCCGAGGTCGAGCTTCCCTTTCGTGATGGGGACCATGACCTGGTGGTGAATGAGCAGCGACTTGAGGTGGGCGTCGCCGTTGTCTTCGCCCGTGCGGTGGTGCCGGTAGTCAGGCCCCTCGGGGCACAGGTGCTGGAGCCAGTCCCAGATGTCCTGCCAGAGGCCGGGCTCGTCGTCGTTCACGAACACGCCGGCCGTGATGTGCATCGCCGAGACGAGCGCCAGGCCCTCTTGCACCTTGCTCTTCGCCACGAGCCCCTCGACGGTGTCGGTGATGCGCACGAGCTCGCGCTTCTGCTTCGTCTCGAACCAGAGGTACTCGGTGAGCGATTTCATGCGGCCTGTATAGTGCGCGCCGTGCAAACGCGCCCCGATGCCCCGACGCTGCTGGAAGCGGTCGCGACGTTCCTGATGGAAGAGGTCGGCCCGAAGCTGAAGGACGACAAGGCCCTCTCGTTTCGCGTGATGATCGCCGCGAACCTCGCCACCATCGTCGCCACCGAGCTGCGCACGCAAGACGACCGGTTCTCTCACGAGGCCCGCGCGCTCAAGGCGCTCGTGCCCGGCGCCGCGGACGACAAGAAGCTGTGGAGCTCGAAGACCCAGGAGCGCGTCGAGGCCTTGACCGCGCTCGAGCGCGAGCTGGCCCAGCGACTGCGCAGCGGCCGCATGAAGCTCGACGACAAGGTGCTCGACCACCTGGTGCAGACGGCGAAAGAGACGCTCGCGGTCACGAACCCGCGGTTCGAGCTCGGTGACGAGCCGTGAACTTCGCCCTCGACCCCGAGCTGCAAGCGGTGCGCGAGCGGGTGCGCGCGTTCGTCGACGAGAAGATCATCCCCCACGAGGTCGAGGTGGTGCGCGACCCGGCGCGCGCGCGGCTGAAGGCGCTGCAGGCCGAGGCGCGCGCGGCGGGCTTGTGGACTCCGCATCTTCCGAAGGCGCTCGGCGGGCTCGGCCTCGGGCCGATGGGCATGGCCGCGCTGTTCCGCGAGATGGGCCGCTCGCCCGTCGGCGCGAAGGTGTTTCACTGTGACGCGCCCGATCAGGGGAACATGGACCTCCTGCTCGCGGCGGGCTCGGAGGCCCAGAAGAAGAAGTGGCTCGAGCCGCTCGTGCGCGCCGAGGTGAGCTCGGCGTTCTGCATGACCGAGCCTGCGCCGGGCGCCGGCGCCGACCCCACGAACCTGCGCACCGCCGCGAAACAGGTCGCCGGCGGCTGGCAGCTCGACGGCACGAAGTGGTTCTCGACCGGCGCGCGCAACGCCGCCTTCCTCATCGTGATGGCCCGCACCAGCGACGACCCGAAGACCGGCGCCACGATGTTCCTGGTCGATCGCCACGCGAAGGGCGTGCGCTACGACCGCGACGTGCCGGTGATGGCGCCCGACGTGCTCGACCACATCGAGGGCGAGCTCACGTTCGAGGGCTGCGTCGTCGGCAACGACGCCGTGCTCAGCGCCGTCGGCGACGGCTTCAAGCTCGCCCAGGCCCGCCTCGTGCCCGCACGCCTCACCCACTGCATGCGGTGGCTCGGCCTCGCGACGCGCACGCTCGAGCTGTGCCGGCAGTACCTCACGACCCGCGTCAGCTTCGGCAAAGAGCTCGCCCGCCACCAGGCCGTGCAGCTCAAGCTCGCCGAGAACGCCACCGCGATTCACGCCGGCAACCTGATGACGATGCACTGCGCGTCGATGCTCGAGCGCGGCCTGCACAAAGAGGCGAAGCCGTACTCGTCGATGGCGAAGGTGCACGTCGCCCGGCTGCTCTGCCAGGTGCTCGACGACGCCATTCAGCTGCACGGAGCCCTCGGCTACAGCGAAGACATGCCGTTCTCGCTCTGGTACCGCGCTGCCCGCGCCGCCCGCATCGCCGACGGCCCCGACGAGGTGCACCAGGTCACGATCGCGCGCGACCTGCTGCTCGGCCGGCTCGACCTGCTGGTCTGAGGTCGTTTCCGCCCCCGAGCAACTACCGCTTCATGTCCTGCACGACCTCGCCGTCCGACAGCGCGCGCCCGTAGAAGCGGACCTTGTCGAGATCGCCGCCGAGCGGGTCGCCGTAGCTGCTGTTGCCGAGCTGCACGTCGGTGCACGTGCGCGGCGTCGTGTCGGTGGGGCCCGCGTCGAGCTTCGTGCCGTCGAAGTACAGCGTCGCGACGGAGCCGGTGTGCGTGACCGCGAGGTGGTGCCAGCCGCCGTCGTAGCGCACGGGCACGATCGGCTTGTGCTCGACGCCGTCCCAGTACGTGAGCTCTGTGTCGCTGAGCAGCTCGAGGCCGTACATCGCGCTCGTCGCGCCGTAGTTCACCGACAGGGTGAGACCGTGCGAGAGCGGCTGCACCCGGCGCACCCACGCGGTGATCGAGAACGCGCCGGCGCCGCGATCGAAGTCCGAGCTGCCTGGCACCCGCACCCGCGAGGTCGCCCCCGTGATGCGCAGCCCGCCGTCGTCGACGCCCGCACTGCGCGACACGTTGACGAGCGTGCCGTCGTGACCGCGCCCGCACCGGTCGAACACCACCGAGCCGCCGTCCTCGTCGAAGTCCCACGCCGCGAGGCAGCCCGGCAGCGGCCCGGCGTCGATCGCGCCGCTGCTGCCTCCGGCCGTGGCTCCGCCGGCGGTCGCGCCGCCCGCTGCGCCTCCGCCCGCCACGGCGCCTCCGGCAGTGCTGCCACCCGCCGCGCCGCCGCCCGCGGTCGCTCCACCGGCGGTCGCTCCTCCCGCGGCGCCGCCGCCCGCCACGTCGCCCCCCGAGGCACCGCCCGCCTGACCGCCGCCGGCCGCGCCGCCGCCCTGCTCACAGACGTGTGAGGCCGCGCAGCGCCACCCGTCGGCGCAGTCGGCGTCGGAGCCGCACACGTAGACGTGCTGGTCGACTCCGCTTCCACAGCTGCAGCGCGCACACAGCGTGACGGCCGCGACGATCGCGACGCGCCGCAGGCTCACTCGCCGTCCTCCACGAGCTCGCCGGCCACCACCTTGATGCCGAGCAGCACGTCGAGCGTTCGGTTCACCTGCTCGCGGTCTTCTTCCTTCATCGGCGTGAAGAACAGACCGATGCGCCAGCCGTGCTCGAGCTTCTGATTGCTGACCACGATGCCCGACACCTCGACGAGCCCGCGAATGCCCGGCACGCCGAACGACACCACGAGCGTCTTGCCGAGCTCGACGTCGCGCAGCGTCTTCACCGACATGCCGCCGCGCGAGAGATCGTTCAAGAACCCGCGGAAGCTGTCTTCGCTCTTGCAGGTGACGTCGACGCGGGCCGCGACGCGCGGGTGGGCGCGGCGGCCGGGCCCCTTTCCGGCGGCGACCATCTGCAAGAGCAGCGTGAGCTGAGACTCTTCGTCGGGGGGCAGCGGGTCGAACTCGACGCCGTAGAGCGTGTGCTCGCCCCTCAGCTCGCGGCGCACCACCGTGCCGGGCACCGAGAGGTTCACGACGCCCTCGGCGCGCTCGAGCATCAGCGTGACCTTCTCGCCGACGCCGCACACGCCCTCGGGCCCCAGCACGGCCGCGCCGCCCTTCGAGAGGTTCACGACCGCGGCGTCGAAGCCGTCGGCCGAGGTCGCCACGGTGCACGAGATGCTCGTCTCGATGCGCGCGTACTTCCGCTGTTCGGCCCCGTCTCCCAAGCCGCCGCATCTTGCACCATCACGGGGCCTCTAGGAGCTTCAGTCGCAGACCGTGCGCGACTGCAGCCGCGACGACACGCCGAGCGTCGCGCCGTGTTGCTGCTGCGCCGCGGCCCACGAGTCGCAGCGGGGCAGCTTCGCCCAGCAGCTCGGCAGAACGGCTTCACCCGACTCGGTCCACGTGTCGAAGCGCGTGCGCTGCACGCACACCGCGCCCGCCGGGCCCCACGCCGCCTCGAACAGAAACGCGACGTCGCCTCCGGGGGCCATGATGCCCGCTGCGTCGTAGACGTCGATCTGCGTGCCGTTGCGCGTGTGCGCGACGCCGTCGCCGCAGTAGTCGGCGCGCACCATGCGCGTGCAGGCCTGGTGCTGCGCGGCGCCGACCGCTGCCGGCGCGTAGCCCATCATCACGCACTTCGCGATCGCTCCGTTCGTGCACGAGAACGTGAGGCCGCCCTCGCGGTTCGCGCCGGTCGCGTCCCACGTGCCGGGCACGAACAAGCCGCGGCCGTCTGCGCCGCACGGGTTCTGACCGTCGAGCTCGATGCGGTAGAAGGCAAGGTCGCCGGCGGTCTCGACCGACGTGACCGTCAGCTCGCCCCGCGTGCCGTCGGCGTAGTCGACGGCGTGACGCGAGCCGGCGCGCACCGCACCGAGGTCGACGCCGTTCAGCGACACGCCGTTCTGCCAGATGCCGTTGAGGCTCGTGCCGTTGCGGTCCCAGCCGCCCCGGCTGGTGAGCGCCGACTGCTGCCGCTCGGGGGTCTGCTCGCAGGGCGACACTTCCGACACACAGCCACACAGCACCGCACCTGCGACCATCGCTCGGAGGATCATGGACACCTCGACTGAGCACGCGCGGTGCCGGCCGCCAGACGCCCGAAACGACGAGGCCTGCGTCAACGTGTCACGTGCCGCCGTCGGAGGCGTGCGTGACGCGCTCGAGCTGCTTCACCGGGTAGCCGCGCTGCTCGAGCTTGGCGATGAGCGCCGCGCGCAGCGGCTCGTCGACCGCCGGGGCCCGCGTGAACACCCACGCCTTCTGCTTGTCGGGGCTGCCGAGCACCGCCCACGAGTAATCGTCGGCGTGCTCGAGCACCCACAGCTGAGAGCGTACGGGCCAGAAGATCTGCAGCGTGAGCTTGCCCGACGCCTGCGGGTCCGAGACCCACATCGTGCCGCGCACCTTCGTCTCGGAGCCGCCCTTGAGGCAGCGGTTCTCGACGTCGAACTCGCCGTCGGCGTTGAGCGTGTACGTCGCCGTCGTGTCGGTGCAGCCCTTCTGGAAGAACGACGGCATGCGCGCGTGCTCGAACCAGCGGCCTGCGAAGCGGCTCTTGTCGATCGCCTGGGCCTCGGGCTCGCCGGCGAGCAGCACGAAGAGGGCAATGAGCCGCATCGCCGGTATTCTGCCTCAATGGCCGCACGCCGCTACGACCTGATCGCGCTCGCGGGCGGCGTCGCGTTCTGCGCCCTCTTCTGCGCCGCCGTGTGGCTGACCGCCCCGGCCCTGCGCGACGTGCCGCACCTGCCCGACGCCGGCGCCGCCTGGTACTACTGGAAGCTCGCGCAGCCGACCTGGCTCACGCGCGCCGCCGTCTGGTCGCTCTACCTCGCGCACCAGCTGTGCTGCTTCGCCTTCATCGCGTGGGCCCAGCGCGAGCGGCCCGCGTACACGGCCGGCCTGCACCGCTTCAACGTGTGGGCGCTCGCGGTCAACGCCGCCTTCGTCGTGCTGCACCTCGTGCAGACGCACCTCACGTACGACGGCCTCGCGCAGGACGTTCACGTCTTCAGCTCGCTCGGCTCGGTCGCGGTGCTGCTCATCTGGGTGCTGCTGATGGAGAACCCCCGCCGCGGGCTGTTCTTCGGGCGCCCGGTGCCGCTGCCGGCCGGCGTCGCCGACGCCGCGCGGCGCTGGCACGGCTTCTACTTCTCGTGGGCCATCGTCTACACGTTCTGGTTCCACCCCGCCGAGGCCACCACCGGTCACCTCGCCGGGTTCTTCTACCTGCTGCTCGTGCTGCTGCAGGGCAGCCTCTTCTTCACGCGCGTGCACGTCGACCGCCGGTGGACGCTCGCGCTCGAGACCCTCGTCATCGTGCACGCAGGCCTCGTCGCGATGGATCAGCCGAGCCGCCTGGTGCCGATGTTCGTGTTCGGCTTCAGCGCGCTCTTCATCGTCACGCAGATGCACGGGCTTTCCTGGTCGCGCGCGCTCAAGGCCGCCGTCGCGGTCGCGTGGCTCGCCGCCGTCGGCTTCGTCTGGCGCGACCGGCCGCTCTCGAGCCTCGAGCAGATCGCGCGCATACCGCTGATCGACTACGCGGGCGTCGCGCTGCTCACCGCGCTCTTCGCGATCGGGCTCTTCATCGCGAGGCGCGTGAGGTCATTCGCGCATCCCACAGGTGCGCCGTGACCCGGTAGCGAGCGCTCGCACTGCCCGCGAATTCCGGCACGTGCGCCGCACCGCGGCGGGCCATGAACTTGCTTCGCTCTGCGGGCCGTGGAGCTGCGCATACCGTCACTGTGGGATCTGCTGCCGAAGGTTCGCGACGAGGTGAGCGATCACCTCGCCCAGCTGCCCGAGGACGTGCGCGAAGACGCCGTGATGGCGGTCTCGGAGCTCGTCGAGAACGCGATCAAGTACGCGCGCCCGCTGCCCGGCGGCGACGCCGCGGCGCTCTGCATCGAGCTCTCGCCGAAGGCGCTCGTGCTGAAGGTCAGCTCGCTCGTGCGCAGCCCCGAGGCCGCCCGCGCGACGCTCGACCGCGTGCGCGTCATTCAGCAGGCGCCCAGCCGGTTCGAGCTCTACCAGAAGCGGCTCCGCGACCTCGCGCAGTCGCCGACGGGCTCGGCCCAGCTCGGCCTGTTTCGCGTCGCGAGCGAGGGCGAGTTCGACCTCGACTGCAGGTTCCAGAACGACCTGCTGCAGATCACCGCTACCCGGGAGCTGTCATGACCACCTCCGTCGGCACCCTCGAGATCAGCGGCATCGCGCACGGCCCCATGCTCACGCTCTCGCTGCGCGGCATGGCCGAGCTGCGCGACGCCCAACCGCTGCGCGACGAGTTCCTGCACTGGCACAAGAGCGCCGTCGAGGCCCACGCGCGCGAGGTGCGCGTCGACGTGCGCGCGGTCGACTTCATGAACTCGACCGCCCTGAGCGCCTTCGTCGGGTGGATCGCCGAGGTCCAGAAGCTCGCGAGCGATCGCCGCTACTGCATTCACTTCGAGGCCACTCAGAAGCGCCGCTGGCAGCGCTCGAGCCTGCACGCCATCGCCTCGTTCGCGCCCGAGCACGTCAGCGTCTCGTACAGCTGACAAGTTGGCGAGCGCTCGGCGCGCGTTCGAGCGCCAGGCCCGCGAATCGACGCACTTCGGCGCTGGGCATGCGTTTGCAACCGCTGCCGGCGCATGAAAGCTCTCGCCACGGCCGCGGTGCTCAGCGTCGAAGCGCTCGCGCGGCTGTTCAACCTCCCCGCGCGCGAGGTGGAACGCAAGATCGTACCCGCACGTTCACCGCTGAAGCTACATGGCACGCTGGTGGCGCAAGACGAGCGGTACTCGCTCGCGCTCGTCGAGGGGCGCACCGTCGCGGTCGGCGATCGCATCGGCGGTGCGACCGTGCGATCGATCAGCAAAGGCTGCGTCGTGCTCGACGCAATCGCCCCCCAAGGGGCACCCGGGGGAAGCGAGGAGCACTGCATGCAGCCTCGCGCCGCGGCCGAGCCGACCTCGTCGACCGGCGGCCCGCTGCTCCACGCGAAGCTGTCGGACTTCGCCGAGTGGGGCACCGCCCGCATCGTGCCGACGCCGAAGGGCCTCAAGCTGCTCGCCGTGCCGAAGATCGCCCAGGCGCTCGGCGTTCAGCCGGGCGATCTGCTCACCAAGGTCAACGGCAAGCCGGTGGACTTTTCCGCCCTGGCGCTCGTTAGGCCGGGAGCGGTGCTCTCGGTCGAGCTGGAGCGCAACGGGCAGCCGTTCACGCTCGAAGGACAACTCGACCCGTAGGCCGAAACCCCCAGCGACAAATTGTCAAAGTCGCCGCCGTGAGGCGCCGAATTCCCCAATGAAACCCGAGGCCTCGATGGCACCGGGCTTGCTCGACGGACCTGATCGCCGTGGAATTTCTCTTCAAGCGTCACTTCTGGATCGTCCATCTGCTGTTCATCTTCGGCGTCATGCTGATGGTGGCGCGGACGGCGAACGCGTTCATCGAGTCGCTGGTGACGCCGCTGCCGCAGCCGAAGGTCCGAGCGGCGCCGCAAGCGCGCCCGGTGGTCGCCATCGCGGGGCTCGACGGCGAGAAGGTCTCGAAGCTCACCGGCATCCCCCTGCCGAAGGAGCCCGAGGTCAAGGAGCCCGAGGCCGCTCCGAAGATCGACATGGACTCGGCGCCCGTGCACACGAGCCTGCGCGTGAAGCTGCTCGGCACGCTCGTCGCCGGCCTGCCCGAGTGGAGCATCTGCTCGATTCAAGACGTCGTGACGCTCAAGACGCAGACGTACATGGTCGGCGACATGATCCAGACCGCCGAGATCCTCGAGATCGAGCGGTCGCGCGTCATCATCAAGAACAACAACCGCCGCGAGTTCATCGACGCCACCAGCGGTGACGGCAGCGTCGCACCGCCTCCGATCGCCGCCGCGCCCGTCGCCGCCGCGCCCGCCGCCAACACCGGCGCACCTCCGCCCGTCGCGCTCGGCAACGGCATCAAGGCCGTCTCTGAGAACGAGTACGAGGTCCCACGCGCCGAGATCGACAAGACGCTGTCGAACCTGAACGACGTCGCGATGCAGGCGCGCATCGTGCCCGCGTTCAAAGACGGCGTCGCCCAGGGCTTCAAGCTGTTCTCGATTCGCCCCGACTCCATCTACACGAAGATCGGCGTTCAGAACGGTGACGTGCTCAAGCGCATCAACGGCTACGACCTGAACAGCCCCGAGAAGGCGCTCGAGATCTACTCCAAGCTGAAAGAAGCCTCGCGCATCGACATCGAGATCGAGCGCAACGGCTCCACGGTTCGAAAGACCTACAACGTTCGCTAATGACCGCTTCTTCGAAAACGAAAATGATCCGCTCAGCAGCAGTGCTGTCGTGTGTGGTGTGCGCATCGGCCCTCGCCCAGCCGGCGCGTCCAGCGCGTCCTCCGGGCCTCGCGCCCGGGCCGGGTGAGCGGGCGATCGCGCCGATGGAGCCCGCGGCTCCTCCCGGCGGCACCGGAGCCGCGACGCCGGCCTCGCCGAAGAAGCCGACGTGCGAAGAGGTGCGGCGCACGGCTCGCTACAACGTGTACTTCGACAAGGTCGAGATCGAGAAGCTGGTGCAGACGGTCTCGGACGCGACGTGCAAGACGTTCATCCTGCCCGAGAACGTGCGCGGCAAGATCTCGATCATCGGCCCCGAGGCGGGCAAGGTCTCGGTCACTGGCGACGAGTTCTACGCGGCGTTCCTCGCGGCGCTCGACGCGAACTCACTCGCGGTCTACCCGCACGGCAAGTTCCTCAAGATCGTCGACAAGCAGCGCGCGAAGCAGTTCCCCATTCCCACCGTGCTCGACCCGTCGGAGCAGTACACGACGAACGAGCAGATGATCACGCGCATGTTCAAGGTGAGGTACGTCGAGATCGAGCAGCTGCGCGGCGTGCTGCAGCAGCTGGTCACTCCGTCGGGCGACACCATCCCCTTTCAGCCCGACACGATCATCATCAACGACCTCGCCTCGAACATGAAGCGCCTCGAGCGCATCGTCGAGCAGCTCGACTCGAAGGCGGCGAGCGACGAGATCCGCATCCTTCAGATTCAGTACGCGACCGCTCAAGAGATGGCCGACAAGGTGCAGAAGCTCTTCGAGTCGAAGGCGCAGAAGCCGGGCCAGCGGCCGGGCGGAAACATCGCGGCGATGCCGCCCGGGTCGGCGCCCGGAGCGCCGCCGCCCGGTGGGCACACGCCCGGCACTCCAGGGGCTGCGGGCGAGAGTGCCGGGCCCGCCACGCTGTCGCAGCTCATCCCCGACGAGCGCACGAACAAGCTCATCGTCATCGCGAGCCCGGCGGCGTACGACCGCATCCTCGCGCTGATCGCCGCGCTCGACATTCCCGGGCCCACGGGCGACAAGATCAACGTCTACCCGCTCGAGAACGCGAACGCCGAAGACCTGGCGTCGACCCTGCAGACGCTCGCGCAGGGCACCGCGAACAAGCCGAAGGTGGCGCCGGGCCAGCCGCCTCCGCCCCGCCCCGCCGGCGGCGCCGCAGCCGAGCTGTTTCAGGGTGAGGTGAAGATCTCGGCCGACAAGTCGACGAACGCGCTCGTCGTCATCGCGAGCTCGTCCGACTACCGGTCGCTGGTGAAGATCATCGAGAAGCTCGACGTGGTGCGGAAGCAGGTCTTCGTCGAGGCCGTCATCATGGAGGTCAACCTCGACCGCAGCCGCGAGATCGGCGTCAACCTGCACGGCGGCGTGCCGCTGAAGACCGACCAGGGCACGCTGCCGCTGATCTTCGGCACGAAGTACGGCTCGAGCGGTCTGCCGCCTTCGCTGAGCCTCGCGAACCTCGCGAGCCTCTCGGGCTTCCTCACCGGCATTCAGGGGCCGACGGTGGCCGGCCTCGAGATCGGCGGCGTGCAGATTCCGGCGTGGGGCATCGTGATGAACGCGCTGCAGTCGAGCTCCGACGTGAACGTGCTCTCGACGCCGCACATTCTCGCGACCGACAACGAAGACGCCGAGATCACGGTGGGCCAGAACGTGCCCTTCCAGTCGGGCTTCGCGCCCTCGTCGCTCGGCGGCCTCGGCGGCCTGACCGGCCAGATCCCGGGCGCCGCGGGCCTCGGCGCGGGCCTGCTCGGCGGCCTGGGCAGCGCGTTCGCGCCGATTCAGCGCCAGAACGTCGAGCTCAAGCTCAGCATCAAGCCGCAGATCAACGAGAGCGACATGATCCGCATGACGGTCAACGAGCAGACCGAAGAGATCGCGTCGCGCGACCCGGTGCTCGGCCCGACGACGGCGAAGCGCACCGCGAAGACGACCATCGTCGCGCGCGATCAAGAGACCATCGTCATCGGCGGCATCATGCAGGAGCGCGTGATCGAGGGCGTGAAGAAGGTGCCGGTGCTCGGCGACATTCCGCTGTTCGGCAACCTGTTCCGGTCGCAGACGCAGCAGAAGATCAAGACGAACCTGCTGCTGTTCCTGACGCCGTACATCATTCGCGACTCGAGCGACTTCCGCCGCATCTTCGAGCGGAAGATGAAGGAGCGTCAGCAGTTCGTAGAGCAGTTCTACGGCGCGGTGTCGGGCTACGACGTGGCCATCGACTTCTCGCGCAAGCCGGGGCCGCTCGCCCGCATGACGCAGTCGCTGAACAAAGAGATGCAGAAGTACGAGAACGGCGGGCCGGGCCAGACCGGCGAGAAGTTGATCCAGCCTGCCCCCGGGCCGGGGGGCGGGAAGGACGCCGAGGTGAAGGAGCCTGCTGCGCCTGCGGGCGAGGGCGCGACGCCGATGGTGGCGCCGCAGCAGCCGCCGAAGCCGCAGCGAGAACGTCTCGAGGTGCAGTGATGTCGAATGTCCCCGATGAGTCGCTGGGCGAAGCGCCCCCGAGCCGCACACAGGTGGTCGCCCATGGCCCGGCGTATCTCTACGGGAGACCGCTGGGTCAGATTCTCGTGCAGTCGTTCGGGCTCATGCCCGAGAAGCTCGACGAGGCGCTGAAGCAGCAGGCCGAGAAGGGCGGGCGGCTGGGCGAGGTGCTCGTCGGCATGAAGGCCGTGACCGAAGAAGACGTCACGCGCGCGCTCGCGGCGCAGCTCGACCTGCCCTACCTGAACCTCATCGGTATCGACGACATCGACCCCGAGCTCGTCAAGCGGGTGCCGATCAACTTCGCGAAGCAGGCCCGCATCATTCCGCTCAAAGACGGCGGCGAGTCGATCGTCATCGCGGTGGCCGACCCGCTCGACACTGCGGTGCTCGATCACGCGCGAATGCTCTTGCAGCGCGACGTCTCGCCGTCGGTCGCGACCGCCCGCACCGTCATCGACGCCATCAACCAGGTCTACGACCGGTCGATCAACGAGGCCGAGCAGGTCGTCGACGAGATGGAGGCCCTCGACCTCGACAAGGCCGAGGCCGAGATCGAGGCGACCAAAGATCTCATCGAGAGCGACGACGACGAGGCGCCGATCATTCGCCTCGTCAACTCGCTGCTGTACCGCGCCGCGAAAGAGCGCGCGTCGGACATTCACATCGAGCCGATGGAGCGCGAGCTCTCGGTGCGCTTCCGCATCGACGGCGATCTGCAAGAGGTCATCAAGCCTCCGAAGCGGTACCAGAACTCGATCTTGAGCCGCGTGAAGATCATGGCGTCGCTCAACATCGCCGAGAAGCGTTTGCCGCAAGACGGCCGCATTCGCATCAAGCTGGCCGGCCGCGACATCGACATTCGCGTGTCGACGGTGCCGGTGGCGTACGGCGAGCGCATCGTGCTGCGTCTGCTCGACAAGAGCTCGACGGTGCTCGACCTCGCCGAGATCGGCATGGGTCAAGAGATCCTCGACCAGGTCGACGATCTCATCAAACGGCCGCACGGCATCATTCTCGTCACGGGCCCGACCGGCTCGGGCAAGACGACGACGCTGTACGCGGCGCTCAGCCGCATCAACACGCCCGACAAGAACATTCTCACGGTCGAAGACCCGGTCGAGTACCAGCTCAAGGGCATCGGGCAGATGGCGATCAACCCGAAGATCGAGCTGACGTTCGCCGCCGGGCTGCGCAGCTTCCTTCGGCAAGACCCCGACGTGATCATGGTCGGCGAGATCCGCGACAAAGAGACGGCCGAGATCGCGATTCAGGCGTCGCTGACGGGCCACCTCGTGTTCTCGACGGTGCACACGAACGACGCCGCCGGCGCCGTCACCCGCCTCGTCGAGATGGGCGTCGAGCCGTTTCTCGTGGCCTCGTCGCTGACGGGCGTGCTGGCGCAGCGCCTGGTGCGCCGCGTCTGCGACGCCTGCCGCCAGCCCTACCGCCCGTCGGACACCGAGCTCGAGAAGCTCGGCATGACGCGCGAGCGCTTCAATGCGTTCGGCGGCGATCTCGTGTTCAAGGCCGGCAGCTGCAACGAGTGCGGCAAGCGCGGCTACCGCGGCCGCACGGGCATCTACGAGCTGCTGCTCGTCGACGACGACATTCGGCAGCTGATCCTCAAGAACGTCGACAGCTCGACGATCAAGAAGAAGGCGATGGAGAAGGGCATGCTCATTCTGCTCGACGACGGCGCGCGCAAGGTGGCGGCCGGCGAGACCACGATCGCCGAGGTGCTCTCGGTGACGCAGGAAGACATCTGACGATGGCGGTCTACGAATTCAAGGGCCTGAACCAGGCCGGCAAGACGATCACGGGGCTGAAGGAGGCCGACTCGCCCCGCACCTTGAGGACGCTGCTCAAGAAAGAGGGCGTGTTCCTCACCGACGTCGTCGGGCAGGCCGAGGGCAAGAGCACGCGGGCTCCCATGAAGGGCGCGGCGGGGGCCAAGGCGGGCGCGAGCGACGCGCTGAACCAGGACATCAACCTCAAGCGCTTCACGCGCGGCAGCATCAACACCGACGACGTGGCGATCATGACGCGGCAGCTCGCGACGCTGCTGCACGCGGGTGTGGCGCTGGTCGAGGCGCTGAACGCGCTCGTCGATCAGGTCGACAAAGAGCGGCTGAAGATCGTGCTGTCGGACATCAAGTCGCGCGTGAACGAGGGTTCGTCGCTCGCCGACGCGATGACGCAGCACGAGAAGGTGTTCGGCAAGCTGTACATCAACATGGTGCGGGCGGGTGAGCACTCGGGCGCGCTCGACGCGGTGCTGAACCGGCTCGCCGAGTTCACCGAGAGCCAGGCGCGGCTGAAGCAGAAGGTGATCGGCACGATGATGTACCCGCTCGTGATGATCGTGATCGGCGGCGGCATCATGATTCTGCTGCTGACGGTCGTCGTGCCGAAGGTGACGAAGATCTTCGCCGACATGAAGACGGCGCTGCCGTGGACGACGCGCCTGCTCATCGCGAGCTCGAACTTCATGAGCGACTGGTGGTTCGTGGTGATCCCCACGCTCATCGGCGGCACGTTCTTCTTCGTGCGGTGGACGCGCAGCGAGAAGGGCAAGCCGGTGTGGGATCGCATCGTGCTCAAGCTGCCGATCGTCGGCGGCCTCGTGCGCATGCTGGCCGTGGCGCGCTTCACGCGCACGCTCGCGACCCTGCTCAAGAGCGGCGTGCCGATCATCACCGCGATGGACATCGTGCGAAACGTCGTGACGAACGACGTGCTCGCCGACGTGATCGACAAGGCGCGCGACTCGATTCGAGAGGGCGAGAGCATCGCCGCGCCGTTGAAGCGCAGCGGCGAATTTCCGCCGCTCGTGTACCACATGGTCGCGATCGGCGAGAAGTCGGGCCAGCTCGAGGACATGCTGGTGAACGTCGCCGACTCGTACGAGTCGCAGGTGAACGTTCGCATCGGGGCGCTGACCTCGCTGCTCGAGCCGATCATGATCGTGATCATGGCCTGTGGCGTCGGCTTCGTGGCGTTCTCGATCTTGATGCCCATTCTGCAGATGAACTCGGCGATTCGATGATGGACGAGAAGATCCGACAGGTGGGCTCGGTGGCCTTGTTTGTCTTGGCGCTCGCGCTGCTCGGCGTGGGAGTCGTTTTCTACGGTTGATGGTTAAGGAGCATCGAACATGGTGAAACAGAGACGACGTATTCGGAGGCGCGGCTTCACGCTGCTCGAGATTCTGGTCGTGATCGCGATTCTCGGGCTGCTCACCGGCATGGTGGCCGTGGCCGTGGTGCCCACCTTCAGCAAGGCGAAGGTCGACACGACGCGGACGAACATCCAGACGACGATGGACCTCTTGAAGCAGTACTACCTGCGCAAGAACAAGTACCCCGACACCGGCACCGGCCTGAAGGTGCTCGTCGACGAGCAGATCACCGACAAGGTCCCGAAGGACGCCTGGGGCAACGACTTCGTGTACCTGCTCGAGAACGGCAAGCCCGTCGTCATGTCGTACGGCGATGACGGCGCGCCCGGTGGTGACGGCGTCGCCGCTGATCTCTCGAGCAAGGACGACGCGTCGGCGAAGAAATGAACCGCGCGCGCCGCCAGCCGCAGGGCTTCACCCTGCTCGAGATGATGGTCGTGATTGCGCTCATCGGCCTGGTGAGCGCGATCGTGGCCGTATCCGTCATCAACGTGTACGAGCCGGCGCGCGAAGACATGACGCGCAACCAGCTCGTGGCGGTGAGCGCGGCGCTGAAGACGTACTACCTGAAGAAGGGCACGTTTCCCGAGCGGCTCGAACAGGTCGTCGAGGCCGGCGTGCTCGATGAGCTGCCGACGGACGGCTGGAAGCAGCCGCTCGCGTACCGCCTCGAGGGTGGCAAGCCCGTCGTGACGTCCGCCGGCAAAGACCGTGAGCTCGGCACCGCAGACGATCTGGTGAAGCGATGAAGCAGCTGTCGGGCCTCGATGTCGTCGCGCTCGTCTACCTCGGCCTCTGCGGCCTCATGTTGGCTGGCGACGCATGTCACTGCGTGGGGCGCGAGATGCACTTGCGCGACCACCCCGAGAAAGCGGTCTGCGAATGACCCCCGACAAGCGCCAGCTCCCGGCAACGACTGACCCGCGCGAGGGCTTGAGCCCCTGGGTCATCGCTGGCGCCTTGTCTGCGGCCGCCGCCGCCTGGCTCGTCGTCGAGCTGATCGAGAGGTTCTTGTGATCCGCCGCCGCCGCGCCCGGGGCTTCACGCTCCTCGAGCTCATCATCGTCATCGCGATCATCGGCCTGCTCATGGGCGGAGCCGTCATGGCCATCGGCGCCGTCACCGGCACCAAGGCCAAGGCGTCGGCCACCGAGCTCGCCGGCACCATTCGCCTGCTCTACGACAGCGCGGCGCTCACCGGCCGCACCTGCCGCCTCGTCTTCGAGCTCCCCTCGCCCAAAGACGACGACACCCCCGTGAAGTACCACGCCGAGTGCGCGAAGACCGGCCTCACCGCGCGCAAAGACCGCGAAGACGAGCTCAAGGAGCTCAAAGACAAAGAGCGCGATCGCGAGCGCGAGACGAAGAAGAAAGAAGAAGACGCCCGCTTCCGCTCGCTGAACTCCGACTCGGCCCCCACCGTGCAAGAGCTGCTCGCGCGCGAGAAGCAGCGCGTCGAGGACAACGCCAAGTACGACGCCTACAGCAACGAAGAGATCGCCGAGCGCGAGCTGCCCGACGCCGTGCGCATCACCGTGTGGACACGCCACCAGCGCGACCCCGTCAAGCAGGGCACCGCGTACATGTACTTCTTCCCCCAGGGCTTCACCGAGCGCGCCCAGCTCGGCGTGCGCCAGGGCAGCAACGTGTGGACGCTCACGGTGCAGCCGCTCACCGGCAAGGTCGCCATCGTGCCCGATGAGCTCGAGGTGCCCCGCACATGAGCCGGCGCGCCTTCACCCTGCTCGAGGTCATGGTCGCGCTGAGCGTGCTCGCGGTCAGCCTCACCGCGATCTTCTCGATCAACAGCTCGAGCGTGTACGGCCACGTCTACGCGAAGAAGCTGACCGTCGCGACGCTCCTCGCCCGCGCGAAGATGACCGACATCGAGCAGGAGCTCTACGACAAGGGCTTCCAGACCGACGATGACGAGCAGGCCGGCGACTTCTCTGAAGACGGGTGGCCCTCGTACAAGTGGCGCGCGAAGATCATGGCGCCGAAGACGAACGGCATGTCGCCCGATCAGCTCATCGGCGCCATCTTCAACCTGCCGATGGGCGGCGGCGACTCGAAGGACGGCAAGGGCGGCGGCACGGGCAGCCTGATGGACGCCATCGGCGGCATGTTCGGCGGAGGCAAGCTGCCCCCCGGCGCCGCTCCCGGCACCACCACCGCCGGCATGAACATCGCCGGAGCCATGGGCCCCGCCGCCGGCTTGATGCAGGCGCAGTTTCAGCAGCTCGTCGATCAGATCACGAAGTCGGTGCGCGAGGTTCACCTCACCGTCACGTGGAAGGAAGGCAAGATCACCGAGAGCTTCGACATCGTGACGCACGTCGTGTCGCTCGGGCCCGGCTCCGACCGCAACGGCGGCGCGATGGCCCAGGCGCTCGCCCAGGCCGGCGTCAACCCGAACGCCGCCCAGCCCGGCACCAGCCAGTGGGTGCGCACCGACAACGGCAGCCCGGTCGCGAACCCGATTCCCTCTCCCAACGGAGGGAGCATGGTCGACCCGGCCTCGGGAGTGCCCGTCATCACCGCCGAGCAGTGGGCCATGCAGCACGGCGGCGGCGCCGCCCAGCAGCTCATGCAACCGGGCGCCCTGCAGCCGTTCGTACCCGGGATGAAGGGTGGCCTGCCGCAGCTCGGCAACTTCCCCGGCCAGCGCATGCGGAGGGGCTTCGGTGAATAGCCTGCGCTCCCGCCGCCGCGCGGGCTTCACGCTGCTCGAGGTCGTCATCGCGGTCGCGGTGACCGCGTTCATCGGCCTGACGCTGAGCTACGCGTTCAACTCGACCGCGGGCGCGAAGGACGTGATGGAGTCGCAGGCCGAGCGCTACCGCATGCTCCGCACGGCGATGAACCGCATGGAGCGCGAGATCAGCGCCGCCTTCATCTCTGATCGCTACGACGCCAAGCGCTACCGCGACGCGTTCGATCGCCCGAGCAACTTCGTCGGCACGCGCGAGAAGCTGCTCTTCACCTCGCTCGCGCACCAGCGCCTCTACGCCGACGCGAAAGAGTCCGACCAGATGGTCGTCGAGTACCAGGTGAAGCCGTCGACCGAGAAGGGCAAGCGCAGCCGCAACGATCTCTTCCGCCGCGAGAAGGCCCTGCTCGAAGAGCGAATGGACCGCGGCGGCACCGAAGACGTGCTCTTCGAGGGCTGCAAGAAGGTCGAGTTCCAGTACTGGGACACCGAGAAGAAGCAGTGGGTCGACGAGTGGGACACCCGCCGCGCAGAGAAGAAGGGCATCTTGCCCACCCGCGTGAAGGTGATGCTCACCGCGGAAGACGAGACGGGCAAAGAGGTCAAGTACATGACCCAGGCCCGCGTGATGCTCAACACCGAGTTCCCCCGGTTCCAATGACCGCCCCGCGAGCCCCCATCGCTGCACGGCCCGGCCGCTCGCGCAGAGGCGAGCGCGGCGTCGCGCTCTTGCTCGTGATGGTCGGGCTCGCCGTGCTGGCGCTGCTCGCGCAAGAGAACCGGTACAACGCCATCGTCGAGCAGCGCATGGCGACGAACGCGCGCGACGAGATGCGCGCGCACTACCTCGCGAAGAGCGGCATCGGGCTCTCGCGCCTGATGCTCCGCTTCCAGAAGCAGATGGACGGCATCCAGATCCCCAACATCGGCAACCTGCTGTCGCAGTTCATGGGCGCCGGAGCCCTCGGCGGCGGCACGCCTCCAGGTCTGCCGGGCGGCCTGCCCGGCGCCGGCGCGCAGCCGCAGACGATGACGATTCAGCTGTGGCGCATGGCGAAGATCGACTGCCACATGCTCGCCGCGATGGTCCCCGAGGAGGACCCGAAAGACGCGAAGGGCGGCGTCGGCCCGAAGTCGTCTCCGAAGTTCGACTTCGACGACGAGAACCCCGAGCTCGCCGCCGCTCAGAAGGGGCGCAAGTTCGGCGGCTTCGAGGGCTGCTTCGACACCGAGATCACCGACGAGGAAGAGCGCGTCAACTTGAACAAGCTCGACCAGACCGCATTCTCGGCGCAGGTCATCTTGGGCCAGCTGATGGCCACGCTGAACGACAAGAAGTACGAGTTCCTCTTCGAGAAGGAAGACAGCAACCGCGTGAAGGCGACGCCGCAAGACGTCATCATCGCGATGCGCGACTGGGTCGACGAAGACGAGGTCGGCTCGAGCCTGAACTTCTCGGGCCAGGGCGAGCCCTTCATGAAGGGCTTCTCGGACGAGAACTACAACTACGACAAGTTCGACCCGCGCTACCGCGCCAAGAACGCGCGCTTCGACAGCCTCGACGAGCTCTACCTCGTGCACGGCGTCAACGACCGCTTCATGGCGGCCTTCCGCGACAAGCTGACCGTCTACCCCGACATCAACTCGCGCATGAACATCAACACCGACGACCCGGTGCTGCTCGAGCTCGCCATTCGCACCATCGCCGACCCCCAGCGCCCCGACCCGCGCCTGTCGGACCCCGTGTTCATCGACACGCTCATCAAGAAGATCCGCACCGCGCGCGTCTTCTCGCTCTTCGGCATGTCGATCACCGACTTCGTGAACGTCATCGCGAGCGCGGGCGTTCAGACCAACCCGACGATCATGAACAACCCGCAGGGCCAGCGCTTCATCGGCGACAAGAGCCAGACGTACCGCGTGCGCGTCAGCGGCACCGCCGGCGACGTCACCCGCACCATCACCGCCGTCATCCGCCTCGACGATCAGCTCGGCCGCCTCGTGTACTGGAGAGAAGACTGATGGCCCGCATCCTCGGACTCGACCTCGGAGCCTTCACCGTCAAGGGCGTGCTGCTCGAGACGGCCATGCGCAGCACGCAGGTGCGCGCCGTCGCCGAGGTGAAGAACGGCGGCGACCTCAAGGCCGCCGTCACCGAGCTGCTCGCGAAGGGCGCCTTTCAGGCCGACCAGGTCATCGTCTCGGTGCCGGGGCTGTCGATGGCCACGCACCCGATCGCGCTCCCCTTCTCGGACCCGAAGCGCATCGAGTCGACGCTCGCCTTCGAGGTCGAAGAGCAGCTGCCGTTCGATCTCTCCGAGGCGGCCTACGACTACCAGATCGGCTCCGTCGACCCCGCCGGCAGCCACCTGCTCGTCGGCGTCGTGAAGAAAGACGACCTCACCAAGCTGCTCGAGGTGCTGCGCGAGCTGAAGGTCGAGCCGCGCATCGTCACCCACCCTGCCCTCGTCTATCAGAACGTGCTGCCGCTGTTGCCCCCGAGCGAGGGCGCGGTCGCCCTGGTCGACATCGGCCACGAGCGCACGTGCGTCTCGGTCTTGCGCCACGCGGTCGGCGTCGAGCACGCCCGCACCTTCGCCGGCGGAGGCCTCGCCCTCACCAAGGGCCTCGCGAACGAGTTCAAGATCAGCCTCGCCGAAGCCCAAGACTGGAAGGACCAGCACGCCGCGCTCGGCGAGCACGTCGTCGGGCCCGACGCCGAGCGCGCCGCCGGCGCCTTCGTTCGCGGCATGCAGGGCATCTTGCGCGAGCTCAAGTCCACGCTGAAGTCGTACGCGGCGAGATCGAAGCGCTCGATCGAGACCGTCTACCTCTGCGGCGGCACCGCGAAGCTGCCGGGCCTGCCCGAGCAGCTGTCAGCCGACCTCGGCGTGCCCGTGAAGCTGCTCGAGCTGCCGAACGAGGTGAAGGCCGTGACGGGAGGCCCGTCGCCGCAGACCGCGCAGGCGTACGCGCTGGCGGCGCGCGGGGCGGCGTCGGGCGCGAAGGCTCCGCGGTTCAACCTGCGGCGCGGCGAGTTCGCGTTCAAGAGCGACCTCGACTTCGTCAGCGACAAGATCGGGCAGCTCGTGACGTTCGCGGCCGTGCTGCTGGTGCTGCTCATCGCGAGCGGCATCGTGCGCAACACGGTGCTCGAGCGGCGTGAGAAGGCGCTCGACGCGATGCTCTGCGACATCACCAACCGCTACCTCGGCAGCTGCCAGAAAGACTTCAACGTCGCGCTCTCGATGCTGAAGGGCCAGGGCAGCCCGGTCGCCAGCATTCCCAAGCGGTCGGCCGTGACGCTGCTCGCCGACCTGACCCGCGCGCTGCCCACCGACTTCCCCGTGACGGCCGACCAGATCATCGTCGACATCGACCGCATCAGCGCGCGGTTCGAGACCGACTCGAGCAAGCACGTCGAAGACATCGTCGCCGCGCTCAAGAACGAGAAGTGCTTCCGCGAGGTGAAGGAAGGGAAGCTCGAGAAGAACAAAGACGGCACGAAGGTGCAGTTCCGCCTCGACATTCAGGTCGAGTGCCCAGCGGAGACCGCGTCATGACCCTTCGCTGCCGCTCAGGGCGACGGGTCATGACCCTTCGCTGCCGCTCAGGGCGACGGGTCATGACCCGTCTCCACGCTCAGGGAGGCCGCTCGTGAAGGAGCTCATCGCCCGGCTGCAGACGCAGTTCTCGACGCTGTCGCAGCGCGAGCGCCGGCTCGTGATGGTGGTCGGCGGCGTGTTCGCGCTCTTCATCGTCTTCATGGTGACGTTCACGTTCTCGTCGAAGGCCGACGCGATTCGCAGCCGCATCAACGGCAAGGCGCGTCAGCTCGACGAGGTTCAGACGCTGGCCGCCGGCTTCCGCGACACCGAGGCGAAGCGGGCGGCGGTCGAGTCGCAGCTCAAGGCAAGCAACATTCGCCTCATCACCTACCTCGAAGAGAAGGCGAGCAAGGCCGGGCTCGAGCTGCCCTCGATCAACCCGAAGGCCGACGTCACGCTCGAGGGCGACAAGATCATCGAGAGCGCGGTCGAGCTCTCGCTCACCGACGTGAAGCTGAACCGGCTGATCGACTTTCTCACCGCCGTCGAGGCGGCGCCGGGCGGGCTCGTGAAGGTGAAGTACATGCGCATCGAGCCGCGCGTCGCGAACGAGACGCTGACGGCGTGGCTGACCATCGCGACCTACAAGGCGAAGAACTGACATGGCCGAGCGCACCCTCAAGCCCTGGAAGCGCGGCCTCTTGTACGCGGCGTTCGGCCTCTTCGCGCTGATCGTCGCGTTCTTCATCACGTTCCCGTACGACGCGCTCCGCGAGCGGGTGAAGAACGAAGCCGACGCCGCGGGCTACTTCGTGCGCATCGGCTCGATGGGCCCCGGCCTCTTCGCCGTGCGCGCGTCGGACCTGCAGCTGTCGAAGAAGGCCGATGCCAACGCCGAGAAGCCGCCCGAGGCGCTGCACATCGACTCGATCTCGGTGGGGCCGACGCTGTTCCCGCCGGGCGTATCGGTGACGGCGAAGCTGCTCGACGGCAAGGTGCAGGCGAAGGTGTCGGGCATGTCGACCGTGGGCGTGAACGTGGTCATCGACGATCTCGATCTCTCGAAGGGCAACATGAAGGGCTTCTCGGGCATCGACTTCTCGGGCGCGATCAACGGCGAGATCGACCTCAAGGTGCCGCGCGCGGCCGTCGGCGGCGGCCCGGCCGAGCCCGACTTCGGAGCGGCCACCGGCACGGTGGCGCTCGGCACCAAGGCGCTCAGCATCAACGGCGGCACGATGAGCCTGGTGCTGCCGATGTACGGCTCCGAGCCGACGCCGCTCGACCTGCCGAAGATCGCGGTCGGCGATCTCGAGTGCAAGCTCAGCTTCGACAAGGGCGCCGGCAAGGTCGAGGAGCTGCACACGAAGAGCTCCGATCTCGAGATCCAGGCGAGCGGCACGCTCAAGCTCGCCAAGCGCGTCGAGTACTCCGAGCCCAACATGGAGATTCGCATCAAGGCCGAGCCCGAGTTCGTGAAGCGGCTCGGCCTCATCGGCAGCGCGCTCTCGATGATCGGCCCCGACCCGAAGGACCCCAACTTCCGCATGGGCCGGCTCACCGGCTACCTCGGCCGGCCGAACTTCCGCTGACCGTGGCCGCGGCGGCGCGCTCGGCCGCGCCAGCGCTGGCTCGAACGGTTCGTCTGCGCCGCAGCTCACCCCGACTCGGCCTGAACGCCGACGCTGTCGATGGCTCGACCATACGACCGTCGGGCGAAGCCGACGGCTCCGCGCATGCGGCCACGTGGACTCTCGCGGCCTCTGCGCGGCGGCCAGGCGGCGCAGGTCTTGCTCGAGCCACCTCGCATGACCAGGTTCGGGCCCTCAGGGGCGCTCGCGGGCTGGGGGTCGTCGAACGCCGACGACCCGGCCTTCGCGCGCAGCCAGCAGCGCGGGGCGGCTCAGCCTGCACGGCGTTTCACACGGCACCGCGCTCGCGGGTAGAGGACTTCATGGCTCAGATATCGATTCCGCAGAACGAGATGTCGTCGTTCGATCTTCCGAAGGTCTGCATCATCACCGGCGAGACCGAGAACGTTCAGTTCAGGCCGGTGAAGTTTCAGTGGTACCCCAGGTGGATCGGCGTGTTCGGCATGGCTCCGCTCATCATGATCATCTTGCTCGCCTTGCTGATGCGCCGGGCGAAGGGCGAGCTGCCGTTCTCGGACGCGGCGTGGGAGGCGTGGAAGAAGGGCAAGATGATGCTGGCGCTCGGCATCGTCGGCTGCATCGTGCTGCTCGGAGCCGGCGGAGCCGCGGTCGCCAACCGCATGGAGGGCCTCGGCGTGCTGATGTTCCTCGCCGGCATCGTGCTGCCCATC
Source organism: Myxococcaceae bacterium (assembly GCA_044223505.1). Classification (GTDB taxonomy): domain Bacteria; phylum Myxococcota; class Myxococcia; order Myxococcales; family Myxococcaceae; genus Xiheicaenimonas. The sequence goes on from JBGALX010000018.1 coordinate 55,385, forward strand.
GTGGTCGGCGTCGTGTTCCTCGCGGGGCGCGGCCCGACCTGCACCAGGATCGACGCCGGCTACGTCGAGCTCAAGATCAAGTCCGACGCGGCCGCCGAGCAGATCCGCCGGCACCTCCAGGGCGGAGGCCGCCGGGCTTCGGTGGCGTGACGTGACCGCGCTTCCAGCCGGAGCCAGGTGCGCCTATCACCCCGACGCAGGCGCCCTCTACGTATGCCACCGCTGTGGCACGTTCTTCGACGAGCAGTGCGCACGGCGCACGCGGCCCGATGCGGTGCCGCTGTGCAAGAGCTGCTGGGAGCTGCGCGATCAGAAGGTCGCGCCGAACGCCGTCTACTCTGAGACGCGGCTGCAGACGGCCGGCCTCGTTCTCGGCTGCTGCTGCGTGCTGCCGATTCCCCTGCTGATCCTCGCGTCGACAGTGGTGAACATCATCGCCATCGTGAAGGCGAAAGAGGGCAAAGCCCGCGAGGCGCGCTGGAAGCCGATCGTCGGCCTGTGCGCGACGGGCTTCGGAGCGCTCGAGCTCGTCGCGCTCATCGCGTTCGCAGCGATTCACTGAACCGCTGCAGGCAGTTCGTGACTCCGACGTCACGGACACGGAGGTGCGCCCACGCTCCACTGCGGGAAGCGTACGCAGCCATTCGCGAGCGGCCGGCACAGCGGTTGCTGTCGAGCGCGACCATGAAACTGAACCGCGCGTCGTGCGCCGCGCTCTGCGCGGTGGTGTCGAGCTGCACCATCTTGCCGGGAACTTCGAACCAACCCGACTCCGGCATCGTCTGCGACGCCGGGAGCTCGCCGCTGGGCTCGGGCGCGATGTCGGGCGACCTCGCGCTGACGGTCGGCTCGTCGTACGAGAACCGGAACACCATCATCTCAGGCACGGACGCCGGCGGCGGAACGCCGAGCGGCGGCTGGATCTCGATCGCGCTGTACGAGCAGACGCTGACCTGCGGAGCGACCCACACGCAGGCGGCCGGCGACTTCGTCGGCATCTACCTCTTCGATCACGCTGGGCAGTTCGACCCCGGCACCTATCGCGTGAACCCGGGCGACGGCGGGCAGAGCTGCCTGCTGTACCGTGGAATCGTGGACGACGCCGGCACGAGAGTGCTCGTCGCAAAGTCTGGCGACGTGACGGTGACCAGCGTGCAGCCTTGCGCGCTCGCGGGCAGCTTCGACGTGCAGATCGATCTGCGCGACGGAGGCTCGAGCGCCCTGACCGGCAGCTTCACCTCGGCGTATTGCCGATAGATCGTGCGCGGCTTCGCGGCTCCGGCGCTCCCGTGCTACGCACGCGCGCATGCCTGAGCTCGTCTTCTTCCGGCGTGGTGAGGAAGTGCTGCGCTTCAACCTCGACGGCACGAAGGTCGTGCTGGGCCGTGGCGAGAGCTGTGACGTGGCCATCCCCGACCCGGACGTGTCGCGGCAGCAGGTGCAGCTGACGTTCGACGGGGCCACCTGCAAGCTGCAGGATCTGTCGGGCAAGGGCACGACGGCGATGGGCAAGAAGCAGACGGCCTGCGAGCTGCCTGACGGAGCCGACATCGCGCTCGGCCAGTGGCGCGCCGTCTATCGCGCGAGCGGGGGCGGCGCCTCCGACGGAGCGACCGAGATCGGTCAGGGCACGAAGGTGCAGCCGCGCAGCGACCCGCGCGAGCTGCCGGCACAGGTGCGCGTGCGCACGGCGACGAAAGAGACGACGCACAAGCTGCAGTCGGAGGGGTTCACGGCCGGCAAAGACGAGTCGTGCGATCTGCAGCTGAAAGACGGCTTCGTCTCGGCGAAGCACGTGAAGGTGACGCGGCGCGACGGCCGGTTCTTCGTGGTCGATCACGCGTCGACCAACGGCACGTGGGTCGGCAACGCGCGCATCTACGAGGCCGAGGTGCCGATGTACACGTGCCTGCGCGTCGGCGAGACCGAGCTCGTGCTCGAGCCGCAGGGCGCGGGCCAGCGCAAGGCCGGCGACTTCCTCGGCATCATCGGAGACGACCCGTCGATTCGTCAGCTCGCCGAGCTCATCGAGCGCGTCGCGCCGTCGTCGGCGGCGGTGGCGATCTTCGGCGAGTCGGGCACCGGCAAGGAGCTCGTCGCCCGCGCAGTACACGCTCGCAGCCCGCGCGCCGAGAAGCCCTTCATTCCCATCAACTGCGCCGCCATCAGCAAGGAGCTCATCGAGAGCGAGCTGTTCGGCCACGAGAAGGGCGCCTTCACGAACGCGGTGACGGCGAGAGCGGGCGCGTTCGAAGAGGCGCACGGCGGCACCCTCTTCCTCGACGAGATCGGCGAGCTCCCGCTGGACCTGCAGGCGAAGCTCCTGCGGGCGCTCGAGAGCGGCGAGATCAAGCGCGTCGGAGCGTCGAAGCCGCTCAACGTCGACGTGCGCATCGTCGCGGCGACGAACCGCGACCTGATGGCCGAGGCGCGCACGGGCCGCTTCCGCGAAGACCTCTTCTACCGGCTCTGCGTGATCCCGCTGACGCTGCCTCCGCTGCGCAGCCGGCGCGGCGACATCCCCACGCTCGTCGAGCACTTCGTGAAGATGTTCTCGCCGAAGGGCCAGACGGTGCGCGTGCAGCCCGAGGCGATGACGAAGCTCGAGGCCCACAAGTGGAAGGGCAACGTGCGCGAGCTGAAGAACGTCGTGCATCGGGCGCTCTTGCTCCGCAAGGGCATGCACATCGAGTCGGGCGACATCACGTTCGATCAAGCTCCACACGCGCCCGACGGCGTCATCGGCCCCGACGGGAAGCCCGCGTGGTCGCCCGGCATCACCATGGAGCAGATGATCGACGGCTTCGAGCGCGAGGTGGTGCTCGTCGCGCTGCAGCAGCTGCAAGGCAACAAGGAGCGCATGGTGAAGGAGCTCGGCATGTCGCGCTCGACCCTCTTCAAGAAGATGAAGGAGTGGGGCCTGACGAACGAGCAAGAATGACGGGCGGTTAGCCGCCTAGATCGACCGGGGGTGTCGTGCGTTTGAGCTGACACCCCATGGAAGCTGATTCCTCAGGACTGCTCACCGCGCTCCCGCCGATCTCTGTGTTGTACGAAAAGCACCGCCGACGTGCGCTGGCGATTGCCCGCAGAATTCTGGGCGACGCCGACGAGGCCGAAGACGTGGTGCAAGACGTGTTCAGCAAGCTCTGCTTCGCCGACGTGAGGTTCGACGGCAAGGCGGCGACGTCGACGTGGCTGCACCGCATCATGGTGAACTCGAGCATCAACTCGCTGCGCGCGCGCAAGCGGCGCGGCAAGCTGGAGACCCCCCTTCAGACGATCGACGACCCCGAAGAGAACACGCTCGGCGACGAGCGGCACCGCTTGTTCCTCGAGGCGCTGACCCAGCTCTCGGCCCAGCACCGCAGCGTGCTGACCCTGCGCGAGCTGCGCGGCTTCAGCTACCCCGAGATCGCGCGCATGCTGCAGCTGCCCGAGGGCACGGTGAAGAGCGCGCTCAACCGCGGCCGCACCCGCCTGATGGAAGTGATGGAGCGGCAGGGACACCTGAAGCAGGCAGGCTAGAGTCGCCGCATGCTCCGAGTGTGCGTCGTCGCGCTCGCCTTGTCGGCCTGCGCAGAGAAGCCGCCGCCCGTCGTACCCGCCGTCGTGCCCGCCTGCCCGGGCGCGTTCAAAGAGCTGCCCGAGTCGCTGAAGGCGAGCGGCGGTGAGTGCGCCTGCCCGCTCGGCGTCGGCAGCGGCGCGGTGTGGGGCAGCTCGCCGTACACCGAAGACTCGCAGGTGTGCCGGGCCGCGGTGCACGCGGGCGCCGTCGACGCGGCGAAGGGCGGGCCGGTGAAGTTCAAGGGGGCGCCGGGCTGCGCGGGGTACAAGGGCAGCGCGCAGCACGACGTCACGAGCACGCGGTGGGGCGCGTTTCCGAAGAGCTTCGTGTTCCCGGGCCACGGCGAGCAGACCTGCCCGGCGCCGGTCGCCGACCAGTGCCCGGCGACGTTCTCGGCGATCGGCGAGCCGGGCGAGCTGTTCCGCTGCACGTGCACGAAAGAAGACGTCGACGAGGGCAGCACCGTGTGGGGCAGCGGCACGTACACGACCGACTCGTCGCTGTGCCGCGCGGCGGTTCACGCGGGCGCGATTCCGCCGACCGGGGGCAAGATCGCGGTGCGGCCGGCGCGCGGCTGCCCGAAGTACCTGGGCTCGACGAAGAACGGCATCACGACGTCGCGCTGGGGCGCGTACGCGAACAGCTTCTACCTGGAAGACTGGGGCCACGGTGAGTGCGCCGAGGCGCCGGCCGACGGGTGCCCCGACGCGTTCCCCGAGGGGGCCGACAAGGTCTCGTGCACCTGCGCCGGAGAGTCGGGTGGCGCCGTGTGGGGCACGGGCATCTACACGCGCGACTCGTCGCTGTGCGCGGCAGCGGTGCACGCCGGCGTCGTTCCGCCCGCGGGCGGCAAGCTCACGGCGTTTGCGGCGAAGCCGTGCGAGGCCTACCAGGGCACCACGCAGCATGGCGTGACGACCGGCAACTGGGGCGCGTACCAGCCGGGCAGCTTCGTGTTCGAAGCGGGGCGCGGCTGCGGGCCTGCGAAGTGATCGACGGCCGACGGTGAGCGGCGTCACGGCGCTGATCGGCGACCTCACGCGTCGTCGAAGCCGGCGAAGACCATGGTGACCCGTCGATCGTCGATCGCAGCCGCGCCGGACTCGGGCGAGCTGAACGAGACGAGCGGAGACCAGAGCGTGGTCTGGTTGCCACCGTCGGCGCGGTTGCGAAAGAAGCGGGCAGTCGCCGTCAGCGAGGCGAGCAACGGCTCGAGCGCGATGGGCGTGGCGACCTTCGCCCAGCCCGACAGCGCTTCCTCGCGAGAGACCTCTCGCCAGCGCTCGCTCGCCGGCAGGACGTCGTGCTCGAGCAGCACCCGATCGAGCACGTCTTCCGGCTTCGCGCCCGCAGCTCGAAACGAGCGGGTCGTGACGAGGTGCGAGGTGCCCGCGCTCGCGGCGGCGATCGACCGGCAAACGGCGAGCTCCTCGGGGGTCGGGGCTTCGAGCTCGAGGTCGACGAGCAGCTGCTCCGCGCGCAGCAACGAGCGCTCGTGAAGGTGCAGCCCCGGCTTCTGCTGACCCCGATCGGGATAGCGATCGAACAGCGGCCTCACCCGGCGGTGATCGATCAGGTCGGTCACTGACGTCTGCGACTCGAGCGAACGCAGCGCGGCTTCGAGCGGCGCGTCGGGGCCGGCGGCAGACACTGCACCGCGCCCCCCGAGAAGCTCGACGGTGTACCCGACGCCTTGACAGACAGAGGCCCTCACCAGCTGGCGCACGACGTAGCGTGCATCGAACGCGGACAGGGTGGCGGCGTCTCGCTGCTCGACGGGAGCCCCTGGCGCGCTCTTCACCCGCACGTACCCGCCGATGACGCCGTCGATGAAGCGTTCGCTCGGCATGTCGACGAAGAAGCGGTGACGCACCCATGGGACGACGAAGCGCACTGCCGGGCGCTCGAGCGTACGATCGGCAGCCCAGAGCAGATCGAGCGGCTCTGAAGACGAGCGCTCCTTCCAGTCGCCGCGGCTCCTCGCGCCCTTCTTGAACACCTTCAGCAAATCGCGGCTCGCCGGCTTCCACGGCATCGCGATCGACGGCAGGCGCAGCGACGCGATCGCAGCCTGCGGGTCTGTCGCCGAGCGCTCGAGCGCGCGACGGCAGTCGGGCAGTGGCGCCCAGCTCTCGTCCCAAACCGCAAGCAGGTCACGCGCCCGTTCGGGGCTCACTGGCTCGGTCTCCTCGCCGCCCGAGATCGTAGGGGTCAGCGACAGGCTACGATCGATCGGCCCGAGCCCGAAGGCTCTGCTTCCTCGGGCGGGCCGGCACCGACGGTTTCCGGCTCCGCGACCGGGTGGTGGAAGTGATAGACGGCGGGCCGTGAGCGTCGTCACCATTCACACCGACGGGGCGTGCCGCGGCAACCCCGGCCCGGGAGGTTGGGGCGCGGTGCTGCGCTACGGCGCGAGCGTCAAGGAGCTCTGGGGCGGTGAGGCGCAGACCACGAACAACCGCATGGAGCTCACCGCCGTGATCTCGGCGCTGCACGCGCTGACGCGGCCATCGAAGGTCGTGCTCATCAGCGACTCGGTCTACGTGCTGAACGGCATCGAGAAGTGGATCCACGGGTGGAAGAAGAACGGCTGGAAGACGAAGTCGAAGGAGCCCGTGAAGAACGAAGAGCTGTGGAAGGCGCTCGACGGCCTGAAGAGCCTGCACGAGGTCGAGTGGCGCTGGGTGAAGGGCCACGCCGGTGACGAGGGCAACGAGCGCGCCGATGCGCTCGCGAACCGGGCCATCGACGAGCTGCTGCAGAAGGTGAGCGTGCTCTGATGCTCCGCATGGGGGTCTTCGAGCTGCTGATCTGCGTCGGAGTGCCTGCGGCGATCGGAGCGATCGTCTTCGTCATCGTGAAGACCGTCGCGCGCAGGAACACGCCCCCGCCGAGCTGACGGGCCGTACGAGCCACGCCTCGATGGCGGGCGGGAACCACCGTCAGGTCGGCAGCGATCGCATTGACGGGCCGACACGCTCGAGCAGGTCGTCGGCCGGACTCACGCCTGACGCTGGGCTACTCCCAGCCCATCGTCTTGCGCGTGCGTGAGATCGTCACCTGGAAGCCGGGCATCCCCGCGGGGCCGCAGTTGTCGCCGTTGCACGGAATGTCGTCGTTGGTGCCGAGCTCCAGGCTCCCGGTCCACGAGACGTTCGGGAAGCTGCGCTGACCGCCGAGGATGTGCCAGCCGCTGTTACCGAGCTTGCCGATCAACGCGAACTGACTCTGCCCGGGCAACGGAGCCGAGTTGTTGGCCTGACCGCCCCACCCTGCCGGGCCGTTGCAGCCCGTCGCGAAGACGCCGGCCCAGATTGACCCGACGGCGGTGAACGAGAAGTCATCACCGGGCAGCACGTCGATTCCCGTGGCGACGGGCCTCGTGCCGCCCGAGCACTCGGTGACTCGGGCGTTCCACGAGCGCGTGTCGATGACCTCGATGGGGTGCTGGAAGCCGCACGACTCGGTCGTGTAGCTGAGGGCGTCCCCGATGCGCGCGATCGGGCGCGCGCCCTTGAGGTACTGCACCCGGAAGTTCAGCGGCACCGCCGTCGTCGCACGCGCCGGGCCAAAGAACCGGCTGTAGTCGGCGGTCTGGATCGCCGTCGCGGCTTCCGCGGCCGACCCGCCCAGCGCCATGATCTGGATCGACGCACTCGAGACCACGCTCTCGTAGCGTGTGCGCAGCGAGGCATCGCCGCTGAACGACGAGAACGAGGCATGCACGAGCGCCTTCAGCTCCGACGAGCTCTTCACCTCACTCGACGTCATCGAGAAGATCACCACGCGGCCGTACGTGACCGACTTCACGAACACAGGCAGGTTGTCGGTGCCGATCGCTCCGCTCTGCACGGCCGCAGCGACGTTCGCATCGCCGGCGAAGAATGCGCGCTCGCTCGGCAGCTCGTCGTCCGCGATGCTGATCGTGTACATCGGCTGGTAGAGCTTCGCGAAGACGGTGGTCTCGGACTTCGACCGGTTCGTCGAGAACGACGTCTTGAGCCCCGCCGAGGCCAGCGGCCCGCTGTAGTTCAGATCGACGCCCACCTCGATGCTGGCCTGCTCGAAGCTCGACACCGTCTCTTCCTTGAAGGTGAGCCGCGCGGGCAGGTCGGGCAGGCTGCCGAGCTCGGCGTCGGCCTCGCGCTGCAGCTTCGACACCGCGGCTTGAATCACCGCGCTGTTGATCGGCGCGGCGTCGACGCGCGCGACCGGGTTCGTCACCGGCAGCCCGATCGAGAGGCTGAACGGTGCGCGCGCGAGCGGAACGCTCGTGACGATGCCGCTCGCGAAGGGCCGGCCCTGCAACACCATGCCCGGCAGCAGGTCCGCGTACGCGTCGCCGAGCGCGAGAATGGAATCGAAGTTCCGCTGCACGTCGTGGCGTACCCGCTGACAGGTGAACTTCACGTTGTGCGCCGGATCGATGCCCGATTCGTCGGCGAGCGCCGTCGTCAGGTCCGAGTCCGCCGGTGGGTCGGGCCACACCGTTGGCAGGTGGGCGAGGGGGTCGACCGAGGGCATGCCGCCGCCCGCTCCTCCGGTCGCGCCGCCGCCGGTTCCCGCTCCAGCGCCGCCGCCAGTGGCGCCCACGTCGGGCTGGCGCTGCCCGGAGCAGCCAGACATCGAATACACGACGACCATCACCGCCAAGGTGTGCGTTCGCATCATCAGTCCTTTCGAGTTTCAGTGCTTCGCCGTCACCACTTCGGCAGGCGCATGACGCTGCCGTCGTTCGAGCCTGCGCCTTTGTTCACCCAGTAGATGTAGCCGTCGTCGACTGCCAGGCCGGTCGGGTTCTCTTGAGCGGTCGCGAGTGTCCACGGGCTCGAGCCGCAGCCGCTCTTCGGGCAGGCGTAGATGGTGTTCGTCGCCTGGTCCGCCCAGAACACGTTGCACGCGTCGACCGCCATCGCGACCGGCAGGCCTCCGGGCGTCGAAGCGACGAGGTCACCTGCCGCGCAGCCACCGACGTCGCAGGAGTGGATCTCGCCGCCGCTGAACGTCGAGTAGTAGACCTTCGTGCCGTCGGTCGCGATGCCGCCGAACTTCGACACGCCGTCGGTCGACAGCACCTCGGGCGTGTTGCCCACGCACCCGCCGAGCGGGCACTTGAGCAGCTGGCCGTTCATGAAGAACAGCGAGCTCGAGTCGAGCGCCAGGTAGATGGGGTTGTACGCGCCGGTGACGAGCACGTTCGGCGCACCGCTGCAGCCGCCGGCCGGGCACGAGTAGATGGCCTGGTCCGCGTCGTTCCAGAAGAAGTGCGTACCATTCGCCGCGAGCGCAGCGGCTCCGCCCGTGCCACTGCCGAACTGGGCGACGCCGTTGTTCGTGCACGCCGTGCCGCACGTGTAGACGTCGTTCGCGGTGCTGTCGCTCCAGAAGAGGTTGCTGCCCGAGACGGCGATGCCCCACGGCGAGCTGCCCGTCGCGAGCTGCGTGGGCGAGCCGCTGCAGCCCGTGGCGCTGGAGCACTTGTAGAGCGCGCCGCCGCCGTACTCCGTCCAGTAGAACGACGTGCCGTCGGCCACGATGCGCAGCGGTTGATTCCGGCCGCTCGCGAGGACCTCGGGCGTGGCAGCAGGCGGCGCTCCGCCGCACGAGGGCGCGCAGGTGCCGGCGGTCTCGCAGCCGTTCGTCGCGTTGCCGTCGCAGTCGGCGAAGCCCGAGTTGCAGGAGCCGAGCTGGCAGGCCGACGCCATGCAGCTCGCAGCGGCGTTCGCGAAGGCGCAGGCTGCACCGCAAGCGCCGCAGCTCGACAGCGACGAGGTGAGGTCGGTCTCGCAGCCGTCGGTCGAGTCGCCGTTGCAGTCGCCCGACGTCGCCGGGCAGCTCGAGAGCGGAGTGAACGTGACCTGGGCAGGCGCCGCGAAGAGCACGCCGTTGACGGTGCACGCGACCTCTTTCAGACCCGCGTGCGTCGAGGCGAGGCGGCCGCCGGTGAGGCCGGTCGGCTGGGTGAGCAGGGCTCCGGTGCCCGAGACGTCGAGCGTGGCCACCACGCCCGAGAGCGGGTTGCCGAACTGATCGCGCGGCTGAATGAGGAAGCCGACGAAGTCCACGCCGTTCGCCTCGGCGGTCGCGGGGGTGGCTGTGATCGACGACGCTGCGGCGCTGACCGGGCCGGCCGACACGCTGACGGGGTCGCTGACGACCGAGAAGAGGCCCGACGCGGCGAGCGTCGTATCGGTGTTGGCGACGTGCGCGTAGACGTTCGAGAACGTCGCGTAGCCGCCGGAGAGCGCGACGGTGGTGTCACCGAGCAGCGAGATGAAGCGCCCGGAGAAGTCGAAGTCTTCGACCGACCAGCGCCAGTGCACCGACGCCGAGATCTGATCGGCCGGGTTGCCATACGCGTCGACCAGCGCGACGACCGGAGCCGGCGAGAACAAGACGCCCGCGACGGCGCTCGAAGGCTGCACGACCCAGACGAGGGCAGCGGGCTCGCCGGCGACGCCGACGGCGCTGAACGCCGCGCTCAAGGCGCCGAAGTTGGCCGTGAAGGCGTTCGGGCCGGCGTGCGTATCGAGCGTCGGCGTGGTCGAGACCTCGCCGTTCGCGTCGGTGATCCCGGCGACCTCGCTGACCGAGCCGGCGCCCTGGGCCACGAGCCAGTCGATGGTGCGGCCGCCGAGCGGGTTGCCGTACGCGTCGGTGAGGCGCACGGTCAGCGGCGCGAGCACCGAGCCCGCGACGCCGACCTGCGCGTCACCCGCGACGACCAACAGCTGGGCCGGCGCCCCTCCCACCACGGTGATCTTGTCGCTGTCGCGCGGCGTGAAGCCGGCCGCGCTCGCATGCAGGCGGTAGTCGCCGGCCTTGTCGAGCGCGACGTTGAAGGTGGCGACACCGGCGGAGGCGTTCACCGTCGCGGCGCCGATGATCGTGGCGCCCGACGGTCCCGACGTGATGCTCAGCGTCACCGGCAGGCCCGAGAGCGCGGCCACCCTGCCCCGCTCGTCGTAGAGGCGCGCGCGGATCGTGACGACGTCACCGGCGGCCGTCGTGGCCGGCGACTGAACGATGAGCGACTCGGCCGGGCGGAAGACCGGGTACACGAAGACACCGCCGCCGGTCGCGTCGGTCGTGAGCGACTTGCCGCTCGCAGAGACGGCGGCGAACCTGCCGTTGCTCGAGACCTCGGCAGACCACGCCTGGGTGAACGAGCCCAGCCCGTTGGTGTCGCGGGACAGGAGCGACGTGGCTCCGGTGAGCCGATCGAGCACGTACGCATCGGTTCGGCCGTCGGTGTCTGCGGCGTCGAGCCCCGCCGTGGTCTGGAAGGTGACGAACCGACCGTTGCTCGAAAGCCCGACCGCCTGACCGGAGACTGCTGCGAGCTGGCACGAGAGCTCGCCCGTGCGCAGATCGACGACGTAGGACTGCCACTGGTTGAGTGGGCCTCCGCAGCCGAAGTCGCCGAGCAGCCCCATGAACGCGACCGTGTGGCCGTCTCCCGAGATCGCGAGCGTCTGAGCGTAGCCGGGGCTCTGGGTGCCCGCATTCGTCAGCGAGACTCGACGGGGAGCCGCAGAGGGCGGCGTGGCGACGAAGACGTCGTAGCGGCCGTTCGTGTCGTCAGGCACCAGGTTCGTCGCGTACGACGAGAAGGCGATCGTCATGCCGTCGGCAGAGAGTCGCGGCGTGAACGAGAACTGATTCGGCTCGACGCCGCCGACGCGGAAGATCGCGCCCGACGCCCGGTCTTTGACGAATACGTCGTGGACCCCGTTGCTGTCGCCCGGGACGAGGTTCGTCGCGTACGAGGTGAAGGCCACCCAGCGGCCGTCCTGTGAGATCGAGGGCTCCCACGACTCGCCGTTCGCCTCGGCGCCGGCCGAGTCGGTGCTGATGCGCTCGATGGCTCCGGTCGAGCGATCGGCGACGAAGATGTCGCCGCGGGCGTTGGTGTCGCCTGAGACGAGATTCGTCGCGTACGAGCGGAACGCGACCCACCGGCCGTCCGACGTCATGACGGGCGAGTCGCTCTGGTTGTCGGGCTCGCCCTGCAGCGCGCGGCTGAGCAGTCGCGTCGTGCGTGCGACCCGGTCTCGAACGTAGAGCGCGCCGATCGAGGCTCCGATCTCGGCGTTCGCGGTGAAGCTCCGGGTGACGACGAAGCGGCCGTCGTCCGAGATCGCAGGCAGGTCGCCTTGCATCTCGAGGCCGGCGGTGGTGCGTGAGACCGAGTCGGAGTCGCACGTGCCATCGACGGTGGTGAGCTCGGTCTCGCAGCCGTTCGACGGGTCACCGTCGCAGTCGCGGAACCCGACCGGGCACGTGGGCTCGAGCCGCGCCTGCACGCGGGTGAAGTCTCCAGAGTTGCCGTAGGAGCCAGCCCCGACGACGACGTCGACGAAGTCGCCCGCCTGGAGCGAGAGCACGGTGGCGCCGTGGTGGCTCGACTCGCGGGTGGTGCCGTAGCTGTAGCAGTGCGAGCGACGAGGCTCGGCGTAGTGCCATGACTCGTCCCACCCGAACTGGAAGCAGGTGCCGTTGCCATCGGTGTCGAAGCCGGTCTGACCCCAGGCGGCGGTGCCGTTGACCTCGACGCCGAACGACGGGGTCGATTGCAGCGGCACGGTTCTCGAGGTCGACTGCACATCGGCGCCGGGGAGGTAGCGCGCGCCTTCACAGCAGAACGAGTTCGCCCAGTCGTCGTGATAGCGAACGCCGTCGAAGTTGCCGCAGAAGAACCCCAACCGCTGGCGACAAGAGACGACGTGGGGCGAGCGGGCCTCGGTGAAAGTGAACGTCTGCGAGCCATGCACCAGGCCCTCGAAGTCGAGGTAGAGCCGATAGGTCCCAGTCGCGGGAGCCGTGTAGCGCAGCACGACCGGCTCGCTGCTGCCGGGCAGAATCGCGAGGCCGCCGGCGACGAGCGTGCCGCCGAGGAGGCTGATCGCTCCCGTGCCGGCGTTGTGGAACACGGTGGCGTCGGAGGTGCCGTCGGTCCACCGCTCGAGGGGATTGCCGCCGTAGTCATCGGTCTGCGTGACAGGGAAGCGCACGAACGTGCCGGCGACCTTTTTGCCGTACTGCCAGGTGGCGGCCGGGTTCGAGCTCGTCTTGAACTCCGAGGCGGCGTCGTCGACACCGCACATGCCCTGCCGGCAGGCGATGCCCGAGGCGCACGCGCGGCCGCAGGCGCCGCAGTGGTTGGCGTTCGTCTCGAGCACCGTCTCGCAGCCGTTGGCGACGTCGACGTCGCAGTCGCCGCGGCCGGGCTGGCAGACCGAGACCGCGCAGACACCGGCGTTGCACACGAAGGCGGTCGCATTGGGGCCGCCACACGCGTGGCCGCAAGCGCCGCAGTTCGCGGTGTCGCCGTTCAGGTCGACGCACTGGGTGCCGCAGGCGACGAGGCCTTGGGCGCACGTGATCGCGAACGGTGCGCTGGTGCCCTGCACCATGCCGGCCGAGGCGACGAGCTGGTAGGTGCCGATGGTGTCGACGGCCAGGTCCGCGAACGTCGCCTCGCCCGCGGCGGTGAGCGCGCTCGAGGTGCCAGAGAGGGTGGCTCCGCCGCTGAGGGCGAGCGTGACTGCGACGCCGTCGATGGCGTTGCCGCGCAGGTCGGTGACGCGGACGATGACGGGGCTCAGCACCGCGGTCACCTGGGCGGTCTGAGGCTGTGCCGGGAAGGTCACGAAGCCGGGCGCGCCGGGCACACCTGTCGCACTGAAGTCGATGGAGTTGAGACCCGCCTTCGCGGCGCGGAAAGTGTTCGAGCCCGCGACCGCGCCGAGTGTGGCGGAGATCGAAGCGGCGCCCGTGGCGTCCGATCGCGAGGTGGCGGCCGAGAGCGAGCCTCCGCCCGAGGTCACGGTCCACGTGAGGGTCTGGTTGGCGACGGGGTTGCCGTAGGCATCGGTGACGCGGACGACGAGCGGCGCGGCCAGCGGCTCGCCAGCGGTCTGGGTCTGCGCATCGCCCGAGAGGTTCACGAGCTGCGAGGCGGCGAGCGCTCGGCCGGTGAGGTTGAAGACGGCGGCAGTGAGCCCGGCGCCGCGGGCCTCGTAGCGTTGAGCGCCCGAGGTCGTGCCCATGGTGACGCTGGCCTGTGTGCGGCCGGCGGCGTCGGTGGTGGACGAGGGCGGGCTGATGGAGCCCCCGCCGGTGACGGCGACCCAGTCGACGGCGACCATCGGCACGACGTTGCCGGCGGCGTCCTGCGCCTCGGCGACGAGCGGAAACGGAGCGGCCGCGCCGACGTTGACGCTCTGCCCGCCGCCGCTGACGACCACGAGCTTGGTGGCCGGGCCGCGGGTGACGTCGAAGGCGGCGCTGGCGAGAGCGGGCAGCGCGCCGGCGGTCGCGACGAGCGTGTACGCGATGCCCGGCTTGTTGAGCTTGATGGAGGTGAAGTTGGCGCGGCCGGTCGAGGTGTTGACGGTGGCGGTGCCGGTGAGCGTCGAGCCGCCGGGGTTGTCTTGAATGGCGACCGCGATGGTCTGGGGCGTGTTCACGGGGTTGCCGGTGGCGTCGAGCACGGAGACCTGGACCGCCGGCGAGAAGACGGTGCCGGCGTTGACAGTGGTCGGCTGAACGGTGAACTCGAGGTGATCTGCGGGGCCAGGCGCGACGGTGAACGTCGCGCTGGTCGAGGAGGTCATGCCGGGCGCCTGGGCGATGAGCTTGAAGCTGCCGGTCTTGGGGATGACGATGTCGTCGAACGTGGCGACCCCGCCGACGGCCGCGCGCGAGGTGGTGCCCGAGATCGGGGCGGCGTTGCCCATGACCGAAAGCGTGACGGTGAGCGTCGAGCTCGGAACCACGGCGTTCGCAGTGTCTGTGATGGCGACGCGCATCGTGGGCAGTGTGACGCCCGCTGTGCCCGAGCCCGGCTGCGTGGCGCCAGCCGCGGTCCACGAGGTGCGCGCGGCCGGGCCGAGAGCGCTGCGGCTGCTGCCGAAGGAGGACTGCTCGTTGTCGCCGCAGGCGGCGAAAGCAAGACACACGAATAGAGTCAGGGGGAGGTGGCGCATGGGGGCGGGCAAGGTATCGGGTTGGAGCCGGCGGAAAAATGCGGGGAAGTACGTACGGGCCGCGGGCCAAGCGCACGATGCACGGCGAGATGATCCGCGAGCCGACCGTCGTCGCAGAGCAGCTCACCGGCGGGAAGAATGCGCCGACCTACTGAAAGGCGAGCTCGGCGACGCGGCGCGCGTGCGTGAGCGGCAGCACATGCGAATCGGTCTCGACGAGCTCGAGCGGAGCGCCCCCGAGCTCGGCGAGCGCTCGCCCGAGCGCGAGCGGCACAGAGGCGTCTTCGCGTGCGTGCAGCACCGTCGCACGAGTGGAGTATCGCGCGACGCGCGCGTGCGGCAGGCCGAGCTCGGCGACGAGCCGGAACATCCGAATCATGCGCTCCACGGGTGCGCGCCCCATTCGTTCGAGAAGCCACTCGCGCGCGGCCTGCGACCCGGCTTTCCCGAGGGCCGCGCTCGCGATGGCGTCGAGCACACCGTGACGCGACACGGCTCCGGACTCGAGCCCAGCGGCGAGCTGCGTGTAGACCGAAGCCATCTCGGCGGGCAGACGCTCGAGACCGCTGACGAGCACCGCGCTGCGGACGTGCTCGCCGAGCCGCGACAACGACCGAGCGACGAGCCATGCGCCAAGCGAATGCCCGACCAACGTCACTTCAGGAGCGACCCGCGTCACAAACTCGTCGAAAGCCGCCTCGAGCGTGGCGAGTGTCGTGCCGGGCGCATCGAACGCGATCTCAGGCAGATCGACGGCGACCGCTCGGGTGGCCTCAGGCGTGTGGGACACCAGCTCGTCCCACTGCGAGCCATCGAGGAGCGTCGCGTGCACGAACACGACGGTGCGACCAGAACCGACGCTGCGATGTTCTCGTAGCGTCATGCGCCCCCAAGATGACGCGTGATGCACTCGGCCGTGCCCTCATAGTCCTCGATCGTCAGCAGGTGGCCAGCGCCTGGCACGACCTCGAGCGTCCCGCGAGGTAGCGCGGCCACGTACCCCCTCGCCCAGTCGACGGGAGTCGACACATCGGCGCCACCGACCCGCACCGTCACCGGGACGCGCAGCTCGGCGAGCCGAGCGCGCAGATCGGGCATCACGAGCGTCTGCCGAAGCTCGTCGATGAGCGTCAGCACGCTCGCAGACCTCAGCGACTGCCTCAACGAGGCGACGGCCGCGGGGTGGGCCGAGGCCCAGTCGGGTGAGAGGCCGCGCGCCACGAAGGCGTCGACGAGGTCGAGCTTGCCCGCGGCCAGCGCGTCGGCGAAGCCCGAGAACAGCGCGCGGTGCTCGACGTCAAGGCCCAGCGCCGGCGCGAGCATCACGATCGAGATCACCTCGAGACGGCTGCGCAGCGCGAGCGCCGTGGCGTGCAGGCTGGCCACCGAGAAGCCGACGAGAGTGACCGGGCCCGGCCGGCGCGCGAGCAGGGCCGCCTCGAGCTGATCGTGCAGCATCGCGAACGACGTCGAGCGCAGCGCACCGCTCGCCCCATGGCCGGGCAGGTGCGGCACGATGACCCGCGCCGGTAGCACCGGCAAGAACGGCGCCCAAAGCTCGGGGCCGAGCACCTGACCATGCAGCAGCACCACGGTGCCCGCACCACCGTTCTCGTGAACGTCGATGTGCATGCCCCCTCCCACCATCGCGTCACTCCGCGCGCGTTGCGTTCATGGCTCACCCCAGAACTTCGCGATCAGCTCAGACCGATTCTCACTGTCGGACTTGCGCAAGAGTCGGCCCACATGAACCTCGACCGTGCGCTCGGCGCACCCCAGCTCAGCCGCGATCGCGCGGTTCGACGCGCCCTTCACGAGGCAGAGCAGCGTCTGGGCCTCGCGCGGCGTCAGCGCCCAGCGCTGACCGAGGCGCTCGGCGCGCAGCTCGGTGTCGTTGCGCTCCTCGGGGCCGAGCGCGAGGTAGTAGCCGTCGTCACCCGAGATCGACTTCACCTGGAGCTCGACCGGGTCTCCCGCGATCGCCGCGCGCACCAGGGCTGCGAGGTCACTTCCTTCGCGGTCGACGAGCGCACGGGCCTGCCGGTTCGCCCGGTGAACGCGCCCCCTGATGTCGGCGACGAATGCAGGGCGCTCCAACGCGCCGAGCGCCGCATCGAGCGCGGCACGTGCGAGCGGAGCGATCTCGAGCTGCCTCTCGAAGGCGAGCCGCTCGCGTACGGCCGGAGCAACCCGAGCGAGCAGTTGTCGTTCGCGCGCACCGAACGGGGCTGAGCGGAAGGCGGCGAGCCACACTTCGACGCCGCGCTCGCCGCCCAGCGACACCTTCAGCTGGTGCATCGCCTCGAGCTCGGCAAGGCGGGCTGCGGGGTCGCCCGACCGCGACCCCGCACGCCGACAGGTGAGGAACTCGACCTTCGTAGCCCCGCCGTCGATTCGCACGCCGTAGAGAGCGGGCACGTCGGCGCGAACGAGCTCACCGACCCTGGCCAAGAGGTCGAGCACTCCGGCTGGAGCGTCGAGACGAACGGTCGTCGCCGCAGCGACGACCTCGTCGGCCTGCCCGACATCGGTGTGGCTCAGACGCGCCATCGGCCGTTCTGCTCGCCCCCCTCGAGCCAGACCTTCGCCGCGAGCGACGACCGATTGCCGGTGCCCGACTTCGCCAGCAACCGCATCACGTGAACCTCGACCGTGCGCTCGCCACAGCACAGCCGTGCAGCGATCGCGCGATTCGACCGACCGAGCACGATCTGCTCGAGCACCTCGGTCTCGCGACGTGTCAGCTGCCAACGGTCGCGTGCCGCACCGACGTCGACGCCCTTGCGGCCTCCTGGTGCGGGCCCGGTCACCAGCCAGCCGAGCCCTCCGGCCAGCGCGTGCCGTGCCATTCCATCGAGCGGTTCGCGGTCGCGCGCGAGCGAGTTCGCGAACTGTACCCGGCCCTTTCGATCGACCACCCAGGCTGGGCGGCTGAGGTTCTCGAGGACGGCCTCGAGTGTCGCGCGAGCGGCGCCGGCGCCTTCCAGCGCCGAGTCGAGCCTCACGCGGCGCAGCATGGGCTCCACGAGCCGCCTCAAGATGAGCCGCTCGCGTTCGGCAAATGGCTCGGTGAGCGGTCGATAGACGCCGACCCACGCGAGCATGGTGCCCTCCTCGCAGAGCAGCACGCGCAGCTGATCCATCGTCGAAAGCCCGACCTGGCTCCATCGCGCGTACAAGAGCGCCTGCGGGTACCGACTTCGGAGCGTGTCGAGGCCAACGACGCTGTTCTGCTGCCACCCCTCGGGCCTCAGCGGCTGGTATGCCACTGATCCACCTGGGGCGACGGTGAGCGTCGAGTCGAGCACATCGCGCGCGAGGGCCGCAGTTGCGTGCGGCCGCCAGAAGAGAAAGTCGACGCGTGGGCCGCTCTCGGCGGCGCGCAGCCCGTAGGCCAGCGGGATCTCGGCGTGCAGGAGCTCGCCGAGCGCGGGAAGAATCGTAGACAGGAAGGGCTCACCGCGCAGCCTGGCGGTCCGAGCCTCGCTCGCGATCTCGTCGATGCGCTGCTCGTCTTTCCGCGAGAGGCGCAAGGGTCAAGGCTCCTCGGCCCAGAAAGAGGCTACGAGCGCGGCGCGCGAGCTGACGCCCGCCTTCCACAGCGTGCGTGAGACGTGGAGCTCGACCGTACGTTCCGCGCACTGCAGCCTTGCGCTGATCACCCGATTCGAGACGCCGGTGGCGAGCTCGGTCACTACCTCGGTCTCGCGGGCAGTGAGGCCCCAACGGGCGGCGAGCTTCTCGGCGCGGCTCGAATCAACCGATCGGCGTTTGGGCTCCATGACGAGCCACCCGACGCCGCCGGCGAGGGGACAAACCTCGAACGCCGTCGAGCTCCCGCGGATCGCGTCACGAAGCGCAAGCCCGGCCCTCGCTGCAGGCGAATCGAGGCGAAGGCGGCCGAGCCGATTCGCGAACTGAACCGCACCGCCGCGGTCGACGACCCACGCTGCGCGACCCAGGGCCTCGATCGCGGCCTCGAGGGCGGGCCCGATCGGGAGCGCCGAGGCCATCTGCTGCTCGAGGGTGACCCGGCGCAAGAGCGTCGGCGTCATCCGTTGAAGAAGCACGCGCTCGCGCTCGCCGAACGGCTCGGTCTCGGGGCGGAAGACGCCGAACCACGACAGAACCGTGCCTTCTTCGCAGAGCAGCACGCGCAGCTGATCAGTCTTCGCGAGCCCCACCTCGGGGTAGAACTCGAGGAAGCCGCGGTTGGGGTTCGAGCGCAGCAGAGTCTGCAGCTCGATGGCACGGTTCTGCTGCCATGGCTCGGGGGAGAAGGGCTGGTAGCAGAAAGCGGTATCGGCAGAGCGCGCCAGCACGCTGTCTTGAGCGGTGCGCAAGCGGTCGGTGTCCATCGGCTTCGGCGCGAAGACGAAGGCGATTCGCGGCCCGCCGTCGGTGACCTTCATGCCATAGGCGACCGACACCGCCGACCGCAGCAGCTCACGCGTCGCGGGGAGCACCGACTGAAGGAAGGGCTCACCCCCGACCCGCAGCAGTCGAGCTTCTGCCTCGATCTCAGCAAGCGCCCTCTCGTCTCGGACCGAAAGTCGCGGCACGACACCCCCAGCGAGGCCCCGAGCATCGCGAATCATGGCTCGGAGGGCATCAGGGAAAATACGTACGTGACGCCCGTCATCGATTCGCTAGGATCGGCAATGTCCAGGGGGTGAGACATGGCAGGCCTTTCCGCATCCGAGCGCATCTCGACGCGAGCGGGCGAAGTCGCCGTCCGCCGCGCGGGAGCCGGGCGGACGATCGTGTTTTGCCACGGCACGTCGTGCTCCAGCCGGGCCTTCACGAGACAGCTCGAAGGTGAGCTCGCCCGGCGCTTCCGCTTGTGCGCGATCGATCTGCCCGGCCACGGTGACTCGCCCCCGGCCGCGCGCGCCGACAAGACCTACACGCTGCGCGGGCTCGCCGAGCACCTCGCCGCCACGGCCGAGGCGCTCGACGTAGGCGACGCCGTCTTCGTCGGGTGGAGCCTCGGTGGGCACGTGCTCCTCCACGCGGCGGCGCAGCTCCCTCGGGCCGCGGGCTTTCTCATCTTCGGCACCGTGCCGTTCTCGTCGATGAGCGACTACCTCTCGGTCGTGACAGACGACCCGGCCCTCGCCGCCGGGTTCAAGGAAGACGTCACCGACGACGAGGCGAAGAAGTTCGTCGGCATGTTCGTGCAGCCGGGCGCCGAAGCGCCGGGGTTCTTCGTCGACGACTTCCGCCGTACGGATGCCCGGTCGCGAAGCGGCGTCGCTGCGAGCGCGGGTCGCGGCGAGTTCGACGACATGCTGCGCACCCTCGCCGAGTTGAAGCAGCCCCTGGCGGTCTTTCACGGCGCGCACGACGCGATCGTTCGCCGCCGCGAGTGGCTCGACACGCTCAAGATGCCGACGCTCTGGCGGGGGCGCGTGCACGACATTCCCGACGCTGGGCACGCTCCTCAGTGGGAGCAGCCCGCAGTGTTCGACGCGCTGCTCGACGCCTTCGCGACCGACTGCTTCCGGGGCCGATGAGCACCGCCGCCTCGCATCTGCCGCACCTGCCACGCGAGGTCGTCAAGCTGGGGCGGCGCGACGCGCTTCTCTATGACGGGCTTCAGGCGGCGATCGAGTTCGCCGGAGGGTGGCGCTACCCGGCTGCGATCAGCGGCGACTTCGAGTCGATGGGGTTCCTCGGCAGGCTGTACTGGCTCTACAAGTCGTCACGGCCGATTCATCGGGCCGAGCGCGGCTCGGGGCTCGAGTCGTTCTTCCGGCACCAGCCCCCGTGGCGCTGGGAGCCGCCCGAGGCGTTTTCGGCGACGAGCCGCCTCACGGTGTCGGCGGCCGGTGACCTCATGGCGCACCCCTTCATGGCGGCGTCGGCTGACACGCTCTACCGTGAGATCGGCGACCTGCTCTTCGGAGCCGACCTGTCGATGGCGAACCTCGAGTGTGTCGTGCTCGACCGCACTGAGGAGCTCACCATCGACATGACGGAGGGCCCGCCGCTCGCGATGGACGTCTCGGCCTTTCGCGCGGCCGCGGGCGCGTTCGATCTTCTTTCGACCGCCTGCAACCACACGCTCGACTTCGGCGAGCCCGGGATCGCGACGACGATCGCCGCGCTGCGCTCCGCAGGCATCGCGTTCAACGGCATCAACGAGACCGAGGCCGACGCCCACCGCGCCACGATCATCGAGCGCAATGGCGTGCGCGTCGGCGTCGTTGCCTACAGCTTCGGTCTGAACGCGCACCGGCCGCCCCGGCACCGGCCCAACCTCGTCAATCGCATGAACCTGAACTCGGCGCCGGAGGCGATCGACTTCACCCAGCTGGAGGCGCAGTTGCGACACTGCCGGGCTGAGGCCGTCGACTTCGTGATCGCCCAGCTGCACTGGGGCATGGAGTTCGAGCACTACCCACGGCGCAGCCAACGAGCGGTCGCGCACCGCCTCGCCGAGCTCGGTGTCGACGCAATCTTCGGGCACCACCCTCACGTGCTTCAGCCGGTCGAGCACTACCGGACGCGCCGCGACCCGGCTCGGGTCGTGCCGATCTTCTACTCGCTGGGCAACCTGACCAACCCGTTCTCGGTGGCGTTCATGTGCCGCAGCGGCGTGGCCCGCCTCGAGCTCGTGAAGGGCGCGGGCAAGACCTACGTGAGCCACGCGCGCCTCGTCGAGGTCGACCAAGTCGCGAGCGTCGACACGGGCCGGCTGCAGTTACGGCCGGCGCTCACTGCGCCGTGAGCAAGCCCGTGAGCGCGCCGACATACAGCGCCGACGCGCAGGCGACCGTGCGGTCTCGCGGCGGCCCGTACGGCGAGGGGAAGATCAGGTTCCCGCTGAGGTTCACCGGGTCGGTGAACGGGAAGAACACGTTCAACAGCAGCGGCGCCCCTCCGTACTGGAAGATGCCTGGGTTGCCGCCGGTGAAGGCAAAAGGCAGGGCCCATGCTCGCAGGTTGTGCTGAACGAGCACCGCCTGCGGGTGCACGTCGGGGGCGAGCGCGCTGAACTCGCCGCGACGCCAATCGGCCGGAAGGAGCGAGCTCGTCGGAATCGTCGAGACGAACCGGCCACGGTCGTGTTCGTGCCTGGCGAAAAGGTCTGTGGCGGAGACGTGTAGCTGCGCATGGGCGCGCAGCGTGCCGCCCGGTGCCGCCGTCGACAATCAGGGCAACCACGTACGGGTCAGTCGTCGCCCTTCTGCCCGACGAACTGATCCGCCTTGTTGTGGAACAGGGCGTTGAACGTGGTCAGCGACCCGTTGCACCGGGTCACGTACCCGGCGAGCTCGCGCTTCTCTTCCTCGCTCAGCTTCGGGTGCGCCGTGATCCTCCGCTCGAGCACCCGCAGGCGATCGCGCACCACCACCACGCGCGCCACCAGCGCGCCGATCGGCCACTCCCGCGCCTGCCCGCCCTCTTTCGGCACCACCTGCACGTGGCCGCCCTCCCACTTCGGTGCCAGGTCGACGTCGTGCGCCCCAAGCGCCTCGTGGAAGATGCTGCGCACGTCGTCGCGCGCCACCGGGTCGACGTCGCGGAACAGCGTGTTGAAGCCGCCCAGCGACACGTACGACCGCGTGATCAGCTGCTCGAGCTCGACCTTCTGCGCGTGCGTCAACCCCGCGTGCGCGTTCACCTTCTGCTCGAGCACCCGCAGCTTGTCGCGAATCGACACCACCTTGCGGAACAGGTCGTCGACGGGCACGTCTTTGCCCGCCATCGCCGGGTCCTTCGGCAGGATCTGAAGCACCCCGCCCTCCCACTTCGGAGCCAGCGCCACCTCGGCGAGCCCGCTCGCCTCGAGGAACAGGTCCATCAGCTCGTTTCGCGTCATGCCCGCTCCCAGCTGAAGATCGACTGCTTCATCGCCGCGCGTCGACCGCGCGACCTCGGTCACCACCGCCGGCGCCACGCCCGCCCGGCGCACCTCGGGGCCGATGGGCTTCAGCCGCCGCGCCTTCGGCTCCTCGACCGCCGGCAGCGCCGTCACTTCGCCGCGGGGCGCGAACGCGTCACAGATGGGCGCCGAGGGCGGAAACATGCCCCGGCTCTCTTGAACGCGGCACTGGCCCACCCAGCCCTTGGTCTCGTGCACCGAGTGGGCGCGCCACAGCTTGCAGTTGCCACACACCCGCTCGTGCGGGGCGAACACGGGCAATTCAACGGCATCGGTCATCAGCCCTTTACCCTCTAGCAAACTTTGAGTAATCGGCCCGCTTCATGGCGAACATTCCTCTCGAACGCATCCGCAACATCGGCATCTCCGCCCACATCGACTCGGGCAAGACGACTCTCACTGAGAGAATTCTTTTCTACACCGGGCGAATTCACGCCATTCACGAGGTCCGCGGCAAGGACGGCGTCGGCGCCAAGATGGACTCGATGGATCTCGAGCGCGAGAAGGGCATCACGATTCAGTCGGCCGCGACCTACTGCATCTGGAAGGGCTGGAACAACGAACAGCTCGAGCACAACATCAACATCATCGACACCCCCGGGCACGTCGACTTCACCATCGAGGTCGAGCGCGCCCTGCGCGTTCTCGACGGCGCGATCCTCGTGCTCGACTCGTTCAAGGGCGTGCAGAGCCAGTCGATCACCGTCGACAAGCAGATGAAGCGCTACAAGGTCCCGCGCATCGCCTTCGTCAACAAGATGGACAACCCCGGCGCCGACTACGACCGCGTCGCGCAGATGCTCAAAGAGAAGCTCGGCCACCACGCCGTGAAGCTCCAGGTGCCGATCGGCGCCGAAGAGCGCTTCCAGGGCATCGTCGACCCGATCGAAGGCAAGGCCTACTACTTCGACGGCGAAGACGGCGAGAAGGTGCGCCAGGTCGAGGTGCCCGACGACCTCAAGCAGCTCGCCAAAGAGCGCCGCGAAGAGATCGTCGCCAAGGTCGCCGACGTCGACGACAAGCTCGCCGAGAAGTTCCTCGCCGAAGAGCCCATCTCGAACGAGGAGCTCAAGGCCGCCATTCGCCGCGCCACGCTCGCGCTGAAGATGGTGCCCGTCATGTGCGGCGCCGCCTTCCGCAACAAGGGCGTGCAGAACCTGCTCGACGGCGTGCTCGCGTACCTGCCGAACCCGACCGAGGTCGAGAACATCGCGCACGACCAGGCGAACAACGAGGCCAAGGTGGTGCTCGAGTCGACGCCCGACAAGCCGTTCGTCGGCCTCGCGTTCAAGCTCCAGAAGGATCAGTACGGGCAGCTGACGTACTTCCGCATCTACCAGGGCAAGATCTCGACGGGCGACACCATCATCAACACCAGCAACCAGCTGCGCAAAGAGCGCGTGCCGCGCATGTTCCGCATGCACTCGGACGATCGCGAAGAGGTCAAGACCGCGCAGTGCGGCGACATCGTGGCCTTCTACGGCATCGAGGCGAGCTCCGGTGAGACGTTCACCGACGGCAAGCTGAACGTGACGCTCACGTCGATGCACGTGCCGGCGGCCGTGATCTCGCTCGCGCTGGCTCCGAAAGACCGCAAAGACGAGCAGAACTTCTCGAAGGCCCTGAACCGCTTCACGAAGGAAGACCCGACCTTCCGCGTGCACCAGGACGAAGAGTCGGCCCAGACGATCATCTCGGGCATGGGCGAGCTCCACCTCGACATCTACATGGAGCGCATGCGCCGCGAGTACAACTGCGACACCGTCGCGGGCAAGCCGCAGGTCGCGTACCGTGAGGCGATCAGCCAGCGCGGTGACTTCGACTACACGCACAAGAAGCAGACCGGTGGCTCGGGCCAGTTCGCGCGCGTCGCGGGCTTCGTCGAGCCGCTGCCCATCGACGCCGTCGAGACCTACGAGTTCGTCGACGACATCGTGGGCGGCTCGATTCCCCGCGAGTTCATTCCCGCCTGCGACAAGGGCTTCCGCGAGGCGGTCAAGAAGGGCCCGCAGGTCGGCTTCCCCATCGTCGGCGTGCGCTGCACGATCAACGACGGCAAGCACCACGACGTCGACTCGAGCGAGCAGGCATTCAAGACCGCCGCGCTCATGGCCTTCCGCGAAGGGTTCACGGCGGCCAAGCCGCTCGTGCTCGAGCCGATCATGAAGGTCGAGGTCGACGCGCCGATCGAGTTCCAGGGCGCCGTTCAGGGCCAGGTGAACCAGCGCCGCGGCGTCATCATGGACACGAAGAGCGAAGGCAGCGAGGTGACGGTCGTCGCCGAAGTGCCGCTCTCGACGATGTTCGGCTACTCGACCGACCTCCGCTCGGCGACGCAGGGCAAGGGCAACTTCACGATGGAGTTCGCCAAGTACCAGCCCGTGCCGCGCAACGAGCAGGAAGACATGATCAAGAAGTACCGCGAGAAGTTGGAGAAGGAAGCCAAGGACCGGAAGTAGGCCGGCGGCCTTCGAAGCTTCGACCTCGGGCGTCGCGCGGCACCTTCGCGCGGCGCCCGTCGTGTTTTCGGGCCCCACCGTTGCGCAGCAGGTACCGCCCGGGGGTGGCCTCTCGTGCAAGCGGTTTGCGTTGAAACCCGTCCCCGGCACTGCGAGAACACGCCCCATGAGCGACTTCAAGACCATTCCCGAGCTGGTGCTGCACCGCGTGAAGGTGAGCGCGGACAAGGAAGCGTTCAGCTACCCCGCCGAGCCCGGGTGGAAGCACGTCACCTGGCGGCAGTTCGGCGAGAAGGTGCGCGAGGTCGCGATGGGCCTGCGCGCCCTCGGGCTCCAGAGCGAAGAGCGCGTCGCGATCTTCTCGAACACCCGGTACGACTGGGTCGTCACCGACATGGGCATTCTGTGCGGCGGCGGCGCGACGACGACCATCTACCCGTCGACGAAGCCGGACGACGCGGCGTACATCATTCAAGACTCGGGCACGGTGTTCGTCTTCGCCGAGACCGACGAGCACGTGAAGAAGCTGACGGATCAGCGGGCGGCGCTGCCGAACGTGAAGAAGGTCATCACGTTCGACGGCAAGCCGTCGAGCGACGGCTGGGTGATCACGTACGAAGACCTGCTCGCGAAGGGCCGCGGCGCGTCGCAAGAGGAGTACGAGAAGATCGCGCGCGCGGTGAAGGGCGACTCGCTGTCGGTGCTCATCTACACGTCGGGCACGACGGGCAAGCCGAAGGGCGTCGAGCTGACGCACGACAGCTGGGTGTACGAGGCCGAGGCGATCGACAAGCTGCAGCTGCTGCGTGAAGACGATCTGCAGTTCCTCTGGCTGCCGCTGTCGCACTCGTTCGGCAAGGTGCTCGAGGTCGCGCAGATGCGCATCGGCTTCAAGAGCGCGGTCGACGGCCGCGTCGACAAGATCGTGGCGAACCTCGGCGAGGTGAAGCCGACGTTCGTGGCGGCGGTGCCGCGCATCTTCGAGAAGGCGTACAACGCGGTGCTCGCGAAGGCGAAGGCCGACGGAGGCGTGAAGTACAAGATCTTCCAGTGGGCCCTCGGAGTCGGTCGCGAGGTGTCGCGCGTGAAGCAGGCGCGGCAGAGCGTGGGCGGGCTCCTGGCGCTGAAGAACGCGGTCGCCGACAAGCTGGTGTTCTCGAAGATCAAAGACCGGTTCGGCGGGCGGCTGCGCTACTTCGTGTCGGGGTCGGCGCCGCTCGCGCGCGATCTCGCCGAGTTCTTCCACTCGGCCGACATTCTCATTCTCGAGGGCTACGGCCTGACCGAGTCGAGCGCGTTCTCGTTCGTGAACCGCCCCGACAGCTACAAGTTCGGCACGGTCGGCCAGGTGGCGCCGGGCAGCGAGGTGAAGATCGCGGCCGACGGCGAGATCCTGATCAAGGGCCGCGGCATCATGCGCGGGTACCGCAACCTCGCCGAGGCGACGTCGGAGACCGTGAAAGACGGGTGGCTCTACACGGGCGACATCGGCGAGCTCGACGCGCAGGGCATTCTCAAGATCACCGACCGCAAGAAGGACCTGATCAAGACGTCGGGCGGCAAGTACGTCGCGCCGCAGGCGATCGAGGGCAAGTTCAAGACGATCTGCCCCTACGCGCAGGAGATCCTGGTGCACGGCAACAACCGGAACTTCTGCACCGCGCTCATCGCCCTGACCGAGGTCGACATCATGAAGTGGGCGAAAGAGACCGGCGTGCCCGGCTCGTACGCCGACGTCGTGAAGGACCCCAAGACCCAGGCGATGCTGAAGCCGTACTTCGACACGCTGAACAAGGGCCTCGCCAGCTACGAGTCGATCAAGAAGTTCGCGATTCTGCCGAAGGAGCTCACCGAGAAAGACGGCGATCTGACGCCGTCGCTCAAGGTGAAGCGCAAGGCCGTCGAGACCAAGTACAAAGAGCTGCTCGACGGCTTCTACGCGGGCGCTGTCGCCGACGCGGCCTGACCTGGTCGTCGACGTGGACGGCTGTTCGGAGCGCTGAGCCCGCCGATCACGGCCACGACGGCGACGTCCACCTCCACGTGCGCAAGCGCGAGCGCGTCAGGACAGGCTCGGTGCAACCTCCGCCCCTGTCTCCGGTACCTCTGATTGGAGGTACACATGACGTTCTGGTTCTTCGCCCTGCTCTTCTGCTGGGTCGGGTGGAACATCGTGCGCGGCGCCGCGTGGCTCATCGTCAGGGTGCTCTCGTCGATCGGCCAGTCGCTGTTCGGCCCCACCCCTGATCCCGATGCGCTCGCCCGCGACACCGCGGCGCGCGAGCTCGGCGCCTGGCTCGCGGCCTACGATCAGAACAAGCTCGAGAACACCGGCTGCGCCTCGAAGTCCGGCCGCCAATGCTCGCCGCTCGCGGGCAGCCAGAGAATGAAGCCCTCGCGCTCGAGCTCGATGTCGTGTCGCCCCCTCTCGAGCAGAAACTCCGGCGCCTCCACCGCGCGCCCATCGATGCGCACCGCCTGAGCGGGCTCGACGAAGTAGCGCGCCGTACGCACCGCCTCGAACGTGCCCGCGCCCGCCGGCAGCTTCTGCCCCCACAGGCGAATGTCCCCGTCGTAGGGCTGAAAGTGCTCGGTCACGAAGCCCCGCGCGTCTTGCGGCAGGTAGTCGAACCGAACGTCGCGCAGCGCGGCCGTGCACTCCGCCGCGCGAAGCTCGCTCGCCACCCGCGCTCCGAGCGTCTGCGCCTCGGCCTCGTGGATCCACGCGTTCGTGTAGTACCGGAAGCCCACGTGCGGCCGCGCCGAGGCTCCGCCCGAGCTGTCCCAGACCGCGTCGGTCGGCGCCGTCAGCCGCCCGAGCTTCGCCAGCTCGTCATGCTGCGCTCGATTGGTCGCGACGCCCCTGAGCCCGTAGACGCCCTGCCCGATCACCAGCACCGCCGCCGCGGCGCGCCACCTCGGCTTCAGCGCCGCGCAGCCTCTCGCCGCCATCAGCGCCGCCAGGCCCGCGAAGGGCACCAGCGCGTAGGGAAACGGCGCTCGCGCGAAGACGAACGAGAACAGCGTCGCCCCGAGCGCCAGCACCAGCACGCGATCGGCCCGCTGCTTCCACGCCGCCCACGCCCCGACGAGCGCCAGCGCGTAGAGCAGGAAGTGCTGCTGCAGCGCCGGCCACAGGTACCGCGCAGCCGAGAAGCCCGGGTACGCCTGCTCGTGCCGGAACGCGAAGACCCACGTCTGCTCCCACCAGGCCCCCAGCGCGCCCGTCGCGACCAGCGCCACCCCCTGCGCCGCCAGCACCGCCACGAACCCGGCCACCAGCCGCCGGTCGAGCAGCAGCAGAAACGGCGCTCCGTAGAGCAGCACCTTCTGCGAGCAGAGCACCGCGAGCCCCAGCAGCACGCCGGCCGCGAGCCGCCGCTCTCGCAGCGCGAGCGCCGCGAGGAACAGCGCGAACGCGAAGACGTCGGGGCGAATCTCCGTACCGTTCAGCACGAAGCTCGGGGCGGTCGCGGCGAACAGCGGCGCCAGCGCCGCGTGCCTCGCCATCGCCCACAGCGCGACGCCGACGACGAGCACCATCGCGAGCCGCAGAACACGAATGCGCTCGGGCCCCGCGTCGGGCCACAGGTAGAGCGCGCTCAGCGCCTCGTACGGCAATTCGAAGTGGAACTCGAAGAAGTCGCGGTGGGGCACCTTGCCCTGCGCCACGAGCCACGCCGCGTGGCTGTACTGAAACTCGTCGATGGCATACCGCTTGAGCCACGCGAGGGGCGCCAGCGCCGCGGCCACCGGCAGCCAGACCCACACCCTCGCCGGCACTCGCGCCGGGCTCGCCGCCGGCCAGCCCTCCCTCACAAGGGCACGCCGAAGTGCGCCGCGATGTGCGCGAGCGGGCTCTTGCCCGGCGGCAGCACGTGCTGCGCGTGCACCTTCACCTCGTCGGCCGCGTGCCCCATCACGAACCGGTGACCGGCGCGCTTGAGCATCGGCACGTCGTTGAGCCAGTCGCCCACCACCGCGACGTCGGCGAGGGCGAGGCCGTGGTGAGCCGCGATGAACTCGACGGCGGTGCCCTTGTCGACGCCGCCGCGCCGCACCACCAGGCCCAGGCCAGCGCCGAACGGGAAGCACAGCGCCGTCAGGCCTTCGGCGACCGCGCGCTCGTGGGCGGCTCGCAGCGGCTCTTCGGCCCCGATGAGCACGACGACCTTGCTGGCCGTCCACGCCGCGGCGCCGAGGTCCGCGTGCACCACCGTCTGGTTCGACCACGTCTTCACGTACCCGAGGTGCAGATCGCCCCGCCCGTCGTGGTGCACGCTGTCGTCTGCGAACACGTAAGGTGTCGCCGCGACCGACAGCAGCCACCCGACCGTCTCGGCGGCGAGCGCGTGCACCGCCAGCGCACGATCGCTGCCGGCGTCGACGAGCTGGCTGCCGTCGGCACAGCCCACCGGCCCGCGAACGCCGATCGCGCGGGCGAACTCGCGCGTGCCCGAGTAGAGCCGGCCCGTCGCGACCGACACGTGCACGCCGTGCGCCCACAGCGCTCGCGCGGCCTTCAGGTCGTCTTCGTGCACGGAGCCGGCGCGCGTCAGCAGCGTGCCGTCGAGATCGGTGATGAGCAGCTTCACGGTCGAGTCACCCATCTATAGAAGAACGCCGCGGTGAGCGCCCACCCCATCACGACGACGGCCGAGCGCACCCGCTTGGGCTCGACGCGGCGCGCGAGGCGCGCTCCGGCGTAGCCGCCCGCCATCGAGCCTATGACCATGAGGCCGGCCTCGGCCCACTGCACCGCGCCCGCGACGGCGAAGATCGCGACGGCGACGCCGTTCACGAGCACGCCGAGCGCAGACTTGAGCGCGTTCATGCGGTGAATGTCGGTCATGCCGAGCAGCGTGAGGGCGGCGAGCATGAGCAGGCCCATGCCTCCGCCGAAGTAGCCGCCGTAGACGGCGATGGCGGCCCAGGCGACGGTGACGGCCCCGCGAGAGGCGAGCGTGAGGCGCTTGCGGACGGAGTCGCCGAAGGTGAAGACGAGCGTGGCGGCGAGCAGCAAGAACGGCACGAGGCCCTCGAAGACGCGCACCGGCGTCCACAGCAGGAGCAGGGCGCCGGCCGCACCTCCGCCGAGCGAGACGGCGGCGAGCCACGAGAGGCGCTCGCGCTCGGCGGCGAGCTCGGTGCGGTAGCCGAAGGTGCTGGTGACCGAGCCGGGCCAGAGCGCGACGGTGCTGGTGGCGTTGGCGTTCAGCGCGGGCACTCCGGTGAGCACGAGCGCGGGAAACGAGAGGAAGCTGCCGCCGCCGGCGACCGAGTTCAGCGCGCCGGCCCCGAAGGCCGAGAGCACGAGCAGCGCTCCGTCGGTGGGCGTCATCTGCGACCGCTATACGCGAGTCCCTGCGGTGAGGCGCGACTCAAGTCGCGTATAAGGCGGTGTGACCCGCATCGACACGGCGATCGAGCAGGCGAAGCGCGACGCGCGCGCTTTCCGCTCGGCTCCGGCCGACGGCGTCGCCCGCACGCGGCACGTCGCGATCGGCGACGCCCAGGCGCCCCTCCCCACGTTCTTGAGCATCCTCGAGCGGCACGGTCTGCTGGGCGAGCACGGCCGGCTGAAGCCCGAGGTGCACCTCGTCTCGATCGGAGACCACTTCGACTACGGCCCGCCGGCCTGGCGCAGCATCGCGACCGAAGAGTCGACGTGGCTGCTCGCCTGGCTCGCGGCTCACCCGGCGGACCAGGTGACGCTCATCTTCGGCAACCACGACTGCGCGCGCGTCGCCGATCTCGCCGGCCTCGACGACGCCGCCTACGTGCGCGCCCGCGAAGAGGCCGACCGCGCCTACCGCATGGGGAAGATCGACGAGGCCCTCGACGCCGCCTTCGTCGCCCGCTGGCCGCAGTTCCCCGACGCCGAGATCCTCGCGCGCGACTACTCGACGTTCGACGTCCGCCAGCGTGAGCTCGTGTCGCTGCTCCTGCGCGAGCGCCGCTTCCGCCTCGCGCACGCGTACGGCGGGCTGCTCTTCGTCCACGCCGGAGTCACCCGCACCGATCTCGCCGCGATCGGCGCGCCGCAGAGCGGAGCCCAGGCCATCGCCGGTGCCCTCAACGCCTTCCTCGACTCCCGTGGCCCGCTCGATCTGATGCCGCTCTACCAGCCCGGCAGCCAGGCGGCCGGCGAGGCCCGCGGCGTGCTCGCGCATCGGCCCTCGCACCCACAGAGGAGCCCGGCCGAGCAGTTCGCAGGCCCGCCGCGGCGGCGCTTCGACCCCCGCGATCTGCCGGCTGGCGTCACCCAGGTCATCGGGCACATTCGCGACGGCAAGTGCCGCGATCTGCTGGGCGAGTGGTGCGAGCCCGGCGAGCCGCGCGACGGCCCGCTGCGCCAGCTGCACGTGAGCGGCGACGGGGTGCGGTACTCGCGCGGCACGTCGCGCGACGCCGCGATGCTCTTCATCGACGGCGGCATGAACTACGCGCCGGTCGCCGATTACGAGCTGTTCGACGCCGACGCGGTCTCCCGCCTCAGCCGACCGTGAAGTTCGCGATCAACGGCACGTGATCCGACAGCCCGAAGAACGGGCTTCGCGGGTCGTCGAACGCGCACGTGCCTTCGAGGTCCATCCACTCGACGCCGGGGCCGGCGAACAGGTGATCGAGGTGCATGCGCAGCTGCAAGAAGCCGGCGGTCGGGAACAGGTCGGGCACCTTCGGGTCGATCTGCCCGAGCTCTTCCTGTGCGCCGCGCAGCCCGGCCTCGGTGGTGAAGTACTGGTAGACGGGCGACGCCGGCAGCGCGTTGAAGTCGCCGCACAGCACGTACGGGTCGGTCTTGCAGATGCTCGAGATGTAGCTCGCGGCGACCCGCGCCTCTTCGAGCTGGTTCGCGCCGTGGCCGAAGCGCGGCCCCTTCTTCCAGAACGTGCGCGTGAACGGGCTCGGCAGCGACAGGTGCGTGTTGAAGACGTGCAGGCGCCGCCCGTGGGCGGTCTCGAGGTGCAGGTGCGCCACGATGCGCGTCTGCTTGATCGCCTTCACGAGCGTCTGGCCATACGACGTCACGGACTTCGGCTCGGTCTGGTTGTGGCCGACGACGTGGAGCGTGCGCGCGTTGATGAGGATCGCGAGCCCCGTCGTGTACAGCTTGAGCCCGCCGAGCCGGTACGCGTGGGCCGGGTAGTAGAACGCGCGGTACGGCAGCACGCGGCCGGCCTGCTGGTAGGCGGCGTCGAGGTGCCGCATGAACGCGTCGAGCTGGGTGTCGCCCTTCACGGCGCCGCGGTGCGCGACGCCGGCGCGAATCGACCCGTGCTCGACCTCTTGAAGGCACACGATGTCGGCGTTCGGCTCGAGCTTGCAGATGGCGTCGGCGATGCGCGCCTTCGCCTTCGCGGTGCTGGCCAGCCCTTTGAGGGCATGGCCGAAGTAGCGGACGTTGTAGGAGACGATCCTCACGGTCTCTCGCCCATTCTAACGGCCTCTTGGAGCCATGCGCCTTCGAGTCGTGACGGCCCGTCGGGCAGCAGCCGCTCGGGCGCCGCGAGGATCCGCTCCTCGAGCGCCAGCAGCGTCGCCGCCCTCAGGCGCTCGGAGGGGTCTCTCAGCTTCAGCCGCGCCACCCAGGCGCGCACGGCGGCCGGCTCGGGCTCGAGGCCCAGGCTCTTCGCCCACGCGGCGAGCAGCACGGTGCGCGTGCCCTCATCGGACTCGGGCAGCTCGCCGTGCACGTCGGTGATGCGCCGGCGGCGCACGAAGCTCGACGTCTCGAGCACCGTCACCGGCCCCCGCGGAGCCCCGCTGCGCGCCAGCGCGAGCGCCGCGTCGAGGCACTCACGCGCGTCGAGCGCCTTGAGGTCTTCACCGAGCTTTCGGCGCCGCGCCTCGTGGTCTTCACCGTACGCGCGCCAGATCTCGGCCCAGGTGCGGCGCTGGTAGAAGATCTTCGCCGCGACCCGCACGAGCCGCTTCGGCAGCTTCAGCCGCGACGCCACGTGCATCACGTTCACGAGCGGCACCGTCAGCGGCCGAAAGCCGTGCTCGGCGTCGGCGTGCAGCAGCGCGACCGCTCCGTCGTCAGTCAGCACCCCGTCGCGGTACCAGCGGAAGATCTGCCCCACGCCGATCATGCCGTGCGCGTGGAGCTCGGCGGCGCGGAGCGCCCCCATGCTGGCTCCCCCGAAGACCGCGACGCCCGACGCCAGGGCGGCGCGCAGCTCGTGGTGCCAGACCGAGGGCACGTGCTCGAACACGCCGTCGACCAGCGCGATGGCGCGCGGCTGGTCTTCGAGCGCGCGCCAGACGTCGCCCTGGCGCGCGGGCGGTCGAACGTCGACGCCGCGCAGCTTCACGCCCGGAAGAGACGGCCCGACGAACGCGATGACCTTCACGCGAGCAGCTCCGACAGGCGGTACCCTTCGACGAACACCTTCACGACGCGCACCGGGAGCCGACCGGGCACGAGCTCGACGTACGCGACGGGGCGGCGCAGGGCTCTCGCGAGCGCGGCCGCCGTGCGCACCCGGGCTCCCCGCACGGGCCGGCCGGGGCTCACGTGCGCCAGCCATGAGGGCACCTCGTGGCCGCGGCCGAGCGCGACGTCCTCTCGCGCGCCCTGCACCTCGGTGAGCCGCGACTGAAACGCCTCTTCGCACGCCGCCTGCACCGCGGCCTGGGCGTCGAGCCGCGCCGCGTAGCCGGCGGTGAGCCGCACCGGCCCCTGGTCGAGATCTTCGAGCAGCGCGCCCGCCACCGGCACGGGGCAGCCGGCGGGCGTGAGATCGAACGCGCGCAGCCGAAAGCCCTCGCGCTCGAGCGCGTGGGGCACGCAGCGGCCGCGCACGGCCCATTCCGTCCACCCTTCGGGGAGCGTCACGGTCAGCGCGTGCCGCTCGATGACCTCGAGCAGCCCGTGGAGCAGCGCGCGCTCGAGCGACGGGTGCGCCGCGAGGCCGTTCGAGGTCCACCGGGCCGGGTGCAGGCCCATCGACGGCGCTCCGGCCGGCGGGCACCACACGGCTGCGGCGGGCACCCAGAGCTCGCCCGGCCCGCCGAGCCGCTTCGCCGGCACGTGGGCAGCGCCGTCGATGAACGTCCACCGCTCGCTCTCGCACTGCTCGGCGGCCCACAGCTCGGCGGCCTCGGCGGCGGCAGCGACGTCGGCGTGAGCGCCCTTCCCGTTCGTGACCTGCAGCACGTGGCCCGACGGTCGTATCGCGCACGCGACGCGCACGCCGGCGCGATCGAGCGAGGTGAGCTCGGCGATGCGGGTCACTCCGATGATCTGGCACAGTTGATTCAAGGGCGCTGCATGCTACGCAGCACCCCTGTGATTCGCGACATCGCCATCATTCTCGCCGCCGGAGAGAGCAAGCGCATGGGGCAGCCCAAGGCGCTCCTGCCCGCCCGGGCCGGTCACACGTTTCTCTCTCAGCTCGCCGAGCGCTGCCGCGCGGCCGGCCTCGTGCCGATGATCGTCACCGGGGCGCACGCCGCCGAGATCAAGGCGGCCCACCCGAAGCTCTGGCAGGTGGTGAACCGCCAGTGGCGCAAGGGGCAGCTCTCGTCGGTCATGTGCGGGCTGCGGGCGTCGGCGCTCGCGCGGCGCATCGTGGTTCACCCGGTCGACGCGCCCGACGTGAAGGTGGCGACGTTCAGGAAGCTCGCGAAGAGCAAGGCGCCGGTGGCGGCGGCTGCGGCAGGTCGAAAGCAGGGCCACCCGATCGCGCTCGACGGGGCGTCGGCGCGCGCGCTCTTGCGCACGAAGAAGAAGACGCTCGCCGACGCGCTCGACGAGCTCGGCGTCGAGCTCGTGCCGGTCAGCGACAAGGCCGTGCTCGAGAACATCAACGACGCGAAGGCGCTGAAGCGCCGGTAGCCGACACGGGCGGGCGTACGGCCGGCCGGGAGCGTGTCCCGGGCTCGACCGTCGAGGCGCGCGCACGACGAAGGCAGCGAACCGTTCGCGAGCGGGCACGCTCCGGGCGTCTTGCTAGTTCGACGGCGAGGGCTGCGCGGGCGCGGCGTCGGGCTGCGGCTGAGCGTCGGGTGCGGGCTGCGCGGGCTGCTCGGAGCCGGGCGCGGGCTCGGGCGTCGGCGGGGGCCCGTCGGTGGCCGGGGTGGGCTCGACGGGCGGAGGCGGCTCGGAGGCCTTGATCTCTTCGGCCTCGGCGCGCGAGCGCCCGAACTCGAGGCCGAGCTCGACGTCGACGCTGAAGCCGAACTGGTTGTCGTAGCGCTGCACGTCGTTGTTCACGCGGAACGTCTTGTAGAGGCGGGCGTTGAAGAACAAGAACGGCAGGGTGCGCAGGCGGGCGCCGGCGAAGATGACGGTGTTCTCGTCGGCCTTCGCGAACTCGGTGACGTTCTTGAAGCCGCGCTTGTAGAACGAGCCGAAGATCTGCAGGAAGTTGAGCCACGGCAGCTCGAAGTGGGCGACGAAGTTCTTGAGGTCCGAGTTGGTCACGGCCTCGAACGCGACGGTGAGGCCGATCACGTTGGGAATGCCCCACGACAGCTCGGCGTAGAGGCCGCCGCGCGTGCCGAGGCCCTGCAGCACGGACTCGCGCTTGGTGAGGAAGTTGTATTGTTGAAACGCGTTCATGCCGTTCACGCGGGCCTGGTACCGGTCGATCTCGTAGAACGTGTCGAAGTACGAGGGCTGGTAGCGCGAGTCGAGGTAGCGGGCCTCGACGACGACGCGAAACGCGTTGATGGGGTCTTTGCCGAAGTTGAAGCGGCCGAGCGCGCCGGCGGTGAAGCCGCCGCCGCCGCCGAGAATGGTCGAGTAGTCGACGTAGGGCTTCACGTCGATCTGGTCGGTCTTGACGACCTTCACCTCGGCGTCGACGCCGACCAGCCCGAGCGGCGCGTTGTTCGCGGCGATGCGGTTGTCGCTCGTCAGCGAGCGCGAGCCGTTGTTCGGGTCGTAGAGGATGGCGGTGGGCGCGATGCGATCGACCGCGGCGGTGACGCCGATCGACAGCGACTTCAACAGCAGGTTCTGCGGCTTGAAGAACGAGAACGGCTTCACGAAGGCGATCGCCGAAATGACGCTCCACTCGAGCACGTCGTTCGTGAACGCCTCGAAGCCGGCGTAGTCGTTGTAGTAGTCGACCTCGGCCGAGACGCGCGGGTAGTCGACGTCGATGTTCGGCGCGTAGCGGCGCATGATCGTGCCGTGGCCGATCGAGGTCGCGTACCGCTGCCCGATGTTCACGTAGAAGCTGTCTTCCTTCTTGCCGTAGTTGACGTACTTGAGGATGCGGCCGAAGTCGTGAAACGTGTCGTAGTCCTCTTTGCGAATGGTGCCTGCGCGCCGGAAGAGGTTCGAGAAGCTGAAGATCTCGATTCGCAGCGGCACGCCGACGCCGATGCCCAGCTTCGAGTCGAGGAAGCGCAGGTCGACCTGCGGCTCGACGAGCGTGTAGAGCACGTTCAAGAAGTAGTCGCCGCCGATCGAGACGCCGACGCGGTTGCGCTTCACGCTCAGCCGGTCGGAGCCGAGATAGACCGAGAGCTCGCCCTTCACGAACCCGGCCGGAGGCGCCGGCGCCTCGGCGGCGGTCATCAGCGGCGGCTCGGTGAAGGCGCCCGCAGCGGCCACGCCGGCGTCGGCGTCGGCCACGGGCGCGTCGACGGGCGGA
Source organism: Myxococcaceae bacterium (assembly GCA_044223505.1). Taxonomy (GTDB): domain Bacteria; phylum Myxococcota; class Myxococcia; order Myxococcales; family Myxococcaceae; genus Xiheicaenimonas. The sequence goes on from JBGALX010000018.1 coordinate 91,906, forward strand.
GCGATGAGCTCGTCGGCCCCCCCATCGAGTTGTCCCAGCACGAGCGCGAGCGCGAGGATCATTTTCCGCAGGGATGCAGAGGCGTGAGGAGCTTCTTCATCTCTTCAGGGTCCGCCACGGTGCCCTTCGCTTCGGTGTAGCCACCCTCGGGCTCTTTCATCTGCCACGTCGCCATGCGCACCTGCCCCGTGTCGGGACAGTAGAAAAGCATGGTCGTGAGGATGCTGTCTTCGTCTCGATCGAACTGGTTCTGGGTGCGCACGCGGCCCTTCATCGCGACCCAGCGCACCGTTCGGCCGTCGTGCTGGAAGGTGCCGCGGCCGAGCTCTTCCTTCGTGTCGAGCTGCACGTTGTCGCTCTGAAACTGCACGCCGCCGTCGCTCTCGAAGAACGCCTTCATCTCGGTCGTGCGCTCGGTCTCCATGAAGCGCATGAACATGAACTGGCGCGTGAACTCGGGCACGCCGCCGTCGGCGAGCAGCGGAGCGTCGACGAAGAGGATCATGTCGAACACCATCGGGAACCCGAGGGTGATGGCCGGCGAGTAGCCGTCGGGTATCGCTCCGAGCGTCGCGAGCGCCTCTTTGCGCGCCTTCGACTCGCGCCGCGCGGGGTCCTGAAGATCTTCGGCCCAGCCCTTCGCCCAGCTCCCCACCCCGATCACGAAGATGAGGCCGATGCCGCACAGCAGGATCAGCGCGGCGCCGCAGCCGAGGCCCACGTACACCCAGGGCGAGCGCTTCTTCTGTACCTCTTCCGCCATGGGCCGTGGGTTCTACCCACACGCCGGGCTCAAGGCACGGGCGAAGTGAGCACCCAGTAGATGCTCTCGTAGTACTTGTTCAGCCCGTTGAGCAGCGCGCTCGTGAGAGGCCAGGCCCCGACGGCGCCGCCGATGAGGATCGCGTGGGCGACGAAGCTGTACTCGACCATCGCCTGGCCGCGGGGCCTACGAAGCGATCGGAGCAGCCGCTTCACTTGCGACGCCCCTCGCGCTTCTTGCACTCTTCGCGGCAGGGCTCGACGAACTGGCTGCAGGCGCTGCGGCAGGCGGCTGCGTGCTTGCCGGCGCCCTTGGCGCACTTGAGCTGGCAGTCCTTCTGGGTGTCCTCGCAGCGGTTCATGCAGTCTTCCGGGCGGGCGAGCGCCACACCCGGCAAGAGGCACGTCAGGGCAACGGCGAGTGCGGCAGCGCGAATCATCGAGAGCGTTTCCAAGGACTATGCCACGGATCTCATTCTCGGTGACGCGCCGGCTTCAGTCGCGCTTTCCGGCACGATGACCGATGAGCAGGCTCTTCAGCTTCCGCTTTGCGGCGTCGCTGCAGGGGCCTTTCGCGAGGGCCTCGAGGTCCGAGGCCAATTGCACGAGCGGCGGAGTGTGGCCTGCCAGGCGCACCTGGAACCGCATCGCGTCGAGCACCAGCGCCCACAGCGCCGGGTCGGCGGTCGCCTGGGCGAGGCGGCCCCAGGCGAGGGCCTGGCGCACGCGCTCGGCGGGCGGCCAGGTCTGGCGCGGCACGTCGACGGCGCCGACCGCCTCGAGGTAGGCGACGAGGGCCGCGCGATCGGGCTTCGAGAGCTGCAGGGCGCTCTTGCGGTCGATCGCGTCGACGGCGGCGGCGAGGGTCGTGGCGCTGCCGTCGAAGAAGTACGGCGCGGTCTCCGAGATGCCGAGCAGGCCGGGGGTATCGAAGGCGTCACCCTGCCCTTCGCCGTGGCGCTCGGGGTGCCTCGCCCGGTCGCTGAAGCCCGTCGCCTTCACGTGGCAGCGGGCGCAGCCGCGCGCGTCGAACACGCGCTCGCCCTGCCGCGCGAGGTCGGAGGCCTTCTCGGTCAGCGCGCCGGCGGCGTCGAGCTGGGCGTTCGGCAAGAGCTCGAAGCGGGCGACGTAGGCCGAGAGCGCCGCGAGCCAGGCGTCGGGCACGTGCTGCTGGAACTCGTGACGCACGACGAGCGCGTTCGCCTCGTCGAGGGCGGCGACGGTGCCGTCGCGGCGGTAGGGGGCGCTCGAGGCGCAGCCGCGCAGGCTGGTGATGTTGCGCGGCGCGAAGACGCCGTCGTCGGCCTCTGCGTAGAAGTAGTCAGAGAGCAGATCGACGTTGCCGGGGCGATCGCTCTGGGCCTCGACGAAGAACGTGTTGTGCGTCGCGCCGCCGGGGTGGCACGTGGCGCACGAGAGGCCGAACCAGGCCGAGCGGGGGCCGAGCAGCTGGGGCGCGTGAAACAGCACGTCGCCGAGCAGGAGCGCGTCGTCCATCTTCTCGCGGTCGTAGACGTCGAGGCCGGCGAGCCGGTATGGCGGCGAGTCGCGCACGGGCTGGAAGTTGAGCTCGAACACCGCGCGCGACTGCTTGCCGTGAATCGAGCGCGGGTCCCAAGGCTTGAGGCCGATGACGGCGCCGGGGGCCTGGGCGAGGAGCGCGGCGGCGACGACGGCGATCATCTCGGCGGTCGCGACGAGGCGATGGTCCTCACTTCTTGCCCCGCTTCTTCTCGCAGCTGTCCTTGCACTTCTTGTCGAGGTCGTCGACGAGCGCCCGGCCGCGGCCGTCGCACTTGCCTCCGGGCATCTGCGCCTTGCAGGTCTTCTCCATCTTCTCGGACATGGCGTCGCACCCGGAGACGCAGCGCTCGAACTTGCTCGGCTTCGGAGCCGCGGCGGCCCCGATGGGCACGAGCAGACCGGCGACGAGAAGCGCGGCGACGAGCAGCTCAGCGACGAGCGAGAAAATGGGCGTAGACCGAAACATGCCCCTCCTTATCGTCTCGCGAGAGGGTCAGAGACAAGTCTTCACCGGGGCGGCGGGCGTGGAGCACGACGCGGCCGGGCACGTCGCCCTCGAGGGGCTCGACCCTCCAGCCGAGCTTCTCGAGGCCGGTGACGTAGAACGTGCGCGCCTCGACGAGCGACATCGCGCCCGCGCTCGCGAAGTACGTCTTGCGCGCCATGCCCTGGTCGAGGAAGTCGAACGAGATCTCACGCGAGACGTTGGCCGGCGCCGGGAGCCGCTCGGGCCGCTTCACCTTGTGGTCGGCCATGGCGCGCAAGAACGCCTCGGGGTCGCTGTTCGAGAGGAAGCCGTAGGTCTGGCTGCCGCTGCGCATCAGCGCGACGGTGTGCATGCGCTTGTCGGGGCCGACGAAGCCGATGTACGCGGCGCCGTCGCCCCAGTGCTGCGACACGCTCTTGCGACCGGCCTTGTCGAGCTCGGCGGCGTACCAGAGGAAGACGTCTTCGAGCTTGTCCTCGGTCATGAACACGCCGGCCTTCATCGGCACGCCCTGGGCCATGGTGGTCTCGGCGAGGTCGGTCACGACGGCCTTGGGGTACTCGGGCAGGAACTTCACGGCCTCGGGGTCGACGAACGTGGTCTTGCCGGCGAGCTCGTAGGTCTTGGGCCGCGGGGGCTTGATGGCGGCGCGCGCCTGCTTGGCCTCGAGCCTCGCCTGCTCGCGCTCGAACTGGCGGGCCTTGTACGTCGAGAGCGCGATGCCTCCGCCGATGCCCAGCAGCGACGAGTACAGAATGACGCGGCTGGCGCGGAGCTTCATGGCGTGGTGCTCGAGGCCTAGTCCGGCGGGTTCTCTTCGCCCATGTAGCGCCCGCCGCGATCGAAGTCGTACGGCGAGCCGTGCATGTCTTCGTTGAAGTCGCCGCCGTTGTCGGGGTCGAAGGCGACGTTGGCGTCGTAGGGGTTGTCGCCGTTGACGTCGGTGAAGATGCTGGCGTTGACGAGGTCGCTCTGCAGGATCTTGGTGTACAGGTCCATGCTGCTCATCGTGCTGGTGCCGGCGTACGTCTGGTAGATGTCGTTCGTTCGATCTTTGAGGTGGCCGCTGCCGCCCGAGTCGATGCGCTCCATCTTGCCGAGGGCCCAGGTGTCGACGACGAGGCCGGCGCTCTGCTCTTCGAGGAGGATGTGCGACGCGGTGGCGAGGCCATAGTTGCCGTGAACGTCGCCGTGCCGCTTCTCGGCGTCGGTGATCTCTTCGTCGGTGAACTCGGTGAAGAGCTTCTGCGGCAGGAAGTAGTTGATGACGCCGAGGCGGGCCGAGCAGCGCACGCTGCCGCCCTTCGTCCACGAGTCGTGAGCCGAGCTCGCGGTCAGCGTGCCCTGCAGCTTGTACTCGGCCGGCTTCACCTCGCAGGTGACCTGCTTGCCGCCCTGGGTCATCCAGCACTGGTGGGCGGCGTGGGCGACGTGGTGGACGGACTCGGCGCAGTCGTAGCCGCGGTCGTACGAGTTGTAGGCGGTGGTGTGATCGCACCAGCCGAGGCGCACGGCCGAGCGGGTCGCGGAGCCCGCGGCGCCCTCTTCGAAGTTGACGCGGGCGTATTCCCACGGGGCGGTGATGACGGCCTCGATCATGTCGAGCTTCGCGCGCAGGGCGTCGTCGAGGAAGAAGATGTACATGAACGTCGGCACGATCACGAGCATCGACACCGCGAGCTCGACGACGGCCTGGCCGCGAGCGGTGCGCCTTGGGCGTCTCATTCGGTCTCTCCCTCTGCGACGGCCTGGGTGGCCGCGACGTCCTCGGTCATCTGGGCGGCGCCGACCGCCTTTTCCATCGACTGCTTGTCGAACGGGTGGAGCTTCGAGTTCCAGAAGGGGTCGAAGTAGTTCGGCTGCCGCGGCCACTTGCCGGGAGCGTGGAAGTAGACGATGGCGCGGCTGATGGCTGCGCCCTCGCGGTTCGGCTTGAGGTTGAGCACGCCCGACTCGCCCTCCGAGGGAGCGCCGGCCTCGAGCGAGATTCGGCCGTCGTCGTTGAGCAGCCAGGGGCGGCTCATGTCCTTCTTCGTGCGCTCGTCGAGCTTCTGCTTGTAGAAGCCGTAGACGTCGCTCGACCAGGTGGCCTTGTCGTCTTTGTCGACGCGGCGGTTGATGAAGCACTCTTTGTCCTCGACGCACTTGGGAATGCCCTGGAACTTGTCGTGGTCGGGGTCGTGCGCGCCGCTGGGAGAGTGATCGCCGCCGTTCTCGTCGGAGTAGATCTCGGAGCCAAGCCACCCGCCGAAGCCCGGCAGATCTTCGGCGCTGCCCAGGAACATCGCGAACGGCACGTCGCCGCAGGCGAGCTCACCCTTCGCGCCGACCTCGGGCGAGCAGCTGTCATCGGCGATGGCGTGATCGCCCCCCATGAAGAACGGCAGCGAGTAGGTGAGGTCGGACCACTTGTCGCCGATCATGGGCAGGTAGTCGGTGCCCATCTGCATGACGTTGTGTGAGAACTTCGGGCGGCTCGCGTTGATGATCTCGGTGTAGAGCTTCGCGCGGTCTTCTTCGCTCTTCACTGCATCGCACGAGTCGAGCGACGAGCCCTCGAGCGTGCAGGTCAGGTTGCTCGCGTTCAGGCCGCCGATGCTGCTCGACAGGCCCGACGCGTTCCTCGCGGTCGACTTGAGCTCGCCGTCGAAGCCGCTCGTCACGCGCGAGACGGCGCTCCCGAGGACGGCGTCTTGCTCTTTGTGGATGTTGCCGACGGCGTCCCACAGGCTCTGGACGGCGTCGTTGAAGGGGTCTTCCCAGTCGGTGAGGGTGTCTTCAGCGTCGCTCGCGTCATTGGCGTACTGAACGGCCAGCTGAATCGGGCTCGCGATGTGATCGCAGCACGAGCTGCCCCAGGTCACGATGCACATGACGAGCTCGAGGAGCGCCTCGACGCCCATCGCGAAGGCGGCGGCGCGCAAGAGCTGGGGCGACATGTTGGCGACGGCGTAGAAGCCGTGCAGCGAGGCGATGGTGACGAACGCGGCGGCGCTCGCGCGGTTCGAGTACGCGAGGTAGTTGAACGCGCGGGCCTCGACGGTCGCCATCGAGAAGGCCTGGGCGTCGCTGTAGTTCTGCAGGCGAATCTTCTCGTGCACCACGTTCGTGAGGTTGAACGAGATGAGCATCATCACCGCCATGAAGAGCAGTGAGACGCAGGCGAGGGGCAGCACCTGGCCGCGGCGGGCCTTGGGGCCCCGGCGAGCCTTCGAGGAGGTCTTCATCAGTCGTCATCCTCCACGGGGTCATCTTGATCGACTTCGTCGTTCACGACGCCGCTGCCGCCGCCGCTGTTGCCGCCCTCGCCCTTCTTCGGGAAGCGCAGCACGCACTCGTTCTTCTGCGGCAGCTCGTGGCCAGACTGGTCGGGGAAGAGGCTCGACTGCATGCGCATGAGGAAGTTGGCACGAATCGGGAAGACGTAGGTGCCGCGGTTGGCGAGGCTGTCGTACTTCTCGGCGAGCTTGCGCTGCTGCTCGACCTGCGGGTCCTGCTTGCCGAGCCTGAAGGTCCACATGAGGTCGGTGCGCTCCTGCGCCATGAAGATGCGGTACAGGATCATGTCGGCGAAGGGGATGACCATTCGGTAGTTGTACGTGACCTGAATGGCGAGCCGGCCCTTGTCGAAGCCCTTCCAGCCGGCCTCGCCGGGCGACGTGCTGCCGCGCATCTCTTCGTGCGAGATCGCGGCCTCGGAGTCGAAGTCGAGCTCGTCGCCGCTGCTCTCGAGCAGCTCCTTGTTGGGGCTGCAGACCATGATCTCGACGTACGGGGTCTGACCGTCCTCGGGCATCTTGTTGTTCTTGACGTCGTTGAACGACGAGGTGAAGTCGGTCGCGCTCAGGGTGCGATGAACGGCGTGGCTGCTCTTCGAGATGGTCGGGACGAGCACGGCGAGCGCGGCGGCGACCATGCGGTCGTGATCGACCGAGGTGATCGCGCCGACGCGCACGGCCTTGTACGCGGCGTACTTCGTGAGCAGGCGGACCTGGTGCATGAGCGCCAGCTGCAGGCTGCCCATGAGAATGAACATGAACAGCGGGATCACGAGCGCCGACTCGATGGCCGCCTGGCCCGACTCGCCAGAGCGCAGAACTTCACGGGGTTTGAAGAGGCGGGCCATGAGGTAAGTGGGCGAAACCAGGACAGTCGAGAGGGTCCTCCCATTATCGCCTGGAAGCAGGCTTCGGGTCCCGATCGCGGCACCCTGACCGATGGGCCAAGTGCTCAGAAGTCTACAGCCCGCCGACCTCTTCGAGGAGCTCGCGGGCGAGGGCGTGGCAGCGGTGCTCGCGGGTGGGGAAATAGCGGAGCATGTCTTCGGAGATCTGGCGGCCGCGTTTGCGGTCGGCCTTCTTCTGGGACATGGCCTTCTGGTAGTCGAGCAGCATCATGCTGCAGCGCCGGTCGAGCAGTTGGGCCATCTCGCGCTGCTGCTGGCGGGCGACGATGTAGAGCTCTTCGGGGCGCGAGCTCATGGACTCCATCTTGAGCCAGGCGTCGCGGTAGCCCTTCCACGCCTTGAAGAGGTTCTCGGGGCCGATGTCGCGCTGCTCGTAGAACTTCTCGGAGCGGCGGAAGTCTTCTTTCACCTCGCCGACGAGCTCCTCCTGGCTCATGTCGGGAATGGCGATGAGCTCGACCCAGAGGTTCCACACGCGCCAGGGGTCTTCGCCGGGCGGGTTGCGGGTGTTGTCGAAGGTGAGGCTGTTGACCTCGTTCTTCTTGATCTGCTGCGCGGGGATCACGATCTCGAGCTCGCGGTTCGCGGTGTCGAGCGTGTCGGGCGGCACGAAGCCGAGGTCGTAGCCGTTGACGGTGATGGCGACCTCGTCCTTCGAGATGTCTTTCGCCATGTAGTGCACGACGCCGACGATGCGCGCGGGCGAGGCGGCGGTGAACGAGAAGATCTTCATGTCGGGCCGCTCGAACGTGACGCCGTCGCCGAGGCCGAAGCTCGCCTGAATCGTCTGGCCGCCGCCGCTGATCTCGACCGGCTCGGGGCCCGCGCTCTTCTTCTTCTCGGGCATCAGCACGCTGACGACGAGGGCCAAAAGGCCGAGCCCGAAGAGGCCGGCCACGCCGCCGATGGCGATCTTCCCGGGGAGCTTGAGCTCGCCCCACATGTACCCGAGGCGCCCGCCGACACTCTTGTTCGCCTGGCGCCGCATGCGCAGCTTGTCGGCGGCGGTGAGCTCGTCGGCGTCGCCGTCATCGTCGGCCTTGCCTCCGCCGCGCCGCACGATCGCCGGGGGCACCTTCATCTCGGCGGTGTGCGTGTCGACCGGGGCCACGACCTCGTCGGGCTCTTTCTTCGCGAGGGCGCGGCTGGGGGCCGCGGTCTCGTCGCTCGCGGGCAGCGACTTCACCTCGCGCGACGGCCGGGCGGCCTTGGGGGCCATCGTCTCGTCGTTCTGCACCGACTTGAGCTCGCGCGACGGGCGGGCGTTCTTCGGCGCCATCGTCGCGTCGTCTTCGACGGCGGCGCGGCGCGGGGTCGTGCGCCGTTCTCGCTCGGGGTCCGAGCCCTTGGCGGCGAGCGGCGGGCGCAGATCGGTCGCGTTCGGGTCGTACGCCTCGCTCTCGGCGGTGTGATCGCCGGTGGTCTCGCCCGTGACGTCGCCGGCGGTCGGCGGGGGCTTGAGCATGGTCTGGTCGGCGAACGCGGGCTCTTCGGCCTTGAGCACGGTCTCGTCGCCGAGCGAGAAGGTGAACTCGACGTCGCCGATGGTGATGGTGTCGCCGGGCTTGAGCTCGCGGGCGGCGTTGATGACGGCGTTGTTGACCTTGGTGCCGTTCGCGCTCTTCAGATCTTCGACGAAGTAGCGCTTGCCCTTCATGAAGACGCGGGCGTGGCTGCGCGAGGCGCCCGAGTCTTTGACGACGATGTCGTTGTCGGCGGTGCGCCCGAGGCGCGCCTCGGACGTGTCGAAGGGGAACTCGGCTCCGGCTCCGGCTCCCTTGCTGACTTTCAGAGTGAACGGCACGGGCACGCACATTTCCTCTCAAGTCCGCGTGCTAAGCAAGAGAACCCATGCGTGCGACGCTCGGCGGTCTGTCGTGTCAGGTCTTCCCGGAGCGCGAAGCAGGGAAGCCGAAGGGAGCGGTCGTCTTGTGCCACGGCTTCGGCGCGCCGGGCGACGACCTGGTGCCCCTCTACGGCGAGCTCGTGCACATGCGCCCGGAGCTCGCGACCCAGCGGTTCATCTTCCCCGAGGCGCCGCTGGCGCTCGGGCCGGGGTCGCGCGCGTGGTGGATGATCGACATGACCAGCCTCGAGCTGATGCAGCGCGGCGACCTGCAGGCGCTGCGCGAGTTCCGCAAGGCCGAGCCCGAGGGCCTCGCGGCGTCGCGCGCCCTGCTGCGCAACCTCGTCGACGAGGTGAGCGCGCAGACGAAGCTGCCGATCTCGAAGATCGCGCTCGGCGGCTTCAGCCAGGGCGCCATGATCACGACCGACGTCACCCTGCGGCTCGAAGAGGCCCCCCGCGCGCTCGCGATCATGAGCGGCACGCTCTTGATGGAAGACGTGTGGCGCCAGAAGGCGAAGGCCCGCGCCGGGCTCCGGGTGCTGCAGTCTCACGGCACCCAAGATCCGCTCCTCGGCTTCACCTCGGCCGAGTGGCTCCGCGACCTGCTGCTCGAGGCCGGCATGAAGGTCGACTTCGTCTCGTTTCGCGGGGGTCACACCATCCCCCTGAATGTGCTGGAGAAATTATCTGCAACGCTGGACGACACTTCGAAGGGGTAGCGCACGAAAATACCCACATGATGCGACCTCTTCTCACCCTCTGCGCGCTGGCTGCGACGGGATGCGTGGGAGAAGCAGAGTTCCAGCTGGCGCCGACGGGCGCGGCTCCCGACGAGCCGGGGCAGCCCGGCGATCGGCCGGTGCAGGTCGGCACGTTCGAGGGACTCTCTGAAGGCCTTCCGGCGACGCGGCTCGCCGGCACGGCGCAGTTCGACGGGGCGCTGTACGCGGTCGCGGGCGACGGGCTGTACAAGCTCGCGAGCGGCAGCCACCGGTGGGAGACCGTCGCGCTCGGCGGCAAGGCGACGTCGGTGACGCGCGTCGACACCGCGCTGTGGGTCACGGCGTCGGACGGCGCGCGGCTCTACAAGCTCTCGTTCGGCGACGACGCGTTCGCGGCGGTGGCGTCGGCGCCGGCGGCCTCGGCGTACGCGCTCTTGAAGAAGGGGTCAGAGCTCTTGCTGGCGACCGGCGCGGGGTTGATGGCGTCGAGCGATCGCGGCGCGACGTGGGCCGAGAAGACGACGGACGCTCCGTTCAACGGGCCGGTGGTGCTGGTGGCCTCGGCGGCGGCGACGCGCATCTTCGCGCTGGCGGGCACGGTGCTCTGGCACTCGGATGACGCGGGCGCGACGTGGTCGTCGGGCCTGATCGGCGGCGAGGTGAAGGCGATCGGCGCGGAGGCCGAGTTCGCGCTGGTGCAGACCTCGACGGGCTGCCTGCGCAGCGACAACTACGGCAACACGTTTCACCCCATCGACCTCGGGGCGACGGCGCAGACGTTCGCGGCGACCGGGAAGCGCGCGTTCGCGGGCACGATGATGGGGCTGCGCGTCAGCGATGACAGCGGGAAGACGTGGCGCGACTCGAGCAGCGGGCTGCCTCAGGGCGCGCCGGTGATGCAGCTGTTTCTTGCCGGTGGCACGCTGGTCGCCTCGACGGGGCAGGCCGTCTACGTCGCTCAGCTGCAGTAGCCGGAAACGGAAGAGGCCGAGGGCTGTCAGAACATGACGCTCGCGTAGCCGGGCTGCGTGCCGGCGGCGACCAGGCCCAACACCGCGCGCTCGGGCTTCTGCGTGAGCTCGAAGCTCGCCGTGCGCTGTGCGCTCAGCGTCGCCTGGAAGAGCTTGCCGCCGGCGAGCACGCGCAGCGTTCCGGTCGCGGGCGCGCCGAGCTGCACGGTGAGGGTCGCTTGACCGCAGGCCTCGGTGACGGTCGCGGTGAGCGAGGGCGCCTGGGGCAGCGGCGTCGTCCACACCGGCACCGCGGGGTCGCCGAAGAGCTCGGCGCCCTTCTGAGTCCACCTCCAGCTGCTCTGATCGAGCACGGGCACCGAGAGCGAGAGGCCCGGCACCTGGAAGCTGTCGGTGGTCGGCAGGTTCTGGTGGCCGGCGAGGTAGGCGTCGCCAATGAGCGCGTTCGGGTGCGCCCGCACGTGCCGCAGGGTCTCGTCGATGAGCTGCATGCCTCCGGCGATGCCGAGCCCGACGGGCACGTTGCCGAGGTACGCGATCGCTCCGCCGCTCGGAGCCGCGATGAGCTGCTCGCCGGCGCCGAGCGGCGCCATCGAGTTCGCCGCCTCGCAGCCGGACGAGAAGAAGAACGGGTACGAGCTGTTCATCAGCACCCGCGCGTCGGCGCCGCTGAAGCTCTGGGTGCCATCGGGCTCGGACATCAGCGACGCCGCGCTCGCGTGCCCCGAGTGCACGACGATGTTCGGGCCGGCCTGGAGCGCCGCGCGCTGGCTCGCCGTCGTCGACGGCTGCGCCTGCGGGTCGACCGCGGTGGTCGCGTAGAGCTTCGTGACCGCCGCGCCCTGCGGCAGCACCGCGAGCGTGCGGCCCGGCGAGCTGAACCAGTAGGCCGAGTCGACCTTCACGGGCAGCCCGCCGAGGTCGAGCTCGATCGCCACGTTCGACACGAGCACGACCTTGTCGGCCTGCGCGCTCGGGTAGGCCGTCAGGTGCCGGCGCACCTTCTCGACGTAGGCCGCGACGTCGGCGTCGCTGCGCAGCGGCAGGCGGGTGACCGCGAGCTCGGGCAAGAGGTCGGGCGCGTCGCCGCTCTTCTCGGCGTACTGCCCGTCGCCGTCGGAGTCCCACTCGGAGAGGTCCGAGTAGTAGTAGTCGCTCTCGTAGTCGGCGCCGTACGTGAAGCTCGGCGCGAGCGGGTTCGAGTAGCTGTCTTGCACGCGGCGGCCGGGCACCTCGGAGGGCGGGCCGCCGAGCAGCACGTACTTGAGGCCCGGGCGCGCAGTCACCTCGGCCTTCAGCGCCTTCGCCGTGTCGTTCTTCGGGTCGGCGTCGTTGCACGTGCGCTGTGAGCACAGCCGCTCGAGCGTGAGCACCTCGGCCGGCACGCCCGTCACCGTGTGCAGCGCCGCCAGCTGTCGAAAGGCCGCCTCGCGGGAGGCGCGCGTGACGATGAGCAGCTGCGCGGGGGACGGCAGGGTCGGGTTCGACGCCGTCGGAGCGACGCAGCCGCCGGCCGTGCCTGAGCCCGCACCGCCGCCGGTGCCGATCGAGCTGCCGCCGCCGGTGGCGGAGCTCACGCCTCCAGCGGTGCTGCTGCCGCCGGTGCCTCCGGCCGTCGCGCCTCCTGCTCCGCCGCCGCCCGCTGCGGTCTGCGTGCCTCCGCCGGTTCCCGCTGGGGGGGTCTCACCGCCGGGGGAGCTGCAGCCGATCAGCAGACAGACGCAGGGCGCGAGGAGGGTTCGCATGGCGCTGCGAGAGACCGCAGTCGGGCCCCTTCAGACAATGCCGGGTCGCGCCAATCTGAGTGGCTGTGCGCGCCAGGCCTCAGGTCGGGTTCTGCACGGGGTCCCAGTCGGCGCCCCGGTGGCGAGGGTCGGTGGGGAGCTTCAGGGGCAGCGGCGAGCCGCGGCGCCGCACCGACCCGTCACTTCTTCTCGTTGACGCCGTTCTCTTCCTGCTGCTGCTTCGGGTTCGTGCGCCACTCGAAGTCTTTGGGCACCTTGCCGCCGCCGCGCTTGCCGCTCGTCCACTCGTGGGTGTGGTGGAAGGCGTCGCTCTGCCGCTGCGGGTCGGGCCTGTACGGTACCGGGAGCTTGTTCGAATCGCCGCTCATGGGCGCCTAAGCTCTCACGCGTGAGCGGCGGGCTCAAGCAGAGGATTCAGAGCTTCGACTGGCTCCGCGGGGTGGCGGTCGTCTTCATGATCCAGTGCCACACCGTCATGTTCCTGCTCGAGCCGGCGCTGAAGCCCTCGGGCCTGTACCCCGTGCTGCTCAAGCTCGACGGGCTGGTCGCGCCGTCGTTCATCTTCTCGGCGGGCTTCTCGCTCGCGCTGGTGCAGGTGCGCAGCGCGGCGGCGACCGGGCCGCGGTGGCCGCGGGTGCGGAAGACGCTGCGCCGCCTCGTCGAGGTGCTCGCCGTCGCGACGCTGGTGAACTGGTGCTGGTTTCCCGTGTGGCGCGAGCCGAAGTACCTCTTGCGCATCGACATTCTGCACTGCATCGGGCTGTCGCTGCTGCTCGCGCTGCCGGTGATGACGGCCCTGGCGCCGCGACCGCGCGTGCTGCGGTGGGTGACGCTCGCGCTCGCGGTGGGGGTCTTCGCGCTGACGCCGTGGCTGCGCGACGTGCGCGGCTGGGCGGCGCTGTTCGTGAACCAGGCGCCCGAGCTCGACGGGCACACGGGCGCGCAGTTCCCGCTCTTCCCGTGGGCGGGCTACGTGTACCTGGGCGCCTCGGCCGGGGCGACGGCCGCCACCGGCGAGCTGAAGGCGCTGGTGCGGTGGGTCGCGCTGCTGCTCGTGCTCGGCTTCGGGCTCTGGCAGCTCTTCGCGCTCGACCACCCGCAGCGCGTGTTCTGGGTGACGGCGCTGGTGCTGGCGCTTCTGTTCGTCGAGCACCGGCTCGCGGGGGTGACGGCGACCGCCCCGTTTCGCGTCGTCACGGCGCTCGGCACGAGCTCGCTCGCCGCGTACTTCCTGCACGAGGTGATGCTCTTCTACGGCATGTGGTGGGCGTTCGCAGGAGCGATCGTGATCGCGTGGCGGCTGCCGGTGCGCGGGGCGCTCGCCGTGCTCGCGCTCGCGCCGGTCGTGGCGTGGCAGGCGATCGGGCGCGGCGTGCGCGGCGTCGCGATGGCCGACTTCTTCCGCGATCGGGCGAGCTGGGCCGAGTACGGCCTGCTCCTGCTCGTGATGCTCGCCGCGACCTACGGGCTCGTGCTCGTGGTCGACCGGCTCTACAGGCGACTCGACGCCGAGCCCTGGTTTGCGCGGAAGCCGCAGGCACGCATAGAGGGGGCGGCATGAACCTGCGCCTCGCAGTAGGAGCCCTGTGGTGCACGGCCGCGTGCTTTCAGCCGGTCGTCGCGCAGCCGTGCGCTCCGATGAACTGCCCCGACGGCTGCTGCGACGCCGAGGGCCGGTGCCGCAGCGCCTCGGCGACGACGTGCGGTGCGAGCGGCGCCTCGTGCCGCACGTGCACGAACGGCCAGGGCTGCGTGCTGGGCGTCTGCGTCGACGGAGCGGCCGGCGGGAGCAACGGCACCGGAGGCGGCAGCGGCACGGCCGGCAGCGGGACGGGCGGGGGCAGCAGCGCGACGGGCGGGGGCAGCAGCGCGACGGGCGGGGGCAGCAGCGCGACGGGCGGCGGCAGCGGCGCGACGGGCGGCGGCAGCGGCGCGGCGGGCGGCGGCGTGAGCGTGCCGAAGCCGAACGTGATGATGCTGCTCGACAAGTCGGGCTCGATGGCGTCGCCGCTCACCGACGGCGGCACGGCGTGCGCGTGCGCGTTTCCGATGTGCAACGAGAGCCAGTGCCCGACGCGCATGGGGGCGCTGCGAGCCGGCATGAACACGTTCCTCTCGCAGCAGACGTGGGGCATGCGCGTGGGGCTGACGATCTTCCCCGCCGACAACGTGTGCACGCCGGCCGGCTCGACGCAGGTGCTCTCGCAGATCAACCCGGCGAACGACACGAACGCGACGCTCTCGAACCTGGCGGCGCGGGCGAACATGGCGATTCAGATGCTGACGCCGGTGGGGGGAACTCCGACGGGGCCGTCGCTGACCTACGTGGGCGGGCTGCCCGACGTGAACGACTCGGCGCGCGACGACTACGTGCTGCTCGTGACCGACGGCCTGCCGAACTGCAACGCGTCGAACCCGAACGACTGCACGAACGCGGCGGCGTGCCAGTGCACGCTCGCGAACAACGGCTGCGGCACGATGACGAGCGCGACGTACTGCCGGCTCGGCTGCCTCGACCGCACGGGCACGCTCGGCGCGATTGCCGAGCTCAACTTCCGCGGCATTCAGACGATCGTGGTCGCGGTGGGCTCGGACTTCGACAACCCCGAGGGCCAGAGCCTGCTCACGGCGATGGCGTCGGCGGGAGGCTACCGGCGCACGTGCCCGAACGGTGCGGGGTGCGACGCCGACGACGTCTGCCAATCGGCGACGCAGACGTGCGTGAGATCGTTCTACCGGGTGAAGAACGGGGCGGGGCTGGGCGCGGCGCTGGCCGACGTTCAGCGCACGATCGGCCGACCCTGACCCAGCCTTCCCGGGGCCGAGGGTGCGGGAGCGGGGGGCGGCTGTTCGGCGGGCTCGGCGACGAACTCTTCGAAGCGCTGCTTGTTGGTGGCCTTGTGGAAGGCCTCTTCGCCGTCGATGCGGCCCTCTTTGGCGAGGGCGTAGAGGGCGTCGTCCATCGCCTGCATGCCCTGGTTCTTCCCGCCCTGAATGATGGAGTGGATCATCGGCGTGTTGCCCTCGCGGATGATGTTCGGCAGGCCGGGCGTCTTCATGAGGATCTCGTTCACCGCGACGCGGCCCTTGCCGTCGGCGGTGCGCAAGAGCAGCTGTGACACGATGCCGGCGAGCGACTCGCTGAGCATCGTGCGCACCTGGCCCTGCTGATCGGTGGGGAACGCGTCGATGAGGCGGTCGACGGTCTTCGCGGCGTTGTTGGTGTGGAGCGTGCCGAACACGAGCACGCCCATCTCGGCGGCGGTGATGGCGAGGCCGATGGTCTCCATGTCGCGCATTTCGCCGACGAGGATGACGCCGGGATCTTGCCGGATGGCGGCGCGGAGCGCGGTGGCGAAGCTCTCGGTGTCCTGGCCGACCTCGCGCTGCGAGATGGTGCACGACTTGTTGGGGTGCACGAACTCGACCGGGTCTTCGATGGTGACGACGTGCTTCGCGTACTTCGTGTTGACGAGATCGATGATGCCCGCGAGCGTGGTCGACTTGCCGGAGCCGGTGGGGCCGGTGACGAGCACGAGGCCCTGCTCGAGATCGGCGAACGAGGCGATCGCGGCGGGCATCTTCAGCTCGGCGAGCGTCTTGATCTTCTCGGGGATGAGGCGAAAGACGGCGCCGGCGCCGCGCTCCTGGAACAGGTAGTTCGAGCGGAAGCGGCCGACGCCCTCGAGCGCGTAGGCGAAGTCGAGATCGAGGTTCTTCTCGTAGTGGGCCCACTGCTCGGGCGTGGCGAGCTCTTTGAGGTGGGCTTTGAGCGAGACGTCGGTGAACTCGGGCCAGCCGGCGACGGGCTTCATCTCGCCGTGCACGCGGGTGTGGGGCACGAGCCCGGCGCCGAGGTGCAGATCGGAGCCGCCGGTCTCTTTGAGGTGCTTGAAGAGGGCGTCGAGCCGGGCCATCTCAGTGCCCTGCCCGCGACGCCGAATTCGTGGGTCGACGTGCGGCGGGGCACGCGTCGGCTGGGCGGCCGTCTCGCTTCGGTGTCACTCGTCTGGGGGCCATTCGCGTCACCTCGGGCAGAACTAAACGAACCTCTTGGGGTCTTCGCCGAACCGGCGAGCGGTCTCTTTGGTGATGGTGCCGGCCTTGACGAGGTCGAGCAGCGAGTCGTCGAGCAGCGCCATGCCTTCGGACCTTCCGGTCTGCATCACGCTGCGGATCTGAAACGTCTTCTCGTCGCGGATGAGGTTCGAGACCGAGGGCTTCACGAAGAGCACCTCGAGCGCGGGCACGCGGCGGCTGCCGTCGGCCGAGGGCACGAGGCGCTGCGAGACGACGGCCTTCAGCGACTCGCTCACCATCGCGCGGATCTGCGACTGCTGCTTGGGTGGGAAGACGTCGAGAATGCGGTTGATGGTGCGAATCGCCGAGCTCGTGTGCAGCGTGCCGAGCACGAGGTGGCCGGTCTCGGCCGCGGTGATGGCGAGCGCGATGGTCTCGAGATCTCTCAGCTCGCCGATGACGATGACGTCGGGGTCTTCGCGCAAGGCGGCGCGCAGCGCGTTCGCGAACGAGCGCGTGTGCTTGCCGGCCTGGCGCTGGTTGACGACGCACTGCTTCGAGGCGTGAACGAACTCGATCGGGTCTTCGACCGTGATGATGTGCTCTCTGCGCGTCTGGTTGACGAGGTTGACGAGCGCCGCGAGCGTCGAGCTCTTGCCGCAGCCGGCCGGGCCGGTGATGAGCACGAGCCCCTGGTGCCACTGGGTGAGCTTCTCGAGGATCTTGGGCAGCCCGAGCGACTCGAGCGTCGGGGGCTCGGCGGGAATGGGGCGAAACACGCCGTCCCACCCGCGCTGCTGGCGGTAGAGGTTCGCGCGGAAGCGGCCGTTCGGGAGCTGAATCGCGAAGTCGAGATCGTTGTGCTTCTCGAGCAGCGCGCGCTGCTCGTCGTTCAGCGCCGAGAAGAGCAGCGACTGGGTCGAGTCGGCGTCGAGCACGCCGAGCTTCAGCTCGCGCAGGGTACCGCCGACCCGCATCTGCAGCGCCGCCCCGGCGTGAATGTGCACGTCGCTCGCCTTCGCCTCGACGGCCTTGGTGAGGATCTGCTCGAGCTTGGGGAGCTTGCCCTGCGGCACCGTCTGAACGCGGGCCGCCGGGGCGACGTAGCCCTCCGACGGCTCGGAAGGGGGAGGCTGAGCGGCTGCGGGAGCGGCTGGGGCTGGGGCCGCGGCAGGAGCCTGGGTCTGCGGCGCCGCCTGCGCCGCGCTCGTGCGCTTCGCCATCTGCGCCTGCGCGTTCAGGAGCCAGGTCAGCTGGTCCTTGTTGATGAGCTTCATCTCGAGCAGCACTTCGCCCAGCTTCTTCTTCGGCTCGGGGAGCGCGGCCTGGCGGGCGACGGCCTCCTGGAGCTTCTCGGGCGTGACGAGCTTGTAGTGAATCGCGATGCGGCCCAACAGCGAGGCCTCGGCAGCGTTCGACATGCGTGCCTAGAGCTTACCCGTGCGGGCTCAGAAAACGAGTCGCGGAATCGCGACACGGCCCGTGAAGAACCTGCACTCGCGAAGCCGGCGTGGTGTGAGCCTGGGCATGACTCGCTCGGTCGGACTGTCGCTGTGCACCCTGCTCGCGGCCTGCGGGCCGGCAGGCTCTGAGGAGCCCCAGACGTTGTCGAACTGAACACTTCTTCACAGGCGGCCGGTGCATCGAGGCGTTACGCTGCGGTGACGCCCGATGGCCACGAACGAAGCCGCACCGAAGAAGCGCCCGCCGTTCAAAGTGACGTTCGGGCGCATCATCTCGCTCGCGCGGCCCGAGGCGGGGAAGCTCGCGCTCGCGACGGTCTTCCTCTTCATGGCGGCGGCGGCCACGCTCGTCTTCCCGCAGGGCATTCGGGTGGTGCTCGACGATGCGCTCGAGAGCGGCAACGCCGAGCGCATCAACACGCTCGCGCTGCAGGCGGTGGTGGTGTTCGCGGTGATGGGCGTGGCGATGGCGCTGCGGTACTACCTGTTCATGACGGTCGGCGAGCGCGTGGTGACGCGGCTGCGCTCGCGGCTGTTCAAGACGCTGGTCGATCAAGAGATCGCGTTCTTCGACGGGCAGAAGACGGGCGACCTCATCAGCCGGCTGGCGAGCGACACGGCGGTGCTGCAGACGTCGGTGTCGGCGAACATCTCGATGGGGCTGCGCAGCCTGACGGTGGCCGCGGGCACGCTCGTGATGCTGTTCTTCACGTCGAAGGTGCTGACGGGGCTGATGCTGGCGGTGGTGCCGCCGGTCGCGCTGGGCGCGGTCGCGTACGGGCGCCGCGTGCGGAAGCTGTCGAAAGAGACGCAAGACGCGCTCGCGAAGGCCAGCGCGGTCGCCGAAGAGTCGCTCTCGGGCATTCGCACGGTGCGCAGCTTCGACGCCGAGCAGAAGGAATCAGAGAAGTACGCCGCCGCAGTCGAAGAGTCGTTCGAGCTCGCGAAGAAGCGCACGTTCATGGGGGCGACGTTCATGGGCGCGGCGTCGTTCGCGGCCTACGGGGCCGCGGCGCTGGTGTTCTGGTACGGCGGCACGCAGGTGATTCACGGCGAGCTGACGAAGGGCTCGCTCGTCGTCTTCCTCATCTACACGATGCAGATGGCGTTCTCGCTGGGCGCCCTTTCCGAGCTGTGGCCCGCGTACAACCAGTCGGCGGGCGCCGCCGAGCGCATCTTCGACCTGCTCGACCGCAAGCCGTCGATTCCCCACGAGGGCGGCGCGGTGCCGTCGCGCATCGAGGGCCACGTGAAGTGGAGCCACGTCGACTTCGCGTACCCGTCGCGGTCGGACGTGCCGGTGCTGAAGGGGTTCGATCTCGAGCTGAAGCCGGGCGAGGTGGTGGCGCTGGTGGGGCCGTCGGGCGCGGGCAAGTCGACGATCGCGTCGCTCTTGTACCGGCTGTACGACCCGGTGAAGGGCGAGGTGCTGCTCGACGGCGCGCGCCTGAGAGATCTCGACGCGCACTGGCTGCGGCGGCAGATCGGCGTGGTCGCGCAGGAGCCCCTGCTCTTCTCGACGTCGGTGGCCGAGAACATTCGCTACGGGCGGCCCGACGCGACGATGGAAGAGGTGATCGCCGCGGCGAAGCTCGCGAACGCGCACACGTTCGTGACGGCGTTTCCCGAGGGGTACGAGACGCTGGTCGGCGAGCGCGGCGTGCAACTGTCGGGCGGGCAGAAGCAGCGGGTGGCGATCGCGCGGGCGCTCCTGAAAGACCCGAAGCTGCTGATTCTCGACGAGGCGACGAGCGCGCTCGACGCCGAGAGCGAGCACCTCGTGCGCGAGGCGCTCGACCGGCTGATGCAGGGCCGCACGACGCTGGTCATCGCGCACCGCCTGTCGACCGTGAAAGACGCCGACCGCGTCGTGGTGCTCGATGCGGGGCGCGTCGCGCAGGTCGGCAGCCACGACGCGCTGGTGTCGCAAGAGGGCATCTACCGGCGGCTGGTCGAGCGACAGTTCGCTGCGGCCTGAAGCGGCGGCGGGGTGTAAACCGCTGCACATGCGCCAGAACAGCATCGACACCGTGCTCCGGGTTCGCCTCAAGCACCTGCCCGGGCAGTTCGCCCGGCTGGCGAACGTGCTCGCCGAAGAGCGGGCGCTCGTCGGAGACATCGTCACGATTCGCGCGGGGGAAGACGACACCGTGCGCGAGGTGACGGTCGAGACCGAGAGCGAGGAGCACGCGCGGCGCATGGTCGAACGGGTCCGAGCGCTCGAGGGCATCGAGCTGCTCGGGGTGACCGATCGGGTCTTCGCGCTCCACCAGGGCGGGAAGCTGCACTCGACCAGCCGCGTGCCGCTCGCGAGCCCGAGCGACCTGCGCTTCATCTACACGCCGGGCGTCGCGCGGGTGGCGAAGGAGCTGCAGCGCAACCCCGCGCGCGGCTTCGAGCTGACCTCGCTCGGCAACTCGGTCGGCATCTTCACGAACGGCACGCGCGTGCTCGGCCTGGGCGCCGTGGGGCCGCTGGCGTCGCTGCCGGTGATGGAGGGCAAGGCGGTGCTCTACGACGTCTGCGCGAAGATCAGCGCGACGCCGATTCTCGTCGACACCACCGACGTCGAGGCGTTCATCGAGACGGTGGTGCGGGTGGCGCCTTCGTTCGGCGGCATCCACCTCGAGGACATCAAGATCCCCGACTGCTACCGCATCGAGGAAGAGCTCTCGCGCAGGCTCGACAAGCCGGTGATGCACGACGATCAGCACGGCACCGCGACGGTCGCGCTGGCCGCGGTGATGAACGCGTGCGCCCTGACGGGCGTGACGCTCGGGCGGGCCAAGGTCGGGCAGATCGGCCTCGGCGCGGCGGGCAGCGCCATCGCGCGGCTCGCGCTCGACCTGCGGGTCGGCGAGGTCATCGTGCACGACCGCTCGGCCGACGCCCTCGCCTGGCTCGCGAAGCTGGGCG
Organism: Myxococcaceae bacterium; assembly: GCA_044223505.1. GTDB lineage: Bacteria > Myxococcota > Myxococcia > Myxococcales > Myxococcaceae > Xiheicaenimonas. Next base: position 112,551 of record JBGALX010000018.1, read on the forward strand.
GGCGCCCGGCCGACCTGGTCACGCTGATGCGCGAGGCCGACATCGTCATCTCGACCACGGGGGTGCCCGGGCTCATCACGCCCGAGATGATTCGCCCGGGCCAGGTCATCTTCGCGCTCTCGAACCCGACGCCCGAGATCGAGCCGAAGGCGGCGCTCGCGGCGGGCGCGGCGTTCGCGTCGGACGGGCGGTCGATCAACAACGCGCTCGCGTTTCCCGGCCTGTTCCGCGCGGCGCTCGACGTGCGGAGCCGCGCCATCACGCCGCAGATGCGCATCGCGGCGGCGCGGGCCATCGCCGCGTGCGCCGAGAAGGGCGAGGTCGTGCCGTCACCGCTCGATGCGGGCGTGCACGCGGCGGTGCGCGACGCGGCGGCCACGGCGGCGCGCGAGCAGGGCCTCGCGAACACCGCGCGCTGCGGGTGAGCTCGAAACGCAGCGTGCGCTCCGCCGTGAGGGCCGGAGCGCACGCGGTCACGACGTTCGAGGCTCAGGTCAGCGGCAGAAGCCCATCACGCACTGCTGGCCCATCGGGCACAGCATGTTGGGGCCGCACTGCGCGAAGCCGGCGTCGCCGCCGCCGCTGCTGCCGCCGTCGCCGCCGCCGCCGTTGCCGGCGTCGGGGCAGAGCGCTCCGCTGCAGGTCGCCCGGCAGGTGCCGTTGACGCAGACCTCACCCGGCGCGCAGGGCACCATCGCGCTGCACTGGTTCGAGCCGCCGTCGGTGCCGCCGCCCATGCCGCCGTCGCTGCCGCCGCCCATGCCGCCGTCGCTGCCGCCCATACCGCCGTCGGGGCACAGCGCGCCCATGCAGGTCGCGCGGCAGATGCCGTTGACGCAGACCTCACCCGGCGTGCAGGGCACCATCGCGCTGCACATCGCGAAGCCGCCGTCGGTGCTCAGGGGCACGCACGCGCCGTTCTGGCACGTCTGGCCGCTCGGGCAGCCCATGCCGTTGTTGCAGGCGCTGCTGGTGGTGCACTGGCCGTTCACGCACGTCTGACCCATGGGGCAGCCGGTGCCCATGCCGCAGGTGGTGTTGCCGGTGCAGGTGCCGTTGACGCACTGCTGGCCGCTCGGGCAGCCCATGCCGCCGTTGCACACGTTGTTGCCCTGGCAGACGCCGTTCACGCAGGTGGTGCCGCTGGGGCAGCCCATGGGGCCGCAGGCGTTCTGCATCACGCAGGTGCCGAGCGCGCTGCACACGAGGCCGTTGGGGCACGGCGCGTTGGGGCCGCACTGGGTCATCGTCGCGCGGCAGGCGCCGTTGACGCACTGCTGGCCGCTGGGGCACTGGGCGTTGGTCATGCACGCGCCGCAAGCGCCCATGGTGCAGGCCTGGCAGGTGCCGTTGTTGCAGACCTGGCCGGCGGCGCACGGGCGGGCGGCGTCGCACTGCGGGCAGCCCTGGCCGGGAGCGCACTGCACGCAGAGGCCGCTCGAGTTGCACGTCTGGCCCATGGGGCACGGCACGCCGGGCGCGCACATGTTGCTCGTCGGCACGCACGTACCGTTGTTGCAGATCTCACCCGCCGGGCAGACGGCGCCGTTCATGCCGCAGGCGTTGTTGACGGGTACGCAGACGCCGTTGACGGTGCCGTTCGCCTGGCAGACGTAGCCGGCGGGGCAGACCATGGTCAGCGGGTCGCAGGCCGGAGCGCGGCACACGCCGTTCAAGCAGACGTTGCCCATCGGGCACTGCGCGTTCGACGAGCAGGTCGAGTTGCAGTTCATGCCGGTGCAGACGGTGCACTGGCCGTTGAGGCACGCCTGGCCCATCGGGCACTGGTTGATGTTGCTGCACGAGCCGGCGCAGGTGGTGCCGGTGCACGACTGGCACAGGCCGTTGCTGCAGACCTGGCCCATCGCGCACTGGCTGTTCGAGCTGCACTGGCAGTTCTGGTTCATCGCGCCGGCGCAGCCGGGCGCCTTGCAGACGCCGTTGAGGCAGACCTGGCCCATCTGACAGTTGCTGTTCGACATGCACGGCGAGTTGGTGCCGGGCTGGAAGCCGGTGAAGCCGTTGACGGTGAACTTCACGGTCTTCGCCTGCTCGTCGATGGTGAGCTCGCTGCGGTCGATGACGAAGCGCTCGCCGTTGTCCTCGGCGACCTGAATGAAGAGGCGATCGACGGTCTCACCGGCCTGCAGCTCGTAGGGGAGCGTGAGCGTGGCGGGCTTCGAGAACTTGATGCCGCTCGGGCCCCAGAAGGCGATCGGGCCGGCGCTCTTGTCGCTCTCGTCGGTGATCGAGACGGCGCCGAGCTCGAGCTGAATCTCGGTGTCTTCGGCGAGCGCGCCGGGCTCGATGACGAGCGTGGTGCCGGCGAGCTCGGGGCTCTCGTCGGCGCGCACGACGAGCGTCGCGCCCTGGCTGGCGGTGACCTTCTGGGACTTGACGTACTTCGAGCCCACCTGCTGCGTCGGAGTGCAGGCGCAACAGAGCGCCACTGCGATGGCAACCGCCCCCCCAGGGGGACGGGGGAGGAGTGCTGCGAGACGACAGGAATTGAGGTTCATGGTGCGCGTGAATTTCCTCATGGAGACGTACCTTCAAAAAATCTTCGGACCTCGGCGACGTGAGCGCCTGAGGGGAACCGCTGCAGGTACTCGGTGAGGTGGCGGCGAGCGGCGCCCTCTTCGCCGAGCTGCTGCTCGCAGACGGCGGCGAAGTAGAGGGCGTCATCGCCGTGCGCGGCGTCGCCGAGCAGCTCGAGGTAGTCGGCGGCGGCGCCGGCGCAGTCTCCGCGATCGCGGCGCACGGTGGCGCGCAGGAAGCGGACCTCGGCGCGGCGCTCGCTGGAGGGGAACTTCGCGAGGAAGTCGTCCATCTCGCGGAGCGCGGCGGGGCCGGCGCCGAGCTTGAGCTGAACCTCGATCGACGAGAGCGCCACCTCGTGCGAGAGCGAGCCCTGCGGCCAGCGGCGGCGGTAGGCGTCGAGCTCCTGCACGGCGACGCCGGGCTTCTTCAGGGCGCGCAGCGTGAGGCGGGCGACCTCGTACTGCGCGGGCTCGGCCCAGCCCGAGTCGCCCTTCGCGAGGCCGGCGTAGATGCCGATGGCGTCGGTGTAGCGGGCCTTCTGCGCGAGCGAGCGGGCGAGCATGTAGCGCTTCGCGGGGTCGGCGGGCGGCTCGACCTTGACGGGCTTCAGATCGGGCGCGGCCTCGGGCTCGTCGGGCTCGAAGGCGACGTCGGGCAGCGGCGGCGGCTGGGCCTCGGGCAGCTCGACGGCGACGTCGCCGCCGACGGTGGCCTCGAGCGAGGTGCGGAGGCTGCCCTGGGCGCCGGTGAGTCGGTGGGCTCCGCGCTTGACGACGACCTCGAGCGGGGTGGTGCCGAGCTCGACGCCGTCGAGGGTGACCTGGGCGCCGCTGGGCTTCGCGATGCGGAGCACGGCCTCGTCGGTCGCGGCGGCGGCGAGGGCGCGGGCGGTGGCGGCGTCGGCGGGAGCGATCGCGGCGGCGCCCTTGCCCGTCGCGCTCGACCAGCTCTCGCCGGCGCGGACGACGACGTCGGTGTTCGGGCCGGTGACGCGGGCCTCGCCGTCGGCGACGTGGAGCATGACGACGTCGGCGGCGGTCTCGAGCTGGAAGACGGCGCTCTGCACGTCGACCGAGTAGGCGGCGGCGCGCGCGCGCAGCGGGCGAGAGGCGGCGGCGACGATGGCGCCGGCGCCGAGACGGAGCTCTCGAGCCGAGAGCGAGGCGCGGGTGCCTTCGCGGAAGAGGGCTCCGGCGCCGCGCAGGCGGGTGTACGCGCGGCTCTTGTCGGCGACCTTGAGCTGGGCGCCCTCGGGCAGCGTCTGGCCGACCTTGGCGGCCGACCAGGTGGTGCCGTCGGACGACTGAACGTCGCCAGACGCGAGGGTGAGCGTGGCGAAGGGCTCGGCGGGCTTGTCGGCGACGGCGGCGGGCCGCAAGAAGACGAACGCGGCGGCCGCGGCGGCGACGGCGGCGGGCACGAGCCACCGCGCGGGGCTCGCACGGCGCGGCGACTCGAGGCTCTTCCACACGCGGTCGCGGGCGCCGGGGCGATGAAGCTCGCCGCCCTGCTTCGCGCGGTCGAGCAAGCGCCCGAGCGCGTCGTCTCTGTCACGCAGCGGAGTCATGGCAGCCCCCGCTTTCTCGCGATGCGCTCGAAGTCTTGTCGGGCGTAGTGAAGGCGCGTCCACACCGTCTCGACCTTGCAGCCGACGCGCTCGGCGATCTCTTCGCCGGACATGCCGTCGAGCTCGAAGAGCGCGAAGACCTCGCGCTTCTTCGGAGCCATGCGCTCGAGCACGGCGGCGACGGCGGCCTGGGCTTCGCGGGCGTCGTACTGCTTGTCGACGGCGGGGGCAGGAGGCGGCTCGGCGTCGGAGAAGAGGCCGAGCAGCGCGGAGCGGATGCGGCGTCGGCGGTGCCGGCTCGAGACGACGTTCGCGGCGATGCGGTAGAGCCAGGTCGTGACCCGGCCTTCGCGAAAGGCCGAGAGCTTCTTGAACGCGATGAGGAAGGTCTCTTGCACGACGTCGTCGAGCTCGGCGTCGGGGGTGCCGAGGCGGCGGCAGATGCGCTCGACGAAGGAGAAATTCGCGTCATAAAGCAGCTTCCAGGCAGTGGGCTCCCCGGCCCGGCATCGGGCCAAGAGCTGAAGATCGTTTTCGATTTCCGCGGCGCTGCCATCCAACTGCGGTGAATGACCCGAGGGGGGCCCGACCTTCAGGGTTTCTTGCGCGGTCACAGGCGGACCCCGACGCGGAACAGCGCGGCGAGGTCGACGTAGGGGTTGAGCAGGGGGTCGAGGCCTTCGATGCGGAAGGCTCCGCGGACGAGGGGCACGCCGAAGAGGACGTCGAGGGCCAGCAGAAGTCGCGAGGCGATGGCGTAGCTGGCTCGAGCGAGGAGCCCGAGCTCGGGCACGGAGATGAAGCCGGTGGTGTCGCGATAGATGCGGTTCGCGCCGCCGACGGTCGCGAGCGCCCTGCCCCAGGTGACGCGCGCTCCGCCGACGGCCGAGCCGCACAGCGCGATGGCGGTCTTGGTGCAGACGCCGAGCGTGGCGAAGCCGCTGAAGTCGAAGGCGTCGAGGTCGCCTCGCTTCACGGTGTCTTGCAAGATCGCGCGGCCGTAGCGGGTGCCGACGAGGGCGAGCAGCCCGAGGCGCACGCGCTCGCGCAGGACGACTCCGAGATCGAGAGAGAAGCCGCCCACGGCGCTGTAGCCGTACCACAGGCCTGCTCCGGCGCTCACGTCGACGGCGCTCACGATGGGGTCGCGCGGCGGCTCGGGGGGCAGCTTGATGACGGGCTGCGGCGCGAAGCCGGCGTCGGCGGCTGCGACGGGCGCCGGCGCTGCCGAGATCACGTCTCGGCCGCTCGGCTCGGGGGCGACTCCGATGCGCGAGATGAGATCGGCGGACTCTGGCGCGCCGGCGTCGACGGGCTCGGGGCCGCCGGGGGCGGCGGGAGGCGCCTCTTCGGCTCGGCCCGCATCGACGGGCTCGACCTGAACGACCGGGGGCGGCGGCAGCGGCCTGGGCGGCGGCGGGCTCGGCGCGACGAGGCCGACGTCGCGGCCGGCCCACGAGATCTGCGCGAGGTACCGCTCGAGGATCAAGGCGCTGGTGTCGCCGAGCTGCGCGCAGCCGCTGAAGAGATCGCGGCTCATCGCGACGCTGCCGTCGGCCCGCCGCACCTCGAAGCGAAAGCCGCCCGGGCTCGCCGCGATCTGCGCCACGAGATCGCCCTGCGCCGGCTTGCCCTTCGCGAGCCTCACGCCGGGCAGCCGCACCTTGATCGCCTGCTCGAGCGCCGCGTTCGCCGCGCACGGCAGCTTCGCGTCGCCGCTCTTCTCGACGTGGAGCGCCGCCCCGCCTGCGGAGAGGACCGCCGCTGTCAGCATGGCGAGCACGGGGCGCGCATCCTAGTGCTCTGACCGGGGCGGAGTGACACCTGCGACGAACGATCCTCTCGCGGCGACGCGCAGCCTCGTCGCTTGCTGTGCTCGACGGGCCTACGGGCCCGCCTCCGCGCCGCACGTCTCGGTGCCGTCACTACGCCCCGGCCAGAACACGGGTGCTGTGGCATGGTACCCGGCGTGTCGTCGTTCTGGCAGGACGTTCGAAAGGCCACGGCCCAGGTCGTGCGCGACCCGCATGCGGCGATTCACATGACGCGCTGGGCGCTGGGGCTCGTTCGGGCGCCCTGGGTGCTGCGCGACGCCGAGCGCGGGCCGCGCATCACGGTGATGGGGCCGATCGAGCTCGAGAACCACGGCCGCGTGCTGGTGGATCATCACGCGTTCTTCCTCAACGGCATGTTCCCGACGACGATTCGGGTGAAGCCGGGCGCCGAGCTGCGCATCGGCCCGCACTCGGGCTTCAACTGCGGCGTGCACATCGAGGTGTCGGACCGCGTCACGTTCGGAGCGCGCTGCATGGTCGCGTCGATGGTGGTGGTGCGCGACGCGCCGGGGCACCCCATCACGATCGGAGAAGACGTGTGGATCGCGCACGGCGCCGCGGTCTCGCCGGGCGTCAGCATCGGCGCCGGCAGCGTGGTCTCGGCGGGCACGACCGTGACGCGCGACGTGCCGCCGCTGCACCTCGCGATCGGAGCGCCCGCGCGCAACGTGAAGCTCGACACGCTGAGTCGAGGCCGCTGAGCGTGGCCGTCGTCTTCGACGTCGTCTACCCGAACACAGAGCGGGCCTACGCGGTCGGCTACCCGGTGGCGGGCACCACGGTGCGCGTGGACATCGTGCCGGAAGGCCCCGAGGCGTGCCTCGGCGATCTGCTCGAGGTCGACTTCGCGTTCAGCCCGTGCCCGGTGCGGCGCATCGCCGGCGGGCCGCGGCGGAAGACGGTTCGGGTGCGCCTGCCGTCGGCGGATCCGCGCGTCGTCGAGCCGTGGCTCGAGGCGCGCGACGCGGAGGGGTTCGAGACGCGGCAGTCGGACGTCGACGCAACAATTGCGCTGGTCGTACCGGTCGGTGACAACGTCGATCTCGCGCGTCTGACGGTCGACGGGGCGGTGGTTCTCGGTTAACGAGACGGCGATGGCGTTCTCCAAAGACGTGCTCTCCATCGATGCGGCAGCCGAGATCGATCGCATCAGCGCGTTCATGCGAGAGCAGATCCTCGGGCGCTTCCGCAAGAAGGGCGCGGTGCTCGGGCTGTCGGGCGGCGTCGACAGCTCGGTCGTGGCCGCGCTCGCCGCGCGCGCGCTCGGCAGCGAGAAGGTCTACGCGCTGTTCATGCCCGAGCGGGCGTCGGCCTCTGAGTCGCTGACGCTCGGCAAGCTCGTCGCCGAGACGTTCGGCCTGAAGGGCGAGACGGTCGAGCTGCAGGCCGCGCTCGAGGCGCTCGGCTGCTACCGCGCGCAAGACGAGGCGGTGCGGGCCGTGTTCCCCGACTACCGGCCCGACTGGAAGTTCAAGCTCGTGCGGCAGGGCGCCGTGTTTCACGTCACGGTGCAGCGCCCCGACGGCACGCTGCAGAGCGAGCGGCTGCCGCTCGAGCCGTACCTGAAGCTGGTGGCGTCGACGAACTACAAGCAGCGCGCGCGGAAGATGACCGAGTACTTCCACGCCGACCGGCTGAACTACGCGGTGCTGGGGACTCCGAACAAGCTCGAGTACGACCAGGGCTTCTTCGTGAAGCAGGGCGACGGCGCGGCCGACGTGAAGCCGATCGCGCACCTGTACAAGACGCAGGTGTACGCGCTGGCGAAGGCGCTCGGCGTGCCCGAAGAGGTCACGCGCCGCCCGCCGACGACCGACACGTATTCCATGCCGCAGACGCAAGAGGAGTTCTACTTCGCCCTGCCCTACCCCGAGATGGACCTGTGCCTGTACGCGCACGACCACGGCGTCGGCGCGGCCGACTGTGCGGCGGCCGTGGGGCTGAAGCCCGAGCAGGTCGAGCACGTGTTTCGAGACCTGGAAGGCAAGCGGCGGGCTGCCGCGTACCTGCATGCGCCGCCGGCTTCCCTATGACTCGCGCGCTCAACGGCCCCCTCACCCCGGCCCTCTCCCCTACGAGGGGAGAGGGGGCGCGTGGCTGACGGATGTGCGGCATCGCCGGAGTCCTGCAGCTCGGTTCGGGCCCCTCTCGTGAAGAGCTGGCCCGCATGGCCGGCGCCCTGCACCACCGTGGGCCCGACGAGCGCGGGCTCTATCGCGACGCTCACGCGGGCCTCGCGCACACGCGCCTGTCGATCATCGATCTGAAGAGCGGGCAGCAGCCGCTGTGCAACGAAGACGGCACGCTGTGGATCACGTTCAACGGCGAGATCTTCAACTACGTCGAGCTGCGCGCCGACCTCGAGGCGCTCGGCCACCGCTTCAAGACGAAGAGCGACACCGAGGTGATCGTTCACGCCTACGAGGCGTGGGGCGACGACGCCTTCCAGCGCTTCAACGGGCAGTGGGCCATCGGCCTGTGGGACTCGCAGAAGAAGAAGCTCGTGCTCTCGCGCGATCGCCTCGGAGTGCGCCCGCTGTACTACGCGGAAGGCGCCGGCCGCGTCGCGTTCGCGAGCGAGGTGAAGGCGCTGTTCGCCGGCGACCCCACGCTCGCGCGCGCGTTCGACCCCACCGGGTTCGCCGAGACGTTCACGTTCTGGTCGATCGTGCCGCCGCAGTCGGTGTTCGCCGGCGTGCGCGAGCTCGAGCCGGGCCACGTGCGCACCTACGAGGGCGGCCAGGTCGTCGACCACGCGTACTGGGCGCAGCGCTACGGCGGCTTCACGGGCACGCTCGACGACGCGGTCGAGGCCGTGCGCGCGGCGCTGATGCAGGCGACGAAGCTGCGCATGCTGCGCGCCGACGTGCCGGTCGGCTCGTACCTGAGCGGCGGGCTCGACAGCTCGCTGACGGCGGCGATGGGGCGCGAGGCGAAGGGCGAGGGCTTCATGACGTTCTCGCTGCGCTTCAAGGACGCCGAGTACGACGAGACCGGGTTTCAGCGGCAGATGAGCGCGGCGCTGGGCACGACGCACCACGAGGTGATGGTGTCGCGCGAAGACATCGCGCGCTCGTTCGCCGAGGTGATTCGGCTCACCGAGCGGCCGATCTTGCGAACGGCGCCGGCTCCGCTGTGGGGGCTGTCGAGGCTGGTGCGCGAGCACGGGCTCAAGGTGGTGCTCACCGGCGAGGGCGCCGACGAGATGTTCGCGGGCTACGACCTGTTCCGCGAGGGCCGGGTGCGGCGCTTCTGGGCGCGGCAGCCGGCGTCGAAGTGGAGACCGCTCTTGCTCGAGCGGCTGTACCCCTACCTGCAGCGGAGCCCGACGTCGCAGCGGGCGATGACGCGGCAGTTCTTCGGCCGGGGCCTCGAGAAGGCGAAGGAGCCGGGCTTCGCGCACGGGCCGCGGTGGTCGAGCGCGCAGGCGCTGCAGCGGCTGTTCGTTCACAAGCCGCAGGTCGACGTGGTCGAGCGGCTGGTGGCGTCGCTGCCGGGCGACTTCCGCCGGTGGACTGCGCTGCAGCAGGACCAGTACCTCGAGATCCGCACGCTGCTGTCGGGCTACCTGCTGTCGTCGCAGGGCGATCGCATGCTGATGGGCAACTCGGTCGAGGGGCGCTTCCCGTTTCTCGACCGCGACGTGGTTCAGCTGGCGATGTCGCTGCCCGACACGTACAAGCTGCGCGTGCTCGACGAGAAGCACGTGCTCAAGCGGGCGGCGAAGGGCCGCGTGCCGGCGGAGATCATCGGGCGGCAGAAGCAGCCGTACCGGGCTCCCGACGCGCTCGCGTTCACCGGGGCGCTGCCCGAAGAGCTCGAGGCGGCGATGACGCCCGCGGCGCTGAGAGACTGCGGCATGTTCGACCCGGTGCAGGCCGGCCGGCTGTGGGCGAAGGTCCGCGGCAAGGGCGACGCGCAGTTCAGCAACGCCGACAACATGGCGCTGGTCGGCGTGCTGTCGACGCAGCTCTTGCATGCGCAGCTCGTCGCGAAGGCGCCCTCCGTCACTCCCGCGAAGTTCGAAACCGTGCACGAACGACCATGAACCTGCCCTCTGCGACTTACCTGCTGCACGACTTCTTGATCGACTCGGCGAAGGCGCTGCCCGAGAAGGTGGCGCTGGTGTGCGGCGACAAGCGCGTGACGTACGCGCAGCTCGACGCGCACTCGAACGCGCTGGCGCACACGCTGAAGGCGCGCGGCGTCGAGCGGGGCGACCGCGTGCTGATCTACGCGGACAACACGGTCGAGGCGGTGGTCTCGTTCTGGGCGGTGCTGAAGGCCGACGCGGTGGTGTCGCCGGTGAACCCGCTGACGAAGGCGGACAAGCTCGCCTACTACCTGAACGACTCGCGGGCGACGGCGCTGATCACGGACTCGCACCTCGCTGCCGTGTTCGAGGCGGTGAAGAGCGAGCACCTGAAAGTCACGATCTGCTCGGGGGCGCCGCGGCCGAACACGGTGAGCTGGGACGAGGCGATGAAGGGCGCGACGGGCGCGCCGCCGCAGCGCCGCAACATCGACGTCGATCTCGCGGCCATCATCTACACGTCAGGCAGCACGGGCGACCCGAAGGGCGTGATGCTCACGCACCGCAACATGCTGACGGCGGCGGCGTCGATCTCGACGTACCTCGAGGTGCAGGAAGACGACGTGATCCTCGGCGTGCTGCCGCTCGCGTTCGACTACGGCCTGTACCAGATGATCATGGCGTTTCGCATGGGCGCGCGGCTCGTGCTCGAGCGCAGCTTCGCGTTTCCGACGAAGGTGCTCGAGCGGGTCGTCGCGGAGGGCGTGACCGGCTTCCCGGGCGTGCCGACGATCTACGCGATCATGGCCGAGATGAAGTCGCTGAAGGACTACGACTTCTCGAAGATTCGCTACGTGACGAACACGGCCGCGGCGCTGCCCGTGAAGCACATCACGATGCTGCGAGAGCTGTTCCCGAAGGCGCGCGTGTACTCGATGTACGGCCTCACCGAGTGCAAGCGCTGCACGTACCTGCCTCCGAAGGACATCGACCGCAAGCCGACGAGCGTGGGCATCGCGATTCCGAACACCGAGCTGTGGCTCGTCGACGAGAACGACCGCCGGCTGGGGCCCAACGAGGTCGGCCAGCTCGTGATCCGCGGCGCGACCGTGATGCGCGGCTACTGGGAGAAGCCCGAGGCGACCGCGAAGAAGCTGAAGCCCGGGCCCCTGCCCGGCGAGCTCGTGCTGTACACGGGCGATCTGTGCCGCCTCGACGAGGAGGGCTACCTGTACTTCGTCGGCCGCATGGACGACATCATCAAGTCGCGCGGCGAGAAGGTGGCTCCGAAGGAGGTCGAGAGCGCGCTGATGAACGTCGCCGGCGTGAAGGAGGCCGCCGTGATCGGCGTGGCCGACGAGATCCTCGGGCAGGCGGTGAAGGCGTTCGTCGTGCTCGAGAAGGGCGTCACCTTCACCGAGAAGGAGCTGCAGAAAGAGTGTCAGAAGCGGCTCGAGAACTTCATGGTGCCCAAGTTCGTAGTGTTCGTGGACGACCTGCCGAAGACCACCACCGGCAAGATCAAGAAGACGGATCTGAGATGAGTGACGTCGCGGCGGCTTTTCGATCGGGTCGATCTTCGTTCATGGGCGTCGAGCTCGAGGTGGCTCCCGGAGCGCTGGTGCCCCGCGCCGAGACCGAGCTGCTGGGTCGGACGGCGCTCGAGCTGCTGCGCCCGATCGCTTCACCTCGCTTCATCGACATGTGCTGCGGCTCGGGCAACCTCGTCTGCGGCATCGCGTCGGCGCTGCCGTCGGCGAAGGCCTGGGCCAGCGATCTGACCGACGGCACCGTCTCGCTCGCCCGGCGCAACGTCGAGCGCCTCGGGCTCGCGCCGCGAGTCACCGTGTCGCAGGGCGATCTGTTCGCGGGCCTCGGAGCCCTCGAGGCCGTCGACGCCGTCGTCTGCAACCCGCCGTACATCTCGACCTCGCGGCTCTCGAAAGACCGCGCCTCGCTGCTCGACAGCGAGCCTCGCGAGGCGTTCGACGGCGGGCCGTACGGCCTCACGATTCACCAGCGCGTTCTGAAAGAGGCCCTGCCCTTCGTGAAACCCGGGGGCTGGCTGTTATTCGAGATGGGGGAGGGGCAGCACAAACAGCTCACCATGCTCTTCGCGCGCGTGAAGGCCTGGGGTGAAGTGCAGCTCGTCAACGACGCCACGGGCGCTCCCCGCGTGGCGTACGCGCAGAGGAGAACCTGAATGGACGTGCAGCAGAAGGTCCGCACTTTCGTGACCACCAACTTCTACGTCGCGGACCCGACCGCCCTCGCCGATGACGCATCGCTTCTCGACGCGGGTATCGTCGACTCGACGGGAGTCCTCGAAATCGTTCAGTTCTTAGAAGGCGAGTTCGGGCTCGCGGTGGAAGACCACGAGATCGTGCCCGAGAACGTCGACACCATCGCCCGTATCACCGCGTTCATTCAGAAGAAAAAGTCCTGACCGGGCGGTCGGGGCAGTCACTGGTTTGTCACCGCGGCGTAGCGGCCGGTGGAATTCGGCCTCCCTTTTTTCTATCTGGGGAGGCTTCATGTACCTCAACGCCCTGGGGCACTTTCATCCTCAGAACATCATCGACAACGCGTTCCTCGCGTCGCTGGGCATTGATACGAACGACCAGTGGATCACCGAGCGCGTCGGCATTCGCAGCCGGCACACGGTGCTCCCGCTCAGCTACATCAAAGACACGCGGAACAAAGACCCCCAGCAGGCGATCGACGCCGCCGAGATGACGAACGCCGAGACCGGCGCCGAGGCCGCGAAGATGGCGCTCGAGCGCGCCGGCCTGAAGGCGCAAGACATCGGCATGGTGGTCTGCGGCGGCTGCTCGCCGGACGAGTGCATCCCCGCCGAGGCGAACCGCGTCGCCGAGCAGCTGAACATCGACGCGCCGTGCCTCGACATCTCGTCGGCGTGCTCGAGCTTCTGCACGCAGCTGCACATGCTCGACGGCATGCGGCCCGAGCGGCTGCCCGACTTCATCCTCGTGGTGAACCCCGAGAACAGCACCCGCGTGGTCGACTACGCCGACCGTTCGTCGTGCGTGCTGTGGGGCGACGGCTCGTCGGCCGCGATCATCTCGCCGCGGCACGAAGGCCCGTGGCGCATCTCGCACACGGTGCTGCGCGGCGACCCGAGCGGCGCCGACAAGGTGAAGGTGCCGCGCCACGGCTTCTTCACGCAGCAGGGCGCCGCGGTGCAGACGTTCGCGGTGAAGCGCACGGGCGAGGTGTTCGGAGAGCTCGAGAAGAAGTACCTCGAGCTGAACCCGACGAAGAGCCGCCGGAACCTCACGTTCATCGGCCACCAGGCGAACCTGCGCATGCTCGAGGCCGTGAAGTCGCGCTGCGAGATCGAAGATTCGCGGCACTTCTTCAACGTCGACCGGCGGGGAAATACGGGGGCGGCGGGCGCTCCGTCGGTGCTGTCGGAGCGCTGGGGAGCCGCCGAACTGGGCGACGCCATTGCGCTTTGTGTCGTGGGCTCGGGGCTGACCTGGGCCGGGGCACTGCTCGAGAAGGCGTGATGTCACAAGACCGGGGGGCTTCGCGTTGGGGTCTTCGAACCCCCACGAAGGAGCCGCACGCATGCCCGGCAACAACCTCGCAGTTCAGATGAGCAACCCCCACGCCTCGAACGGCGGCCGCATGGTGACGGCCGACGGTCGCACGCTGCCGCTCAAGGGCGCGTCGCTGGTCGCCGACGCGAAGGCGGGCCTCGTGCGCGTGACGCTCGAGCAGCGGTTCGTGAACCCGTACGCCGAGCCGCTGTCGGTGACGTACCAGATGCCGCTGCCGGCCGACGCGGCGGTGAGCGGCTTCTCGTTCCGCATCGGCGACCGCCGCGTCGTGGGCGAGGTCGACACGAAGAAGAAGGCGCGCGAGCGCTTCGACGAGGCCGTGCTGCAGGGCCGCACCGCGGCGCTGCTCGACCAGGAGCGCAGCGCGCTCTTCACGCAGGAGGTCGGCAACATCCCTCCGCAGACCGAGGTGGTGAGCGAGCTCGTGCTCGATCAGAAGCTCGCGTTCCTCCCCGACGGTGCGTGGGAGTGGCGCTTCCCGACGGTGGTCGCGCCGCGCTACCTCGGGGCCTCGGGCCGCGTCGCCGACTCGGCGCGGGTGACGATCGACGTCGCCGATGCGCCGCTGCCGGTGAAGCTGTCGCTGCAGCTCTCGGTGCGCGATCGGCTGCCCGAAGGGGCGCGCCCCGAGTCGCCGTCGCACGCGCTGCACACGGTGAAGGGAGTGCAGCGGTTCGAGGTGGGGTTCGGGTCTGAAGACGGGGCGTCGCTCGATCGCGACGTCGTGGTGCGGTGGCGCGCCGGCGAGCAGGAGCCGGGCGTCGAGCTCGACACGGGCCGGCCGATCGACGGCGGCGCCGCGGGCTCGGCGTACGGCCTGCTCACGCTCGTGCCCCCTGCCCGCTCGGCGCGCATGCCGAGCGTGTCGCGCGACCTCATCATTCTGCTCGACACGTCGGGCTCGATGGGCGGGGCGCCGATCTCGCAGAGCAAGCGCGTGGCGTCGGCGCTGATCGACAGCCTCGACGAGAACGACTTCCTCGAGCTGATCGAGTTCTCGAACAGCGCGCGGAAGTGGCGGTGGCGGCCGGTGAAGGCGACGGCGAACAACCGGCAAGACGCGCTCACGTGGATCTCGCGGCTCGAGGCGGGCGGCGGCACCGAGATGCGCACGGGCATCGTCGAGGCGCTCGCTCCGCTGCGGAAAGACGCGCAGCGTCAGGTGGTGCTGATGACCGACGGGCTCATCGGCTTCGAGTCGGAGATCGTGAAAGAGATCTGCGACCGCCTGCCCGCAGGCTCGCGCGTGCACACGGTCGGCATCGGCTCGGGCGTGAACCGCTCGCTGACCATGCCGTCGGCGCGCGCCGGGCGCGGCGTCGAGGTCATCATCGGGCTCGACGAAGACGCCGAGCGGGCGGCGGCGCGGGTGCTCGCGCGCACGGCGCAGCCGCTGGTGACGAAGGTCGAGATCTCGGGCAGCGCCGTCGAGGGCGTGGCGCCGTGCCGGCCGGTCGACCTGTACGCGGGCGCTCCGTCGCTGTGCTCGCTGAAGCTCAAGGCGCACGGCGGCGAGATCGTGGTGCGCGGCACGACGGCCGAGGGCGAGTACCTCGAGCGCATCGAGGTGAAGCCGGTCGAGCGCGGCGAGGGCTCGGCGGCGGCTGCGAAGCTGTACGCGCGCGAGGCGGTCGAAGACCTCGAGGTCGAGCTGGCCGCGGGAGCGAACGCGCGCGAGATCGATCAGCGCATCACGTCGCTCGGGCTCGACTTCCAGATCTCGACGCGGCTGACCTCGTGGGTCGCGGTGAGCCCCGAGGCGACGGTCGACCCGCGGGCTCCGAAGCGCAATGCCAACGTGCCGCAGGAGCTCGCGTACGGCATGTCGGCCGAGGGGCTGGGCCTGAGGGCGGCGGCGGCTCCGATGCCGGCGGTCGCGGGCGGCATGCCTCCTCCGGGAGCGGCGCAGAACTACGTGGGCCGGCGGGCGCGCTCGGCAGCGATGGCTCCGGCTCGTCCGGCAGCGGCGCCGGCACCGATGAAGGGCAAGAGCATCGAGCTCGACCGCTCGCCGATTCGTGACCTGGACGACGACGGCTTCGCGGACGAGCTGGCAGGAGCCGCTCACGAGGAGGAGCCTGCACCCGACGCGAAGGAGGAGCAGGCCTTCGAGATCTCGCGCAGCGAGCGGGCGGCTCCCGAGCGCTTGAAGAAGGCGGCGGCGCCACCGAAGGCGGCTGAGCCGTCGGACAAGACGCGCGCGGGCGGAGTGAACCTGCGGCGGCTCAAGGCGCGCATCGTGCTGAAGAAGGACGGCAAGCTGGCGGTGCAGTTCGTGACCGACGGTGCGGGGCTCGACTGGAAGCCGAAGCACGTGCTGCTGAAGCTGAAGGACGGCACGATGGTGCCGGTGACGGTCGACACTGCGCTGACGACGCGCGAGGCGATGCTGCCTCCGGAGCTCGGCGTGACGCTGGCGATCGACGTGCCGGCCGGGAGCTCGGAGCCCGAGGCGATTCAGGTGTTCTGCGACGGCGAGGTGCTCTACCTGGAGCTGCATGGCTGACGAGCTGCTACCGCTGATCGCGGCCGGCGACGCACGGGCCTTCGGGCAGTGGGTCGCCGGCTGCGAGCACCCGCTGCGCGTCTCTCTGAAGCGCTACGCGGCCTCGGTCGACACCGAGGCCGTGCTGCAGGAGGCGCTCTTGCGCGTGTGGCAGGTGGCTCCGAAGTTCGTGCCCGATGGGCGGCCCGACGCGCTGTTGCGGTTCGCGCAGGTGACGGCGCGCAACGTGGCGCTGAGCGAGATTCGGCGGCTGGGCACGAAGCCGGTCGAAGAGGTGGGTGAGGTCGCGATCGCCGCCGCGTCGCCCGACCCGCTCTTGCGCGCCGCCGTGAAGGACTGCCGCGACAAGCTGCCGGGGAAGCCGAAGCTGGCGCTCGATCAGCGGCTCGAGTCGGCGGGCTCCGACGACGACCACGTGCTCGCAGAGCGCATCGGCATGAAGCTGAACACCTTCCTGCAGAACTTCACGCGCGCGCGGAAGCTGCTCGCCGACTGCCTGAAGAAGCAGGGCATCGACCTCGACACGGAGATGTCGCCATGACGCGAGACGAAGAGCTCCTGGTCGAGCAGGTGACGAGCGCGCATCGGCGGCGGCGGGCCGACGGCAGCGTGCAGAGCCACCCGGCGTGGCACGATCTCGACGAGGCCGGGCGGCGCGAGGCGTTCGAAGAGACGCTGCTGCAGCGCAAGCTCGAGGCGGCGATCGACGCCGAGGGGTTGTCGACGACCGCGCGCGCCCTGCTCGGCCGCATCAGCGGGCAGAAGTAGCCGCCGCGCAAGGCGGTCGATTCGTAGGCGGTGCCGGTTTTGTCCCTCTTCGACGCATCGGCATACGACTCGGCATGAGACTCATCGTGCTCGGTGCGGTGTTGATGGCCTGCGGCCCCGGTGGAGCGTCAGGGTCGAGGCAGTGCAGCTACACAGGCGACCTGAAGGGCGACGCGGCATGTGAGGTGACGGAAGCGATGCGGAGCCCGGCAGCGACGCGGCTGAAGATCGAGTCGGTCGAAGGCCAGCCGCTCATCGAGGCGGTGGTGCAGGTTCAAGGAGAGCTCGGCGTCGGCGCGGTGGAGGTGCCGTTTGCGTCCGTACGGCGATCGCCGTCGTCTGAAACGACCGGCTGCGACGTTTGGTTCTACCTCGATGGCGACGATCGCGTTCGCAGCACCGCGGTCTTCGGCAACGGCGGCGTCAGTGGGTGCACGCTCGAGATCTCGAGCCTGAGCCCGCTCCATGGCCGTGTCACGACGCAGATCGAGGGGGAAGCACGACGACCTCGCCGCAACCCAAGCGCCTCGGGTTCGCCGCCGCCTTCTAGGCGCGGTGGGACGGCGGCCGGCGCGCGGCGCATCACGCCGCTCGGTGGCTGTGCTAGGTCGGGCGCGTGCTGATCGCGTTCGAAGGCATCGACGGGTCGGGCAAGTCGACGCAGGCGGCGATGCTCGTGAAGTGGCTCGAGGGCCAGGGCCACAAGGTGGTCTTCAGCAAGGAGCCCACGAACGGCCCACACGGCCAGAGGCTGCGGCAGTCGTTCGTGACGAAGCGGCTGTCGCCCGCAGAGGAGCTGCAGGCCTTCATCGACGATCGGCGCGAGCACGTGCAGCAGCTCGTACGCCCTGCCCTGCAGCGCGGGGACGTCGTCGTCATCGACCGGTACTACTACTCGACGGTCGCGTACCAGGGCGCCCGCGGCTTCGACCGCGACGAGGTGCTGAAGCTGAACGAGTCGTTCGCTCCGCGACCCGAGGCGGTGTTCCTCGTGGACCTCGAGCCGCAGATCGCGCTCGAGCGGATCTCGGCGCGGGCCGGCGGGCGCGACCTGCTCGAGAACCTCGAGGAGCAGCTGCGCGTGCGCGACGCCTTCCTCGCGCTCGCGAAGAGCGAGGGGAACTTCATCGTGATCGACGGGCGCCAGAGCGTCGAGCAGATGCACGCGCGCATCGTGGCCGAGGCGAAGCGGCTGCTCGGCTGAGCGAGCGCGCTCTCAGCTGCGCAGATCTTCGCTCAGTCGACCTCGCAACCCCGCTTCATCGCGAGGGCCACCAGGGCCCCGCCCTTGCTGATTGCGGTCGCCATGCGACGGCTCTGCGTGGTGCTCCTGGCGGCAGCGATGATGGGTTGCGACGGCATGGCGGGCCCGATGGACGGGGGCGCCGCGGGTGGAACCAGCGCCGGTGGCTCGACCGCGGGTGGCTCGACCGCGGGTGGCTCGACCGCGGGTGGCTCGACCGCGGGTGGCTCGACCGCGGGTGGCTCGACTGCGGGCGGCTCGACTGCGGGCGGCTCGACTGCGGGCGGCTCGACTGCGGGTGGCTCGACTGCGGGTGGCTCGACTGCGGGCGGCTCGACTGCGGGCGGCTCGACTGCGGGCGGCGGCGCGGCGGGGGGCGCAGTGGTCGGCGCGGCGCCGGCGTGGTTCGTGAACATGACGGACGGCACGTGGTCGACGGTGGCGGGGGCGACGGGCTCGCGCCTGAGAGACTGCCTGCCGAACCCGGTTCCGCACGCGGCGGGCGCTCCGGACAGCCCGGGCAGCATCACGGCGGCGTGGACGGGCGGCGCGGTCGACCAGGCGCGCGGCGAATACCTGTTCGCGGGCAACGGCGGTCACGCGGACTACCCCGGCAATGAGGGCTACGCGATCTCGATGCGTGACGCGCAGCCGCGGTGGCGGCGCGTCGCTGAGCCGACTCCGAACGGTCAGCTCGGAGACGTGACGAGCGAAGGCAATGGGCTCTACGCCGACGGCCGGCCGCGAGCGATGCACTCGACGTTCGAGTGCTACGGCGACGGGCGCATCTGGTACCCGCTGCAGAACAGCGTCACGAGCGGAGGCGGCGGCACCTACAACCGCGTCGTCGCGTTCAACCGCGACTCGCTCGGAGCCGCCGCGACGCCGCTGCCGTGGACCGCGGCGAACCTCGGCGCCTGGGAGCTCTACGGCAACCCGTTTCCGTCGGGCACGTACCTCGGCTCGATGATCTTCGGCGTCTGCGCGTTCGATCGCGTCGGGCACAAGGTCTGGGCGCTGGGCGGCAACAGCGCGAACTACACCGTCTACTGGTCGGTCGGCACCTCGGGCGCGTCGGTCGGGCAGGTCGCGCGCTACCAGGACAACAAGTCGTTCGGCCACTGGGGCGGCTGGGTGGCGATCGCTCACGACCTCCGCATCCTCGTCGCCGGTGATCACCTCCGTCAGGCCGTGACGGTGCTCGACCTCGACGCGCCGGGCACGGCGGCGGCGTGGACGCAGATCACCAGCCCGACCGGTGCGGGCCACTACGGCGAGGGCAGCGGCGGCGTCTACGTCGAAGCGAACCACAGCATCGGCATCGGCAACCCGAAGACGATGGGCGCGCGCATCTACAAGCTACAGATCCCCACGCACGTCGTGAACGGCCAGACGAAGTACGACCCTGCAGGCCAGTGGGCGTGGACTTCGTTCGTGCCGTCGGGCGCGACGCCGACGATGGGCGCCGCAGGAAACTCGAACGCGTACACGAAGTGGAACATCATCGAGGACATGGGCAACGGCCAGTCGGCGATCGTGGTGCTGCCGACGATCGACGACCCCGTGTTCGTCTACAAGATCCCCCGGAGCGGCCTGTGACCGCGCTCGCGCTCGTCGTGGCGGCGCTGGCCGGCACGACGTACTCGGGAACACCGGCGACCTTTCGCAGCCAGCTGCCGATGCTGCAGCCAGGCGATCGACTCGAGCTCGCCGCCGGCACGTACCCGCACTTCTCGATCAGCGGGCTGCGCGGCACCGCCCAGGCGTGGATCACGATCACCGGCCCCGCGAGCGGGCCCGCCGCCATCGTCGAGGCCGACCCGGGCCCGTGCTGCAACACGATCGAGATCTCGAGCTCGAGCTACGTGGCCCTGCGCCACCTCACCATCGACAACAAGGGCGTCGCCGGCGCGTTCTCGATCAACGCGAGCGGCGCCGACGTGCACCACATTCGCATCGAGAACAACCGCCTCGTGTTCACGAACGCCGAGCAGCAGGACGTCGGCATCTCGACGAAGACGCCCACGTGGGGCTGGGAGATTCGCGGCAACCGCATCGAGAACGCAGGCACCGGCATGTACCTGGGGAACTCCGACGGCTCGCTGCCGTTCGTCGAGGGCGTCATCGAGCACAACCTGATCGTCGGCACCGTCGGCTACAGCGCTCAGATCAAGCGCCAGAACGCGTGGCCCTCGGGCGTCGGCCTGCCGACCCAACCGACGCGCACGGTGATTCGCCACAACGTCTTCATCAAAGACGGCCGCCCGAGCCCCGACGGCGACCGGCCGAACCTGCTCGTCGGCGGCTGGCCCGACACCGGCGACGGCGCGGCGAACGTCTACGAGGTCTACGGGAACCTCTTCTTCGAGAACCCGCGCGAGGCGCTGTTTCAGGCGACCGGCAACGTCTCGGTGCACGACAACCTGTTCATCAAGTCGGCCGGCAGCGCGCTGACGATGACGTCGCACGAGGGCAAGGCCCTGAAGCGCGCGTACGTCTACAACAACACGTTCGTGACGCCGGGCACGGCCATCGCGTTCGGCTCTGCGGCGACGGTCGAAGACTTCGTGGTCGGCAACCTGACCTTCGCGGGCACGGCGACCTCCGGCACGATCGCGCGCTCCGTCGACAACCTCTCGCGCACGTTCGCGCAGGCGCCGCAGTTTCTCCGCTCGCCGGTGCTGCAGCTGCCGGGGCTCGATCTGTACCCGCTCGCAGGCGCGGCCCAGGGCTCGCCGCTCGACCTCACGCCTGTCGCGGCCGACGTCGCTGCCGCACTCGACTTCAACGGCGTGGCGAAGGGCACACGCACGTTCCGCGGGGCGTACGCCGGCGAAGGCACGAACCCCGGCTGGGCGCCGATCGAGGGCCTCAAGACGCTCGTGCCGACGAGCGGCGCCGGTGGCGGTGCGGGCGGAGGCAGCCCGACGGCAGGAGGCAGCCCCACGGCAGGAGGCGGTTCGACCGCGGGTGGCGTGGCGACCGCGGGTGGCGTGGCGAGCGCGGGCGGCGCCAGCGCCGGAGGCTCGGCAGGAGGGGGCGCGCTGCCGCCGGTCGAGCCCGAGCCGGGATCCTGCGGCTGCCGAGCGACCGGAGCGTTCGAGCTCTGGGCGCTGCTGCTCCTCGTGGTAGTGCGGAAGAGACGAGCGGCGCTCAGGGCACCGGCTGAACCGTGACGGGAGCAGGCGCGTCGTCGCGGGTGCCGTCGCCGAGCTGGCCGGCGCGATTGCGACCCCAGCACTGCACGCGGCCGCAGCCGACGATCGCGCAGGCGTGACCTTCGCCGACGGTGACCGACGTCGCGCCGGCGAGGCCCGCGACGGCGGCGGGCTGCGGGTGACCTGCGTCATCCGAGCCGCCACGACCGAGCTCGCCGTGCTCGTTGGCGCCCCAACACCAGACGGTGCCGCTCTCGGCCACGGCGCACGTGGTGCGATCACCGATCGCCACGGCAACGGCGGCGGGCACTCCGGCGACCGCGTGGGGCGCCGCGGGGTCGGCCACGCCCGTCGTCGCGAAGCGGGTGTCGCCGGTCTGGCCCGACGAGGCGTCGCCCCAGCAGTGCACTGCCTTCGCGGCGTCGACGAGGCAGCTGTGGTGCGTTCCCGCGGCGAGCGCCCGAATGGGGAGCACCGCGCCTCCGGCGCCGATGCGCAGCGCGGCAAAGACCGGCGTCTCGCTGCACGTCGAGCCGCCGGCGCAGGGGACGGCGCCGCTGGGAGTCGCTCCGAGCTCGCCCGACCCCGCCATGCCCCAGCACACCACGCCCGCATCGACGATCGCGCAGGTGTGGAACTGCGCCGCGGCGAGCTGCTGCACGCCACCCGCTGAGCTCACGCGCCTCGGCGACAGCACCTGCACCACCGACGGGTCGGCCCCGCACGCCGCCGAGTAGTTGTACCCGAAGCACCAGACCCCACCGCCGGGCTCGACGGCGCACGTGTGCGCGGCGCCGGCAGCGATCGGGCCGGCAGCGCGCAGCAGCGCACCGCCGTCGACCACGACCGGGGCCGGCTCGGGGTGCAACTCGAAGTCGGCTTGCGCGCGCCCGAGCTGGCCGTCGGAGCCAAGCCCCCAGCAGACGAGCGAGCCGCCGTCGAGCGCGGCGCAGACGTGAGTGCCTCCGGTCGCGACCGCGACCGCGCCAGACCCGATCACCCGGCTCGGCAGCGCCTCGCTCGCGGTGGTGCTCGGCTTGCCCAGCCTGCCCCCGCCGTTGTCGCCCCAGCACACCACCTCGCCACCGGCCCGCAGCGCGCAGGTCGCCTCACCGTACGCCGAGAGCGCGACGACTCCGTCGAGGCCGCCGGTCGCGGGGCAGCTCGAGGCGTCGGCCGCAGAGCCGTCGGGCCCGGCCTTGAGGTAGCTCAGATCGCGCAGCGAGCAGCCCTCGAGCGCGACGACGAACAGCACGGCTCGCAGCGCGGGCGTCATCGCTTCTTCGCCGAGCGGGTCATGCCGAACTCGCTCAGGCGGCTGACCAGCGTGCGCCGTGAGATTCCGAGCAGCTCGGCGGCGCGCGTCTGGTTGCCGCCGGTCTTCTCCAGTGCGTCGGCGATGCGCTGCCGCTCGAACTCGGTGACGCCGTCTCGCAGCGAGGCGGGCGCGGGGGCCGCGGCCGCTACGGGCGCCCCCTCGAGCAGCACGTGCCTTGCCTCGATCGCCCCCCCGTCGGCGAGCACGAGCGCGCGCTCGACGGTGTTGCGCAGCTCGCGCACGTTGCCGGGCCATGGGTGCGACTCGAGCCGGGCCATCGCCGCCGGAGCGATCGCGCACACCGGCCGGCCCGCCGCGGCGCAGGCGCGCTGAACGAGCTCGCGCGCGAGCGGCGCGATCTCGGCGACCCGCTCGCGCAGCGGCGGGATGCGCAGCGTCATGCCGTTCAGCCGGTAGTAGAGGTCGCGGCGGAAGGCGCCGGAGTCGATGCGCTCCTGCAGATCGCGGTTGGTGGCCGCGAGGTACCGCACGTCGAGGGCGCGGGGCTCGACGCCGCCGACGCGAATCACCTCGCGGGCCTCGATGGCGCGCAGGAGCCTGGCCTGCGTCGCCATCGGCATCTCGCCCAGCTCGTCGAGGAAGACGGTGCCGCCGCGCGCAGACTCGAGCAGGCCGGGCTTGGTGGCGACGGCTCCGGTGAAGGCGCCGCGCTCGTGGCCGAACAGCTCGCTCTCGAGCAGCGTCTCGGTGAGGGCGGCGCAGTTGAGCGCGAGCAGCTTGCCCGACGAGCGCCGCGACGCGCGGTGAATGCGCTCGGCCATCACCTCTTTGCCGACGCCGGTCTCGCCGACGAGGATGACCGAGAGCTCGCTCTTCGCGACGAGCGCGATGGTGCGTTCGAGCTCTTCGGTCGAGCTCGCGCGCGAGGGAGCCGCGGGAGCCGACGCAGACTGCACGACGACGAGCGTGTCGCCCGCCTCGATGCTCAGGCCCGGCTCGACGGGCGTGCGCTGGTGCGGCTCGATGCGCCTGCCGGCGACTCGGGTGCCGTTGGCGCTGCCGAGATCTTCGACGGTGAGCGGCGGCCCGAGGTGAACGGTGAAGTGCTTGCGCGACAGCGAGGGGTCGGTGACCTGAACGTCGCAGTCGGTGGCGCGACCGAGGGTGAGCGAGGTGCCGGGCGCGACGTCGCGCATGGCGAGGCCGCCGCTCCACACGACGATGACGCGGGTGCCGGTCGCGGGCGGCGGCGCGTCGGCGCGGCTCAGCGTGGGCACCGTCGAAGGATCGCCAGTCGAAGAATCGACCACTCGCAGCGCAGCATAGTCGCGGCGGCGGGGCGCGGGCAGAGCGGAAGCGCCGCCCGGTGCTAGCCTCACAGGCGAATGTCCCTCAGCGAGGGCCCGGCGCCTGGGCGCCGCGTCGGCCGCTACATCATGTACGAGGCGCTCGCGTCGGGCGGCATGGCCTCGGTGCACTTCGGCAGAATGGTGGGCCCCGGCGGGTTCTCGCGGGCGGTCGCGGTGAAGCGCCTGCTGCCGCACCTCGCGCGCGACCCCGAGTTCGTCGCGATGTTCCTCGACGAGGCGCGGCTCGCGGCGCGCATTCAGCACCCGAACGTGGTGTCGACGCTCGACGTCGTGGCGGAGGACGGCGAGGTCTTCCTGGTGATGGACTACGTGCGCGGCGACTCGCTCGCGGGGCTGCTGCGGGCGGCGACGATGCGCGGCGAGCCGGCCCCGATTCCGATCATCGGGGCCGCGGTGGCGGGCATGCTGCATGGCCTGCACGCGGCGCACGAGGCGCGCGAAGACTCGGGGCGGCCGCTCGAGATCGTTCACCGCGACGTCTCGCCGCAGAACGTGCTCGTCGGCGACGACGGCGTGCCGCGGCTCGTCGACTTCGGCATCGCGAAGGCCGCGTGGCGGCGGCAGCAGACCCAGTCGGGCAACGTGAAGGGCAAGCTCTCGTACCTGTCGCCCGAGCAGGTGCGCCGCGAGCGCGTCGACCGTCGCACCGACCTGTACGCGACCGGCGTCGTGCTGTGGGAGTCGCTCACGGGCCAGCGGCTGTTCGGAGGCGACGACCCGGGCTCGGTGCTGCAGCAGATCCTCGAGCGCACGGTCGAGCCCCCGTCGACGCACCGGCCCGAGGTGAGCGCGGCGCTCGACGCGCTGGTGCTGCGCGCCCTGGCGAGGAGCCCGGCCGATCGCTTCGCGACGGCGGCCGAGCTCGCCGGCGAGGTCGAGCGCGTGATGACGCCGGCGTCGCAGAGCGCGGTGTCGCAGTGGGTCCGGGAGCACGCGGGCCAGGTGCTCGAGCGGCGCGCGAAGCGGCTCGCCGAGATCGAGGCCACGCCCGGAGGCGGTGAGCCGCTGCTGCCCGACCCCGCGGCCACGGCGAGCGCGGCGACCGCGCAGCACGCGCTGCCCCGGGCCGCCGAGCCTGAAGCGCCCGAGCCCCGCAGGAGCAGGGCGCCGTGGGTGATGGGCGTCGCTGCGCTGCTCGGCGTCGCGCTGGTGACCCAGTGGCAGCTGCTGCGAGCGCATGAGCCCCAGAGCGTCGCTCTGCCGTCACCGCAGTCGCCGCCGTCGCCGCCGGTCGCGGTGCCGGAGCCCGTCGAGGCTCCCCCGCCCGCCCCGGCGCCGGCGCCCGAGCCGGCTCCTGCGCCGGCGCGGGTGAAGGCGGCCACGCGCGCGCGCGCGAAGAGCCCCGCCGCGAAGGAGCCGCAGCGCGACTGCGACCCGCCGTACACTCTCGACCCGTCGGCCGCCGGCCCCGACGGCCGGCCCATCAAGCGCTTCAAGCCATGGTGCCTCTGACCCTCACGCTCACGCTGCTGCTGGCCGCTGCGGCCGACGAGAAGGCTGCCTGCCTGCAGGCTCACGAGGGGGCCCAGCTCGCGCGAGCGCGCGGTGCGCTCTCGGAGGCGCGCGAGACAGCGCAGCGCTGCACGCGCGAGGCGTGCCCCAAGCTGCTGCGCGACGAGTGCACGCGGCTCTTGTCGGAGCTCGACGCCGATCAGCCGACGCTCGTCTTCTCGGTGCGGGACTCGCTCGGCAACGACACGCTCGACGTCGCGCTGCTCATCGACGGCCGGCAGGTGGCGGCGCGGCTCGCGGCGACGCCGGTCGCGGTCGACCCCGGCGAGCACCTGGTGCGCTTCGAGGCGGCCGACGGCTCTTCGGCGGAGCAGCGCATCGTCGCGCGCGTGAAAGAGAAGGGCCGCTCGATCACGGCACGGCTCGCCCCGCTTCGCTCGGCCGAGCCCGTCGTCGCCGCGGCTGCTGCGCCTCCGCCGACGGCGGCAGTCGAGGCGCCTCCGGCGCAAGGGTCGCTGCGGCCGGGCCTCAAGGCGGCGATCGCGTTCGGCATCGTGACCGTGCTCTCGGCGGGTGCGTTCGCAGGCTTCGGCCTCGCGGGCCAGTCTCTCGAGCGCAGCCGCGCGATGACGTGCAGCCCGTCGTGCACCGACGCGCAGGTGGCGCCGATCTCGCTGCTCTACGGGTTCGCCGATGGCGCGCTGGGGCTCGCGGCGCTGAGCGCCGTCCTCGCAGTGGTGCTACTCATCGCCGGGTAGAGGCCATGGCGAAAGAGAAGCCGTTCAACAACCCGTTCGGAGCCCTGAAGATCGGGGCGAAGCCCGACGCTGCAAAGCCGGCCGCGGCGCCGAAGCCCGTCGCGCCCAAGGCGAAGGCGCAGCAGGTCTCGACCGACGAAGAGTCGGCGCTCTTTCTCTCGGCGATGGGCGCATTCGACGAGGTGAAGCCGGTGCGCGAGAAGAGGCCGGCGCAGCCCGCGCCCGCGGCCCAGCAGAAGGCGACGGCCGACGACGTCGAGGCGTTGATCGAGCTCGCCGAGCTGGTCGCCAGCGACACCGAGCTCGTCGTCGAGCAGAGCGCGGCGGGAGTTCGCGGGCTCCCGACGGGCTTCGACGGCGCGCTGCTCGGCAGGCTCGCGCCGGGCGCCGAGCTCGACGTGCAGGCGCTCGAGCCGCCGGCCGCCCGCGCCGCGCTCGAGCGCTTCATCGTCGACGCTCAGGGGCGCGGCGTGCGAGCGGTGCGCGTGGTGACGGGGCCCGAGAGGCGGCAGCTCGCCGTCTCGGCGCTCACCCAGGGGAAGCTCGTGCGCAAAGTGCTCGCGTTCAGCGGCGGGGTCGAGGCGCTCGACGTGCTGCTGCGAGCACGGTGAGCAGCAGAAACAGCCCGCCAGGAGTCGAGTCGCAGCCGCAGCCGCCCGGAGTCATCTCGCCACCCGCGGCGCCCCCAGCGGTCGCGCCGCCGGAGCCGCCTGCGGTGCTGCTCCCGCCCGCGGTGGCGCTTCCGCCTGCGGTGCTGCCGCTTCCGCCTGCGGTGCTGCCGCTTCCGCCTGCGGTGCCGCCGCTTCCGCCTGCGGTGCCGCCGCTTCCGCCTGCGGTGCCGCCGCTTCCGCCTGCGGTGCCGCCGCTTCCGCCTGCGGTGCCGCTTCCACCTGCAGTGCTGCCGCTTCCGCCTCCGGCCCCACCGGCGGCGCCGCCCGACTCGAGGGCGCAGGTCGCCGAGCAGCCGTCGCCGGCGCGCGTGTTGCCGTCGTCGCACTCTTCGGAGCCCTCGCGGGTGTGGTTGCCGCACGCCGCGCCCCCGCCGGCTGGACGAGGGCCGTAGACCGGCAGCGCCGCGCCGGACTCGTAGGCGCCGAGATCGGGGCCGAGGCCGAGCGCGCCGTCGTCGACGTTGGCGAGCGCGACGCCGGTGTCGATGGCGTTCGACATGGCGGCGAGGCGCAGGTCGGGCATGGTCAGCGCGGGAAACGGGTTGGCCGGGTACGTCACGGTCTGTGCGAACGCGGCGAGGTCGACCTGCTGCGCGTGCTGCGCGGTCGTCGTCGAGCGCATGGTGGCGAGGCTCGTGAAGTTGGTCGCCCCGATGCGGCCCGTGAACATGCCGGTGGTCGAGCCGAAGCCGTCGTAGTCGAAGCTGCAGCGCGACTGGGCCGACTGCAGGTCGGTGACGCGGCCAGTGCCGTTCGCGTAGCCGTTGTAGGTGCCGCCGGCCCCGCCGATGAAGAGGTTGTTGCGGGTGAACGTGCGATCCCACGCGTCGGACGTGTACACGCCGAGCGCGTCGCCGTTCTTGATCACGGTGTTGTGGAGGAGCACGTCGCCGGTCGTCGAGCGCTGCAGCTTGAACGCCGAGAGCACGATGTTGAACATCACGTTGCGCACCGCGTACAGCGGCCCGCCGAGCGTCGGCTGCGCGCTGATGCCCATGAACGAGTTGCTGATGCGATTGCGCATCACGCGCGCGTTGCCCATCGTGAAGTCCGCCTCGATCGCGTCGTCGGCGCAGAGGTCGAGGTCGTTGTTGAAGATGTCGAGGCTGACCTGGTTCACGGCCTCGGTGTCTTCGAGCGTCGAGAGGCAGTCGCGAAACCCGTGCACGCGGTTGTAGGCCATGACGTTGCCGGCGCCGGTGAGGGCGACGCCTTCGCCGACGTTGTTGCCGCTGACGCCGAGCGAGGTCGCCGCCCAGGTCGTCGCGCCCTCGATGAGGTTGTCCATCACGGTGAAGTTGGCGGCGACTCCGCCGGCGGGCGGAAGAAACGACACGATGCCGTCGCCGGTCGTGACGATGTGGCTGCGCAGCACGGCGATGTCGTGCGACGTGTTGAAGCGCATGCGCCCGTTGACGCGAACGCCCTCGAAGACGACCCACGCGCGGTCGAAGCCGTCGATGTTGCCGGTGAACACCGCCTGCAGCGGGTTGGCGGCGCGGATCCACAAGTAGCCCTGTGCGCTGCCGTCGCGGTTGAGCGTGAAGCCCGGGTACATGCCGTCGGCGAGCTCGACGACGTCTCCCGGCTGGGCGGCGCCGAGCACCGTGCTGAACGTCGCCGGCGTCGCGGGCCGTACGGTTCCGGTCGCCGACCGGGCGGGCAGCGCGCGGGTCGACGCCATCAGGGAGCGGGTCGTGCCGCCGCCGTCGGGGTCGGTGAGCGTGAGCTCGAGCTCGTACGTCGCGCCGGGCACCAGATCGAACACGCTGCCGGCGTGCTTGTTGGTCCACGAGAAGGCCTGGTTGGTGCCGGCGGGCACGCGGCGCAGGGGCAGGCCCTGGCGCCACGCCGTCGCGCCCTGGCGGCGGTAGCGCAGCGAGACGGCGCCGTCTTCGTCGGCGTCGCCGGTGATGGCCCACTCGACGGACAGGCTCTCGAAGGTAGGAAACGGGCTCGTCACGTTGCCCGGCACCGTCGCGTTCTGCGCGAGGGCGGGCGTGGAGCAGAGGACCGCGAACAGGGTCAGTCGGCGCATACCGACGACTTACACCGCCGCTCGCCTGAGTTGAACGCCGCGTGGCGCGCGTCCACGTCTTCGTCACAGCGAGCGACTCTCACGAAGCGCGCCGCGCTTGCGTTCAGGTCAGGTGAGCCGCGGAACAGGTCAGAACTTCGCGCGTCGCATCGCAAACCGCGGCAGCGCCTTCACGGCCGTCATCACCCAGCGCCAGATCGGCGGCGCGTAGACGATCGGAGTGCCCTCGTCGATGCCCTTCAGCACCACCGGAGCGACGTCGTCGGCCTCGCCGGCGAACGGCGGCGCCTTCAAGCCCTCGGTCATGCCGGTGCGCACGAAGCCCGGCTTCACGCAGACGGTCTTGAGGCCCTGCGAGCGGAAGCGGTAGTCGAGGCCCTCGAGGTAGGCCGACAGCCCCGCCTTCGCGGCGCCGTAGAGTACGACGGGCTTGCGGCTCTTGTCGCCGGCGACCGAGCTGAAGACGCACAGCGTGCCGCCGCCGCGCTCGAGCAGCCGCCGGCGCGCCTCTTCGCAGAAGAGGATGGTGTTGGTGAAGTCGACGGTGAGCATGTCGCGCGCGAAGTCGAGATCGGCCTCGAGCTCGTCTTGCGTGCCGAACAGCGCGGCGGTGACGACGACGCAGTCGAGGCCCTCGAGCTTCGCGGTGGCCTGGTCGAGCGCGGGGCCGAACGTGTCGGGCTTGCCGAGATCGCAGGCGACGTGGGTGGCGCGGGCGCCGGCGCCTCCGCGGGCCGAGAGGTCGGCGCAGCTCTTCTCGAGCTCCTTCGGGTCGCGGCCGAGCAGCACGAGGCGATCGCCGCGCTCGATCATCAAGCGGGCGAGCGAGCGGCCCATGCCCTTGGTGGCTCCGAGAATGGCGACCTTCACCTGGGGTCTCCGAGCAGGCGAATCGACTGGGCCGAGCGGAGCTTGAAGCTCGGGTCCCACTTGCGGCGAATGCGCTGGAACTGCTCGAGGCGGGGCTCCATCGCGCGGTAGTGCTCGGCGCGGGTGAACGCGTCTTTCGCGAGGTAGATGCGGCCGCCTTCGCGAATGACGTGCTCGTTGAGCGCGTCGACGAGCGCCTGCATGCCGTCACGCACGGGGATGTCGAGCGCGATCGAGATGCCCTTCTTGGGGAAGCTGAGCAGGCCGATGCCCTCGGGGCCGCAGTCTTTGATGACGCAGAGAAACGACTCGGCTCCGCCGCGCGAGGTGAGCAGCTCGAGGAAGCGGCGGGCGGCCTGGGGGCCGGCCTCGTCGGGCAGCACGCACTGGTACTGCGAGAAGCCGCGGCGCCCGTACATCATGTTCCAGTTGCGGATCGAGTCGAGCGGGTAGATCCACTTGTAGTGGCTGACGATGGCCGTCTTCACCCGCTTCGGGTGCGACCGGTAATACAGCGCGTTGAAGGCGCCGACGGTGAACCGGTTGAGCGCCCACGACGGCGCCTCGATCGGCGGCCAGGGCACGCGCATCGGCTCTTTCGGCATGTACGGCGGAGCCTCGTGA
The DNA here is from genome assembly GCA_044223505.1 of Myxococcaceae bacterium. Taxonomy (GTDB): domain Bacteria; phylum Myxococcota; class Myxococcia; order Myxococcales; family Myxococcaceae; genus Xiheicaenimonas. The sequence goes on from JBGALX010000018.1 coordinate 142,848, forward strand.
GGCTCGGCCCAGCGCCCGCGCATGACGATGCCGCGGCCGAGGTTCTCGCCGCCGCTGAGACAGTCGATCCACCCGAGGGTCATCGGCCAGCGGGCGGCCGCCTCTTTGAGCTTCTCGATGAAGACGTCGATGTTCCGCGCGCGCTCGGTCTCTTGCAGCACCCACGGCGAGGGCACGCGCACGAGGTCGAACTCGACCTCGAGAATGTGGCCGGTGAGGCCCATGCCTCCGACGGTGGCGCGGAAGAGCTCACGCTCGAGATCGGGGCCGCACTCGACGACGCGGCCGTCGGCGACGCGCAGCTTGAGCCGGGTGACGTGGGCGCCGAAGCAACCCGCGACGTGGTGGTTCTTGCCGTGCACGTCGGCGGCGACCATGCCGCCGAGCGTGACGAAGTGGGTGCCGGGCGTGACGGGCGTGAACCAGCCGCGCGGCAGCGTGATGCGGTTGAGCTCGTGGAGCGCGAGGCCGGCCTCGGCGCGGAAGCGGCCGGTGAGCTCGTCGAACCCGAGCACGCGGTCGGCGCGCACGGTGTTGATGGCGGTGGCTCCGGGCGGCGGCAGCGACGAGTCGCCGTAGCTGCGGCCGAGGCCGCGAGAGAGCGGAGCTTCGGGAGCCTGGGCGAGATCGTCGACGTGCACCTCGCGACCGGGCGACTTGAGTCGGCCCCACCCGTGCAAGGTGGGCTCAGCGGGCTTCATCATCGCCATCCTACGTAGATGACCGCGCCCCTCAGGGCAACTGCGCGCGGGTCAACCGGCCGTCGGGGGCGAGCGCGACGTCGGGGCAGTACGGGCCGTCGAGCGTGCGCTGCCACCAGTCGCTCGAGCCGGGCGGCGCGAAGCGGTACTGCCACAGCGTCGAGCGCAGGTAGCGCGGCGGGCGATCGGGAAACGGGTTCTCGTCGAGCAGCGCGAGCACCTCGGGGGTGCCCAGCAGCAGCCGGCGCAAGAGCAGCTGCACCCAGCCCTCGCAGTGCCCCATCGCGGCGAACCACATCTGCCAGTCGAGGCGCGGCTGCCACGGCGCGACGAACCCCGGGCGGCGATCGAGGCGGCCGGGCTTCCACTTGAAGCCGTAGGCCTTCCAGGTGACGCCGTCGTCGCTGCCTTCGATCACGATCTCGGGGCGCGTCTTCGTCATCACGCGGAACACGCCGTACGAGCTCGCGAGCTTGAAGGCCTGGGCGCGGTCGACGGCCTGTTGCACCGGCGTTGGGTAGCGCAGGCGGAACTGCTCCATGAACGTGAGCGCGCCGAGGGCCACGAGCAGCGCGAAGGCCGCCCAGCCGAACGGCGCGAAGTGCTTCGGCGCGAAGCCCACGCGCTTCGGCAGCGTGCGGCGAAGGAAGGTGTCGTCGAGCAGCGGCACGCAGAGGGCCGCGACGAGCAGGTTGAAGTACGAGTAGTTGCCGGCGACGGCGAGCCCGAGCTGCAGCGCGATCATGCCGAGCGCCGCGACGAGCCTCGCGCGGCGGGTGCCGAAGGCGAGCACGGGCACTCCGAGCTCGAGCACGAACATCGCGAGGCAGGCGGCCTGGTGAACGCCGACCGGCAGCCGGTCGAGGAACACGCTGGTCCACGAGGGCAGCGGCTGCGTCCAGTAGTGGTACGTGAGCGCGGTGAGGTTCGGCCACCAGGCCTCGTCGCCGGCCGTGAGCTTCACGATGCCCGACTCGAACGTGACCTTCACGGCGACGAGCGCGACGGTGAGCCGCTGCCACAGCTGCGGCTCGAACTTCGGCCGCAGCGCGTAGGGAATCGAGAGCAGCGCCGCCTCGCAGAGCATGATGTCCCACTGGAAGCTCAAGAACGGGTGGCCGACGTTCACGAGCGAGACCCACGCGGCGAAGAGGCCGAACAGCGCGAACGGGACGGCGACGTCGAACAGCACGAGCAGCGAGCAGACGACGCACGCGGCGCCCAGCGCCTGCAGCATCGCGTCGGACGCGTCGAGCCACAGCAGCGTCGGCACGTCGAAGAAGCTCGCCTGCCCCTCGAGCCCCTCGACGTTGCCCGCCAGCGGCACGAGGCCCGTCGAGAGGCCGAGGCCCGGCAGCTGCAGCCAGTACGCCCCGGTGGCGATCGTCGCGGACAGCCCGAAGAGCCGGAAGTAGAGCCAGCGCGTCGCCACGCGAGTCAGTCCGCCGAGGTGATGAGGCCGTCGATGGTGCTGCCGGCCCAGGCCGCGCCGAACAGCCACGCGCTCGCGACCCACAGCACGTTGAGCGAGCGTGCGGTGGGCGCGTCGAGCGGCGCGTACCGGCCGTCGTCGCCGCGCAGGGCCAGCACGCCGAAGAGGCTCGCGCCGGCGGTGATGACGAGCGCCGCGTGAACGATGAGCCAGACGACGCCGCGCTGCGGAGCGCCGAGGCGGAACTGGGCGACGCCGAACGGCACGACGCTCCACGCGCGCGACGGCCGCTCGGCCTCGGTGCGCGCCTCGGGCAGCGGCGGCGGAGGCGGCACCACCACGACCACGCGCTCCTGCTCGCGAGGCTCGGGCGGCTGCGCCGGCGGAGGCTTGCGCTCGGCGTGCAGCGCGGCGATGCGGCCGGCGTGGCGCGTCGAGAGCGGCGTGAAGAACGCGATGAAGTCGGGAGGAAACGCGACGGGGTCGGGCCGAGGCTCGACCGAGACGGCGAGCGCCTTGATCGCCTCTTCCTCGGCGCGGCCGGCGTCGCCGAGCGCGAAGTACGTCGCCGAGAGCAGCACGTGCCCCTCGCGCTCGTCGGCCTCGGCCTCGAGCCCGAGCGGGTACAAGAGCGCCTCGAGCTTCTGCCGTGCCGACTCGAGCGAGCCGGCCTGGTAGTCGCCGCGCGCCGCGTCGAGCGGGCCGGCAGCGGCAACGAAGAGGACGAGCGCGGGCAGCACCGGGGTCATCTCGTCACGCGCCGCAGCGGTTTTCCAGCGCCTCTCACGTTCATGGCCCCAGCTCGACCTGCACCGTCTCGCCCGCCTCGGCGCGAAACGGCTTCGACACCTTTCTCCCGTCGGGCAGCAGCGCGACCGCGGTGTGCTCGCCGTGCTCGACCGGCTGCGGCTTGCCCGCCGCGGCGCGCGCGCCGTCGACGTACAGCTCGGAGCCCGGCGGCGCCGAGAGCGTGACCAGCGCCTTCTTCAGCGTCAGCGCGACGTCGAGCGGCGGCAGCTCGGCGCCCGGCTTCACCTCGACCCTGCGCTCGAACGGCTCGCAGCGCGGGTTGTCCAGCCGCACCGTGTGCATGCCCGGCGTCAGCGACACCTCGCGCACCTTCGGCGTGTAGCCCTGCGAGACGCCGTCGACGAACACCTCGGCCCACGGCCTCGCCGCGATCTTCAGCGGCACCGGGGGGCCCGGGGCGACGATGCGCTTCGGGGGCCTCTGCGGCTCGGTCGGCCGGGGCGCCGGCGCCGTGGGCTCGGGCTCGGGCTCGGGGGCCTTCTGCAGAGGCGGAGGCGCGGGCGCGACGGCGACCTCTGGCTCGCGGCGCGAGAGCCACGACGCTCCGGCGACGAGCGCACCGCCCGCGGCGATCGCGATCAGGGCGACCCCGGCGATCGAAGCCACGCTCCGTCTGGGGCGCTGGTTGCGCAAGAGCTCGCGCACCTCGCCCGAGTCGGGCCGCAGCGTCAGCGCCGAGTTGAGCAGCTTCGCGGCGAAGGCGCCCTTGCCCCGCTCGAGCGCGCCGCGGGCCCGGGCCAACAGCTCGGTGAACTCGCGATCGACGAGTCGCCTGTTCTCGGCGGCGGGGCGCTCGAGCAGGGCGCGCGTCGCGTCGGCGGCCGAGCCGAGCTTCTCGCGCAAGAGCCGCTCGAGCTCGGCCGCGAGGGCGGCGGCGTCGCGCGGGCGCTGGCCCCGATCGCGGGCGAGGCAGCGGGCGACGAGCTCCGACACGTCGTCGCCTACGCGCGGCGCGACGTCGGCCAGCGCCGGAGCGTCTTTCGTCATCGTCGCCGCGGCCATCGCCGCAGCGCCGCGGCCGGCGAACGGCGTCTGCCCGGCGCAGAGCTCGAACAGCACGACGGCGACCGAGTAGACGTCTCCGCTCGCAGAGAGCTCGGCGCCGTCGAGGCGCTCGGGCGCCATGTACGCGAGCGAGCCGGTAACGGCGCCGGTGGTGGTGAGGCGCTCCTGGTCGAACGCGGCGGCGATGCCGAAGTCGGTCAGCTTGAGCTGCCCCGCGGCCGACACGATCACGTTCTCGGGCTTCACGTCGCGGTGCACGATGCCGCGGGCGTGGGCGGCGGCGAGCGCGCGCGACAGCTCCCAGCAGAGCGCGACGGCGGTCATGGTCGCGACCGGCTGCAGCGCGGCCGCGAAGGCGCGCAGCGTCTGGCCCTCGACGAGCTCCATCACGACGAACGGCGCGCGCGGGCCGTGCTCGTGGAAGTCGTGAATCTCGACGAGGTTCGGGTGCTTCACGGCGGCGAGCAGGCCGGCCTCGCGCCTCAGGCGCTCGAGCGCGCCGGGCGTGGCGCTGTGCAGCACCTTCACGGCGACCTTGCGGCCGAGGCGCTCGTCGCGGGCCTCGAAGACGGTCGCCATGCCGCCGCGGCCGAGCTCGCGCAAGAGGACGTAGCGGTCGGCGAGGCGCTCTTCGGTCACGGCAGCTTGCAGGCCTTCTTGCCGCCGAGATCGCGGCACGAGCCGGTGCCGCCGTCGCAGTCGGAGTCGTACCGGCAGGGCTGGTGGCAGCGCTTGCGCATGCCCTCGTCGACGCAATAGCCGCACTCGCATTCGACCGATTCGCGGCAGGTGCGGCCGAGCGCCACCGCGGGCACCGGGCCCTGGCAGCGGGGCACGCACGTCGTGTCGGGAGCGCAGTCGTAGCCGGGGCGGCAGCTCGAGTCGAAGACGCAGCTGCTGGCGCAGACGCCCAGGGTCAGGTCGCACAAGACGGCGCCGCACTCGGTGCTGAAGTCGCAGGAGTCGCCGATCTTGCCGCCGGCGATGCACGCCCCGCCTTCACAGAACCTCATCGCGCCGCACTGCCAATCGAACTCGCACTGCGCCTGCCCGCCGCCCGAGCCGCCCGAGCCGCCTCCGGTGCCCGCGAGGCCGCCGCCGCTGCCGCCCTGGAGCTCGCACCCGCCCTGCCGGCACACCTCGCCCAGAGCGCAGTCGCCGTCGGTGGAGCAGCGCACGACGATCGGCAGCGGGCAGCTGCTGAGCGCCAGCACCGACACCAGCGCCATCGCGCGCGCGTTCACGGCCCTTCGAGGTAGCGGAAAATCGAGCGCAGTCCAATGCCCAGGGCTTCGGCTGCCTCCTTCTTGTTACCGCCGCACTGGGCGATCGCCTCGCGCACGTGGCGGCGCACGAACTCGCGCTCGGCCTCTTCGAGGGGCGCGATGGCGCGCGCGGGCAGCTCGAGCAGCTCGGGGCCGATGCGATCGGTCTCGCAGCGCAGGGCGGCCCGGCCCACGAGCGACACGAGCTCGCGCACGTTGCCCGGGAAGGCGTAGCCGCGCAGCGCCTCGAGGGCCTTCGCGGTGAAGCCGGTCGCGCGCGTGTTCGCCTGGCGCAGGGCGGCGCGCGCGATGAGCTCGACGTCACCGCCGCGGTCGCGCAGCGGAGGCACCTCGACGCGCACCTCGTCGAGCCGGAAGCGCAGGTCTTCGCGGAACCGCTTCGCGGCCACCTCGGCCTCGAGCGAGCGGTGCGAGGCCGAGACGAGGCGCACGTCGAGCTTGCGGGCCCAGGTCTCGCCGAGGCGGGTGACCTCGCGCTCCTGGGTGACGCGCAAGAGGCGCACCTGGGCGGCGGGCGAGAGCTCGGCGACCTCGTCGAGGAAGAGGGTGCCGCCGTCGGCGGCCTCGAACAGGCCGGGGCGATCGCCGACGGCGCCAGAGAAGGCGCCGCGCGCGTGGCCGAAGAGCTCGCGCTCGAGCAGGGTGTCGGGCAGCGCGGCGCAGCTCACGGCGACGAAGCGCCCCCGCCTGCGGCTCTTCCGGTGCAGCGCGCGGGCGACGAGCTCCTTGCCGGTGCCGGTCTCGCCGTGAATCACGACGGCGAGCGGCGTGGGGCCGAGCCGCTCGATGTCGCGGTACAGCGCGCGCATCACCGGGCTGTCGCCGATCATGCCTTCGAAGGTCGGGGTGGGCAGCGCGCCGCTCAGGCGATCGACCTCGTCGTGCAGGGCCGCGAGCTCGCTCGACGCCCCGAGGAGCAGCGCGGCGAGGGCCGAGAGGGCGAGCGCCGTGTCGACGTCGGCGGCCGAGAACGGAGCGCGGCCGAGGCGGCGGCCGAGGTACAGCGCGGCGGGCTGAGGGTCGAGCGACAGCGGCACGGCGACGACCGAGCTGACGCCGAGCGCGACGACGCTGGGGGCTCCGGCGAGGCCGGCGTCGGCGGCGACCTCGGCGACCCGCACGGGCGCTCCGGCGTTGAGCACGCGCTCGACGATCGAGTCGGCCACGTCGAGCGACGGGGCCTTGCCGCGGCACGAGACGATGCGTCGCTCGCCCGGGGACCCGGTGGCGATGAACCCGCAGTCGGCGCCGCAGGTCTCGAGCATCGAGTCGAGCAGGTGGTCCATCAGCTCGCGCGCGGGGCGGCGGGCGAGCAGCCGCGCGGCGAACGAGGCGAGGCGGCCGAGCACGCGCTCGTCGCGTGCGGGCTCGGGCACCGCTTCGGGCGCCTCTTCTTCACACCACACGAGCGTGAGCTCGTGGCGGCCGACCTGAACGGTGTCGCCGATGGCGAGCACCGCCTGGGCCACCTTCTTGCCGTTGTGCTTGAGGGCGCAGCCGGGGCCCGCGGGCACGATCGAGCACGCGCCGCCCTCGAGCAGGGCGAGCAGGTGGCTCGGCTTCACGTCTCTTCCGTCGAGCACCACGTCACAGGCGGTGTCGCTGCCCACCGACGACACCGCCTTCGACAGGCGAACACGCCGCCCGTCGCCCAGCGCGAAGCCCATCGAGCTCGAAGGCACCGCGGGGGAGCTTACCCGCGCAGTGCCTGGCCAGGCGACGCTCAGCATTCGAGTCACCTCGCGCTTCGCTTCACTGGCAGAAGCCCGTGAAGCCCGAGCCGCCGGGGTTGTTGCAGTTGCCGCTCGTGCAGTCGGAGCCCTCGCGGCACGGCTGGTTCGCGGCGCCGCTGCTGCACGTCGCGGGGAAGCCGGGGCCGCCAGCGCTGAAGCAGATGTTGCTCTGGCAGTCGGCGTCGACGAGGCAGAGATCGTTGACCTTGCCGGCGCTGCACGAGCCGAGCACGTCGGTGGTGTCCCTCACGCACTTCCACTGGGCCGGGCAGTTCGTAGCGTCGCGGCAGGCGCCTGTGAGGCACATGCGGCCCTTGTTGGGGATGTAGTTGGAGTTGCAGACCGCGCCGACGAGGCCTGCGGGGCAGGTGCCGTCTTGCGCGCAGGGCGGGAAGCCGTAGCAGACGGCGTTGCCGCCGCTGTCGCCGGGCAGGCACAGCGAGTACTTGTCGCAGCCGTCCATGCCGTCGGGCCGCGGCGTGCACGCGGGGGCGTTCGGCGGGGGCTTCGCGGCGCAGAGGCCGTTCTTGCACTCCTGGTTCGCGGCGCACGCGACCGTCGGGCAGGTCTGAACCGTCTTGTTCTTGCAGAAGTACGGCGGGCCGAGATCCATCGTGTCGCAGTACTGATCCGACGCGCAGTCGCCGTTCGACTGGCAGCCGATGGCGCAGACGCCGTTGAAGCAGAACTGGCCCGACGGACACTTGTTGGCCGCGCTGCACAAGAGGTCCGAGCCGCCGGTGCCTCCGCCGGTGGAGCCCGAGCCGCCGCCGGTGCCCGAGCCGCCGCCCGTGCCGCCGCCGCCTCCGCCGGTGGTTCCGCACGCCATCAGGATCGCCGCACACACGACTGCCACGCTGCTCCGCATCGGTCTTGCCTCTTTCGGTGGTTGGGGAAACGACGGGCGTCTCCTTCGCAACGCGAGTGCCGCGGGGCCGTGCGCGTCGGAATGGCAGCGCCCACGCACGGTTGAGCGCGCCGCCGCGCCAGATTCGGCAGCGCGCCGACGCGGTTCGTGCCAGTTCTGGCACGCGCAGAAGGCGCCCCAGCGGACGCCGGCGCCCTACGCGACGGCGATCTTGAGCAGCTCCAGCGCGGCGTCGACGCCTTGCAGCTTCGCGCCCGAGCCGTCGGTCTTCAGCGCCGTGAGCACCCTGCCCGCCTGGTCGGCGGTCATGTCGGCGAACGAGATGACGCCGCGCACGAGGGCGGCGAGCGGCAGCGCGTCGTCGGCGGTCGACAAGAGGTAGCTCACGACCTCGCGCTGCGCGGCGTTGAGCCCGTCACGAACGGCGGGGGTCAGGAGCCCCTCGGCCTCGGCGCGACCTGCGCCGGCGGTGACTCCGGCCTTCAAGGCGCCGACGAGCACGCGGGCGGCGAGCTCGCCGACCCCGGCGTCGACGAGGCCCGCGGTGACGAGGCGGGCGAGCGTGCGCCAGGCGAGCGCCTCGACCTGACCGCGCAGGCCGTCGACGTCGCGCAGCAAGATGTCGCGCGCGAGGCCGACGAGGCCCACGACCGCGCCAGCGGCCGGGCTCAGCGACAGCAGCGCCGCGAAGCCGGTCTTGAGCGCGAGCTCGAGCAGCGCGTCGGCGCCGCGGCTCTGCAGCCCGGCGAGCTCGAGCCTCGTCGCGGCGATCGACTTCGAAAGCTCGCCCTGCACCGCGGTGAGCGCGCTGTTCGTGCGCCCCGCGTGGCCGATCATCTGCTGCAAGAGCGTCGCCTGCTCCTCGAGGTTCGAGAGCAGCTCGCCGAGCGCGTGCTGGCGCAGGGCGATGACGCCGACGGCGGCGGCCTCGGGCGGGAGCGTCGCGATCAGCTTCTGCTCCTGCGACTCGAGCGCGCCGAGCGAGGCGTCGAACTGGCCCTGAACCGTCTTGTACGTGTCGACCGCCTGTCTCAGGCCAGAGAGGCGCTGGTTGTTCTGGTACAGGGCGAAGAACGCGCTCGCCCGACGGTCGTCGGAGGCCTTGCTGGTGAGCACCGCGACGAGATCGTCCTGGAGCTCCTCGATCGAGGCCTGGCTGTCGGTGAAGATCTTCGTGTTCGAGCTGCGCAGCCGCTCGAGCTCGACCTTGAGCTCTGCGACCACGCCGCGGGTCATCGCGACCGTCGCGTCGGCGGCCACGGGTGCCGGAGCGGGCGCCGCGCCTTGAAAGCGCAGCAGGCCCTTCGCATAGGCAGAGGCCGCGTCGGAGGGCACGTGACCTGCGAGCTCGGCGAGCACCGCGGCGCGAAACGCGGCGAGATCGCCTCCGGTGGCCGCGACGCGCTCGGCGATGGCATCGATGCGCTGCGCGGGCTCGACGACGGCGCCTCCGAAGAGGGCGTCGGTCGAGGCCGCGGGCACGGCAGCGGAGCCGGCTGCGGCGGCGGGCGCGAGCACGAGCGTCTGGCGGGCGAGCGCTCTCCACTTGTCGACGTCGCGCTCGAGGTCGGCGATCGGAACGCCGAGGCTGGCGGCGAGCGGAGCGAGGGCGCCGGGCGTCGCGCTCTCGAGCCTCTCGACCTCCGAGCGGCTGAGACGGCTCACCGCGGTGCGCATGTTGTCGAGCGAGATGGGCACGAGAGGGTTCTCGGGCTCTACCCTGGCAGCGTGCGTGGCTTTTTGTGACACCGGCGAATAGACGAAGAGATCATGTGCGGGCGCTACACGCTGAAGACCGACGCGAAGGCGATTCAGGCCGAGCTGGGGCTCGCCGAGACGCCGGCGCTGCAGCCCCGGTACAACATCGCTCCGACGCAAGGAGCGCCGATCGTGCTCGAGCCGGGCAAGCTGACGATCGCGCAGTGGGGGCTCATCCCCCACTGGGCGCCGGACGCGACGGTCGCGGGCAAGCTCATCAACGCGCGCGCCGACTCGCTCGCCGAGAAGCCGGCGTTCCGCGAGGCGTTCAAGCGGCGCCGCTGCCTCGTGGTGGCCGACGGCTTCTACGAGTGGCAGCACACGGGGAAGGTGTCGCAGCCCTTCTACATTCACTTCGAGTCGGGCAAGCCGTTCACGCTCGCGGGCCTGTGGGAGACGTGGCACGCGCCGAACGGCCTCGAGGTGGTGAGCTTCACGATCGTGACGACGGCGGCCGACACGTTCATGTCGCGGCTGCACGACCGCATGCCGGTGTTCCTCTCGCGCGAGGCGCGCGTGAAGTGGCTGGCGCCGACCGACGACGTGTCGACGCTGAAGCCGCTGCTCGAGCCCGGCACGCCCGAGCCGCTGGCGGCGTACGAGATCGAGCGTCACGTGAACTCGGTCGCGATCGACGACGCGCGTTGCCTCGAGCCTGCGAAGCAGGTACAGCTTTCGCTCCTGTGAGCGTCGAGGAAGACGTCCGCTCCGATTTCAACCCGGTGCACACCCGGTCGCCCCTGCCGTGGCTGCTGCTCGCCATCACGCTGGCGGTGGGCGTGACGATGGCGATCGTGAGCCACTCGCGGCTGGTCGAAGAGAAGACGAAGACCGCGCGGGCGCTGCAGGCGAACGACGAGGTGATCGGCCGGCTGAAGGGCGTGGTCGCCGAGAACACGCGGCTGCTCGAGCAGGCCGACGGGTTCTCGAAGACGAAGGGCGAGCTCGAGGCACGGCAGAAGAGCCTCGAGGATCAGCTCAAGGCCTCGGCCGACGAGATCGCGCGCTACAAGAGCAACCCGCGCTGCCGGTAGTCACGTCGCCGGCTGCGCAGAAAAGTAGCCTGTCCCCTTTTCCAGCAGGGCCCTCGCCGCGTCGATGGCCTCGTGGGTGCCGCCGAGCGCAATGACGTCGCCGGCCTGCAGCACGTCTTTCGGGCCGGGCATGACGACGTCGGCGCCGGCGCGGCGAATCGCGAGCACGGTGGCTCCGGTCACGCCGCGCAGGTCGAGCTCGGCGAGCGTCTTGCCCGCCGCCGCGCTCTGCTCGCCCACGATCACCGGCACCGGCTCGCCGATGCCAGGCAACAGCTCGTGCAGCCCCGAGAGCTGCTCGTCCTTCGTGTGCGTCTGGGCCGCGAGCGCCTCGACGATCGCCTGGGCGCCGGCGCGCACGTGGCCCTGCAGGTTCGCGGCGCTGCGCCAGAACGCGAAGCCCAACACGACCGTGAGCACCAGCAAGAGCGCCGCGCCCTGAAACCCGGGCAAGAACGGCTGCGTGACCGTGACGAGCGGCACGCCGACCGCCAGCAGGCAGGCGAGCTGCAGCGCGACGACGAGCATGCGGCGCGGCGCGGCTCCGAGATCGAGCTTGCCGGCACCCGACTGCGGCAGCGCCTGCTGCGCGAGCGTGCTGCCCAATCGCTGGGCGAGCCGCACGATGCCGATGCAGAACGGGAGCGCGACGGCCGCAGCTCCGGCGAGCACCAGCACCCTGGCGAGCCCCGGGTCGAGCCCGAGCACCCGGCCGAGCCAGCCGACGAGCTCCGACGCCGCGAGCGCGGTGCCGATGACGACGAACGCCAGCAGCGCGGCGTCGAGCGCGAGCAGCGTGAACGTGCGCCGTATGTTGGCGCCGGGCGTGACGCTGCGCGGAGCCGTGCGCAGGCGCTCGAGCCAGCTGCCGTACAGCGCCGCGAACGTCTGCAGCGGGTGCGGCAGCTTGCGATCGATGAAGCGCGAGGCCGGCTCGGAGCCCTTGATGAGCCACGGCGTCACGAGCGTCGTGATGGCCGAGACCGCGACGGCGACCGGGTACAAGAACGGCCGCACGACGCCGAGCGTGAGCCCGAGCGAGGCGATGATGAACGAGAACTCGCCGATCTGCGCGAGGCTCATGCCCGCCTTCACCGACGTGCGCACGCCGTTGCCGGTGAGAAACGCGCCGGCGCCGACGCTGACGAGCTTGCCGGCGACGACGACGAGCGTGAGCACCAGCACCGCGGCCCAGTGCTCGGCGACCAGCTTCGGGTCGATCATCATGCCGACGGACACGAAGAACACGGCCGCGAAGACGTCGCGCACCGGCTCGACGCGGTGCTCGATCTCTTTGTCGTGGCCGGACTCGGCGACGAGCGAGCCGGCGATGAAGGCGCCGAGCGCGACCGAGTACCCGAACGCCTGGGCGATCAGCGCGATGGCGAAGCAGATGCCCACGCTCGCGATGACGGTCGTCTCGGGCCGCTGGAGCTTCACGATCGCGCGCACCGCCCGCGGCACGGTGAACAGGCCGACCGCGACGAGCGCCACGAGAAACGCGAGCAGCCGCGCCGCGGTGAGCGCCAGGTCACCCGCAGAGAGCTCGTGCCCGGTGTAGAGCGCCGTGAGCGACGCCATCAGCAGAATGGCGATCAGGTCTTCGACGACGAGCACTCCGACGACGAGCTCGCGCAGCCGGCCCTTGATGCCCTGCTCGTCGAACGCCTTCGCGATGATGGTGGTGCTCGAGATGGCGATGGCCCCACCGGTGAAGATGCTCTCGGCGGTCGACCAGCCGAACAGGCGGCCGGTCGCGAAGCCGAGCCAGACCATGAGGCTGCACTGAATGACCGCCGTGATGCCGGCGACGGGCCCGACCGCGAGGAGCTTGCGAAACGAGAACTCGAGCCCCAGCGAGAACATGAGGAGGATGACGCCGAGCTCCGAGAGCATGTGGACGATGCCGGTGTCGGCGACGAGCGGCACGGGCAGGTGCGGCCCGACGATGAGCCCGGCGAGCAGGTAGCCGAGAATGACGGGCTGCTTGAGCCGCTGGAAGACGACGGTCGTGACTGCAGCCACGCAGAGCACGACCGCCAGAGCCTTCAAGAAGTCATGAGCGCTAGCCGCAGTGCTCATAGGCGATCGCCAGGCTCACGAGGAACACGCAGGCCACGAGCGCCACATAGAGGCGGGCCCATGACACTTCTGCCGTCGAACGTTGAGGTTCCAAGACACGACTGTCCTTCGGGGGCACGAGGGCCCCCGCGTAGAGGTTTTGAGTAACGGGGAGTCGGGGGTCAGCGCGCCGAAGGCGGACCCTGCGATGGGCACGTCACCACGTCGGGACGCGCGGCGTGCACGTACGGCACGACGCGAGTTACCGGCGGGCGCTCCCACGTCTGCAGCGGCAGCACGGCGGCGGCGACGACGAACAGCGGCCGCGGTGCATCGAGCCCGCGTACGACGGGCGGCTCGGCGACCGAGGTCGAGGCCGCGATGGCCGCCTTGGAGGTCGAGACCTGGTCACCGGTCTCGCGCGCCGACTCGAGGGCGAGCGCCGGCGCCGAGCCGAACAGGCCCGCGACGAGCAGGAGCGCGGCGAAGCGGCGGGGAGCCACGAGCGCAGTTTAGCCCGCTCGCCGCTAGAATGCCGGCCATGTTCGCCGCCGCGCTGACGATCTTGCTGAACGCCACGCCGTTTCCCCTGCCCGCCGTCGACGGCAAGCCGCTGTCGGTGGCGAACGACCAGAAGGTGTTCCGGCTGCCGATGCGGTTCGAGAAGGTGCGCGGCTTCTACGACGAGCAGTTCGCGAAAGAGAAAGACGTGTCGCTGAAGGTGGCGGGCACGAGCGGCGCGCGCACGCTGACCATCACGAGCCGCCGCAAGGGCGACCTGTGGACGAAGGCCGTCGTGAAAGAGGGCGAGCTCGAGACCGTCGTCGACGTGACGCGCGTGCTGGTCGGCGACGCGGTCGACGTGAGCGGCACGGGCACTCCGCTCGTGCAGTTCGTGCTCGGCCGAAGCAAAGAGGTCGACAAGGCGGTCGAGCAGACCTCTGACCCGCTGACCCGCTAAGAGCGAAACGGGTTGCTCATCAGAATCGTCTCGCCGCGATCGGCGCCGACCGAGACGCAGACGACGGGCACGCCGCTGATCTCTTCGACGCGGCGCACGTAGCGCAGGGCGGCCTCGGGCAGATCGTCGAGCGTGCGGGCGCCCGAGAGCTTCTTGCCCCAGCCGGCGAGCTCTTCGTAGACGGGCTTCACGCGCGACAGATCGTCGAGATCGAGGGGGAACTCGGTGACGGTCTGGCCGTCGAGCTCGTACGCGGTGCAGATGCGCACCGACTCGAGCCCCGAGAGGACGTCGAGCTTCGTGAGCGCGATGCCCCACAGGCCGTTCACGCGCGCGGCGTAGCGGAGCACGACGGTGTCGAGCCAGCCGCAGCGGCGCGGGCGGCCGGTGGTGGCGCCGAACTCGTCACCGACCTTGCGCAGCCGCTCGCCCAGCTCGTTGTCGAGCTCGGTGGGAAACGGGCCGCCGCCGACGCGCGTCGTGTACGCCTTGCTGATGCCCATCACGCGATCGATGGCCGTGGGCCCGAGACCCGAGCCGACCGCCGCGTTGCCGGCGACACAGTTCGAGCTCGTGACGTACGGGTAGGTGCCGTGGTCGACGTCGAGCAGCGTGCCCTGCGCGCCCTCGAAGAGAATGCGGGCGCCCTTGCGGACCTGCTCCGAGAGGAAGAGCGAGCCGTCGCCGACGAACTCTCTCAGGCGGGCGCCGTAGGCGGCGTACTCGCCGACGATGGTGCCTTCGTCGAGGTCGGGGTCTTCGACCTTCGCGGCCTTCGCGAGGCGCGTGAGCTCGTCGCGCACGGCGGTGAGGCGCTCGCGCACCCGGCGGCGCAGCTTGTCGGCCTCGAGCAGATCGCGCACCCGCACGCCGACGCGGCCGACCTTGTCTTCGTACGCAGGCCCGATGCCGCGACCGGTGGTGCCGATCGCGCCGCCGCCGCGCGCCTTCTCGCGCAGAATGTCGAGCTGCTTGTGCCACGGGAAGATGACGTGCGCGTTCGACGAGATGAGCAGCTGGCCGGCGTCGGACAGGAAGCCGCGCGTGCGCAGCGCGTCGATCTCTTTGAGCAGCACCGCGGGGTCGATGACGACGCCGTTGCCGATCACGCAGGTCTTGCCGGCGTGGAGGATGCCCGAGGGGATGAGGTGCAGCACCGTCTTCTGGCCGCCGACGACGAGCGTGTGGCCCGCGTTGTTGCCGCCCTGAAAGCGCACGACGACCTGCGCATGCTCGGTCAGGAGATCGACGACCTTCCCTTTTCCCTCATCGCCCCACTGGGCGCCGATCACCACGACGTTCGGCATGACGCAGCACTCATAGCAGCCCACCCTCGGGATGGCAGCGATAGACGTAGCCGCACTTGAGCGCGCGGCACCGAGACGAGGGTTGCGCTTGCCAGCGCCCGTCGATCTGTGCCGTCACCAGCGCCTGCGCCTGGCCCACGAGCCACGCCTCGTCGACGGCCGCGCCCGAGGGCAACAGCTCGGGAGACGACTCTTCCTCGCGCAAGAACGCGATGCCGGCGCGAATGGGCACGTCGCCGAGCATCGCGCGCGCGGCGAGCACGTAGCAGCCGAGCTGGAAGCGGTAGGCGTCGAGCCCTTCCTTCGGGCGCCGCGAGCTCTTGTAGTCGACGATGGTGAAGCCGCCGTCCGGCTCGCGGACGAGCAGATCGATCGCTCCGCGCAGGTGCAGCGTGAAGTCGCCGTGCGTGAGCCGCAGCACGAACGGCAGCTCGCGCTGCACGTCGGTCAGGCCGCGGGCGAACGGCGTCTTCATGAACCGCTCGACCCAGCCGCGCACCTCGAGATCTTCCGGCAGGCCCAGCTCGCGCTCGAGCGCGGCGAGGTCGTTCTGGCGGCCGTGGGTCACGTGCTCGAGCAGGCGGTGCGCGTTGGTGCCGCGCTCGCGAACGTCGGCGACCGCGGGGCCGGCCTCGAGATCGAGCGGCCGCGGCTCGGTGGGGTACTCCGAGAGGCCGGCGAGGTGCAGCAGCCGGTACCGCGTCGGGCAGAGCGCGAAGTCTTGCAGCTGGGTGACGGGCAGCAGCGCGAGCCTGGGCTTCGGAGCGGGCCTCGTGGCGAGCCTGCGGGCCGCCTCTTCGATCGCCGTCGACGAGCGGTCGCGGGTTCCGCGCTCGAGCGCAGGCAAGAGCTCGGGCAGCGTGAGCTGCCGCTCGTGAACCTCGGGTGCGAGCGCGCAGGCGTCGTCGAGGTCGGCCCACGCCCCGCCCTTCTTCGAGACGCCGAGCACGAGCAGATCTCTCGCGCGCGTCATCGCGACGTAGCGCACGCGCTTGAAGTCGGCCTCTTCGCGGGCGCGCCGCTCGGCCTTCGCCTTCTCGAAGCGCGGCGCCGTGACCTCGCCGAGGTCGGTGTCGATGGGCTTGAGCGCGAGGCCGATGTCGCGCTCGAAGCGGGCCCGCGCGCCGAACGGAGCGAGCGCCGCGAAGAGCTCGGGCAGCACCACGACCGGCCACTCGAGGCCCTTCGCCTGGTGAATCGTGCAGAGCGTGACGGCGTCGGGGTCGTCTTCGTCGATGACGTCGGCGTGGGCCTCGAGCGGGTTGGCCTCGGCGAGCTCGAACAGCTCGCGCGCGAAGGCTCCACAGTCGGCGGGCCCCTTCGCGTCGCGGCGGGCCGCGAGCTCGAGCAGCTTCTCGAGGTTCGCGAGCACCTGCGGGCCGAACGCGGTCGCCGCCTGCGCCTCGCGGTAGCCGGTCTCGTCGAGCGCGGCCTGCAGCATCGCGCGCACGCCGAGGCGGTGACGCTCGGCGCGCAGCCGCCGCACGAGGCTCTGGAACCGGCCGAAGCGCCGCCGCTCGAAGTCGGAGAAGCGCGCCGGCGCTTCAGGCATCGCGATCACCTTGCTCGCGTCGAGCCCGCCACCCCGCCCTTCTGCCCCGCGCGGTGAGAGCGAGAGCAGGCTCGAGTCGGTGAGGCCGACGAGCGGCGAGCGCAGCGTGACGGCGAGCGCGGTGTTGTCGGCGGCGTCGGCGACGAGCGAGAGCAGGGCCGCGAGGTCCATCACCTCTTGCGCCGCGTAGAAGCCGCGGCCGCGCACCAGGCGGTGCGGCACGCCCTCGGTGAGCAGGGCCTGGCGGTACTCTTCGACGAACGTGAAGCGGCGGAAGAGCAGCGCGATCTGACCGCCGCGCCAGCGCTTCGACTCGACGAGCTCGCGCACGCGGCGGGCGATGGCGCGCGCGTCGAAGTACCGCAGCTCTTCGGCCGTGGCCTTCTGCGGCGGGTTCACCCAGCGCTCGACGGCGGGCTCGGTGCTCTCGGCGGCGCGGTGCGCGGCGAGGTCGTCTTCTGCCGGCACGTACGAGACCTCGAAGCTGCGCGCGGTCGGCGCGGCGGCCACGGTGCCGTCTGCCTCGATCGGAGCGAGCGCCTGCGTGCGCGGGTCCTGCATCAGCCGCGGCAGCACACGGTTGAAGAACGACACCAGCGCGGGCGACGAGCGGCGGCTCGTCTTCAAGAACGAGCGCGTGCCGCCCGAGGCGTCTATGGCCTTCGCGGCCTGCTCGACGACGCTGACGTCGGCGCCGCGAAACTCGTAGATGCTCTGCTTGCGATCGCCGACGACGCAGAGGAACGCGGGCTGCAGCGGCAGCTCGAGCACCGAGCCGCCGGTCGCGCCGACCGAGACGAGCGGCGGGCTGGTCGGGCGCGGCGCTCCGTCGCGGGCCTCGGCGAGCAGGTGCAAGAGCTCGAGCTGCAGGCGGTTCGTGTCCTGCAGCTCGTCGACGAGCAGCGCCTGGAAGCGACCCTGCGCGAGGCGGCGCGCGCTCGGGTCATCGCGCAAGAGGTTGCGCGCCTCGATGAGCAGTGCGGTGAAGTCGAGCGCGTTCATGCGCCGCAGCGCCGCGTCGTAGGCGGCCGCGACCTCGCCGAGCAGCGCGCGGAAGGCACGCTCACGCGGTACGACGCGCACGCCCGCGACGGCGTCGGCGAGGCTCGTGCCGTTCAGCCCGAAGAGCGCCTTGCGCAGATCGGGCGCGGCCTTGCTCGAGCCGAGCGCCTGCCGCATGCGCGCGATGCGCTCGGGCGCGTTGCCCAGCTCGAAGCCGTCGAGCGCGCGGGCGACGGCCGCGGCGAGCTCGCGCTTCTCGGGCTTCGGAGTGCGCGCGGCCTCGGCCTCGACCCGCGCGAGCTCGGCGCGGGCGTTCTCGAGCGCGGCGTGAACGTGCGCGTTCGCCGCGCGCTCGTCGCCGATGGCGAGCGAGTCGGCGGTCTGCCCCTCTTCGCGGATGCGGCGCAGCACGGCGATGAGCGAAGGCGTGAGGCCGAGGTGAACGCCGAGGTTCCACTCGCGCGCGAGCGCCTCGAGGTGCGGGTCGCCGCGCTCGAGCGCCGCGAGCACGACGCGATCGGCGGTGTCGGCGAGCAGGTCGCGGGCGGTCAGCTCGTCGAGCAGCTCGAACGACGGCGAGAACGCCTGCCCCGGCGGGGCCTCGCGCAGCAGCTGAACGCACAGCGAGTGGAACGTGCCGATCGGCGCGCCCCCGAGCGCATCGCGAATCGCGCGCCACTCGGCCGCCGAGGGCGCCGGCTTGCCGAGCGCTTCGTACGACGCGGTGAGCTCGGGCTCGCTGCCGGTGCCCCGCGCGAGGGCGTCGACCCGCGCGTAGAGGCGCTGCCGCATCTCGGCCGCGGCCTTGTCGGTGAACGTGAGCAGCCCCAGCGCGTGCGGAGGGACGGCGCCGGCCTCGCGCGCTCCGCCGAGCAGGTGCAGCGAGAGCGTGATGAGGCTGTGCGTCTTGCCCGTGCCCGCGCCGGCCATGAGCGCGAGGTTGCGATCGAGCCTGAGGGGTTCGAAACGGGTCCCCTCTCCCCTCGTAGGGGAGAGGGACAGGGTGAGGGGGGCGGGAGGCTCGATGGGTCGCTCAACGGCCCCCTCACCCCGGCCCTCTCCCCTACGGGGGAGAGGGAGTGCGTTGTCGAAGAGACCCAGCTGAGCCTCATGTACGCGCTTGCGACTCATCGCCCGAAGTCCTCCGGCAGCTTCCGCGACGAGATGCGGCACACGGCGCGGTAGCGGCAGTGCTCGCAGTCTTGCGGCCGGGCGCTCAGCTCGCCGCGGCGCAGCCGGCCGACGAGCCCGGCGACCGCGTTGCCGAGGTTCGGCTTGCCCTCGCGCCCGAGGCGCGCGCGCGTCAGCTCGTCGGTCGCGAGCAGCTCGCCGACGGTGACCCCGGCGTCCCTCGCGATTTCGGACAGCTTCTTCTTGCCGTCGCGCGTCGAGACCAGGGCCGCGTCGACCTGCTCGGCGAGCCCCGCAGCCTTCAGCGCGTACGCGTAGACGGGCAGCTGCCAGTCGCGCGAGAGCAGGCGCTGCACGAACTCCTGGCGGCCCTCGACCCGGCTCGTCTTGTAGTCGACGACGGCGGCGCCCGAGGGCCCGGCGTCGACGCGATCGATCTTCCCGCCGAGCCAGCCGACGCCCGGCAGCTCGACCGTGAACTTGAGCTCGGCCTTCTCGGGCTTGAGGCCGTCGAACGGCCGCGCGCGCTCACTGCGCAAGAGCTCGGTCACCTCGCGCACGACGCGCTGGCGGGCGAGCTTCCACAACAGCGGGTGGCCGACCGGCGAGCGGCGCTCGTGGGCGCCGGCCGCCTCGTCGACCGCGAGGGCCACGACGTCTTCGAGGTTCGCGGGCAGCTCGTCGCGAATGACGGGCAGCAGCATCTCGAGCACGCGGTGCATCAGGGTGCCCTTCGAGCGGTTGTCGAGATCTTCCCCCTGCGCCTCGAGCGGAGCGAGCCCCAGCACGTCGCCGAGGAAGCCCGCGAACGCGCAGTTGCCGAGGTTCGCGAGCGAGCGCGGGTAGATCGGGTGCTCTTCGTCGAGCGCGAAGAGGCCCTCGACGAGCGAGGGGTCGACCGCGCCCGAGTACGGCCCGGGCTCGACGCCCTCGTCGGCGAAGAAGCGCAGCCGCTCGTGCTCCATCGCGGCGAGCGCGCGCGCATCGACGGCCCAGGGCTCGTCGCCCGCGGCTCCGTCGAGCAGCGAGCGCAGGCGCAGCTCGGCGAGGCTCGAGACGCCGGCGGCCTCGGGCACGGCCGCGGTGGCGACGCGCTGAACGTCGAGCTCCTGCAGGAACAGCGAAGGGCTGAGCGCGCGGCCGAGCGCCTCGCCGCGCGGGTGAGACAGCGTGACGGTCTCGCGGGCCGAGCACGCCGCCAGGTAATAGAGCAGCCGATCTTCGGCGAGGCGGTGCGGCAGGCGCGCGCCGCTCTCGCCGACGTTGAGGCGGAACAGCGGCGCGCGGGCGGCGCCGTTGAGCGCGCCCTTCTCGTCTTCGGCGAGCAGCCCGCCGCCCGAGGGCCGGCCCGGGAAGCGGCCGTCGACGAGGCCACCGATGAAGACGTGGCGAAACGAGCGGCCGGGCACCTCGCGCGCGTCGAGGATCGCGACGGCCCCCGCCCGGGGGCCGCGCACCAGCAGGTTCAGCTCGGCCGCGGCGTCGTCGAGCCACGCCGACAGCTCGCGGCGCGTCAGGCGAACGTTGCCGGTGCCGGCGGTGCGAGCGGCCTCGATCAGCAGGCGCTGCAGCGCGGTGAGGGCGTCTGCGGTCGCGTGCTCGCGGGCGAGCGCCTGCTCGCTGACCCCTGGCGCGTCGAGGCGGCGCAGCCCCTCGACGAGCCCGATGCGATCGATGGCCGTGGCCCAGCCGCGCAGGTGACCCGAGAGCGTGTCGACGGGCTTCAGCGCGCCGAGCGCGGCGATGAGGCGCTCGACCTGGCGGGCCACGGCGCGCACCTCGTCGGCCGGGCCCTTCGGCCAGCCCTCGGCATACCGCGTGGCGAGCGCGTGGAGCCTCACCGCGTACGCGCCGCGGTCGCCCTGCGCGCCGAGCCGATCGTCGCGCAGGCCAGCGGCGGCGAAGAAGACGCCGGGCTCGAGGCCGGGCTCCCAGAGCTTCGCGAGGTATCGACTCGACAAGAGCCGCGCGACGGCCCCCGCGGGAAACGCGTCTTCGGCGATCATCGGCAGCGCGAGCGCGAGGTGCCCGGCGGGAGTCGACGCGAGCGGCACGCCGTGGCGGGCGCGGGCGGGGACCTCGCGCTCGGCGAGGGCTTCGATGACGAGCTCGGCGTCGGGGCCGAGATCGCGGAAGACGACGGCGACGTCTTCGGGCGCGGCGCCGGCGTCGAGGCGAGCGCGCACGCGGCGGGCGATCTCGCGCGCCTCTTCGCGGGGCGTGGCGGCGCTGAAGGCGTCGAGGCCGGCGGGCGGCGCGGCGCCCTCGAGGCGCAGCCCCGAGAACGGGCTCTGGGGCACGTCGCCGGCGAGGTCGACGCGCGACGACTCGTGGCGGCGCTCGAGCTCGGCGTGCACCTCGTTCACGAGCGCGTCGATCGTGGGGTCGTCGGCGCGGGGCAGCTCGAGCGAGACCTCGGGGAAGGCGGCGTCGAGCGCGTGCACGAGGGCGAGGCGCGCGAGGGGCAGATCGTGCAGCCCTTTGAGCTCGACGCGGCCGAAGCCCTTCAAGGCCTCGGGGACGCCGCGGCGCAGCGCAGCGATGGCGGCGGCGAGCTGGTCGCCGGCGTCAGCGAGGCCGGCGTCGGCCTTCTTCGCCTTGAAGCGCGCCCAGATGCGGGCGAGCCAGGCGCCGCGCGCCGAGCCCACGTCGGCGGCGGCGCGCTCGAGCTGATCGGGAGTGGCGAGCTGCGCCTCGAGCTCGGCGAACAGCTCGACGGCGCCGCGAGCGAAGGCGACGTCGCGCGCCCAGGGGCCGAACGGGCCTTCGGGGAGCTCTCGCACGAGGCCGGCGACGAGCATGCGGGCGGCGAGGCGAGACAGCGGCTCGAGCGATCGGGGGGCGCAGGCCGAGACGAGCTGAGAGAACGACCACCAGCCGGTGGCGTCGACGAACGCAGCCGCCTGCGAGGCCTCGAGGAGCGCGTGCTCGACGCGCCCGGCATCGGGGAAGACTCGGAGGGTGCGGGGAGCCACGGGATCACGTCTACTCCAGGGGTCTGACGTGCGTCGCTCCCGGAAAAATGGGGACAGGCTACTTATTTGCGCAACCTGCAGCGCCCCGCCCCGCGGAGTCACCGTTGCGCAGAAAAGCAGCCTGTCCCCATTTTTCGGCCGCGCGCTCACGCAGCCGCGGCAGAGCTGTGCCCACCGTCGTAGCGCAGCGCGGCGAGCAGCTCGGCGAGCGAGACGGCTCCCAGCCTGAGCCCCAGCTCGAACGCTGCGTCGTCGCCGACCGTCTTCCTCCACTTCGCTCTCAGGGTCGCTTCGCACGTCGAGAGCGCGAAGGTGCCCGCCGGCACGTCGGCCTGCAGCTCGCTGCTCTCGCCGCTCGTCCACCGGATGGTGACGCGGCTCGGGAACGCGAGCGGCACCGCGCTGCCCTGCACCGCCTGCACCTCAGGCCGGCTCAGCAGCGCCTTGACCCACGCGAACGCCTCGTCGAGCCCGATGAGGCGCGAGCCGTACCGCTCGCCGTAGCGGCGGGCGAGGCTCAAGAGCGTCGCAGGGGTCAACAGCTCGAGGCCGCGGCGACCGCTCTCGATCGCGCCTCCGCTCGAGAGCACCTTCAGCGTCAGCGCGGGGTCGTGCTTCACGGTGATGCGCTCGCGCCAGGCGTCGATGGCGGCGCGGTTCGCCTCGAGCCAGCCCGCCTCGAGCTGCTCGCGGCCGACGTCGCCCGCGAGCGCCAGCACGGCGAGCGTCAGCGTCAGGTCGAAGTTGACGTCGATCGGCCGCAGCGCGTCGCCCCGGTACTCGGCGCCGAACGCGGTGGCCTCGCAGGCGAGCTTCGTGGTCGCGACGTCGATGCGCACGATGTCGGCCGCGCGCTTGCCGCGCATCAGCTCGGTGAACGCCTCGCACGCGGTCTGGAAGTAGTGACAGCCCGGGTAGTACTTCATCGACAGGGTCTGCGTGGCCCAGAAGTCGCCCAGGTCGTCGAACATCGACGGCATCGGCACGAACGCGAAGTTGCGCCAGAACCCGCGCGCGTCTTCGATGATGCCGAGGTGCCCCTCGACGCCCTGCTGCGCGAGGTACGCCGCCTGCAGCCCGGTGCCGAGCGGCACCGCCGCTGAGAGCAGCTTCGACGAGGGGCCCATGAACGCCGGCTGCAGCGCGAAGTTCGGCTGCGCGAGCGAGATGGCGAGCGCGTGCGCGGTCTGCTGCTCGTCGAGCCGCAGGAGCTTCGCCGCCGCGGCCGCCGCGCCGACGAGGTGAATGTACGTGACCATCTGGCCGTTGAGCGGGCCGAAGTACGCCGACGCGCCGAGCCGGCCGGCGACCTCGTTGGCGGCGATGACCGCGAGCAGGAGCTCGTCGGCCGAGCGCCCTTCGTGCTCGGCGACGGCCAGCGCCGCGAAGACGGCCGAGTGGCAGGTGTGACCCGCCCAGAGAATGTCGTCGAAGTCGTGCGCCATCGCGTAGCAGGCATTCGCGGCGGCGGCGGCCGCGGGCGGCAGGCGCTCACCGGTCGCCACCACCGTCGCGCTGCCGCGCTCGCCGAGCGCGAAGTGCGCGCGCACGACGGCGGCGGCCTCGGGCACGTCGCGCGCGTAGGTCGCCGCGGCGATCATGTCGAGCACCTCGTACCGCGCAGCGCGCAGCGTCTCGGGGCCGGCGCGATCGGCGCTCAGGCCGACGATGAACTTCGCGATGCGCTCAGTCAGGGTCATGGTAACTGATTGGTTACTTCCAGACTTGAGCCGAAGTCAAACGCGGGGTAACCCCTCGGTTATGACGACGACGCGCGAGCGGCTGCTCTCTTCGGCGACGCGGCTGTTCTCGGAGCGCGGGTTCGACGGCGCCTCGACCGACGCGATCGTCCGCGCTGCGAAGGTGAACAAGCGGATGCTGTACCACCACTTCTCCGACAAGGACGGGCTGTTCCGCGAGGTGCTGCTCGCGCAGTGGCAGGCGTTCGCGGTTCGGCTGGCCGAGGCGCTGGGCGCTGGCGGTGGAGCCGAGGCGGCGCTCGACGGCCTGTTCGACTTCGTGGCCGAGCGGCCCGAGTTCATCCGCCTGGTGATGTGGGACGGGCTGGGCGGCGCGCGCTTCTCTCGCGAGATCTGGCAGGCGGCGCGCCAGCCCCTGTTCGAGCGCACGCTCGGCCTGCTCGGCGGCAAGGCGCTGAGCGCGAAGCGGCGCGACGGGCTCGCGCAGGCGGTCATCTCGACGCTCGGAGCCACCGCGTTCTACTTCGCGTACGCGCCGTCGCTGCGAGACGTCATCGGCGCCGACCCGCTCGCGCCGGCGAGCCTCTCGCGGCGGCGAGACCACCTGCACCGCCTGCTGCGGAGCCTGCTGGCCGAGGCCTGAGGCCGGTCACTTCAGCGTCGAGGCGTCGAGCTCGAGCGTCTCACCCTGCCCTGTGCAGGCGCACGCGACGAAGAGGTGCTTGTTCGGGCGCACGGGGTCGATCTGCTTCGAGCCGCGAATGACGCCGGCGGTGAAGCCGCGCGTACGGCACTCCTGGGCGCAGCTCTGGCGACGCGCCGAGTCGCCCAGCGCGAACCCGAGGAAGAGCAGCGGCAGGCCGACCATCAAGGCGAGCAGGTTGGCGCGCGCGATGATCTTCGGAGCGCTGCCTCTACGTCCGGTGATGGCGTCGAACCAGGCGCCGAGCTGCTTCGACTTCGAGATCGCTCCCAGGCTGGTCAGGAGGCCGAAGTGGCAAACGAAGCCGAGCCCGAGGAGCGCGAGCCCGAGCATGCCGACCCCTTCGCGGAACGTGGCGCCCATACCCCTCTGACACGAGCAGCTCGGAGCCGGTAGCGCCGCGACGCAACAAATCGGCCGAGGCCTGTCAGGCGTTCACCATGTCCGAAAACCCGAAGAAATCACCTGCCGCGACGGTCGGCGGAGCGGTCGCCAGCGTCGTCGCGGTCTTGCTCGGCCGACTGCTCGGCTGGGCGTTCGGTCTACAGCTCGTGCTGCCGCTGGTCGCGGGGCTCGTGGTGGCGGCGCAGGCGGGCAAGCGCCTGCCGGCGACGGCGCGCGCGTACGCACCGGCGCTCGGCGCCGAGGCCGCCTTCCTCACGTGGATGGTGGTGGGGCTCGCGGTCACCTCGCTGCGCTTCGGGTTTCACCTCGGCCCGGTCGGTGCCGTGCTGATCGCGGCCACCGCGGGCGCGTTCGTGTGGCTGATGGTGCGGCCGGGGCCGGCTCCGGCGGGGCTGCTCGCCGTGCGCCACCTGTACGGCCTCGCGATGCTGCTCGGGAACCTGCCGGGCCTGCTGAAGGTGCGCGACGTCGGCCAGCTCGTCGACACGGGCATCGGCGCAGTGACCGGCGCGCTCGCGCTCGTGCTCCTCGGTCGCGCGATTCTGGAGCAGAAGGGCGCGGCGCCCGAGCCGGCGCCGTAGCGCTCAGACGCCCGAGCGCTCGAGCGCCTCGCGCGTCTCGCGCACCCGCGTGTCGAGCGCACGCAGGGCATGGCCGTCGAGCGACAGGGCCCGCGCGCTCGAGTCGATCTCGCGATAGCCCCCGACGATCGACGGCGGGCAGCGGCGCCAGCGCACGAGCGCCGACGTCACCTGCACCGCCTGCAGCTCGCGCAGCTCGGGCGCCTCGGGCAGGTCGAGCTCGTGGTGGTTCGCCGCGATCACGAGCACCGACCGCGGCAGCTCGAGCCGCTCGAGCGTGCGCACGCCGAGCTCGACGTGCACCGCCTCGACCGTGGCCTCGACCTGCGCTGCCGGAAGCCGGCCGCGGCCCTGGGTCAGCGCGCCAAGGCACCGCAGGGCGACCGGGCGCCCGACGTCGTGCAGCAGGCCGCCGAGGAACACGCGATCGCTCTGCGTGCCGGGCAGCCGCAGCGAGAGCTCGCTCGCGGCGCGCGCCGTCACCACCGAGTCGATGAAGCACGCCTCGAGCTGGCCCTGAAGCCACGCGAGGTGCTGCTGGAGGTTCGGCTGAAACAGCGTGCGCGCCGCGACGGTGCCCGCGATGCGGCCGACCTCGACGGCGCCGAGGCGCACGACCGCATCGCGCAGCGTCTCGATCTGCTGCTCGCCGCGAGCGGCGGCCGAGTTGGCGGCGCGGAGCACGCCGGCGCTGAGCGCGGCGTCGAGCTGAATCAGCCGCGTGAGCTGTGCGATCGGAAAGTCGGGCCGCGCGATCAGGTTGATGACCTGCAGCGCCGACGCTCCGCGCGCTGCGGGGGCGGGCAGCTCGTTCTCGAACGCCATGCGCACCTGCTCGACGAGCTCGGGGTCCGCGGCGGGCACGACGTCGAGGTGGTCGAGCGGCGACGACCGCTCGGTCAGCGTCAGCAGCGCGGCGAACGGGCTCGCCGGCAATTCCTGCGCGGCGGTCTTCGTCGATTCACGAGCGGGTGCCAGAGCTTGCACGCGCGCGATCGATGCACGGCTCCGGCCACCTCCGCCGCTGTCGCGCTTTCGCAGACCTGAGCGCGCGCCGTGGGGGTCGCTGCTCGAGGGGGTGTCAACGGTGACTCGCTCACCACGCGCGCAGCATGCGAATGAGCGCCTGCTTCTCGGAGTCCGGCAGCCCGTCGCACGTCTGGCGGTGGCCCGGAGCGGTGCGAGGCTCGAGGCAGAACAGCTGCTCCAGCGAGCCCACGCTGCCGTCGTGCAAGAGCCGCGTCGCGGCCCAGACGCCGGCGAGCCGCGGGGCCTTGATGCCGCGGGTGATGTAGGGCGAGCCGGCGTCGAGGCCGCAGCACGCGGTGCCGTCGGGCTTCGGCCCGTAGATGGCGGCGTAGGCGGCGTCGGTGCCGAGCTCGGCGAACGTGAACACGCGCGTGCCCTCGCCGCTCGGGCCGGCGTGACACTCGCGGCAGCCGCGCTCGACGAACAGCCGCGCGCCCTCGTCGTCGGGCGGCGTCGGAGCCGGGGGCGCGCGCAGGCGCTGCACGTAGTCGACGAGCGGCGCGAACGCCCTGGCGTCTTCCGGCTGCCGCCCGAACCCGAACGTGACGAAGCCCTCGAGGAAGAGGGCGAGCGAGGGGACGCCGCCGTTCCACGAGAGCATCTGGCTCGGCATCTTCGCCGCGGCGCGCTCGGAGGCCGACGGCAGGTTCCACAGCGAGAGCACGCGGCTCGGTGTCCAGACTCCGTCGTCGACGAGCGGAGGGGTCAGAAAGTCCATCACGCCCGGCGGGAGCTCGAGGTGGCGCTGCTGGGCTTCGAGCGTGAACGGCGACGTGGTCTTGCCGCCGAACATCAGCGCGGCGCCGGTGGTGGTGGCGTCGAGCTCGTAGCCGGCCCGCTCGCGCGCGCGGCGGACGTGCGGCCCGAGCGCGTCGCGCAGGGTGGGTACGACGGTCGGCTCGTCGGCGTCGAAGGTGAGCAGCAACGGAGCGCCCAGCGACGCGACGAGCCGCCCGTACTCGAAGCGCGTGTTGCCGAAGCCGACCGAATAGCGCCCGTCGGGCAGCCGGCCGAAGTGGCAGGCCGCGCACGTGAACGCTTGAGCGCCGCCGCTCGAGGGCGCGAGCCCGACCGGCAGGCCGTCTTCGCTCGAGGGATCTGCGACGAGGCCGAGGTTCGAGAAGCCCGGCCCGTAGTAGCCGGCGTAGTTCTGCAGCACGAACGTGAGCAGCCGCGTGGGGATGCCGGTCGTCGCGAACGTCTCGCGAAAGAACATCCACTTGCCGCAGCGCAGCCGCGTGCCTTCCGAGCCGTCGCCCGCGCGCCAGGCCTCGCACGCTCCAGCGAGGTTGTCGGGCTCGAGCACCCTCTCGAGGCGCACGTCGAGATCGTGCGTCGGTGGTTCACCCGGCGCGAGCGGGCGCATCGCCACGTGCGGAGTACACGCGCACAGCAGCACCGGCGCCCACCACCGCATCAGCTCTTCCGGCGCCGACGCACGAGCGGGGTGAGCGCCGCGAGCAGCAACGCCGAGGTGCCGCTCGACGTGCAGCCGCACGGCTCGGGGTTCGCGGTGCCCCCCGCTGCGCCGCCCGCCGCGCTGCCCGAACCGCCAGCCGTCTCTGCGCCGCCCGCTGCTGCGCCGCCCGCCGCTGCGCCGCCCGCTGCTGCGCCGCCCGCCGCTGCGCCGCCCGCCGCTGCGCCGCCCGCTGCTGCGCCGCCCGCTGTCGCGCTGCCGCCTCCCCCGCTGGTACCTCCGCCGCTGGTGCCTCCGCCGCTGCCTCCACCACCGCCTGCTCCGCCGCCGCTGCCTCCGCCGCTGCCTCCGCCGCTGCCGCCTCCCCCTCCGCTCCCGCAGGGCGCCGCGGGGATGCCGTCGAACTGCTCACCGCTCAGCGCTCCCGCGGTCTTCGAGGCCTGGAACTCGGCGCCGTCGATCGAGGTGCGGGCCGCGAGGTCGCACGACACGAAGTACTGCAGCCAGGCGACGGCGGCGCGCTTGAAGCGCCGGGTGCGCTGGGCGTCGGTGCCGGGGCAGCCGATGGTGCAGAGCGTATCGGGGGGCTCGGTCGGGTCGCAGTGGAGCGCGCTCGTGACCGTGAAGCGCGCCTTCGGCACGGCGAGCTGCGCGTACCAGGCCGACGAGTTGTTCTGCGAGTTGCACATCGTCGGCGGCGCGAACAGCAGCAGCGAGGGCGTGCGCACGGTCATGAGCTGCGCAGGGGTGAGCGTCGGGTTCGTGTCGACGCCGTCGAGCGCGACCAGGGCGCGCAGCGAGGTGCGGTTCAGCGCAGCGTTCATGGCCGAGAGCCCTCCGGCCGAGTGGCCGGCGACGGCCTGCCGCGTGACGTCGACGCGCGCCGGCTGAGCCTGCGCCACCGCGTCGAGCGCCGCGAGCATCGCCTGCCCGTTGCGCGCGTGGTTGCCGTCGAAGAGCGGAAACTGCGGCACCACCACGAAGTTGCCGCGCGTCGCGAGCGCGCGCGCGAGCCCCTGCATCGCGGTCTTCGAGTTCGAGAAGCCGTGCCCGAGCGCGATGATCGGCCAGGGGCCTCCGGTCGCGGGCGTATAGACGTCGTAGGGGAACGAGACGCTCTGCACCATCACGGTGCCCGTCGTCACGGACACGACGATGGGGCCGTCGTCTGCGTAGTCCTGCGCGAAGGAGACGGAGGCAACGAGGGCGGCGATGAGACCTGCGCGGCGCATGGCGGCTCCCATACCAGCTCTCGGGGGCAAGTCAGCAGTCGCCACCGCCATCATGTTTGCCCCTCACCCTACGAGGAGAGAGGAGACTCGGCCTCTCCCGCTCAGCGCTTGAGCACGAGGTCACCGCCCACGAGCTGCCAGGGCGCGTGCTCACCGACGAAGGCGATGAGCTCGGCGGGCGAGCGCGGGTCGGGAGCGAGCTTCCACACGACGACGTAGCCGTCGTAGCCGGTGGTGAGCAGCTCCTGGTCGCCCGAGAGGAACTCGGCGGTCTGCGAGGGCCCGCGCCACGAGCGCAAGAGCTGACCGGTCGCGGCGTCGTGCAGCAGCGCGACGTGGTCGACCCCGACCGACGCGACGAGCGAGCCGTCGCCGCTGAACGTCGCGCGCACGACGTTGTTCGTGTGCTCGGCGAAGTCGTGGCGCATGGTGAGCGTGTCGAGCGACCACACGCGCACGCGGTGATCCTGCCGGCCGGCGGTCACCAGCAGCTTGCCGTCGGGCGAGTACTCGACGTCGTCGATCCACGTCGCGCTCGCGGTCAGTTTGCGGCGCACCGTGCCCTTCGCCGCGTCGACGAACGCCACCACGCCCGAGCCGTCAGCCACCGCGAGCTCGGCGCCGTCCGGCGAGAACGCCAGCGCCGACAGCCGGTCGGTCGACACCGGAGCCGCCAGCAGCAGCGCCCCGGTGCGCGCATCGATGACGCGCGCCTGGCCGTCGTAGCAGGCGGTCGCGTAGCGGCTGCCGTCGCGGGTCGCGGCGACGTTGATGATCATGCGCGGGTGCGTGACGAACGCGACCTCGCTGCCGTCGAAGCGCCGCACCTTGAGATCGCGGTAGCCCGTGCGCTCGTTCGACGCGAGCACCGTGCCGGCGGCCTCGCTCACCGCGACCGAGCCCGGCCAGGCGCCCGCATCGAAGCTCGCCGAGAGCCCGCCGTCGGCCTCGAGCACGCTGAGCTTGCCGCTCGAGTCGGGCAGCACGAAGCGCCCCGCCGCGGTGACGACGCCCGGCAGCACGACGGGCCGCGCCGGGTCGGGAAACGGAACCACGCGGTAGTCGAGCACGCCCTCGAGCGACCACACGACGGCCGAGCCCGACAGCCCCGCCGTCAGCACGCGCGTCGCGTCGGGGCTGACCGCGCTCGCGAACAGCTTCCCTGAAGGCTGCACGTCGATGGTCGCGAGCAGCGCGCCGCTCGCGACGTGCCAGGCCCGAACCACGCCCTCGGCGCTGCGGGCGAACAGCTGCTGATCGTCGAGCGAGAAGCCGATGCCCGGGAAGCGCGAGTCGGCGGGCGTGCGAATGCGGTGGCTGTGCTCCCACGCGGGCAGGCGGAAGAGGTGAATCGAGAAGTCGCTCTCGGCGATCGCGGCCCACTTGCCGTCGTGGCTGAAGGCGATCGACGCGCCCTCGGACTCGAACGCAGGCAGCACCCGCTGCAGCGTGAAGCCGTCGCCGCTCCACACGGTGGCCGAGCGATCCCACGCGGCGACGACGAGCTCGCCGGTCGGCGCGAACGCGAGCGCCTGCGCGCGGTTCGTGTGGTGCTCGAGCGTGTGCAGGCGGGCTCCGGTCTTGGCGTCGAGCACGCGCACCTCGCCGCTCTGATCGCCGACAACGATCTTCGAGCCGTCGCGCGAGAAGATCGTGCGGTACGGGTTCGGGTCGTCGAACACGCCGACCTCTTCGAGCGTCTCGAGGTTCGACACGCGCACCTTGCGGTCGCCTCCGCACGAGACGAGGAGCCGGCTGTCGGCGCTGAAGCTGACGTCGTCGATGCCCTTGTCGTGCTTCGCGATCGCCTTGACGAGCTTGCCGGTCTCGGCGTCCCACACGCGCACCCACTCGTCGTCGCCGCCGGTCGCGAGCAGGCGGCCGTCGGGGCTCCAGTCGACCGAGACGACGACGCGCTGCATGCCCTCGAGCGCGAAGCGGCGGGCGGCGAGCGCGCGCACCGACTGGCCGAGCAGCATGCGCAGGGCGCGGTCGCCCGGAGCACGCCGCAGCGCCTCGGCGAGGTAGACGGCCGCGCGGCGCGGGTGCCCCGCGGCGAGCTCGCTGCGGCCCTGCACCTCGAGCAGCGAGCGCGTGCTCGTCTCGGCCTCGCGCCGCAGGCCCGACTCGCGCACGGTCGCGAGCGTCGCGCCGACGGCGGTGAGCACGAGCACGGCCGCCGTCGCGACCGCCACGGCGCGGTTCTTCTGCACCCAGCGCCCGATGCGCTCGGCGACCGAGTAGCGGTGCGCGAGCACGGGCTGTCGCGCGAGGTAGCGGTTCAGATCTTCCGCGAGCGCGCGGGCGTCGGCGTAGCGATCGCGGCGGTCGCGCGACATCGCCTTCGCGATGATCGCGAGCAGATCTCTCGGCACGCCGCGCACGGCGCCCAGCTCGAAGTCCTCGGCGATGGCCGGGCCCAGCGAAGGGGTCGCGCGCACGCGGGGGCCCGAGCCGGTGACGACGGCGGCGAGGCACGCCCCGAGCGCATAGACGTCGGCGCGGGCGTCGACGAGCTCGCCCGCGGCCTGCTCGGGAGCCATGTACCCCGGCGTGCCCATCACCGCGCCCGCCCGCGTCAGCGCGGCCGTGACGGGCACCGGGGCTCCGTCGGCGGCTCCGGGCACCGAGCGCACGAGCCCCCAGTCGATGACCACGGTCTCGCCGTACTTCCCGACGAGCACGTTCTCGGGCTTCAGGTCGCGGTGCAGCACGCCCTTGCTGTGCGCGTAGTCGACGGCCTCGGCGACGGCGAGCACGCGCGGCAAGAGCGCGAGGCGGGCGGCGAGCTCGGGGGTCGCGGCGAGCACCGCGGCCAGCGTCGAGCCGTCGACGAGCTTCATCGTGTAGAAGAGCGAGCCCGACTTCTCGGCGGCGCCGGCGTCGTGCACCGGCACGATGGCCGGGTGCTCGAGGCGCGCGGTGGTGAGCGCCTCGTGAATGAAGCGGCGGCGGGCCGCGGCGTCGTCCGACAGCGACTCTTTCAGTGCGAGCTCGCGGCCCAGCTCGCGGTCGAAGACCCGCCAGACTCGGCCCAGGCCTCCGCGCGCGTGCTCGGCGATGAAGACGTAGCGCTCTTGAGAGCGCAGGGGCAGCGAGGCGTCAGGCTCGCTCTGCACCGCCTCGCGCACCTGAGACTCGGGGACCGTCTTGTTCGGAGTGCCGTCGCTCAACCTGGGCCGCTTTACCCCAGGCCCGCGCCGTGCTCGAAGGGCCACGTGCTCACCGCACTGTTGACGGTGGGGCTCGCGACTGCGCCGGCCGAGCTCTCGTACGATCTGCGCGTCGACGGCCCGGTCACGGCCGCCCTCGGCGCGTGGTGGGTGCTCAGCGAGGCCGTCTTCAAGAAGCAGCTCGCCCCGGCGACGTGCCGCTGGTGCGCGCGCAACGGGCTCGACGACGCCGTGCGCGTGCTCCGCGCCTCGCCGCAGGACGTGAAGGCCGTGCGGATCACGAGCGACCTGTTCGGCATCGCCGGCGTGCCGCTCACGATGCTGGCAGCCGACGCGCTGTTCACGTGGCGTGGCGACGGCACCTGGCGCGACGCGCTCGTCGACGCGCTCTTGATCGTCGAGGCCATGGTGGCGAGCCAGGCGCTGAACCAGGCCGTGAAGTTCGCGGCCGGCCGCGAGCGGCCGTTCGTGGCGCAGTTGAGCCCGGCCGAGAAGGCGCTCACCGACGAGCCCGCCGACAACGACCTGTCGTTCTTCTCGGGGCACACGAGCTACGCGTTCTCGCTGGTGGCCGCGACCGCGACGGTGCTGCGCGCGCGCGGCTACCGGCACTGGTGGGCGGTGCTGGTCGCCGGAGCGCCGCTCGCCGTCACCACCGCGGTGCTGCGCATCGTCGGCGACAAGCACTACTTCACCGACGTGGTGACGGGGGCCGCCATCGGCACGCTCTTCGGGGTCGGCATACCCGCCCTGTTCCACCGGCCGGTGCAGGCCGGCCCCGTGACCGCCGAGCTGAGCGCGGGGCCTTCGGGCTTCGCGGTGACGGGGCGGTGGTAGGGTCTGCCGCGTGCTCCCAGCCCTGCTCGTGCACCTCGCGCTGTCGACCGACCCCGCCGTTTGCCTGCCGACGCCGTCCGAGCTGAAGCGGTTCGGCGACGAGACCGTCACCGCCTTCCAGGAGGCTCGCGCGCTCGACGACCCGAAGGCGCCCGCGTTCACGTCGGCGCCCGCGGATGCGCGGCTCATGCTGCGGGTCATCTGGGCCGCGGCGGGGAACAAGCAGCCGCTCAAGGCGTTACGCCCGCTGATGGACGACCCGTTCACCTGGAGCTTCGGCGGCGACGCCGACGCCGACCAGGCCGTCGGCGAGTGGGCGAAGGACGCGAAGCTGCCGCAGGCGATTCGCGCGGCCATCACGGGCAAGTGCAAGCTGCGCGACGACAGCCTCACGTGCGAGCCGAAGAAGCCCGGGCAGCGGCTGGTGCTCGAGAAGCGCGACGGTTGCTGGCGGTGGACGGCGTTCGTCGGGGGTGATTAGGGTGCCCCGATGATGAAGCTTCTTCCCCGCGTGGCGGTGTTCGTGATCGTGCTCGGCGCGAGCGTCGGCTGTGACCAGGCCACCAAGGTGATGGCGAACGAGACGCTCAAGGGCGGCCCGGCGCGCGTGTACCTCGGTGACATCTTCCGGCTGCAGTTCGCGACGAACGAGGGCGCGTTCCTCTCGCTCGGCGCGAGCCTCTCACCGCAGGCGCGCTACTGGGTGCTGACGGTGGCGGTCGGGCTGCTCTTGCTCGGCATCACCATCTACTCGCTGACCAGCAAGAAGCTCGACGCCTGGCAGGTCGCCGGCTACGCGATGATCGCGGGCGGCGGCTTCTCGAACTGGGTCGACCGCGCGCGCTTCGACGGCCGCGTCGTCGACTTCATGAACATGGGCATCGGCCAGTCGCTGCGCACCGGCATCTTCAACGTCGCCGATCTCGCGATTCTGGCCGGCATCGGCGTGCTCGTCATCGTCGGGCACTATCAAGAGAAGCGCGCGAAGCTGGCGCTCGCGAACGTCGGCGCGGCGAAGCCCCAGGGCTGACCGCTCGATGAGGCCCGAAGCCCTCGAGTACCTGCGCTGCCCGCTGACCGGCTCGAAGCTCACGCTCGCAGCAGGAGCGACCGCCGAGCGCGACGGGCACGTCATGACCGGCGAGCTCGTCGCCGACAGCGGCGGCCACCGCTATCGCATCGACCGCGGCGTGCCGATTCTCACGGCGGCCGCCGTCGACGCGGTGAAGACCGAGACCGCAGGCCGCTTCGCCGAAGAGTGGACCCGGTGGACGGAGCTGCGCGCCTACTACGAGGAGCAGTTCCTCGGGTGGATCGCGCCCGTCGCGCGCGACGACTTCGCGGGCCGGGTGGTGCTCGAGGGCGGCTGCGGCAAGGGCCGGCACACCGCGATCGTCGCCGGCTTCGGCGCGAAGGCGATCATCGCGATCGACCTCGGCGACGCCGCCTACGTCGCGTTTCAGAACACGCGCTCGCTGCCCAACGCACACGTCGTCATCGGCGACCTGCTGCAGCTCCCGGTCGCGCGCGCGTTCGACCTCGTCTTCTCGGTCGGCGTGGTGCACCACCTGCCCGACCCGGCGGCGGGGTTCGCGAGCCTCTCGCAGACGGTGAAGCCGGGCGGCCGCATCGTGGTGTGGGTGTACGGAGCCGAGAACAACGAGTGGATCACGCGGTTCGTCGACCCCGTGCGCAAGGCGCTCACCGCGCGTCTGCCACCCGAGGCGCTGCGGCGGTTGCTGACGCTCCCCTCGGCGGCGCTCTGGGGAGCGATCAAGCTGTTCTACAAGCCCGGGCCCGACGGCAAGGGGCCGAAGCTGCCGTACGGCGACTACTTCGCGTCGATGCACGGCTTCCCGTACGACGAGATCCACCTCATCGTGTTCGACCAGCTCGTGACCCCCGTCGCGTTCTATCTGCGCGGCGACGAGGTGCGGCGGTGGTTCCAGAGCGGCTTCGAAGACGTGCTCGTGCGCTGGCACCGGCAGTACAGCTGGACGGCGACCGCTCGCGTCGCCTGAGCACCTCAGTCGGCCATCACGACGAGCAGGTACCCGCCGCG
Organism: Myxococcaceae bacterium; assembly: GCA_044223505.1. Taxonomy (GTDB): domain Bacteria; phylum Myxococcota; class Myxococcia; order Myxococcales; family Myxococcaceae; genus Xiheicaenimonas. The sequence continues at coordinate 177,603 of JBGALX010000018.1, forward strand.
CTGGGGCACTCCGCCCGAGACGAACGTGTCGAGCGCGAGGTGCAGCGTGCCGGTGGCGCCGGCGCGCGTGACCACCTTGTCGTTGCGGGCGAGGCAGTCGCCGGGCCCCGTACCGGCCCCGAGCAGGTGCACGTCGATGTCGCCGGTGCCGAGCGAGATCACGAACGCGCGCAGGTTCGTCGCGGCCGGCAGGTCGAGCCGGTAATAGAGCTCGGGCCCCGACTCGTCTTGCGCCGCGGCGCACCCCGAGTACGTCGAGATGACGTTCGCGCCGTCTCGGCGCGTGTCGCGCACGTCCGAGAACGGCAGCGACGGAATCACGAACGGGTCGGTGGCCGTGCCCGAGCCTGCGAGGTGCGGCGCGGTGGCGTCGGGCGCCGGGGTCGACAGCAGCGCGCCGCGCGCGCGGGCGAGCACCTGCAGCGTCAGCGCGTTGCGCACGTTCTGGCCGTACTGCAGGCCGGCGGCGTCGAAGCGGCACGAGCCCGACGGCGACGCGTTCAGGTGCAGCTGGTCGCCGCCGAGGCCGTGCGAGGGCAGCGGCAGCAGCTCGCGGTGCAGGTCGACGAAGGGCACCTGCCGCGCCTGCGCGATGCCCCGAACGACCGCGTTGTAGCGAGGCACGACGGCGTCGGCCGACGGCTTGTCGTCGCGCGGAGGAAACGACGTGAGCAGCGGCACGACGCCTGCGTCGATGAGCTGGTCGGTGATGGTGAACATGTCCCGGCCGTAGCGATCGATGTTCATGAGCTCGACGTCGTTCGAGCCGAACATCACGACGCCGTAGCGGGGGTCGTTGGCCGAGAGCTCCTGCTCGAGCGGAGTCGGAGCGCCCTGGAGCGCCGAGAACGCGCTCCAGCCGACCGTGGCCGAGAGGCTGGTGCGGTTGAAGGTGCCGCCGTCGCGGAAGGCGTCGAGCGTCGGCTGCAGCGGCGCGTTCGCACCCAGCGTGATGCTGCTGCCCGCGAAGCAGTTGAGAAACGACGTGCTCACCGTCTGCGAGTCGCCGATCTTCGAGAGGGCGCGCTCGCGCGCGGGCCGGCGAGAGGCGATGGCCCGCAGGTGGCCCGCGACGGCCTCGGTCAGCGGAGAGTGCGTCGCACCGGCCGGGTACAGCACGGGGCGTGAATCGCCCGCGTCGGCGAGGCCTGCGTCGGCGAGGCCTGCGTCGGCGGCGCCGGCGTCGAAGGGGCCCGCATCGGGAGGCCCAGCGTCGACAGCGCCGGCGTCGGTTGCGCCCGCATCGGGGGCTCCAGCATCGGCGACGGCCGCGTCGGCCACCGAGGCGTCGGCCTCGTCGAGGCCGGCGTCGTCGACGACGCTGACGCTCCCGCATGCGGCCAGCAGGGCGAGCGCGGCAGCCGCCCGCGCCGTCACGGGTGGACCTTCACGGCCTCCAGGTGAAGCCACGACTTGCGGTCGATGCGCGCGCGAATGAAGCGGGCGGTGACGGGCGGGAACTCGGGCTTCCAGTCGTCGAAGACCTCGGTGCGCCGCGCGATCTCTCGCCAGCCCTGCTGGTCGTCCGAGACCTCGAGGACGAGCGGCACGGCGCGATGCTGGAGGTTCTCGTCCTTCCGGTTCACGATGGTCAGCTTCGTGAACGTCTGGGGCTTGCCCAGATCGATCTCGACCCAGGGGCTGTCGTCGTCGTTCGTGTGGAAGAAGATGCGCGAGTGCAGCGGCCCGCACACCCCGTGCACCGGGTCGCACGTGAGCCCCGCCCACTGCGAGCTCGCGCGCCACGGCTTGCCCTTCGCGAGGTCGGTCGGCTCGGAGGCGCGCGAGGCGACCAGCACGATCGACGCGGTCAGCCAGAGGCCGAGGGCGACGCCGCCGATGAGCCCCGCCTGGCCGCGAATCGAGGCGTGGCGGCGCGCCGTGCCCTGGGCGGCGGCGGCCACGCGGGCGCGCGCCGAGGCTTCGCGCAGCTGGGCCTCGGAGACCTCGGCGGCCTCGGGTGGAGAGACCGACAGGCGCTCGACGAGGTCGGCCGGAGGAGCCACGTCGGGAGGCGCGACGCGAGCGAGGGCCTGCCACGTCTGCGGGGTGCCGGGCGGAGCCAAGTCGACGAGCGCCGTCCACAACGCATCACGGGTGCCTTCGTTCATCGGCGCGGGTTCATACCCGAAGATCGAGGAATATGTGCTAGCGGGCTGCACCCGTGTTGGTGAGGACTGTCCGCGCCGCGCTGTCTCTCGGCATCATCTCAGCCGCGATCATGCATTCGATCGCGAGCGAGCTCGCTCCGGTCGACATCGCGTACTTCACCGAGAACCTGCTCTTGCCCGAGCGCCGCAGGCTCATTCTCGTGTTGATGGGGGTCGCGTTCGCCGTCGTCGCCGGCACGACGCTCTTCGCCGTGCGCCGCGACCCGCTGCGGTCGCCCGTGGGCGCCGAGTGGCTGGCCCGCCTGCTCTGCCCGCTGCTCGTGCTGCCCGTCGCGCTGACGCTCGTGCGGCACGCGTGGGCCGAAGACGCCGTGATGGCGATCACGCTCGCGCTGTTCGCCGTCGCGCTCGAGCGCCTGGTGCGCGAGTCGGCGGGCGCGTGGGCCGAGCGACCGGCCGGCCTCGGCGACCGGCTGTTCGCGCTGCCCCGGGCCTTCTTCGCGCGGCCGCGGCTCGTGCTCGGCGTGTTGATCGCGCTCGCGGTCGGCCACGCGATCTTCATGGCGACCTGGGCCGTGTTCGCGCACCAGCGCTTCGCGACCTACGGCTACGACCTCGGCCAGTACGACCAGGTGTTCCAGTCGGTGCTGCACGGCAGACCGCTGCGCCTGCCCTCGCTCGGGTGGGACACGAACTGGGGCGGCCTCAACGGCCACGCCGACTTCGCTACCTTCTACATGGTGCCGCTGTACGCGCTGTACCCGCGGGCCGAGACGCTGCTCGTGATGCAGGCGTGCGCGCTCGCGTTCTCGTGCATCCCCATCTTCCTGTTCGCGCGCAGCCGGCTGCCGATCGCGTACGCCTTCGCGTTCGGGCTCGCGTGGCTGCTCTACCCGCCCCTGCACGGCGCCCAGCTCTACGACATTCACATGCAGCCGTTCGGCATGAGCTGGGCGATGTGGGCGATCGCGATGGCCGAGCTGCGCCGGTTCAAGACGTACTGGCTGTTCTTCGTCTTCGCGATTCTCTGTCGCGAAGACGTGTCGATCGGGCTCGCGACGCTCGGCGCCTTCATGTGGCTGTCGGGCTGGCGCACGAAGACGGGCTTCGCGTCGGCGGTGGTCGCGACGGCCTACTTCCTGGTGCTGCGGTTCGGGCTGATGAGCAACCAGTACTTCGCCGACGCGTTCAAGCTGCTCTACCCGCCGGGCGAGGCCGGGTTCATCCCCGTGGTGAAGACGATCATCTCGAACCCCGGGTACACGCTCCGCACGCTCGTGAGCTGGGAAAAGATCCGCTACGTCTGCCAGGTCTTCGCGCCGCTGGTGTTCCTGCCGCTGCGCCGGCCGCTGCACTGGCTCTTGTTCGTGCCGGGCTTCCTGCTGACGCTGATCGCGACGGCGTACCTGCCGCCGATTCAGATCAGCTTCCAGTACGTGTGCAACTGGGTGGCGTACGCGTTCACGGCGGCGGCCATGACGCTCGCCTACCTCGAGGGCCGCCCCGACGGAGCGGCGCGGCGCGCGGCCGGTGCGTGGGCGCTCTTGATCGCGACGGCCATCGGCTGCGTGCAGTGGGGCGCTTACTCGTCGTACGGCGCGATCAAGGGCGGCTTCGGCGAGGTGCCGTTCAAGGCGCCGAGCGCGGCCGACAAGCAGCGGCAGGTCGACCTGATGGAGGTCATGAAGTCGATCCCCGAAGACGCCACGCTGTGCGCGGCCGACCGCATTCAGTCGCACGTGACCTTCCACCTCGACACGTGGTCGCTGCGCGACAGCACGTACAACTGCGAGTACCTGCTCTACTCGACCCTGCCCGGCGACTACGGCAACGTGCACGCGCAAGAGGGGCTCGCGCAGGGCAAGTACGAGGTGATCTTGCAGAAGGGCGAGATCCTCCTCGCGAAGCGCAAGGCGCGACAGTGATGTTATGAGCGCGCCGATGGCCTCGGCCGAAGAGATCAACCGCGAGTTCTACGGGCAGGCGCTCCCGGGCCAGAACGACTACTGGCGCAAGATGGCGGCGCCGCGGTTCCGCGTGAGAACCGTCAGCGCGGTGCTCGAGCGTCGCAGGCCGAGCAGCATCGTCGACATCGGCTGCGGAGGCGGCCAGCTGCTCGACGAGCTCGCCCGCGTCGTGCCCAACGCGAAGCTCGTGGGCGTCGACCTCTCTGAGGCGCAGCTCGAGCTGAACCGCCGGCGCGCTCCGGACACGCGCTGGGTGCAGGCGAACCTCGACGCCCCGGTGACGTGGTCGGCCGACGACCTCGGCCGCTACGACGCCGTGACGGCGCTCGAGATCATCGAGCACGTCGATCGGCCCGGGCAGCTGCTCCAGAACGTGCGCGGGCTGCTGGTGCGCGGCGGCACGCTGGTGCTGTCGACCCAGAGCGGCCCGCTGCGCGAGACCGAGCGGCGCGTCGGCCATCGGCGGCACTTCACGACCGCCGAGATCGCGTCGTCGCTGCAGGCCGCGGGCTTCGAGCCCGAGAAGGTGTGGAACGCGGGGTTCCCCTTTCACGACCTGTCGAAGTGGTACGCGAACCTCGACCCCTCGGGCTCGATGGATCGCTTCGGCGAGAAGCCGTACGGCGTGACCGAAGACCTGATCTGCTTCGGCCTGCGCACGCTGTTTCAGCTGAACTCGAACCGGTACGGCGCCCAGCTGTTCGCGGTCGCACGCGCCGTCTAGACGGGCCGCGCGACGGCGATCAGCGAGACCCCGAAGGGCACCGGCACGTTGGGCACGACGCGGCCCTCGGCCGCGAACATGCGCGTGAGCAGCGCGTTCACCGGAGCCGCCGGCCTCACGGCATCGGACTGCGACTCGGCGAAGCGCAGGGCGTTGCGCACGACGCGAACGGCGGCGATGGCGGGGAACAGCACGCTGTTGAAGTAGCTGACCCAGTCGGTGGCGAAGCCGGCCTGTGCGAGCTGCTCGAGCAGCGTCGACCTCAGGTAGCGGCGCCGGTGGTGGTTCAGATCGTCGTGAACGCTCCACAGAAACGGAAACGCGGGCACCGTGACGACGAGCCGGCCGCCCGCGTCGAGCCGCTCGCGGGCACCGCGCAGCGCGCCGATCGGGTCGTCGAGGTGCTCGATGACGTCGAAGGCACAGACGACGTCGAAGCGCGTCTGAGCGGGCAGACACTGAGGGAACTCGCCGTGAATCAGCGTGACCTCGTGGCCGACGCGGGCGCGCGCGCCGACGAGAATGCGCTCGTTCGCGTCGATGCCGGTGACCTCGCCGAACTCGCGGAGCATGAGCAGGTTGCCGCCCGCGCCGCAGCCGACGTCGACGATGCGGCGCCGGTGCGCGACGTCGGGCAAGTGCTTCTTCATCACCTGGCGAATGACCTGGCGCCGGCCGACGAACCACCAGAAGGTGTCGTCGAGCTTCTCGTGGGCGTCGTAGAGCTGTTCGTCCAAGCCGTGCGCCCCATAACACGGCGTCACGCCATGGCGATCGTCGAAGTCCCGGCCGCCGGCGCCCGCTTTGCGGTCGTCGCGGGCTGCACCCATCACGCGGGAACTGCGCTAGACCACGCGCTCCGAGATGGCTCGCATCGACGCTTCGGTCGTTCGCACCTACGGCACCCTGCTGTTCGGCGTCGCCGGCGCGATCGGGCTCGGCGGCTTCTTGATTCGCGGCTACCCGCTCGAAGAGTGGCTGTTCGTCGATCTGATCGTCATCTGCGGGTGGAACCTGCTGCTCACGCTCGCGTGCGCGGCCGTCGGCCACTTCGTGCTCGGTCTGCTCATGAAGGACGACGAGCTGAGCCCGCTGGGCCGGCTCTCGCTGGCGCTGCCGCTCGGCCTCGTCGTCTTCGTGACGGTGATGTACCTCTGCGGCTACCTCGGGCTGTACGGCCCGGTCTTCGCGACGATCATGCCGCTGCTGCTGCTCGCGATCGGCGCCCGAAGCGGCATCGCCGCGTGGAAGAGCTACACGTTCGCGGTGGGCGCCCCGACGGTGCCGTTCGTGGTGGGCCTCGTCTTCGGCGCGCTGTGCCTCGGCCTCATCTACCTGCAGCTGCTCTCGCCCGACTCGTTGAACTACGACTCGACGTGGACACACCAGGTCATCGCCGAGAACTACGCGCGCGAGGGCCGCATCATCCCCTTCATCGGCGGGTGGCCGCTGAGCGTGCCCAACCTCGCGAGCGTGGTGTCGGCGTGGGGCTACATGGTGCCGGGCCTCGAGAAGCACATGGCCCTGCGCTGGATGATGGCGCTCCACCTCGAGTTCACGGTCTTCTTGTGGACGCTCATCGGCGTCGCCGGAGCCGTCGAGTACGCGGTCGGCGAGCGCGTGCGCGGCGCGTGGGCCGTCTACTTCCTGTTCCCCGGCATCTTCGTCTACGACGGCAGCATCGGCGGCTCGTCGGACCACTACCTCGCCCTCTTCGTGGTTCCGTTCTGTCTCGCCGTGGCGCTCGCCGCCCGCCGCTTCGACGCGCGCCTCTGCGCCCTCGCCGGAGCGATCGGCGCCGGCGGCCTCATGACGAAGCTGCAGGCCGTCTACATCATCATCCCCGTGGCGGTGCTGGTGGCGATCGCGTGGGGGCGCCTCGCCGTCAAAGCCGTTCGCAAGACGCCCGAGGTGCCGACGCTGAAGCAGCTCGCCCTCGGAGCGCTCGCCCTCGCGCTGACCGGCGCCGTCGTCGCGTCACCGCACTTCATCGAGAACTGGGTGTACTTCAACAACCCCGTCTACCCGCTGATGATGAAGGTGTTCACGAACACGTGGCCGCCCTTCAAAGACGGGCCCGAGATCGTGCGAACGACGCTGGCCGACTGGCACTCGCACCCGAACCCCGACCTCGCCATTCGCCTCAAAGACTCGCTGCGGCTGATCTTCACGTTCTCGATCGACCCGCACTACTCGTTCTACAAGAACGTCCCCACGTTCGGTTCGCTGTTCACCCTGCTCACGCCGATCGCGTTTCTGGTGCCCGGCAACCGGCGCATTCTCGCCGCGGTGTTCGTGGGCACGGGCTCGGTGTTCTGCTGGGCGATGAACTACCTGGTCGACCGGCACCTGCAGAGCCTGCTCCCGATCATGGTGGTGGCGACGGCGGCGGTGATCTTCAAGGCGTGGCAGCTCGGGTGGCCGGCGCGGGCGGGGCTCGCCGCGGTCGTGGCCGTGCAGCTCGTCTGGGGCGCGGACATGATGTTCAGCGGCAACGACCGGCTCGCGAACGGCGTCGCGCTGATCAAGACCCGGTACGAGGGCCAGGGCAAGACGAGGTACGACCGCTTCCGCGCCGAGTACATCTCGCTCGGCAAGTCGCTGCCGAAAGACGCGGTGCTGCTGCTGCACAACCATCAGACGACGCTCGGGTTCAACCGCAAGGTCTTCTTCGACTGGATGGGCTACTCGGGGTTCATCGACTACCGCACGATGAAGTCGTCGCGCGAGGTCTACGACTACTTCAAGAAGTTCGGCATCACGCACATCGTCGACGTGCCGCAGCACGGGCTGCCGACGAAGCAGGAAGAGATCGTCTACAACGCGTTCTTGAAGTCGGCGCGGCTGATCGGGCAGCACGGCGGGTTCTACGTGTACGAGATGCCGCCGACGCCGCCGCCCGAGCACGCGCCGTACAAGGTCGTGTCGATGGGGCAGAACGGGTACGCCGACGGCCTCTACGAGATCTCGGACTTCGCCGTCTGGGAGTGGGGGCCGCCGTGGCAGATCTCGTTCCCCTCGCCGCGCGTGCCGATGACGTCGCCCGACCAGGTGACCGGGCTGCTCGCCCAGGCCGACGCCGCCATCATCACCACCTCGGTCACGCCGCCGGCCGAGGCGACCCAGCTGCTCGCGACGCAGTACCAGCGCGTGGCCGACTACCCGCCCTACCGGTCGATCTACGTGCGGCCGCCCGGTCCCTGAAGTCGCAGCCCCGCCGGCGCGAACTGGTAGTAGAGCGCCTGCGTGCTCACGAGAGCCCTTCGCGCCGCCGTCGCCCTCGGCCTGATCGCGGCCGCCGTCACGCTCGCGCTCGTCACCGAGCTCGTGCCCGTCGACGGCGCGTTCTTCAGCGAGAACCTGCTGCTGCCCGAGCAGCGCAGGCTCATGCTCCTCTTCATGGCGGGCGCGTTCGCCGCCGTCGCCGGGGCCACGCTGTGGGCCGTGCGTCGCGACCCGAACCGCTCTGCCGAGGGCGCCGAGTGGCTCGCCCGCCTCGCGTGCCCGCTGCTGACGGCGCCGGTCGCGCTCGCCCTCGCCCGCCGCGGCTGGGCCGACGACTCGGTCATCGCCATCTCGCTCGCGCTGTTCGTGCTCGCCCTCGAGCGGCTCCTGCGCGAGTCCTGCGCCGCCTGGGCCGAGCGCCCGCCCGCGCTGGGGCAGCGGGCCCTCGCGGCGCCGCGCGCGTTCTTCTCGCGGCCGCGCCTCGTGCTCGGCACGCTCGTCGCGCTCGCCGCCGCCCACGCGCTGTTCATGACGCTCTGGGCCGTCTACGCGCACCAGCGGTTCTTCACGTACAGCTCGGACCTCGGGCAGTACGACCAGGTCTTCCAGAGCGTGCTCGGCGGCCGGCCGCTGCGGCTGCCGACGCTCGGCTGGGACACGAACTGGGGCGGGCTCAACGGCCACGCCGACCTCGCGACCTTCTACCTGGTGCCGATCTACGCGCTGCACCCGCGCGCCGAGACCCTGCTCGTGATGCAGGCGTGCGCGCTCGCGTTCTCGTCGATTCCCATCTTCCTCTTCGCGCGCAACCGGCTGCCGCTGCCCTACGCGTTCGCGCTCGGCCTCGCGTGGCTGCTGTACGCGCCGTTTCACGGAGCCCAGCTCTACGACGTGCACATGCAGCCCTTCGGCGCGAGCTGGGCGATGTGGGCGATCGCGATGGCCGAGCTGAAGCGGTTCAAGACGTACTGGCTGTTCTTCGTCTTCGCCATCCTCTGCCGGGAAGACGTCTCGATCGGCCTCGCGACGCTCGGCGCGTTCATGTTCCTGTCGGGCTGGCGCGTGCGCACCGGCGTCGCCACGGCGCTCGTGTCGGTCGCCTACTTCCTGACGCTGCGGTTCGTGCTGATGCCGAACCAGTACTTCGCCGACACCTTCAAGCAGCTCTACCCGCCGGGCGAGAGCGGCTTCATCGCGATCATGAAGACCGTGGCCTCGAACCCCGGCTACACGCTGCGCACGCTGACGGTGCTCGAGAAGGTGACGTACGTGGCGCAGGTGTTCGGGCCGCTCGCGTTCCTACCGCTGCGGCGGCCGCTGCACTGGGTGCTGCTCGTGAACGGCTTCCTGCTCACGCTGCTGTCGACCGCGTACCCGCCGACCATCTCGATCAGCTTCCAGTACGTGTGCAACTGGGCCCCGTACGCGTTCGCCGGGGCGGCGATGACGCTGGCGGCGTTCGACGACAGCGCCGAGGGCCGGGCGCGCCGGGCGGCCGCGACGTGGGCGGTGCTGGCCGGCATCGCGGTGGCCTGCCTGCAGTGGGGAGCGTACTCGCCGCACGCGACGGTCAAGGGCGGGTTCGCGATCGTGCCGTTCAAGGCGCCGAGCGAGGCCGACCGGCAGCGCGAGCGCGACCTGCAGGAGGTCATGCAGGGCGTGCCGGCCGGCACCGCGCTCTGCGCCGGCGACCGGGTGCAGGCGCACGTGACCTGGCACGCGAACACGTGGTCGATCGTCGACGAGCGGCACGACCACTGCCAGATGATGATCTTCGGCGACTTCCCCGACGACCTGAGCTCGCGGCGCGCGCAGCTCGGCATCGCGTCGGGGCGGTTTCAGGTCGTCGCGCGCAAGGGCGACATCATTCTCGCGAAGCGCGTCACGGCGCCGTGAAAATGGGGCTGCGCAAAAAAGGGGACAGGCTACTTTTCCGCTTGTCTGCAGTGGCGACTTCCTCTGCGTGCGACCGGAAAAGTAGCCTGTCCCCTTTTTTGCGCAGCCCCTTTTTTCAGCGCCAGCTCTTCGCCTCGTCGGTCGCGAGCCAGGCGAAGTAGCGCTGGAGCCCCTCGTCGAGCGGGATCTTCGCCTCGAAGCCCAGCAGGCGCTTCGCCTTCTCCGTCGCCGCGCACGTCAGCGGCACGTCGCCGGGCTGGTCGGGCTGCCGGTCGAGGTTCGCCTTCTTCCCCGACGCCCTCTCGATGCCCGCCACCAGCTCGTTCAGCGTCACCGGCCGCGAGCCCCCGAGGTTCATCACCTCGAACTGCGGCCAGCTGCGATCGATCGACGCGAGCAGCCCTCGCACCGTGTCTTCCACGAACGTGTAGTCGCGCGCCGACGTGCCGTCGCCGAAGAACGGCACCGGCGCTCCCCGGTTGATGAGCTTCGCGAACTTGCTGATCGCCAGGTCGGGCCGCTGCCGCGGGCCGTACACCGTGAAGAAGCGCAGCGCGACCGTCTCGAGGCGGTAGAGGTGCGCGAACGTCGCGCAGAGCATCTCGCCCGCGATCTTCGTCGCCGCGTACGGCGACACCGGCCGGTCGATGCGATCTTCCTCGCTGAACGGCGGGTTCGAGCGCGCGCCATAGACGCTCGACGACGAGGCGAACACAAAGCGCTTCGCCCCCGACTTGCGCGCGGCCTCGAGCATGTGCGTCGTGCCTTCGACGTTCACGCGCGAGTAGAGCGCGGGCTGAGCGATCGACGGCCGCACTCCGGCGCGGGCCGCCAGGTGCACGACGACCGCGCCCTGCCCTGCCGCCGCGAACGCCTTCGCGACGTCGGCCTCGTTCGCGAGGTCCCCCTCGACGAGCTCGGCCTTCAGCCTCGACGCCGTCTCGCGCTTCAGCTTCGGGTCGTAGAACGTGTCGAAGCTGTCGAGGATGACGACGCGATCGCCGCGCGCCGCCAGCGCCGTGACGAGGTGCGAGCCGATGAAGCCGGCGCCTCCGGTGACGAGGACGTTCATGGGCCGGGAGGAATATCAGCTCCAGACGTCTTTGACCGCGCCGTGCGTCTCGGCCCGCATCGCGTCGAGCAGCTCGCTCGCGCTGCCCGGCAGCCGAGCGCTCACGCCCGCAAGCTCGTCGGGGAACTTCTGCTCGAGCTCCCGGAACATCGCCGGCAGGTTGTTCGGCCCGCCGAAGAGCACGATCTTCTCTTCGGGGACGCCGAGGGCCTTCAGCACCGGCACCACGTTCGGCAGATCGTCGAACACCGGCTTGAAGTGCCCCGAGTTGTTCGCGACGACGACGGCCTCGAGATCGCCCTGGCTGTCTTTGAGCACCCACAGCTCGCCCGCGAGCGCCGCCAGCGTGTCGCGAAAGGCCTCGCCGCCCACCGCCAGGAGCGAGTGCCCCGGCTTCGGTGGGCCGTCGTCGCTGTCGTCCCCGTTCGGGAACAGCCGCAGCGGCCCGCCCTGCTCGAGCACGTAGTCGTAGCGGAACATCGGCTCGAGCGCCTCGAGCGTGCCCGCCTTCGCCGTGATGATGTCTTCGAAGCGGCCGCCTTTGCCCGTGAACGTCTCGACGCGCTGGTCGTACTCGGCCTTCTGCTGCTCGACGCTGAGCGCCGCCGGCTTCTTGTACGTGTTCGCGTAGGCGCGCAGCGGCACGCCGTCTCCGCGGTCGGGCTTCAGCACCACCGGCTGCGAGGCCCACCCGCCCTTGCCGTGCACCAGCGACGACCACGACGGGTCCAGCTTCGCGAACGCCCGGCCTGCCTCGCGCAGCGCTGCGAACGCCCGGTCGCGCAGCGGGCCGTACAGCTTCGGAGCGACGCGCGCGTCGAGCCCGTCGAGGCTGCCCAGCAGCGCCGCCTCGGCCCGGCTCACCGCCTGCGCCAGCTTCACGTACGCGTCGGCCAGCTCGGCTCGGTTGGCCGGCGCCTTCGGCTCGGCGAGCAGCTCTGCGATCGCGCGCTGCGCTGGGTCGAGCGCCTTCGAGAGCAGCTCTGGCCCGATCGCGTGGCGTTTGGGGTCCGCCGTGAGATCTACCGGGGGCTGCGATCTCGGCCGCTCGAGCTCCGCCTTCGGCGTCGCTTGCCGCAGAGTCACTCTCGCCGTCGGCGCCAGCCTCGCTCGTTGGAACGGCCTCGCTACGGTCGTGTCGATCGCCTTCACGTTGCTCCACGGTAGCACCGCACCTCGGCGCCCCTCACCCTGTCCCTCTCCCCGACGAGGGGAGAGGGGACGCGTCACGCGGCCTTGCGGGTGGCCGCTCCGCCGACGAGCCAGCGCCGCCGCCACAGCTCGAGCTGCATCAACGTCCACAGCGGCTTGCGGTGATCTCGCACGCCGCGCTGGTGCTCGTCGATGAGGCGCCGCACCTCTGAGGCCTCGAACAGCCCGGCGTCGCGCACGCTGCGCTCGGACAGCAGGTCTTCGACCAGGGGCTTGAGCGGCCCCTTGAGCCACTCGGTCACGGGAATCGCGAAGCCGTGCTTCTTGCGGTCGAGGATCTCGTCGGGCACGAGCCCGCGCAGCGCCTTCTTCAAGAGCCACTTCCGCGATGAGCCGCGCAGCTTGAGCAGCCACGGCAGCCCCAGCGCCAGCTCGACCACCCGCGTGTCGAGGAACGGAGCCCGCACCTCGAGCGACGCCGCCATCGACGCCCGGTCGACCTTCACCAGAATGTCGTCGCGCAGGTAGAACGACAGGTAGAAGCGCTGCACGAAGTCGAGCCCGCGCTCGCCCCGCGCGACGCGGAAGCGATCGAGCGGCGCGTAGACGTCGTCTGCGCGCAGGCCCGGCACCAGCAGGGCGTTCACGCGCTCGGGAGTCATCGCCCCGATCCACGCCTGGTGGCGGTACTCGGGCGCCCAGTGCGCGCCCTGCAGGAAGGTGCGGACCTTGAAGTCGAGGCTCATGTAGCCCGAGCCGGTCGGCAGCATGCCCGCGGCCCGCTGAAACGCACCGACCGCCAGGGCCGGCAGCCGCGAGGCCAGCACGCCCGGCACGTGCGCCACGAACGTGTCGTAGCCCGCGAACAGCTCGTCGGCGCCGTCGCCGCCGAGCGCCACCGTGACGTGCTGCCGCGTGAACTTCGAGAGCAGGTACGTCGGCACGTACGAGGGGTCGGCGAACGGCTCGTCGAGCTGATCGGCGAGGTGCGGCACGAGGTCGAGCGCCGCCTTCGGCGACAGCCGCTCTTCGTGGTGCTCGGTGCCGAGCCGCTCGGCCGCCAGGCGCGCGAACGAGCTCTCGTCGAACGAGCCCTCGCTGAACGCGATCGAGAACGTCTTCACCTTGCCGGCCGCGCGGGCCGCGAGGGCCGTGACGGCGGTCGAGTCGATGCCGCCGCTCAAGAAGATGCCGAGCGGCACGTCGCTGACGAGGCGGCGCTCGACCGCGCGCTCGAGCTCGGTGCGCAGCGTCTGCGCCGCGTCGTGCACGCCCAGGCCCGCGAGCGTCTCGACGCCGATCTCGCCCTGGCCGGCGGGCAGCACGTAGTACGGCCACTCGGTCACGCGGCCGTCGCGGAGGGTCAGCGCGTGGCCCTCGGGCAGCTTGCGCACGCCCTTGAAGATGCAGTCGGGGGTGGGCACGTACTCGAACGCGAGGTAGCGGCGCAGCGCCTGAGGGGAGAGCTCGCGCGGCACGGCGGGGTGCTGCAGCACCGCCTTCACTTCGGAGCCGAACACCAGCTCGCCGCTTTGGCCCTGCCACCAGTAGAGCGGCTTCTTGCCGAACCGGTCGCGGGCGAGCAGCAGCGTGCGGGTGCGCGTGTCCCAGATCGCCAGCGCGAACATGCCGTCGATGCGCGAGAGGAACTGGTCGCCGAACGCGAGGTACGCGCGGAGCAGCACCTCGGTGTCGGACTTCGTGCCGAAGACGTCGCCGCGCGCCTGCAGCTCGTGGCGCAGATCGCGGAAGTTGTAGATCTCGCCGTTGAACACGACGGTCGCGGGGCCGATGGTCATCGGCTGGTGCCCGCCGCTCAGGTCGATGATCGAGAGGCGGCGAAACGCGAGGCCCGCGGGCCCGTCGGTGAAGATGCCGCTGTCATCGGGCCCGCGATGCGTGATCGCGGTCGCCATGCGGGTGAGCACCTCGAGGTCGGGTGGAGACTTCGGGCTCACCGCTCCAGCGATGCCGCACATCAGGTGCCTACGCGATTCGAGATCGGCGAGACCGGCGTCGGCTTCAGCGGCTCGGCCTTCGCCTCGATGACCTGACCGATCAGGTACGGCCGCTTGCCCTGGCTCTCGTAGTACGTGCGCACGAGGACCTCGGCGAGCAGGCCGACCAGAATCGACTGCAGCCCGACCAGCGCCGAGATGCCTGCGAACAGCGGCAGCGGCGTCTCGACGAGGGGCTTCAGGCCGGCGAGCTTGAGGTAGAGGGCCGCCGCAGTGGCCACGAACGACGCCGCCAGCGCCGCGAGCCCGAAGCCGCCGAAGACGTAGATGGGCTTCGAGAGGTACTGGAAGAGGAACTTCACGACCATGAGGTCGAGCACGACCTTCAAGATGCGATTGAAGCCGTACTTCGACTTGCCGAACTGGCGCGCGCGGTGGTTCGTCACCATCTCGGTGACGCGCGCGCCCTGCCAGTGCGCGTAGATGGGCACGAAGCGGTGCATCTCGCCGTACAGGCGCACGCCCTCGATGACCTCGCGCTTGTACGCCTTCATCGTGCAGCCGTAGTCGTGAATGTGAACGCCGCTGAGCCACGAGATGAGCCAGTTGGCGATCTTCGACGGCAGCACGCGGGTGCCGCTGTCTTGCCGGTTCTTGCGCCAGCCGCTGACGCACTCGAAGCCCTCGGAGTCCATCTTGCCGAGCAGCTTGGGAATGTCGGCCGGGTCGTTCTGGAGGTCGCCGTCCATCGGCACGATGACCGCGCCGCGGGCTCGCTCGATGCCGGCCGAGATCGCGGCGGTCTGACCGAAGTTCCGGCGGAAGCGCAGCACGACGACGTTCGGATCTGCGGCGGCGATGCTCTCGAGCTTCGCGAACGTCTTGTCGGTGCTGCCATCGTCGACGAGCAGCACCTCGTAGCTCTTGCCGAGCTTCTCGAGCACGCCCTTCAGCTCGTCGTACAGCGGCTGAACGTTCTCCTCCTCGTTGTAGAGGGGAATGACGACTGAGAGCTCGACGCTCATGGACAGGTCGCTTAGCGGCTTCGGCGCCGGTTGGCCAGTAGCGACGCCCCTCCGAAGGCCGCCGCGAGGGTGAGAATGACGGTCGCGCCGCTGGGGACCTCGACGTAGAACGAGATGATGAGGCCGAGGGTCGAGCCGACCACGCCGATGGCGACGGCCTTGAACGTCATCGCGATGAGGCTGCCGCCGAGCAGCCGCGCGGTGGCTGCCGGGATGATGAGGTAGCTCGACACCAGAATGACGCCGACCGTGCGCACCGAGAGCACGATGACGGCCGACATCATGACGAGCAGCAGGTAGTCGAGCGCCTCGACCCGAATGCCCGACAGCCGGGCCAGCGTGCGGTCGAACGCGATGTAGGCCATCTTGGTCCACGTGAGGCCCATGAGGGTGCCGACGATCGCCGCGAGCGCGAGGGCGGCGTACACGTCCGAGCGGCGCACCGCGAGGATGTTGCCGAACAGGTAGCCCTCGAGATCGCCGGCCGGCGTCGTGCGCAGGTAGATGAAGACGATGCCGAGCGCGACCGAGACCGAGAAGAAGATGCCGACGGCGGTGCCCTCGCTCGCGAGCCCGCGGTTCTGAACCCACCCGATGCCCAGCGCCACCACCGCGCAGAACGGCACCGCGACCCAGATGGGCCCGAGCCACGAGATCGAGAAGCGCACGCCGAGGTCGAGCAGCAGGCCCAGCGCGACGCCGCCGAACGCCGCGTGCGCGAGGCCCTCGCCGACGAACGCCATGTCGCGCTGAACGACGAAGGTGCCCAGCACCGCGCACAGCGCACCGACGAGCGCGCCCGCCATGATGGCGTTGCGCATGAACTCGTAGTCCGTCCACCAGGAGAACATTCAGAGTTCCCTCTCCCCCGTAGGGGAGAGGGACAGGGTGAGGGGCGAGCCCGTCTGGCGGTTCTCGCCGCTCGGCTTCTCCTCACGCTCAACTGCCCCCTCACCCCGGCCCTCTCCCCTACGAGGGGAGAGGGAGCGCTTCGTCTCGCGCATCAGCCCTCCTCCGGCACGGCGCCCGGGGCCTTCGACTTGCCCAGGCCCATCATCGCGTAGAGCTTGCCGCCCTCCATGAGCTCGGCGGGGGGGCCGAAGGCGCGCACGGTGCCGTCGATGAGCACGATCTTCTCGGCGGTGCGGGCGATGGCTGCGGGGCTGTGCGTCACCATGACGGCGGCGAGGTACTTGTCGGCCGAGATCGCGTGCAAGAGATCGTAGAGATCTTCGCGGCCCGAGGCGTCGACGCCGGTCGCGGGCTCGTCGAGGAAGATGAGCTCGGGGTCGGTGACGAGCGCGCGCGCCAGAAACGCGCGCTGGGTCTCGCCGCCCGACAGGCCGTCGAGGGGGCGGTCGATCAGCTTCTCGCCCTTCACCTGCGCGAGCGCCTTGAGCGCCTTCTCGCGCTCGGCCGCGGTGATGGTGATCGGCCACGCGCCGCGCAGGTTCGCGACGATCAGCTCGAGCACCGACGCGGGAAACGAGCGCTCGAAGCTCTTCAGCTGCGGCACGTAGCCGACGCGCTTGCCGGCCTTGCCCGGCGGCAGCCCCAGCACCGACACCGTGCCGCTGTGTGGCTCGACGAAGCCGAGCATGGTCTTGAGCAGCGTCGACTTGCCGGCGCCGTTGGGCCCCAAGAGGCAGCAGAACTCGCCGCGGCACACGTGAAACGTCACGTCCGAGAAGATCTGCCGGGCGCCGAAGCGCACCGCCAGGGCCTCGACGTGCAGAATCTTCTCGTCCGTCACGGAGCGGCCAGCGAGTCGGCGTTGAACCGCATGAGCAGCTCGTACGAGTCGCGGCCGGGCACTCCGCCGATGGGGTCGAGCTGGCGCACGGCGAGGCCGCCCTCTTTGCCCAGCACCTCGGCCGGCTTCGGGTCGAGCTGCGGCTCGGTGAAGACGGCGAGCGGCTTCTTCGCCGAGACCGCGCCGAGGATCTTGCGCAGGTACGCGGCCGACGGCTCTTTGCCCGGCGAGGGCTCGACGACGGCGGCGATCTCGACACCGTATTCCTCGGCGAAATAACCGAACGAGCCGTGAAACGTGATGATGCGCTTGTTGGTCATGCCGGCGACCTTCTTCTTCACTTCCTCGTGAAGGGCGTCGAGCTCACCGTCGAGCTTCTGGCGGTTGGCGGCGAACTTCGCCTTGTGCTCGGGGAAGGCCTCAGCGAGCGCCTTCTCGATCTCCGGGGTCATCTGCTTCACCTTGGGGATCGACAGCCACAAGTGCGGGTCGGTGCCCGAGTGATCGTGGTGCTCTTCGCCCTCGCCCTCGGGCTCCTTCTCGCCCTCCTTGTGCTCCTCTTCGAAGCGCGGGAGCGGAATCAGCTTGCCGCCGACGATCTCGCCGAGCTCGACGATCTTCGCCGAGCCGCCCGAGGCGGTGACGATCTTCTCCGTCCACTCGTCGAGGGCGAGCCCGATGAGAAAGGCCACCTTCGCGCGCGCCACGACCTTCGCGTCTTTCGCCGTGCCGACGTAGTTGTGCTCGCTCTTGCCCGGCTCGAGCAGCAGCTTCGACTCGATCGCGTCGCCGCCGATGCGCCGCACGAGGTCGTGCAGCGGGAAGATGCTGGCGACCACGACGGGCTTGTCGGCGGCTGGGTCGGCCGGCTTCGACGTCGATGACGGCTTGCAGGCGCAGACGACGAGCAGCGACAGCAAGAGAGCTCGTTTCACGGGGCTCACTTCTACCAGAGAGCCCCGCCGCCGGGCGGCCTCTCGTCAGCCGCCCATCACCGCACCTCCGTCGCGTTCGGCGAGGCATCGCCGGCGGGTCGCAGCTGCGTCGGCCTCAAGACCATCGCGCGGGCGAAGTGGGCGCTCGCGGGCGTCGAGCCGTCGGCGGCGATGTGGGCGGTCGAGCGGTACAGCTCTCGGGGCGGCATGGCGCCCGAGCCCACGGTCGGCACGTCGACGGCGTTCGCGGTCGCGGCAGGTGGGCCGGCGACCACGTCGACGTGCGACCAGCCGCCGCCGCGCCGCTGGTAGAGCACCCAGTCGCCGGTGCGGGCCTCAGAAGGAGCGACCTGCTGGAAGCGCTCTCGCACGCCCTGGCGATCGGCCGCGCGGGCCGAGGCGAAGGGCGCGGCGAGTTCGGCAGGCGAGAGCACGTCGTGAATGCGATCGAAGGTGTCGTGCCCGCGGCGCACGGGCGTGTGCAGCGGGATCTCGCGGGTCGGCACCGAGACGCCGGCCTGGTAGGCGACGTTGTACGCGAACACGTTGCAGCGGGTCGCGTTGACGTCGCCGCCCGAGCCGCCGGCGCGCGCGGGCCACGACGGGCGAATCGGCTGGCCGCGCAGGTACGTGCGCAGGTCGGCGGGCGCCTCGCCGCCGCGGCCGACCGAGGCCTGGTAGCGGTCGACGAGCTCACCGCCGACGACCGCCGAGCGCCGCGCCCCCGCCTCGACGGGCGAGCCGAGCGACGGTGCGGGCGTGAACGTCGACGAGGGCCTTCGAGCCGGCGGGGGCGGAGCCGGGGGCGCGGCGGCAGCAGGAGACCGAGGGGGCTGAAGCGGAGCAACGCGGGGAGAGGAGCGGACGGGAGGTGACATGAGAGAGTTCTCGCCGCGAGCCCGCGGCGATTTTTCAGCCGTTGCGCCGATGCGCACTGAAGACTGCGCGGCGCAGTAACCGGGGCGTCTACGTTCTGTGAACGCGGCGGTTACTGGGCGCGCACGACGTAGCGCACGCTCGCGAGCACTTCGCCGTTCGCGAGCACCGAGAGCACGTGAGCGCCCTTCACGGCCGGCACGCGCCCGGTGAACGGAGCGTCGAGCGTGGCGACCGCTGCGCCGTCGAGCCGAACCTCGAGCGGGCCGACCGAGGGCGCCGCGCGAATGCGCAGGGGTATCGCCTGGTCGGCGAGCGGCAGATCGTCGAGCAGCAGGTACTCGTCGCCGGTCGACGGCGAGAGGATCTTGGCGGCGCTGGCGGCGCCCGCCGTTTCGCCGCCGCACGCGGCCGCGAGCCAGGGCTCTTCCTGCAGGCCGGTGTGGTGGGCCCAGTCGTAGTAGTCGACGCCGAGGTCGGTGACGTGCGCGCCGCAGCGGCGCTGCAGCTCGGGCGACAGGCCGGCGGCGACGGGCCGGTGCATCGCGCACGCGGCGCGGGGCTCGGTGCCCTTCATGAACAGCTCGTCCATCGACGAGGGGCACTCGGGGCCGGCGACGCCGCCGCTGAGCGGGCAGATGGTCGCGCGCACGAGGCCGGACTCGTCGACGAGAGGCGCGGGCACGAGGCCCTCCATCGCGCGCATCATGACGCGGCGGAAGATGGGGCCGGCGCCGGTGATGCCGCTGACCTGCACCATGGGCACGGCGTCGAAGTTGCCGGCCCAGACGGCGACGGTGCGCTCGCGGGTGAAGCCGATGGTCCAGTTGTCGCTGTAGCCCTTCGAGGTGCCGGTCTTGGCGGCGACGGGAAAGTGCATGCGCAGGGCGTTGTCGAGGCCGAACGCGCGGGCGCGGGCGGCGTTGTCGGCGAGAATGTCGGTGACGAGCGCGACGGCGCGAGGGTCGGCGAAGCGCTGCGGCTTCGCTTCGGGGCGGCGTGGTTGGCGCACGGTGACGAGCGGGTGGAGCACGCCGCCGCGGGCGAGGCCGGCGTAGGCGCGGGCGGCCTCCCAGAGGGTGACCTCGCCGTTGCCCAGGGCGACGCCGAGGCCGTAGTGCTCGGCGCCCTGGTCGAGCGAGTCGAAGCCGGCGCGGCGGAGCGCGGACAGGGCGACCTCGGGGCCCAGCTCGTCGGTGACGCGAACGGCGGGCACGTTGAAGCTGTTCGCGAGGGCCTCGCGCACGCGCACGGGGCCGTGCGTCTTGCGGTCGTAGTTCTTGGGCGCGTACGTGCCCTTCACCGAGCCGAAGTGCGTCTCGAGATCGGGGATGACGGTGGCAGGCGTGTAGCCGCGCGTGAAGGCCTCGGCGTAGATGAACGGCTTCAGGGCCGAGCCGGGCTGGCGGTGCATGAGCACGCCGTCGTTCTGGCCTTCGTGCTCGACGTCGAAGAAGTCGGCGCTGCCGGTGTACGCGAGCACCTCGCCGGTGGCGTTGTCGATGACGAGCACGGCGGCGTTGCTGACGCGCTTGGCTTCGAGCTGGCCGAGCTCCTCGCGGACGATCTCTTCGACGCGCCGCTGCAGCGCGGGGTCGAGGGTGGTGACGAGCTCGGTGGCGTCGCCGACGACGAGCTGCTCGACGAAGTGCGGAGCGCGGAACACGGAGTCGAACGGCACGAGATCGAGGGCGTCTTTGGCGGCGTCAGCTCGGCCCATGCGGCCGAGCACCCAGCGCTGGCGAGAGGCGAGGGTCTCGGGGTGCCGGTAGGGGTTGTAGGCGGTGGGGCCGCGGGGAATGGCGGCGAGGGCGGCGGCCTGGGCGACGCTCAAGTGCTTCGCCGAGCGGCCGAAGTAGAGCTGGGCGGCGGCCTCGACGCCGAAGGTGTTGTTGCCGAAGGGAACGCGGTTCACGTACTGCGAGAGGATCTCGTCCTTCGAGAGGTGGGCCTCGAGGCGAAGGGCCCAGAGGGCCTCCTGGGCCTTGCCGAGGAAGGTGCGCTCGCGGGGCACGAGGGTGCGGGCGAGCTGCATGGTGATGGTGCTGCCGCCGGCGACGATCTTGCCGGCGGCGAGGTTCTGGCGAGCGGCGCGAACGAAGGCGGAAGGCGAGACGCCGAGGTGCGATCGAAAGCCGTGATCCTCGGCGGCGAGAAACGCGTGCAGCACGTGGGGAGGAAGCTCGCTCAAGCCGACGGGAGTCGAGCGGCCGTCGCGAGAGGAGCGCAGCTCGCGAAGCAGGCCGCCGGAGCGATCGAGGATGCGAACGGAGGAGATGGGGCGAAAGTCGGTGAGGCCGTCAGGGAGCGGAGCGGCGACGAAGGCGGCGAGAGGGACGAGGGCGAAGAGGGCGAAGATCCCGGCAGCCCTGACGGGGCCCCGGCCGCGGCCCTTGAACGAACGCGGGCGCGTGCCCGGGCCGGTCCCCGTCCCCTGCCCCATCCCCTTCCCGGTCACCGAGCAGTCACCGGGCAGTCACCGGAACCGGCATGGCGACCTCGAACGTGCCGCCCTCGCTCCGCCCCCAGACCTCGGGCTCGTACATCAGCTCTCCGCGAGCGGGCTTCATGAGGTACGTGCCGGGCGTGGTCGCGCGGGCGACGAACGAAGACACGTGCACCCCGGGGGGCAGGTGATCGGCGAAGAGCACGACGCGGTTGTCGCGCTGCTCGACGTGGTTGAAGGGGCTCCAGAACGAGTAGGCCCAGGGCGAAGCGCCCTCGCCCTCGTAGGCGTCGCCCTCTTCCCCGTCCTCGGCGCCCTCGGCCTCGTAGCCGACGTCGCGCGACTCCTCGGTGGGCGACGAGACGTTCTTGCCGGTGGTCGCGAGCGACGTATCGACGGGCTCGAGGCCGGCGGGCAGCGGCACCTCGAACGCGGCCCAGTGGCGCTCCTGGTTGGTGGCGACGCGCACGCGTACGCGCACGAGATCGCCGGCGTAGAACTTCGTCGCCTGCCCGCCGCCGGTGAACGGCTCGAACCAGCGCTGCACGACGAGCCCGTTGTCGAGCGCGGTCATCGGCAGGGCCTTGGGCGCGTACCGGAGCAGCGCCGAGTAATACAGAACGCCGGTGCCCTCCTTCGCGAAGGTGAGCTTCTGCTCGGCGCCGCCCGACTTCGTGAGCAGCTCCTGCATGGTCATCGAGCGGTCTTCGACCTTCATCGAGCGGCCGCTGAACTTCTGCTCGAACAGCTTCGCCTCGCCGAGCGCGACGGTGGCCTGGTACTCGGGCGTGTCTTTCTCTTTCGTGCGCACGACCTCGGTGAGGCCCATGAGGGTCCACGCGGCCTCCTGGGTGGTGCGCCACTCGCCGTCGCCCTGGCGCACGCCGAGCAGGTAGCGCGACATCTTCCCCACGAACGGGTGCGCGGGCTGAATGTCGGTCAGCGCCTGCAAGAGCGCGCCGGTGGTGCGCGTGTCCGAGTGGAAGTAGGTGGCGTAGGTCTTCGACGAGGCCTCTTCGACGTGCAGGCCCTTCGCAGACTCCTTCGTGTTGTTGAGGATCTCCTGCAGCAGCGCTTGCGCTTTCGGGCGATCGCCGCCGCCGACGAACATCGCGTTCGCGAGCAGCGTGCGGCCGAACAGCGAGAGCTGGTCTTTGCGGCCGTAGAGCTCGCCGTAGACCGACGCCTTCGGCTTGCCCATGCGCGCGAGCACGTACGCGGCCATCACGCGGGTCTCGTCGTCGCAGCCGTGCTCGCACGGCTTGCACGTGCCGCCCGCGACCTTGGCGAGGTAGCCCTCGGCCTTCGAGAGCTGCTGGGTCGGCACGGTGAAGCCGACCTCCTTCGCGCGGTGCAGCGTCAGCGTCGCCCACGCCGAGGTCCACGACGAACTGCACCACGACGTCGGCCAGTACTTGAACGAGCCGTCGTCGTCTTGCAGCGAGCCGATCGACTTCACGGTCGTCGCGATCACCTCGTCGGGGTCGCGGGCCTTCGAGACGTCGAGCGTGGGGAACAGGTAAGTGTTCAGCCACGCGTTCGTCTCGTCGTCGACCGCGGCCTTCTTCTTGTCGCGCGACGGCCACGGCACCTTGAACTGGCCGGCGATCTCGCGCAGCGCGATGAACGGCACCAGCCGCGACGACTGCTGCTCGAGGCAGCCGTACGGGTACTCGATCAGCTGCTGGAAGCCCTGCGAGAAGTTGCCGAGCGAAGTCGACGCCATCGTCACCGACAGCCCGCCGAGATCCGGCCACACCTCTTTCGGAGGCGCCACGCCCTCGACGCTCTTCGACTCGGTGTCGCCGTACGTCGCCACCGCCTCGAGCGCGACCGGCAGCTCGACGGGGATCTTCTGCTCGACCCCATCGTTATCGGCGCCCTTCACCGCCTTGAAGCGGAAGGTCGCGGTGCCCGGCCGCTCGGCGCTGAACTGAAAGCGCACCTCTTTCGGAGCCGTCTCGCTCACCTGCACCTTCTGCTCGGCCCCGCCGCTCAAGGCCGCCGCGCCCTCGACCGACGCCGACACCGTCACCTCGCCGGCGCCGCTGCCGTACGCGTGCACCACCACGCCCGCCTCGAACTTGTCGCCGACGCGCGCGAACCGCGGCAGCGCCGGCATCACGAGCACCGGCTTGTTCACGAGGATCTTCGCGTCGCCGCTGCCGAAGCGCTCGCGGTCGGTGATCGCCACCGCCATGATGCGGAAGGTCGTCAGGTTGTCGGGCAGCTTGAAGCTCGCCGTCGCCTTGCCGCCCTTCGCCTCGACCGTCGGCGACCACAGCGGAGTCGTCACGAAGTTCGAGCGGAAGCCCGAGCCCTCTTTGCCGCCGCCGCCGCCCTGCGCCTCGCCCTTCTCGCCGTACGAGCGCCGCCGCACCAGGTGCAGCAGGGGCTCACCGATGCGCACCGACAGCGGCCGGTCGGGGAAGATCGCCGAGATCGGGTCGGGCGTCTCGTACGCCGTCAGCATCAGCACCGCCTCGTCGACCGCGTACAGCGTGACCTCGGCGTCGGCGCCCGCGCCCTTCGAGTCGGCGACGTCGACCGACACCTTCACCTCTTGCCCCGGCTGGTACTGCGGCTTGTCGGTCGTGACCTTGACGGCGAGCCGCTTCGTCTTCTTCTCGACGCTCACCTTCACGAGCCCGACGCGCGCGTTCGGCCGCCCGGGATCGTCGCCGCTCTCGATGCCGCCCTGCGCGACGCGGGGCCGCATCAGCACCACGCCCGCGAACACGTTCGGCACCATCTCTTCGGTCACGGGGATCTCGACGGCCGTCACCGAGCCCTTCAGCTTCAGCGGGCGGCGCATCAGCACGCCCTCGCGCTCGACCGTCAGCAGCGCGTTCGCCTCGGGGTACGGCGACTTGATGAGCACCTTCGCGGTGTCGCCGACGTCGTACTTGCCCTTGTCGAGCACGAGCTCGATGCGGTCGGTGTCGTTGCGCTGCCACGCCACGAAGCCCGAGCCCGTCACGTACACGCCGAGCGACGCCGAGTGCTTGCGTGCCGACTCGTCCTGCACCTGCGCCTTCACGATGTAGAAGCCCGCGTCGACCGGCTTGAACTTGCACGGCACCGGGCCGTCGGCCGCGCTCTCGAGCTCGCACTGGTGCACCTGCTTCTCTTCCGGCTCGCTCACCGTCGAGAAGCCGCCCGTCGCGTCTTTCTTCTTCACCGACTTCCACACGCGCGCGCTGACCGTCACCGTCACCTTCTTGCCCTTCACGCGCTTGCCGTCGGTGTCGACGGCGACCGTGTCGAGGTTGTACTCGGTGCCCGACTGCATGAAGCCCGTCGACGCGCGCAGGCCCACGTAGGCCGTCGCCGGGTGCACGATCACCTCTTTGCGGCCCGCGACCGTCTGCCGGTTCACGTCTTCGACCTCGCCCTCGATCGTGTAGACCCACGGCTTCTCGCCCGGCGCCTCGACCTTGCCCGGCACGATCGGCAGCTCGCCCTTCACGTCGACGCGGCCGTCGCCCGACCCGAAGAAGCCGCTCGTCTCTTCCGGAGCGCGATCGTCCCACCACCAGGTCTCCTGGCTGAACGTGAAGTCCGGCGCCTCGGCCGAGCTGAACGACGTCGAGCTGCGGTTCACGCTCCACTTCGTCTTCGCGTCGGCCATCGCGCCGCCGAACAGGTACCGCGCGAGCACCTTCGCCTCGAGCGCCTCGCCGTGCACGTACGAGCTCTTCACGGTCTCGACCTCGACCTTGAACTGCGGAGCCCGGTACTCGGCCACGCGGAAGCCGCCGTTGAGCTCGACGCCGCCGGCGCTCGCCGAGATCGCGTAGTAGCCGGTGGGCGCCTCTTTGCCGACCTTCGCCTCGAACGAGAACGTGCCGTACTTCGTCACGGTGACGGTGCCCTTCTTCACCTCTTGATCGCGGCTGTCGGTGACGCGCACCTCGAACGTGCTCTTCGCCAACGGCATCTTCAGCTCGCCCACCGAGCGGTAGCGCACGACGCCCTTGATGTGCACGGTGTCGCCGGGCCGGTAGATGCCGCGATCGGTGAAGACGAACGACGCCGACTGCGGCGCCTCGCCCTCCCAGCCCTGCGTGAGACCGAACTCGTACGGCTCGACGCCCGAGGCCCATGTGTTCGCGGTGCCGCTGACGTCGCCGTCTTTCGACGCGAGCACGACGACCTGCGGGTACTGCCACTCGTAGTCGGCGCCCTTCAGCTTCAGCTCGACGGCGCCCGGCACGTCGGCGAGCCCGTCTTTGTCGGTCTGCCCCGACCACTTCGATGCGCCCGTGTCGTCGTAGAGCGAGACGTCGGCCCCTTCGACCGGAGCGCCCGTCGACAGGCGCGTGACCCACACCACCGACTTCTTCGGGCCGATCTTCACGTGCGCCGCGAGGTCGGTGACCTGGGCGAGCAGCGTCCACCCTTCCTTCGGGGCGTACCTCAGCTCGTCGTTCTTCACGTTGACCAGCGCGACGCCGGTCTTCTTGTCGCCGAACACCTTCGACAGCTCGATCGGGTGAACGCGACCGACGTTCTTCGGGTACTTCAGCGTCTGCTTCTCGGTGAAGTCGGGCCCGCGCTTCAAGAACTGCGCGCGGCCCTTCTCGAGCAGCGCGGGCACGAGCTCGGCCGGGTCGGTCAGGCTCCACAGCTGCACGTCGAGCGAGCGCAGGTTCGCGACCTCGACCGGCAGCCGCGGCGGCGCGTCTTTCGACGCCTCGATGAGCCCGAGGTACGGCCCGGTCGAGAGCGAGGGGCTCAGGTCGGCGGTGCGCTGATCGGCGCTCGAGGCCGCCGTCGTCGCCTGCTTGAAGACGTCGGTCGCGCCGGCGGCGACCTCGATGCGGTACTCGGTGCCCGGCTTGAACTTCCCGGGAATGACGGCGCGCGGGCCGCGCCCCGAGTCGTACTGCGCCGACGGCGTCCACGTGCGCGCGGACTCCCAGTCGAGCTCGACCGCCGGCGTCACCTTGAGGCGCGACTTCAGCGACTCGAGCTCGAGCTCGTTCGTGGTCTCGAGCACGAGCGGGCCATACGAGCAGTCGGTGCCGTACTCGCAGAAGTGGACGCTCGAGATCTGCAGCGGCCCGTACGTCTCCCACCCGATCGGCTCGACCTTCACCATCGCCGCGGGCCCCTGCTCGCCGTGAAGATCGGCCGAGAGCTCGAGCTTCACCGCCTTGTCGAGCGGGAACTTCTTCTCGGGCACGAGCACGTACCGCGTCTGCTGGTTCTTGTAGCCGCGCGCGTCGTCGGACATGCGGTCGTAGTCGATCGCCGGCCGCCGGCCCTCTTTGCGCGCGGCCTCGGCGGCCTCGCGCTTCTCTTCTTGAATCGACTTGCGCGACTTCACCTTCACCGTCCACGGCCGCTGCTCGCCCTCGACCACGAGCTTCACCTGCGCCTCGAGGTCGGTGTTCGAGACGGGCTGGTTGAAGAGCAGCCGCAGCTCGTCGTCGGGCTTCAGCCACCGGAAGTTGCGGGTCGGCCCGACGTCTTGCAGCTCGAGCGCGGGCGTGTCGAACGCGAAGACGTAGTCGCTCTCGAGCGCGGTGCCGTCGAGCGCCTTGAGGCCTTTCTTCACGGTGACCGCGAAGTGGTTCGAGAGCGGCACGAGCTTCGACGGCACGAACTCGGCCGACGCCGACCCGAGCCACCGCCACTCACCCTCGAGCGGCGGGCTCAGCTCGGCGAACGGCTTCTCTCTGTCGCCGGCGCGCTGATCTTCGACCTGCATGAGGCTCTTCACCGGCTTGTTGAACGTGACGGTCGGCCGCACCTCGCCGCGCGCCGCGCCTTGCGGCCGGGCCGCGACGACGGCGAGCGCTTCGGCGCCGGGCAGCGGCTCCTGCGCGACGTTCACCTCGGGCGCCTTCGGCAGCGGCTTGAGCTCGAGCGGCGGCTTCTTCGCCTCGGGGTTCAGCTCGTCGGTGCCGGTCTTCTTGTCGCAGTTGCAACCGGCGGCGAGGAAGACGACCACCACGGCCACGGCGCGCAGGGCTCTCATGGCCGCGGGGTTCTACTCTGTTAGAAGTCGGCGCGTGGTCACGATTCAGCACGCGAGCGTCTACGCCGATGACCCGCAGCGCGCCGCCGAGCACCTCGCCGCGCTCTGCGGCGGCACCGTCGAGTCGTTTCATCCGCTTCGCGGCGGCTGGGTGTGTCTGTTCGACCGCACGTGGCACGGGCCGCTGCTCGAGCTGTACCCGCGCACGACGCGGCTCATCGCCGTCAAAGGCGACGTGGGCTTCGCGAAGCTCGACGAGCCCGCGACCGGCGCCGGCACGCACTTCAACCTGAAGGTCGAGCGCACGCGCGGCGAGCTCGAGAAGATCTGCGCCGAGCGGGGCCTGAAGTGCTCGTGGCGCGGCTGGGCCGGCTTCCTCGACGTGTGGGTCGAAGACGGCCTGCTCGTGGAGCTCGTCTGCAGCGGGTGATTCACACCGGCGACGGCGTCGCCTGGCTGCGCGAGCACACGCCCCTGCCTGCGGATCACTCGATCATCACGTCGCTGCCCGACAGCTCCGAGGTGCCCGCGCTCGGCTTCGAGGGCTGGCGCAGGTGGTTCAGCGCCACGAGCGCGCTGATCTGCGACGCCGTGGCGCCCAACGCCGCCGCGATCTTCTTTCAGACCGACGTGAAGCGCGACGGCACCTGGGTCGACAAGGCGTACCTCGTTCAGCGCGGAGCCGAGGCCGCCGGCAGCGCGCTGCTCTGGCACAAGGTCGTCTGCCGCGCGCCCGCAGGCACCACCACGTTCGGCCGGCCCGCGTACGCGCACCTGCTCTGCTTCTCGAAGGCGCTGCGCCTCGAGAAGGGCCAGTCGACCGCCGACGTGATGCCGCGGCTCGGCGAGATGACGTGGGCGCGCGCGATGGGCGTCGAGGCCTGCGTCGCCGCCGTCCGCTTCCTCTCGCAGCACGCAGCGGCGCGCGTCGTCGTCGACCCGTTCTGCGGCCTGGGCACCGCGCTCGCCGTGGCGAACGCGCTCGGCCTCGACGGCGTGGGCGTCGAGCTCTCGGCGAAGCGCGCCGAGAAGGCGCGAGAGCTCGTGGTGCGCACGTGAGCCTCGCGGTCGTGCTCGCGCTCCTGGCGGCCGAGCCCGAGACCGACGCCGAGCCCGGGCCGCCGGTCGAGACCTCGTTCGGCGTGCCGCTGCTGCTCGGCGGCACGATCGCGCCGTCGGTCGCCGGCATCGCCGGCCGCTTCTCGCTCGGCCTGCGCCCCGCGTACTCGGTGCAGCTCATGCGCGCCGGAGGCCTCGGTCTGGGCGCCTACGCGCTCGCCGCGACGCTGCGCAGCTTCACGGACTTCGGCGGAGGCGCCGGCCTCGAGGTGACTCCGCCGTGGCCGTTTCGCGTGCGGCCCGTGCTGTCGGGCGGCGTGCTCGCGACGTACGACGATCGCGGCTGGGCGCCGTGCCTCGAGGCCGGCCTCTACTACGGCGTGCACAGCGTGAAGGGCTCGATGGCGCTGTTCGGCCTGCGGGCCGACGCGCGCGTCTGGCTGCAGGGCGACCCGCGGTGGGCGGTCACGATCTGCGGCGTCTTCGACCTCGCGTACCTCGTGCAGGCGCTCCGCATCCTGTTTTGAAGGGCGACGGCGGTATACGCTGCAAACCCGGTGCGTCACTCCCTGCTCGTGCTCCTGGTCGCCGTGTCCGCCTGCGAGGGCCAGGTCGACGGGAGCACCGTGCCGCCGGGCTGGGTCTGGGACGGCGGCTTCGACGAAGAGACCGACGCGGGCGCGACCGGCGACGGTGGGCCGGCCGATGCGGGCGTCGTCGACTCCGGAGCGCCCGACGCTGGAGCAGCCGACGCTGGAGCACCCGACGGCGGGTTCCCCCGCTACGACGCGGGGGTCATTCCCGACGCGGGCCCGACGAGCGTGCGTCAGACGCCGCGGCTCTTGGGCAGCACCGACGCCGGCAACGGGTTCTACGAGTACCTGCCGCCGGGCTACGGCGACGGCGTCGCGCGCCCGCTGCTCGTGTTCTGGCACGGCGTCGGCGAGAACGGCGTCGGCGACGCCGGCATCGAAGATCTGCGCCAGGTGCTCGCGAACGGGCCGCCGCGGCTCATCAACCAGAACCGCTGGTCGAACGGCTGGCCGTTCGTCGTGCTCTCACCGCAGCACCGCGGTGGCGGGTGCCCCGGCTCGGGCGAGATCCGCAACTTCATCGCGTGGAGCGCCGAACACTACGACCTCGACCCGAAGCGCCTCTACCTCACCGGCCTCTCGTGCGGCGCCATCGGCAGCTGGAGCTACGTCGGCGCGAACCTCGACTCGCAGATCGCCGCCGCCGTGCTCATCTGCGGCGACCCCGGCGATCCGACGAATGCGGGCAGCGTCTGGGGCCGGAACCAGTGCAACCTGGGCAAGGTGCCGATCTGGGCCTTCCACGGCGACGCCGACCCGACCGTCACCATCGGCAACGACCGCGAGACGATGACGCGGCTGATCGCCTGCCCTGCTCCGCCGCGGCAAGACGCGCGCTTCACCGTCTACCCGGGCGTCGGCCACGACTCGTGGTCGCGCACGTATGATCTCTCGGCCGGCCACGACATCTACTCGTGGCTCCTGCTGCAGTCGAAGCCCTGACGCACGCTCGTCCCAAACCACTGAGCGGCGCCGGCATGGTACGGGAAGAGGCGTGCTCTCTCTGCGCCTGCCAGGCCTGCTGCTCGCGCTCAGCGGCTGCCACGCGCTGTTTCCTCTCGGCGGCTACGCGGGCGGCGCCGACGCCGGCCCGCGCGACGGCGGCCCCACGCCCGGCACCTGCGAGGGCGCCTTCCTCTGCGACGGCTTCGAGTCGGGCACCGGCGGCTGGTCGCTCGTGCAGCAGCAGAACGGCGGCACCGTCACGGTCGACTCCGCGCACGCGCACCGCGGCACGCAGGCGCTGCACGTCACCGCGCAGGCCGCGGGCGGCGAGAGCTTCGCGCAGCTGCGCCAGGTCGACGCCGTGCCTCGTCGCTTCTATGCGCGCGTCTTCGTCTATCAGCCCTCGCCGGCGGCCAGCGGCCCCGCCGCGTTCATCGCCGCGCAGGAGTCCGGCGGCGCCTTCCGCGGCACGTCGCTCAGCCTCGCGACCGGCCGGCCGGCGCTCACCAACTGGGGCGGCTCGCCCGATCAGTACCTCGAGGCGCCCAGCGCGCTCCCCACCGATCGCTGGGTGTGCGTCGAGTGGATGCTCGACGGCGTCGCCGCCGCGACGCGCACCTGGGTCGACGGCGTCGAAGTGGCCGAGCTCCACGGCACCGGGCTGGCGACGCCGCCCTACGGCTGGTTCCGCCTCGGCCTCGACGTGGTCGTGACGCCGGGCGTGCGCTACGAGCTGTGGCTCGACGATCTCTACGTGGGCGAGCAGCCGGTCGGCTGCGACCAGTGACCTTCACGATGCTCTCTCTCGCCATCGCGCTGCACCTCACGGCGGCTCCGCTCGAGCTCGGCATCAAGCGCTACGGCGACCTCGACTACGAGGCCTGCGTCGCGGCCCTCGCCCCCGCGGTCGACAAGCTGCGCGGCGGCCAGCGCGCGCTCGGCGAGCTGTACCTCGGCCTGTGCCTCTTCGCGCTCGGCGACGAGGCCGGCGCGCGTCGCCACCTCGAGCTCGCCCTGCGCCTCGACGCCGGCCTCGAGCCCCCGCCCGCCGCGAGCCCCAAGGAGCGCTCACTCTTCGCCGCCGTCTCGCGCGCCGTCGCCGCGAGCCCGAAGCCGGCCCCGAAGAAGACGCCGCGCAGGCCGAAGCCGCCCGGCGACGCCCCGAGCATCGACGAGGCCGACGAGGGCGACGACGGCCCACCGCCGCCCGAAGAGCCCGTCGCCGCCGAGCCCCCGCCACCGGCTCCGGTGACACCACCAGCGCCTGCGATCACGACCGAGGTCGAGCCGGCGCCCACCCCGCCCTCGCGGTGGCCCGCCCTCGTGAGCGGCGGCGTGGCCGTGGCCTCGCTCGGCGTCTTCGCCGGCTTCGGAGTGTGGGGCGTCGCCCAGCGCGGCGGCCTCGAGGCCTGCCGCGGCAGCTGCGCGCCCGAGCGCGTCGCCGAGGTCGACCGGCTGTTCTGGGTCGCCGACGTCGCGCTCGCGCTCGCGGTCGTCGCGGCCGCCGTGAGCATCGTGCTGCTGCTCGTGCGTTGAGGGCGCGGCGCTACAGGTCGAGCGGGCCGAGGTGCAGCGGCGTGTCGGGCCCCACGTGACCGGGGAAGCCGTAGTCGGAGCACCACGTCGTGCCGCCGTCGCAGCTCTGGGCGCGCGTGCCGGCGACGCTCGCGAGCGTACCGGTGACGCCGAAGGTCATGTCGCCGCCGCCGAACATGCGCAGCACCTGCGCGTAGACGTCGGCCAGCGACGCCCGCTGCGCGGGCACCACGTGTCGGCCCTGGCCCTTCGAGAAGGCCGACTTCAGGCCCGCCATCACCACCGGCACGTTGAAGCAGCCGTGGCTCGAGCCGTAGCCCAGGTCGCTGACCCAGAGCACCAGCGTGTTGTCGAGCATGCGCTGCCCGTCGACGTCCGTCGTCGCGGCGAGCTTCTGCACCAGCTGCGTGAACATCTGCGCGTACCAGACCGCCGTGGGCTTCACGTTCGTGGGAGCCGCGCCCGAGAGGCCGCCGCTGCTGTGAATCTGCGCGTGCCACACCTCGGAGCTGAACGGCGTGCCGCCCGGGTACAGCCAGTCGAACGTCGGCACGTCGCTCGCGAAGTTCAGCGCGATCGAGCGGCTCACGTCGCAGACGAGCGCGCGAACGACCGCGTCGATCAGCACCGGCGCGGCCACGTCGTCGTGCGCCGAGCTGTACGAGTACTGCTCGACGATCGCCGGCACGTCGCTCGCCGCCATCGGCTGGCACGCCGCGGGCGTCATCGTGGGCTGTGTCACGCCGAGGCGCGCGCGGGTGTCGGACAGAAAATCGAGGTGCTGATCGAGCCGGGCCTTGTCGGTCGCGCCGACCTTGCCGCGCACCGCCGCGAAGTCTTCCGCGACCCCGCCGAGCACCGCGCCGCGCGCCTTCACCAGCCGGTCCCGGGCCGACGGCGTCTGCGGCGGGGCCCCGCCGGGCTGCACGTTCTGGAACAGCCGCGTCACCGCCGTTCTCGGGCTGCCGTTCGGGTTCAGGCAGTTCGGCGCCGTCGCGTTCGCGCCCGCGAAGCCCTCGATGAACGCGCCGTTGCCCGAGTTCATGTCGATCATCATCGACGCCGGCATCGCGGTCGACGCCCGCAGGCGCTCGCCCACGATGTGGTCGATGCTCGGCCCGCCGAGCTTGCCGTCGGCCACGGGCGGGCGCTGGGTGAGGTACGTGTCGATGGCCCACTGGTGCCCGTCGTTCGCGCCGGTGCCGGTGGCGAGGTGGCGCACCAGGTTGTCGACGCGGTCGAGGGTCACCACCTCGTCGCGAATCGCGGCGAGCGGGGCGAGCAGCGGGCTCATCGCCGCCGGCAACGCGCCCGTGGCGGTGAGGGGCGACCACGCGTCCTGCATGACCCCGTTGCTCACCTTGCCGTTGCCGATGAGCCGGCCGTGGTGGTGCGTCATGAGGATGAAGCGCTTCGGCGCCGTGGCGGCGTGCGCCCGCGCCGGCAGCAGCGCCTCGAGCAGCGGCAGCGCGACCAGCCCGCCGCTCCCCTGAAGAAACAGCCGCCGGCCGATGCGCACGCTCATGGATCCACCCGGGTCGAGAAGCCGTTCGAGGTCACCAGCGCTCCGAGCGCGGCGCTCAAGCGCCCGCCGCTCGCCACCAGCGCGTCGTCGAGCTGCTGAAGAACGCAGGCGTCGCCGCCGGTCGCAGACTCGAAGCGCGAGAACGCGAAGCGGAACAGCTGCCGACCGACGCAGCGGCGCGCCTCTTCACGCGCAGCGACCGCGGCGGCGAGCTCCTCGGGGCCGGCGAACGAGATCGTGTCGCCGCCCAGCGCGAAGCTGCCCGCGGTGTCGAGGCTGCGGCCCGACGCGTCGGTGGCGTGGTGCGCGCCGATCGCGTCGAAGCGCTCGAACGACAGGCCAGGCGGGTTCAGCCGCCGGTGGCAGCCGGCGCAGCCCGTGCTCGCGTTCATCGCGTCGCTCACGTCGCGCGCGGTCGGGTCGGGCGGCAGCGGCAGCCCGGCGAACACCGCCACGGCGTTCGCCGGCGGAGTGCCGAGCTCCTGGCAGAGCAGCCTGCGCAGCACGAGCTGCCCGCGGAAGACGAACGAGGGCTTCTGCGCGTGCGCGAGCGACGAGAGCAGCGCCGGGTGGGTGGCGACTCCGGCGCGGCGCGGCGCGGTGACGGTGGCCCAGCCGCTCGCCGGCGCGGTCACGCCGAGCAGCGCCGAGAGCTTGGCGTCGGCCGGCAGCGACGGCGAGGTGATCAGGCTCGAGAGCGTGCCGTCGCGCAGCTGGGCGGCGGCGAACCGATCGAACGACTCGTTGATCGAGGCCGCGAGCGCGTCGTCGAGCTGGGGGTACAGCGCGCGGTCTTTGTCGGCGGCGTTGAGCGTTCGGGTGTGCGTCCACTCGCGGAGGAAGCGGGCGAGCGTGCCGTCGGCCTGCGGCGCCGCGAGCATGCGCTCGAGCTGCGCGCCGAGGCCCGACGGGGTCGAGAGCGCGCCGGCGGCCGCGGCGTCGAGCAGCGCGGCGTCGGGGATCGAGCCCCACACGAGCAGCGCGAGGCGCGAGGCGAGCTCGTCGTCGGTGAGGGCGCGCGCGGTCGGCGCGGCGCTCTCGAGCACGTAGAGGAACTGCGGCGCCTGCAAGAGGTGCGCGGTCATCGCGGCGACGCCGTCGGTGAACGCGCCCCCGTCGGCCCGCATCGCGCGGTACGTCGCGAGCAGCCGGGCGCGCTCGTCGGACGTGAGCGCCCGCCGGTACGCGCGCCGGCCGAACGTGTCGAGGAAGGTGTTGGCGCATGGCTCGCCCGCCGCGGCCGTGGCGCAGCTGAGCAGCTGCGGGAGCACCGCGCCGACCGCGAGCGCCACGTCCTCGGCGGCGAACAGCAGCGCGTCGACGCTGGCCTGACCGACCTCGGTGAGCTGGGCCTCCGTCGAGTAGCCGGTCGAGGGGCTGCTGAGCGCGCCCGGGTATTGGGAGCTCGGCGCGACCGACGGGCCGAAGATGGCGCGCACCGCGCTCTGGTACTCGCGGGTGGTCAGACGTCGGCCGGTGTACGCGGCGGGCGCGGCGTTCGAGCAGTCGAGCCGCGGCGGGGCAGTCGGCCCAACCGCCTGGCCGCCGCCCGTCCCGCCGGCCGGGTCGACTTCGCCGGACTCGCCGGGGCTCGAGGCGGGCACGCGGATCTCGCCGGTGCAGCCGGCGAGGACGACGAAGAGGCTCGCAAGAACCGGGGTTTTCCCACGCACGCCGGGAAGACACCGCGGGGCTGAGAAACGAGACAGCGGGTGGCCGATCTCGCCAGCGGCCCTTCACAGCCTCATGTTCGGCACGACGCGAGCGCGGGGGAAGGCGGCGGCGATCATCGCGGCGTGCGGCGAGTCGGCCCAGAGGCCGCGCAGCGTCAGCTCCGGCACCGCGAGCAGCCTGGGCGCCTCGCCGACGAGGGCGGGCACGACCTGCGGCAGCAGGTGCAGGTCGAGCCTCGTGAGCTGGCGAAAGAACGGAGCGCCGAGCAGAGCGCCCAGCAGCGGCTCGGTCAACGGCTCGAGGCGAAGCGCGCGCAGCTCGGGGAGCGGCGCGCCGAGGGCCGCAGCCGCGCCTTCGAGCTCGGTCAGCGTGAGCGCGAGCGACCTCACCTGCGCGGCCTCCTGAACGACCACCGCGGCGACCGCGGGAGTGCAGGTGAGCCGCAGCTCGAGCGCTCTCGGCGCGACCGGCAGCTCGGCGCGGCTGACGAACGTGCTCAGCCGGCTGCAGGCGCCGAAGAGCTTCACGAACGCGGCGTGCTCGGCGCGGCCCCACGCGAGGCCGTCGTACCCCTGGAGCTCGAGCTGGCGCAGCCCCGCGGCGAAGGCCGCCCCTGCGAGGACCTCGCCGGCGCGCGCGAGCTCGGCGCCGGCGAGCGGCAGCTCGAGCTGGAGAATCACGTCGCGCAACAGCCGCAGCCCG
This sequence comes from Myxococcaceae bacterium, assembly GCA_044223505.1. Taxonomy (GTDB): domain Bacteria; phylum Myxococcota; class Myxococcia; order Myxococcales; family Myxococcaceae; genus Xiheicaenimonas. The sequence goes on from JBGALX010000018.1 coordinate 212,763, forward strand.
GGAGCTTCGACCTGCCGCTCGAGCTCCGCGAGGCTCTGCCCGCCGAAGACGCGAAAGTGGTGCCGCGTCTTGAAGCCCCGGCGGTAGCCCGCACCGGGCACGCTGAACCCGCCGTCGAGCTCGGGGTCGAGCTGCTTCACGAGCGCAGCGATGGCGCCGTCGCGCTCGCGCGACTGTGCGGCGTTCACGTTCGGCTGCGCCTCGCGCTCGAGCATGCGCGCCATCAGCTCGCCGCGCGGGTGCCCCTGCGCGAGCAGCCAATCGCAGTAGGCGCGCCAGGGGCCGAGCTCGTCGGGCTGCTCACGAATCAGGGCCTCGAGCGCGAGGTTCACCGGCTGCGCGGGCGGCACGGCCGAAAAGGCTATCAGTACGACAGCCCGGTAGTCCGTGCCGGCATCGGCCGTCGAGGCGCGCCGCCGGTGCGTCGCAGAGCGCGCAACGCAGCCAGCGGCGATGAATCGGCGGCCCAGCCCGGCACGAACTTCCGCGGGGTCGTACTCGCACCGAGAACTACAGCGCCCACTCGTCGAGCGACCGGGTGGCGAGCTGCGCCCCCTGCGGACACTGAGGAGCGAGCGGCGGGTAGGCGCGCCACCACGGGCCCGTCGTATCTCTCGTCGGCTCGACCGGCTGCCCGAGCATCGGCGTCACGAGCGCGACGCCGCGCTTGCCGGCCTCGACGGTGAGCGTCTCGGGTGGCTCGGACCACGCGTGCAGCCCGAGCTCGAACGTCGCCCAGTGAATCGGCAACAGCCGCGCGGCGCCGAGCGCCTCGTGCGCCTCGAGCGCGCCGGCGGGCCCGAGGTGAATCTGGCCCCACGCCTTGTTCCACTGGCCGATCTCGAGCATCGCGACGTCGAAGGGCCCGTGGGCGGCGGCGGTGGCCTTGAAGCTCTCGGTGAGGCCGGTGTCGCCGCTGAAGAAGACGCGGTGGGCGGGGCCGACGAGCGCCCACGACGTCCACAGCGAGCGGTTGCGGTTGATGACGCCGCGGCCCGAGAAGTGGCGGGCCGGCGTCGAGTGAATGACGACTCCGTTCGAGAGCGCGAAGTGATCGCCCCACTCGACCTCGACGATCTGCGCGGGGCTGATGCCCCACCGCTCGAGGTGCGCTCCGTTGCCGAGGCCCGTGTAGAAGGTCACGCCGGACTTCGCGAGCGCCTGCACGGTCGGCATGTCCATGTGGTCGTAGTGATCGTGAGAGATCAGCACCGCGTCGAGCTTCGGCAGGCGATCGAGCGGAACCGGCGGCGGGTGAAACCGCTTCGGCCCGGCGATCGTCGAGGGCGACGCGCGCTCGCTGAACATCGGGTCGGTGAGAATGCGCGCGCCGTCGAGCTCGATGAGGCTCGTCGAGTGCCCGAGCCACGTGATGCGCAGGCCGGACTCGGGCGGCTGCTGCCACGCCGTCGGCGCCGTCTTGTCGAGCGGCAGCGTGCAGGTCGGCACCCGCATCTCGGAGTTGCCGAAGATGAACTGCCGCATCGCGCCGAACGAGCTCTCGGTCAGCGTGGTGGTCGCCTCGTCGTTGTGAAACTCGCCGTCCGCGAAGTGCGGGTTCTTCTCGATGCGCGCCTGCCGGGCGCCTTGCGGCAGCGCCCCGAAGGTCGCACAGCCCGAGGTCGTCGCGAACAGCAGCACGGCGCCGATGGCCGCGACGGCGCCGAGGCCCGCGGTGATGCGCTGGAGTCGACGTTTCACGCGACCGTCATAGAGCAGCGGTCGCGGCGCATCGTTTAAGAAACGTTGCGCCGCCGCTCACGCGCACTCGACGCGCACGGTCTCGATGACGGTGTTCATCGCCTTCTTCACGACCTCGACGTCGGGGTCGCGGACGATCACGTAGCCGTCGCCCTCGTAGCTGTCGGACCGGTGGGCGCCGACCTGGGGCAGCCGCGCCTCGACGACGTGCTTGCCCACGATCGCGTTCGCCTGGTCGACGCCCGACACGCGCGTCACGCGGCCGCGACCCATGCCGCGCAGGTACGCGACACCGACCGAGTACTTGCGCTCGTACGGCCCGTCGAACGCGTCGTCGACCGTCGCCCGCGCCCAGGCGCGGTACATGTCGGCGTCGTGCGCGTAAGAGTTCGCGAGCACGAAGTGGGCGCCCGGCGGCCGCGCGGCGATCTCACCGATCGCGAGCGTGCCGTCCGAGCGGCGGAACCACTCCATGTGCGTGAAGCCCGTCTGCAGGCCCAGCGCCTTCACCACCTTCACGCCGAGCGCGCGCGCGTCGGAGTAGTCGGGCCCGTCCATCACCTTCGGCCAGACGACGACCCACTGAATCCACGGGGTCTCCATCACCTCGAGCGGCGTCGGGTAGTAGCGCGACACCGACTGAAAGCGGACCTCGCCTCCGATGGTGATGGTGTCGAAGCTGTGCTCGCGCGCCTTGAGGAACTCCTCGGCGAGGGCTGGCCGCTCGGGCGAGGCGCCGATGGCTCCGAACGCGCCTTTGAGCTCGTCCATCGAGTTGAGGCGCCACGTCGCCTTGCAGCCCATGCCGGCCGGCGGCTTCACGACGATCGGGAAGCCGACCTCGGCGGCGAAGCCCTCGGCGTCGGCGAACGTACGGAGCAACCGGTGCCGCGCGCACGGCAGCCCGTGCTTGCGCAGCTCGTCTTTCATGCGCGCCTTGTCGCGGAAGAGGTCGGCGGTGGCGGCGTCGGCGCCGGGGACTCCGAGCGCGGTGCGCAGCTCGCCGAGCTGCACCTGCAGCGGCTCGAGAATGCCGAGCACCCGGTGGATCTTGCCGTAGCGCTTCTCGAGCAGCTTGCCCGCCTCGATGAGCTGGCGCGTGTCGAGGCCGTCCGCGACGGTGACGGCGTCGGCGTAGACACCCTGCTCTTTCGGCACCTCTTGCACGATGCCGAGCAGCCGCACGTCTTTCAGGCCCGCGGCCGCGCGCGCGAACCGCATGGTCGCCTCGAGGGGAAACGGTGCCACGAAAACGACGTTGCGCATGCCGTGGCTCATAGCACCATGCGCCCATGTGGAAGGGAAAGGCAGACGTGCGCAGGGCGCTGTTCGGCGGCCGAGGCTCGGTCTCGGTTTGGAGCCTCGGGCATGGCCCCGCACCGTTCGAGGCCGTGCTCGGCTGCGAGCTGTCGCCGCGCGGCTCGGTCGGCCCGCACGCGCAGGAGCACTGCCACGAGCTCGTCACCGTCATCTCGGGCCGCGGGCTCGCGCGCGTGAACGGCGAACCGCAAGGGCTCTCGCCTGGCGCCGTCGTCACCGTGCCGCTCGGCGCGGTGCTCGAGCTCGAGAACCGCTCGAAGACCTCCAGGCTTCGCTACGTCATCATCAAGGCGGTGCGGTGAACGGCGGTGTGACGCCCCTGCGCTTTCGCCTCGTCTCGAGCGGGGCGCGGGATACGCTCGGCGCACCATGAAGGTCGTGTTCCTCGCCTGCAGCTACCCGCCCGAGATGCAGCAGTACACCCGCGGCCTCGCCGAGGTCGGCGCAACCGTCTACGGCGTCGGCGACCAGCCCGCCTCGAACCTGCCCGGCTCGCTGAAGCAGCACCTGTCGGACTACCTGCAGGTGCCGCGGCTGCTCGACGAAGACGACGTCGTCGCGCGGGTCAGCGCCTGGCTGCGCGGCCGCGAGGTCGATCGCATCCTCGCGAACTGGGAGGTCATGGTGCTCACCGCCGCGCGGCTGCGCGAGAAGTTCGGCCTGCCCGGCATGAGCTACGACACCGTGAAGGGCTTTCGCGACAAGCAGCTCATGAAAGAGCGCGTGCGCAAGGCGGGCCTGCGCACTCCGCACTCGCAGCGCGTGTTCACGGTCAGCGACGCGCGCGCGGCGGCCGAGAAGCTCGGCTACCCGCTCGTGCTCAAGCCGATCTCGGGCGCCGGCAGCGCCGACACGTACCGCGTGGCCGACGCGAAGCAGCTCGAAGACGTGCTCGGCAAGATGACGCACGTGAAAGAGGCGAGCTGCGAAGAGTTCATCACCGGCGAGGAGTACACCTTCGACACCGTCTGCATCGGCGGCAAGCCGGCGTACATGAACATCGCGCAGTACCTGCCGCCGCCGCTCATCGCGCGCAGCGAAGAGTGGGTCAGCCCCGTCATCATCACCGTGCGCGACATGGAGCAGGCGAAGCTGCAGGCCGGCATCAAGCTCGGCCGCGGCGTGCTGGCGGCGCTCGGCATGGGCGACGGGTTCACCCACATGGAGTGGTTTCGCAAGCCCGACGGCGAGGCCGTCTTCGGCGAGATCGGCTGCCGGCCCGGCGGCGCGTGCCTCGTCGACCAGATGAACTACACCGGCGACATCGACCTCTTCCGCGAGTGGGCCCGCGCGACCGTCTTCGGGAAGTTCGAGGCGCCGACCGCGCGCAAGTACAACGCGGCGATCATCTTCAAGCGCGCGCTCGGCCGCGGCCGCATCACGCGCATCGACGGGCTCGGCGAGTTCCTCCGCGCGTACGGCCAGCACGTCGTCGAAGAGCGGCTGCTCAAGCCCGGCACCCACCGCCGCGACTGGAAGCAGACGCTGCTCTCAGACGGGCACATCATGCTGCGGCACCCCGACTGGCAGACCACCTACGACATGGCGTTCGCCGCCGCGCAGCACATCAAGATGTACGCCGAGTGAGAATCAGCGACGGTTGCGACGGAGGATGCGGGCCGTTCGCGCAGCTGGTGCCGGCCGCTCAGTGCGGCTCTTGCGCACGCGTTCGACGTGGCGACCGAGCTCCGCCACCTGATCTCGACCCGGCGCGACGCCCCGCTCTCTCATCATTTCGAGCGCTGCACGCGTTCGCGCGAGCACGGCCCGATCTGCACGCTCGATGAGCTCCTGCAGGTCGGGTTGATCCTTCGGAGCAGGTCGCACCGGGGGTGCAGTGTCCTGTCGCGCAGCCCTGGCACCTGCTCGCGATGAAGGTCTACGCGAACCGGCCTCGTCGGCGACCTCGCGCTCGATCTGCGCGTTCGAGAACAACAGCTCGATGAGGATGTCGGGGGCCGAGACGTGCCTCGACCACACCGTCGAGAGCCGCCCTCCTCGCCGGACGAAGACGCTCTCGACCCGAAAGCCGCGATGCTGACGAGCGAAGATGTGCTTCTCGGCCTCGTCGTCGTCGTCCGCCGGCACGACGAAGTCGATGTCTCTCGTCATACGCGGGTCGGCTCTCACGCCCATCGCAAGGCCTCCAACCAGCGCAAAGGGAAGCTCGAGCGCCCCGAGCTCTCTCACCGCCGCCGAGAGCGCGACGATGAGCCGCTCTTTGAGCGCGGCCACCGGACGCGCCGCAGGCCTCTTCCGGGCGGGGCTTGTCGGCGAGCCATTCGCGCAGCTTTACCAGGATGAAGCGTTCGCTCGCGCCAGGAAACCGGCGACGCAGCTGGGTCTCTTTGAGCGAGACGCCGACCCGAAACATGTCGATGGCCAGCGCGAACCGCTCTGCTGGCGTCTCTCTCTTCCGCGAGGCCACGGCGCTACCTTACGCCCTTCACGGGCAGCTGAAGTACGCGGTCTCGCCCTGGTCGTCGCCCTGGTCGAGCATCCACGTGCCGTCCGAGAGAAACGTCACCTTGCCGGCGCGGTCCTTCCGGGCGCCCTGCGCGTACGCCTTCTTCACGACCTCGGGCATCGTGCAGCGCCACGGCGGCAGCACCTTCTCGCGGCAGCCGTCGAACGAGTCGGCCACGAACGTCTCGACGTGCCTCGCGCTCGCGACCACGTACACCTTGCAGGGGATGTCTTGATCCCTCACCGGGATGCGCGGGTCGACCTTGCTGAGCGACGGCGAGCGGAACCAGTAGTTCGCCTCGTAGTCGCCGCTCAGCGTGAGGTCGGCCGTGCCGTCGGCGCCGACGCCGTCGACGTCCATGTTGATGAGCACCGCGTCGCTCATGAGCTCGACCGCCTTCGCCTTCGCGCGCGGCAGGTAGCCGATGAGCTCGAACCGCTTCGGGTCGTAGTCGGGCGGAGTCACCTTCCGCGGCTTGCCCGTCTCGACGATCGTCACCCCCTTCAGCGTCTTGCGCTCCTCGGGCGGCGGCGGCTCGGGCGGCTTCTCGACGAGCTTCGCCGGCTCGGGCGGCCTCGGCACCGGCTTCGGCCCGACCTTCGGCTTCACGGCGATCGGCTCGGCAGCCGGCTCGCTCGACGGCGGCGGCGGCACCACCTCGGGCGCCTTCGGCTCGGCCGCTTTCGGCGGAGCCTCGACGACGATGGGCTCGTGCGCCGTCGACGGCGTCAGCGACACCCACGCCGCCGTCACCGCCGCACCGGTCAGCACGACGAGCGCGAGCGCGACCAGCGGCAACCGCGACCGCCGCGGCGCCGGAGCCGGCTCGGAGGCGGGAGCGCGCGGCGGCGGCCCGGGCGTCGCCACCTCTTTGCGCGTCGGCGTGTACACCGACGCGGCGGGAGTCACCGTCGGCAGCGGCGCCCTGCCGTCGAGCCCGGGCAGCAGCGCCGCGAGCGCCGCCGACATCGCCTGGGCCGACTCGAAGCGCCGCTCGGGCTGCTTCTCGAGCGCGCGCAGGATCACCTGCTCGAGCGCGGGCGGCACGTCGGGCCGCAGCTTCGACGGCCACGGCGGCGCGGCGTGCAGCTGCTTCGCGAGCAGCTCGCTCATGTTGTGCCCCTCGAAGGGCCGCTGCCCGGTCACGAGCTCGAACAGCATCACGCCGGTCGCGTAGACGTCGACGCGGCCGTCGATCGCATCGGCGTTCACCTGCTCGGGCGCCATGTAATGGGGCGTGCCGACGATCGCCCCCTCGGTCGTCAGCGTCGGAGCCTGCAGCATCTTCGCGACGCCGAAGTCGAGCACCTTCGCCCGCCCCGCCGGAGTCACCCGCACGTTCTCGGGCTTCAGATCGCGGTGCACGATGCCCTTCGCGTGGGCCGCAGACAGGCCCGCGAGCACGTCGAGGGTCAGCTGCGCCGCCTGCCGGCACGAGAGCACGCCCTGCTCGACGAGGAGCTCCCGCAGCGTGATGCCCTCGACGAACTCCATGACGATGTACGGCGTGCCGTCGCTAAGCGCGTCGTGATCGATGATGCCGGCGATGTTCTCGTGGCCGATCGCGGCGACCGCCTTCGCCTCGTTCGCGAAGCGCGCGACGCCCTTCGGGTCGGCCTGGGCGGCGCGGTTCAGCACCTTCACGGCGACGGGGCTGCCCAGCTCGACGTGGAGGCCGAGGTAGACCTCACCCATCGCTCCGCTGCCGAGCAGGCGGTCGAGGCGGAACTTGCCGACGACCTGGCCCAGGCGCCCGCTCGAGGGCAGCGTGTCATTCACCGGCAAGGCCTTGCCGAGCCGGCAACTGCCCGCCGTCGCCCGCGTGTGGGTCTGCGCGTAACCGCCCGACGGCTCTGAGTGCGGCGCGTGGCATGTGGGCTGCTCAAGGGGCGGCGGCGGTTCCCTCTCATAACGGAGAAAACATGGTCAACGGTATCTGGCTGGCGGTGCTGGGCATTCTCGCGGTTCCGAGCCTGGTGCTCGCACGGCGCCCCGACGCGAAAGAGATGTTGGGCAAGCTCGCCCCGTATCAGGGGTGGATGGGCGCGGTCTCGGCGCTGTGGGGCGTGTGGGGCATCATCTCTGCGGTGCTGAACATCGGGTGGCTCACCGAGTGGCCCATCTACTGGGCGACGTGGCTGGCCGACTCGGTGCTGCTGGCGTCGCTCGGCCTCATCCTCGGCATCGGCGTGCTGAAGACGTTCATCAAGCAGCCGCAGGCGCAGGCGAAGCTGGATCAGACGCTCGCGAAGATCGCGCCGCACCAGGGCCGGCTGGGCCTCGCGGGCGTCGGCGTCGGCGCGTGGATGATCGTCGCCAGCTTCGTCTTCCACTGAAGCGTCGCAGCAGCAGCGCGGCTGCGAGCAGCGCGGCGGTGCCCTCACCCGCCGAGCAGCCGCAGCCGCGCACCGGCTCAGGCTCGGACAGCTCCGAGGTGTTGCCCGCCCAATCGACGGCCCGCGCGCGCAGCATCGGCGGGTCCGACTTGTTGGGCACCCAGGTCTGCAGGCAGCCGCCCTCCGCCGCCACGCGCGCGCACGAGACGGCGAACTGCGGCTGAAACTCGACGACGCCATCGCTCACGAACGCGGCCTCGATCAGCACCTCGCTGGCCGGAGTCTGCGTGTCAGCCGGGCCCGGCCACAGCGCTTTGTCGTAGCCGGAGGGTGACGAACAGGAGCCACTGCCCGAGAACGGCGACGGCAGCGCCTTCGGCACGCTGCCCAGTGAAGGCCGCCCGGGAGGCGCGGGCGGCTCGATGTCGGTCTCGGCGCCGGTCGTGAAGGTCACCGTCTCGATGTCTTCCCTCAGCTCACCAACGCCGGAGACGGTCAGCATGTATTGCCGCCCCGGCTTGAGGAGCGCCGCCGGCCGAAGCGTCACCATCGAGCCCCGCTTGCGCTCGTTCGCTTCGACGGTCGTGCCGTCGGCGTCGACCAGCGACCAGCGCACCTCGCCCCGCGGCAAGAACCTGAGCTCGGCGTTCAACGGAACGTTCGTCGCCCCATCCGCCGGCGCCAGCTGTGTCGCCACGCGCAGCACGATCGAGCACGGCAGCGCCACCGCCGGAGCCAGGAGGAGCACGAGTGGCAGAGCGCGCACGTCCGCGACGATAGCGCCGGTCACTCCCCGTCATCCAACCCGAAGCCCAGCTTCTTGATGCCCAGCTGCTTCAGCTTGTGCGACAGCGTGCGCACGGGAATCGCGAGCCGCTTCGCCGCCTCGGTGCGGTTGCCCTTGGCGGCGCGCAGCGCCTCGAGCACCACCTGCCGCTCGTAGCGCTGCAGGCTCTCGCGCAGATCGACCGCGTCGGTGAGCTCGGCCGGCACGTGCTGCTGCGCATCCGACGGCAGCTCACGCACGCGCTTGGGCAGATCGCCGGGCTGCACCACCGGCCCCGCCGCGACCACCACCGCGTGCTCGATCGCGTTCTTCAGCTCACGAATGTTCCCCGGCCAGCCGTAGCGCAAAAGCACCCGCATCGTCTGCGGGTCGAGCCCCTTCACCGCGCGAGCGTTCGTCGCGTTCGCCTGGGCGACGAAGCGCTCGGCCAGCGGCCCCAGCTCTTCGGGCCGCTCGCGCAGCGGAGGCACCTCGAGCGTCATCGCGTTCAGACGGTACAGCAGGTCTTCGCGGAAGGTGCCGGCCTTCACCATCGCCTCGAGGTCGCGGTGCGTCGCGGCGATCACGCGCACGTCGACGGCGATGTCCTTCGCGCCGCCGACGCGCCGCAGCTCCTTCGTCTCGAGCACGCGCAAGAGCGCCGCCTGCGCCGACGCCGAGAGCTCACCGACCTCGTCGAGCAGCACGGTGCTGCCGTCGGCCTCTTCGAAGACGCCGCGCGCCGAGCCGACCGCGCCGGTGAACGCTCCGCGCTCGTGGCCGAACAGCACGCTCTCGACGAGGGTCGCCGCGATCGCGCCGCAGTTGATCGCGACGAGCCGCTGGCGCGCCCGCGGGCTCTTGTCGTGAATCGCGCGCGCGAGCACCTCTTTGCCGACGCCGGTCTCGCCCCGAATCAGCACGGGGATCATCGAGCTCGCGACCCGGTCGACGGTCGCGAAGATCGCCTGCATCGCCGGGCTCACCGACACGAGCGGCGACGGAGCCGGCCTCGCCGTCTCGCCCTGCATCGCGTCGCGCGCGGCCTCGAGCAGCGCCTCGGCCGAGAGGCCGTCTCTCGGGTAGGCGGCGACTCCGGCGATGCCCTTCGACGCGACGAAGAACTTCGACGCCTCGTCCGCGGTGGCCTCGGGCAGCAGCACCTCGAAGATGCCGTCGGCGTAGAGGGCGAGGCGGTCGACCGAGCGCAGGCGCTCTCGCAGGAAGCTGACGGGCCCCGTCCACCGGAGCATCACGACGGCGAGGCCGCGGCCGAAGGTGCGCGCGCGCTCGACCTCGTCGTCGAGCGACGTGAGGAACTGGTCGTGCGTCGCGACGCCGTGCGCCTGCGCTGCGACGGGCCCCAGCACGTGCAGCGAGACGGTCACCGCGCCGAGCGTCACCTCGTCGCCGGGGTTCATCGCCGCCTTCTCGACCGGAGCGCCGTTCAGCTTCGTGCCGTTCGTCGAGCCGAGATCGGTGACAGTGACGGCGCCCGACTCGACCCCGAAGCTCGCGTGGCGGCGCGAGATGCTGTCGTCGGCGACCGAGATCTCGGCGGTGGGGTCGCGGCCGATGACGACGGCGCGGCCCTCCGAGAGCCGCACGACGCGCGACTGCTCGCCGTGGAACACGAGCAGCGACAGCCCGGTGCCGCGGGCCTGGCCGGCGCGGGCGACGCCCTCGATCGTGCCGAGCCGGTTCGTCGCGAGGTCGTTCGAGCTGCTCATGGTCTTTCGGGCAGAGAACTACCAGAATCGCGGCCGTGCCGGGCCCGCCGAGCTACCGGGAGTGGGCAGCGCCTCTGCGACTGCAGCCGCACGTCGCCTGTTTCTGGGAGGCGCGCTTCGGCGAGCACGGGCACGTCGACCGCGTGATCCCCGACGGCTGCATCGACCTCATCTGGGACGGCGAGGTGCTCGAGCTCGCGGGCCCCGATACGCGCGCGTGGCTCATGCCGTCACCTTCCCCGGGGCTGCACCTGACGGGCCTGCGGTTCCGGCCCGCCGCGGCGCCGGTCGCGCTCGGTGTGCCGGCGTCGGCGCTGCGCGACGTTCGGGCGGAGGCCGTCGACGTGCTCGGTGAGCCGGCGAAGCGGCTGACCGAAGCGCTGGCGGCGAGCCGGTCGGCGTTCGAGTCGGAGGCGTCGGGGTGGCTGGCTCCGGCGCCGCCGCGCGATCGCC
>JBGALX010000019.1:0-221487 GCA_044223505.1 Myxococcaceae bacterium
GCCCGCCAGGCTCTCTCGCTCTGACTCGAAGATCGCTCGCGCGAACGCCTTCTGCTCGGGCCAGCGGGCCACGCACTCCCAGTGAAATACGGTGTCGGAGTAGTCCTCAAACGCCTCGAGAGGCCCATCTGATGTCGCGAAAGGCCGCTCGTTCGCCGCGAACCCTCCATCGCAGAGCGCGCAGCGACTGAACCCGGGATCGAAGATGGCCACGGTGACTGCGTAGCAGGTTCGCGCAATCGCAGCGCTCGTCTGGCGCAAGGGCATGAAGATCTTGATCACGGGTGCCACGAACGGAATGGGCAAAGGCGTCGCGAGGCGGTCACGCCGCGACCGGCATCTCCATCACGGCGGTTCTAAATTCGTCCAAGTAGGGGAGCTGGTTGGACGACCGGGCCGTTTTCTCGATGGCCCGGTGCTCGTTTCGCGGTCATGTCGAGTCGTGTGCTCGCTGAAAGCACGCACCGAAGATGCCCACGCCGTCGACCGCGGTGGGCTTCTTCAGCCCTTCGCGCACCGCGAGGACAAGTCCGTCAAATGGGTAACTGTGGGTGGCCGATGCGTCTCGTGTGGAGTGCTCGGGGCCTACGCTGATTGGAAGATCGACTACGACCCGACCGATCATCTGTATGGGCGCGCCCGAGCATGGGGCGCGTCACGCCGCCGTGAGGGAACCATGACGCATGGGATCCGCTCTCCGTGTGAGAACGCAGGCTCTTGCCGCAACGCTGCGAAGGGCGTGACTCGGTGAGTTGCACTCGGTCGCAGACGCGATCTTCCATGACGGGTGATCGACGAGAAGCCCTGCGTTGGCTGGAGAAGGCTGCACGGTTCAAATGAAGCTAACCCTTCGGCGCGACGCGCACCCGCAGCGTCGGCGAGGGATCGAAGCCGGCAGCAGGCCGCCCCTTCAGGTGCCGATCGAAGAACCCCACCGTCACTGCGCGAAGCACCCGAGCCATCTCGCCGCGATCGATAGCGCCCAGCATTCGCGCGGCCATCGAGAGGTTGTTCATGTCGGTGAAGTTGAGATGGTTGGCGCCGGCGATCACTGCGCTGCAGCTGCCCGCAGGCCCGTTCGCGGCCAGGGCGTCGTTCACGCTCTCGTTGGCCACGGTCGTCTTCCCGAGCCTGGTCACGTCCGCGTAGAGGAAGCACACTGGCGCCGCAAGCGCGTACGCGCCACGAGGTGGCGCCAACTGCACGCCGTCGAAGTTCATCGCGGCCCGCGCACGCGCCTCGGTCATCGCGAGCTGCCCAGAGAGAATTCCCCCCAGAGAGTGACCGAAGGCACCCACCTGTTGAGCGTCGATGAGGCCACGAAGGGGGGGACAGAGCGTGCCGTCGTCGAGGCACCCCAACGCATCGAGCACCCTGCAGGTGTCGACCGCCCAGACTTCGAGCACTGGCAGAAGCGCGGCGTAGGTGGAGTGGCCAGCCAGCGCGCGCACCGCCTCCTCGAGGTCAGCGGGGGCCTTCGCGGTACGCGCCCGCCCGAGCAGCGGCTCGAGCTCGATCGCGTTTCGCTCGATCGCTCTCAAGCCCGCCGCCGTCGCCTTCCACGCAGGGCCCTCCGGGTCATGCCGGGCCGTCGACCCGTCGGCGAACTGCACCACCAGCGAGTCGCGCGGGTGCCCAACGCTGAGCACGACGTATCCGTGGCTGGCGAGCTCCTCGAAGAGGGTGCTCGTCTGCTTCTGAAACGAGCTCATGCAGCAATTACGGGACGCGCGAGGTCGCAAGGTCGTGTTCGTCGCGCATCGCGCTCCACCGCGTGGAGCTTCCGCCCCCCCGTCTCGTCTCGCGCGGGCGTCAGGCCGTGCTCACGCGCTGCGCCCCGGCGAGACCGCGGCGTCGGTCGCAGCGGCCGGCGTCACGCCGTTAGTGCCCTCGGGCGACTTGCCGGTGCGCGCCACGCACTCGGCGTAGGCGGCATAGACGTCGGGCACGTCGACCGGCTTGGTGAGGTGGCCGTCGAAGCCGCCGCTCCGCGTCGCCTCCCGGTCGGAGTCTTGCCCGAAGCCGGTCAACGCCACGACGAGCAGCGTGTCGCCGCCGGGCATGGCCCGAATGCGCTTGCAGACCTCGAAGCCATCCATGTTGGGCAGGCCGATGTCGAGGAGCACGAGATCGGGCCGGGCGCCCTGCGAGAGCGCCTCGAGCGCCTCGGCGCCGCTCGCGGCCGAGATGGGCTTGATGTCGTCGAACTCGAGCAACGTCGCCATGGCGTCGCGGCTGCCCGAGTCGTCATCGACGATCAACACCGATCGGGGTCTGTCGCGCGGGAGCTGCGGAGCCGGGCTGGCGCTCACGCTCGCCTTCACTGCGAGGGGCAGCCGCACCGTGAACGTGGCCCCCGTGCCGGGCCCGCGGCTCGCCACGCTGACGGTGCCGCCGTGGAGCTCGGCGATGCGGCGCACCAGCGCGAGCCCGACGCCCAGGCCACCCTCGGTGCCGCGCGAGCCGGGTTTGTCGCCCTGCACGAACAGCTCGAAGATCTTGTCGAACATCTCAGGGGCGATGCCGGCGCCCTTGTCCTCCACGCAGATCTCGGCGACGTCGCCGCCACGGCGCACGGAGTAGGTGACCTCGCCGCCCGAGGGCGTGTGACGGACGGCGTTGGTCAGGAGGTTGACCTGCAGCTGGTGAAGGCGGGTCGCGTCGCCCAGCACGGGCAGGCCGGCCTCGACGCGGCAGACCAACTTCACCCCACGCGCTTCGTATTCCGGCGAGACCTCGTCGACCACGCCCTTGCACGTCGAGTCGAGGTCCAGGGGCGCCGGCTTCATGACCAGCTTGTTCTGGGTCAGCCGCGCGACGTCGAGCAGGTCATCGACCAGGCGGGTCATGTGCAGGGCGCGCTCGAGCTGAACCCGGTGCCACTGCTCGACCTTCTCGGCGGGCAGCGGGCCGTGGGCGAGCACGCGCGACGCGTTGAGGATCGCCGCGAGCGGGTTGCGCAGCTCGTGTGAGAGGGTGGCGAGAAAGTGGTCGCGCCGCCGCGCCTCGTCGCGCGCGGCCGCCTCGGCGCGCTTGATCGGCGTGACGTCGGTCTGGATTCCGCCCAGGCCCCAGATGTGACCCGCGGCGTCACGCATCGGGAACTTCACCGACAAGAACGTGCGAGACCCCTCGGGGGTGGGGATGGTGTCCTCCGACTGCACGGTGACGCCCTCACCGAGGATGCGCGGGTCGTCGCGCGTCAGGGCAGCGGCCACGTCGGCCGAGAAGATGTGCTCGGGCTTGAGCCCCGTCGGGTCTCGGCCCGTGAGCTTGCGGAAGCTGTCGTCCGCGACGACGAAGCGCCCCTCCCGATCGCGGATCCACACGGGGTCGGGAGAGTTGGCCAGAATGCTCGACAGCTGATCACGCCGGGTCTGCGCTTCGAGCTCGAAGCGCTTGAGGCTCGTGATGTCGACCAGCGTCACCACCACGCCGTCGACGAGCGTGCCGCGGCGGTAGGGCAGCATTCGCAAGAGGAACCACCGGTCGCCGGCTCCACGCACCTGCTGCTCGTACGTGCGACCATCGGAGAGCACCTCGTTCGCGTGAGCGAAGACGTTCGCGTCGCGCAGAGAGTGGTTGAAGCTGTCGATGCGGCGGCCGGTGTCGCTCGGCATCAGGTGAAAGACGTCGGCCATCAGGGGCGTGAACCGGCGAACCCGCAGCTCTCTGTCGAGGAAGAGCGTGTGCACCTCGGTCGAGGCGAGCAGGAGATCCATGTCGGTCGTCAGCTGCGTCAGCTCGGCGATCTTGTGCTGGAACTCGGAGTTCACGGTGAACAGCTCCTGGTTCACCGAGTGGAGCTCCTCGTTCGTCGTCTGAAGCTCCTCGTTCGAGGCCATCAGCTCTTCGTTGGTCGCCTGCAGCTCTTCGTTGCTGGTCTCGAGCTCTTCGATGGTGGTCTGCAGGTTCTCGCGCGCCACGCGCAGCTCGCTCTCGAGCGCCTGAACGCGGTCGCGCGACAGCTGGTCGGCCGGAACTTCGACCGCCGGCGGCTCGGGTGCGCCGGGGGCGGGCTCTTCGAAGGTGAGGAGCGCGTACCGGTCACCCGTTCGCCGGTTCACGATCTCGCGTGCGGTGAGATCGACGACGCGCTGCTTGCCGGCCTGCTCGGCTTTGAGGCCGCGGTACCGCACCGTCGTGTGCTCGGCGAACACCCGCTCGAGCGCGCCGGTCACCGCGACGCGCAGGTCGCTCGCGAGCAGCTCGACCGCGCTCAGGGTGCTTCGCCCCTCGGGCACGCGAAGCAGCGCCGATGCGCCGCCGAACGTCTGCACGAGCTCGCGGCGCGAGTCGACGAGAATGCTCGGCGGCACCACCGCCTCGAGCACGGCGTCGTAGGTTCCCAGCAGCGGCTGCTCGATCGGTCGCCACGCCGGCAAGGGCAGCCCTGGGTGCGACGGCGCCGGCACGAGGTTCGCGGTGGCGCGAAGCTGGTGCTGCGGGAAGCGCCTCGGCCCCGCGGTGCGAAAGATCTTCCAGTGCGGGTCGACGACGGTGAAGTCATTCGGGGATTCGAAGACGCTCTCGCTCGAGCCCAGGAACAGGAGCCCCTGCGGCTTCAGGCTGGCCTGGAACGTCTCGAACATGCGCCGCTGGGCCGAGGGCTTCAGGTAGATGAGCAGGTTCCGGCAGGTGATGAGGTCGAGCCGGTTGAACGGCACGTCCTGCAGCGCGTTGTGAACGGCGAAGACCACGCTGCTGCGGATCACGGGGGCGATCTGGTACGCGCCACCTCCCTTCGCGACGAAGAAGTGCTCGCGCCGCTGTGGCGAGACGGCCACGAGGCTGGCCTCGTCGTAGTAGCCGCTCGACGCGATGCGCACCGCCTCACGGTGGATGTCGGTGGCGAAGATCCTGACGGCGTTCTTGAGCCCCTTCGCGTCGAGCACCTCGCGGAGCACGATCGCGAGGGAGTACGCCTCTTCGCCAGACGCGCAGCCGACGGCCCACGCCCGCAGCTCATCGGTCGGGCCGAGGTTCGCGACCAGGGTGCCGAGGTGCTTGGCGAGCTGCTCGTACGCCTCGGGGTCTCGAAAGAACTGGGTCACCCCGATGAGCAGGTCGCGGTACAGGGCGTCGAGCTCCGCGGGGTCGGTCTCGAGCTTCGAGGCATAGCTGTCGAGGTTCCCCGCCCCCGAGGCCCTGATGCGGCGGTCGATGCGCCGCTGCACGGTCGGCAGCTTGTACTCACTGAAGTCGACGCCATAGGCGTTGCGCAGCAACCCGGTGAGGCGCTCGTGGGCCGTGTGAGGCTCGGTCGACTCCCGTTCGGGCACGGTGCCCTGAGAGGCGAACTGGCAGACCGCCGCAGGCATCGCGTCGGGCGCCAGCCGGAGGTCGACCTCACCGCTCGCGGCCGCCGCCTCGGGCATGCCGTCGAAGCCCGCCGAAACGGAGTCCTGCGCGATGGTGAGGCCGCCCGCGCGATGGACGTCGATGAGGCCTCGCGCGCCGTCAGTGCCGGTGCCCGAGAGCACGATCGCAGCGCAACGGCCCGAGTGCTCCGCGGCGAGCGAAGAGAAGAAGTGATCGATGGGGTGTGCGATCGAGCCGCCCGGTTCACGCTTGTCGAGCTGAACGCGCCCGTCTCGGATGCTGAGCATGAGCTTGGGCGGGTTGAGCAGCACCGTGTTGGGCTCGAGCGGCGCTCCCTGCTGCGCGACGACGACCTTCATCGAGGTCCGCCGCGAGAGGATGTCGTCCATCAGGCTCTTGAAGTCTGGAGACAGGTGCTGGACGACGACGAAGGCGAAGCCGGTGTCTTGCGGAACGGCAGCGAAGAAGCGCTCCAGCGCTTCGAGGCCACCAGCGGATGCTCCCAGCCCCACGACGAAGGGGCGAGCCTCGACGGCCCGTGCATTCACCGAGTCCATCCCCGCTGAAATTGCAGGCGTCGTGCCTGTGCCCACACGAAACGTTTGCCGGGCAGCCGGGGTGGCGAGGCGCAAGACCTGCCGTGAACGTCGGGAGTCGTGCAGCCGTTGCGCTTTGGTTCACCTCGCGCGGGGGGCTCAGCGCAGGCTCGTCGCGCTGTCGAGCAGCTCGAGGAGCCGATCGAGGTCGACCGGCTTGACGAGGTGGTCGTCGAAACCGGCATCCTGGGCGCGCTTGCGATCGCTGAGCTGACCGTAGCCGGTCACCGCGACGAGGCGGACGTGGCGAAGGCTCGGGTCCTGTCGAAAGCGCCGTGCGACCTCGTAGCCGTCCATGACGGGGAGCCCGATGTCGACGAGCGCGCTGACGGGCTGAAAGTCCTTCGCGGCGTCGAGCCCCGACGGGCCGTCGTAGGCGACTCGGGTCGTGTGGCCCATCGCGGCGAGGGCCTCGCCCAGCAGCTCGGCAGCGTCCTCGTTGTCATCGACGATGAGAATCCGCTGAGGTCGTGCGGCGGAGGCGAACGTCGAGGCTGACGGCGAAGTCGGCGACGCGCCGACCGCCTCGAGGGCCACGACCCGCGGCAGGTGAAGGGTGAACGTCGCGCCCTTCCCGGTTCCCTCGCTGCTCGCGCTGACGCGCCCACCGTGCATCTCGGCGAGGCGCCGCACGATCGCGAGGCCCAGGCCGAGCCCTCCTTGGGTGCGCTCGATGCCCTGCCGGCCCTGCACGAAGAGATCGAAGATACGGGGCAGCAGGTCGGCGGGAATTCCGATGCCGGTGTCCTCGACGGTCAGCGCTACGTCGGCGCCCACGCTCGACGCGGTGATGGTGATGCGGCCGCGGTCGGGCGTGTACTTCGCCGCGTTGGTGATGAGGTTCGAGACGATCTGTGAGAGCCGATCGGGGTCACCGTCGACGACCAGGCCGCGCTCGACGCCGACGATCAGCTGGTGGTGCCGTTGTTCAAGCAGCGGGCTCGCCATCTCGATCGCGCGGGCGGTCACGTCGGCCAGCTCGACGTGAGCGCGCACGAGCTCGACCTTGCCGCGCGTGATGCGCGACACGTCGAGCAGATCATCCACCAGCCGCACCAGGTGCTTGACCTGCCGCTCGATCATCACACGCCCGCGCTCATGGCTCAGGCCGGCGCTCAGGCTCATGAGCTGGAGCGCCGTCTGAATCGGCGCGAGCGGATTCCGCAACTCATGGCCGAGCATCGCGAGGAACTCGTCTTTTGCCCGGTTCGCCTCTTCGGCTTCGAAGCGAGCGCGCTCGAGCTCGACGCGCGCACCCTCGAGCTGCGAGACGTCGACGGTCACTCCGTCGAAGCGCGTGGGTGAGCCGTCGGTTCCGTACGAGGTTCCACCGAGGGCGCGAATCCACTTCATCGCGCCGCTTGCCGGGTCGTGCGTTCGGTAGACGATGTCGTAGAGCGTATGGTCGCGAATCGACGCTTCGATCGCCGTGCGGGTGCGCTCGCGATCGTCGGGGACGATTCGTTCGTAGAACGTGTCGATGGTGACGCGCGCGTCCGCCGCCAGAAAGAAGTGGGCCTTCACGCGAACGTCCCAGATCAGCTCGTCGAACGGCAGGTCGCAGTACCAGAAGCCGATGCCGGAGAGGCGCACGGCGTACGCGAGGCGAGCGCGATCTGTCAGCATCGCCCGTGGCTCGTGCTCGCGCTCGAGCGCGAGCGACGCGGTGCGCACGAGGGCGTCGATGATGACGCGTTCTTCCTCAGAGAGCTCACGCGCGGGCACGGCGAGGAGCGCGAAGACACCGAGCGCTTCGCCGGCCGGCGGTTTGATGGGCCACACCGAGACGCCGGGCCAGCGGGAGGTGACGGCCTCGGCGAGCGGCAGGTCGTCGAGTGTCGCTCGCAACGGAGAGGGGCTGCCGCGGCCGACGCATCGACCGAGCCGGCGCTCCCGGGAGACGCGAAAGATCGCGGCGTGGGGCTCGCCGCCACAGGCACGCTCTGCCAGCGTGCACAGCGCGCTGAGCGCCTCGTCGACCGAGCCATCGCGCGCGATCTTCTCGAAGACGCGCTGCTGCTCTTCGAAGAGAGCCGACATCCTCAGCAGCCGCGAGGAGGGTTCCGCCATCAGGTCCTCAAAGCACGGTTTGTAACATCGAAGGGGCCACTCTGCCCGAGGCGGCATAATGCGGCGATGGTCGGTCTCGTCGCGGTCTCGCTGCTCGCCGCTGCTCCTCCGCAGAAGCTCGGGCCCGTCGAGGTCGCTCACTTCAAGAGGCAGCTCGAGCCGGTGGTCGGCAAGGTGCTCGAGCAGCTGAGCGCGAAGAAGGTGCGGTGCGCCATCTCGCCCGAGCGAGCCGAGTGGGTGAGCGAAGAGACGACCACGAACGCCGACGGCAGCCTCGCGCCACAGCAGTGGTTCGCGGTGCTCAAGTGCAGCGTCGAGGGCAAAGCGCCGTTCCGCATGGCGGTGAACCTCTCGTCGACGCCCTTCCCGGTTCCGAAGAAGGACATCGTGGCCCGTGGAGAGGGCTTCGTCATCCGGTGGATCGGCCCCGAGCAGCAGACGCTGGTGATCGGCCCGTACACCGAGTTCGGCCCCGACGATGGGTTCGCGGTCGTCGCCCCGAAGGACGACCCGCCGCCGCTGGCGCCGCCGATCGCCGTGCTGGTCTCGGCAGAGACCGGCCCGGGTCAGCCCGACCCGCTCGACGTCTTGAAGCGCGTCGACGTGCGCGCCACGGCGGCGCTGCTCGGCGAGGTCGCGAGGGGCGCAGCGCCGAAGACCGCGTTGAAGCCAGTCGATCTCAGGCCCCAGCGCGGCGCTCCGGTGCCGGAGCCGATCGCGTACCCCGCGTCGAACGAGCCCGAGCCGCGGCCGCTCGCGATCGCCACACCGCCCCTCACGCGAGTGCTCAGCGCTGACGACGAGGCCTACTTCGCCACCGTGCTGGCCCGAGCGGTTCCGGCGCTGTTCGAGGCTCTCGGTGGCCGCAAGCGCTGCTGGTACGAGCCGAGGCGCGAAGGCTCCGAGCCCGAAGCGCGCGGCGGGCCCGATGGGTACCGGCCGGCCTCGTGGGAGCTGCTCGTGCAGTGCGACGTGCCCGACGGAGGCCCCTCGGCCCTCTACGTCGACCTCCGGCGACGCCGAGAGCGCCAGGCCGGCGAGGTGACCCAGAAGGCGCTCGCCCCCGACGCCGTGCTGCGCACGTACACGCTCGACGAGCTGAAGACGACGGTGCTGAGCGTCGGCGATCAAGCGGTCGAGAACGAACGAGAGCGCCGGCCGGGCCTCACGCGGCTCGGCACGATCGAGCTGACGGCCTACGGCGCCATCGACCGCGCGGAGCTCGAGCGCATCGAGGTCGCTCCGCTTCGCGCGGTGTTGAAGGCGCCTCCGGCTCCGCCAGCAACGGCAGCGGTGGCCACCGAAGGGCCGCCGACCAAGACAGCTCGCGACGAGCTCGAGGCGGCCGTCTATCGCGCCATGCTCGACGACATCGCCCGAGGGCGAGCGATCGAGCGCATGGTGCTCGAGGCCGAGCTCCAGGGGCCCAGGCCGCCGGCGCTCGACGCGTTGAGGAGCGTCGCGCCCGAGCTGTCGGCTTCGGCGATCTCGGACTTCGCGAAGGTCGCGACGAAGGGAGGGCCTGTGCCGGCTTCGTCGACGTTCAGCGCTCCGATCGTGCGGCTCACGGCGGATGAGAAGACGAAGATCTTCGGCACGCGCGACGGGTGGAAGAAGTTCCGCGAGCAGTTCCCCGGAGCTGCCGGCATCGTCTCGCTCTCGCGCGTTGGGCTCTCTCGGGACGGCTCGCAAGCCGTCGCTTACGTCGGCCAGCAGAGCGACTGGCTCGCAGGCCACGGCGAGCTCGCGTTCCTGCGCCGAGACCCGAGCGGCGCCTGGCGGATCATCTACCGCCTGCCGCTGTGGATCAGCTGAGCCCGGCGCCGCTAGCGCACCGACAAGTGCGACTCGGTCGCGACGCCTTGCCAGCGGCGCGCCTCGACGGCCGACCCGGCACGGACTTCGCGGTTGTCGTACTAAAGCTCGACGGTGCGGTAGGTCAGGTTGACCCGCATGCGCACCTTGCCCTCACCCGGCAGCTGCGCGCGCGCGCGGTTGATGATCGGCGCGAGGTCGAAGTCGATCGCCTTCTGAGTCTTGCCGGTCGTCGAAGCCGTCGAGCCCTTGCGACGCTCGACGACGAGCTCGACGACGGGCGGGAGCCGGCCCGAGAACGTGCCGTCCCACCGCAGCGCGTAGGCATCGCCCTTGCCGTTTCCGGTGTGCTGGAGCTCCACGCGCAGCGTGTCGTTGCCGACGAGCCGCGTCGAGACGACGCTCACCGGGTCGTGACCGAACGGCTTGGCGCTGAGGGTCACGGCAGGAGCGGCGACGGGCCGCTGCGGGTTCGAGCTGCGAGCGACATGAGCTGCGGTCGTGCGGGTCATGCGCGGCTTATCGCGCACCCGGTGCGACGGTTGCGGTTCTGGCGCCCGGAGTCAGCGTCGTGGCGCCCGCGGGCAGCGCGCGACTCACTCGACGCGGGTGAACTCTTCGGTGTCGCCCGTGAACTTCCGGTTCGTGAGCCGCAGGAGGAAGCCGTTCTGCACGGCCACGAACGACGCGTCGTAGGCGATCGCGTCGGCGCCTTCGGGCTCGAGCACGAGCCCCCAGGCGTCGTGTGACCAGTCGCCCGAGTCGACGCGCTTCTCGAACACGCCGTGGAGCAGCGCGCTCGACTCGCGCCGGTACGTGCCGCTCTCGAGCTGCATGTCGCGCCACCCGGCAACGGCCTCGACGGCGACGAACCGGCCAGTGCCTGCGGCGTAGCGCTCGGCCACGGTGTTGAACCCCGACTTCCAGTGGCCCGCGACGTCGGCGCACGACAGCGGGAAGCGGTTGAGGCTCTGGAGCGCGTTGAGCGCGCCGCTCGACGCGAACGTGCGCAGCGTCGACTCGTCTGGGCCGATCACCACGACCGGGTTCGCGATGCCGTTCGCGGCGCCGGTCGTGAACGCGACGTAGACCTTTCGCCCGCTGCTGCGTTCGGTTGCGGGGCCGCCGAGATAGAGCTCGCCATAGCCCGCGCGCACGAGCTGCCCGGGCTCGTAGCGGGAGCCGAGCACCGCCCGCCACACGTTCAGCTCGGAGTCGCCCTGCCGCAGCGCATCGGTGAACGGGAACCCCCAGGGCAGCTCGGCGCGCAGCTCCCCGCGGGTGAGCACGACGCCGCCCTCGGTGAGGGCCTGCTGCCAGCCGTCGATCGTACCGGCGCAGGCTCCCGCGGTCGCACGTGGGCCGCCGCTGCTGCCGCCGGCCGGTGAGGAGTCGTCGGCCGCAGCGAGGGCCCAGAGCAGGCCGGCACCGGAGCAGAAGAAGCAGCCACCACCGAGGACGAGCGCGACGAGGAGCCAGCGGCGCATGCGCTCAGTTCAAGCACAGAACGGCCGCGACGAGGTTGGAAGTCGACGCTGAGCTCCGAGGTGCTTGGCCTTCACGAGATCGACCGAACGAAGCTCGCGGTCGCCGGCCGCACGGGGAGCACCTGGGCGCGCTGTCGCGTGTCGCGGGCGTCATGGGTTCTACGTCACGACGGGCGCGTTCGAGTGACTCGCGCCCGTCGGCTCACGGCGTCAGGGCGGGGCCGAGCACGGCCTCGAGGCGATCGAGGTTCTCGACGTTGCCGTTGACGACGAGGTCGCCGTGCAGCGTGAGGAACTCGGCGTTCTCGAAGCGCATGTGCCAGCGAACGTGCGTGCGCTCGCCGAGGGCCTCGAGGTCGAACGTCGCGCGGTAGACGGGGCCCGAGACGTGGTCGAGCACGATGCGGCTCGGCCGGCTCACCTCGACGTACGTGCTGTGGTTCTTGAAGTCGCGGCCGTCGGGCCCATGGAGCACGAAACGCCAATGACCGCCGGGCCGCGGGTCGTGCTCGTGGAAGGTGCTCGTGAACCTCTTCGGGCCCCACCAGCGCGAGAGCACCTTCGGGTCGACCCAGGCGTCGAAGCCACGCTCGCGGGGGGCGGCGATGACGCGCGTGGTGAGCACCTCGTGCTCCGAGATCTTCTGCGACGTCGAGCCTGATGGCGGTTGCACGAGCGCCCGCTTACCGCTTCGCGTAAGGGTCGACACCATGAACATCGCGCTGTGGGTCGTTCAGGCCCTGCTCGCCCTCACGTTCGTCGGCACCGGCGTCTGGAAGCTCGCGACGCCCGTCGCCGACCTCGCGTCGAAGATGCCGTGGATGGGTCAGGTCTCGCCCGGGTTCCTGTACCTGACCGCCGCGCTCGACGTGCTCTGCGGGCTGGGCGTGCTGCTACCGACGCTGACGCGCATCAAGCCGGGTCTCGCGGTGCTCGGCGCCCTCGGCTGCGTCGGGCTGATGCTCGGCGCCGTCGTCTTTCACGTCTCGCGCGGGGAAGCGGCGAACACGCCCTTCAACTTCGTGCTGATCGCGCTCGCGCTGTTCGTGGCCTGGGGCCGCCGCGACGCGCTCAAGCGCCGGTAGCCAGCTCGCGCAGCAGGTCGGCGGCCGGCGCCTCGCGGCAGCCCTGCACGTTCTGGCCGGCCCACAGCGGTGAGAAGTCGCCGCTGCCCGCGGCCTCGGCCTTCGCGCGCAGGGGCTGCACCGCCGCGGCCGCGAGGGGAAACGCGGGGGCGAGGCTGCTCACCGGCCCGACCTCGCGCACGAGGCGGTTCACGATGCCGCGCGCCGGCCGGCCGGTGAAGACGTTCGTCACCGCCGTGTGCCGCGCCGCCTCGCTCTTCAGCGCTGCGCGGTGCACGGCGCTCGTCGTCGCTTCGCGGCACAGCATGAAGGCGGTGCCGACCTGCACGGCCGTCGCGCCGAGCGCGAGCGCCGCGGCCACGCCCTTCGCGTCGGCGATGCCGCCCGCCGCGATGACCGGCACGCTCACCGCACGCACGACCTGCGGCACGAGCGCGAAGGTGCCGAGCTGGAGCGTGAGATCGGCCGAGAGGAAGTGGCCGCGGTGGCCCCCGGCCTCGAGGCCCTGGGCGATGACGGCGTCGGCTCCGTGGGCCTCGAGCCAGCGGGCCTCGTCGACGGTCGTGGCGGTCGACAGCACCCTCGCGCCGGTGCGCTTCACCCGGTCGACGAGCTCGGGCGACGGCAGCCCGAAGTGGAAGCTCACGACGGCGGGCCTGAGCTCCTCGAGCACCTCGGCGGCCGCGGCGTCGAACGGGGCGCGACCGGCGCCAGGAGCAGGCTCGGCAGAGAGCTCGCGGTAGTACGGAGCGAGCGCTTCGCTCCACCGGCGCTCGGCCTCGGCGTCGGCCACCGGCGGCGTATGACAGAAGAAGTTCACGTTGAACGGCGCGGCGGTCGCGGCGCGCAGGGAACCGAGCTCGCGGCGCAGGCCCGCGGCGTCGAGCATCGCCGCCGGCATCGAGCCGAGGCCGCCGGCGTTCGAGACGGCGGCGGCCAGCGCCACGCCCTGCACGCCCGCCATCGGCGCCTGAATCAGCGGCAGCTCGAGCCCGAGCGCGCCAAATATTCCTTGACGGGAATATGCCTCGGAAGCCATAGATGAGCCGTGAGCCCCTCCATAGCAGACCGCCACGACGTGATTCGCGTGCAGGGCGCGAGAGAGAACAACCTGAAGGACGTGAGCGTCGAGCTGCCGAAGCGGCGGCTGACGGTGTTCACGGGGGTGTCGGGCTCGGGCAAGTCGTCGCTGGTGTTCGGCACGATCGCGGCCGAGTCGCAGCGCCTGATCAACGAGACCTACAGCGCGTTCGTGCAGGGCTTCATGCCGACGCTGGCGCGCCCCGACGTCGACGTGCTCGAGGGGTTGACCCCGGCGATCATCGTCGACCAAGAGCGCATGGGGCCGAGCTCGCGCTCGACGGTCGGCACGGTGACCGACGCGAACGCGATGCTGCGCGTGCTGTTCAGCCGCATCGGCAAGCCGCACGCGGGGCCGCCGCCCGCCTACTCGTTCAACATCCCCACACGGAAGGCGAGCGGGGCGATGACGGTCGAGAAGGGAAAGGGCGAGCGGCTCGTCGTGCAGAACGTGACGTACCAGGGCGGCATGTGCCCGCGCTGCGAAGGCATGGGGCAGGTGAACGACATCGACGTGAAGCAGCTGTTCGACGAGAACAAGTCGCTCAACGAGGGCGCGATCACGGTGCCCGGCTTCACCGCCGACGGCTGGTACGTGCGCATGTTCGCGGCGGCGGGTCTCGACCCCGACAAGCCGATCAAGAAGTACTCGAAGAAGGAGCGCGAGGCCTTCCTCTACCAGGAGCCCACCAAGGTGAAGGTCGCGAGCGCGAACCTCACGCACGAGGGGCTGGTCGGCCGCATCAAGAAGTCGATGCTCTCGAAAGACGTCGACGCGCTGCAGCCGCACATTCGCGCGTTCGTCGAGCGCGCGGTGACGTTCGCGTCGTGCCCCGAGTGCGAGGGCACGCGGCTGAACGAGGCGGCGCGGGCATCGAAGATCAAGGGCATCAACATCGCCGAGGCGTGCGCGATGCAGATCGACGAGCTCGCGCAGTGGCTGCACGGCTTGAAGGAGCCGGGCGTCGCGCCGCTGCTCGAGTCGCTGCGCGAGACGCTCGACTCGTTCGTGGAGATCGGGCTCGGCTACCTGAGCCTCGACCGGCCGTCGGGCACGCTGTCGGGCGGCGAGTCGCAGCGCACGCGCATGATCCGCCACCTCGGGTCGTCGCTCACCGACGTGACGTACGTGTTCGACGAGCCGACCATCGGGCTGCACCCGCACGACATTCAGCGCATGAACGAGCTGCTGCGGCGGCTGCGCGACAAGGGCAACACCGTGCTCGTGGTCGAGCACAAGCCCGAGGTGATCGCGATCGCGGACCACGTCGTCGATCTGGGGCCCGGCGCGGGCAGCGGGGGCGGCGAGATCGTGTTCCAGGGCACGGTCGAGGGCCTGCGCGGGGCGAAGACGCTCACCGGCCGTCACCTGAGCGACCGCACGGCCCTGAAGAGCACGGTGCGCGAGCGGTCGGGCGCGCTCGAGGTGCGCGGAGCGAGCACGCACAACCTGAAGAGCGTCGACGTCGACATACCGCTCGGCGTGCTGGTGGTGGTCACGGGCGTGGCCGGGTCGGGCAAGAGCTCGCTGATCCACGGCTCGGTGGCCGGCCGCGAAGGCGTCGTGACCATCGACCAGAGCGCGATTCACGGCTCGCGGCGCAGCAACCCGGCGACGTACACGGGCCTGCTCGAGCCGGTGCGCAAGGCGTTCGCGCAGGCGAACAGGGTGAAGCCGGCGCTGTTCAGCGCGAACTCCGAGGGCGCCTGCCCGGCGTGCAACGGCGCGGGCGTCATCTACACCGACCTCGGCATGATGGCCGGCGTCACGACGGTCTGCGAGGAGTGCGAGGGGCGGCGCTTTCAGGCCTCGGTGCTCGAGTACGAGCTCGGCGGCAAGAACATCGCCGAGGTGCTCGACCTGCCCGCGGACGAGGCGCTCGCCTTCTTCGCCGCGGGGAAGACGCAGCTGCCAGCGGCGCGCGCGATTCTCGAGCGCATGACCCAGGTCGGCCTCGGCTACGTGAAGCTCGGCCAGCCGCTGACGACGCTGTCGGGCGGCGAGCGGCAGCGGCTCAAGCTCGCGGCGCAGATGGGCGAGCCCGGTGACGTCTACGTGCTCGACGAGCCCACGACCGGCCTGCACCTCGCCGACCTCGAGCAGCTGCTCGGGCTGCTCGATCGCCTGGTCGACTCGGGCAAGTCGGTGATCGTGATCGAGCACCACCAGGCCGTGATGGCACACGCCGACTGGCTCATCGACCTGGGGCCTGGCGCGGGGCACGACGGCGGGAAGGTGGTCTTCGAGGGCACGCCGGCACAGCTCGTCGCGAAGCCGTCGACGGTCACTGGCGAGCACCTCGCGGCGTTCGTCGGGCGGCCGGTGAAGCCGCGCGGCTGACCGCGTCAGCGCACGGCGCGCCGAGGCTCGATGCGCGGCAGGCGCAGCCCGACGCCCGAGAGGAACCACAGGCCGATCACGGCGTCGAAGATCATGCAGCCCCAGGACGAGGTCGCCATGAACGGCCACAGCGGGTTGCCGAAGAGGTGATGCGCGAGGTCCCAGCACGAGTGCAGCAGCCACCCGATGCCGATGAAGCGGTACGACGCCATGCTGCGGTACGCGATCGGCGTCAGGGCCACGGGGTAGACGAGCTCCCAGGGGCCGAAGCCGCCGCCGCTCAGGTACGCGCCGCAGACGCCGATCGCGAGCACGGCGTTGAGCCGCAGGCGCAGCGGCTCGGGCACTCGGGACATCAGCCCTACGAAGACGAGCCCGCCGAGCGCCGGGCCTGCCGAGTCCATGATCACCATGCTCGCCAGCGTCGGGCCGGCGGGGCAGACTCGGCGAGTGGCTGAAAAGACAATGTTCGAAAGATTCGCGCCAGGGCGCTCCCGCCGGGTCGCGGTGCTCGCGTTCGACGGCGTGGTGCTCGGCGATCTGGCGACGCCGTGCGAGATCTTCGGCCGCGCGCGGCTGCCGTCGGGAGCGCCGGCCTACGCGGTGCGCGTCTGCAGCGCCCGGCCGCGGGTGCACACGGCGCTCGCGCAGCTGGTGCTGCCGTGGCGGCTCACGTCGCTCGACTGGGCCGACACCATCGTCGTGCCGGGCCACGACGACCCCCTGAAGGGCGTGCCGGCAGTCGAGGTGCGCGCGCTGCAGCGGGCGATCGGCCGGGGTGCGCGGGTCGCGTCGATCTGCACCGGGGCGTTCGTGCTGGCGCAGTGCGGAGCGCTCGACGGCCTGAAGGCGACGACGCACTGGCGGGTCGCGGGCGAGCTGCAGCGAAGGTACCCGGCGATCGACGTCGACCCCGACGTGCTGTACGTCGATCACGGGCGGCTGCTCACGTCGGCGGGGGCAGCGGCAGGGCTCGACCTGTGCCTGCACCTCGTGCGCAGAGACCTGGGGGCGGTCGCCGCTGCCGCGGCGGCGCGCGACGCTGTGATGCCGCTCGAGCGGGCGGGCGGGCAGGCCCAGTTCATCGCGCACGCGGCTCCGGAGCCCGACGGCTCGTCGATGGACCCGCTGCTCGCCTGGCTCGAGCGTCACCTCGGCGAGCGGCTGACGCTCGCGGCGATGGCGAAGCGGGCGGCGCTCAGCACGCGCTCGTTGAGCCGGCACTTCCGGCGGCAGGTGGGCATGACGCCGGCGGCGTGGGTCGCGCGGGCCCGCGTTCGGCGCGCGCAGGCGCTGCTCGAGTCGAGCCGACAGCCGATCGAGCGCATCGCTGATCAGGTCGGTTTTGCCTCGGCGACGGTGCTGCGGCAGCACTTCGCCCGCGTCGTGGGCACCACCCCGACGGCCTACCGCCGGGCCTTCGGGGGCTGAAAAACGCATGTGGGGGATGGATTTCGGCCGTGGAGTCCCATATGGGCGTCTCCGCCGCGCAAATACCGCGCGGTGACCGCTCCAATTTTCTGGGCGGCATTAAAAGAAAGCAGACGATGGCGACTGGAACTGTGAAGTGGTTCAACGATGCGAAGGGGTTCGGCTTCATCACGCAGGACGGGGGCGGAGAAGACGTGTTCTGCCACCACACCGCGATCCAGGCAGAGGGTTTCCGTACCCTCGCTGAAGGTCAGAAGGTGACGTTCGACGTGAACCGCGGCCCCAAGGGCCTGCAGGCCGCGAACGTTCGCGTTTCGTGAGTTGAAGTAACCGGGCCGAGCGCCGCTGCCTCGAAGCGGCGGCGCTCAGCTCCCTCGTAGTCAGAAGTGCTGTCATGAAGTGCTGTGCTGAAGTGCTGTGCTGATGTGCTGCTGTGCTGATGTGCTGCGGTTGATGGCGCGGCGGTCGAGCTGATAAGTGCGAGCTTAACGGCCTGCCTGCTCTCGACATGCCCCATCTCGAACACAACGCGCTGACCCTGCTGCTGTTGCAGATCGGGGTGATCGTGGCGCTGTCGCGGGTGCTCGGCTGGCTGCTCAAGCCGCTGGGGCAGCCGCTGGTGATCGCCGAGGTGCTGGCGGGGATTCTGCTCGGGCCTTCGCTGCTCGGGCAGGTGGCGCCGGGGGCGATGGCGTTTCTGTTTCCCCCCGCTTCGCTGCCGGGGCTCAAGCTGCTGTCACAGGTCGGGCTCGTGCTGTTCATGTTCCTGATCGGGCTCGAGCTCGACTGGGCGAAGCTCAAGGGGCGCGGCAAGAGCTCGGTGTTCGTGAGCCACGCGAGCATCGTGGTGCCGTTCGTGCTCGGCACGCTGCTCGCGTTCGCGATGCGCCGCACCTACTCGACCGAGGCGGTGCCATTTCTTTCGTTCACGCTGTTCATGGGCGTGGCGATGAGCATCACGGCGTTTCCGGTGCTCGCGCGCATCCTGTCAGAGCGGCAGCTGCTCACCACGCGCGTCGGGACGATGGCGATCGCGTGCGCGGCGGTCGACGACGTCACGGCGTGGTGCCTGCTCGCGGCGGTCGTCGCCATCTCACGCATGCACGGCCTCGAGTCGGCCGTGTGGACGATCGGCCTCTCGGCGGCGTTCATCGGGCTCCTGCTGTTCGTCGTGCGCCCGTTGCTGCGCCGCTTCTCGCAGCGCCGGGCCGGGCCGCCGAGCCCCACGGCGATCGCCGTGACGCTGCTGTGCCTGCTCGCGTGCAGCGGCGCGACCGAGCTCATCGGCATTCACGCGCTGTTCGGCGCCTTCCTCTTCGGCGTGGCGCTGCCCAAAGAGAACGGGTTCGCCTCGGCCCTCGCCGAGCGGCTCGAGACCGTCGCGGTGGTGCTCCTGCTGCCGCTCTTCTTCGCGTTCAGCGGCCTGCGCACGCAGCTGGGCCTGCTCAGCAGCGCGGCCGACTGGGGGGTCACGCTGGCGATCATCGCGCTGGCGACGATCGGCAAGTTCGGCGGCAGCACGGTCGCGGCGCGGCTCACCGGCGTGCCCTGGCGTGAGGCCAGCGCCATCGGGGTGCTCATGAACACCCGGGGGCTCGTCGAGCTCGTCGTGCTGAACATCGGCTACGACCTGGGCGTCATCAACTCGACCGTCTTCACCATGCTCGTCGTGATGGCGCTGGTGACGACGTTCGCGACCTCGCCCCTCATTCGCCGCATCTACACCGACCGCGAGCTCGCCCAGGAGCGCATCGACGGCGCGGTGCCCCACGAGCACAAGGGCCTGCTCATCTGCGTCGACGACCCGGGCAGCGGCCCCGGGCTCGCGCTCGTCATGGCCGCCCTGCGCGACGCCACCGGCAACGCCGAGGCCACCGCGCTGCACCTGTACCCCGGCACCGACCGCCCCTCGGTCGAGCTCATGCACCAGCAGCTCGCCCCCGGCGAGGGCCCGCTCGGCCCCCTGCTCGACCGCGCGAGACAGCTCGGCCAGCGCGTGCGGCCGCTGACGTTCGTGTCGAGCGAGACCGCCGAAGACATCGTGCGCACGGCCGAGGCCAAGCAGGCGTCGCTGGTGCTGATGTCTGCGAGCCGCCCTCCGTGGAGCGAGCGCAGCAAGACGGTGTCGGGCGTCACGGCGAAGTCGGGCTCGCCGGTGGCGGTGCTCGTCGACCGCGGCCTGACGCGCGTCGAGCGCGTCGTCATCGCGCTGTGCGGTGACCTGCACGACGGCGCGACCTTCGTGCTCGCGCGCCACCTCGGTGGAGCCCGCCCGAGACCGGTGCGCCTGAACGACCCCGCGGCCGACCTGAGCGACACCGACCTGGTGCTCGTCGGAGCGAGCCCGAACGCCGTGAAGCTCGAGGCGCTGCTCAGCAAGAGCAAGGCGTCGGTGCTCTGGGTGCACCCGGCGCGCAGCGCGAGCATGGCGAACGCCGCGCTGTCGCTGCTCGAGTCGGCGCCGAGCCCGGGGTGATGACCGTGCACCTCGGCGCCACCTTGCGGCTGCTAAGGGTCGAGAACGGCTTCGGCCTGCGCGATCTGGCGCGGCGCCTCGGCGTGTCGAGCGCGTACCTCAGCCGCGTCGAGAACGGCGTCGACCCGGTGCCGACCGCCGACCGGCTGCAGGCCATCGCGCGCGCGCTCGATCTGCCGCCGCGGCTCCTGGTCGACGCGGCCCAGCGGCTCGCTCCGATCGCCAAGACCTACCTCGAGCAGGAGCCGCAGGCCGCGGCGCTCGTGCTCGACTTCGCCGAGCGCAAGCTCGACGCGAGCCAGCTCGCCCAGCTGCGGCGCTACGTGAGCGCACACTTCCCAAAAGGCGAAGCCGAGCCGCGCGACGAGGTCGAGCCGCTCGCCGGGCGCCTCGACGCGAAGCGGGTCGTGCTGCAGCTCGCAGGAGCGAACCTGCGCGACGTGCTCGAGGTCGCGGCGGCGCGCTTCAGCCGCTCGGCAGCGCTGCCCAAGTCGGCCGCGCTGGCGACGCAGCTCGAGCAGCGGTGCCGCGAGCTCTCGCCCGCAGTGGGCGCCGGGGTCGCCGTGCCGAGCCTCGCGGTGAAGGGCGCGGCCGTCGAGGCGGCGCTCGTCACGCTGGCCCAGCCGCTGGCGCTCGACGGGGCGAAGGCGTCGACGTTCGTGGTGCTGCTGTCGCCCGAGCGCGGCCGTGATCAGCTCGCGCGCATCGCGCACGTGGCACGATTGGCGGCGCGCGGCCTCGACGCGGCGCTCGCTCATGCACGCAACCCCGCAGCGGCGATCGAGCGCGTCGCCGCACTGGAGCACGTACGATGACCACCGCAGTGATGATCGGCGCGACCGGCCTCGTGGGCTCGCACCTGTTGAAGCGCCTGGTGGCCGACAGCCGGTTCGACCGCGTCGTCTCGTTCGGCCGGCGGCCGAGCGGCGTCACGCACGCGAAGCTCGAGGAGCACGTCGTCGACTTCGAGCAGCCTGCGTCGTGGGCCGAGAAGGTGAAGGGCGACATCGCGTTCTCGGCGCTCGGCACGACGCTGAAGCAGGCAGGCAGCCAGGCCGCGCAGAAGAAGATCGACTTCGACTACCAGCTCGACTTCGCGAAGGCGGCGGCGAAGAACGGCGTGGCGGCGTACGCGCTGTGCTCGTCGGCGTCGGCGAACCCGGGCTCGTCGATGTTCTACTCGCGCATCAAGGGCGAGCTCGACCGCGACGTGCAGCAGCTCGGCTTTCAGCGGGTGCGCATCATGCGGCCGAGCCTCCTGGGCGGCGACCGCGAGAAGGCGCGTGCGGGCGAGAAGCTCGGCAGCGCGATGCTGAGCGTCGCGAACGCGATCGGCATCGCGAAGAGGTACCGCGAGATCCCGGGCGAGGTGGTGGCGCAGGCGATGATCAACGCCGCGCTCGAGCCGTCGCCCGGCACGCGCATCTACACGCTCGACGAGGTGTTCACGGCCGCTTCGTGACGGCCCCGCGTGGTAAGGCGGGCTGTGCGCAGCGTCGAACAGTGGAAGGCAGCCTTGCGCGGCGCGCTGAGAGAGGCGATGCGCGCGCGCCAGCCCGACGCCGTGGCGGTGCTGCGCTCGACGCTCGCCGCCATCGACAACGCCGAGGCGGCCGACGCGAGCGCTGGGCCGAAGGTGCAGGACGGCGTCATCGCAGGGGGTGTCGCTGGCCTCGGTGCCGGTGAGGTGGCGCGGCGAGCGCTCGGCGCCGCCGAGGTGCTGGCGGTCGTCGAGCGAGAGCTGAGCGAGCTGCGCGCGGCCGCGGCCTCGTACGAGGCGCTGGGGCGGGCCGATGAGGCGGCCACCCTGCGCGCGAAGCTCGCTGCGCTCGAGCGGCTTCATTCGTCTGACGAATTCTGAACATCACGTCATTCGATTGGCAGATGATGGGCCGGCGCGGCAGGTTGACGCGCATGAACCCAACGCTCATCGATGCCGTGCGCGCCAGCACCAGTCTCCTCGCAGTCGCCACGGTCTTCACCGTGGTGAGGGCGCTGCCGGCGCTGTCGCGCGCGATCGTGCCATGGGCGGTGGCGGTCGGGGCGGCGGCGCTCGCGGTGACCCACGTGCTGCAGACGCTGCCGGTGCCCGCGCTCGTCCCCGCGCTCGCGCTCGGCGGCGTCGCGGCGGGGCTCGCGGCGCTGTTCTCGCCGCGCGTGCTCGGCGCGTTCGCTGCGCTGAGCGATCTGCAGTGGCGGCTGCTCATGGGCCTTCGGGCCGGCTTCGGCGCGCTGCTGCTCGCAGCCGGAGCCGCGGGCATCATGCCGGGCTCGTTCGCGCTGACGGCCGGGCTCGGCGACCTCGCGGCGGCCGCGCTCGCGCTGGCGGCGCCCGGCACGCTGGCGCCGGGCGGCAACCGCGCCGTGCGGCTCGCGGTCTTCGGCTTCGGGCTGGCCGACTTCATCGGGGTGGCGGTGCAGCTCGTGCGCGTGGTGGTGCCGTGGCTGCTCGAGACGAAGAGCCCCGGGCTCTCGCTGATGCTGCCGTGGGTGGTGGTGCCGCTGCTCGCCACGGTCAACCTCGCCGGGCTGCGGCTCGTGCTGAAGGAGCTGCAGGGCGCGAGGAAGGTGGCCGTGCCGGCCGCATGACGATGGTTCACACGGCGCTGTCGTCAATCGACCTGAACCTGCTCGTCGCGTTCGAGGCGCTGTGGGCCGAGCGCAGCGTCACGCGAGCGGGGCGGCGGCTCGGGCTGTCGCAGCCGGCGATGAGCGGAGCGCTCGCGCGGCTGCGGTCGATGCTGGGCGACCCGCTGTTCGTGCGCGGGCGGGCGGGGCTGCAGCCGACCGAGCGGTGCGAGACGCTGGCGGCGCCGGTGTCGAAGGCGCTGCTCGACCTGCGCAACGCGCTCGCGGGCACGGCGTTCGAGCCGACGACGACCGAGCGGCAGCTCACGGTCGGGGCCGTCGACGCGGCCATCGCGGTCGTGATGCCGCGCGTCGCGGGTCGGTTCGCCGCAGAGGCGCCGCGCGCGAAGCTGTCGGTGACGGCGATCGACCCGGCGCGGGCGGTCGACCTCGTCGAGGCGGGCGCGGTCGACGTCGCGATCACGCCGCGCGTGCGGCCGTCGTCGACGGTGAAGCAGCGGCTCTTGTTCCCCCTCGAGCTGAAGGTCGCGGTGCGGCCGGGGCACCCGCTCGCGCGCGGCGGCCTCGGGGCGAAGGCGCTGGCGGGGTTTCCGCGGCTGCAGGTGTCGTTCGGCGGCGGGCCGCCGGCCGCGGCGCTGACGGTGAGCTCGTTTCTCGCGGTGCCGCACGTGCTGGCCGAGTGCGACGCGTGGGCGGTGCTGCCGGGCCCGTTCGCGGACAAGCTCGCGCGGCAGGGCGCGGTGGTGGCGCGGCCGGCCCCCCCTCAGCTCGAGGCGCCGAAGCTCGCGCTGCGCATGGTGTGGGCCGAGGCGCAAGACGCGTCGCCGGCGTCGCGGTGGCTGCGGGGGTTGATTCTGCAGGCGGCGGCGCGCCGCTGAAAGCGCATCGCGCTGGCGCATCACGCAGGCCGCGGAAGACCTGGGAGGGTCTCTTCCGCGCCTTCCGGACCCGACGAGGGCCTACGGGTCCGCACCTGCGTGATGGCCGCGCTGCGGACCTGAGGGGTGGCCCGCGCTGCGTGCTCCCGAGCGGAAGCGTCAGCTGAACGTCACCAGCGTGTTGGTGGTCTGATAGGGGCGGCCGGTGCGAGAGCTCACGTAGTCGCTCACGAGGCGGCCGTTCTCTTCACGGAAGCGGAACTGGCGGCCCGTCGCCGGGTCGTTCGCGAGGTAGACCGAGCGGCCCTGGGCGTCGCGCTCGCGCGCGGTGATGGTGACCCAGTGGTCGGTGCCGTTCGCGCCGCCGTTGCTGCCCGCCTTGTAGTCGACGCCCACGACGACCGGGCGGCCGGCGTCGATCTGGCGGTTGATGGTGTCGAGGCTGAACGCGGGGCGCTGAGCGGTCATGCCGAAGGCGCGGGCCGCGACGTCCCAGTTCAGCGCGTCGCCCGAGTAGCCGCCGTGGCGGTCGAGGTACCGGTCGAGCTCGCCGGGGTTCATGGTGCGGCCCGAGGCCTTCGAGAGCGCCATCGCCGCCGCCGTCATCGCGCAGCCCGACTGGCCGAGCGTCCACCGGCGACCGAGAATGCGCCCGCCCCACTCGGGGTCGCCCTGGCGGAACAGCGGCGTGCCATCAGCCGACGCCGGGTACTGGCGGCCGTTCGACGTGACGCTCGAGACGCCCGGCGGGTCTGACCGGCGCTCGACGAAGCCGTCGCCGTCGGTGGTGCGGCGCGTGGTCTCGTTCAGGCCGCCGTCGAACTGGTCGGGCACGGTCAGCGTCTGGCCGGCGCGCAGCTTGCGCGGGTCGTCGATGCCGTTCACCTCGGCGAGGTGCTGCCAGGTGGTGCCGTAGCGCTGCGCCAGGCCAGAGAGGGTTTGACCGCTGCGGACCGTGATTTCCATGGAGCCATGTTCGCGAAGAGACTCGAGTCGTTTCTGTGGTTTGGGCGCGCCTCAACACCCACACGGCCAAGGGCGCGGGGGCTGGTGGGAGTGCAACGTCGCGTTCCCACCGGTTGCGCTTCGTGCGCAAGGGGGGTCGATAGGAACGCACTATCGACAAGAATAAATCGATAGGTTCAACCGAGCGACGCGCGGCGGTCGAGGAGCAGCTTCCTCTCGCGCTCGTTCTGGGTGAGGGCGGCGGCGCGCTCGAGCTCGGTCTTGGCCTCGGTGCGGCGGCCGAGCTTGGCGAGCAGGTCGGCGCGGACGGCGTAGAGCAGGTGGTAGCCCGAGAGCTGCTCGTCGGCGGTGAGGGCGTCGACGATCGAGAGACCGGCCTCGGGGCCCATGAGCATCGAGAGGGCGACGGCGCGGTTGAGCTCGATGACAGGCGAGGGGTTGAGCTCGGCGAGGGCGCCGTAGAGGCCGACGATGCGGGCCCAGTCGGTGTCGGCGGCCACCTGCGCGCGGGCGTGGCACGCGGCGATGCCGGCCTGCAGCACGTAGGGCCCGTTCTCGCCGCTGAGGGCGTGGGCGCGGTCGAGCGCCTGCAGGCCGCGCGCGATGAGCAGCGGGTCCCACTTCGAGCGGTCTTGATCGAACAGCAGCACCGGAGCGCCGTCGGGGCCGACGCGGGCGCGGGCGCGCGAGGCCTGCAGCTCCATCAGGGCGACGAGCCCGTGCACCTCGGGCTCGGCCGGCGCGAGGCCGGCGAGAATGCGGCCGAGCTTGAGCGCGTCTTCGCAGAGGGCGGGGCGCATCCAGTCGTCGCCGGCGGTGGCCGAGTAGCCCTCGTTGAAGACCAGGTAGACGACCTCGAGCACCGAGGCGAGGCGCTCGGTGAGCGCGGGGCCGCGGGGCACCTCGAAGGGCACCTTCGCGTCGGCGAGCGTCTTCTTCGCGCGCACGATGCGCTGCTGAATGGTGGTCTCGGGCGTGAGGAAGGCGCGGGCGATCTCGGGAATCGTGAGGCCCGACAAGAGGCGCAGCGTGAGCGCCACGCGCGCGTCGGTCGACAGAATCGGGTGGCAGGAGATCAGCATCAGCCGCAGCAGATCGTCGCCGACGTCTTCGTCGAGCTGGGCCTCGAGGTTCGGCCCCCTGCCCTCTTCGTCCTTCTGCTCGCGCAGCACCTCTTCGTGCTTGCGGTCGGCGAGCGCACCGCGGCGCAGCACGTCGACGGCGCGGTGCTTGGCGGCCTGCATCAGCCAGGCGCCGGGGTTGTCGGGCACGCCTTCATTCGGCCACTGCTCGAGAGCGGCGACGAGCGCGTCTTGCGCGAGCTCTTCGGCGCGGCCGACGTCGCGGGTCATTCGGGTGAGGGCGGCGATGAGTCGAGGCGACTCCATGCGGAAGACCGCCTCGACCCGCCGCTCGACGCTCACTGCTTCTGCGCCAGCGCTTCCGCCTGCTTGCGGACGAAGTCGGGCACCGCGGGGAAGTCTTCGAGCTCGTGGATCTGGCGGATCTCGACCTCGGCGCCCTCACCGAACGGCGCGCGCTTCAGCCACTCGACCGCTTCGTCGATCGACTTGCACTTCCACACCCAGTAGCCGGCGACGAGCTCCTTCGTCTCGGAGAACGGGCCGTCGATGACCTGCTTCTTCGCGCCGAAGCGCACGCGCTTGCCCTTCGACGACGCGTGGAGCCCTTCGCCAGACAGCATCACGCCGGCCTTGATGAGCTCGTCGTTGAAGCGGCCCATCTGCGCAAGCTCGCTCTCGTTGGGCATCACGCCGGTCTCGGAGTCTTTGTTCGCCTTCACCAGCACCATGAAACGCATGACTTACTCCCTTTCGATTTTGGAGCCTGAAGTGGCTCTAAATCGACGTCGAAGCAGGCGCAGCGAGATCGACATGCCCAGAAGCGTGAGCCCTTCCGCAGAGTTGCAGCCGCAGCCGCGCGGCGCAGGAGGAATCGTCGTGCCGCCGTCGGCGGGCGGGTTCTCGCCGGCGTCGACCGGGGAGCCGGCGTCGGGGCCCGCGTCGGGAGCGCCGCCTGCGTCGGGCAGCGCGTCGGGCCGGCCGGTGACGAAGCCTCCCCACCAGGCGTCGCAGAAGCCGCCGTCGCCCGAGCTCACGGTGACGCGCAGGAAGATCGGCTTCGGAGGCAGGCGCCGCACGTCGATGGAGTACGTGGCGCTGCGCGTGCCGGCCGAGAGCGGCAGGCCGGTGACGAGCGTGCCCTCTTCGCCATCGCTCGCCTTCCACAGCACCGAGACGACGCTCGGGTCGTCGGGCTCGTCGAGCGCCCACTCGAGCTGCAGGCGCAGGTCGCGATCGGGCAGCGCGGCGCGCGGGGTCGTCACCCAGATGGCGGGCGGCACGTTGGGGCCGTGAGCGACGGTGACGCGCCCCTCGGCCTTCGAGACGGTGCGGCCCTCGAGCGGGTCATCGATGATCGCGTAGGGCTGCCAGCAGCCGTCGCCGGCGTCGGCGGTGTCCCAGTCGTAGACGTTGACCGGTGACGACGGCGAGATGTCGGGGGCGATGAGCAGCGAGCCGTCGGGCGTCTCGAAGGGCGTGAAGGCGGCGCGAGTCGCCCACAGCTGAATGTTCGCCTTCGGGCCGGGGGCGATCGTGTCCGTCCACTGCAGGGTGTAGATGCCCGAGTCGGGGTCGGGGTAGTTGCCGAGATACGCGGGCAGCTCGAGGTTGAACTGAATGACGTGCGCGATCGCCGCGGCGGGCAGCACCGCGAGCAGCAGCAGCGGTACCGCTCGCTGGCGCAGGCCCGGCCGCCCCGCGGGTGCGGGCGCCGTTTCCGAAGAGGGCTGCCTGTGCCCTGCTTCACGCACCCGCGACGGTGACCTTCACGACCTTGACCGGCGCCTTCGGTGCGTCGTTCGCGTCGGTCGGCGTCGTCTCGATCTTCTTGATGACGTCGGCGCCCGCGGTGACCTTGCCGAACACGGGGTGCCGCGAGTCGCCCGGCGTGAACCAGTCGAGGAAGTCGTTGTGCACCGTGTTGATGAAGAACTGGCTGCCGCCCGAGTTCGGCGCGCCGGTGTTCGCCATCGAGAGCGTCAGCGGCTCGTTCGAGAGCTTCGCGGTGAACTCGTCTTTGATGTCGCCCCACGGGGGGCCGCCGGTGCCGGCGCGGCGGTCTTTCGGGTCTTTCGAGTAGGGGCAGCCGAACTGCAGCATGAAGCTCTTGATGACGCGGTGAAAGTGCAGCCCGTCGTAGAAACCACTCTTCGCGAGCTTGATGAAGTTCGCCGTCGTGAGAGGCATCTTGTCGGCGTAGAGCTCGGCGGTGAAGTTGCCGAGCGAGGTCTCGAACGTGACGGTCGGGTTGGCCATGGCCCCCCCTCTACCATCACTCGATGCGCGGGTCCTTCGGGGGCCGCCCGGCGAGCGCCTTCAGCGCGCGGTCGAGCACGCGCCGGTCGCGACCCGAGCTCAAGAGCCGCCGCGCCTTGCCGGGCTTCACGAAGCGGATCTCGTCGACCTCGTTCTCGTCGTGCTCGCCCTCGTCGGACACGAGCCGCATCAAGAACCAGTGGGTGTCGTGACGCACGCCCTCGGCGACTCCGAGGTACTCGGTGACGTCGGCGCGCAGGCCGGTCTCTTCGAAGACCTCGCGGCGCGCGGCGCGCGAGACGCTCTCGCCGGGGTCGACGCGGCCCTTCGGCAACGTCCACCTCTTCTTCTGGCGGATCAGCGCGACCGTGCCCTCGTCGACGACGACGCCACCGGCCGACCACCAGCGGTCATCACCCGCATCGTGAATGAGCTGCTTCGCCTTCGCGAAGAGCCTGTGCAGGGCGCGCCTCACGCGCCCGAGCGGATGCCGCGTCGCAGGCCGTCTCTTCGCCTTCGGCACGCGATCTAACGAAGCATCGAAGCGCAGACCGGGCAAGCCTCTGCTAGGCACGAGGGCCGCATGCCGCGGTTCAAGGCGACGCTGTGGAGGTACCCCGGCCCCGGAGGGTGGCACTTCGTGACGGTGCCGAAGCGACACGCTCCGCCGGTGACGCACGGCTGGGGCAGAACTCCGGTGCGCGCCCGCGTCGACGGCAAGGCGTTCGACACCAGCGTGTGGCGCGACCGCAGGCACGGCACGTTGCTCGCGGTGCCCAAGCGGGTGCGCGGCGAGAAGCGCGAAGGCGACGTCGTCGAGGTCGAGCTGTCTGCGCGCTGAGCCCGAGGGCTCAGGGCCAGGCGGCTCGAATGACGGCGGCGACCTGCTTGAGCGGAGCGGCGAGCGGCGAGCGCTTGCGCCAGACGAGCGCGATGGTGCGCTGGGCGCCCGGCGCGCTCACCGGCCGCGCCTTCAGCTTCGACCGCTTGAGCTCGGCAGGCACGGCGAGCGACGGAAGCAGGGTGAGGCCCGCGCCGCCGGCGACCATCTGCACGAGCGTGGTGAGGCTGGTGGCGCGGAACTCGAGCTCGTGCGCGCGGCTCTTCGTGCAGACGTCGAGCGCCTGAGAACGGAAGCAGTGGCCATCGTCGAGCAGCAGGAGCGGCTGGTCGCGCAGCTCGGCGGCGCTGACGGGGCCGGTGCCCCGGGCGAGCGGGTGATCGGCCGGCGCGACGAGCACGAAGCGATCGACCGCGATGGTCTCGTGCTCGACGTCACCGAGCTCGGCCTCGAGCGCGAGCAGCGCCCCGTCGAGGCGCCCGTCGTCGAGCGCTGCGACGAGGGCGCTGGTCTTGTCTTCGAGCCAGCGCAGGTTCAGCCGCTTGAACGTGCGGTGCAGGGCCGGCGTGACCTCGGGCAAGAGGTACGGCGACACCGTGGGTATGACGCCGAGCCGCAGGGTGCCCGCGAGCGGGTCGACGAACGCCCCCGCCGCGGCTTGCACCTCGTCGGCGGCCAGCAGCAGGCTGCGCGCGCGCTCGATGAGCTCACGGCCCGCGGCGGTCGGCAGCACCCGGCGGCGATCGCGCTCGAAGAGGCGCACGCCCAAGACGCCCTCGAGCTGCGAGAGCTGCGCGCTGAGCGACGGCTGCGACACGTGGCACCGCTCGGCGGCGCGGCGAAACGACAGCGCGTCGGCCACCGCCACCGCGTACTGCAGCTGGCGCAGCGTGAACGGGTGCGGATTCATAGCTCGAGACTATCAATCGGCGTGTCGGGTGGGGGACAGAGGCATCGCGGGCGGCGTCACCGCGCGGTAACGCCCGCGACCACTCTTGCGTGCCCGGGCGTGGCGCGGTCTACGTGCTGGGTTACGGCGCCCATCATGGACCCTGCGACTTTGCTCACGGCGCCCGAGCCCGACCGGGTGCAATTCTACGAGTCCGATGAGCTGCTCGCGCGGGCCGTGGCCGAGTTCATGGCCGAAGGCGCACGAGCGGGCGAGCCGATGCTGCTCATCTTGACCGAGCCGCACCGGGCGCTGTTCCTCGAGCGCATTCGGGGGCGGGGCGTCGACGTCGCGGCGGCGACGGAAGGGGGCCGGCTGATGCTGCTCGACGCGAGCGAGACGCTCGCCGAGTTCATGCTCGGCGACCTGCCCGACGCGGCGCTGTTCGACCGCAGCGTCGCCACCACGCTGGCCGAGCTGCAGCGGCGGCACCCCACCCGTCGCGCGCGGGCCTTCGGCGAGATGGTCGACGTGCTGTGGCGGCGAGGGCAGCACGCGGCGGCGGTGCGGCTCGAAGAGATGTGGACGGGCCTTCAGCGCCGCCAGCCGCTCACGCTGTACTGCGCGTACCTGACGCGCGACTTCCTCGATGCGCGGCGGCGGCAGGTCGGCGGGGCCGGGCAGCTCGAGGAGCCGATCGACCAGG
Source organism: Myxococcaceae bacterium (assembly GCA_044223505.1). Taxonomy (GTDB): domain Bacteria; phylum Myxococcota; class Myxococcia; order Myxococcales; family Myxococcaceae; genus Xiheicaenimonas. Next base: position 29,914 of record JBGALX010000019.1, read on the forward strand.
CGCTGCGGTCTGCCCTGCGTCAGCAGCAGCTGGCCGAAGCGGCGCTGCGGTCGAGCGAGCGCCGGCTGAGGGACATCACCGACGCGGTGCCGGTGCTGGTCTCGTACCTCGACCGCGACCACCGCTATCGGTTCGCGAACGAGACGTACCGCGCCTGGTTCGGGCTCGACCCTGCGTCGGTCATCGGCATGCACATGCGCGACGTCGTCGGCGAGCAGACGTACGCGTCGGCCGCCCAGAAGCTCGAGGCGGCGCTGGCGGGTCAGCGCATCGAGTACACGAGCCGCGCGCGGCATCTGAGGGGCGGCCCGCGCGACATCGAGGTGGCCTACACGCCGCACCGCTCGGAGACCGGCGAGGTGCTCGGGGTGACGGCGATGGTGCAAGACGTCACCGAGAAGGTGCGGCTGCGCGAGGCGGCGGCGGCGACGGCGCGCAAGAACGAGCGCCTGCTCAAGGTGACGGCGGCGATCGCGAACGCCGTGACCGCCGAGCAGGTCTACGAGGCCATCGTCGACCAGACGAGAGAGGCGCTGGCGGCCGACAGCGCCGGGCTGTGGATTCTCGGCGACGACCGGCACGTGCGCCTGGCGCGTGAGTGCAACTTCGCGGCGGGCGTGAAGCAGTATCAGAGCATCCCGCTCGATGCGCAGAGACGAGTTCCGGTGGTCGACGCTCTGCGCGACGGCGAGCTGCTCTGGTTCCCCGACCTCGACGCGATCATCGCGCGGTACCCTCACCTCAAGCCCGCGCGCCCGTTGAGCCCGAAGTACCAGGTGGCCTGCGTTCCGCTGTACGTCCGGGGGCTCGCCAGGGGTGCTCTGGTCTTCACGTTCGACGGCGTGACGACGTTCGAGGAGGAAGAGCGGCCGTTCTTGATGGTCGCGGCGCGCTACGCGAGCCAGGCGCTCGAGCGCCTCGAGCTGCTCGCCGAAGAGGTGCAGAGCCGGGCGCAGGCCGAGCTGTTGTTCGGGCTGGCGCAGGCGGTGCTCGCGGCAGACAAGGCCGACGACATGTTCGCGGCGACCCTCGACGCGATCGAGCAGGCGGCGGGCACGAAGCGCTCGGCGATTCTCGTGTACGACGGCGAGGGCGTGATGAGGTTTCGGGCGTGGCGGGGGCTCTCGGAAGAGTACCGCGCGGCCGTCGAGGGGCACGCGCCGTGGAAGTCAGACGCGGTCGACCCGCAGATGGTCTGGGTGGCCGACGCGCAGGCCGACGCGTCACTTACGGCGTACCGCGAGCTGTTCACGAGAGAGCAGATCGGCGCGCTGGGCTTCATACCCCTCGTCGCCGACGGCCGGCTGCTCGGCAAGTTCATGCTGTACTACGACCGGCCGCGCACGCTGCAGCCGCGCGAGCTCGAGCTCGTCAAGGCGATCGCGAACCACATCGCGGCGGCGACGGCGCGCTCGCTGGCGCACGACGAGCTGCAAGAGACCGTGCGGTTCAACGAGATGTTCACGGCGATTCTGGGTCACGACCTGCGCAACCCGCTGGGCTCGATCATGACGGCGGCGCAGCTGCTCAAGAAGCGCAGCGACAACGAGAAGCTGACGCGGCCGCTCGATCGCATCATGAGCAGCGGCGGGCGCATGGCGCGCATGATCGACCAGCTGCTCGACTTCGCGCGCCTGAGGGTCGGCGCGGGCATTCCCCTTCAACCGAAGCGCACCGAGCTTCAGCCGCTGGTCGAGCTCGTCATCGCCGAGCTGTCGGAGTCGAACCCGGCGACGCCCATCGCGCTCGAGCTCGAAGGCGACCTCACGGGCACGTGGGACGGCGACCGCCTCGCGCAGGTCTTCTCGAACCTCGTCGGTAACGCGGTCGAGCACGGCAGCGAGGGCGGCACGGTGACGGTGCGCCTCGACGGCCGCGACCCGGGCGCGCTGCGCGCGTCGGTTCACAACTCCGGCGTGGTGCCGCCCGAGCGGCTCAAGCGCCTCTTCGAGCCGATGAACGGGGCTCAGCACCGCGGTGAGAAGTCACAGGGGCTGGGGCTCGGGCTGTACATCAGCCAGCAGATCGCGCGCGCTCACGGCGGCGCCATCACGGTCGAGTCCTTGCAACCCGGGGGCACGACGTTTCAGGTGACGCTGCCGCGGGAGGCGCGATGAAGGTGATGATCGTCGACGACGAGACCGACATCCGCGAGTCGTTGAGAGAGGTCTTCGAAGACGAAGGCTACGAGGTGACGACGGCCTCGAACGGCGCCGAGGCGCTGGCGTACCTCGCGCAGGGCGACGTGCCCTGCGCGATGGTGCTGGATCTGCTGATGCCGCAGGTCAACGGCAACGAGGTGTACGCGAAGATGCAGGCCGACCCGAGGCTGTCGCAGGTGCCCGTGATCATCTCGACCTCCGACCCGTCGCGCGCGCCGAGCGGCGTGCTGATCATGAAGAAGCCCATCGATCTCGATCGGCTCCTCGAGACGATTCACAAGCACTGCCGCAGCTAGCGCGCCACAGCTGGGGCGCGCCGGCACGGGTCTGGCGCTGCAACGCAGCGAATGCCCGTGGGCATGCGCCGTGCACCGACGCCCCACGCCATGGGCAAGCTCGACGGACGGAAGGTAGCCATCATCGCGACAGACGGGTTCGAGGAGTCGGAGCTCACGTCACCGAAAGCGGAGCTCGAGCGCGAGGGTGCGCGCGCCGAGGTGCTCTCGCTCCACGAGGGCACGATTCGCGGGTGGCGAGACGGTAACTGGGCCTCGGAGGTGCGGGTCGACCGCCTGGTCGCCGACTCGATCTCGGACGACTACGACGCGCTCCTGCTGCCGGGCGGCGTCATGAACCCCGACAAGCTGAGGCGCGAAGACGACGTCGTGCGGCTGGTGCAGGAGTTCTTCGACGCGGGCAAGCCGATCGCCGCGATCTGCCACGCGCCGCAGCTGCTCATCGAGACGGGCGAGCTCGACGGGCGCCGGCTGACGTCGTTTCGCTCGGTGCGCACCGACCTCATCAACGCGGGCGCGGCGTGGGTCGACGCCGCCGTCGTGGAAGACGAGAACCTCGTGACGAGCCGTGGACCCGACGATCTGCCGGCGTTCAACGCGAAGATCGTCGAGGCGTTTCGCGAGCAGCAGCCGCCGCACGACGCGCTCGACGAGGTGCACGCGCTGTCTCGAAGCGAGGCCCCGGTGCCGGCGAGCTTCACGCCGCCGCGCCGCCGAAAATCGGTCGCGCTGCGGGCGAAGGGCCCCGGGCGCCCCCAGAGCCGGGGGGCGATGGCCCGGCACAAGCCACGCGCGCCGCGCGGCAAGCGGGCGGGGCGCTGAACAGCGTGAGAACTCCGGGCATCGACAAGCTGCTGAGAACGGCGGCGCACACGAAGGGCATCATCTCGTTCGCGGGAGGGCTGCCGGCGCCCGAGACGTTCCCCCGCGCCGAGCTCGCGCAGGCCGCCGAGGCCGCGACCACGACGATGGGCGAGGGCCCGCTGCAGTACGACTGGCCCGAGGGCCGGCACACGCTGCGACAGCTGATCGCCGACCGCCTGAGGGCGCGCGGCGCGCGCGTCGACGCCGAAGACGTGCACATCACGAACGGCGCGCAAGACGCGCTGTCGCTCGCGCTCGAGGTGCTGGGCGCGAACGAGATCTACGTCGACCGGGCGACCTACCCCGGCGCGCTCGACGTCTTCCAGGCGAACGGGCTGCAGGTCGTCTCGACCCGCACTTCGGCCGTCTGGTACGTGATGCCCGCCGTGCACAACCCGTACGGCTGGCGCATGTCGGGCGCGCGCCGCGCCCAGGCGCTGAAGGCGGGCATCATCATCGAAGACGACGCGTACGCGGATCTGTACTTCGACGGGCGCGTGCCGCGGCCCCTGCTCGCCGACGCGCCGCGGAAGACGTTCTCGATCGGCACGTTCTCGAAGACGGTGTCACCGGGCCTGAGGGTCGGCTGGCTCGTCGCGCCGCAGCCGTGGCGCACGAAGCTGCGCGAGGCGAAGGCGCGGCGCGACTGCCAGGCGGGCGGGCTCGCGCAGGCCATGATCGAGCGGCTCATCGCGCAAGATGGGTTCGACGAGCGGCTCGAGCGGCTGCGCCTGCACTACCGCGCGCGCAGCGAGCGCCTGCTCGAGCTCTTGCCGCAGCTGCCCGGGATTCGCTTCGGGCTGCCCGAGGGCGGGTTCTCGGTGTGGGTCGAGACCGAGGCGGTCGACGCGGACGAGCGGCTGCTGGCGCGGGCGCTGGCGCGCGGCGTGGCGTTCGACCCGGGCACGCTGTTCAGGGCCGAGCCGCACGCGCACTCGACGCTCGCCTTCAGGCTGAGCTTCTCGGCGGTGCCCGTCGACCAGATGCAGGAAGGCATCGCGCGGCTGGCTTCGGCGCTGACCGAGGCGCGCGCGGCGAAGAGACCGGCCGCTGCCTGATGCAGCGGCCCGACGTGAGGAGGGAAGCATGAAGCGGATGGTGATGGCAGGGGCGCTCTTGATCGGCTGCGCGACCGCGGGGCCGAGAGACGATGAGGAGCTGATGCAGCCGGTGACGAGCCCGCGCGCGGAAGCGCAGGCCAAGACGGCGTCGACGAAGACCGCGGCGGCGAAGCCGATCGAGCTGCCGGTGACGGCCGAGGTGCGCATCGACCCCGTCGGAGGCTCGGGGGTGGCCGGCTCGGGCCGGTTCGCGGTCGAGCGCGGAGTGGTGACGATGGACGTCGTGTTCTCGAACGTGCCGCAGGGCGCGCACGCGCTCGCGCTGCAAGACAGCTGTGAGGGCGAACACTGGAACCCGACGATGTCGCAGCACGGGCGCTTCGACATGGTGCCGTTTCACCTGGGCGACGTCGGCAACTTCTTCGCGAACGACCTGGGCCAGGGCTCGCTGACGTTCGCGACCGAGCTGTGGTCGGTGGGCACGGGCCTCTCGAACGACGTCGTCGATCGCTACGTGGTGGTTCGCGAGGCGAAGGACGACTTCGCGACGCAGCCGATCGGCGGCTCGGGCAAGGTGCTCGGCTGCGGCCGCATCGAGATGTCGCAGCTCACGCAGCCGGCGGTCTCGATGACGGGCCGGCTCATCGAGAACCTGCGCTGAGCTGAAGGGCCCGTCGCCGCGCCTCACCGCGCGGCGAGGGGCGCCGGCGACAAGAGCAGCGGGTCGACGCGATCGAGCAGGTGGTCGTTCTTGATGCCGGTGCGGTTGAACATGATGACGCTGGCGCGGCGGCGCTTCGGGTAGAGCCGAATCTCGCAGTAGAAGCCGCCGCCTCCGCCGGCGTGATCGAAGTAGGGCTCGCCGCCGACCTCGCCCTCGAACCACGAGAGCGCCATGGGCAGCGCTTCACCCCTCGCGGTCTTCTGGGGCGTGAACAGGGCGTCGGTGACCTCGGCGGTGAACGGTGGCTCGTGCCGCAAGAGCGCCTGCAGGTAGCGCGCGAACCCCGCGGCGTTGCCCAGGAGCCCGCCGTAGGCCGCGCCGTCGACCTGCATGTCTTTGAACTGGGTCCACCCGTCGTGGGTGCCGGCGATGAACGTGCCGCGATCGATGAAGAGGCCGAGCGAGGCGTTGAGGCCGCTCCAGCGTGAGATGTAGCCGCGGGCGTGGGCGGTGGGCTCACGCATCGTGAAGGTGAGCACCTCGCCGCTCGAGAGGCCGAGCGGAGCGATGAGCTCGTCCTCGACGTAGCGCGTGTACGGGCGGCCCGACACCCGATGCACCACCTCGCCGAGGAACAGGTAGCCGAGGTTCGAGTACGCGAGCTTCTCGCCGGCCGCGCGCTCGGGCGTGCCGTACTCGCGGAGCATGCGCGTCACGAACGCATCGGAGTCGAACGTCGCGTCGGCCGAGGCGAGGTGCGCCCAGCCGATGGGAATCGGGTTCGCGTAGCCCGCGGTGTGCGAGAGCACCTGCCGCAGCGTGGGCGTCTTCGCATCGCCGAGCTCGGGCAGGTGACGGGTGATGGGGTCGTCGAGGTCGAGGCGCTTCTCGGCCGCGAGCTTCACGATCGCTGCCGCGGTGAAGGTCTTCGTCACCGAGTAGCCGTGAAACAAGGTCTCTGGGCCCACCGCCGAGCCGTGCTCGACGTCGGCCTTGCCGGCCTGCGCCGAGTAGGTGACGCCGTGCTCGTCGAGGAAGACGTACTGCACGCCAGGCGCCTCGCGCTCGGCGATCATGCGAGAGAGCTCGGCGCGCACCGGGTCGGCGACCGCCGAGGTCGGCTCCCCTGCCCCGGCCCGACAGCCGAAGAACGTCAGCAGCGGCGCGAACACGACGAGCTCGAGACGGGATGACATACGAGAACCTCCAGAGGCAGCGGGTTAGACAACACGCGTTGTATTACGCATGTTATTAATCACCGTCAAGCAACATCTGTTATGCAACGCAAGCCTTGGAAAGGACGTGGGTGAATGCCTCCCAGTGAGAAGGTGTCGGCGGCGGAGATCGTCGACGGTGCGGTGAAGGTGATCGACGGCGAGGGCATCGAGGCGCTCACGGCCCGCCGCGTCGCGGCAGAGCTGAAGGTGTCGACCGCGCCGGTGTACCGGAACTTCGAGTCGATGGAGGAGCTCGCCGCGGCGGCGATGAAGCGCGCGAGAGAGCAGCTGCTGCGCTACACGCTGGCGACGTACACCGACCGGCCCTTTCTCAACATGGGCACGGGCATCGCGATGTTCGCGCGGGAGCACCCGCGCCTCTACCAGGCGCTGTTCCTCGAGACCGACCGCTTCGAAGAGGTGGTGACGGGGTTCGTCGACACGCTGACCGAGAACATGAAGCTCGATGCGCGGTTCACGAACCTCGACCGCAAGCGGCGCACGCAGCTGCTCCACATCATGTGGACGTACACGCACGGCCTCGCGTCGCTCATCGCGGTGGGGCTCGCGAAAGAGACCTCGAAGGAGGCCATCATCCGCTCGCTCGAGATCGTGGGCACCGCGGTGATCAAAGACCTGGTGCTGAACCCGGCGGCCCGCTGAGGGGCCGCGAGCTCAGGCCTTCGGCTCGATCGGCACCTTCTTGAGGCGGGCCCACGCGACGAACGCCGCCAGGCCGCCGAGCAGGAAGTTGCCGCCGAGCACCTGAAACTCGCCGCGCATGATGTGCGTGAGCGCGGCGAGCACCATCACGAGCACGAGGCCCGCGGCGGCCGCGACGGTGAGCTTCGGCTTGATGCGCGTGAGCGAGGGCAAGAGCAGACCGAGCGCGCCCGCGAGCTCGCTCACGCCGATGAACCGAACGACCAGGTCAGGCAGCGCGAGCGACCAGCCCATGTTCGGGTTCGCGTGAATCATCTCGATCGGAGCGAACGCCTTCATCGCGCCCGAGCCCAGGAACACGAGGGCGAGCAGCACCTGCACGATCCACACGGCGATTTTCATGCGGGCGGTGTATCAGACCGACCCGTGACGAGCGATGACGCCGAGGCGGTCTTCCAGCGGCTGTTGCCCGCCGGGGCGAAGGTGGTCGCCGTCGCCGTCGCCGACGCGCCCGCCGACTGGCCGGTGCCGCCCGAGCTGCGCAAGGCGAAGACGGCGCGGCTGCGCGAGTTCATCGCGGGCCGCTGGTGCGCCGCGCGCGTGCTCGCCCAGCTCGGGGTGACGGGTGAGGTCGGGCGGCGCGACGATCGCGCGCCCTCGTGGCCGCTCGGCGTCGCGGGCGCCATCACCCACACGCGCGAGCTGGCCGCGGCCGCCGCGGGCCGGCTCGACGCGCTCGGCATCGACCTCGAGCCGCTGCTCTCGCCCGAGGCGCTCGCCGACGTGCGCGTGACCGCGATCGACGACGCCGAGTGGCGCGTGCTCGGTGAAGACCTGGCGGTCGCGACCGCCGTCTTCTCGGCGAAAGAGACGATCTTCAAGCACGAGTTCCCGCGCAACGGCGTGTGGCTCGACTTCACCGACGCGAAGCTCCGGTCGCGCGAGCCCGAGCGGCTGGTCTTCGACGTGAAGGGCGCCTCGCTGAGCGTGCGGTATGCGGTGGCCCACGGCCACGCGTTCAGTGCGCTCGGCGCCTGAGCTTCGTCACCGAGTCGACCGTGACGGCGAGCAGCAGCACGCCGCCCGTGACGAGGAACTTCACGGGCGAGGCGAGGCCGAGCAGGTCCATGCCGTTCGAGATGGCGCCGATGGCGAGCGCTCCCGAGAGCGCCGACCACACCGAGCCGCGCCCACCGAACAGGCTGGTGCCGCCGATGACGGCCGCGGCGATGGCGTTCAGCAACAGGTCGCCTCCGCCGGAAGACTGGTTGACGGCCAGCAGCCGTGAGGCCGCGAGCACTCCGCCGAGCGCGGCCAGCGTCGACGCGAGCGCGAAGACGGCGAGCCGAACGAGGGCGACCCGAATGCCGGCCCGCCGCGCGGCCTCGGTGTTGCCGCCGACGGCGAGCACGTGCCGGCCGAAGCGGGTGCGGCGCACGAGCAGGTCGGTGAGCGCGATGACGCCCGCGACGATGAGCAGCGCGAGCGGTATGCCGCGGTCGAACGCGAACAGGGCCGCGACGGCGCCGGCGAGGCCGAGCACGACGAAGCGCCAGGCGCCCCGCGCGAGGAGCGCGAGCGGCAGCGCGCCGAGGGCGGCCCACGGCGGCAGGAAGGTCGCGCACAGCCCCACGACGAACGGGTCGTCGAGGTTGTACGAGCCGGTGGGCCCCAGTACGGCGAGCTGAGCGCCCTGCCAGGCGAGCAGGCCGGCGAGCGTGACGACGAACGACGGCACGCCGAGGCGCGTGATCCACGAGCCCTGAAAGAGGCCGATCGCGGCGCCGGTGAGCAGCGCGAGAGCGACCGCGGCGGGGCCGGGCAGGCCGCTGACGGCCATCACGGCCGCGGCGAGCCCGCTGACGGCGCCGGCCGAGAGGTCGATCTCACCGAGCAGCAGCACGAGCACGAGGCCGCACGAGATCGTCGCCATCGCCGCGATCTGCAGGCCGAGGTTGGTGAGGTTGCGCGGGCTCAGGAAGTTCGAGTTCAGCGACTGGAAGACGACGGCCACGACGACGAGGCCGGCGATGACCGGCAGCGCACCGAGGTCGCCCTTGCGCCAGCGCTCGAGCATCAGGCCGCCCCCGTGATGGCGGCGACGACGGCCTCGCGCGTGGTGGCCTTCGCGTCGAGGGCGGCGACGCGGCGGCCGTGCCTCAAGACGACGATGCGGTCGGCGACCTGGAAGACGTCGGCGAGGTTGTGGCTGATGACGACGACTCCGAGGCCCTGGGCCTTCAGCGCGGCGATGAGCTCGAGCACCTGCTTCGTCTGGGCGACGCCGAGCGCGGCGGTCGGCTCGTCGAGCAGCATGACCTTCGGCTGGGCGAGCACGGCGCGCGCGACGGCGATCGACTGCCGCTGCCCGCCCGAGAGCGTCTCGACCTTCGCGCGCACGTCGGGCAGCTGCACGCCGAGCCTCGCGAGCAGCTCGACGCACTGCTTTTCCATCGCGCGCTCGTCGAGCACGAAGCCCGGCTCGCGGCCGAGGAAGAGGTTCGCGACGACGTCGAGGTTCTCGCAGAGCGCGAGGTCTTGCCAGACGACGGCGATGTCGCCGGCGGCCTCGATGGTGCCGGCGTCGAGCACGAGGGCGCCGCCGAGGGCCTTCACGAGCGTCGACTTCCCTGCTCCGTTGTCGCCGACCAGCGCGACGACCTCACCGCTTCCGACGTCGAGGTCGACGCCCTCGAGGGCCTGAACGGCGCCGAAGCGCTTGCTCGCGCCGCGGACCACGAGCAGCGCCGCGCTCAGAGGCCCGCCGCCTTGCAGGCCTCCGCGTAGGTCGCGGTGCAGATCTGCTCGCGCTTCCAGAAGCCGTCTTTCAGCACGGTGGCGCCGAGGTTCTCTTTCGTCACGGCGACGGGCTCGAGCACGATGGCGGGCACCTGCTTCTTGCCGTTGTCGGCGGTGGCGGTGGTCGCGATGGCCTCGCCACGCACGGCCTGCACGGCGATGGTGGCGGCGGTCTCGGCCTCGAGCTTGAGCGCCTTGTAGATGGTCGAGTGCTGCGAGCCGTCGACGATGCGCTGCAGGGCGGCGACCTCGGCGTCTTGGCCCGTGACGGGCACGAGCTTCACGCCGGCGGCCTTGAGCGCGGCGATGGCTCCTCCCGCGGTGCCGTCGTTCGCGCAGTAGACGGCGTCGAGCGGCTGGTCGCCGATCGCGGTGAGCGCCTGGGTCATCTCTTCCTGGGCCTTGTCGGGGCTCCAGTCGGGGGTGTCGTATTCCTTCAGCACCTTCACCTTGCCGTCGAAGATCGCGTGGGCGCCGCGCTTGACGAGCGCCGCGTTGGGGTCGGTCGGGGCGCCGTTGATCATCACGATCGCGGGCTGCTCTTTGCCGGCGAGGGCGGCGAGCAGCGCCTGGGCCTGGTAGCGGCCGACGTTCTCGGCCTCGAACGCGACGTACCAGTCGACGGCGTCGCTGCCGAGGATCATGCGGTCGTAGGCGATGACGCGGGCTCCGGCGGCCTTCGCCTTGTCGGCGATCGCCTTCGCGGCGGTGCCGTCGACGGAGTCGATGACGAGCACCCTGGCGCCGTTCGTCAGCGCGGCCTCGGCCTGCGACTGCTGCTTCGCCGCGTCCTGCGAGGCGTTCGAGTAGAGCACCTCGCAGTCGGCGCAGAGCGCCTTCACCTTCGCCTCGAAGTGCGGGCGATCTTGGGTCTCGTAGCGGGCCGTCTTCGACTCGGGCAAGAGCAGCGCGATCTTCTTCGTGTCCTTCTTCTCGCTCTTGCAGCCAGCGAGCACCGCGAAGGCGATGACCAGCACGAGGCGCGTCATGCGCCGCTTCCTACATGGTTTTCGGTAGCCCGAGTGGGCGTTTCCTGGAGGCTGCGCTCGCAGGCGGGCGAGCGGGGCTGCACGGCTGTGCAACGGCGTGCACAGTCGTCGCCGCAATGCCCCGTTTCGTCGGGGTGGCGCTTCTTGCATTGCAGGTGAGCATGCGAACCCTGACGGCGGTCTCGGCGATGGTGCTCCTCGGCGCATGCGGCCCGGGCGACCCGCCGACGGGCAAGCGCGGTGTGCTGTTCTTCGAGCCGACGGGGCTGACCCTGGCGGTGGGGCTGCACGACGCGGTGCGAGTCCCCTCGATGGCGGTGAGCCCCGGCGGAAAGCTCCCGCTGCCGAGCACCCGGGTCTACACCTACGACCTCGACGACGTGACGATCGAGGCGAGAGGGCCCGGCATCGAGCTGCGCTCGGCCACGGCGGGCTCCGAGGGGTGGGTGCTCGAGCTGGGCTGCGTGGGGCCGAACGACTTCAGCGCAGAGGTCGTGGTGACCGCGAGGGCGCCCGACGGCACCGTGCGTTACGAAGATGCGCTCAGCGTGCTGTGCCTGGTGCCCGAGGCGATCACGGCGCAGACGCACCTGATGGCGCCGTGGCCGTGGCCGGTCGATCGCGTGGTCGAGGGCGCGTCGCTGGGCATCGAGCCACGGCTCACCGTGAAGGCCGGCGCGCAGACCTGGTCGCTCGGCGGGCGGGGGCTGCGGCTCGCGGGGCCGCTCGAGGCGGACGGGGAGCTCGGCGTCACCGGCTTTCAGGCACGAGCGGCGCGCCCGGGCAGGAACCCGACGCTGCACGTGGGCGACGTCTCGGCCGAGTTTCCGCTCGAGGTGCTGGCGAAGGCCGACGTGACGCCGGAGCTCGACGTGCAGGGCAACGTCGGCGAGGGCAAGCGTGAGCTGTGGGGGCTCGGCTCGAGCTCAGGGCAGCGCGCCTACGGCCTCACCGGGTGCGTGTTCGAGATCGAGGGCGAGACGATCGACGCGCCCGAGTGCCACGCCGTGGTGACGAGCGACGGTGGCACGGCCTGCGTCACGTGGAACGGTCACCGCGCCTGCGCCGCGTTTCCGTGAGCGGGCTTTCGAGCCTGCGCGTCGGGGTTGCAGCTTCGTCGCGGTCGGCGGAACACTGGCGGTGGCCTCGCAGAGCAGTTACTTCCCGCGAAAGCTGTGGGAGGATTGAGGCAGCCCGTGACGCACCCGGATCCGGTTCACCAGATCTTCGAGAAGGTCGCTCGCAGTCTCCCCACGAAGAGGGCGGTCGTGTCCAAGACGGGCACGCTCACCTACGCGGAGCTCGACGCGCGCGCGAACCACCTCGCCCACCGGCTCGTGTCGCTGGGCGTGAAGGCCGGCGACCGCGTCGCGATGTGCCTCGAGCGCGGGCTCGACGCGATGGTCGCGGTGGTCGGCATCTTGAAGGCCGGCGGCGCCTACATGCCGCTCGAGGCCGCGTGGCCGCAGGAGCGCCTCGCCTTCCTGCTGCAAGACGCCGGGTGCCCGGTGGTGATCGCCGCTCCCGAGGTGCAGCTGCCGGCGACGGCGGCGAAGCGCATCGCGATGGAGCTCGGCCGCGCGGAAGAGGGGCCGAAGGTCGACGTGCGCTCGGACGGCCTCGCGTACGTGATGTACACGTCGGGCTCGACCGGCACGCCGAAGGGCGTCGAGGTGCTGCACCGGGCGATCGAGCGGCTGGTGATCGGCGTCGACTACGTGAAGCTGAGCCAGGGCGACGTGCTCTTGCACGCGGCGCCGCTGGCGTTCGACGCGAGCACGTTCGAGCTGTGGGGCGCGTGGCTCAACGGCGGCACCGTGGCGCTGTACCCCGACGCGATCCCCACAGCCGCCGGGTTGCGCCGCAGCATCGACGAGCACGGCGTCACGCACATCTGGCTCACGGCCGCGCTCTTCAACACGGTCGTCGACGACGACGCGACGTCGCTCGCGCAGGCGAAGTTCGTGCTGACCGGCGGCGAGGCCCTGTCGCCCAGCCACGTGCGCCGCGCGTACAAGGCGTGCCCGAGCCTCACGCTGATCAACGGCTACGGCCCGACCGAGACGACGACGTTCGCGACGTGCTTCACGATTCCCCGCGATCTGCCCGAGGGTGCGACGAGCGTGCCGATCGGCCGGGCGATTCGCGAGACGACGCTGCACGTGCTCGACGAGAAGCGCGAGCCGGTGCGGCAGGGCGAGAGCGGCGAGCTGTACATCGGCGGCACGGGCGTCGCGCGCGGGTACCTGAACCGCCCCGAGCTCACCGCCGAGCGCTTCGTGACCGTGCGCGGCGAGCGCGTGTACCGCACGGGCGACCTGGTGAAGCAGCTGCCCGACGGCACCATCGACTTCGTCGGCCGCATCGACTCGCAGGTGAAGATCCGCGGGTACCGCATCGAGCTCGCCGAGATCGAGGCCCGCCTCGCGACCCACTGGAGCATCAAGGCGAACGCGGTCGTCGCGATCGACGACGGCGCGGGCAACAAGCGGCTCGTCGCGTACGTGGTGCCGGGCGCCGCCGCGCGCCCGAGCTCGTCGGAGCTCGCCGCCCACCTCGAGGCCTCGCTGCCGAAGTACATGGTGCCCGCGCAGTACGTGTGGCTCGACGCGCTGCCGGTGACGGCGAACGGCAAGCTCGATCGCCGCGCGCTGCCGGTGCCGACGCAAGAGCGCCCTGCCCTCGCGAACGAGCTGGTCGCGCCGCAGACGCCCGACGAAGAGGCGGTCGCGGCGCTGTGGGCCGGCCTGCTGCACGTCAGCCCGGTCGGCGTCACCGACAACTTCTTCGCGCTCGGCGGCAACTCGCTGCTCGCGGTGCGCATGGCGGCGAGGCTGCGCGAGCTCAAGGGGCAAGACGTGCCGGTGCTGCAGGTGTTCGAGCACCCGACGGTTCGGGGCCTGCTCGAGGCGCTGCAGCAGCGCGGCACGTCGGGGGCGCTCGAGCGGCAGCTCAAGAAGGCGCGCGAGGTGCGCGAAGACCGCGAGGCGGTCGCGATCGTCGGCATGGCGTGCCGCTACCCGGGCGCGAACGACGTCGAGTCGCTGTGGCGCGTGCTGACCGAGGGCAAAGAGACCATCTCGTTCTTCAAAGACGCCGAGCTCGACGTCAACCTGCCCGCGTCGCTCACCAAAGACCCGCGCTACGTGAAGGCGCGCGGCGTGCTCGAAGACGTCGACCAGTTCGACGCGGGCTTCTTCGGCATCTCGCCGAAGGAAGCGGCGGTGATGGACCCGCAGCAGCGCCTCATGCTCGAGGTCGCGTGGGAGGCGCTCGAGTCGTCGGGTCACGTGCCCGAGACGTTCGACGGCGCCATCGGCGTCTGGGCGGGCAAGTACAACGACACCTACTGGAGCGAGAACGTCGTCACGCGCCCCGACCTGGTCGAACAGCTCGGCGCGTTTCAGGCGATGGTGGCGAACGAGAAGGACTACATCGCCACGCGGGTCGCGCACCGGCTCGACCTGACCGGGCCGGCGATCAGCGTTCACACCGCGTGCTCGACGTCGCTGGTGGCGATCGCGCAGGCGTTTCGCAGCGTGCAGCTCGGCGAGTGCGACCTCGCGCTCGCGGGCGGCGTCAGCATCACGGTGCCGGTGAAGAGCGGCCACCTGTACAACGAGGGCTCGATGCTCTCGAACGACGGGCGCACGCGCACGTTCGACGCCTCGGCGCAGGGCACGGTGTTCAGCGACGGCTGCGGCGTGGTCGTGCTGCGGCGGCTGAAAGACGCGATCGCCGACGGCGACACGATCTACGCGGTGGTGCGCGGGGCGGCGATCAACAACGACGGCGGCAAGAAGGCGTCGTTCACTGCGCCGTCGGTCGACGGCCAGGCGGCGGTGGTCGCGCGCGCGCAGGCCGACGCCGGAGTCGAGCCGCGCAGCATCGCGTACGTCGAGACACACGGTACGGCGACTCCGCTCGGTGACCCGATCGAGGTCGAGGCGCTGACGCGCGCCTTCCGCCTCGGCACTCAAGACACCGGCTTCTGCGGCATCGGGTCGATCAAGACGAACTTCGGGCACACCGTGATCGCGGCGGGCGCGGCCGGCGTGATGAAGACGGCGCTCGCGATGTCGCGAGAGCTCTTGCCTGGCTCGCTGCACTTCAAGTCGCCGAACCCGAAGATCGACTTCGAGAAGAGCCCCTTCCGCGTGGTGGCGGCGCCCGAGGCCTGGCCGCGCGGGCAGACGCCGCGGCGCGCGGGCGTGAGCGCGTTCGGCGTCGGCGGCACCAACGCCCACGTGGTTCTGGAAGAGGCCCCCGAGGTGCCGGGCTCTTCGCCGACCGCCGGCAAGCAGCTGATCGTGCTGTCGGGCCGGTCTGACGCCGTGCTCGAGCGGCAGGCGAAGCGGCTCGCCGAGTGGCTCGAGGGCACGCGCGGCACCTCGCCGGCGATGACTTCGCCTCCCGACGTGGCGCCGGCGCGTATGACGAAGTACGGGGTGGCTCCGGCGGCGACTCCGGCTGCGGTGACGGCAACTGCGGCTCCCACGATTGAAAAACCCTCGTTCTCTGCTTTTGGTCTGCAGCCTGCCGGCCACGTCGAACCCGCCCCTCACCCTGGCCCTCTCCCCTACGAGGGGAGAGGGGACTCGGTCTCGGACGTCGAGCTCGGCGACGTGGCGTTCACGCTGCAGACGGGGCGGCGCGGGTTCAAGCAGCGGCGCGCGCTGGTGGTCGACTCGCTCGACGACGCTCCGGCGCTGCTGAGAGATCTGCGCAAGGGCAGCTCGCGCGCGGCGTTCGGCACGCCGCCGCGGCTCGTCTTCCTCTTCCCCGGCCAGGGCAGCCAGTACGTCGGCATGGGCCGCTCGCTGTACGAGCGCCACGCGGTCTTCCGCGACGCGATGGATCAGTGCTTCGAGGCGGTGAAGCCGATCACGCCCGACCTGAAGGCCGTGATGTTCGGCACGACCGGCAACACGGAAGAGGCGCTCAAGGCGACGCGCTACACGCAGCCGGCGCTGTTCACGGTCGAGTACGCGCTGGCGCGGCTGCTCGAGTCGTGGGGCCTCAAGGCGTGGGCGAGCATCGGGCACAGCGTCGGCGAGTTCGTGAGCGCGAGCTTGAGCGGCGTGATGCGGCCCGCCGACGCGGCGCGCCTCGTGGCCGAGCGCGGGCGCATGATGAACGCGCTGCCGGGCGGCTCGATGCTGTCGGTGCGGCTGCCGGCCGCCGAGGTGGCGAACAAGCTCAAGTCCGACATGGCGATCGCGTCGGAGAACGGGCCGTCGCTGTGCGTCGTCGCGGGCCCGACCGAGAAGGTGCAGGCGCTGCAGCGCGACTACGAGGCCGCGGGCGTGATGGCGAAGCTGCTGCACACGTCGCACGCGTTTCACTCGCCGATGATGGACGACGCGGTGGGCCCGTTCACGGCGAAGGTCGAGGCGGTGCCGCTCTCGGCGCCGCGAACGCCGTTCGTGTCGACGCTGACCGGCGAGTGGATCAAGCCGGAAGAGGCGACCGACCCGCGGTACTGGGGCCGCCACCTGCGGGCGACCGTGAAGTACGCGCAGGGCGTCGCGACGCTGTGGAAGGAAAAGAACGTGCTGCTGCTCGAGGTCGGCCCGCGCGCGACGCTGGCGACGCTCGCCCGGCAGCAGGTCTCGGACAAGGCGCACCAGCTGTGCGCGTCGTGCCTCTCTGAGACGCCCGACAGCGAAGAGGCTTCGCTGCTGCAGGCGGTGGGGCAGCTGTGGTGTGTGGGCGTCGAGCCCGACTGGAACGCGGTGCACGCTCCGGCGCGGCGCCGGCGCGTGGCGCTGCCGACCTACCCGTTCGAGCGTCAACGCTTCTGGATCGAGCCGCGCAATTCCCCGGCCCCCACGCGGGCCCAAGTTTCCAAGCCAACCGAGGTGCAGACCGTGTCCCGTACATCCATTCTCTCTACGCAGCTGCGGCAGGTCTTCGAAGAGACCTCCGGCATCGAGATCGGCGCCGGCGACGGCGGCGTCTCTTTCCTCGAGCTGGGGCTCGACTCGCTGTTCCTCACGCAGATCGCGCTCGCGGTCGGCCGCAAGTTCAGCGTGAAGGTGACGTTCCGCCAGCTGGTGGAAGAGCTGCCGACGCTCGACGCGCTGACGCAGTACATCCACGAGAAGCTGCCGCCCGAGGCTGAAGCCGCGCAGGTCGCCCCGCCCGTGGCGGCTCCGGTCGCGCAGGGCGTGGCGCCGATGCAGGCGGGTTCGATGCAGGGCATGCCGATGCAGGCGATGCCGATGCCGATGCCGATGCAGCCCATGATGCCGATGGGCGGCAACCCGATGCTCGCGATGATGCTGCAGCAGCAGATGATGATGATGCAGATGATGATGGGCGGGGGCATGGCGCCGCAGATGCCGATGCCGATGCAGGCGCCGCAGCCGGCCCCGGTGCCCGCGGCCGCGCCGCCGCCTCCGCCCGAGCCGAGGCCGGCACCGCCGCCGGCGGCTGGGGTGGCGAAGGGCGACGAGCAGCAGCCGGCTCCGAAGCCGTTCGGAGCGATCGCGCGCATCTCGCTGAACAAGGAAGAGCTGTCGCCGAAGCAGAAGGCGCGGCTCGAGGCGCTGACGCGCCGGTACACGACGCGCACGAAGACGAGCAAGCAGCACGTGCAGGACAACCGCTCGGTGCTGGCGGACCCGCGCGTGGTGACGGGCTTCCGGCCGGCGGTGAAAGAGCTCGTCTACCCGGTCGTGATTCAGCGCTCGAAGGGCGCGTACGTGTGGGATCTCGACGGCAACCAGTACATCGACACGCTGAACGGCTTCGGCTGCAACCTGTTCGGCTGGCAGCCCGACTTCGTGACCGAGGCGGTGAAGCACCAGCTCGACACGGGCCACGAGATCGGGCCGCAGTCGCCGCTCGCCGCCGAGTGCGCGCGGCTGTTCAGTGAGCTCACGGGCCAGGAGCGCGTCGGGTTCTGCAACACGGGCTCGGAGGCGGTCATGGGCGCGATGCGCATCGCGCGCACCGTCACGGGCCGCACGAAGATCGCGCTGTTCACCGGCAGCTACCACGGCATCTTCGACGAGGTGATCGTTCGCGCGACGAAGACGAAGGCGGTGCCGGCGGCGCCGGGCATCATGCCGCAGACCGCCGAGAACGTGCTGGTGCTCGACTACGGCACGCCCGAGTCGCTGGAGATCTTGAGGAAGCGCGCCGACGAGCTCGCCGCGATTCTCGTCGAGCCGGTGCAGAGCCGCCGGCCTGACTTCCGCCCGAAAGAGTTCCTGCACGAGCTGCGCGCGATCACCGAGAAGAGCGGCACCGTGCTGATCTTCGACGAGGTCATCACCGGCTTCCGCACCGGCCTGGGCGGCGCACAGGAGTACTTCGGCGTGAAAGCCGACCTCGGCACCTACGGCAAGGTCGTCGGCGGCGGCCTGCCGGTCGGCATCATCGCGGGCAAGCGGCAGTTCATGGACGCGCTCGACGGCGGCTGGTGGCAGTTCGGCGACGCCTCGGTACCGACGGTCGGCGTGACGTACTTCGCCGGCACGTTCGTGCGGCACCCGCTCGCGCTCGCCGCGGTTCGCTCGGTGCTGATGCACCTGAAGAAAGAGGGCCCGGCGCTGCAGCAGCGGGTGACCGGCATGACCGAGCGCATGGCGGCCGAGCTCAACGCGTTCTTCAAAGAGGTCGGAGCGCCGCTCGAGATCCGCGGCTTCGCCTCGCTGTGGAAGACGTTCTACACGGTCGAGCAGTCGTGGGGAGACCTGCTGTTCGTGATGCTGCGAGACCGGGGCATCCACATTCTCGACGGCTTCCCGTGCTTCTTCACGACGGCGCACACGCAGGCCGACGCCGACGCGATCGTGAAGGCGTTCAAAGAGAGCGTCGCCGAGATGCAAGAGAGCGGCTTCTTGCCCGAGAGCACGAAGAAGAACGTGACGACCGGCTACAGCTTCGACGCCGACAAGCCGCCCGTGCCCGGAGCGCGCCTCGGCCGCGACCCGAACGGCAACCCGGCCTGGTACGTGCCGAACCCGGCGGAGCCCGGCAAGTTCACCAAGCTCGATCTGAACTGAGCGGGGTGATGGCGAAGCTGGCGGCAGCGGCGCTCGTGCTCCTCGGCGCAGGCGCCGGCTGGAAGGGTTATCGCGCCTACCGCGGCGGGGCGCGAGACCTCGAGCCGATTCCCACGAAGTTCGCGGCGCCCTTCCCCATCGACGGGCACCAGCTCGTGACGCTCACGACGCGCGGCGGCCTGCACATCGCCGCGTCGTTCGTGCCTCCGAAGAACGGCGTCGCGGTGGTGCTGGGTCACGGCGCGCAGGGCAGCCGGGCGCAGCTCTGGGGCGACGTGCAGCTGCTCGCGAACGCCGGCTACGGCGCGCTCGCGCTCGACTGGCCGGGCCTGGGCGAGAGCGAGGGCACGGTGACGCTCGGGCGACCCGAGCGCGAAGCGTTCACGGCGGCGGTCGACTTTCTGGCCGCGCGCGACGACGTCAAGCGCATCGGCGCGTACGGCTTCAGCCAGGGTGGCGGGCTGTTCACGGCGTTCGTCTCTGACGAGCCGCGAGTCGCTTCACTGCTCGCGGTCAACGCGTGGACGGACAAGGTGACACAGCTGCGCTGGGCGTGGCGCAAGTGGGGGCCGGTGCAGCAGCTGCCGGTCGAGTGGGCGGTGCGGGCACGCGTCGAGGGCGGGAACATGAGCGCGCTCGAGGCGGCGCCGAGGCTTCAAGGGCGCAAGACGTTGTTCATCGCGAGCAGCGCGGACGAGACGGTCGACCCGTCGATGTCGAAGGAGCTCGCGGCCGCCGCGCGCGGACAGACGCGGGTCGCAGAGGGCGCAAGCCACATGGGTTACCGCGAGGCGATGCCCGACTGGGGCGCCGTGCTCACCGGCTTCTTCGCCGAGTAACGAGCGCGTAACCGGTCGTCGATGACGACCACTCGCCCGCGGCCGCCGTTAATGAAAGCGCCGCGGAGGGCGAATGGCGGCGTGGCGTGCAGCACTGATGATCGTCTGTGTCGCGGGGTGCACCGAGAACAGGCCGTGGGTGAGTCCCGGCACCTCGAGGGGCGGCGCTGACGGAGGCCACGCGGGTGGCTCCGGCGGTGGTGGTGGCGAGGCGGTCGCAGGTGGAGGCGGAGGTGGCGCCGAGCCGCCCGCGGACGCGGGCCAGCCCGACGCGGGCGGCGAGCGCGACTCGGGGCCGCCCGACTCGGGGCCGCCCGACGCCGGGCCGAAAGACGCAGGGCGGCCCGATCTGGTGCCGCTCTCTTCCGACGCGGGCGTGATGGTCGAGTGGCGGAACTTCGACTCGCAGTGGTGCGACGTGCAGCGCGGCTGCTCGCAGCCCGGTGACCGCGCGCTGTTGCGGTTCGGCTTTCTGATCGCGAACCTCGGCGGCGGTGAGGTCGATCTGCGGCCGCCCGACGCCGGCGTGCTCGCCGAGTCGTGCGCGGGTCAGCCCCGCACCACGCTGAAGCAGTTCGCCGACTGGGAGCTCAAGGCGGGCGCGGCCGTGGTGGCCGCGGGCTCGTCGGACGTGCACTGCCTCGCCGACGAAGAGCGCCTGAACAGCTCGGGGCCGGCGACGTACACGTGCAGCGCGCAGGGGCTGACTGCCGGGTTCGCCTCGCGGCAGCTGCACGACGGGGTGTGCAGCTACCCCGACGTCAGCGGGCTCGACGCCGGCACGTACACGCTGAAGGTGCGCGTGAACGCGAACGACGCGATCGCCGAGGAGCGCACCGACAACAACACGATCGAGCTGCCGGTCACCCTGCCCGACACGCGATGCCGCGGCACGTGGTGCGGAGCGACGTGCTGCCCGCCGAACACGCCGTGCAACGCCGCCGGCGGCTGCGGGCTGCCCGACCTCACGGTCAATCTGCAGCTGCTGCAGAACAGCACGATGTTCGAGCTGCTGAACCTCGGCATGTACAACTGCGGAGTTCAGGAGCACTGCGTCGACGCGCCCGGCAACCGGTTCCTGCTGCGCTTCACGGTGCAGACGCCGAACATCGGCGACGGCGACTTCTACCTGGGCGACCCGGCGCTGAACCCGCGCACGGTCTGGTCTCCGTGCCACATGCACTACCACTACGAGGACTTCGCCGAGTACCGGCTGCTCACGCCCGACGGAGGGCTCGTGCTCGCCGGCCACAAGCAGGCGTTCTGCGCGTTCGACGACGACCAGATGTGGCCCGACGCGGGGCCCGGCAAGTACACGTGCATGAACCAGGGCATCAGCGTGGGCTGGGCCGACACGTACGACCGCTCGCTCGAGTGTCAGTGGATCGACGTCACCACGATTCCCGGCGGCGACTACGTGCTCGAGGTGGCGGTGAACCCGCGGCGGGTCATCGCCGAGAAGGACTACTCGAACAACGTCGTACGAATTCCCGTGGTGGTGCCTCCATGAGCCTCGCCCGCCGTCTGCTTCCCCCCTCGACCCGCTTTGCGCTGCGCCGGCTCGCGACCCGCGTTCGGGTGCGCGCACCGCTGCTCACCGCGTGGCGGTGGGAGTCGCGCCGCTGGCAGCAGCGAACGTACGAGGTGATGACGTTCGCTCCGGCGTCCGAGCCGCACGCGCGCGACCTGCTGCAGCTCGAGGGCGACGGCCGCCCGTGCGACCTCGAGAAGGCCCTCGACTCGAACGTCGCGGTCGTGTCGCCCATGATCATTCCCGGGGCGTACCGGGTGCCGTGCGATCTGCACACGATCGTGCCGCTGCGCCGCCCGATGGAAGAGATCGTCGCGCGGTACGACCGCGAGCTGCGCCGGACGCTGAAGAAGCAGCGCTGCACGTACACGTTCACGCAGGTGACCGACCGCCAGCGCATCGCACAGCTCAACGACGAGATGCTGGTGCCGTATGCGCGCGCGCGACACGGCGAGGGCGCGGTCTGCCCGACGCTCGACGAGGTGATGGTGATGGCGCTCGAGACCGGGCGGCTCGACGTCGTCGAGCAGAGCGGCAAGCCGGTCGCCTGCCACCTCGGCTACTCGCTCGAGCGCGGCGGGGTGCGGCACTTCATCACGCTGCGCTTCGGCTACCCGGCCGCGGTGTTCGACGACACCAAGCGGCTGCGCGAGGCGAACGCGATGAACACGTACCTCGCGCTCGAGTGGGCGCACCAGAGCGGCTACGACGGCTACGACATGGGCTCGGCGTCGTCGCGGCCCGACGACGGTCTGTTGCAGTGGAAGCGGCGCCGCGACGGAGCGGTCGACTGCTTCCACACCGAGGAGTGGCTCTCGGTGCGGCCGCCGCCGTCGGCGCGCGCGACGTTTCTGTGGGAGCACCCGCTGTTCTCGGTCGAGGACGGGCAGCTCGAGCTGCAGCTCGGCATCGCGCCGGCAGTCTCGGACGACGAGGCCCTCGCCCGCTGGCGGCAGCTGGGCTTCTCGGGGCTCGCGCGCGTGCACGTGCACTCGGATCGCGCCCTGCCCGAGCGGCTCGCGGCCGGGGTGAGCGCGATCTTCGAGGCGCAGACGCTGCGGCCGCTCGAGATCGTGATGCACGCTCCGAAGGAGTCGCCGCTGCCCGCAGTGGTCGCGCAGCCCGCGACGTGACGGGCGATCGAGCGCTGGTCTAAACACGGGCCATGCGCTCCCGGTCCTTCGTGCTCGCCCTCGGCGTGCTGGTCGCCTTTTCCCAGCAAGGCTGCAACTGCAACAACGTGCCGCCGGGGCCCGAAGACAGCGGCAGCGCGGGCGGGTCGACTGCGGGCGGAGCCAGCGCCGGCGGCACGGGCGGTGACGCGGGAGGCACGGCCGGCGCGAGCGGCGGGTCTGCGGGCGGAGACGTCGACGGCGGCGCGGGCGGCGTGGGCACCGCGGGCGGCGCGGGCACTGCGGGCGGCGCGGGCACTGCAGGCGGCGCGGGCACTGCGGGCGGCTCGAGCACCGCGGGCGGCTCGGGGGCCGCGGGCGGCGCGGCGGGCGGCACGGTGACCTGTACGAACTGCGCGACTGGCTGCTGCTCGGCGGCGGGGAGCTGCGTCGCGAACCCGACGGTGGTGAACTGCGGTGCGGGCGGCGCGGCGTGCGTGCGGTGCGGCAACAACGCGAACAACTGCAGCGCGAACGGGCAGTGCGCGTGCGGCAACGGCCCGGCGTGCGGCGCGGGCCTCGAGTGCGTGGCGAACGGCACGTGCCAGTGCACGACCGCGAGCTGCAACGGCTGCTGCCAGGGCAACCAGTGCCTGCCGGGCACGACGTCGCAGCTGTGCGGCACGGGCGGCCGGCAGTGCCAGAACTGCCCGAGCAACGGAGCGTGCGATGCGGGCATCTGTGGCAACTGCACTGCGACGAGCTGCCCGAACGGGTGCTGCTCGGGGCCTCAGTGCTTGAACCGGTCGACGGCCTCGTGCGGAGACAACGGCTCGGCGTGCGTGGCGTGCAACCCGACGCTCGCCGACAACTGCAACGCGGCGGGCCAGTGCCGGTGCGGCGCCGGCGCGCCGTGCCCGGCGGGCTCCGACTGCTTCGCGGGGCAGTGCACGTGCAACGGCATCAACTGTGCGAACGGGTGCTGCAACGGCAACGTGTGCGTGCCGGCGGCGCAGCAGGGGCCGACGCAGTGCGGGCGCGGCGGTCAGGCGTGCGCGAACTGCGGCAACGGCCAGTGTGCGATGGGGCAGTGCTCGACCTGCAACCCGCAGAACTGCGGGCAGGGGTGCTGCCAGGCCGGCACGTGCCAGGCCGGGAACACGTTGGCGGCGTGCGGAAACAACGGCACCGTGTGCACGACCTGCGACCCGCAGCTCGCCGACACGTGTGCTTTCGGCGGCTGCACCTGCGGCTTCAACGGGGTGTGCCCTGCGGGCACGGCGTGCCGCAGCGGGCAGTGCGTGTGCGACCCGGCGACGTGCAGGGGCTGCTGCCAGTCGAACATCGTGGGCGGGAGCCGCTGCGTGCCGGGCGACACCGACTTCTCGTGCGGACGGGACGGCGGCATGTGCCAGAACTGCTTCGCGACGCAGGACCAGTGCACGAACGGCGTGTGTCAGTAGGTGTGCGCAGACAGCGCCGTGTGACCGGCTGAGTCTCAGCGCGTACGTCGAGTGGCGTCGCGGGGCACGCCGCAGAGGCGAGAGCCGATAACATCGCCACCATGGCAATCAACGGACTGGGCGGCTTCGTCGGGCAGCTTCAGCAGGCAGCGAGCGGCATCGCAGAGCAGCTGGAGCAGCAGGCCCCGGCGGAGCTGAAGCCGCAGGTGCAGCAGGCGGCTGATCAGTTCCAAGAGGTGCTGTCGAACCCGGCGGGCATGCTGAACCAGCTCGGCATCCCCACGACGCCGGCGCTGCCTCCGCTCGAGACGCCCGCGCAGGTGAGCGCGGCCTACGCGAGCGGCGCACGAAAAGACCTGACTGACGCGGGCACGCTGAAGCAGCTCAACAAAGAGGTCTCGCCCGAGACGATCACGCAGGCCGACGTCGAGAAGCAGATCGCGAACACCGAGGTGAAGCTGCTCTCGAAAGACGACTACAAGGCGCTGAAGCAGGCGACGGGCGTGCAGGGCGCCGACCTCGACAACCCGGCGACGGCGATCGACGCCAACAGCCGCAGGCTCATTCGAGAGCAGGGGCCCGAGAACCTCGCGAAGGCGCGCAACGGAGGGAAGCCGCCCTCGGCCGATCAGATCGCGCAGGCCCGCAAGGACCTCGAGAAGATCGACCCGAGCCTCTTCAAGGGCGACGGGAGCAAGATGAAAGACGGCATCTACGTGAACCAGCGGCTCGTGAACGGCGTCGCCGACCCGCGGTTGAGCAAGGTGGCCGGCCACGAGTACCTGCACCTCATTCTCGAGAAGAAGGGCGTGCACGGCGAAGCGGCTCAGCACGGCGTCACCGGCCGCCTCGGCTGGAATCAGAAGGCCGGGCCGGGCGGGCAGAATGATCACTGGGGCGATCCGCCGGGCAAGGGCCTGCCCCCGAAGTAGGGGCTTCAGACCGCGATGGGCAGCGGCAGCTCGGGCGCTCCGCGAGCGACGTCGCGCAGCACGTCGAGGATCTCGGGGCTGCGCAGCTTGATGCCCTCGATCTCTTGCAGCGAGAACCAGGCCGAGCGCAGCGAGTACGCGTCGGGCAGCTTCTTCGGCTCGAGCTCGCCCTTCGGCTGGGCGCGCACGGTGAAGCGCCACCAGGCCGTGATGCCGCGCTCGCCGGGGTACCACCGGTACTCGCACTTCAAGAGCGACGTCGGCCGCACCATGATGCCGCCCTCCTGCCAGGCCTCGCGCATGACGGCCGAGCCGAGCTCTTCGGGGGGCTCGATGGCGCCCGCGGGGAGGAACCAGGAGTGGTCGTTCTCTTGAACCATGAGGAACCGCCCCTCGTGCTCGACGACGACCATCACGTAAAAGAACGCATCTGCAGCGGTGCCCTGCATCGCTCCTGAGTATTCTCCAGGGACCATGAGCCGCGGTATCCAATTCGACGAGGCAACGTTCCACCCTCAGCGGGTCTGTGCCGTTCGACACACCTGGAGCGATCACCCGCTCCTGCAGCTCGACGCGCTGCAGCGGCTGGCGGCCCGGCTGGCAGAGAGCGGCGCGATTCGCTCGCACAGCGCGGCGGCCGACTTTCACACGTCGTTCGTCGGAGCGCCCGAGACGCACCCGGCGAAGCTGTCGCCGCTCGAGACGATCAAGCGCATCGAAGAAGCGCAGGCGTGGATGGCGCTCCACAACATTCAGAACGACCCCGAGTACCGCACGCTGGTCGACGAGATTCTGGACGAGGTCGAGCCGCGCACCTCGAAGAAGGACCCCGGCATGCACGGCCGCGCCGGGTGGATCTTCGTCACCTCGCCCAACGCCGTGACGCCGTACCACATGGACCACGAGAACAACTTCATCCTGCAGTGCCTGGGGACGAAGAAGGTCTACGTGTGGGAGCCAACCGATCGCGAGGTCGTGACCGAGCGCAGCCTCGAGCTGTTCCACACCAAGCACTCGCGCGAGCTGGTCGTGTTTCGCAACGACTTCCTGCAGCGGGCCCACGCGCTCGACTTCGAGCCCGGCATCGGCGCGTACATGCCGTCGACCGCGCCGCACCTCGTGAAGAACGGGCCCGGCGTCTCGATCACGATCTCGGTGACGTACTACACGCGCGCGATTCGCCAGACGAAGCTGCTCTACAAGAGCAACCACGCGCTGCGGGAGCTCGGCCTCGCGCCGCACCCGATCGGCGAGCCCGGCCTGCGGGGGAAGCTGCGAGACCAGGCGAAGCTCGCCGCCGCGCTCGCCCGCCAACAGGCGAAGCTCGCGCTCAAAGAGCGCGCGCTGCTCGACCTGACCTCGCCGAAGTACGCGACGCTCGGGCCCATCGGCTGACGGCTGCGACTTCGCGCGCTGCGCCTTCGGTGCGCGCTCAACGGCCCCTCACCCCGGCCCTCTCCCCGACGAGGGGAGAGGGGGCGCGTTCTCGAGCTTCTGCCTCACGTTTACGAGGGGAGAGGGGGAGCGTTGAAGAACTTCGCGAGCGCAGGGTAGAGCACGCGCTTCGCCGCGCCGCCCACGACGGCGCCGACGTGGCCGCCGGGCACCTCGAGCAGGTCGGCCTTCTTCACCGCGCGGTTGAGGCCGAGCGCGGCCTCTTTCGGGCAGATGACGTCGCGGCTCGCCGCGATCGTGAGCACCTTGCAGCTGATGTCGCCGAGGTGCACCGGCCTGCCGGCGACCCGGTGCTCGCCCTTCACGAGCTGGTTCTGCTGGTACAGCTCGCGGATGTAGCGGCGGTACGCGGCGGCCGGAAACGCGATGTTGTCGCTCGCCCACGCCTCGAGCGCCTTGAAGCCGTCGTCCATGCCGCGATCGAGCACGCCCACCCACTTCGCGAGCTGCGCGGTCGGCCGCAGCATCGTGAAGCCGGCCTGCATCTGCTGCGGTGCAACATTTCCTGCGGCCGCCACCGCGTCGGCGTCGAACCAGCGCTCGTCGGCCATCAGGCCCAGCGCGCCCGCGTGCGCGAAGTCGAACGGGCCGAGCAGGTTCGCGAAGGCCCCCACGCCCTCGGGCTCGAGCGCCGCGTAGATGCCCGACAGCGTCGCGCCCATGCAGTAGCCGAGCAGCGAGAGCTTCTGCTGCCCCGTCTCGCGCCGCACCCGCCGCGCCATGCGCGAGAGGCGCCGCACGACGTCGTCCCACTCGAGGTAGCGGTCTTCGTCTTCGGGCGCCCCCCAGTCGAGGCACCAGACGTCGAGGCCCGCGTCGACCAGGGCCCCGGCCAGGCTCGCTCCCGCGCGAAGGTCGAGCACGTACCAGCGATTGATCATCGACGGCACGAGCAGCACCGGCCGCCCCTTCGGCTCTCGCGATGTTGCACTGCGAAAGCGATAGAGCGAGGCACCGGCGTCGGTGCAGATCACGTCCTTCGGCGTGGGAGCGAGCATCGGGTTCACACTCAGCCCAGGTAGTCGGCGACGAGCTTGCGCGTGTCGGCCTGGAGGTCCGCCCAGTACTTCACGTTCTGCTTCACCATGGCGTTGTAGTCGTCCATCGCCTTGAACGACTGCTCCACCCACTTCGCCTGCAGGCCCGCGACCTCGTCTGCCGCCTTCTTGAAGAACTCCGTACCGAACTTCGTGTCCGCCATGTGTGGCTCCTGTCGTTTCATCGGCCGGTCATCGACCGAGGCGAGCACAGGGTAGCCACCGCGACCTTCGCGTCAAGGAATTTTTGTGCACTGCAACAATTCTAGCGGGTTTTCTTTCGCGGGCGCAGCGACCGCTTGAGCTCCTCGAGCTCGCGGCGCAGGTTCTCGACGTCGGTGTTGGCGGGCGCGGGAGCCGGTGTGGGGGCCGCGGGAGCCGCGGGCGAGATCTGCCGCATCAGGGCGCCGGCGAACGGGTTGAGCGCGGCGAAGGGGTTGAACGGCCCGAGCGACGAAGCACCGTTCTTCACCTGCAGGTACATCTCGAGGGCGAGCTGCACGTAGCGGTTGAAGAACTCGGCGAGGGCGTCGTCCCCGAGGCGAATCAGCTGGTGCAGCAGGCCGATGGGCAGGAAGGCGCCGACGCCGCGGCCCTCGATGATGAGCTGCGTCAGCGTCTGCTGCGTGAGGTCTTGCCCCGTCTTCGCGTCGACGACCGTCACGTCGCTGCCCTTGCGGATCTTCTGGGTCAGCTCTTCCTGCGTGATGTACGTGCTGGCCTCGGTGTCGTAGAGGCGGCGGTTGCCGTATTTCTTCACGAGCATGGCCCGACGCGTAGCTCGTCTCGTGTCGCACTGCAACATCGCCGCTTGACAGCGGCGGCCCTGCTGAGGCATTTCGTGTTGCATCGCAACATGAGCCCCCTTCCCTCACCGACCGCCCGCGGCTTAAGAGGCTCGCCCGTCATGGTTCGTCTTCCGGTCCTGCTGACGTTGATCTGTGCCTGCTCCCCTGCTCCGGGGCCCGAGTGCCGCACCGGCGCCGACTGCGCGAGCGGCATCTGCACGCGCGACGGGCTGTGCGCGAACGGCGCCGGCGGCGGCTCGGCGAGCGCGGGCGGCAGCGGCACCGGAGGAGGCAGCTCCACTGGCGGCGGCGCTGCGACGGCCGGCGGCAGCGGCAGCGCGGGCGGCACGGGGAGCACGGCCGGCGGTTCGGGCGGGGCCGGCGGCATCAGCCCGACGTGCCAGCCGAACCATGACGGCACCATCATGCGCACCGAGGTGCCGCTGCAGGCGGGGCTGCACGCGACGTACAAGGTGGCGACGGGCGTGACGTTCAACTCGGCCCCGGTGATGGACGCCGGCACGCCGACGTGGGACCTGACGGGCGCGCTCAGCGGCGATCACAACGTGCTCGCCGAGACCCAGCCGCTCGCGGGCAAGTGGTTCGAGAACGAGTTCGCCGGCGCCACGTACGCGACGCGCCTCACCGACGACGCCGAGCTGCTCGGCATCTTCGAGGTGAAGAGCGACGGCCTCTACCTGCGCGGCGTCGCCGACCCGCAAGACTCGCTGCTCGCGACCCGCCTCTCGTACAACCCGCCCGCGAAGCTCATCGCGTTTCCGCTCACCGTGGGCGCCACGTGGAGCACCACCTCGACCGTCTCGGGCCTCTACAACGGCGCGGCGTGGGTGCAGTACGAGTCGTACGAGTCGACCGCCGACGTGCGCGGGGTCGCGAAGACTCCGTTCGCCGACTTCGACGTGATTCGCGTGAAGACGAAGCTCACGCGCACGGTCGGCGTGGTGGTGAACGTCACGCGCTCGCAGGCGTTCGTGAGCGAGTGCTTCGGCACCATCGCGACGCTGCGCTCGCAGCTCAACGAGACCGGCAGCGAGTTCAGCTCGCAGGCCGAGGTGCGGAGGCTCTCGCCGTGACGCGCGCCAGCGCTCTCATCGCGCTGGCGCTGTCCGGCTGCCTCGCGTTTCACACCGGCGCCCTGCCCGGTGAGCCGAGCGATGCGACGTTCGTCGAGGTCGAGGGCGCGCGCGTGCGCTACCTCGACGTCGGCAAGGGCGAGCCCGTGGTGCTGCTGCACGGGTTCGCGTCGAGCCTCGACACGTGGGCGCCCGTCATCCCCTCGCTGCAGAAGGGCCGGCGCGTGCTGGCGATGGACCTGAAGGGCTTCGGGTGGACCGACCGGCCCCCCGGCGACTACTCGCCGAAGGCGCAGGCCGAGCTCGTGCTCGCGGTGATGAAGGCGCGCGGCATCGAGCGGGCCGCCGTCGTCGCCCACTCGTGGGGCAGCTCGGTCGCCCTGCGGCTCGCCCTCGAGCACCCCGAGGCCGTCGAGCGCCTCGCCCTGTACGACGCCTGGGTCTACGACTCGCAGCTGCCGAGCGCGTTTCACTTCGCACGCGCGAAGGGCGTCGGCGAGCTGCTCTACGCGTGGACGTACAAGGAGCGCCCCGAAGAGAAGCTCGCCTTCGCGTTCTACGACCCCGCCGCCGTCGACCAGGCCGTCATCGACGGCGTCGAGAGCACGATGGACAGGCCCGGCACCACCGCTGCCGCCCTCGCCGCCGTGCGCGGCCAGCGGTACGACGAGATCGAGGAGCGCTACGGCGACGTGAAGGTGCCCGTGCTGCTGGTGTGGGGCCGCGAAGATCGCATCTCGACGCTCTCGATCGGCGAGCGGCTGTCGAAGCAGCTGCCTCGCGCGCGGCTCGTCGTGTACCCCCAGTGCGGCCACTTCCCGATGTACGAGGCTCGCAACGCCTCCACCGCCGAGCTGGGACGATTCCTGGAGGAGCGCCCGTGACGCGGCTCGCCCCTCACCCCGTCTGTCTCCCCTACGAGAAGAGAGGGGGCGCGATCTTGGGCCTTCTGCTCCTCGCGCTGCCTGCCTTCGGCTCGGGCCTCGCTGACCACGGCGAAGACTTGTACGCCCGCGAGAAGTTCGAGGTCGCGCTCGACGGGTATCTGCGCACGCGCGGCGAGCTCTTGCACAACCTCGACCTCGACCGCGGCACCACGCCGTCGGGCCGGCCGCTGTACGCCACGCCGCTCGGCGACCCGACCGGTCAGCTGCTCGCGAACGCCGACCTGCGCGTGCGCACCGACCTCGCCGTCTACGCGCCGTTCGCCGCGGTGGCGGTGAAGCTGCGCGCCGATCTGATCGACGACCTCGTGCTCGGCTCGACGCCCGTTTTGAGCCCCGGCACGGGCAACTCGCCGACGCCGGCCACGAGCCCCGGCCAGCTGCCGACGACGCTGTTCCGCTTGAAGCGCGCGTACGCCGAGGCGCTCACGCCCTTCGGGTTCTTGAGCGCGGGCCGCATGGGCAGCCACTGGGGCCTCGGCCTGCTCGCCAACGGAGGCGACTGCCTCGACTGCGACCGCGGCGACGCCGCCGACCGCATCGCGTTCGTGACGCCGATCTTCGGGCACCTCGTCGCCGCCGCGTACGACTTCAGCGCCGTCGGCCCGCTCGCGACGCGGCAAGACGGCATTCGCGGCCTCATTCTCGAGCCGAGCGCGAGCGTGCAGTCGGTCTCGTTCGCGATCATGAACCCGAAGAGCGCGATCGCCACCGAGCGCCGCCGCCGCGCCGGCAAGACCAGCGTCGAGTACGGCCTGCTCGCGTCGCACCGCTGGCAGGACTTCGACGTGCCGCAGAGCTACCTGAACGTGAGCGGCACGGCGCTGACCAGCTCGCAGGTCGTGCCGCGCGGCTTCCGCGCGACGGTGTTCGACCTCTGGGCGCGGGTGACGGCGCCGCTCTTGCGCGTCGAGCTCGAGGGCGCGCTCGGCATCGCGAACGTGCAGCAGCCGTCTCTCATCCCCGGCGTGCTCTTGCGCGACGCGGTGAGCTCGCTGCAGTGGGGCGGCGCGCTCGAGCTCGAGGTCGGCGCTCCCGACACGCGGTTCTCGGGCGGCGTCTACGGCGGCGTCGCGAGCGGCGACCCGGCGCCCGGCTTCGGCGCGTACCCGCCGGCGGGCGTGAAGGCGGTGCCGGGCGAGCTCGACGCTCCGCAGCTCGACGTGCCGCGCGACGTGAGGGTCGACAACTTCCGCTTTCACCCCGACTACCGGGTCGACCGCATTCTCTTCGCCGAGATCGTCGGCACGGTCACCGACGCCCTCTACGTGCGGCCGTGGGTGCAGGCGCGCCTCGTCGACCTCGGGCCCTCGGCGCTGAAGCTCAAGCTCGCGGGCACGTACACGCGGGCGATCTTCGCGTCGTCGACGCCGGGCGGCGACAACAACCTCGGGCTCGAGCTGCACGGCAGCCTGCGCTGGGAGGCGCGCGACGGCTTCGACGCGCTGCTCGAGTACGCCGTGCTCTTCCCGCTCGCCGGGCTGTCGAACCCCACCCAGGGGCTCACTGCGCAGCCCGCACAACTCTTGAGGCTGAGGCTCGCATGGGTCTTCTGAGGCAGACGTGGCTCGCCGCGCTTTGTTGCGCTGCAGCATGCGGCGAGAACCGCACGTACCCCGAGCGGCAGCCGTACGAGCCGGCGCCGTCGCAGACGCTGACGTGCCTGCCGAACCTCGACGGGCGCATCGACGCGACCGAGATGAAGGCCGCGCTCGGAGTGCCGCAGTCGGTGCTGGCGTCGCCCGCGGGAGTGCGGCGCGCGGTCGACCTGAACGGCGTCATCGACTCGGCGGGGCGGCGCGTGTGGGACTTCGCGACCGACTTCGCCGACGACCGCGTGGCGAAGCTCGAGGCGAAGCCGCTGCAGGGCCAGTGGTTCGCGGCGTCGTTCCCGGGCGGGCAGTTCGTGACGCCGCTCGACCTCGGCGGCACGGTGCTCGCGGTGTACTCGGAGGACGGCTCGAACCTGTTGCTGCACGGCGTGGCCAGCGCGGTCGAGAGCCCGCCCGAGGGGAAGACGCTGATGCCGTACCTGGCGCCGGTGGCGCTGTACCGGTACCCGCTCGAGGTGGGGAAGACGTGGGTGAGCGCGGGCGAGGTTCGCAACGCGACGCTGCGCGGGCTGCCGTACGCGGGGCGCGACACGTACTCGACGACGGTCGATCAGTCGGGCCGGCTCGAGCTGCCCGATCTCACGTTCACCCAGGCGCTGCGCACGCGCACGCAGGTCACGCTCGAGCCGGCCGTCGGGCCGTCGATCTCGCGCCGCCAGGTCTCGTGGCTGTTCGAGTGCTTCGGCGAGGTCGCGCGCGCGACGAGCGTCGACGGCGAGACGAACGACAACTTCACCACCACGTCCGAGCTGCGCAGGCTCGGGCTCTAGAGAAGCGAGGAGACGACGATGAACGGTTGGGATCAGTGGAAGAAGGGCTTCGACCTCTGGGAGGCGCGCACCGCCGAGCTCTTCGAGGGCGTGATGAAGAACCCGGCGTTTCTCGAGCCGATGGGCGGCATGCTCACCGCGACGATGAAGGCGAAGGCGATGAGCGAGAAGGCGCTCGCCCAGTGGTGGGCGCTGTGGGGCCTGCCGACGAAGCGCGACCAGGAGCGCTCGCTGCACGCGCTCAACCAGCTGCAGAGCCGCATCATGGACCTCGAAGAGAAGCTCGAGTCGCTCACGCCGAAGCACTAGCGCGCTCGCTCGGGCGGAGCACGGTATGGGCGCGCCCCTTGGGCTCTCGCAGCCGAGGGCACCTCGCAAGCGCGGCTGTACGGTGCTCCAGACGAGCGGGCCCGCAGAAAGACGACGATGGACATCACTCCCTTTCTCGAGCTCAAGCCCGCGCCCCGCGCGGTGTTCGATTCGCTGCCCGAGCGACGCTCGCGCGTTCGCTTCATGCTGCCGACGCCCGAGGGCGACTGGCGGGCCGTGACGTGGGGCGCGTTCGCGACGCAGATCCGCCGCTGCGCGCTGTTCCTGGCGTCGTCGGGGCTCAAGCCCGGCGACCGGGCGGCCATCTTCGCGCCGAACTCGGTCGAGTGGTTGTCGGCGGCCCTCGCGATTCAGTCGGCGGGCGCCGTGATGGTGCCGATCTACCCCGCGAACACGGCGCCGCAGGCGGCGTACGTGGCGAACCACTGCGACGCGAAGGTGCTGTTCGTCGACACGCCGGCGCTGCTCTCGCGCGTGTTCGAGGCGTGGGGCGAGTACGCGCAGGTGCTGCGCATCGTCACGCTCGGCGAGAAGGCGATCGAGGCCGGCCCGCTGCTCGAGAAGATGCGCGCCGACGGCCGGCCGTGCCCTCCGATCGCCGAGGTCGAGAAGAAGCTCGTGCCGTGGTCGCGCGCCCAGGCGCTCGGCGCCGCGCGCGACGTCGAGTCGCCGGCCGACTTCGACCGCATGCTCGAGGCCGTCTCGCTCGATCAGGTCGGGCTGATGCTCTACACGAGCGGCACCAGCGGCAACCCCAAGGGCGTGCCGCTCACGCACCGCATGAGCGGCGTGAACGCGCTCGACTGGCTCAAGAACAACGCGCCGCAGCTGACCGGCCAGGACACCGACGTGCTGTGGCTGCCGATGAGCCACATCTTCGGGTTCGGCGAGGCGTGCCTCGGCAACACGCTCGGCTTCACGACGTACTTCGCCGACCCGCCCAGCGCGCTGCAGCGGCTCAGAGAGGTGCGGCCGAACGTGTTCATGAGCGTGCCCGCGCTGTGGGAGAAGCTCGTGATGCAGGCCGGCGAGAAGCCCGGCGCCCTGAAGGAGCTCACCGGCGGCCGGCTCACGTTCTGCCTGTCGGGCGGCGCGGGGCTCAAGCGCGAGGTGAAGGAGCGCTTTCACGCCGAGGGCATGCTCATCATCGAGGGCTACGGGCTGACCGAGTGCTCGCCGACGCTGACGCTGAACGCGCCCGCGGCGTTTCGCTTCGACTCGGTGGGCAAGCCGCTGCCGTCGGTGCAGCTCAAGCTCGCCGAGGACGGCGAGATTCTCGCGAAGGGCCCGAGCGTGTTTCACGGGTACCACAAGGACCCCGCGGCGACGAAAGAGGCGTTCACCGACGACGGCTGGTTCAAGACGGGCGACGTCGGCCGCTTCACCGACGACGGCTTTCTGCAGATCATCGATCGCAAGAAGGACATTCTCGTGACCGCAGGCGGCAAGAACGTGCCGCCCGCGAACATCGAGCTGAAGTTCCGCGACGACCCGTTCATCGCGCACGTCGTGGTGTACGGCGACGGCCAGCGGTACCTGGTCGCGGGCGTGTGGCTGAACGAGCCCGCGGTGAAGGCGCACCTCGACGCGAAGGGCGTGGCCGACGAGGCGCGCGGCGAGGCGAAGAAGGTGCTCGTGCAGCGCCGCATCGACGAGGTGAACGCCCAGCTCGCGAGCTACGAGACGCTCAAGAAGTTCGCGATCGTCGACGCTCCGCTGACGGTCGAGGGCGGCCTGCTCACCACCACCTTGAAGGTGAGGAGGAAGCAGGTGTACGCGGCGTTTCGTGACGTGCTCGAGGCGCTGTATCGATGAGTGACGTCTGCGAAGGGCGGGTGTGATGCGCGGGTTGCCTCGATTGCTCTCGCTGTGGCGCCGGCCCAAGCCCGTCGTCGGCGCTACGCCGTGCGACGTCGTTCACGCCGAGAACAAGTGGCGCCTGCTGCACTACGTGCCGGCGCCGGGCGGGCCGAAGCACGCGACTCCGGTGCTGCTCGTGCCGTCGCTCATCAACCGGCACTACGTGCTCGACCTGATGCCGGGCAAGTCGTTCGCCGAGTGGCTCGTCGCGCAGGGGCATGACGTGTGGTGCATCGACTGGGGCGCTCCGACGGCCGAAGACCGCTGGGTGACGTTCGACGACGTCGTCGAGCGCGCGCTCGGGCGGGCGCTGCGCAAGCTGCCCGCGAAGCCGCACGTGCTCGGCTACTGCATGGGCGGCACGCTGGCGGCGATTCACGCCGCCGCTCACCCCGACGCGTTTCAGAGCTTCGTCGCGCTCGCCGCGCCGGTGAAGTTCGACGAGGGCGGCACGCTCTCGGCGTGGACGCGGTCGAAGGCGTTCGACGTCGACGCGCTGCTCGAGGCCTTCGGCGTGGTGCCGTGGCAGCTGATGCAGGGCGCCTTTCACCTGCTGCGGCCGACGCTGACGCTGCAGAAGATCGTCACGCTGCTCGACCGCGCGTGGAACGACGAGTTCCTCGACGGCTTCCTCGCCATCGAGACGTGGGGCAGCGACAACGTCGCGCTGCCCGGCGAGTTCTACCGCACGTACCTGAACGCGCTGTACCGCGGCGACGAGCTCCACCGGGGCACATTTCGCCTCGCGGGCCGGCCCGCGCCGCTCTCGGCGATCACCTGCCCGACCCTCGCCGTGACGTTTGCGAACGACAGCATCGTGCCGCGCGGGTGCGCCTCGGCGCTCGTCGCAGCGATCGCGTCGCCCCAGAAGGAAGAGCTGCACCTGCCCGGAGGCCACGTCGGCGCCGTCGTGTCGAAGCACGCGGCCAAGACGCTCTGGCCGACGCTCTCTGCCTTCTTCGTGAAGCACGAGGCGTCGCGGCCCGGAGTGAAGCGGCGGGCACCCGGCTCGCGCGCGTCGGCCTGACTCCGCGTCTCGTACATCGTCGTACCCGACCGTGATCGTTTCGGGCGGCTGGGGACACTGAAGAGGCATGGAAGAGACGACGCCCTCGACGATCGCAGAAGCCCTGGAGCGCGCGACGCGCCTTCACACCGAGGCGCTGCGCCAGATCGAAGAGCTGCTGCGCGACGAAGACGTCGTGCCCGTCGACGAGGAAGAGTCGCTCGAGGCGGCGTTCGCCGGCCTGTGAGGTAGCCCGTTCGTTCGGATGCAGTTGGCGTAGTGTGCCGTTCATGCGCCTGCGCTTCATCCTCGGTTGTCTCGCTCTGTCGTTCGCCGCGTCCTGCTCGTGCGGCAAGGTCTGCAACACCGGCGACACGAGAACCTGTGTCGGGCCGGGCCAGTGCAACGGCGCCCAGGCCTGTCTCGCAGATGGCACCGGCTACGCCGAGTGCAACTGCGGCGGCTCTGGCGGCGGACGCGCGGGAGGTTCGGGCACCGCTGGAGGCAATACTGCGGGCGGCGGCGCAGCGGGAGGCAACACGGCCGGCGGCGCGACTGCGGGCGGCGCGACCGCGGGCGGCGCGACCGCGGGCGGCGCGACTGCGGGCGGCGCGACTGCGGGCGGCGCGACCGCGGGCGGCGCGACTGCGGGCGGGGCGACCGCGGGTGGCGCGACTGCGGGCGGCGCGACTGCGGGCGGCGCGACTGCGGGTGGCGGCACCGCAGGCGGCAGCACGGGCGGAGGACCCAACGCCTCGCCGGGCTTCGAAGGCGTGCTCATGTTCGCCGACTTCACGCAGCTGGACACGATGGGCAACACGGTCGGCACCGGCGGGCTCATCGACATCCACTTCGGTGAGCGCACGGGCTACCCGGCGTGCACCGGAACCGGAACGCTGAGCTGCCAGATCGGCCAGCCCACCATCGACCCGTGCGTGACCGTGCTGCAGCCCGCGAACCTGGCCACCCCGACGATCAACGTCGGCAACGTGACCATCACGCGCGCGCCCGACCCGACTCCCGCCGACGCCGGTGTCGGGGTCGTCGACGCGCCGACCGTGAACACCGTCATCCCGACGTGCAACGCGAACTTCAGCACCTACGAGTGCTGGTCGGCGGCGGGCACCGGCGGCACGCTCGCGATGACGGCCACGCCGGGCGTCTTCAACTTCACCGGCTTCTCGACGAGCATCGGCTCGCTGAACGACGTCGTCGCGGGCCAGCTGTTCGTGGGGCCGGCGGCGGCGAGCACGGTCATCGGTTGGGTGCTGAGCGCCACGTCCACCTCCATCTCGGTGCTGGTCACGAGCGGCTCGGCGACGTCGCTCATTCAGTGGCGCGTGCTCGTCGGACAGGGGCCGGCCCCGGTCCTGTTGGGCTCGGCGATGATGAGCGACCGCGACCAGCTGCTCATCAGCTACGCCGGCGGCTCGACGCCCGACGGAGGCACCTTCGGCCAGCAGACGAACCGCCCGCTGCCGATCGGCGACGCCTTCACGCTGACCGCGGCGAGCCAGGCCTTCCTCACCAGCGTCGACGATCGCAGCGACATCGCCGGCACCGCGCTGTCACTGACCTTCGGCTGCGCGGCGTGCGGAGCCAGCGGCACGAACGCGGCGAGCGGCACGCTGCTCCTCCTCGAGGCCACGACCGCGACCGAGCGGCTGACCACGTACTGCTACGCACCCGGCACCTCGGTGACGCTGCCCCAAGCGCACTGGGACCTCTACCGCGCACGCTCGGCGACCCTCACCTCGACGAGCGCGTCGGTCGTTCGCGGTCACGTCGCGGGCGACTCCCCGCCGTCGCCGGGTCAGCCCGTGCGGTTCTTCGCGGGCCACGGCTACACGTCGCGGTACACCACGCTCGTGCCGTAGGCCCGCGCGTGGAACAACAGCTCTTCGAGTGGGTCAGCCGCTTCTCGTACCCGGCGGTCTACCTGCTGCTCGCAGGGACCGGCACCGGCCTGCCGGTGCCCGAAGACGTCGTGCTGCTGACCGCGGGCACCGTCTGCTCGACCGGGCACGCCGTGTTCATCGCGATGGTGCCCGTCGCCGTGGCGGGCGTGTTCACCGGAGACACGCTGCTGTTCCGCATCGGCCGCAAGCTCGGGCCCAAGGTCATCGAGCACCCGAAGCTGAGCAAGGTGCTGACGCCCGAGCGGGTCGCGCGCGTCAAGGCGCGCTTCGATCGCTGGGGAGTGTGGACGGTGTTCGTCGCGCGGTTCCTGCCAGGCGTGCGCATGCCGACGTTTCTGCTCGCCGGCTCGATGGGCATCTCGCAGCAGCGGTTCTGGCTCGCCGACGGCATCGCGGTCTGCATCTTCGCGCCGGTGATGACGTTCGTCGGCTATCGCTTCGGCGCCGAGGCGCTGCCGTACGTGCGCGCGTTCGGCGGCTACGCGCTCGGCGTCATCGCGGTCGGGCTCGCCGCGGCCTGGCTCGTCTCGCGCCTGCGCCGCCGCTCTACCCCTTGACCAGGTCCTTGAGCTTCCCGAACAGGCCCGACGCCGGGGCCGGCACGGGCGTCGTCGTCTTCATGGCCGCGCGCACGCCCTTGCCGCCGTCGATCGCCGAGGCCACCATCTCGAGCGTGCCGAGCAGCATGAGCCGCGGCGGAACGCGAACGCCCGTGTCCTCGAAGAGCCGCTCGATCACCTGCAGCGCGAGCAGCGAGTGACCGCCCGAGTCGAAGAAGTTGTCGTGCACCGACACGCACGGCAGCCGCAGCACCTCGAGCCAGCGCGCAGCGACCTTCTTCTCGGCCTCGCTGCGCGGGAGCACCACCTCGTCAGAGTCGCCACGCGGGAAGGGAGGCGGCAGCCGCGCCGCGTCGGGTTCACCGCTCGCCGTCAGCGGCACTCCGTCGAGCTCGACGAAGCGCCGCGGTACGAACGCTGCCGGCAGCACCGCACGAACCCGCTTGCGCAGCTCGGTCTCGGTGAACGTCTCGCCGCGGCGAACGCTCACGAAGACCACCACCGCAGGCCGACCGCTCGGGTCTTCCGCCAGCACTGGCGCGGCGCGCTCGATGGCCGGGTGCTGCTCGAGCGCGCTCGAGAGGAGGCGCGGGTCGCCGAGCTGGCCATCGAGCTCCCACTGGCCGTCGGTGCGGCCGTCGAGCTCGAGCACACCGTCGAGCACCCAGCGCACCCGCTGCTGCGTCAGCGTGCCGCCGACCTCGAGCGCGCCCCACACTCCGATGGGGCACGGCCCGCCGTTCGACGCCACCACGCGGGCGTCGAGGCCCGGCAGCACTGCGCCCGCCAACCGCCGCGGGTCCGAGCCCAGCTTCATCACGGCGATGGGCCGCTGCAGCTCGGGCGGAATGAAGAGCGACCACGCGCTCGGCACCGCCGTGAGCAGCCCGCTGCGCAGCGCGCGCGACGGCACGCCGAGACAGATGGCGCGGTCGACCGCGACGCCGTCATCGAGCAGCTCGAGCCACTTCGGCTCGGTGGCCGCGACCCAGCGGTCGGTGATCGCGATGCCCTCGCGCAGGGCCTCGCCCAGCTTCGGAGCGTCGGCCTCGGTGAGCCCGAGCGCCTGCACCAGCGAGCCGCCCTGGCCGAGCGCGAGCTGCGCGAGCCGCTGCTGCTCGGCCACCGGCAGCACCGGCAGCTGCACGACGGGCCGCGCCGCGTTCGTCAGCACTTCGGTCACGACCTGCTTCAGCTGGTCGAGGAAGCGGCGAATCGTCGTCGCGTCGAACAGCTCGGTCGAGTAGTTCGCGACCAGCGACAGCGCGTCGGGCGTCTCTTCGGCCCAGAGCATCAGCTCGTTGCCCGCGGCAGGCCTCGGCGCCGGCAGCTCGCAGAGCTCGAGCTCGCCGAGCTTCTGCGGGCGCGCGCGAATGTCCTGCAGAGAGAAGAACGCCCGCACCATCGGGGCCGAGTCGCCGAGCAGCTCGAGCGGCACGTCCTGGTGGCCGAACGCGTCGAGCGTCACCTCGCGCACGTGTTGGAGCAGCTCGACGAAGGTCCACCTGGGGTCGAGCTGCACGCGCAGCAGCACGGCGTTCGTGAAGAGGCCGATGACGCCCTCGAGCTCGGGGCGCGAGCGCGCGCGCACCGGCGTGCCGACGACGAGGTCGGTCTGGCCCGTGTACCGGTGCAGCAGCGTGACGAACGCGCTGAACAGCACCATGAAGGGGGTCGCCTGGTGCGCGAGCGCGAACGCCGCGAGGGCGTCGGCCTGCTCGCGCGTCAGCGCCATCGCCTCGGTGTCGCCGGCGACCGAGCGGCTGCCGGTGCGCGGGCGATCGGTCGGGAGCGCGAGCGGCTCGACCGGCCCTTCGAGCCGCTGGCGCCAGTACGCGACCTGCTTCGTCACCTCGGGGCTCTCGAGCCACTCGGCCTGCCAGGCCGCGAAGTCGCCGAAGCGCACGGGCAGCTCGGCGAGAGCACGGCCGGCATAGAGCTCCGAGAGCTCGTGCAGGAAGACATCGAACGAGCCGCCGTCCCAGATGGCCGCGTGGCGAACGGTGAGCAGCGCGTGCTCGCCGGCGTCGAGCCGCACGAGCGTGTGCCGCGCCAGCACGTCGGCCGAGAGGTCGAACTCGCGCCCGATCATGCCGCGGAAGACGAGGCTCAGCCGCTCGTCGCGCTGGGCCGGGCCGACCTCCGAGAGGTCGACGCGCTCGATCGCGAGCCGGCGGTCGGGCAGCACGATCTGCATCGGCTGACCGTCGACGAGCCGAATCGCGGTGCGCAGCGTCGCGTGGCGCTGAGCGAGGTCGTCGAGCGCGCGCTGCAGGCGGTCGGCGTCGAGCGGGCCCTTCAGCCGCCAGGCTGCGGGCAGCGCGTGCACGAGCTTCTGCGCCGGGTCCATCTCTTCGAGCAGCCAGATGCGGCGCTGGTGAATCGACAGCGGCGCCGGCCCCTCGCGCCGCGGAATCGGAGCCACCTCGCGCGGCTGCGCCTTCGCCTCATCGACCGCAGCCGCCAGCTGCGACAGCACGGGCGCCTCGAAGATCTTGCGGAACGAGAGCTCGACGCCCCGCGCGCGGCGCAGGCGGCCGAGCAGCTGAGAGGCCAGCAGGCTGTGGCCGCCGAGCGCGAAGAAGTCGTCGTTCGCGCCGACGCGGCCGACGCCGAGCACCTCTTGCCAGAGCTGGGCGAGCAGCGCTTCGGTCTCGGTGCGAGGAGCGACGAAGCGGTCGGCCGAGGCAGAGCTCGCCTCGGGCGCCGGCAGCGCCTTCTTGTCGACCTTGCCCGAGGGCGTGAGCGGCATGCGCTCGAGCGTCGCCCAGCGCTGCGGGACCATGAACGCGGGCAGCGTGCGCTCGAGGTGGCGGCGCAGCTCGGCGTCGTCGACCGCAGCGCCGGGCTGGCAAACGACCCACGCCGCGAGGTGATCGCGGTGCAGCGCGCAGGCGGCCTGCTTCACGGCCGGGTGCTTCGAGAGCGCGTCTTCGATCTCGTGCAGCTCGATGCGGTAGCCGCGCAGCTTCACCTGCGAGTCGTTTCGGCCCAGGCACTCGAGCGAGCCGTCGGGCAGCTGCCGCACCAGGTCGCCGGTGCGGTACCGGCCGTTCACGAAGCGCTCGCGCGTGAGCTCGGGGCGGTTCAGGTAGCCGAGCGCGACGCCGCGGCCGCCGATCCACAGCTCGCCGACGACGCCGGGCAGCACGGGCTCGCCGCGAGCGTCGAGCACGAACAGCTCGGTGTTCGCGACGGCCTTGCCGATGAGAACGCGAGTGACGGGGGCCTTCACCTCGAAGAACGTGCTCCACACGCACGTCTCGGTCGGGCCGTAGCCGTTCCACACGTGGGGCACGCGGGCCGCCAGCTCGACGGCGAGCTCGCGCGGCATCGCCTCGCCCGTGCAGATGCAGGTGTCGAGCGCGGTGCCGCCGCTCCAGCCGGCGTCGATGAGCATGCGGTACGTCGCGGGCGTGGCGTCGAGGAACGTGGCCTTCGAGGTCTTGAGCGCCTCGAGCAGCCGCGCGCCGTCGCTCGCGACCTCGCGCGTGGCGATCACGATGCGGGCACCGACCGTCAGCGGCAGCAAGAGCTCGCTCACCGCGATGTCGAACGACAGCGTCGTCACCGCGAGCACCGTGTCGGAGCCCGACAGGCCCGGCGTACGCGCCACGCTCTTCAGCAGGTTCACGACCGCCCGGTGCGGCGCCCCCACGCCCTTCGGCTTGCCCGTCGAGCCCGACGTGTAGATGACGTACGCGGGCTGCTCGGGCTGAGGTCGCGGGGCCGGTGCCGGAGCGGCCTCTTCGAGCTTCGTGAGCACGATCTCGATGCCGGCGTCGGCGATCATGAAGTCGAGGCGCTCTCTGGGGTACGCCGGGTCGAGCGGGACGTACGCCGCGCCGCTCTTCAAGACGCCGACCAGCGCGACGAGCATGTCGACGCCGCGCTCGAGGCTGATGCCGACGCGACCGCCGGGGCCGACGCCGCGCGCCCGAAGCCACGCGGCGAGCGCGTCGGCCTTCGAGTGCAGCTCGGCGTAGCTCAGCGCTCGGCCTTCGCACTCGACGGCGATCGCCTGCGGGCTCTTGCGCAGCTGCTCTTCGAGCAGGTCGACCACGGTGAGCGACGGGTCGACCTCGAGCGCGCTCTCGCGGTTCCAGGCCTCGAGCTGCTGCCGGTCGCTCTCACCGAGCACGTCGAGCGCGCCCAGGGTGCCCTCGCCGAGCTCCAGCGCGACGACCATCGCGCCGAGCAGCCGCTCGTAGGCCTCGAGCCAGCGGCGAATCGTCGCGGCCTCGAAGACGTCGGTGTTGTACTGGCACTCGAGCTTCACGCGGCCGCCGTCGTCGACGGCGTTCACGAACACGTCGTAGGTCTCGAACCGCCGCGGGTTCGCCTCGAGCGTCGCGGTGACTCCGGCGAAGGGCATCGCGTCTGAGCCCATCGCGCGATCGACGTTGAAGATGACGTTCACGAGCGGCAGGCGCGAGGCGTCGCGCGCTACGGGCAGCTTCTGCAGCAGCTGACCGAGCGTGCAGTGCGGGTGCGACTGCGCGTCGAGCAGCGTGCGGCGCACGTCGGCGACGAACGCCGCGACGCTGGCAGCCGGGTCGACGCGCGTGCGCAGCGGCAGCATGTTGACGCAGTGGCCGGCGAGCGTGTCCCAGCCATCGAGGGCCTGGCCGGCGATGGGGACTCCGACGACGAGATCTTCCTGGCCGGTGAGCCGGTGCAGAAGCGCCTTCCACCCCGCGAGGAGCACGGCGAACAGCGACGCGTGCTGCTTCGCGCCGGCCTTCTTGAGGCGCGCGACGAGGGCCTCGCCGATGACGAGATCGTGCCGGCGCGAGGCGTAGGTCTTGAGCGGCGGGCGCGGGCGATCGCCGGGCAGCTCGAGCACCGGCAGCTCGCCGGCGAAGCGGCTCACCCAGTAGGCCTCGTCGGAGGCGTCGGCCGGCCGCCGGCCCCACTCGACGAACGACGCCGCGGGCGCGAGCGCGCTGCCCGAGTAGAGGCGCGCGAGGTCGCCCAGCAGCACCGCGGTCGACCAGCCGTCGACGACGATGTGGTGGGCGGTGAAGACGAGCACGTGCTCCGAGGGCGAGAGCTTCGCGAGCTGGGCGCGAACGAGCGGGCCCTTCTCGAGATCGAACGGCTCGGACACCGCGCGAACCGTGAGCGCTTCGAGCTCGCCGGGGCGACCGGTGAGATCGTGCTGCACGAGCGGGACCTCGACCGAGGCGGCGACGAGCAGCGTGAGGCCGTCGTTGCTGAACGTCGAGCGCAGCACCTCGTGGCGCTGAACGAGCTCCTGCAGCGCGCGCTCGAGGCTGGGCACGTCGAGCGGCCCGCGCAGCAGCACCGAGACCGACTCGTTGTAGGCGAGGTTCGCGTCGGGGCCGAGCTGCGCCGAGGTCCAGATCTCGCGCTGCGGCTCGGTGGTGGGAACACTGGCCAGCAGCTCTGGCCCAGAAAAAGGATCGAACGTCTCGGACATGGGCAGCCCCTCCGTCAGCGGTCTGCTAACGGGGCGCGGCCCGTGCGCCCATTTGAGCTGCGGAGCGTTACCGGTTCATCACGCGTGCCCTGGGGTGGGCACGTCGGTGGCGCGATCGGGCGCGGCGAGAGAACCTGCGCGACAACCGCTCGACCCCGCGCTGATCGACGGCGGATGGGAAGCGGCGGTCGCGTGCGCCCTCGCTGCCGAGCTCGGCCCGCGTGCGGCGAAACGGTGGCGACGACGTGTCCGAAGAGGCCGCCCTGGCGGCAGGTGCGCAGTGACCACGCTCTGTGTCGTGGGGGCGACGTGGGTGCAGTTACCGCCCCCCTGGGGGTCGCCAAACGCACCCACGTCGACGCGCGGGCAGAGCAAGACGCCTGTTTCGGCGACGGCGCCGCTTCTCGACGTGCCGACGATCGGCGCGGGGTCGAGCGTTTGTCGCTCGCGTTCTCGGTCGATGGGTGCTTCACCGACGCGAACGACGACATGAACTTCGCGCACGCGAGCCAGGGCGACGCCGAGCTCACGCGAGCGGCGGCGGCACGCTGAAGCCTTCCATCGCGACGAGCGTTGCGCGCACTGCGAGCTGGGCAAAGCGCGCGCACGCGACCGCCGCGTCGTCGATCGGCGCAGGTCGAGCGGTCGTCGCTCAGGGTTCTCTGGCAGCCATCGATCGCGACACGAACGAGCCCACCTGCCGGGCTGGGCAAGGCGCGCGCAGGCGACCGCCGTTTTTCCGTCCGCCGACGATCGGCGCGGGGTCGAGCGGTTGTCGCTCAGACTCTCTGGCAGCCATCGATCGCGACACGAGCGTGCCCACCGCCGACCTGGGCAACGAGCGCGAGGCGACCGCGGGGTCGTCGATCGGCGCGGGGTCGAACGTCGTCGCTCAGACTCTCTGACCGCCATCGATCGCGACACGAACGTGCCCACCGCCGGGCTGGGCAACGAGCGCGAGGCGACCGCGGGGTCGTCGATCGGCGCGGGGTCGACCGGTTGTCGCTCAGGCTTTCTGGCGGCCCTCCATCGCGCGACGAGCGCCCACGTGCCGAGCTGGGCGCCGCGTGCATGGGGCCGCCGCATCGCGTCTCGGCGTGGGCCCAGCGGCGGCTCAGCGCTTCACGAGGTTCTTCACGCGCCCGAGCAGACGGTCGCTCAGGCTCTGCGGCGCTTCGGGTCGCGGCGTGGGTTGCGGAGCGGCAGCGCCGGCGGCAGCAGCCGCAGGCAGCTCCTTCGCGACCTGCTCGAGGGTGCCGAGCATCATGGTGCGGGGGCTGACGCGCCTGCCCGTCTTCCGCTCGAGCTCGGAGATCGCCTTGAACGCGAGCAGCGAGTGGCCTCCGAGGTCGAAGAAGTTGTCGGTGAGGCCGGCGCGCTGAACGCCGAGCACCTGAGCCCAGACCTCGGCGACCTGCTCCTCTTCTCTGGTGCGCGGCGCGACGTACGAGTCGCTCTGCGCCTCGCTCGCCGGAGCCGGCAGCGCCTTGCGGTCGACCTTGCCGTTCGGAGTGCGGGGCAGCTCG
Organism: Myxococcaceae bacterium; assembly: GCA_044223505.1. GTDB lineage: Bacteria > Myxococcota > Myxococcia > Myxococcales > Myxococcaceae > Xiheicaenimonas. The sequence goes on from JBGALX010000019.1 coordinate 74,866, forward strand.
GGCAGCTCCTCGAAGAGGTTCGGCACCATGTAGTCGGGCAGCGACTTGCGGGCGTGCTTGCGCAGCTCGAGCGTGCCGAGCGGCTCGTTCGGGCTCTTCGGCACCACGTACGCGACGAGGCGCTTCTCGCCCTTCGCGTCGTCGCGGGCGACCACGCAGGCCTCGCGCACGTTCGGGTGATCGCACAGCCGCGCTTCGATCTCGCCGACCTCGATGCGGTGGCCGCGCACCTTCACCTGCCCGTCGTTGCGGCCGAGGCACTCGACGCGGCCGTCGGGCGTGAAGCGGGCGAGGTCGCCGGTGCGGTACATGAGCGCGCCCGGCCGGCCCGCGAACGGGTCGTGCACGAAGCGCTCGGCGGTGAGCTCGGGCCTGAACAGGTAGCCGTTCGTGACGCCGTCGCCGCCGATGTAGAGCTCGCCGGCGACGCCGAGCGGCACGGGCTTCAGCCGCGCGTCGAGCACGTACAGCGACGTGTTGTCGAGCGGCCGCCCGATGAGGATGCGGTCGACCGGCGCCGTCACGCGCTCGAGCGTCGACCACACCGTGGTCTCGGTCGGGCCGTACATGTTCCACAGCTGGCCGACCTGATCGACGAGCCGCCGCGCGAGATCGAGCGGCAGCGCTTCGCCGCCGACGACCGCCTTCAGCCCCTTGTCGCCGCGCCACCCGCCGTCGAGCAGCATGCGCCAGGTCACCGGAGTCGCCTGCAGCACCGTCGGCTTCTCTTTCGCCATCAGCGCGATGAGGCGCTCGGCCTCGCTCGAGTCTTCGCGGCTCGAGACGGCGACGCGCGCACCGACCGTCAGCGGCAGCCACAGCTCGAGCACGGCGATGTCGAACGACAGCGTGGTGACCGCGAGGATGGTGTCGCTCGCCGTCAGACCCGGCTGCTTCGTCATCGACTGCAGGAAGTTCGTGACCGCGCGGTGCGGCACCATCACGCCCTTCGGCTTGCCGGTGGAGCCCGACGTGTAGATGACGTACGCGGCCGTCTCGGCGTCGACGGGGCCCGTCGCCGGAGCCGACGCCGCCTCGCGCGGCACCTCGTCGAGCAGCACGCGCGGCGCCGCCGACGGCAGCTCGAGCCCGTCGAGCACGCGCTTCTCGGTGACGATCGCCTTGAGCTTCGCGTCTTCGACCATGAAGGCGATGCGATCTTCGGGGTAGGCGGGGTCGAGCGGCACGTAGGCCGCGCCGGTCTCGAGCACGCCGAGCATGGCCGCGACCATGTCGGCGCTGCGCTCGACGCACAGGCCGACGCGGTCGCCGGGCTTCACGCCGTGGCCGTGCAGCTGCGTCGCGATCGCGTGGGCGCGGCCGACGAGCTGCCGGTAGGTGAGGCGCGTGTCGCCGTGGCTGACGGCGACCGAGTCGGGAGTCGCAGCCGCCTGGTGCAGCACGGCCTCGTGCACGAGCTTGCGCTGCGGCAGCGCGACCTTCGTCGCGTCGTTCCACCCGCGCATCGCGTCGAGCTCTTCCTTCGAGACGAGCTGCAGGTCGGCGATGGTGCGCGAAGGCTCTTCGATGGCGCCGAGGAGCAGCTGCTTGAAGTGCTGCAGCATGCGGCGCGCGGTCGCCGGGTCGAGCAGGTCGGCGTTGTACGAGAGGCCGCCGATGAGACCTTCTCTCTTCGAGAGCCACCACAAGACGAGGTCGGTCATCGCGCCTTGCGCCATGACGTGCAGCTGGCTCAGGCCCAGCTCGCCGATCTTCGCGACGCGGCCGGAGCCCTCCTGGAAGGAGAACATGGCCTGGTAGACGGGGGTGCGGCTGGCGTCGCGCGGCAGCTTGAGCCGCTCGACGAGCAGCTCGAACGGCATGTCGGGGTACGCGAACGCCTCGACGACGCTCTTCTTGGTGCGGGCGACGAGCTCATCGAAGCGCTGCGTCGGGCTGACGGGCGTGCGCAGCACGAGCGTGTTCACGAAGAAGCCGAGCAGCTTCTCGACCTGCGGCTGGCTGCGGCCGCGCACGGGCGTGCCGATGAGCACGTCTTCGAGGCCGGTGTAGCGGTGCAGCAGGGCCTCGAAGGCGGCGAGCAGCAGCATGTACGGCGTCGCCTCGAGGCGGCGTGAGGCGCGAATGATGGCCTCGTGCTCTTCCTTCGTGAAGCTCATCGACTCGAAGCCGCCCTCGCCGCTCATGCGCGCGGGGCGCGGGCGATCGCCCGGCACGTCGAGCACCGACAGCGGAGGCTTCAGCGTCTTGAGCCAGTACTCGGCCTGGCGCTCGAGCTCGGGGCCGGTGAGCCAGCCGTTGTGCCACGTCGAGAAGTCGCCGTACTGCACCTCGGGCTCGGGCAGCGGCGAGGGCTTGCCGGCGGCGAACGCGCCGTAGATGGCCGAGAGCTCGCCGAGGAAGAGGTCGAACGACCACCCGTCCCAGATGACGTGGTGGGGCATGAAGAACAGCACGTTGTCGTCTTCGGCGAACGAGAACAGCTTCGCGCGCGCGAGCGGGGCCTTGCGCAGATCGAACTGGAAGTCGGCCTCGCGCTGCAGGTGCGGGGCGATGGCCTTCGGGCGATCGGCGACGGCGATGCCGGGCAGCTCTTCGCGCTCGAACTGGAGCCGCACGTCGTCGTGGATGCGCTGGATCGTCTGGCCGTCGACCTCGTCGAGCGAGGTGCGCAGGCTCTCGTGGCGGCGCGACATCTCGGCGAGAGTGCGCTCGAGCGCGCCGACGTCGAGCTTGCCGTGCATGCGAAACGCGCTCGGGGCGTTGTAGCTGATGTCGCCGCCCGCGAGCTGATCGAGGTACCAGAGCCGGCGCTGCATCAGCGACTGCGGCGCGGTGCGCGCGTCGGCGCGGCGGGGAATCGTGACGACGGCGGCGCCGGCGTCGACGGCGCGCGAGTCGATGAGGGCGGCGAGCTTCTCGACGGTCGGGGCTTCGAAGAGCCGGCGGAGCGAGAGCCTCACGTCGCGCTCCTTGCCGAGGCGGGCCATGAGCTGGGCGGCGAGCAGCGAGTGCCCGCCGAGCGCGAAGAAGTCGTCGGTGACGCCGACGCGGCCGACGCGCAAGAGCTCCTGCCAGACGCCGCAGAGCCAGACCTCGGTGGGCGTGCGCGGGGCGACGAAGTCGGACGTGGCGGCGGCGAGGTCGGGGTCGGGCAGCGCCTTGCGGTCGATCTTCCCCGCGGGCGACAGCGGCATCTTCGGCAGCCGCGTGAGGTGCTGCGGCACCATGTAGTCGGGCAGCGTCTTCTTGAGGTGAGCGCGCAGGTCGGCGTCGGTGACGGTCTTGCCCTCGTGCAGCACGAGGTAGCCGAGCAGGCGCGGGTCGCCGGCCTTCACGTCGCGCACGGTGCACGCGGCCTGGCGAACGGCGGGGTGCTGCGTCAGCGCGTCTTCGATCTCGCCGAGCTCGATGCGGAAGCCGCGCAGCTTCACCTGAAAGTCGTTGCGGCCGAGGCACTCGAGGTTGCCGTCGGGCAACAGGCGCACGAGGTCACCGGTCTTGTAGAGGCCGTCGACGAAGCGCTCCTTCGTGAGGTCGGGGCGGTTCAGGTAGCCGAGCGCGACGCCGCGGCCGCCGATGTACAGCTCGCCGACGACGCCGGGCAGCACGGGCTCTTTCCGGGCGTCGAGCACGTGGCACTGCGTGTTCGCGACGGGCTTGCCGATGAGAATCTTGAACGTCTTCTCCCCCACTGCGTGGGGCCCCTGCCTCCGAGAGACTGCGTCTCCCTCCGGCGGCGAGCGAACCTCCCAGAACGTGCTCCACACGCAGGTCTCGGTGGGGCCGTAGCCGTTCCACACGCTGGGCACGCGCTTCACGAGCTCGGCGGCGAGATCGCGCGGCATGGCCTCGCCGGTGCAGATGCACTTCGTGAGATCGCCGCCCTCCCAGCCGGCGCCGAGGAGCAGGCGATAGGTCGCGGGCGTGGCATCGAGGAAGGTGGCCTTCGAGTCTTTGAGCTGCTGCAGCAGGCGCGGGCCGTCGGCCGAGACCTCGCGCGTGACGAGCGAGATGCGGGCGCCGACGGTGAGCGGCAAGATGATCTCGCTCACCGCGATGTCGAACGACAGCGTGGTCACGGCGAGCACGGTGTCCTGCGCGGTCATGCCGGGCGTGCGCTGCACGCTCTTCAGGAGGTTGACCACCGCGCGGTGCGGCAGCCGCACGCCCTTCGGCTTGCCGGTCGAGCCGGACGTGAAGATGACGTACGCGACGTCTTCGGGCTGCGAAGTCTTGGCGACCGGCGGCGCCGACGCGGGCACGTCGTCGGCGAGCAGCACGTGCTTCGCGGGCAGCTGGAGCTCCTTCGTGACGCGCTTCTCGGTAAGCAGCACCTCGATGCCGGCGTCGGCGACCATGAACGCGAGGCGCTCGGTCGGGTAGCCGGGGTCGAGCGGCACGTAGCCGGCGCCGCTCTTCAGCACGCCGACGACGCCCGCGACCATGTCGACGCCGCGCTCGAGGCACAGGCCGACGAGCGAGCCGCGGCCGGCGCCGAGCTCTTTGAGGCGCGAGGCGATGGCGTTGCCCTTCGCGTCGAGCTGGGCGTACGTGTACGAGCGGCCCTCGCACTCGACGGCAACGGCGTCGGGCGTCTTCTTCACCTGCTCTTCGATGAGGTCGGCGACGGTGAGCGAGGCATCGACGTCGAGCGCGCTCGCGGCGTTGAAGGCGGCGATCGCCTTCTTCTCTTCGGCGCCCAGCACGTCGAGCGACGCGACGCTGCCCTGCCCTGCCTCGAGCGCTGACGCCATCGAGGCGAGCAGGCGCTGGTAGGCGGCGAGCCACCGGCGAATCGTGACGACGTCGAAGAGGTCGGTGTTGTACTGGCACTCGAGCTTCACGCGGCCCTGCAGCTCGACCGCGTTCAAGAACATGTCGTACGTCTCGTAGCGGCGTGGGTTCGCCTCGAGGGAAGGCGTGAGGCCCGCGAACGGCATGCCCTCGGGGCCGAGGCCGCGGTCGACGTTGAAGATGATGCCGAACAGCGGCAGACGCGACGGGTCGCGCGCGACGGGCAGCTTCTCGAGCAGCTTGCCGATGGTGAACAGCTGGTGCGACTGGCCGTCGAGCAGCGTCTTCCTCACCTCGCCGAGGAACTTCGAGACCGGGGCGCCCGGGTCGACGCGGGTGCGCAGCGGCAGCATGTTGACGCAGTGGCCGACGAGCGAGTCGTAGCCGCCGATCGACTGCCCAGCCGAGGGGATGCCGACGACGACGTCTTCCTGGCCGCTCAGGCGCCAGAGCAGCGCCTTCCACCCGGCGAGGAGCACGGCGAACAGCGACGAGCGCTCTTTCGCGCCGGCCTTCTTGAGCCTCGCGACGAGCGCGTCGTCGAGCATGAAGTCTTCGCGCAGCGAGCTGAACGTCTTGAGCGGAGGCCGCGGGCGATCGCCGGGCAGGTCGAGCACGGGCAGCTCGCCGGTGAAGCGCGACAGCCACCAGGCCTCGTCGTCTTTGCCGGCCTGGCTCGCGTGGTGCGCGCCCACCTCTTTCGCCCAGGCGCTGAACTGCGGCGCGGGCTGCAGGCTGCGCTTGCTGTACAGCTCGGCCCACTCGCGCACGATGACGGCGGCCGACCAGCCGTCGCACACGATGTGGTGGGCGGTGAAGACGAGCACGTGCTCGTTCGCCGAGAGCTTCGCGAGGTGCGCGCGGGCGAGCGGGCCGCGCTCGAGGTGAAAGGGCTCTTTCACGACCTGGTCGAGCAGCTGGGCGAGCGCTTCGGGCCGTGCGGTGCAGTCGACGTCGCGCAGAGGCACTTCGGAGCTCTCGTTCAGCATCATCGAGAGGCCGTCGCCGCTGAAGGTGGCGCGCAGGGCCTCGTGCCGCTTCACGAGCTCATGCAACGCGGCCTCGAGCGCGGGGCGATCGAGCGGGCCGTTCAGGCGCACCGAGATCGACTCGTTGTAGGCGAGGTTGGCTTCGCCGCTGACCTGGGCGGCCGTCCAGATCTCGCGCTGCGTGTCGGTGGTGGGGACGGCGCCGAGCAGCCTCGGGCCCGCGAACGGGTCGAATTCAATGTCCATGAGTGGGGGAAGCGAACGTAGTAAACGAACCTCACTCGATGAAGTCGTTCTTCTTCGGTAACGGGAAGCAGCTGTACGGCACGCTGCACGAGCCGGCCGGCGCGGCGAAAGACGTCGGCGCCGTGCTCTGCTACCCCGGCCCGCAGGAGTACCACATGACGTACTGGGCCTTTCGCCGGCTGGCCCAGCAGCTCGCGCGCGGCGGCGTCACGACGCTGCGCTTCGACTACGCGTGCACCGGCGACTCGCTGGGTGAGATCACCGACGGCCGACTCGAGCGCTGGGTCGAGGACGTCGCGACGGCGGCCGCCGAGCTCAGAGATCTCGCCGGCACCCGCAAGCTCGCGCTCATCGGCATTCGCCTCGGCGCCGCGCTCGCCACCCGCGCGGTGGCGAAGGGGCTGAAGGCGAGCCAGCTCATGCTCTGGGAGCCCGTGCTCGACGGCCGCACCTACGTCGAGCAGCTCGAGGAGCTCGACGGGAAAGAGGCGCTGCGCCTGCTGCACCGCGTGACCGAGCCGCGCGTCGAGCTGGGCGGCTACCCCATCAGCTCGGTGCAGCGCGAAGAGCTCCTGCGGCTCGACGTCGCGGCCGACGTGCCTCGGGCGGCGCAGCGCGTGGTGATCGCGTGCCCGCCCTCGCAGCAGGCGGCGCTCGAGCCGCTCCAGCAGCGCTGGGCCGGCGAAGGCGTGGCGTGCGAGCTGAAGGTCGTGAACGACGGCGCGTCGGTGACCGACACGGCCGACCGCGACACCGCCGTGAACTACACCGCGGCGCTGCAGGCGATGACCGATCGGCTCACGGGGGCGCGACCGTGAAAGAGACCGTGCTCTCGTTCGGCGACCGCGGCCACCTCGCCGGAGTGCTCTGCGAGCCCGATGCGGGGGCGCTGAAGGCGCGGGCGGCTCCGGTGCTGGTGTGGAACGTCGGGGTGCAGCACCACGTCGGGCCGTACCGCATCTGGGTCGACCTCGCGCGCGCGCTGGCGGCGAAGGGCTACCGCTCGCTGCGCTTCGACCTGGGGAACATGGGCGACAGCGAGGCGAGCCGGGGCACTCCGGCGGCCGACGTCGGCGATGCGATGACGGCGCTCGAGAAGCGCCTCGGCCAGCGCGAGTTCACGCTCGTGGGCTTCTGCTCGAGCGTCGATCAGCTGCACGAGGTGGGCCTCGCGGACCCGCGCGTCACGAGCATGGCCTACGTCGAGGGCTACGCGTACAAGACGCGGCGCTACTGGCAGCGCTGGCCGCTGCGCTTCCTCTCGACGGTGCGCTGGCAGAACAAGCTGTACTACCGGCTCAAGGACACGAAGCTCTTCGGCGACAAGAAGAGCGGAGCCATCGACGCTCCCGAGCTCGGCGGCGGCGCCGGCGTGATGTTCGATCGCAAGTACCCGACGCCCGAGCAGTTCGCGCGCGACCTCGACACGCTCACCGCGCGCGGCGTGCGGCTCTTGCTCATGTACGCGGGCCTCGACTCGACCTACTCGCACCCCGATCAGCTGCTCGACCTCACGCAGGGCAGAGACTTCGGCGACCGCCTCGAGCTCGTCTTCATGGGCGGCGCCGATCACATCTTCTACCGCAGCGAAGATCGTGCGCTCGCCGTGTCGAACCTCTGCAGCTGGGTCGAGCGCGGCGCGCACAGAGCGTAGAAAACGCGCAATTCGTGCGCCCCGGCGGCAGCCTTTGCCTCGGGGAGGCCCCGGTACGACGATTGCTCTGCGTGTGCGCAAATGAGCCAGACACCCACGCACCCCGGCCACGCGACGCTTCACCACGACCCGCAAGCCGCAGCGAACGCGGTTGCTGCCTACGAGGAGTCGCGCCTGCGCGAGCTGGCGCAATCTCAGCGCTGGCGAAACCGCGCGTGGACCACCGGGCGCGTGCTGCTCGGAGCGCTGTTCCTGGCCACGGCCCTCGGCAAGGTCGTCTCGTTTCGCGCGACCGAGACGGCGATGAGCGACTACGGGCTGCAGCTCACGGGCCTCTTGCTCGCCGTCGCCATCGCGATCGAGGCGGCGGGCGGCGCGCTGCTCGTGCTCGGCCTCAAGACGCGGGAGGCCGCGGTCGCGCTCTGCGTCTGGCTCTTCACCGTCACGCTCGTGGTGCACGGCAACCTCACCCTCGACGCGAACCGGGTGCAGGTGGCGAACAACCTCGCGATCATCGCGGCGCTCTTCTTCCTCTACGCGCACGGCGGAGGAGGGGCCAGCCTCGACCAGGCTCGGGCCCGGCGCGAGGCGCAGCAGGCGTAGCCGTTCGCGGGCACTTCGAAAGGCAGAACACCATGGGCAAGGGCATTCCCCCCGTACAGAAGTACATGACGTCGTCCCCTCACACGATCGGCGTGCAGCAGACGGTGAGCCAGGCCTCCGAGCTGATGCAGAAGCACGGCATTCGCCACCTGCCGGTGCTCGACGGCGGCCGGCTGACGGGAGTGATCAGCGAGCGCGACGTCGCGGTCATCACCGGCTTCAAAGACGTCGACCCGACCAAGGTGCGCGTCGAGCAGGCGATGTCGGGCACGCCGTACACGGTGGGCCCCGACACTCCGGTGAGTGAGGTCGCGGCGATGATGGCCGAGAAGAAGTACGGCTCGGCGCTCGTCATGCACAACCAGAAGGTGGTCGGCGTCTTCACGGCGGTCGACGCCTGCCGGGTGCTGGCCGAGGTGTTCGAGACGCGCCTCAAGTGAGCGGGGGTTTGGGGCTTTGGGCCACTCGCTGCTAGAGCGGCCCGCTCGGTCCCATGAGCACTCCCACCCTGCCCTCTCACGCGCGCGTCGTCGTCATCGGCGGCGGCGTCATCGGCTGTTCCGTCGCCTACCACCTCGCCCAGCTCGGGTGGAAAGACACGCTGCTCCTCGAGCGCGATCGCCTGACGTCGGGCACGACGTGGCACGCGGCCGGCCTGATGGTGACGTTCGGCTCGACGTCCGAGACGAGCACCGAGCTGCGCAAGTACACGCGCGACCTCTACGCGCGCCTCGAGGCCGAGACCGGCCAGGCCACCGGCTTCAAGCCCGTCGGCTTCATCGAGGTCGCCTCCGACGCCGATCGCCTCGAAGAGTACCGGCGCGTCTCGGCGTTCAACCGCCTCTGCGGCGTCGACGTGCAGGAGATCAGCCCCTCGCAGGTGAAGGAGCTCTTCCCCCTCGCGCGCGTCGACGACGTGCTCGCCGGCTTCTACGTGAAGGGCGACGGCCGCGTCGACCCGGTCGACGTCACGATGGCGCTCGCGAAGGGCGCCCGCATGAAGGGCGCGACGCTGGTCGAGGGCTGCGCCGTCGAAGACGTCGTCGTCAAAGACGGCCGCGTCACCGGAGTGAAGACCGCGCACGGCACCGTCTCGTGCGAGGTCGTCGTGAACTGCACCGGCATGTGGGCGCGCCAGCTCGCGGCGAAGAGCGGCGTGAGCGTGCCGCTGCAGTCGGCCGAGCACTACTACCTCATCACCGAGAAGCTGCCGCACATCGACCGCAACTGGCCGGTGCTCGAAGACCCGGGCTGCCACGGCTACTACCGTGAAGAGGGCGGCGGCATGATGGTCGGCCTGTTCGAGCCGGTGTGCGCGCCGTGGAAGATCGAGGGCGCTCCGCCCGACTTCTCGTTCGGCGAGATCCCCCCCGATTGGGATCGCATGACCCCCTACCTCGAGCGCGCCCTCTCGCGCGTGCCGACGGTCGCCGAGGCGGGCCTCAAGAAGCTGTTCTGCGGCCCCGAGAGCTTCACCCCAGACCTCAAGCCCATCGTCGGCGAGTCGCCCGAGGTGAAGAACTACTTCGTCGCCGCGGGCCTCAACAGCATCGGCATTCTCACCGGCGGCGGCATGGGCCGGGCCGTCGCGCACTGGGTCGTCGACGGCTACCCCGACATCGACGTCACCGGCATGCACATCGACCGGCTCGAGCCGTACATGACGACGCCGCAGTACCGGAAGACGCGCACCGTCGAGTCGCTCGGCCTCGTCTACGCCTGCCACTACCCGTTCAAGCCGATGAAGACCGCGCGCGGCGCCCGGCGCTCGCCGCTCTACACGCAGCTCGAGGCCCAGGGCGCCTTCTTCCGCGACGTCAGCGGGTGGGAGAGCCCCGACTGGTACGCGGGCAAGGGCAAGGCACCCGACCCGGGGCCGCTGTCGTTCGGGCGCCCGTCGTGGTGGCCGAACTGGCAGGCCGAGCACCGCGCCGCGCGCGAGGGCGTCATCGTGATGGACATGTCGTTCATGTCGAAGTTCCGCGTCGAGGGCCGCGACGCCGGCCGCCTGCTCAACCAGCTCTCGGCGAACGACGTCGACGCCGAGACCGGGCGCATCACGTACACGCAGTGGCTCAACGAGCGCGGCACGCTCGAGGCCGACCTCACCGTCACGCGCCTCGCCGACGGCGAGTACTGGGTGGTGGCGAGCGACACGGCGCGCCGGCACGTGCACGCGCGGCTGAAGCGCGGCCTCGCCGAGGGCCACGCGTTCTGCTGCGACGTCACCGGCGCGTACGCGCAGCTCAACGTTCAGGGCCCGCGCTCGCGCGAGCTGATGCAGGCGGTGACGCAGGCCGACCTCTCGAACGACGCCTTCCCCTTCCGCTGCGCGCGCGAGATCGACATCGGCTTCGCGAAGGTGCTGTGCGTGCGCATCACGTACCTCGGCGAGCTCGGCTACGAGCTCTACATTCCCGTCGAGCAGGTCGCGAACGTCTACGACACGCTCGTCGCCGCCGGCGAGCGCTTCGGCCTCGTGCACGCGGGGCTCAAGACGCTCGCCTCGTGCCGAATGGAGAAGGGCTACCGCGACTACGGCCACGACATCGACAACACCGACTCGGTGCTCGAGGCCGGCCTGGGCTTCGCCGTCGACCTGAAGAAGCCCGGCGGCTTCATCGGCAAAGACGCGGTGCTGCGCAAGAAGGCCGAAGGCCCGCTCAAGCGCCGCCTCGTGCAGGTGCAGGTGCTCGACCCCGAGCCGCTCATGTTCCACGCCGAGCCCGTGTGGCGCGACGGCAAGCGGGCCGGCTACGTGCGCGCGGCCTCGTACGGGCACACGCTCGGCGGAGCGGTCGGCCTCGCGATGATCGAGGGCGGCGGCGCGCCGGTCGACGGCGCCTTCCTCGAGTCGGGCACGTGGGAGATCGAGATCGGCGCGAAGCGCTGGCCGGCGAAGGCGTCGATGAAGCCGCTGTACGACCCCGACATGAAGCGCATCAAGGCGTGAGCGCTTCCCCGCGGTAACGGGCCCTGTGCTTCACGGCTCGCCCGCGTGGAGCGTCGTGCGGCCGCGCGCGAGGAGGCCCGAGGAGCTCTGACGCGCGAGCGGCGCGCGCCCACATCGCGCCCCACACGAGCGAGCGCGTGTCTGGCGGCCCGATTATCTCGAAGGCCAATGAAGCGGACGTTCTTCTTCGGCAGGGCGCGCCGGCTGTACGGCGCTCTGCACGAGGCGCGCGGGAGGGCGCGGAGCACGGGCGTGCTCCTGTGTTACCCCGGCGTGCAGGAGTACAACCAGACGCACTGGGCCTTTCGCCGGCTCGCGTCGCAGCTCTCGCGCGAGGGCCTGCACGTGCTGCGGTTCGACTGGTCGTGCACGGGCGACTCTCAAGGCGACGTTCACGACGGCGACCTCGAGCACTGGGTCGAAGACGCGGCGACCGCGGCCGAAGAGCTGCAAGCGTCGACGGGCGTGCGGCGCGTGTCGATCGTGGGCCTGCGGCTCGGAGGCCTGCTCGCGGCGCGGGCGGTCGCCGAAGGCCTCGCCGCACAAGAGCTCGTGCTGTGGGACCCGGTCTTCGACGGCGCGACCTACGTCGACGAGCTCGAGGAGCTCGACGAGCTGCAGTGCCGCCGCCGCCAGCACCGCGTCGTCTACCCGCGGGTCGAGCTCTCGGGGTACCCGTTTCCCAGCCGGCTGCGCGCGGCCCTGCTCGGTCAGTCGCTGCTGCGCCTCGCGCCGACGCACGCGGCCCACGTCGCCCTGCTCGTCTCGGGAGCCAGCAGCGCCGCGGCCGAGACGCACGACGCCTGGCAGCGCGCCGGCCTGTCGGTGCGCTCGCGCGTCGTCGCCGGCCCGAGCGCGGCGGTGCCGACCGAAGACGACGCCGCGCGCCAGTACACCGAGGTGCTGAACGCCCTGGTGGCCGAGCTCGCGCCCGCGCGGGCGGCGGTGGCCGCATGAAGGAGCACGCCGTCACGTTCGGCCCGCTCGCCGGCGTGCTGACCGAGCCGCCAGCGCAGCGGCCGGGGGCTCCGGCGGCGCTGATGTGGAACGTGGGCATCAACCACCGCGTCGGCGCCTACCGCATCTGGGTCGACCTCGCGCGGCGCCTGAGCGAGGCGGGCATCACGTCGCTGCGCTTCGATCTCGCCGGCATGGGCGACAGCGACACCCGCAAGGCCGCGAACGACGACCCCGAGCGGCAGCTCGATCTCGAAGACGCGATGGCGTTCGTGACGAAGCGCACGGGCCTGCAGACGTTCGCGCCGATCGGCTTCTGCTCAGGAGTCGACCCGCTCCACGCGCTCGGCAAGCGCGACGCGCGCGTGGTGGCGATGGCGTACGTCGAGGGCTACGCGTGGCCGACGCTCGGTCACCGCGTGCGCGCGGGGCTCAAGGTCCTGCGCGGGCCGTACTGGGCCTGGCGCCTCGACCGCCTGCAGAAGCGCCGGGCGCACGCCGTCGACCCCGAGACGGCCGAGCGGGCGGGCGGCGCCGCGATGTTCTCGCGCCACGACCCCGAGCCCCAGGCGTTCGCGGCCGACGTGCGGGGCCTGCTGCGCCGCAAGGTGAAGCTGCTGTTCGCGTACTTCGGCCTGCAGACGGACTTCAACCACGAAGGGCAGTTCGAAGAGATGACCGGCCTGCAGCCCGGCGGCGACCTGACGCTGTTCTATCTGGGCGGCGCCGATCACATTCTGTTCCGCGCCGCCGACCGCGCGCTCACCGTCGAGCGCATCGCGACCTGGCTGTCGCGAGCGTGTTGACTTCGCAATCGGAAGCGGCGCAAGAGGCAGGTCATGGCGAACAAGAAGGCGGTCATCACCTGCGCGCTGACGGGAGTGCTGACGGACCCGCAGCAGCACCACGTGCCGGTGTCCCCCGAAGAGATGGCGAAAGAGGCGCGGCGCGCGCGCGACGCGGGCGCGAGCATCGTGCACGTGCACATGCGCTCGCAGGAAGAGGGCATGGGCCGCCTGCCGTCGTGGGACCCGAAGGTCGCGAAGGCGATCTGCGACGCGATTCGCGCCGAGGTGCCCGACATCATCATCAACCTCACCACGGGCGTCGTCGGCCCCGACATCAGCGGGCCGGCCGCGTGCCTCGAGGTGGTGAAGCCCGAGATGGCGGCGTTGAACGCGGGCTCGCTGAACTACCTGAAGCTGCGCTCGAACAACGACTGGGCGTGGCCGCCGCTGCTCTTCGACAACCCCGTCGAGAAGATCGAGGCGTTCGAGAAGGTGATGAAGCAGAACGGCATCGTGCCCGAGTGCGAGTGCTTCGACACGGGCATCTTGCGCAGCGTGATGATGTACGCGAAGCGCGGCATGGTGCCGAACCCGCCGCACGTCTCGCTGGTGATGGGCGTCGAGTCGGGCATGCCGAACAAGGCGTCGTGGCTGCCGCTGCTGCTCGAAGAGATGCTGCCGGGCTCGCACTGGCAGGTCATCGGCATCGGGCGGCAAGAGGTGTGGGCGCTGCACCAGCGCTGCGCCGAGCTGGGCGGCGATCTGCGCACCGGCCTCGAAGACACCTTCTACTTGCCCGACGGCAGCAAGGCGACGAGCAACGGGCAGCTGATCGCCGCGCTCGCGAAGGTGGCGGTGGCGGCGGGCCGCGACGTCGCGACGCCCGAAGAGAGCCGCAAGATCCTGGGCCTCAGGTCGTAGGCGCCCGGCCGCGCTCGGCGGGGTGCTGCACTTTGCCGCACCGGCGCGCCCCGCTGCGGCGACCTGCTGCGGGCGCCCTACCGCAACCCGTGATTTCGAGGGGGTTCGCGCTCTGGCACTGCGCGTGCTCAACGCGGTGCGAACCCCGCTGTCACCGGGAGCGCACATGGAAGCCCGCATGCAATCGCAGATCGGTCAGCTGTACCGGCAGTACCGCCAGACGGACGAGCGCAGCGAGCAGCGCAAGCTCTTCGCCGCGATGGGCGAGTGCCTGAGCGCCTGGCTCGCCGCACAGGAGCGCGCGCTCCGCGCCGCGCAGACGCTCTCGCTCTTGCGCTTTCGCGAGCACTACGTCGCGGCGCGCACCTTCCGCGAGCTGTGCAAGCTCGAGGTCGGCAGCAGCGTGTTCGACGCGACGCTCGCCGCACTCTGCGTGCGCCTCGGCGCGCTGGGCCCCGTGCAGAGCGAGCCCGACGTGCTCCGCGCGGCCTGAGCACCACCCCACCCCGTAAGGCAACGAAAGGCACTTCCCGATGCTCGACATTCTCGTGGTCGACGACGAACCCTCCATTCTCCAGCCGCTGGCCGGCGTGCTCCGCGGCGAGGGCTACCGCGTCGCGACCGCCACCGACGGCACGAGCGCGGTCGCGTCGATGGGCGCGACGCCCTTCGACGTCATCATCAGCGACGTGCGAATGCAGAAGCTCGACGGGTTCGCGGTGTTTCGCAGGGCGCGCGCCGAGCTGCCGAAGACGCACGTCATCTTGATGACGGCGTACGCGACGGTGCCCGACGCGGTGACGGCGATGCAAGAGGGCGCGTTCGACTACCTGACGAAGCCCTTCGACATCGCCGCGCTGCTGGCGCGGCTCGAGCAGATCGCCAAAGAGCGGGCGCTGACGCAGCAGCTGCAGACCGCGGCAGACGCGACCGCGACCGCGAGCGAGTCGAGCTTCATCGGGCGCTCGCCGGCGGTGCGCCGCCTCTTCGAGCGCATCGAGAAGTTCGCCGACTCGAACGTGTCGGTGCTCATCACCGGCGAGAGCGGCACGGGCAAGGAGCTCGTCGCGCGGATCCTCCACGAGAAGAGCCGCCGCGCGAAGGAGCCGTTCGTGGCGGTGAACTGCGGCGCCTTCCCCGAGACGCTGATCGAGGCCGAGCTGTTCGGCCACGAGCGCGGCGCCTTCACGGGGGCGGTCACGCGCCGCGAGGGCCGCTTCAAGGCGGCCGACAAGGGCACGCTCTTTCTCGACGAGGTGCCCGAGCTGCAGCTGGCGTCGCAGAGCAAGCTCCTGCGCGTGCTGCAGGAGCGCCGGTTCGAGCCGCTCGGCACGAACACGTCGATCTCGGTCGACGTGCGCGTCATCTCGGCGACGCACCACAACGTGCGGTCGCAGGTCGCCGCGGGCCGGTTCCGCGAAGACCTGTTCTACCGGCTCAACGCGGTCGAGCTCGTCATCCCCCCGCTGCGCGAGCGCGGCGAAGACATGGTGGTGCTGGCCGACCACTTCCTCAAGCGCTTCAAGGTGGGCGATCGCACGCCCGGCATCACCGGCCGCGCGCTGGCGCTGCTCTCGGAGTACCGGTTCCCCGGCAACGTGCGTGAGCTGCAGCACGCGATCGAGCACGCCGTCGTGATGGCCGAGGGCGGCGACGTCGACGCACAGCACCTGCCGGCCGAGATCTCAGGCACGCCCGACGCGGTCGGAGGCAAGGCGCGGGTTCAGCCCCTGCCCGAGGCGATGCGCGAGTTCGAGCGCGCCTACCTGAAGCGCGTGGTGCAGCACGCCGACGGCCGCAGGGGCAAGGCGGCCGAGCTGCTCGGCATCTCGCGCAAGAACCTGTGGGAGAAGCTGCGCGGCTACGGCTTCACCGAGACCGAGCTGGGCGGGCGGCCGAAGCCCCAGCCGGCGTACTGACCTCGGGAGTCGAGAGCGGAGCGGTCGGCTCGGCCGGGGGCTCCATGCCCCAGGCCTTCAGCTTGCGCTGGAGCGTGCCGCGGTCGATCTGCAACAGCTCGGCGGCCCGACTGCGGTTGTCGTTGGCGAGCCTCAGCACCTGGAGGATGTAGCGCCGCTCGAGCTGCTCGAGCGGCAGCACCTCGGCGGCCTCGTCGGCCGTGACCTGGAAGCGGTCTGAGGTGAACGACCTCACCTTCTCGGGCAGGTCGCCGACGGCGAGCGTGCCGCGGGCGAGGGCGGCGAGCCGCTCGACGCAGTTCTCGAGCTCGCGCACGTTGCCGGGCCACGGGTACGCGAGCAGCTTTCGGGCGACGTCGGGCCCGAGCTCGACGGGCGGCAGCTGATCGCGCTCGCAGACCCGCTTCAGGAACAGCTTCGCGAGGTGGAGCACGTCGTTGCCGCGCTCCCTGAGCGGCGGCAGATCGATGCGAATGACGTTGATGCGGAAGAAGAGGTCTTGCCGGAACCGGCCCGCCTCGACCTCGGCCTCGAGATCGCGGTGCGTCGCGCAGATCACGCGCGCGTCGAACGGCACCTCGGAGTTGCTGCCGAGCGGCCGCACCTTCCGCTCCTGCAGCGCGCGCAAGAGCTTCGCCTGATTGTCGAGCGACAGCTCGGCGACCTCGTCGAGGAACAGCGTGCCCGAGTCGGCCTCGGTGAACAGGCCCGCGCGGGCCGCCCGGGCGTCGGTGAACGCTCCCTTCGCGTAGCCGAACAGCTCGCTCTCGACCAGCGACGCGGGCAGCGCGGCGCAGTTGATCGCGACGAACGAGGCGCTGGCGCGCGGCGAGAGCGTGTGCAGCGCGCGCGCGACGAGCTCCTTGCCGGTGCCGGTCTCGCCGAAGATGAGCACGCTCGCGCCCGACGGCGCGACGCGGCCGATCAGGTCGTTGACCTTCGCCATCGGAGCGCTCTCGCCGAACAGCAGGGGCCCCCCGTCGGTAGAGACCGGGGCGCGGCGCGAGAGCTCCTGAACGAGGCGGTGGCGCTCGACGGCCCGCGCGACGCAGGGCACGAGCAGCTCGACGTGAACCGGCTTCGAGAGAAAGTCGTACGCTCCGGCCCGTAGGGCCGCCACCGAGGTCTCGATGCGCGAGTCGCCCGTGGTGATGATCACCGGCAGCTGCGGGCGCGACTCGCGCAGGCGGGCGCAGAGCTCGAGCCCGCCCAGGCGCGGCATGGCGACGTCGGTCACGACGGCGTCGGCGAGCGACGGGTTCGACTCGAGCGCGGCGAGCGCCTCGCTGCCGTCGGCGAACGCGGTGACCTCGTAGCCCTCGTCGGTGAGCAGCTCGGCGTACGTATCGGCGAGCGATCGCTCGTCGTCGACCAGGACGATTCTCGGTTTCATCTGAGCCCTCTCTAGCACCGGTCATGAGCGCGTCAGGGCCGGCCACACCGTTCGAGCGGAACCCATGGAAAACACGCTCGTCGAGGCGTCACGACCCGGGGTGGGCCGCCCCGCGCTCACTTCAGCGTGAACAGAATCTCTTCGACGCCCTTCTCGTCGACGTGCCGCTCGCCGCGCACGAAGCCGTGCTTCTCGAGCACGCGCATCGAGCGGGCGTTCGAGGGGATCACCCACGCGTACAGGGGCCGCCGCGCCTCGAGCAGCAAGAACTGCCGCAGCGCCTCGCTCGCGATGCCGCGGCCCCAGAACTCTCTGCCGTACCAGTAGCCGACGAGCCGCTTGCCCTCGCGATCGAAGGCGAGCACGTTGCCCGCGAGTCGCCCGTCGGCCAGCACCGCGTGCTTCGAGTTCGCCGGGTCGCCGAGCACCTTCGTGCGCCAGTGAACGAAGAACGCGTCGTGCGAGCGCGGCGTGAAGCCGGCCATCGCCGAGACCGCCGGGTCGGCCTGGTGCTCGTAGAACGTCGGCAGGTCGGCTTCGGTGATCGGCCGCAGCTGAACGACGGGCTTCACTTCGCCTCGGCGAGCAGCTTCTCGAGCGGCTTGTCGGCTCCGCTGCCGAGCTTCTTCGTCCACTCGATGACCGCGGTCTGCCACATCACGCCCGTGAACTCGGCGTTCGGGTCGGCCTCGGCGAACGTGAAGCCGTCGCCGCCGAAGTACTGGTAGTCGGTCGTCGCCACTACGTAGGTCGCCTTCGGGTCGATCTTCTTCGGCACGCCCGCGGCCTTGCCCTCGGCGTTGTCGAGCAGCTTCTTCAGCTGCTCGCCGTTGACCTTCGCCTTCACCACCGAGTTCTCGAAGGGGATGAGGTTGTAGATCGACTCGGCCGTCACGTTGCCCGACGGCAGGTTCATGCGCACGCCCTTGCGGTTGATGATCGCGACGTCGGCCTTCGTCTGCTCTCTCAGGGCCGTCCCGATCCACCGGTACATCAGCTCGCTCGTCTGCTCGATGCCCTTGTCGGTGTAGCCGAGGTTCTGCCCCAGGGCCTCGTCGAGCTTCTGCTTCCACGGCACGAGCAGCTTCACCGCCGCGGGCTCGGCCTCGGCCGCGTCGGGCCCCTCGCTCACGGGCACGAGCTCGGCCTTCACGTCGCGCAGCCGCGCGCCCACCAGCTTCGAGGTGTCGACCTTGAGCCGCACCCGCGCGTACTCGTAGAAGTGTCGGCCCGCGTAGACGAGCTGGGTCGCGCCGACGTGATCGGGAAACGAGGCCTCGCAGCGGCGGCCCGCGACGACCGAGACCTTCCACGTCGGGTGCTTCTCGAGCATCGGCGGCATCGCGTCGAGGCAGCCGTCCATCAGCACCACCAGCGCCGAGATGCCCGTCTGCCACACCTCGGGGACGAGCTCGTCGAGCCGCGCCTCGGAGTCGAGGATCTCGAGCCCTTCGAACCGCCCCTGCATCACCGTGCTCGGCGCCCGGCGGTTCGACAGCCCGATGACCGCCACCTTCACGCCGCGCCGCTCGAACGTCGCGTACGGCTTGAGGCCGAGCTTCTTCGCCTCTTCGCCGCTCACGCCGACGTTCGCCGCCAGGTACGTGATGCCCGAGCGATCGCGGTTCTTCACGTACGTCTCGTTGTCGAAGTCGAGCTCGTGGTTGCCGAACGCGCTCGCCGCGTAGCCCATGTGCGCCATCAGCTCGGCGGTCGGCTCGCCGTGAAAGAACGTCGAGATCGCCGCGCCGTTCACGTTGTCGCCGGTCGACAGCACGAGCGTCGAACCGTCGTCGCACGCCGCCGCCCCGCCCGCCTTCAGCTTGCCCGCGCAGTGGCCCTCGCTCTTCACCCACCGGCCCAGCACCTGCGCTGCGCCGCCGCGCATCTTGCCGTCGCCGTCGGGGCTCGCGAGCAGGTACCCGTTCTCGGAGCCCGTGATGAGCAGCGTCAGCGCCGTCTCGCTGCTCGGCGCGCCTGCGTCGGGAACTGCGGGCTTCTCGGAGGGGCACGCCGCGAGAGTGAGCACCATCGCGGCCAGGCCCGGGCGTCGGAACATGGCGCGCCTCTATAGCGCAGCTTGCGCCCGGCAAGGGGAGTGTGCTGGCTTCGCCCGCGCCATGAGGCTCCTCTGCGCGGTGCTGTTCTTTTCGCTCGCCGCCTGCACGTGTCGCGGGCCGGGCTCCGATGATGCGGGCAGCGGTGGTAGCGGAGGCTCGGGCGGCAGCGGAGGCTCTGGCGGCAGCGGCGGCGCCCAGGGCGGAGGCGCGGGCGGCGGCACCGCGGGCGGCACGGTCTTCAGCTGCGCGCAGTGCGGCGACGCCGGGGTCTGCGTCGACGGCATGGCCTGCGCCTCGATGTGCCCCGACAGCCGCGCCGCCTGCGCGGGCTCGTGCTGCGCGGCCGGGTCGCGCTGCTGCGCGATCGGCAACGCGTGCTCCGACGGCGGAGCGAGCTGCCCCGCGCTCTGCCCCGACGGCGTCACGACGTGCCCCGAAGATCAGTTCTGTCTCGGCACGATGTGCGTCGCGACCTGCAACAACCGCTGCGGCACGAACGGCTGCTGCGCGGCCGGCGCCACCTGTGTCGCCGGCGCCTGCGCGCTGCCCGACCTCGTCCCCCTGCCGCCGATCGACGCCGGCACGCTGCTCGTCGAGCGGCGCAACTTCGACCCGCTGTGGTGCGACGTCACGCGCGGGTGCGTGAAGGGCTCGGGCGAGCGCGCGCTGCTCCACTTCAAGTTCCGCGTCGCGAACCAGGGCGCGGGGCCGGTCGATCTGACGCGCGCTCCGGGCAGCAGCCTGCTCACGGCCGCGTGCACGGGCGACCCGCCGACGACGTGGCGTCACTTCGCCCGCTGGGAGCTGTACGGCCCGGGGGACGCCGGCGTGCTCACCGACGGCGCGGCCGACCTGAACTGTCTGCGGGACGATCTGTTCGCCGACGGCGGCGCTCCGCCCGATGGTGGAGCGACGTTCAGCTGCACGATGCAGGGTCTGAGCTCGGGCTTCAGCTCGGACCAGCCGGGCGCCGGCGTGTGCACGAGCGCCGACGTGAGCGACCTCGACGCCGGCACGTACGTGCTGAGCCTGAACCTGAACCCCACGGGCCTGTTGCCCGAGGCGCGGCTCGACAACAACCGCATCAACTTCCCGGTGCTGCTGCCCGACACCTCGTGCCGCGGGCGCATCTGCGGCGGCACGACGTGCTGCCCGCCGAACACGAACTGCAACGCGCAGGGCGGCTGCGCGCTGCCCGATCTCATCATCGACGAGCCGTTGCTCGCGGGGAGCATCCAGTTCCAGAACAGGAGCTTCCCGACGACGGACTGCGCGATCGTCGAGGGCTGTGCCGGCGGCAGCGGCCTGCGGCGCCTGATGCGGTTCTCGACGTCGACGCCGAACGTCGGCGAGGCCGACTTCTTCATCGGTGACCCGCGGCTGTCGCCGAACGCGACGTTCGCGGCGTGCCACGGGCACTACCACTACCACCAGTACGCCGAGTACCGGCTGCTCGACTCCGACGGCGGCGAGGTCGTGCGCGGCCGCAAGCAGGCGTTCTGCGCGCTCGACCTCGACAAGTACTGGGCCGACGCCGGGCCTGCGAAGTACGACTGCCAGAACCAGGGCGTGAGCGTGGGCTGGGCCGACACGTACGACCGCAACCTCGACTGCCAGTGGATCGACATCACCGGCGTCGCCGCGGGCGCGTACCTGCTCGAGGTCGAGGTGAACCCGAACCGGTACATCGCCGAGAAGAGCTACACGAACAACATCGCGCGCGTGCCCGTCGGCATTCCCGTCGCGAACAACGGCATGTGCGTGCCGACGGCCGAGATCTGCGGCAACGGCCTCGACGAAGACTGCGACAACATGCCCGACGACGGCTGCCCGCCGATCACGTCGAACGACACGTGCGCGACGGCGTACGAGATCGGCGGCACGGGCGAGTTCACGGCGCAGATCGGAGCGGCCACCGCCGCCGACATCACGCCCTCGTGCGGCGGCGCGGGCGGCGACCTCTTCTTCAAGTTCTCGCTGATGGTGCCCGAGCTCGTCTACCTCTCGACGTACGGCTCTTCGATCGACACGGTGCTGGGCGTGTACTCGGGCGGCTCGTGCGGCTTCGAGACGGCGTGCTCCGACGACGGCTGCACGCTGACGCAGAGCCACCTCAACCAGGTGCTGCCGGCGGGCGACTACGTGGTCGCGGTGAAGGCGAAGACGCCGGGCGCGACCGGCCTCGTGAAGGTGACGCTGCAGCGCAGCACGTGCACGACCGCCCAGCAGATCTCGGCGCCGGGCATGTACTCGGGCAACAACACGACGGCCACGAATCAGTTCGCGCTGTCGTGCGCCCTCGGCGGCGTCGGTGGCGGCGATGATCTCTGGGTCCTCACGAGCTGCCCGTCGAGCACGATGCTGCAGGCGAACACCTGCGGAGCTGGCTGGGACAGCGTCATCGGTGTGAAGCAAGGCAGCTGCCGCGCCCCCGATCTCGACTGCGACGACGACGGCTGTGGCGCGAGCGCGCACGGCTCGCGGCTCACGACCCCGCTGCCCAAGGCCGGCATGTACTTCATCGTGGTCGACGGCTACTCCCAGCCTGACCGGGGGCCGTACACGCTGAGCGTGACGTACTGAGGCCGGCTCGACCTGCCCCACCGTGACCGTCGTGCGCGCGACCGACGTGCGCGCGCGACCGTCAACACCTGTCGACACGTCAGCCCGAGGCTTCATGAAGGTGCGTGTAGGCCGGCCCTGTCTCTGGCGGGTTCGACACGCTCCCGTTCGGTCCGCGACGTGAAGAACCCGACGACATGATTCGCCCCTCGAGAGACCAGGTCCGCCGCGCCGAACGCAACCTCCGCGCCGCCGGACACCGCGACGTCGAGGTCGACGGCGAGCTCACGAAAGCAGAGCAGAAGACGCTCGCCACCGTTCAGCGCGCGCGGGGTCTCGAGCCGACCGGCAAGCTCGACGCGCGCACCCGCGGCGCGCTCGGCTACCTCGCGCACCACGCGCGCGACTCGTTCGACCAGACGCTCGGCCAGAAGTCGAAGGCGATCTTGCAGGCTGAGCGGCGCCTGAAGGCGCTCGGGCTCTCGACCGGCAAGGTCGACGGCATTCTCGACCGGCGCACTGGGCAGGCGCTCGCCGACTTCAAGGCCGACCAGTTCGATCTCGGCAAAGGCCGCACGCTGAACGTCGAGACGCAGCGCGCGCTCGCGCTCGCTCGCGGCGGGCGCGACGTCGGCGCCGCGCAGGCGTCGCTCGAGGCAGAGGCGATGCTCCTCGGTGACGTCGCGGGCCGCGACGACGCGGCCGACACCGACATCACCCGGGACGGCGCCAACGTCAACGACTTCGACGACACCAACCCGGGCTCCGATCGGCGCACTGCGGCGGCGAAGCTGTTGGCCCGCAACTCGGCGCTCGAGCGGCGCACGCTCGCCGCGCTGTCGCCTGCAGACCAGGCGGCCTACCGCGCCACCCGCAGCCGGCTCAGCGCGGCCGACGACGCGGTGGCTGCGCTCGCGCTCCAGAAGCTGCTCTTCGACGGGAAGTTCTCGGGCCCGCTCGGCGCCCAGCTCGGCGCGGTCGCCAGCGGCGCCGCACCGTTGAGCCCGAACCTCGACGGCCGCGTCTTCCTCGCCGACCTCGTGCAGGAGTGCGCGACGCCCCAGGCCATCTGCCAGGGCCCGGTGGGCTCGTGCGGCTCGACCTCGGTCGCGATGGACCTCGCGCTGAACGACCCGGCAGAGTACGCGCGCCTCGCCATCGGCGTCGCGAGCCCCGGGGGCCGCGTCGCGATGCGCGGCGGCATGGAGCTCGAGCGCCCCGCCGGCACCGACACGGACGACGGCAGCTATCGCAGCTCGGTGCAGCGCATGCTCGGCTCGGCGATGTACGAGATCTCGAACGGCGACGCGCGGTACTCGGGCCCGAGCGACGCGAACGGCTCGCCGGCCCAGCCGATGGCCCTGCTGCGCAGTCAGCTGTCGGGCAAGCAGGCAAGCTACGTGTTCCCGCAGCTCGACGCTCAGAAGCGTGCGGCGCTCGGCGCCATCGGCGACTCGCTCGCCCACGGCAGCCGGCCCATCGTGGCGTTGAAGTACCACGAGCAGGGCCACTACCTCCTGGTGACGGGCCGCGGCACCGACGCGAACGGCCCCTACGTGAGCCTGCTCAACCCCTGGGGCCGCGAGGAGCGCATGCGCGAGGACGACTTCGTGAGCCGCATGCTCGAGCTGCAGTACGACCCCGGCGCCGTCAGCGCCCAGACCGTCGAGGCGATGGCCGGCGTCGCGCAGGCGAGCGGCTCGGTCTGACGGCGAGCGCGGACCTTCTTCGGGTCAGTGTGCGCGGCGCTTGGTGCCGCGCTTGACCTTCTGCTTCTTCGCCTTGACCGCCTTCGCCGGCGCAGGCTCGGCCTGCGGCTCGGGGGCGGTGAGCTCGGGCGGCGCCTCGACGGGCGCGGCAGCGACGAGCGGCGCGTTCTCGAGCGCGCGCGAGGCCGACGCGGCGCGCCCGCCCTCGTCGCTGCGCCCGCTGCGAGCGAGGCCGAGGCACAGCGCGAGGCTCGCGGCGGCGACGGCCGCCGTGACGAGCATGATCTTCACCATCGCCATCGGCGAGCGCGGCTCGGGCTCGTCGTCTTCGACGGGCGCGGCCGGCACCGCCACGAGCACCGGCGGGGCGGGCAGCAGGGCGGCGGGAGGAGGAGGCGGCGGCAGCGGCGGCGAGACCGCCCGCTCGCACGTCACGGGCACGTCGCGCAGCGCCGGCGCGAAGAAGGGGTCGCGAACGAGCGCCGCGAGCGTGGTCTGCCAGGGGTAGCCCGCGAGCGCGCTCTCGGCGGCCACCGCGAGCTCGCCGATGCGGGCGGGGCGATCGGCCGGGTGCCGCGCCAGCGCCTGCGACACCAGCGCGTCGACGAGCGGCGAGACGTTCGGGCTGAACTGCTTCGGCGAGGCCACCGACTGCAGGTGCACGAGCGGCGCCTTCGCCCACGCGCGCGAGACCGAGAGGCCCGTGAGCAGCTCGTACGCCACGGCGCCGAGCGCGTAGACGTCGGAGGCCCCGCTCGGCGGCTGGCCGGCGCGCAGCTCGGGCGGCAGCCCGCGGTGCTTCGGAGTCGTCTGCGGGTGCCACTCGAGCCACAGCTCGCCCGAGCCCGAGACCCACAGCGAGTGAAGGCTCAGGCAGCCGTGCACGTGGCCGACCGAGTGGGCGCGCTCGAGCAGCCGGGCGGCCTCGGCGATGAGCCCCAGCGAGGTGTCGAGCGGCAGCCGCCCCAGACACCCGGCGAGGAGCTCGCTCACCGGCAGGCCCGTCGTCGCCGGCATCGGTCTCGGCAGCGCTGACACCATGGTTGGGCGGCTGATGCAGCAACCGAACCGCGCCCGCGCCGACGCGGTTTCGCGCGCTTGCGAGGGCGCGCGAGGGGCGAGCGGTGCCAACTCGCGTGCACAGCGCGCACTCGAAGTTCAGCGGCGCTCGCGGTCGGGCCTGCGGGCGGCGGCGAGCGGGCTCTGCGCGACGCTCGCGACGGCGTCGACGAAGGCGTCGCGCGCGGCCTCGAGGTGGTGCAGCTCGCCGGTGAGAAACGCTCCGGCGAAGTTCGTCTCGGAGGGCGGCGGAATCCACTTGCCGAGCTTCACGGGTGCGGCCTTCAGCGCGGCGTCGACGGCGACGGCGGCCTCGAGCGGAGGCGCGATGAGGTAGGCCATCGGGGCTCCGGGAGCGATGCCGGCCTGCGGCGCGAGGTAGCGGCCGGTCTCGGAGATGACGTGTGCGAGGAAGGCGGGCTGGCTGTCGGGCGGGCCCTCGAACGTCTCGAAGCGCACGCGCGTCAGCGCCTCGCGCAGGGCGAGCAGGCCCTCGGCAACCTCGTCGGGATCCGTGCCCGCGATGATGCCGAGGATCTCGCCCGAGTACGGCCCCGACGCGTGCTTGCTGCCGGCGTAGAAGCTCTGGCCGAACAGCACGTCGACGTTCGCGAACTTCGTCGCGTGATCGAGGGCGACGTACAGCGAGTCGTCTTGATCGCAGGTGACGAGCCCGGCGGCGACGTGCCGCTTCGGGTCGAGCCCGAGCGCGGCGGCCAGCTGGGCGTCGACCCGGTCGATCTGCCGGCACGCGAGGAGCCTCGGCCAGAGATCGACGCGCTTCATCGCTTCAGGTCGCGCACCGGGCGAACGAGGTTGAGGCCTCCGCCGCCGGCGTCGAAGGTGCGGCGCATGAGCCGGGCGCACTCGACGGCCGCGGCCTGAGGCGGAATGCCGAGCGGGCGGATGTTGCTGATGCAGTTCTTCTCGGCGTTGTCCTGGTTCAGGCGCGGGCCGAACGCCGTGTAGATCGACAGCGAGTCGCCGGTGCCGAGGCCGGGCCGCTCGCCGACGAGAATGACGGTCGACTTCGCGTTCGTGAGCACGCCGATCTCGTCTTGCACGCCGATGCGCGCGAACCGCACGAAGAGCGGCCTGCCGGTGGTGAGGCCGACGCTCTTCAGCTCGCGCGCGAGCGCGGGCACGAGCTCGGCGCCCTGCTCGAGAATGGCCCAGGCGGCGAGGCCGTCGCCCGCGATGATCTGCACGTCGACGCCCTTGGTGCCCTCGCGCTCGAGCAGCTGACGGCTCGCGTCGGACAGGCGGCGGCCGTGGTCGGGGTAGAGCAGGAAGTCTTCTTTGTCCTTCGCGCGCGTCTCGAGGGCGACGGCGCCGAGCTTCGCCGCGAAGTCCTTCGGCACCTCGCTGTGCACGGCGTCGAGCGCGATGGCGTGCTCGGCGCGAATGCCGACGTAGACGCGCGTGAGGTAGCGCGTGCCGGTGCGGCCCTGCACGATGCGCGCGGGCGTGGCGCCGACGATGCGCTCGAGCTCGCGGCCGTCGCGCGGCACCGGGGTCTTCACGACTCGCGGCGCACAGCCGTCGTCGTCGCACGGCGCGGGCTGGCTCGTGCCGCTCGGAGCGGGCAGCGCTTTGCCGGCGCCGGCCTTCGCGAGCTCCTGGCGGAGCACGGTGCGGACGAGCTCTTCGATCTGCGACGGTTCCACGCTCGACCGCTGTCTAGCACCGTCCGTGGAATTGCACTCTTACGGCGTGAGAACGGGCTCGTGGCGCCCGGTTCCGGCGGCGTGGCAGTTGCCGGGCTGGCCGAGCATGACCAAAGCCATCGTTTCTGAAGCGAGGATCGTGAATGCCATCATGTTGGTGCGTGGCCAGCGGGTGATTCTGGCGCCCGACCTGGCGCGGCTCTATGGCGTCACCACAAGCCACCTCAACCAGCAGGTGAAGCGCAACCACAACCGCTTCCCGAACGAGTTCTGCTTCTCTCTGACCCGAACCGAGCGTGACGAGGTGATCACAAATTGTGATCACCTCGAGAGCCTGAGGTTTTCGGCCGCTTTGCCTCTCGCCTTCACCGAGCACCGCGTAATCATGGCGGCCAACGTCTTGAACAGCCCGCAGGCCGTCGATGCGAGCGTCAAGATCGTCCGCGCGTTCATCTCGATGCGCGACACTCTGCTGGCAACGAGAGAGCTCGCACGAAAGGTCGACGCCCTCGAGCGGCGCTTCGACGGTCAGTTCAAGGTCGTCTTCGAAGCTCTGCGTGAGCTGATGACGCCAGCCGCTCGCAAGAAACCGCCCATTGGCTTCCGCTGAAGGTGCCCGCAATTTGCGGACACCTCACTTCTTCGCGGTCGCGAACACGCTCGCATCACCGGCCCGCTTCGTGAGCCGCCCGTTGCGCCACAGGCCCATCGACGTCAGCCACTCTTCGAACTCGGGCGCGGGCTTGAGGCCGAGGATCTCGCGCAGCGCCGCGTTGTTGTGAAACGACGTGGTCTGGTAGTTCAGCATCACGTCGTCGCCCATGGGGATGCCCATGAGGTAGTTCACGCCGGCCATCGCGAGCAGCATCTCCAGGTTCTCCTGGTCGTTCTGATCGCTGTTCGCGTGGTTCGTGTAGCAGGCGTCGCAGCCCATGGGGATGCCCATGAGCTTGCCCATGAAGTGATCTTCGAGGCCCGCGCGCGTGATCTGCTTCGCGTCGCGCAGGTACTCGGGCCCGATGAAGCCGACGACGCTGTTGAGCAGAAACGGCTGGTAGCGGCGCGCGAGGCCGTAGGCGCGGGCCTCCATCGTGACCTGGTCGGTGTCGTGGTGCGCGTTCGCCGAGAGCGCGGTGCCCTGCCCCGTCTCGAAGTACATGACGTTGGGGCCCTTCGCGGTGCCCTCGCGCTTCGTGAGGTCCCACGCCTCGTCGAGCAGCTTCACGCTGACGCCGAAGTTCTTGTTCGCGCCCTCGCTGCCGGCGATCGACTGGAACATGAGGTCGAGCGGCGCCTGGTGCTTCGTGATCGCCGCCATCTGCACCGCGAGGTGCGCGAGCACGCAGTTCTGCGTGGGGATGCGGTACTTCCGCATCAGGTCCTTCACGCCCTTCAAGATGTCGGCGCACTTGCCGACGTCGTCGGTCGACGGGTTCACGCCGATGACGGCGTCGCCGTTGCCGTACGAGAGGCCGTCTTTCACCGCGGCGAGCACGCCCTCGACCTCGTCGCGCGGGTGGTTCGGCTGCAGGCGGCTCGAGATGCGGCCGTCGAGGCCGATGGTGTTGTTGCACCGCGCGACGACGCGGATCTTCCGGCCCGCCATCACGAGGTCCATGTTCGACATCAGCTTCGCGACCGCGGCCGCCATCTCGGGCGTGAGGCCCGGCGTGACGTCGTTCACCTGCTCGCCCGTGGTGTCGTTGTCGAGGATCCACTCGCGCAGCTGCGCCACCGACCAGCCGCAGATCTTCTTGTAGGCGCGCGCCGCGACGGGGTGCGACAGCGCGTCTTCGACCACGCGCGTCACCTCGTCTTTCTCGTACGGAACCGACGGGTTCTCGCGCAGCTCTTTGCAAGTGAGCTCCGAGAGCACGAGCTTCGCCGCCGCCATCTCGCGCATCGACGTGCACGCGAGCCCGGCCTGCACGTCGCCCGACCGGGGCTCGTTCGCCTTCGCGAGCACTTCCTTGATCGATCGGAACGAGTAGGTCTCGCCGAAGAGTGTGGTCGACAGCTTGCCCAAGCGGCCGCCTCTTAACCCACTTCATCGGGTCGGGCTGCGCTCTTCGCCAGCCACACCCTCACTTCTTCTTCTTCGGGGGCGGCGGCGGCGGCTTCTCGGGCTTCAGCTTCTTCTCGGCCTTGTCGACGTCCTGCCACTCGGCGCTGCACGCCGTGTCGAGCGCCTCGGGCGTCGTCTTCTTGCCCGACGCGGTGATCGCGAGCCGCGAGATCGCCGGGTTCGCCGTCAGCAGCTTGCGGCACGCGTCCTGGCACTGCTCGTACAGCTTCTTCGCTTCCTTGTACGCGGCGCGCTTCTCGTCTTGCGGCTTGGCGGCCTTGCCGGCCTTGAGCTGCTCGGCGGCCTTCTCACGGAAGACAGCGGGGCCCTCCATGAAGTCGATGCGCGCCTTCGCGAGGCCGATGGGGTCCTTCGCCTTGTCTTGAGCGTCGCGCTTCGGCTTCACCCACTCGGCGTAGGCGTTGTCTTTCTTCTCGAGCTCGGCGCCCTCTTTGATGGCGTCGGCGAGCGCGGCCTGCGCCGCGGCGGCCTCTTCGACGACGGCCTTCTCGACCGCGGGGGCTTCGAGCGCCTTCAGCGACTTCTTCAGCGCGGCCGCGGCCTCTTCGATCTTCGCCTTGCGCTCGGTGATGGCGAGCTGGAGCTCCTTCGCCTCGCGGGCCCTCTTCACGTCGGGCAGCTTCGCGTCGTCTTCCTTGAGCCGGCCGACGAGGATCTCGTAGTCCGGGTACAGCGGAGCGTCGGGGTCTTTGAGGATCTTGCGCGCCTTGTTGAGCGCCTTGTCGGCCACGACCTCGTTGAGCTCGGCGATCGCCCGCTCGGCGAGGGCGAGCTGCTCCTCGGCGTCGTCCGAGAGGCGCTGGCTGTGCTCGCGGCGGGCGGACATCGACTTCGGCCCACACGAGAGCGCGAGCAGCGCGAGTGCGAGTGCGGCGGCGCGGGCCACGGGCCCGACAGCGTAGCGTGCGCCGCGCTCGAGGCCAGTATAAGCAGCCGCCTCATGCGCGCCGTCCGCATCCACCAGCTCGAAGGTCCGAAGTCTCTCGAGGTCGACGAGCTGCCCGCGCCCGAGCCCGGCGAAGGCGAGGTTCGCATCGACGTGAAGGCCGCGGGCGTGAACTTCCCCGACGTGCTGCTCTCGTACGGCAAGTACCAGTTCAAGCCCGAGCCGCCGTTCATCCCCGGCGGCGAAGCGGCCGGAGTCGTCTCGGCGGTCGGCCCCGGCGTCACGAGCTTGAAGGCCGGCGACCGCGTCACGGCGACGATGGTGAACGGCGCGTTCGCCGAGAGCGTCGTCGTGAGCGAGCTCGCCGCGGTGAAGCTGCCCGACGCGGTCTCGTTCGAGACGGCGGCGGCCACCACGCTCACGTACGCCACGACGTACCACGCGCTCGTCGACCGGGCGCACCTGAAGGCCGGCGAGTCGCTGCTCGTGCTCGGCGCCGCAGGCGGCGTCGGAGTCGCGGCCATTCAGCTCGGCAAGGCGCTCGGCGCGCGCGTCATCGCTGCGGCCTCGGGCGAAGAGAAGCTCGCGTTCTGCCGCGCGCAGGGGGCCGACGACGGCATCGACTACGGGCGCGAAGACCTCAAAGAGCGAACGAAGGCGCTCACGAACGGCGACGGCGCGAACGTCATCTACGACCCGGTCGGCGGCCGCTACAGCGAGCAGGCGCTCCGGGCGATCGCGTGGGAGGGCCGCCACCTCGTCGTCGGCTTCGCCGCGGGCGAGATTCCGAAGATGCCGATCAACCTGCTCCTGTTGAAGGGCTGCCAGATGCTCGGCGTGTTCTGGGGCCAGTTCGCGATGCGCGACGTCGAGAAGAACCGCGCGAACGTGCGGCAGGTGCTCGCCTGGGTGGCCGAGGGCAAGTTGAAGCCGCAGGTCGACGCCGTGCTGCCGTTCGCGAAGGCGGCCGAGGCGCTCGAGCGGCTCGAGCGGCGCGCCGTGAAGGGCAAGCTCGTGCTGGTGCCCTGAGCGGAGCGATGTCGACCGGCGCTGCGCGCAGCTCGAGCGGCACGAAGCTGCCGAGGGGTCGACCACAGCGCCTGCGAGGTGCACGCAGGCGCGTCGCGCTTCGTGAGCGTCGCGCGTCGTCGCGAGAGACGTAGCGCGTGCGACGCGGCATCGATCACCCAGCCTGCTCGGCGACGTACTGCTGGTACGCGTACTCGCTGCGGTCGAGCACGAACGAGCCGACCGCGACCGAGTCGTCGTCCTGCTCGGCGATTTCCTGCGCGATCTCGGGGTCGCCGCGGTAGGTGAAGGCGAGGTTCGGCTGGAAGTCGCCGCCCGGCACGAGCCCCACCGTGCGCAGCGCGTCGAGCTGCTCGGCGCCGATCGGGCCGCGGGGCACGTCGCGCGAGAGGCGAGCGAGGAAGCCGGCGGTCTCGGGCTCGAGGTTCTGCACCCACTCGGCGAACGCGCGGTCGTCGGTGCCGAGGCTGTCGCGCAGATCGACGAGGAAGGGCATGACGCTGCGACCGTCGTTGTCGTCGGCCTCGGCGAGGCTCTCGGCGGTCTGGGCGTCGACGCCGAGGCCTTCGTAGAGCGACTGCCACGACTGCTCGGCGTCGGCCTCCTCGTTCGCGCCGTTGATCGCCGTCCACACCACGCCCGCGAGCACGAGCGCCGCGCCGGCGAGCTGCCCCGCGACCGGCACCGCCTGCGACGCCGCCGCGCCGGCGAACAGCGTCGCGGCGCCCATCGTGACGCCGCCGACGCCGGTGAGCACCTGCGGCCCGCCCTGCGAGAGGTTGCCCTCGAGCACGCTCTGAATGCCCTGCACGCCGTCGATGCCGCCGGTGACGAGGCCTGTGACGGCCGAGAGCTTGCCCAGCGCCGAGCCGAGGCCGGGGAAGCTGGCGCCGCGCGCGAGCAGGTCGTTCGTCATCGCGAGCGAGTCGGCGCCGAAGCCGACGGCGCCTGCGTACGCCTGCGCGCGCGTCGCGAGATCGTCGCTGCCGTAGTCGCCCGAGACGAGCCCCGGCAGGCCCGCGACCACGCCGAGCCCGCGCAGCGCGGTGAGCCCGAAGTCCTTCGAGGTCACCGCCGTGCCCTTCGGGCCGACGAGCGCGTCGAGCTTCCTCGCCGTCTCTTCGGGCGACAGGCGGCCCAGCATGATCCCGTTGATGCCGTCGAGGACCTGGCCCTGCTTCTCGGGCGAGAGGCCGTACAGCGCGTGCATGTTCTTCAGCTGGCCCATCAGGTCGTCGGCGCGCGCGCTGTCGCCCGCGAGGCCGGCGAGCACGGCCTCGTTGCCGATCGTCTTCGTGACCTGACCCGCGGCGACGACGCGCACCTGCGCGAGCTTGTCGGCGAGCGAGGCGCCGCCCTTCACCGCGTCGCCGCCGGTCGCCGCGGCCGAGACGTCGTCGAGGAAGCTGTTGCCCATCGTGCTCCGCTGCTGCGACTCGGCGACGGCCTCGGCCAGCTTCGCCTTGCCGGCCTGGCTGTTGCCCGCCGTCTCGAGCCGCGACAGCGCTTCGGTGCTCTCTGATCGCAGGTCCTCGGGCATCGACGGGTCGTTCGCGAGCATCGCGGCGCCGTCGACGACGGTCATGAGCTGCTTCGACTGCGCTTCGAAGTCGTCGTACGCCTCCTGGTTGTCGTCGAGGAACTTCTCGACCGCGGCCTGCTGCTCTTCCTTCGTGGCGTCGGGGCCGAGCACCTGCAGCGTCGCGCGAAGGCCGGCGTCGAGGTTCTGGAACCTGGCGGTGCCCTGGTCGTAGCTCTCGCGCACGTCGCGAATGCCCTCGCGGGTGGCCTTCGTCACGTCGTCGGCGAGCTGGGTGCCGGCGTGGGTCGCTTGCAGCTCGTGCGTGAGCGCCGCGGCGAAGGCGGCGCCGTGCCCGCCGGTGATCGACGCCTTGAGCGCGCCGCCGAGCTGGTCGGTGTCGTCGACGTCGGTGTGATCGTCGACGGCGACGGCGGCGAAGCTCTCGGCGAGCGTGCGCGCGCCGCTCGGGCCGCTCTTCTCGGCGATCTGAGAGAAGCCGTCGATGATGTCGCGGCGCGCGTCCTCCGGCGAGGTGCCGTTCGCCGACTTCGCGACCTCCTGCAGCTGCGGCTGAAAGGTCTGCACGAGCCGCGTGGCCTCTTCGGGGGGCAGCCGGCCGACCTCGTCCGCGAGCGCGTTCACGAAGTCGACGCGCGAGCCCTCCTCCGAGAGGGTCGAGTACGCGGGGCTCGAGCGCAGGCGGGCCTCGGCGTCGAGCCGCAGGTCCTTCTTCGTGGCGGGGCTCAGGTCGGTGCGCTGCCCGCGCTGGCCGTCGAGCCGCGCATCGGCCGCGCGCTCCCGGGCGGCGAGGCCGTCGACGCGGGCGCCGATGACATCGAGCCTCTTCAGCGCCGGAGCGGTCTTCGGCTCGAACGCGTCGGTGAACAGCGGCGAACGGCCGAACGGCTGCACCCTCGCCTTCGCGGTCTCGACGGCGTCGCGGGCGCGATCGGCGGCGCGCGCGGCGGCCTCGGTGCGCTGCTCGGCGGTCTCGAGCAGGCGGCCTGAACGCGCCTGCAGCGGGCCGACCTTGCCCGAGCTGCTTTGCGCAGCGCGCGCGGCCTGCTGGGCGTGGCGCGCGGCTTCGCGGGCGGCCTCGGCCTCGCGGGCGCGGCGAGCGGCCTCTTCGGCGGCGCGGCGGGCGGCGTCGCTCGCTGCCTGGCTCGTGGGGCTGATCGCGGTCGTCATGCCTGCAGCGAACAGCAACGCCGGCGCCACGGGCGCGGCTCTGGAGCCCCGCAGATCCAGGCCGTTGCACACACGCGACCACTGAGCACTTTGTTCGACTGTCCACGCGAGGCTACACGGCGCAGCTGTGGGACCGTACGCGCTGACCCGCTTCGTGATGCTGCGCCTGCTCGGGCTCATCTACGCGTGCGCGTTCGGCGTGTTCCTGCAGCAGGGCATGCCGCTCGTCGGCTCGCAGGGGCTGCTGCCGGCGCGCTCGTTTCTCGAGGGCACCACGTTCACCGAGGCGCCGACGCTGTTCCGCTTCATCGGCACCGCCGACGGCACGATGCTGGCGGCGGGGTGGCTCGGGCTCGCGCTGTCGGTGCTGGTGCTGCTCGGGTGCACGAACGCGGTGGTGATGGCGCTGCTCTGGGTGCTGTACCTGTCGATCGATCGCGTCGGGCAGCTCTTCTGGGGCTTCGGGTGGGAGAGCCAGCTGCTCGAGACGGGCTTCCTGTCGATTTTTCTCTGCCCGCTGGCGAGCATCACGCCGTTTCCGAAGCGGCCGGCTCCCATCGCCGTCCTCTTTCTCTACCGCTGGCTCGGCTTCCGCCTGTTCCTCGGAGCAGGCCTCATCAAGCTGCGCGGCGACCCGTGCTGGGTCGAGCTGACCTGCCTCGACTACCACTTCGAGACGCAGCCGATTCCGTCGCCGCTGACTCCGTTCTTTCACTTCCTCCCGAGCTGGGCGCACAAGCTCGGAGTGCTGTTCAACCACGCCGCCGAGCTCGTCGCGCCGTGGGGCTTCTTCGGGCCGCGCGCGACGCGCCGCGTGTGCGGGCTCGTGGCGATCGCGTTTCAGCTCACGCTCATCGCGAGCGGGAACCTGTCGTTCTTGAACTGGCTGTCGCTGATCCCGCTGATCGCGTGCCTCGACGACGGGGTGCTCCAGCACCTCTTTCCCCAGCGGCTGACCGCGGCGCTGGCGCTCGCCGAGCAGCAGCCGTCGGACGTGAAGCACCGCTGGGCCGCGGGCGTGCTCACGGCGGTCGTCGCGATCCTCTCGCTGCAGATCGTGGCGAACCTGCTGTCTGCGCGGCAGCACATGAACCGCACGTACGACCCGTTCTCGCTGGTGAACACGTACGGCGCGTTCGGCAGCGTCGGCCGCGAGCGCGACGAGCTGGTCATCGAAGGCAGCGACGACGGGGGCGAGACGTGGCGCGCCTATGAGCTCAAGTGCAAGCCCGGCGACCCCGACCGCCGCCCGTGCTGGATGAGCCCGTTTCACTACCGCCTCGACTGGCAGATCTGGTTCGCGGCGATGAGCCAGGCCGACGACGAGCCGTGGCTGGTGCACTTCGTGTGGAAGCTCCTGCACAACGACGCGGGCGCGCGATCGCTGCTCGCGAACGACCCCTTCCCCGCGGCTCCGCCCGAGCTCATTCGCGTGCGGCTGTTCGGCTACCGGCTCAAGCGCTACGGCGAGAGCGGCTGGTGGTCGCGCGAAGAGAAGGGCGTGTGGCTGAAGCCGGTGTCGACCGAGACGCAAGAGCTGCGCGCGTTCATCGAGGCGTACGGCTGGCAGTGACGGGCACGCGGCGCGCGCAGTATCCCGCGGCTCGCTCGAGACGAGGTAGAACTCGCAACAATGTTCGAGTCCGCGAGCCTCAAGCACCACATCGACAAGAGCGTCTACCGCCGCGAAGAGCCGAAGCTGCGCGAGGCGCTGCTGAACGCGCAGTTCGACCTGTCGGCGAAGAAGAAGTTCCCCGTGCTGATCGTCATCGGCGGAGTCGAAGGCGCCGGCAAGGGCGAGACGGTCAACCTGCTCAACGAGTGGATGGACCCCCGCCAGATCATCACGAGCGCGTTCGACGACCCGACGCAAGACGAGCGCGACCGCCCGCCGATGTGGCGCTTCTGGCGCGCGCTGCCGCCGAAGGGCAAGGTCGGCATCTTCTTCGGTGCCTGGCACAGCGACGCGATCGTCGACCGCGTGTTCGGCAAGCTCACCGACGCCGAGCTCGATCAGCACATCTCATCGGCGCGGCGCTTCGAGAAGATGCTGTCCGACGAGGGCGCGCTGATCGTGAAGTTCTGGTTTCACCTCACGAAGAAGCAGCAGCGGCACCGCCTCGAAGAGCTCGCAGCGACGAAAGACACGGCGTGGCGCGTCACCGACCAGGAGTGGCAGTACTTCGAGAAGCACGACAAGTTCGAGCGCATCGCCGAGCACTACCTGCGGCGCACGAGCACCGGCGAGGCCCCGTGGATCGTGGTGGCCGGCTCCGACGCGAACTACCGCTCGCTCACCGTCGGCAAGACGCTGCTCACCGCGATTCGCGAGCGGCTCGACGACGCCCCGAAGGGCAAGCCGGCCGACAAGACCCCGCCGCTCTTGCCGAGCGTCGACAAGCTGAACGTCATTCGCGCGCTGCAGCTCGAGCAGCCCTTCGACAAGAAGGACTACGCGGCCGAGCTCGACAAGTGGCAGGGCCGCCTCGCGCTCTTGTCGCGGCACAAGCGGTTCAAGAAGAACGGCGTCGTGCTGGTGTTCGAGGGCAACGACGCGGCCGGCAAGGGCGGCGCGATTCGGCGGGTGACGCAGGCGCTCGACGCGCGGCTCTACCGCGGCATCTCGGTGGCGGCTCCGACGGAAGAAGAGCGGGCGCAGCCGTACCTGTGGCGGTTCTGGCGGCACATCCCCCGCACGGGCCGCATCACCATCTTCGATCGCAGCTGGTACGGCCGCGTGCTCGTCGAGCGCGTCGAGGGCTTCTGCAGCGAAGCCGACTGGATGCGGGCGTACTCCGAGATCAACGACTTCGAGAGCGAGCTGTGCCGCCACGAGATCGTCGTCGTGAAGTTCTGGCTCGCGATCACGAAGGAAGAGCAGATGAAGCGCTTCAAGTCTCGCGAGTCGACGAGCTTCAAGCGCTTCAAGATCACCGACGAAGACTGGCGCAACCGCAAGAAGTGGGACCTGTACGAGTCGGCCGTCTGCGACATGGTCGATCGCACGAGCACCCAGCGCGCTCCGTGGACGCTCGTCGAGGCGAACAACAAGTACTACGCGCGCATCAAGGTGCTGAAGACCATCGTGAAGGCGCTCGAGGCGAAGCTCGAGGCCTGACCGTGAGCGACGAGCCGCTCGAGTGCCTGTCGGCGGTCACCGCGGTGCTCGACCTCGCGAACGGCCTCGACAGCGACAAGAGCGTGCTGACGGGCCTCTTCGCGCTCGAGCTCGCCCAGGAGGCCGGCCTCACCGACGACGAGCAGCGCGACGCCTTCTTCGTCGGGCTCCTGCGCCACCTCGGCTGCACCGCGTTCGCGGCCGTCGAGGCCGAGGTGGCCGAAGACGACCTCGCCTGGCGCGCCGCCCTCGCCCGCCGCCTCGACCCGAACGTCCGCGGCGTCGCCGCCGCGCTGTTCCGCTCGGCGCCCTCGGTGCTGAGCGCCGCGAAGAGCGCCGGCCGCCTCGCCCTCGCCTCGGGCCGCATGAAGGCCGAGTGGACCCGCGAGCTCTGTGGCGCCGCGCGCGTGCTCTCGCAGCAGCTGCGCTTCGGCCCGGCCGTCGTCGACGCCCTCGAGCAGGCGTTCGAGCGGTGGGACGGCGAGGGCGCTCCGCTCGGCCTGAAGGGCGACGCGCTCTCGCGGCTCGGCCGCGTCGCGCAGGCCGCGAACGTGGCCGTCGTCTTCTACCTCGAGGGCGGCGCGCCGCTGGCGCGCGAGCTGCTCGCCTCGCGCAGCGGCACCGTGCTCGACCCGAAGCTCGCGCGCCACGCCGACGCCGTGGCCCGTCGCTTCGAGCAGGTCGCGCGCAGCCCCGAGCGCTTCGCGCGCGTCGAGGCGCTGGTGGCGACCGCTCCGCTCGAGGCGAGCCTGCACGACATCGCGGTCGCGTTTGGCGACATCACCGACCTGCAGAGCCCGTTCACGCGCGGGCACTCGCGCCGCGTCGCCGCGCTGAGCGAGCAGGCGGCGGTCGCGCTGGGGCTCTCAGCCGACGAGCGCGCCGAGCTCGCGCTGGCGGCGCAGCTCCACGACATCGGCCAGGTCGCCCTGCCCGCGGCCCTGTGGCTGCGCCCGCGCTGGAGCGACGCCGACCGCAAGAAGGGCACCGGCCACACGCACTTCACCGAGCAGGTGCTCGCGGCCGGCGCGTGGGGCGAGGTCGGGCGCATCGCGGCGGCCCACCACGAGCGGCTCGACGGGCGCGGCACGCACAAGCGGCTCTCGGCGGCGGGCCTGCCGCGCACGGCGCGGGTGCTCGCCGCCGCCGACATGGCGTGCGCGTTGCTGGAAGACCGGCCGCACCGCAAGGCGCACGCGCCCGCGAAGGCGCAGGCGCTGCTCGCCGAGGCGGCGAAGAGCGGCCAGCTCGACGGTGACTGCGTGGCGGCGGTGCTCGAGGCGTCGGGCGCGCGGCGGCAGCTGCCGACGTCGCCGGTGGCCGACCTCACCGAGCGCGAGGTCGACGTGCTGCGCGAGCTCGCGCACGGCAAGACGAACAAAGAGATCGCGACGGCGCTGGGCATCTCGGCGCGCACCGTGCAGCACCACACGATCAACCTGTACGCGAAGCTCGACGTGAGCACCCGCGCGGCCGCTGCGCTGCTGGCCGCGCGCGCCGGGCTCGTCTGATCCGCCATCTGGCCCATGTGGCCGGGCGGCGAGGTCTCTACCTTGGGCCCATGAAAAAGAGAGCGCTCGTCGCCGTGCCCCGCGTCGTTCTTCTCGCGGTGTTCGCCGCGGGCAACCTGAGCTGCGCGACCGTCGCGTGCGCGGCGGCCGGCCCGAACCAGCTCACGGCCGCAGACGGCGTGTGCCTGCAGAC
Source organism: Myxococcaceae bacterium (assembly GCA_044223505.1). Taxonomy (GTDB): domain Bacteria; phylum Myxococcota; class Myxococcia; order Myxococcales; family Myxococcaceae; genus Xiheicaenimonas. Next base: position 112,637 of record JBGALX010000019.1, read on the forward strand.
GTACACGCTGGCGCCCGAGCCGCAGCCGCGCGCCGCGGTGGTGGTGGTGCACGGCCTGCGCGATCACGCGGTGCGGTACCAGCCGCTCGCCGACGCGCTGAAGGCGAAGAGCGTGGCGGTGTACGCGGTCGACCTGCACGGCCATGGGCGGTCGGGCGGCGCGCGCCAGCGGTTCGAGAGCATCGACCAGCTCGTCGAAGACGTGCGGCAGGTGGTGAAGGTCGCGAAGACCGAGCACCCGGGCGTGCCGGTGTTCCTCTACGGCCACAGCCTCGGCGGCCTCATCACGACCACGTACGCGCTCGAGCACCCCGAAGAGCTCGCGGGTGTCATCTTGAGCGGCCCGGGCATCAAGCTGCAGCCCGACGTGACCTCGGGGCAGATCAGCGCCGCCCACTTCTTCGGCGCCGTGCTGCCGGGGCTGCCGGCCCAGCCGCTGGGGCCCGTCGAGAGCTTCACCAGCGTCGCGGAAGAGCGCGAGGCGATGACGAAGGACCCGCTCATCGTGCTCGACAACCTGCCCGCCCGCTCGACGCGCGCCGCGCTCGACGGCATCGCGGCGGTGCAGGCCCGCGCCGAGGAGCTCAAGCTGCCGCTGCTCGTGATGCACGGCGACAAAGACGTGGTGACGAACGTCGACGGCAGCCGTGAGCTCGTGAAGCGCGCGGCGAGCCCGGACAAGACGCTCGTGCTCTGGGAGGGCCAGTTCCACGACCTCATCCACGAGCCGAAGCACGACGAGGTGATCGCGAAGGCCGTCGAGTGGGTCGACGCGCACGCGCCGCGCTGAAGCGCGTCAGGGCACCGCGCCGAGGTGGTGCGCGAGCGTCGCGCGCCACGCGTCGGAGGCGATGTGCTCGAGCAGGGCGCGGTTGGCGCTCTCGCGCAGCGCGCTGCCCTCTTTGAGCGCGAACCCATGGCCGCGGTCGTCGAAGGTGCCGGGCAAGACGCGCACGGCGCCTCGGCGCTGCGCTGCACGAGGACCATGAGGATCGGGGCCTCGTAGACGACGGCGTCGGCGTACTCGCAGCACGGCAGGCCGCGGCGCACGCGGAACCGCGGGCCAGCCGACAGCCGCACGGTGCCGACCTTCAGGTGCTGCAGGTCGTCGGGCCCGCTGATATCGAGCTCGCGAGCGAGCACGCCGCCGGCTCAGTGGCAGCACGGCGCCCGAGACCCGCGCGGCTTCACGGAGCCGCTGCGAGAGTCAGGGGCAAACTTCGATCGGCACGTTGAAGGCGCCCATCGCCGTCCACATTCCACCGTCGCCCTGAGTGACCATGTTCGCGGTGTACGTGCCCGAGGCGTGGGTCGCGTCGAACACGAGCAGGTTGAAGGTGCCGCCGATACCCAGGTTAAGGTCGGTGGGCATGCTCGAGCCCGGAGTGAACGCGGCCATCGTCGCCGACGCCGCGGCAGTGGGCCCCTGCCCGATGGAGTAGCTGCCGGGCTGCACGCCGAGGGGGTCCATCCTTCCGATGACGAACAACCTCACAGGCACGGTCGGCTGCGGGCAGAACGTGGTGAGCGAGACGTCCGTCCAGCCGAGCTGAAGGCTGGTCCGGTTGGCGCCTCCATCGGGCTGCAGGGTCAGCACAGCGCGGTACGCGCCGACCGCGAACGCGTTCGAGCCGGAGAACGTCACTCCGCGAGGCGGCTCGACCAGGCCGCCGTCCGTCGCGCTGCCTCCAGCGGTTCCGCCCGCCGAGCCGCCTGCGGTGCCGGATCCACCGGCAGACGCGTTTCCGCCTGCGGTCGCGTTTCCACCCGCCGTGGCGTTTCCACCCGCGGTGGCGTTTCCACCCGCCGTCGCGTTTCCACCCGCGGTCGCGTTTCCGCCCGCGGTCGCGTTTCCGCCTGCGGTCGCGCTTCCGCCGGCCGTGGCGTTTCCGCCCGCGGTCGCATTCCCACCCGCCGTCGCGCTTCCACCCGCCGTGGCGTTTCCACCCGCGGTCGCGGTTCCACCCGCCGTCGCGTTTCCGCCTGCCGTGGCACTTCCCCCGGCCGTTGCGCTGCCGCCTGCGGTGCCGCTTCCACCTGCGGTGGCGTTGCCGCCTGCGTGGCCGCCGGCCGTGCCGCCTCCGGCGGTGCCGCCGTCCATCTCCTCAGGGCCGGGGCAACCTGCGAGCAGCGCGACGACGGAAAAGAGCGCGAGTCGGAATCTCATGCGGGCGAAGACGATCACACCCCGCCGGCGCGGCCAAGAAATTCAGCGCTTCTTCACGAGGAAGACCCGCCCGTACGCCTGCACGAGCGGCATGAGGCCTCCGTCGGCGTCGACGATCGTCTGGTGCCAATCGAAGTCGGGGCACGGCCAGATCGCGACCTCGCCGGCCGAGGCCGCCGGCACGCTGCCGCCCGACTGCGGGCTCGGCACGGGCCGCAGCACGTGAAGGCCGGCGCTGTCGCACGCCGTGCCCGCCCAGTCGGTGGCCGTCGGTGAGAGCCAGTAGCGCTCGCCGCCGCCCGCGATCGAAGGCGAGCTCACGAAGCCGCCGGCCGCGAGCCGCACCTCGGGGTAGCTCGGGTTGACCGGCTGAAAGACGAGCGTGCTGTAGTACCCGCCGCCGAAGACGAACGACATCTTCCCGTCGGCGCTCGACGCGATGTTCACGCTGTCGACCTCACCGTCGATCTCGTTCTCGGCGAGCTCGGTCGCGCCCCACGCGGTCTGCCCGGCGTTCGCGAACGCGAAGTTCGGGCGCTCGTAGTGCTTGAACAGCGGGAAGCCCGAGTTGCGCGCCGTCGTCCACTGCGCGACCAGCGTGCCGCCCACGAACGTAATCTGCGCCGTGTTGCCGCCGGTGCCGAAGCCCGCCGGAGCCGCGACCGCCTTGTCGGCCGCCCACGCCGGAGGCCGCACGCGGAAGAAGCCGCCGTCGGTGGCTTGCGCCCACGCGAAGAGGCCCGTGCCGTCGGTGCCGGCGCCGAGCAGCCGCGACGCGGTGACGCCCGTGGTGGTGAGGCTCGGCACCCCGCCGGCCCACGTCAGCTGGTACAGCGTGCGCACCGTGGCGCCGCCGTCGGGAGGCGTGGTGCTCACCGCCGCCACGCCGTCGGGCTGCACGCCCGAGCCGGGCACGAGCGAGACGGCCGTCACGTACCGGCCGCCGACGTCGAGGTGAAACAGCCGCGGAGCGACACCGTCGTGGATCATCACGCCCCACCCTCCGTACATGAGCGGCGGGTCGGGGTAGCGAATCGTGCCGACGACCGTGCCCGGCGCCGCGAGGTAGGTCGAGGGGAACGGCGAGTAGTCGTCTTGCGCCTGCATCAGCCCCGCGCCCGGCGCCCAGCTCGGCAGGTACGCCCCGGCGTCGGCCGTCGACAACGCGCTGTTGCGCACGACGACCGGGCCCTCCGCCGGAAACGGGTAGCGGAAGACGATGCGGTCGTTCTGCCAGAGCTCGCCGGCGTCGGCCTTCAGCGCGCTCGAGCTCAGCGTGATGGTGCCGATGGGGCTCGAGAGCAGCAGCGTGCCGGCGTCGAAGAAGTTCTGGCCGACGATGGTGAGGTGCGCGCCGTACGGGCCGCTCGCGGGGCTGAGCGGGCTCGTGATCTGGGGGAGCACCGCGGGCGAGCCGCCTCCTGCGGTCGGGCCGGTGCCGCCGGCGGTGCCCGAGCCCCCGCCGACCGGAGGGCCCGCGCCACCGCCGGCGGTCGCAGCGCCTCCGCCGCCCGCCGTCGACGCGCCGCCGCCGCCCGGAGCGGTGCTGCCACCGGCGGCGCCTCCTCCGGCCCTCGCCGAGCCGCCGCCGGTCGAGGGGCCGCCGCCAGCCGCGCCGCTGCCTCCGCCGCGGCCTGCGTCGTCAGGGTCCTTCGTGAAGTCGCAGCAACAGGCAGAGACCGCGACCGCAGCGAACAGCAAGAGGAGCAGGCGCACGTCGGTAGGACACCCTAGCCCGCAGGTGTGGATCGTCGACCAATCGCCAGGATCGAGGCAGTATCGCGCGCATGCTCCCCGTCGCCGTCGCCGTGACGCTGGCCGCAGCTGCTCCTCAACCGCGCCTCACCTTCGCGTTCGTGCCGCCGGGCGCGGCCGACGACGACGCTCGGGCGCTCGGCCTCGTGCTGCAGGTGCGCACCTCCGAGGTCTTACGGGCGACCGGGCTGTTCAACGAGCTGCACGCGAAGCAGATGCTCTCGATGCTCGGCGCCGAGGCGTTCAAGCCCGAGTCGTTCGGCATGAAGGCGCAAGTCGACGCCGACGTCGCGTGGTACCTCGGCGCCGAGGTCTTCCTCTCGGGCGTGCTCGAGAAGAACGAACCTCGCCCCCCAAGGGGGACGGGGGAGAGTGCGGGCCTGACCTTCACCGGCTTCAGCGGCGCCCGCGGCTCGGCGCCGGCGGCCATCAAGGCGGTGAAGATGGGCGCGACGCCGGTGGCGGTCGTCAACCAGGGCATCGGCGACATCGCGAAGCAGATCGCGGCGCTGACGAAGAAGAAGGTGGCGAAGTGGCCAGACCTCACGGTGGGCACGGCGAACGACGAGGCGCTGCTCGCGTATGCGCGCTGCCACGCGACGGTGCTGCGACAGCCGATGGGCATCGAGAACCCGGTGGTGCTCAACGCCGAAGCGGTGACGCAGGCGATCGCCGACTGCAAGAAGGCGCTCGAGCTCGACCCGAAGTTCACGAGCGCGAAGGTGGCGCTGGCGCTCGCTTACGCCATCGAGGGCAGCGACGAGCAGGCGACGAAGCTGCTCGCCGAGGCCGGCGAGGTCGACAGCGCGCTGTACTGGGTGACGCGGTTCTGGCTCGTGACGCGCTTTCAGTCGCCCGAGGCGGGCGAGGGCGTGCTGCGCGCGGGCATCGAGAAGCGACCGGGCTTCCTGCTCGCGCAGATCTACCTGTGCGAGTCGCTGACGGCGCTGCAGCAGTTCGAGAAGGCGCTGAAGGCGTGCGACGAGGCGGTGGCGGCGACGCCGAAGGGCGTGTTCCCGCTGCTGCGCGTCGGCAAGGCGCTCGCGCGCAACGGCAAGCACGACGAGGCGATCAAGAAGTCGCAAGAGGCGCTCGCGCTCGAGCCGTCGGGCCTCAAGAGCCGCGAGGCGAGCCTGCAGCTCGCGAGCCGCTTCGTCGACGCGGGGAAGCTGAACGACGCGATCGGCATTCTCGAGCAGATCGCGAACGACGAGCAGGCGCGCGGCGAAGAGCTGCTGCGGCTCGGCTACGCGTACCAACTGAAGGGCGACGCAGCGGCCGCGAAGCCGCTGTTCGAGAAGGCGATCGCGAAGGCGACGTCGCCCGGCGAGTGGCGCACGCGCGGGCGCGCGTACTACGACCTCGCGGTCTTGAACGCGAAGGCGGGCGCGAAGGACAAGGCGAAAGACGCTCTGAGAGAGTCGCTGCGCACCGGCTTCAAGATGAAGAAGGTCGACGCGTCGCTCACCGATCTCGCGCGAGAGGTCGAGCGGGCAGACCTCGCGGCCACGAGCGACCCGAAGGCGCCGAAGAAGCTGACGCCCGCGCCGCGCGAGGTGACGCTGTTTCAGGTCGACGCCTCGGGCGAGCTCGAGGCAGGGCCGTCGGGCAAGCCGCCTCCTCCCGACTTCATCAAGCTGAAGTTCTGACGATGCTCGCGCTCGCGCTGATGCTCGCCGCGGTTCCGCTGCCCCGCTCGACGGCGGCGGTGCTGCCCTCGGGCTCGAAGGACGAGCTGGGCCGCTCGCTCGGCCTGGTGCTGCAGTCGCGCGTCGCCGAGGTGCTGCGGCACAGCGGCGCGTTCAACGAGCTGCACGCGAAGCAGATGCTGTCGATGGCGGGTCACGAGGCGTTCGACCCGGCGAGGTTCGGCCTCGACGGGGCCGCCGACGCCGACGTCGCGGCGTACCTCGGGGCCGACGTCTTCGCCTCCACCCGCCTCGAGAAGAAGGACTCGGGGTGGACGCTGACGGGCTTCACCGGAGCGCGCGGCAAGGCGCCGGTCGCGCTGAAGGCCCTCTCGCTGCCGGCGTCGTCGGTCGCGGCGATCGAGCAGGCGACCGGCGAGCTCGCGAAGAAGCTCGCGGCGGCCGCCGAGCGCAAGGGCCTCGACTTCGGCGATCTGTCGGCGGGCACGAAGAGCGACGAGGCGCTGCACGCATACGCGCGCTGCTACGCGGTGCTGGTGCGGCAGCCGATGGGCATCGAGAACCCGGTGGTGCTCGACGCCGAGGCGCTGACCTCTGCGATCGCCGACTGCCGCAAGGCGCTCGAGCTCGACGCCGACTTCCGGGCGGCCCGGCACGCGCTCGCCCTCGCGCTGGCGCTCGAGGGGCAAGACGGCGACTCGGCGCGGCTGCTCGCGCTCGATCAAGAGCCCGACTCGGCCATGTGGTGGATCGCGCGCTTCTGGCTCGTCACGCGCTACCAGTCGGGCGAGAAGGGCGAGGCGCTGCTCGAAGACGCGCTGGTGAAGCGGCCGGGGTTTCTGCTCGCGCAGGTGTACCTGTGCGAGCACCTGGGCGTGATGCAGAAGTTCGCGCCCGCGCTCGCGGCCTGCGAGAAGGCGGCCGCGAAGACGCCCAAGGGCGTGTTCCCGATGCTGCGCGTGGGCAAGATGCTGGCGCGCCTGTTCCGCCACGAAGACGCGATCGCTCGCACGAAAGAGGCCATCTCGCTGCAGCCGAAGCGGCTCGACTCGCGCGAGGCGCACCTGCAGCTCGCGAGCCGCTACGTCGACGCGAGCATGCTGAACGAGGCGATCGCCGAGCTCGAGCCGCTCGTGAAGTCAGACCGGGTGCGGGGCGAAGAGCTCCTGCGGCTCGGCTACACCTGGGAGCTGAAGGGTGACGTGCAGAAGGCGATGCCGCTCTACGAGCAGGCGATCGCGAAGGCGACGTCGAGCGGCGAATGGCGAACGCGCGGGCGCGCCTGGTACGACATCGCGGTGCTGCAGGCGCGCGGCGGAAACAACGGCAAGGCGCGCGACGCGCTGCTCGAGGCGTACAAGACGGGGTACCGCCAGAGCGCGATCGACCCGGCGCTGAAGGGCATCGCCCGCGAGCTCGAGCGCGGCGAGGTCTCGGTCGACGCCGGCAAGAAGGGGGTCTCACTGACACCGGCGGTGCGTGAGCTGAGCCTGTTTCCGGTCGACGCCTCGGGCGAGATTCAGACCGGTAGACCGGCTCCAAAGCCCCCTCCGGACTTCATCAAGGTGCAGTTCTGATCAGAAACGCGCGAATCGACACAGATTTCCTGATCAATGTCAGACCTCTGAGCTATGAGCCGCGCCCGTGTACACGACCATCGAAACACGCCGCGCTCACGCCGAAGGTCGCGCTGAGCAATACCTGGAGATGATGCAGGCGCTGTCGGCGCTCGAGACGAAGTACTCGGGCGTTCGCGGTGCGCTCCTCAAGAAGGTTCGCGAAGAGCTCGAGAAGCTGAAGCCGCTGGCCGCCGAGGGCCGCTCGATGACGTCGGCGGCGGCTTCGTCTGCGCGGCCGGCAGCCTCGTCCTCCAACGTGCGCTGCGATGCGTGCGGCCGCGAGATGAAGATGAACGGCACCGACGGCCGGTACGTCTGCATGAACGGCCACGTTCGCTAGAGCCAGCCGGCTCGACGTTCAGGGTTTCGACACCGGCACGACGCCCGCTCTCGCGGCGAGCGACGTGCGGAGTGAAGACTCGAGCGTCTCGGCGAGCTGATCCATGCGGGTGTGCACCGTGCGGACCTGCGCGCCGTAGATCCACCGGGCGAGCGAGTAGCTCCCACCGAGCACGGCGAGGAGCGAGGCCGCGCCAGCAGCGAGGCTGGTCGCGAGCGGCATGCCCGCGCGCTCCGCCAGGAAGGGCACGAGCCACGCGACGTTCGAGCCGAAGCCACCGCCGACGCCGCCGATGAGGCCGCCGAAGATGCCGCCGGCGAGGCCGCGCGAGTTCACCGTGATCTTGATCCGCGTCGCGCCGTCTTTCGGAGCGATCTGCACGTCGACGACGCCGGCCTTGCTGAACGTCGTGACCGAGAGCGAGCGGCCGAGCGCCGCGACCTGCACCGGCAGCCCGCTGGTGGCCAGCGCCTCGCGAATCGACGCCGCGAGCCCCTCGTGGTCATCGGTGGTGAGCTCGCCGTCGACGACCCGCTCGATGGTCTTCGTCACCGGCGCCCCGAGCCAGCGCGTGGCCGAGCTCGTCTGCCCCTCGGCCGCGAGCTCGCCCGCTGCGCGGCGCACCAGCCCGGGATCGAGGCCGGCCTCCCGGGCGATCGCCTCGACCTCGTCGAGCGAGAGCGAGGGCCGCTCGAGCTTGCGCTTCTGATCGAGCGCCGCGGCGCGCCGCAAGAGCTCGGCCACCTGCTCCTCGTCGTAGCGCGCGCCCTGCGCGGGGTTGGGTCGGGTTCGCTCGGGCATGTCGTACCGCGGCGCCCCCACTCTAAGCTCAAACCATGCGCCTCACGGTCTCCGTCTGTCTCTTCCTCGTCGCGGGCTGCGGCTCGCTGCTGCCTGCCAAGAGCGCGCGCTGCGATCTGCGGCCGAAGCGCGATCAGTGCACCGACCTTCGCAGCTACCGGGGGCCCTCGCTCCTGACCTTCGAGGGCGTCTGCGACACGCTGAAGACCGCCGCCGGCGGCGCCTCGTACACGGAGGGCGCGACCTGCGACTCGAGCGCGAGCCTCGGCGGCTGCCAGGGCTCGAGCAGCGACGGCTCGAAGCAGACGAACTGGTACTACCAGGGCTCGAAGTACGCCGACGCCGCCGCGGCGATGGGCGAGTGCGAGAGCGGCCAGGCCTGGGTCGGCCCGCAGTAACCGTCACCGGTACTGGACGACGAGCTTCGGCCCGTTGCCGCCCGGGTCTTCGCGGCTGTAGAGCTCGAACGGGTCGAGCGAGTTGGTGCGCACGTACGGGTAGAGGTAGTTCGTCGTGCCGAGCTCCCAGCCGGCGTTCACGTAGGCGCCGCTGACCCAGTTCTTCACCGTGTTGGTCTGATCGAGGTCGAAGACCTGGCCCGAGAACGTCGGCGGGTCGTGCTGCGTCTCGGAGTACACGTAGTACTGGAAGCCGCTCGCGGTGTTCCACGTCACGGTGCTGCCGCTCCAGGGCGAGGCGAGCGCGTGAATCGACCAGCGGCGCGGCACGATGCCGATGCCGTAGACCTTGGTGGTGAGCACCAGGTGCGCGCTGATCACCGTCTTGCCGGCGAGCGGGCTCAGGTCGAACTTGATCAGCCCCTTGCTGCACAGCGCGTCGAAGCGCTCGGGCGCGGGCCCGATGGGCGGGTTCCAGTACCAGGCGCAGCCGACCGCGACGCCGGGTGACGCGAGCAGCGCGTTCGTCGCGTAGACGGTGTTCTCTGCGTTCGGGCTCACGCTGCTGATCAGCACGCTGTTGTCTTCGACGGCGGCCACCATGGTCATCATCTGCGGCGGCACGCTGGCCGGCACCGTGATGGTGGTCGTGCCCATCGCCGTGCCGAGCCGGGCGGTGATGGTGGCGGTGCCCTGCCCCACTCCGCGCGCGAGGCCGGCGGCGTCGACGGTGACGGCGCTCATGTTGCTCGAGCTCCACATCACCTGCGAGGTGAGGTCGGCGTTGAGCGCGGGGAAGAGCGCCGACTGACCCGTCGCCGAGAGCTGCAGCGTCGCGCCCTGGGCGAGCGTCGCGGTGCCCGACGCACCCGACGACACCCTGATGCTGTCGGGCACCGGCTCGGTCACGCTGACCATGCCGGTCGCGGTGAGCATGCCGCTCGCGGTGTACGTCTTGGCGGTCATCGTGACGGTGCCGACCGAGACGCCCTTCCACCCGCCGCCGGGCAAGAGCTCGAGCACGGCCGGGTTGCTGCTCGTCCACTCGACGAGCGTGAAGTTCGTCGAGCCCACGTTCGTGAAGATCGCGTCCGGCCACTGATCGGGGAACGTGAGGCCGCGTGGGATGTTCTGGGGCATGTACATGAGCCCCGTCAGCGCGAAGCCGGGGTTCGTGACCATCGTGCGAATCGTCGCGTCGACGCCCTGCAGCGAAGCCGTCACGCGCACGAAGCTCGCCGAGCTGACGCCGGTGTAGAGGCCCGTGGCGCTCACCGTCACCGCGGGGTTCATGCCCTCGACGCTCCAGCGCACCGCCGACGTCACGTCGCCCGTCGAGCCGTCAGAGTACGTCGCCGTCACCGCGAGCTGCCGCGTCTCGGTCGGCGCGACGACCAGGTTTGGCGGCGTGACCTTCAGCGCGGTCACGGTCTTCGCTCCGACGGTGGCCGTCGCCATGCCCTTCTTGCCGCGCAGCGTGGCCTCGATGGTCGCCGAGCCCGCGCTCATCGCCGTCACGCGGCCGGTCGCGCTCACCGCCGCCACCGCCGCGGCGTTCGAGCTCCACACGGCCTCGGCCGCGACGTTGCGCGTCGTGCCGTCGGCGAAGGTGCCGGTCGCCACGTACTGCACCGCCTGGCCGACCCCGAGATCGAGCGTCGCGGGAGTCACCGCCACCGACGACAGCGCCGGCCCGTTCACCGTCACCGTCACCATCGCCGACTTGCCGTCGAGCGTCGCCGTGATGACGGCCGAGCCGTTCATCGCCGCGGTCACCACACCGGCTGCGCTCACGCTGACGACCGCCATCGCGCTCGAGCTCCACGCGGCCTGCGCCGTGACGTCGCGCATCGAGTTGTCGCTGTAGGTGCCCGTCGCGGTGAGCGCCTGCGTCTCGGGCACGCCGAGCATGACCTGCCCCGGAGCGATCGCGAGGCTGACCAGCGTCGCCGACTGACCGCCGGCGTTGCCGCCGCTGCCCCCGGCGTTGCCCGAGCCACCCGCGGTGGCGCTGCCGCCTCCGGTGCCGCTGCCTCCGGCCGTGCCGCTGCCGCCACCTGCGCCGCCGCCTCCGCCACCGCTGCAGGCGGCCATCAAGGCTGCGATCGCCACGACTCGTAGGCTCGTCATCGCCGACGAGGGTAGGCCCCGTGCCGGGCGCGACCGCGCCAAAGCGCTGCACGAATGCGCCAGCGCATTTCGCGCTATAGCGCTGGGCGAATGGCGCTCACCGACGGCTTCCCCGCCGACTTCGCCTCGACCGACCCCGACGACCTGGCGACCTACGGCCGCGACTGGACGAAGGTCTACGCTCCCAAGCCCTCGCTGCTCGTGCGCCCGCGCACGGTCGGCGAGGTCTCTGCCTTCCTCGCGCGGTGCAACGCCGAGCGGGTCAAGGTGGTGCCGAGCGGCGGCCGCACCGGCCTCGCCGCCGGAGCCGTCGCGAAAGACGGCGAGGTCGTGCTCTCGCTCGAGCGCATGCGCGCGATGGCCGACGTCGACACGCTCGGCATGACCGTGCGCGTCGAGGCCGGCGCGGTCACCGAGGCCGTGCACCAGCACTGCGCGCGCGTGGGCCTCACCTGGCCGGTCGACTTCGCGTCGAAGGGCTCGAGCCAGGTCGGCGGGAACATCGCCACGAACGCCGGCGGCGTGCGCGTCATCCGCTACGGGCTCACGCGGCAGTGGGTGCTCGGCCTGCAGGTGGTGCTCGCGAACGGCGAGGTGCTCGAGCTCAACGGCGCGCTCGAGAAGAACAACACCGGCGTCGACTTGCGGCAGCTGTTCATCGGCAGCGAGGGCATTCTCGGCGTCGTCACCGCCGCCACGCTGAAGCTCTGCCGGCTGCCCGAGAAGACCGACGTCTTCCTGTTCGCGGTGCCGTCGCTCGACGGCGTGCTGAACGTGTTCGAGGCCGCGCGCAAGGGGCCGTTCACCGTCAGCGCGTTCGAGTTCTTCACCGACCGCTGCCTCGCCCGGCTGATGCGGCACCGGAAGGTGAAGCCGCCGTTCGACGCCGAGACGCCCTTCTACGTGCTGCTCGAGGTCGAGGCCGAGACCGGCGCCGAGGCCTGGCTCGCGGCGCTGTTCGAGCAGGGCCTGGTCACCGACGGCACCCAGGCGCAGAACGCCGAGCAGGCGCGGTCGCTCTGGGCCTACCGCGAGGGCATCAGCGAGAGCCTCTCGGCCACCGGCATGCCGCACAAGAACGACATCGCCCTGCCGATCGCCGCGCTGAAGGCGTTCTGCGGCGAGCTCGAGAGGCTGCTCGCGGCGCGCTACCCCGGCTGGGAGCTGTGCCTCTTCGGCCACATCGGCGACGGCAACCTCCACGTCAACATCATGAAGCCCGACGCGATGGGGAAGGACGACTTTCTCTCGACGACTCATGGGGTCGACTCCGATCTGATGGCGCTCGTGCGCGAGCACCGGGGAAGTGTGAGTGCCGAGCACGGCATCGGGCTGCTCAAGCGCGAGTGGCTCGGGCATACCCGCAGCGCGGCGGAGGTTTCGATCATGCGGCAGCTCAAGGGGGTGCTCGACCCGAACGGTATCTTGAACCCGGGAAAGGTGCTGTGAGTCACCACTCGCTGACCGCGCTGCCGTCGGGCGAGAAGGAGCTCGCCCTGAAGCCCATCGGCGGCAAGACCGAGCGCGTCGTGTACTGGTGCCTGGCGGCCGCGATGTGGGCCGGCGGCGTGCTGCTGGCGCCGTCGACCGCCGGCTGGCTGGTGCTGGTCCTCGCGCTCGTCTCGTCGATCGCGCTGTTCCGCACCACGAACCGCGCCGAGCGGTGGCTGTTGGCGCCCGGCTCGGCGACGCGCATCGTCAGCGGCTTCGGCTCGAGCCGCGAGAAGTACGTGCCCACGCAGGTCGTGGCGCTCGCCGAAGAAGAGAGCGACGACTTCCGCAAGGTCTACCGGCTTCAGCTCGAGCACTCGGCGGGCAAGGTGCAGATCGGCACGTCGACGTTCGACCGCGACGAGCGCGCGCTCGAGCTCGCGCTCGCGTTCGCCGGGGCCGTGGGCGTGCCGGCGAAGCTGCCGTGATTTCGCCGGCGCCTCGCTCGGGCTACTTGAACAGGCCACCCAAGAGCTCCTGGAAGGGGCCCGCGAGGCCGCGCGTCGCCATCTCCATCAGGCCGCTCATCGCGCCGTTGAAGAGCCGATCGCCACCGCCGCCGCCCGCCTGCTGACCGCCCTGCGCGCCGCCGGTGAGGCCCTTGAAGAGGCCGAGCGGGTCGAGGAAGCCCATCAGCACGTCGCCGATGCCGCCGCCCTGCCCGCCCTGCCCGCCGCCGAAGATGCCGCCGAACAGACTGCCGAGCATGCCGCCGAGATCGAGGCCGCCCTGCCCGCCCGAGCCCGGGCCGCCCACCGGCTCGGCTGCGTGCACGTTCGTCGGAGCGCCGCTGTTCGCGCCGCTGCCCGCCGCGGCGTCGACCATGCCGGTCACCGCCGACGTGAGCTGCCCGTCGCCCCAGCCGGCGAAGACGGCGTCGAGCCCGTTCATGCCGCAGCCGCCGCGCGAGTCGATCTCGGTCTGCACCGCGCCGAAGCGTTCACGCGCGTTTTCGACCGCGCCGCGGTCGAACTGCAGGTCGCCCACGAGCAGCACCTGCAGCTGATCCGACCGCTCGCCGAGCATCTGCTCGTCGCTCATCGACTGGAAGCTGTCGCGGTACTGCGACAGCGAGAGCTCGTTCGACGGGAACATCGACGCGCCGCGCGCGCTGAGCGCCTCTTTGAGCTGCCCGAGCCGCTGGCCGAGCTCCATCGTGGCGCGGCGGTCGCCGCGCATCGCGGCCGAGACGAGCTCGATGCGGCACTGGCGCGCCTCGAAGCGGAGCACCGACGTCGCCTTCGCCGAGTCGGGCGTGGTGATGGGCATGATGGTCGCGTCGGGCGTCACGCAGCGCGGCCCCGCGGGAGTGAACGCGTCGCCGTACGCGATGCCGGGAGGAGGCGGCGGCGGCTGCGAGCGCACCGGCGGAGCGACGGGCGCCGAGGCGTGAGTCGTGGTGGTGCGGGGCATCTGACGAGCGGGGACGGCGGCGTGTACGGTCATGTGTTTCTCGAGAGAGGGGCGTGGGAGCGGCTTCACCTGCAGAGAAACGGGGCCGCGCGGTTCTTTTCACGCCGCTGGAAGCCCGGATCCTCGAGGCGCCGACGTGGGCTCTGCACTTTCGCGCGCGGCCTGTACATTCGTGCCCTGCCCCGATGAGGCCCGCCCACGCCTTCGCCGTCGCCCTCGCCGTGTCCGCCTGCCAGGTGGCGCCGGCGCCCGACGCGGGCTTCATGCTCCCGCCGCTCACGTCGGTGAAGACCACCGAGACCGAGACGCTCGCTCCTGCGCGCGCCATCGCCTCGCCGCCCGAGGCCACCTCACCCGCGTCGCCCGGCGCGCTCGCGCACTGGGTGGACGGCGGGGTCGGTGCCGTGGCGCTCGGCGCCGGCGAGGTGCCGTTGCCGCTGGCGCCGCCCGGAGCGACGGCGCCGGCGCCCGGCCCCAACCGCCGGCGGCTGGTGCGCTTCGTTCACCTCGCCGACACGCAGCTCGCCGACGACGAGTCTCCGACGCGGCTGCTCGACTTCGACGCGCCGGGTGCGACGTCGGGCGCGTTTCGACCGCAAGAGGGGCTCCAGTGCCGCGTGCTCAACGCGGCGGTGCGCACGATCAACGCGCTGCACCGTGAGGCGCCCGTCGACTTCGTGCTGACCGGCGGCGACAACGCCGACAGCGCGCAGCAGAACGAGGTGGCGTGGTTCATGGCGGTGATGAACGGGAGCGCCGGCGTCACGTGCGACTCGGGCTCACGCGACGCGGCGAAGCCGGCGTTCGACGCCGAGGGCCTCGCGATGCCGTGGTGGTGGGTGACCGGGAACCACGACGTGACCGTGCAGGGCAACTTCCCCGTCACCGACGGCGTCCGCGCGCAGGCCGTCGGCACCGCGGCGCCGACCGGCACTCGCGACTACGGGCGGCCCGGAGCCCCGTCGTTTCACGGGCCGGTGGTCGCCGACGCCGAGCGGCAGCCGCTGCGGCGGCGCGAGCTGATGACGCTCGTCGCCGGCGACGGCGATGGCCACGGCGTGGGCGCGAGCCAGGTCGACCGCGGCAAGGCGACGTACGCGTTCGACGTGCCGGGCTCTTCGCTGCGGTTCATCGTGATCGACACGGCGAACGAGGCCGGCAGCTCGGAGGGCGTGCTGCACCAGGCCGACGTCGACGCCGTCATCCAGCCGCTGCTCGACCGGGCGAAGGCCGAGGGGAAGTGGGTCGTGCTCTCGTCGCATCACTCGACGACGAGCATCGACGACGGCAGCGGCCTCGGCGGCACGAAGCAGCCCGACGCCCTGACGCGCGAGGCGTGGGTGTCGCTGCTCACCGGCTACCCGAACGTCGTCTTCTCGGTCGTCGGCCACTCGCACGAGAACCGCGTGCGGTACGTGGGCGCAGCCGGCCGCGGCTTCTGGGAGGTGCGCTCGAGCGCGCTCTCTGACTACCCGCACCAGCTCCGGCTCATCGAGCTGTGGGACGACGACAACGGGTGGCTGCGCATGCACACCGTGATGGTGAATTGGGCGACGGCGGGCGACCCGGCCGCCGAGCTCGGGCGCACGCTCGGCGTCATCGACGCCGTGACCGGCTGGGCCGAGAACGGGCTCGGCCAGCCGGGCGATCGCAACGTCGACCTGTTCATCCCCAGGCCGCCGTGAGCGGCAGCGCTCACGCCTCGAGGCCGCCGCCGACCGTGCACTGCGCGCGCCCGACGCCGCGAACGCGATGACCTGCGCGACCGCGTCGGGCTTGCCGAACCGCTTCGAGGGCACGAGCGACAGCACCGGTGAGCGCGCGGAGGTCGCGATGAGCCCGTCGCCCTTCGCGCCCGGCTGCGCAAAAAAGCAGCCTGTCCCCATTTTCGTGCGGGCGAATCGCAACACCGCGTGGCGAACCGTACGCGCGTGGGCACGCCGCGAGTTCGCTTTCGTGGCTGACAGTGCGGTCCGCCGCCTGCAAGCTCGCGGGCCATGTCCGACAAGAGAGAGCCCGGCTTCTTCGAGTCGCTTTTCGGTCGCATCCGTTGGGAACCGCCTCGCTGGCTCGGGCGTCTCAACGAGCCCGGCAGCGGCAGCAAGCTCGGCGAGCTCGTCAAGGCGCAGGGCAGCGGCATTCTCGCGGTCTTCGTGCTGCTCGTCGCCGGAGCGAGCATCTACGGCTGGGTGCAGGCGCACCCGCCGCCGCCTCCGCCGGACAAGCTGCTGCTCTCGGCGAGCGTGCGAGCGCCGATGCCTCCGCCGCCGCGCAAGCGCGCCGACCCGGTGCCTCCGCCCGCGACCGTCTACGTCGAGTTCAGCGGCTCGGCCGCGCCGCTCGAGCTGCTCAACAAGCCGGTCACCGAGCACGTCACGCTCAAGCCCGCGATCGCCGGCGAGTGGAAGTGGGTCACCGAGCGCACGCTCGCCTTCAAGCCCGTGAAGGAGTGGCCCATCGGCGCCCACTTCACCATCAAGCTCGACAAGCGGCTCGTCGAGCGCACGAACGTGCTCTTGCAGACCGAAGAGCTCGAGCTCGACACGAAGCCCTTCATCGCGCGCGTCTCGAGCGCCGAGTTCTACCAGGACCCCGTCGACCCGGCGGTGAAGCAGGTGATCGCGACGTTCGACTTCAACTACCCGGTCGACGTCGCGTCGTTCGAGAAGGCGCTCAGCCTCACGTCGTGGCCCCAGAGCAACGCGGCCCAGAAGTCGACGCACAAGGTGTCGATCGCGTACGACGACCTGCACTTCCAGGCGTACGTGCGCAGCGAGACGCTGCCGCTGCCGCTCGAAGACAACAACGCGCTGTTAGCCCTCGAGGCGGGGGTGCGGCCCGAGGCGCCCGGCGGCGCGACGCAAGAGCACGTCACGCACAACGTCACCATCCCGGGCAAGGGCAACAAGTTCCGCGTCGACGACTCGAGCGTGCAGATCGCGCGCAGCGCCGAGGGCGACCCCGACCAGGTGCTGATCTTCTCGTGCAGCTCGGACGTGAACGAGAAGAAGTTCGCCGACGCCGTGAAGGTCTGGCAGCTGCCGAAGGACAAGCCGAAGACGAAGGAAGACGACGCGATCAAGAGCTTCAACTGGTCGGGCAGCGAGAGCGAGATCGGCCCCGAGATCTTGAAGCACGCGACGCGGCTCAAGCTCGAGGCGATTCCCGGCGAGCGCGAGACGGGCACCGAGCAGAGCTTCAAGGTCGACGTGCCGCCCGGCGCGTACCTCTTCGTCCAGGTGCAGAAGGGCGTCGAGGCGTTCGGCGGCTACGTGCTGATGAAGACGTACGAGCACGTCGTCACGGTGCCCGAGTACCCGCGCGAGCTGCGCATCTCGCACGAGGGCGCCGTGCTCAGCGTCACCGGCGACAAGAAGCTCACCGTCACGGCCCGCGGCATTCCCGCGTTTCGCGTGCGGCTCTACCGCATTCAGCCGAAAGACCTGAACCACCTCATCACGCAGTCGAGCGGCGACTTCGCGCACATGTCGCTGCGCGGCTCGTACCAGTTCAACGAAGAGAACGTGTCCGAGCTGTTCAGCGAGATCCGCGAGCTCGACGCCACGAACCCGAAGATCGCCCAGTACGCCGCCGTCGACTTCGGCCCGTACTTGAGAGACGGCAACGAGCAGCGCGGCATGTACTTCGTGAACGTCGAGGCGTGGAACCCGAAGACGAACCAGCCGATGACGCAGTACTCGCGCAGCGACGAAGAGGCTGCTCCACCGTCCGAAGGCGAGGGCGAGGGCTACGAGGCGGTCGACCGGGGCGGCGAAGGTGAAGGGGAAGGCGGCGAGGGCGAGGGCGAGGGCTACAACGAGGGTGGCTCCGAGGGTGAGGGCGACGGCGAAGGCGGCGGCGGCGGCGGGTGGGGCCAGCTGTCGGACAAGCGCTTCGTGCTGCTGACCGACCTCGGCGTCATCGACAAGCTCGACGCGCAGCAGAACCACTGGGTGTTCGTGCAGTCGTTCAAGTCGGGCTCGGCCGTGAGCGGCGCGAGCGTCGAGGTGCTGGCGAAGAACGGCACGGTGCTGCTGAAGCGCGCCACCGACGGCAACGGGGCCGTGGCGCTGCCGCCGCTGCGCGACTTCACGGCCGAGAAGACGCCGGTCGCGCTCGTCATTCGCAGCGAGGGCGACGTCTCGTTTCTCCCCTTCAACCGCAGCGACCGCAACCTCGACTTCTCGCGCTTCGACATCGGCGGCGTGCGCACGCAGGGCCGGGCCGCCGCGCTCAACGCCTTCGCGTTCACCGACCGCGGGCTGTACCGCCCGGGCGAGACGGCGCACCTCGCGACCATCGTTCGGGCCGTCGACTGGGGCCGCTCGATGAAGGGCGTGCCGCTCGAGCTGCTGGTGACCGACCCGCGCGCGCTCGTCGTGAAGAAGCAGCGCATCGTGCTCGACGCCTTCGGGTTCACGAGCATCGACTTCACGCCCGAAGAGAGCGCTCCGACGGGCACGTACAGCTTCACCGTCAGCGTGGCGGAAGAGAAGAAGACGCCGGTGCAGCTCGGCAGCGCGACGTTTCGCGTCGAGGAGTTCCTGCCCGACCGCATGCGCATGACGACGCGCTTCGAGAAGCGGGCGCCGGGGTGGGTCACCGGCGACAAGCTGAGCGCCGTCGTCGAGCTGCGCAACCTGTTCGGCACTCCCGCGGCCGACCACAAGGTGTCGGCGACGTTCAGCCTCGCGCCGTACCAGCCGTACTTCGGCAAGTACCCCGACTACCAGTTCTTCGACCCCGCCCGCGCGAAGCGCACCGAGGAGCAGCGCCTCGAAGACACCGAGACCGGCGAAGACGGCAACGCGACGTACGACATCGACCTCTCGTCGTACGCGCCGGCGACCTACCTCGTGAGCTTCTACGCCGAGGGCTTCGAGCTCGGCGGCGGCCGCAGCGTGTCGAGCGTCACGAACGTCGTCGTGAGCCCGCGCAAGTACATGCTCGGCTTCAAGGCCGACGGCGACCTCGGCTTCGTGAAGCGCGACGTCGAGCGCAAGGTCGACGTCGTCGCGGTCGACCCGTCGCTCAGCACCGTCAAGGTCGACGGCCTCAAGCTCAGCCTCGTCGAGCAGCGCTTCGTGTCGGTGCTGACGCGCGAGCCCAACGGCAGCTTCCGCTACCAGTCGGTGATGAAAGACGTGACGCGCAAGACCGACGCCTTCACGGTGCTCGAGAAGGGCACGACGGTGAAGCTGCCGTCGCACGACGTCGGCAGCTTCTACCTGGTCGTGAAAGACGCCGAAGACGTCGAGCTCTTGCGCGTGCCGTACACCGTCGCCGGCGAGGCGAACGTCGCGAAGGACCTCGAGCGCAACGCCGAGCTGAAGGTCTCGCTCGACAAGCCCGAGTACGAGCCGGGCGAGACGGTGTCGGTGCAGATCACGGCGCCGTACGCCGGCGCGGGCGTCATCACCATCGAGCGCGACAAGGTCTACGTGCACAAGGCCTTCAAGACGACGACGTCGACGACGGTGCAGACCATCGAGGTGCCCGCGGGCCTCGAGGCGAACGGCTACGTGAACGTGGCCTTCGTGCGCGCGCTCGACTCGCCCGAGCTGTACGTGAGCCCGCTGTCGTACGGCGTCGTGCCGTTCAAGGTGCTGAAGAGGTCGCAGCACCTCGACCTCGAGCTCGAGAGCGCCGCGCTGTCGCGCCCCGGCCGCCCGCTCGCCATCAAGTTCAAGACCGACCAGCCGTCGAAGATCGCCATCTTCGCGATCGACGAGGGCATCTTGCAGGTCGCGCGCTACGAGGCGCCCGACCCGCTCGCGTTCTTCCTCGCGCGGCGGGCGCTCGAGGTGACGACGCGGCAGATCGTCGACCAGCTGTTGCCCGAGTTCGGCCTCGTGCACGGCAAGGGCAAAGAGGGCGGCGACGACGACGCGGCGGCGCTCGCGCGAAACCTGAACCCGTTCAAGCGCAAGGCCGACAAGCCCGCCGTCTTCTGGTCGCGCATCGTCGACGCGGGGCCCGACGAGAAGACGGTGAGCTTCGACGTGCCCGAGTCGTTCGCGGGCTCGCTGCGCATCATGGCGGTCGCGGCGTCGCCCGAGGCGATGGCGGCGGCGAAGACGAGCACGACGATTCGCGGGCCGTTCGTGATCGCTCCGAACACGCCGACGTTCGCGAGCCCCGGCGACAAGGTCACGGTGACCGCCGCGATCGCCAACAACGTCGAGGGCTCGGGCGACAAGGCCTCGATCAAGGTGAAGCTCGAGCCGAACGCGTCGTTCAAGGTGGCCGGCGCGGCCGAGCAGACGCTGACCATCGCCGAGGGCCGCGAGGCCGTCGCGACGTTCGAGGTGACCGCGACCGAGGCGCTCGGCAACGGCGAGCTGCGCTTCCTCGTGTCGGGCGCGAAGCAAGAGGCGACCCGCACCGCGACGATGAGCGTTCGGCCGTCGAGCGCCTACCGCAGCGTCACGCAGGCGGGCTCGGTGAAGGGCGGCAACGCCGAGCTCAAAGTGCAGCGCAACATGTTCGACCCGCTCGCGACGCGCGAGCTCACGGTCTCGCTGTTGCCGCTCGGCCTCGGCGCGGGCGTCGTCGACTACCTCGAGAGCTACCCGCACCTGTGCAGCGAGCAGCTGTCGAGCCGGGCGGCTCCGGCGCTGGTGTTCTTGAAGCGGCCCGACTGGGGCTACCCGCAGGACAAGGCGAAGGCCGCCTACGAGCGCGCGTTCGGCATCTTGCGGCAGCGGCAGAACGAAGACGGAGCGTTCGGCTACTGGGCGGCGAACAGCTACACGTCCGACCCGCTCGACGTCTACATCGCGCTGATGCTCACCGAGGCGAAGGAGCGCGGCCTGCCCGCTCCGGCCGACGTTCGCCAGAAGACGCTGTCGATGCTGAAGCAGCTCGTCATCGGGCCGCCCGCAGACTTCAACAACGCGCGGCTGAAGGCGCAGGCCCTGTACGTGCTCGCGCGCAACGACATCACCGCGCCGGGGCCGACCGCCGAGGTCGCCGAGTGGCTGAACCGGCAGACCGGCACGAAGTCGGACCTCGCGTACGCGTACCTCGCCGCGGCGTACCAGCTGACGAACGCGAAGGACCCCGCGCAGAGGCTGATCGAGAAGTTCGAGCTGTCGGACCACACCGTGCCCGACGCGCAGTGGTACTACGACGATCACGTCTACCGCGCGCAGGTGCTGTACCTCGTCGCGAAGCACTTCCCCGCGCGGCTCGACGCCGTCGGCCCGAAGGCGCTCGGGCTGCTCGCGCAGTCGATCTCGGGCGGCGTGCACTCGCTCTCGGCCGCGTGGAGCCTCTACGCGCTCGACGCCTACGCCACCGCGATCGAGGGCACCGGCATGGGTGGCCTGACGCACGTGACGGTCGAGGCGAAAGACGCGGCCGGCGCGTGGAGGCCGGTCTCGCTCGGCGGCGGCCTCACCGCGAAGTCGCCGTTCACGAGCGCGGTCACCGCGTACCGCATCGCCGCGAAGGACGGCCCGATGGTGTTCTACAGCCTCACCGAGGGCGGGTTCGATCGCGACGTACCGAAGACGGCCGTGAAAGAGGGCCTCGAGCTCATTCACACGCTGGAGGACGAGAACGGCCAGGAGGTGACGAAGGTGGCGCTCGGCGACGAGCTCTACGTGCACCTGAAGACGCGGTCGCTCGTGACGGGCCGCACGCTCTACAACCTGGCGATCGTCGACATGCTGCCCTCGGGCTTCGAGCTGGTGCTCAACCGCGGCTCCGATCAGCAGGGCCTCGATCGCATCGCCTCGGGCCCCGCGACCTGGAGCCCCGACTACCTCGACGCCCGCGAAGACCGCGTGAACTTCTACGGCACCGTCGGCACCTCGATCGGCGAGCTCAAGTACAAGATCAAGGCGGTCGCCAAGGGCACCTTCGTGGTGCCTCCGTCGCAGGCGAGCGGCATGTACGACCCGAAGGTGTTCGCGCGATCGACCGGCACGAGCGTCACGGTCGAGTAGGCGATGGAGCGCTACGAAAACGGGTCCCCTCTCCCCCGTAGGGGAGAGGGACAGGGTGAGGGCGACTCCGCTGAGCGCCGAGCTGCCCCCTCACCCCGGCCTTCTCCCCTACGGGGGAGAGGGAGGCTCGTGCTCGTTCTTCTCAGCACGATTCTGGCGCTCGGCGTGTTCGCGCGCCTCACCTGCCCTCCGCTGCTCTCGCCCTACTCGTTCAGCCGGCGCGTCTCCGATCGCGACGGCAAGCTCTTGCGCCTCTCGCTCGCGCGTGACGACACCTACCGCGTGTGGACGCCGCTCGAGCAGATGAGCCGCGACCTCGTCGACGCCACCCAGCTCTACGAAGACCGCTGGTTCTACGTGCACCCGGGCGTGAACCCCGTCGCGCTCGTGAAGGCCGCCGTCTCGACCTACGTGACCGGCGAGCGGCGCCGCGGCGGCTCGACGCTCACCATGCAGCTCGCGCGGCTGCGCTACGGCATCGACTCGCGCACCGTGCCCGGCAAGCTCTCGCAGATCGCCCGCGCCGTGCAGCTCGAGCTCACCTACTCGAAGCACGACCTGCTCGAGGCGTACCTGAACCTCGCCCCGTACGGCGGCAACGTCGAGGGCGCCGGCGCCGCGGCCCGCGTCTACTTCCACAAAGACGTGCTCGCGCTGTCGCTGCCCGAGGCCCTCGCGCTCGCCGTGCTGCCGCAGAGCCCCGCGGCGCGCACGCCCGGCGCGAAGCTCGAGCCCGACACGCTGCGCACCGCGCGCACGAAGCTCGGCGCCGCCTGGCTCGCCGAGCACCCGGCCCTCAAGCGCGAGGCGCTGGCGCTCGACGCCCCGCTGCAGCTCTTCACGGTGCACGACCTGCCCTTCCTCGCGCCGCACGCGGTCGAGCGGGCGCTGGCGACGCGCGAGGGCGACGCGCTCACGCTCACGCTCGACGGCAGCCTGCAGGCCCAGCTCGAGCGCAAGGTGCAGGCGTACGTCGAGCGCCGCGCGGCGCTCGGCATTCACAACGCGGCGGCGCTGCTCGTCGACTCCGAGACCGCCGAGGTGCTCGCGCACGTCGGCTCGGCCGACTTTCACGACGCCTCGATCCTCGGGCAGGTCGACGGCGTCACGGCGTCGCGCTCTCCCGGGTCGGCGCTGAAGCCCGTCGTCTACGCCCGCGCGCTCGACGAGGGCCTCATTCACCCGCGCACGCTGCTGAAGGACGTGCCGACGCGCTTCGGCAGCTACAACCCCGAGAACTTCGACAGCCAGTACCTCGGGCCGATGAGCGCGACGCTCGCGCTGACGCGCAGCCGCAACGTGCCCGCCGTCGAGCTGAACCTCTCGCTGCAGCGCGACCTGCACGCGGTGCTCGCAGACGTCGGCGTGCGCGGGCTCGGCGACAAAGACTGGTACGGCGCGGGCATCGTGCTCGGCGCCGTCGAGATCTCGATGGAAGAGCTCACCGCCCTCTACGTCGCGCTCGCGCGCGGCGGCGCGTGGACTCCGCTCAAGCGCGTGCGCGCCGAAGCCGAAGGCCCGGTGCGATCGATCGTCTCGCCCGAGGCGGCCGAGCTGACGCTCTCGATGCTGTCGGCGCACGACGCGACGCTCGAGCTGTGGACGACGCCTCGCGACACCGTGCGCGTCGCGTGGAAGACCGGCACCTCGTACGCCTACCGCGACGCGTGGACGGTCGGGGTCGCGGGCCGCTACGTGCTCGCGATCTGGGTGGGGAACTTCGACGGCACGCCGAACCCCTCGTTCGTCGGGCGCACCGCCGCGGCCCCGCTGTTCTTCGACGTCGTCGACGGCCTGCGCCCGCGCATCGTGAAGCCCGAGGGCGCTCGCCGGGCGCCGCCGGTGAACCTCACCGAGATCGAGGTCTGCGCCGCGAGCGGCAAGCGCCCGGGCCCGCACTGCCCGCACACGGTGCGCACGCGCGTGATCCCCGGCGTCTCGCCGCTCGGCACGTGCGACGTGCACCGCCTCTTCCACGTCGACGTGAAGACCGGCGAGCGCCGCTGCGAGGCCGGGCCCACCACGCGCGACGAGCTGTTCGAGGTCTGGCCGTCCGACATCGCGAAGCTGTTCGCGCGCGCGGGCCTGCCGCGCAAGGCGCCGCCTGCGCTGAGCGAGGCGTGCGAGGGCGACGAGCTCATCTCGGAGCGGCCGCCGCGCATTCTCTCGCCGCAGCCCGAGATGACGTACCACCTGCGCCGCGACAAGCCCGACGAGGCGAAGCTGCCGCTGCTCGCCCACGCCGACGGAGCCGCCCGCTCGCTCACCTGGTTCGCCGGCCCCGAGATGCTCGGCACGGTGAAGCCCGGCGAGCCGCTCGAGTGGTCGGCGCCTTCGGGCCGGTACGATCTGCGCGCCGTCGACGACCGCGGCGGCGTCGCTCGCGTCAGCGTCACCATCGCGTGGGCCGAGTGAGCCGGTTTATTCGCGAGCTGGCTCCTGAGCTCCGTCCAAAGGGAAGGAGACTCAAACGTGCGTATTCTCAGTGCAGCCGTCGTCCTGCTCGTCGCCTGCGGCTTTCAGCCGGTCACCGAAGGCTCGAGCTCCGCGCAAGACAGCTCGCTCGGAGCGGGCCAAGACAAGATGGGGGGCTCGTCGTCGACACCGCCGTCGGGCAGCAAGCCGGGCGACCCGTCGATGAAGCCCGGCGGCCCCGGCGAAGACCCGAACGCCCCCGGCAAGCCCGGCGAGCCGGGAGGCCCGGGCGACCCCAACAACCCGGGCAAGCCCGGCGAACCCGGCGGGCCCACCCAGCCCGGCGAGGCCGGCGCTCCTCCTCCGCCGCCCGAGATCTGCAAGGCGCTCGAAGAGAAGGTCGAGTACTGCAAGCTGAACGGCATCGACTGCACGCAGGCCGCGAAGGAGCTCGAGCTGTGCTTCCCGCCGGCGCCTCCTCCTCCGCCGCCGCACTGCGACGTCGTCGCGGACCTCTACAAGAGCTGCACGATGAGCCACCCCGGCGACCCGCTGTGTGACCAGATCCTCGCCGTGTGGCAAGAGTGCGAGTCGCCTCCGCCGCCCCCGAAGAAGTGATGTCTGCGACGCTCCTCCCGCTCGAGCTTCCCCGCGCGCCGGCCGACGCCGAGCTGCTCGCCCGCGCGCGCACCGGTGAGGAGTTCGCCTTCGACGTCCTCTACCGCCGCTACGTGCCGTTCGTAGCGGCGGTCGCGTTTCGGCTCGGGAGGCGCGAGGGCGACGTCGAAGACATCGTTCAAGAGACGTTCATGCTCGCGTTCTCGCGCCTCGAGCAGCTGGGCGACCCGGCCGCCCTGCGCGGCTGGCTCGCCCGCATCGCCGTGTCGCTGGTGCACCGGCGCCTGCGCTGGTCGAGCTGGCTGCGGCTCTTTCGCGACGACGCCGAGGCCGAGGTCTCGCTCGGCGCCATGGTGTCCGACGCTGCCGGCCCCGAGGTGAAGGCCCGCATCGCCGAGCTCGACGCGAAGGTGCGCCGGCTCGCGCTCAACGAGCGCACCGCGTGGACGCTGCGCTTCGTGCTCGGCTGCACGCTGGAAGAGGTCGCCACCGCCTGCGAGTGCTCGCTCGCCACCGCCAAGCGCCGCCTCGCCGCCGCGCAGGCCGCCATCGGAACCGAAGTGGAGGTCGCACCATGAGCCCACCGCTCAAAGGGCCGCTCGAGCAGCACCTCGAGCCCGCCGTCGACGACGCACAGATTCAGAAGATCGCACGGGGCCTCAAGGCCGCCCGCAGCGCTCCGGCGCCCCGCCGGGTCTGGCCGCTCGCGCTCGCCGCCACCGCCGCCGCCGTGCTCGCCGTCGTGAGCGCGCGCGCCCTGCTCCGCCCCACGGCGCCACCGGCCCTTCCGCTGCTCGCCCTCGCGGGGGGTCAGCCGCTGCCCGCCGAGCTGGTCGACGCGCAGAGCTGGTCGTTCTCGGAGGGCTCCCGCGTCACGCTCGACCGCGGCGCCACGCTGCAGGTCGTCGCGAACCAGCCGTCACAGCTCACCCTGCTGCTGAAGGGCGGGAAGAGCCGCTTCGAGGTGACGCCGGGCGGCCCGCGCAAGTGGCTCATCGAAGCCGGCCTCGTCACCGTCGAGGTGGTCGGCACCGCGTTCACGGTCGATCGCGCCGCCGACGGCGTCTGTGTGGCGGTCGAGCACGGCACCGTCGTCGTGCGCGGCGAGCACCTGCCCGACCGGCTCGCGCGGCTCGACGCCGGCATGAGCACGTGCGCGCGGCCCGAGGTGGCAGGTCCCGGGCCGGTGAAGACGCTCGTGCCGTCGGCCGCGGTGCCGAGCGAGGCCTCGCCCACCGCTCCGGCGCCCTCGGCCGACACGCTGCTCAAGGCGGCCGACGCCGCGCGCGAGGCGGGTGACTTCGAGTCGGCGGCGGCGGTGCTCGGCACGCTCTTGCGAAAGTGGCCGGCCGACCCGAACGTGCCCTCGGCGGCGTTCACGCTCGGCGTGCTCGAGCTCGAGAAGCTCGGTCGCCCGCACGACGCGGCGAGGCACTTCGGCATCGCGTCGAAGTCGCCGGCCCTGGTCGGCGACGCCCGGCTGCGGCAGGTCGAGGCGCTGGTCGCGGCGGGCGATCTCGCGATGGCCGAGCGCGTGGCCCGCGCCGCCATCGACCTGGCACCGCAGAGCGCGCACGCAGGGCGCTTGCAGCGATGGCTCTCTGATCCGCAGCATGCGGGTTCGTGGCTGCGCTGACGATCGCCCTGCTGCTCGCCGCCTCGATCGACCTCGACGTCGCCGGCTGCGGTGCCACCGTCGACGCCGCCGCGCTGCGCCGGCTGGTGGCGCTCGACTGGGCCGCGCCGCCCGCCGGCACGAAGGTCACCATCACGTGCGAGTCGGCGACCCTCTGGAGGCTCGAGCTGGCGGCGCCCGGGCTGATCGGCTCCATCGAGCAGCTCGAGCTGCCCGCCCTCTCGGGCCCGGCGCGCACGCGCGTGCTCGCGCTCATCGTCACCGAGCGCGGCCGCGCCTTCACGAACGCGCCGCCCGAGGCCCCACCGCTGCCCGAGGAGCCGCACCTGCCGCCGCCGCTGCTCGAGTCGGTGCGCTCGCCCATCGTCCCCAGGTCCGAGCCGCCGCAGCCCGAGGTCGCTCGAGTCGTCGCGCCCCAGCCCGGCTCGCCGCTGCGTGACGGCCTCATCGTCTTCGGCAGCGTCACCGAGCCCTCGCGACGCTGGCGGCTCTCGGTCGCCGGCGCCGCGGTGCGCCCGACGTGGCTGCAGCCGTGGCGCTTCGGCCCCGAGGTGAAGGTGCACGGCGGCCCCTTCGCGCTCGCGCTCTCGACGACCGTCGGCGCCGCGTCGACCGACCTCGGCAACATCACCGTGCTCGCGCTCACCGCCGAGCCCGAGCTGACCGTCGCGTGCGCCGGCGGGCAGCGCTGGCGGGCGTGCGCGGCGGCCCGCGGCGTTCTCGGCTACGGCTCGGTGTTCGCGAGCCCCCGCGGCCCCGACGTCGTGGGCGTTCGGCAAGACGGCCCGCTGCTCGGCGGGGCCGGCGTCATCGGCGGCTCGCTCGAGCTCGTCGAGTGGCTCGCGCTCGACGCCGACGTGCGCGCCGGCTGGGCCTGGGGCGTCTACGGCAGCGAGGCGGGCGTGCCCGTCGTCGCGGTCGGCGGCGGCTTCTTCGCGGCGTCGCTCGCCCTCGTCGCCAGCTGGGGGAGCCCGTGACGAGGCACGTATGGGTTGTCGCGCTCTGCGCGTGCGGCCTGCCGGGCGGCGACGTGCTCATGAAGCGCACGACGCTGCCGCTGACGACCTGCGAAGAGGCGTTCATGCGCGGCCAGGTCGGCGACGCCTGCCAGGGCATCACCACCTGCAAGCGCGACCTCGTGCCCTGCTGCACCGAGACGCTCGAGTGCAGCGGCGTGATCGTCGGCATCAAGCGCGACTGCTCGAACTGTTCGCCGTGCGCCGACGAAGACGCGTGTCAGCTCGGCACGGTGTGCCTGTCGGGCCGCTGCGAGCCGTGCCCGAAGGTGAACGAGAAGTGCGCCGAGTGCCCCGACGGCCTCGTGCCGTTCGAGCGCAACGGGTGCGCGACGTGCGACTGCGGGCCGCCGCCCGAGTGTCCGCCGCAGGCGAGCAACTGCGTGCCGGGGGCCTACTGCGCGGCGAGCTGCACCGGCACGGCGTGCTGCGCGAAGTTCCTGGCGCAGCCGGGCGCGTGCTCGCCGA
This sequence comes from Myxococcaceae bacterium, assembly GCA_044223505.1. Taxonomy (GTDB): domain Bacteria; phylum Myxococcota; class Myxococcia; order Myxococcales; family Myxococcaceae; genus Xiheicaenimonas. Next base: position 140,505 of record JBGALX010000019.1, read on the forward strand.
ACCCGACCGGCTGCAGCATGGAGTGCGGCCCCACGAGCTGCCCCGGCGCCTGCTTCGCCGCCGCGTGCACCTGCGAGGGCTCGACCTGGAGCTGCGCCGCGAAGTGCGCTCCGAAGACCGAGCTCTTCACGGCGCGCTGCAAGCTCTGAGCGGCGTCGTCAGGCCGCCGCGAGCGTTCGACCGGGCCGAGACGGCGTGGCGTCGACCTTCGCGCGCGCGACGAACAGCGGCGCGTACGCGGCGCGGTTCACCCACGCGAGGAAGAGCTGCAGGCCGACGAGCACCAGCGGCATGCCGAGCGTCGCCGCCGGCTCGAGCGTCGCGTGGAAGGCGACGATGTTCACCGTCACCGGCGCGAGCAGCACGAGCGCCAGCGCCACGAACCGGTTCGAGAGCAGCGCGAGGCCCACCAGCACCTCGACGCTCTTCGTGAGCGGCAAGAGGTACGTCGTGCCGAAGACACCGAGAAACGCCGCCGCCGACTCGGGCGGGGGCGGCATGGGGAGGAACTTCAGGAAGCCGTTCAGCCCGAACACCAGGAAGACGAGGCCGAGCAGCACGCGAGCGACCTGCGGAGCGATGTTTTTCATGAGGCTCAGGGTTAATCTGATGCTCCATGGCGAACTATCCCCCGCGGCGACAACGAACTGTTGCCCGAGAAGCGACAATCGACCTCAACCGCGTGCACGCGTTCGTGCGCGTGGTCGAAGACGGCTCGTTCACGGCCGCCGCGCGCAAGCTCGGGCTGCCGAAGTCGTCGGTGAGCCGCACCATCACGGCGCTCGAGAAGTCGCTCGGCGTGCGGCTGCTGCAGCGCACGACGCGCGCGCTGCACCTCACCGAGGCGGGCCGAACGTGGTTCCAAGAGGTGCAGCCGGCGCTCGCGAGCCTGACCGACTCGGCGGCGGCCGTGATGACGCTGGGCACCGAGCCGCGCGGCCGCGTGCGCATCACCTGCCCGCCCGACTCGGGCGATCTGATGCTGCCGTTCGTGAAGGCGTTTCAGAAGCGCTACCCGCGCGTCGAGGTCGACGTCTCGTTCAGCGCGCGGCACGCCGACCTCGTCGCCGAGGGCTTCGACCTCGCGCTGCGCGCCGGCGAGCTGAAGGACTCGTCGCTCGTCGTGAAGAAGCTGCGCAGCACCGACCTCGCGCTCTACGCGTCGCCGGCCTACCTCAAGCGCGCCGGCACGCCCCGCTCGCTCGGCGAGCTCGCGCGCCACGCGTGCATCGGCATGAACGCCGCGAACGGCCGCACGCTGTGGGCGCTCACCGGCCCGAACGGCGAGCTCGAGAACGTCGAGGTGCGCTGCAGCCTCTCGACCGACCTCGTGACCTTCGCCGCGAGCGCGGCGATCGACGGGCTGGGCATCGCGCTCCTGCCCGACATCTGCACCTCCGACGAGCTCGTGCGCGTGCTCCCGGGCTACCGCCGCACCGGCGTGGGGCTGAACCTCGTGAGCCCGAGCCGGGGCTTCGAGCCCCGCGCGGTCACGCTCTTCAAGCAGGAGCTCGCTCAGTACATTCTCGACTCCGTGAAGGGCTGCCAGCAGGCGGCGTTGCGGGGCGGGCGGCGCAGCGGCTAAGAGCGGCCGGGCGTGAAGATCTCGTCCCGCCCCCCGCCCAAGACGGCCAGCGTCGAGCTCGCCGGCCCGGTCGCGAAGGCGGAAGAGAAGACCGCGTCGACCGGGCCCGGCCTCGAGGCGCCGGCCACGCACCCGACGGTGCCCCCGGGCTCGGGCGGCCCGCCGGCGTCGAGCGTCACGTTCGCGGCGAGCGTCGGCGGCAAGCTGTGGGACGGCTGGCTCAAGGTCCACTCAGTCGACGTCACCGTCACGCGCGGCGGCGTCGCCGAGACGCAGGCGCTCAAGCTGCTGCAGCGGCCGGGTCACGACTCGACGCACGTCGAGACGCTGCGCCTGCATGGCGATGGGCCGCCGACCCTCGTCTACAAAGACGGCGACACCCGCCCGACCGCCGCGCTGCGCGGCACGCCGTACGTCGCGACCGGCATCGTCGCGGGCAGCCTCGACCACGACGGCGTCGACGCCGAGGCCACCGCCCTGCAAGAGATCGCCGAAGAGGTCGGCGGTCAGCCGCTCGGCCGCCTCGTCGCCCTCGGAGCTCCCGCGCCCACGATGCCGGTCACCGACGGCCCGAACGACGTCGCGTCGAGCGAGTCGGACCACTACTGGCTGGGCGTGCTCTCGAGCGCGCAGGGCGAGATCAAGGGCGACGGCAGCGGGCACGAGGTCGCCGGCCTGCTGAGGCCGATCGATCTCTCGATCGCCCAGGCGCTCGAGAAGATCGACTCGGGCGGCATTCGCGAGAACGCGCGCGCCCGCGTCGCCCTCTCACGCGGCCTCGACAAGCTCGCGTTCGTGCCGCAGCTGAACGCATGGCTGCGCGACCTGCCGCCGGCGCTGCAGCAGCGCTTCGACAACCTCGGCCTCGGCGCCACGTACGACCCGGCCACCGCGACGACCCCTTCGCTCCCGCCACAGCACGACGACGCGCCCGCGACGCCGCGCCCTCCGCTGCGCAACGCGCACCTCGCGAAGCAGATCGACGGCGTCGATCTCGGCGACCCGAAAGAGCTCGCGCTCGGCGGCGGCAGCACCATGCTCGGCGCCCACATCAACCACCTCGCCGGCGGCGTGCCGGTGGGCGGAGCGCTCCCGCTCGAGGCGCTGCACAGCGACTTCGATCGGCTCAAGCTCGCGCAGTACTTCGTCGACCCGAAGCTCGGCCCGATGGTGAAGCTCGAGCTCGCCGAGCGCCCCCTCCTCGCGGCGAAGGCGGCGATGACGGGGAGCGCCGAGCACGCCGTGCGCTTCGACGTCACGGACCTGAAGGTGCCGCTGCCCGCCGTCACCGTCGAAGGCGGCAAGGCGAAGGGCGCCGACGGGCTCGTCGCGACGGCCGCCGCCGAGGCGCTGAAGGCGGCGGGCGCGGCGCTGCCCGGCGCGAAGCTTCAGGTCTTGAGCGCGCCGTCGTACGCGTCGCCCGGGCAGACCGACTTGCGGTACCACTTCCTCGCGGCCGAGGTGCCGGCGGGCGGCGCGGCGGGCTTCGTGACGCTCGCCGAGGCGCTGCGCCGCTGCCGCGCGGGCACCGCCGGTGACGCCAACACCGAGGCCCTGCTGCTGCGCCTCGCGGACCATCTCGGCTGGGCTCCTCAGCTGCAGATGAGCGTGCGCGACGCGCGCGCGGTGCTCGAGCGGTGAAGCCCGACCTCGCGCCTGAAGAGCTCGACGCCCTGCTCGACCTCGCGCTGCGCGGCCGCGAGGGCGCCGCGCCATGGCTCGGAGGCACGGCGCAAGCGCCGCAATACCTGTTCCTGGTGCCGCAGTGGGACGGCTCGTTCGCCCGCGAGCGCGCCGCCGTCGCGGCAGGCCAGAGGTCGCTCGGCCAGGCGCTGCGCGAGCACGCCGCGCGGCACGGCGCCCAGCCCACGTTCGATCTCGCCTGGGCCACCCTCACGGGCAAGGCGCCGTGGCGCTTCCCGCTGCCGATCGAACCGCAGATGGACGCCCTCAAGGAGCGGTGCGACGGCGGCGACCTGATCGTCGGCGCGGCGCGCTCGGGGGCTCCGCGCCTGTTCCGCTTCGCCGCGTTCGACGAGGTCTACGAGGTGACGCTCGAGCTGCCGGGCGGCGAGCGCGTCGTGTGCCCCTGGCGCGACTGGGCTGGCAGCCTCGAGCTGCTTTGCTCGCTGCCCCGCGCATAAGCTCGACCCGAACCGCCCGTGCCGCCGATCAAGACCCTCGCCCCCGTCGCCGCACCGAAGCCGCGCACCGACGCGCGGCCGCTGCGCCCCTCGGAGCTCGTCGAGCGGCTCGTCACCCTCGACGGCACGAAGCTCGGCGATCAGCTCTTCGCACGGGTGGCGAAGCACCTCGACGGCGAGGGGTTCCTCGAGCCGTACGAGCCGCTGAAGAGCCCTCCGCACGACAAGCTCGGCCGGGCGCTCGTGCTCTCGTTTCAAGAGATGTTCATTCGCGCGAGCGACGCGCGGGGGGCGATGCCCGGCGCACTGGCGAACGTGCTCATGCCGTTCACCTCGAAGACGGGCGAGCTCGATCTCAAGGCGGTCGAGAAGGAATACGGCCATGACTTCGGCGCGTGGCTGAAGAAGCTCGACGCGATTCCCGCCGGGGCCTCGACGAAGCCCATCGCCGATCGCCTCACGTGGGACTCGATCGCGCCCTACGACCGCGACCAGCTCGTCAGCAGCTGCGACAGCGTCGCGCCGCGCCTCGAGGCGCTCGACTTCACCGTGAAGCGCTTCGCACAGCCCGGCGAGCTCGAGGGGTTCCGCTTCTTCGGGCTGCAGCACCTCTTCGCGACGAGCGCCCGGCTGTTCGACACCCTCACCGTGCTCGGCGTGAAGCCCGAAGACTGCCGCCTCATCGGCAAGAACTACTCGACGAACTGGCGCGTCGCCGCCGAGCTCGAGGCGAAGGGCATGACCGTCGACGGCGTCAGCCGCGACACCGGCGGCCGCGACTTCAGCGCGGCGATGCAGTCGAGCATCAGAGATCAGCTCCAGCGCATCATCAGCACGCTGCCGCAGCCCGCGCGCACGCTGTACACCGGCGACAAGGTGCAGCACGAGTGGGACGTGCCCGTGAAGCCGATGGTGCTGCTCATCGACGACGGCGCCGAGGCCATTCGCACGCTGCACGAAGAGTTCCCCGAGTGGGCCCCCTTCTTCGCGTGCGTCGAGCAGACCCGCCGCGGCGCGCGCATCGCGCACGAGCTCGCCGACAAGGGCGAGCTCAAGTGCGCGGTCGTCAACGTCGCCGAGTCGTGGGCGAAGCTCGAGCAGGAGTCGCCCATGATCGGCGCCTCGGTCGTCGCCGAGGTGACGCGCAAGCTCGACCGCCTCGAGCGCGCCGGTGTACCGAAGCCGAAGGAGGCCACGGTCATCGGCTACGGCGCGGTCGGCAAGGCGGTCGCGGCGGCGCTCTTGGCGCGAGGGGTCGAGGTGCACGTCTACGACCGCGACCCGACGCGGCTCCAAGGCCTGCCGCCGGGCATCGTCGGGCACTCGAACAAGGCCGAGGCGTTGATGCACGGGGGCGTGACGGTGAGCTGTGTCGGCTCGCGCACGCTGCAGCCGGAGGACTGGGACTGGCTGCCCAACGGCGCGGTGCTGGTGAACGCGGCCTCGGCCGACGACGAGCTCGGCCCGCAGGATCTGCTCCAATACGACAAGGGCGGCACGACGCGAGATCGACACGGCGAGGCGTGGGGCGTCTTCCAGGGCCAGCCGATCTCGCTCGGGCACCCGGCCGCCGAAGCGCACAGCGACACCCTGCTGCGGCTCGACTCGGGCAAGGAGCTGCTCCTCGCGTCGAACGGCTTCGTCGTGAACATGACGGGCGAGCGCGACCCGATTCCGCCCCGCTACATTCAGCTCACCCGTGCGCTGCTGCTGATGGGCGCGCTCACGGCGACCCGCGCGACGAAGCCCGGCCTCATCGACGTGCCCGAAGACTGGCAGAAGGCGCTCGTCGCGCACATCGAGAGCCAGCTCGCGAAGACTGGCGAGTCGCTGCAGAAGCCGCTGTGGGACGCCGTGGTCGAGGGGCCGGCTCCGCTGCCGCCGGCCTCGGTGATCGAAGCGGCGCGCCGCGAGCGCGAGGCGGTCGCCGCGGCGGCGACGGGCGTTCACCCACCGCCGCGCCCCAAGCCCGGCACCGTGACCGGCCACGCGCACGGCTACACGCTGGGGCCCGCCGAGCCGTACACGTTCGCGTGGAACGTGGCGGTCACGATGGGGTTGCCCGACAAAGATCTCACCGTCGAGTCGGCCGCGCTGTTCCACGCGTTTCGCTACGCGAACCAGGCGATGGGCTGGCACCTCACCGTGCAGTTCAACCCCGACGCGCCCGGGCGCCCGACCGCCGAGCAGCTGCTCGCGCCTGGCGCAAAGGTCACCGACGAGGCCGCGTTCGAAGCGCACTTCGGGTACCACGTCGCGAACGTGGCGTACGCCGGCCTCAAGCGAAAGCTCGGCGCCGAGCCACCCGTCGCCGACATCGCCGAGGCCATCGCGAAGATCGCGCGCGAAGGCGACGTGAGCCTGCGCCCGTACCTCGCGCACCTGCAGCGCAGCTCCGACCCTGGCAGCGCCGAGCTGGCCGCTGCGCTCGAGCGTCTCGTGCCGTGAAGAGCCGCCTCGTGCCGCCGCTGCTCGTCGCGCTGCTCGCCATCGCGGCGTTCATCGTGCTGCTCGTCAGACACCCCGAGCAGCTGCAGGAGCCCGCGGCGCCGGCTCCCGAACCGCAAGCGGCGGCCCGCGCGAGCGCTCCGGCACCGCAAGAGACGCCGCAGCCACAGGCCCCCGTGCACGAGAGCGCTCCGCAGGCGGGCACTGGCGAGCTCGACGGCCGCGTCATCTCGGCGCGCACGCGCCAGGGCATCGAGGGCGCCGAGCTCACGTGGTCGAGCGCCCGCGGCGCGCACTCGGCCCGCAGCGGAGTCGACGGCCGCTTCACGTTCCGCCCGCCCGAGCCGGGCGCGTACCAGCTGGCGTCGGCGACGGCCGACGGCTTCCTGCCGTTCGGCCCCGAGTGGGGCAAGAGCCCGGTGAGCGTGACGTTCGCCCCAGGCGAGCGCGTGCGCGGCGTGACCGTCGAGCTCGAGCCCGCGCCGCACCTCGACGTGCGCGTCGTCGACGCGAAGGGCCGGCCCGCCGTGGGGGCGACGGTGCGCGTGCTGGTGCCGCGCGACGACGAGCTCGCGCTGTTCCCGATGCGCGAGCGCTTCACCACCGACGCGCGCGGCGAGGTGCGGCTGCAGGCGGCGCCGTACTCGACGCTCGAGGCGTTTCACCCGGAAGGAGGCAGCGGCACCGCGACCGTCGAGCCCTCAGCGACGTCGGTCGGCGTCACGCTCGAGCCGTGGCCGCAAGACGCCGGCAGCCGCGCCACGCTGTCGGGCCGCGTGCTGCTCGCCGGCCAGCCCGCCGCCGGAGCGCGGGTGCGCGTGGCGTCGGCGCTCAGCGTCTTCCCCGCGGTGAACGGCAGCGCCGAGGGCTACCGCGCGCTGACCGGCGACGACGGGCGCTTCGAGCTGACCGACCTCGCGCCGGGCCTGTACGACGTCTCGGCGCACCTGCTCGGCGCCGCGCCCGCGCACCGCTTCGACGTGAGCGTGCCCGCAAAGGAGCTCGTGCTCGAGCTCGGCGCAGGCCCGAAGCTCTTCGGCCGCGTGAGCGACGAGGCCGGCGCGAGCGTGCCGGCATTTCAGCTGACCCTGCAGTGGCGAAAGGCGCCGCTCGAGCGGCTGTCGATCGTCGAGGCCCACTTCATCGACCCGGGCGGGCGGTACGCGATCGAGGGCGTCGCTCCGGGCGAGTACGAGCTCGAGGTGCGCGCGGTCGGCTTCGCCGTCGCGACCGAGCGCGTGAGCCTCGAGGCCGGGCACGACACCGAGCGAGACGTGACGCTCGCGCGCGGCGTGCGCGCCTCGGGCACGGTGCGCGCTGAGGGCACCGGGCAGCCGATCGCCGGCGCGCGGGTGGCGATCGAGAGCCGCGACGACGCGGTCGCCCTCACGGCCGCCGACGGCGCGTTCACGCTCGACGGCGTGCCGCCCGCCGGCTTCTCGCTGCAGGCGTCGGCGAGCGGCCACAACACGAAGGTCGTGACGGTCGCCGAGCCGCGCGCGCCCATCGACGTCGAGCTGTCGACGGTCGCGCCCGACGCCGGCCCGAAGACCGAGCTCGCGGGCATCGGGGTGGTGCTGCGCGGGCGCGGCGACGCGCTCGTGGTCGGCACGGTGATGGCGGGCGGCGGCGCGGCGGCGGCAGGGCTGACGCCGGGCGACGAGGTCACTCACGTCGACGGGCGCCGCGTGGCCGAGCTCGGCTTCGAGCCGGCCATTCGCGCGATTCGGGGCCCGGTCGGCAGCTCGGTCGAGCTGCAGCTGCGCCGGGCCGGGCAGGCCGTGACGCTGAGCGTGCTTCGGAAGAAGATCAGCAACGGATGAGGCGGTACGTGATGCCGGCCGCGCTGGCGGCGCTGACGTTCGCAGCGCTGCTGCTGCTGTGGCCGAGCGACGTGCGAACTGGGGCGGCGCCGGCGGCCGCGCCGACCGGGCCGGCGGCGGCTCAGAACGTCGAGGCGCCCGACTGGGGCGACGAGGCCCCGCTCGAAGCGACGGCCGAGCCCGAGCCGCCCGGCGATGGCCGCATCGACGGCACGGTCACCGACGAGCGCGGCGGCCGCGTCGCGAACGCGCCGGTCTCGGCGCGAGCGATCGGGTCGTTCGTGGCGTCGGCGAAGCACACCCGCACCGATTCGCGCGGCTCGTTCACGTTCGGCGAGCTGCACGGCGGCACGTGGGAGCTGATCGCCGCGGTGCGACCCGCAGGCATCGTGAGCGCGCTCGTCGAGCTCGATGGCGGCATGGCAGCGCGCGTCGAGCTCGCACAGCCGCGTCTGGGCACGATCCGCGGCGTCGTGCGCGCGGCCGGCGGGCGGCCGCTCCGCGGCGAGGCGGTGAGGGCGGTGTGCGGGAAGGTCGAGCCGTTCGCGCAGACCGACGCGACCGGCCGCTACACGATGCCAGCCGTGCCGGTCGGTGCGAGCTGCCGCGTCGCGCGCGCAGTCGACTTCTGGAAGGCCGACGGCGGGACGTGGGTCACCGTGAACGACGTCGCCGTCGAGGTCGACTTCACCATCGGGAACGTCGCGCTGATCAAGGGCCGCGTGCTCGATGAAGAGGGAGCGCCGTTCAAGACCCTCGAGGTCGGGCCGCGGCCCTGGGCGTATCACCCGCCGCCCGACGGCCGGCTCGAGCTCGACAGCCGCACGGCGCCGCGGTGGGTCGGCGCTGCAGGCAAGGCGACCTTCCCGTTGCCCGAGGTGCCGGTCGACGGGCCCGACCTCGACCTCGGCACGATCGTGCTTCGAGAAGGCCGCAGCGTGACCGGCGTCGTGAGAGACGGGCTCGGCGCGCCGGTGCCGTTCGCCTCGCTGACGGTGCTGCCCGCGGGCCGTACGCGCCGGGCAGGCATCGAGGGCCGCTTCCGCCTGTTCGAGCTGCCGAAGGAGGAGGTCCGGATCGCGGTCAAGCACGAGGGCTACGAGACGCTGACGACGACGTTTCCGGAGGGCTCCACCGAGGTCGAGCTCACCCTGAAGCGCGCGCCCGCGCCCCCGAAGGGCGAGACGCTGCGCGGGCGAATTCTCTGGCCGCGCGGCCGCGTCGAGATCCCCATCATCGTGCGTGGCGGGGGCCGGGCCGTCGAGGTCGACGCTCGCGACGAGTTCGTGCTCGAAGACGTTCGGCCCGGGCCCGTCACGCTGACGTTCGCACAGACGGGGCGCGGCAAGCTCCACCTGCCGCCGATGAGCACGACGGTCGAGCCCGGCGTCGAAGCGCACGTCGAGGCGCGCGCGATTCCGCTGAGCGGCAAGGCGGTGGTGCTGTTTCAGCAGCCGCTGCCCGAGCGCCCGCCGGTGGCGATCGAGGTCGACGGCGAGGTGCTCGACGCTGACGCGAGCTGGAACACGACGCTCGTCGAGTGCCGGCTCACGAACCTGCCGCTCGGCGCCATCACCTTGCGGGTTCCCGGCCGGCCGCCCGTGCCGCTCGAAGTCACCGCGGGCACCGTCGCGCGCGCGACAGTGCCGTGACGCGGTGGGCTGAACGGCGCGAAACGTGCCCAGGCACTGCGTCACGATGCGCCGGCCCCCCCCGGCTCGACTTCGCGCAGGTCCGTGACCCTCGGCGCGACGGCTCCGTCGGCCGCCCCGCTTGCCGCCGTCGATGCCGAACGCGCGCTGGTACGTACTAGAGCGAGCGCGCCGACAGGGTCGTCGTGAGCTTCTTCATCGCGTCGCACACGGAGGCCGCCACCGGCTGATCGAGATCCATGATCAGGTAGCCGATGTCGGCGTTCGTCGAGAGCAGCTGTGCGTGAATGTTGGCGTTGTGATCCGACACGATGCGGTTCACGTCGCGGAGCACGCCGGGCACGTTCTGGTGCACGTGCACCACGCGCGAGGTGCCGGGCGTCGGCGCCAGCTCGACGTGCGGGAAGTTCACGCTGCCCGCGCTCGCCCCCGTCTTCACGAAGCGCACCAGCGTCGAGGCGACCTCGCGGCCGATGGCCTCTTGCGCCTCGAGCGTCGAGCCGCCGATGTGCGGCGTCAGCACGACGTTCGGCAGGCCCTGCAGCGGCGACTTGAAGCCGCCATCGACGTTGCCCTCGGGCTCGTCGGGGTACACGTCGACCGCCGCGCCCGCGAGGTGCTTCGTCTTGAGCGCCTGGGCCAGCGCGTCGAGGTCGACGACCGTGCCGCGACTCAGGTTCAGCAGGCACGCGCCGTTCTTCATGAGCGCGAGCTGCTTCGCGCCGATCATGCCCTGCGTCTGGGGCGTCTCGGGCACGTGCAGCGTGACGAAGTCCGACTGCTCGAGCACCTTGTCGAGCGTCGCTTCGCTCTTCACGTTGCCCAGCGGCAGCTTCGACGCGACGTCGAAGTACACGACGCGCATGCCGAAGAACTCGGCGAGCAGGCCGACCTGCGTGCCGATGTGCCCGTAGCCCACGATGCCGAGCGTCTTGCCGCGCACCTCGCGGCTGCCGGCGGCCACCTTCTTCCACGCGCCGGCGTGAACCTCTCGCGACCGGTCGCCGAGCTGGCGCGACAGCATCACGATCTCGGCGAGCACGAGCTCGGCGACGCTGCGGGTGTTCGAGAACGGCGCGTTGAAGCAGCACACGCCGCGCTTCAGCGCCGCGTCGAGCGAGATCTGGTTCGTGCCAATGCAGAAGGCCCCGATGCCGAGCAGGTTCTTCGCCGCCTCGAGCACGCGCGGGCTGACCTTCGTCTTGCTGCGAATGCCGAGCAGGTCGAAGCGGCCGATGCGCGCGACGAGCTCGTCTTCTTTGAGCGCCGAGTCGACGCGCTCGACCGTGAAGCCTTCGGCCTCGAGCAGCGCTTGACCGACCGGGTGAACGTTCTCGAGCAGCAGGACCTTCATGGTCAGGTCCGATAGCACCCGCGTCGGCCCTCGGCCACACCGGAAGTTCTCGACTCCGCTCGCCGCCGACGCGCAACACCTGCGCGCGCGCCGCGCCGCAATTCAACTCGAGCGGGCGGCGGGGTAACTTCCGGCCCGCCATGCTCTTCAGCAAGCTGAAGCTCCCCGAGGCCGCCGCGGCGCTCCCCGGCCGCACGGAGCGAATGCCGGTGCCGGCGAGGCATCACGCGCTGAACGCTCCGCTCGACGCCGCGTTCGACGGCCTGGCCCGCGCGATGTTCGCCATGGGGTGCTTCTGGGGGGCCGAGAAGAAGTTCTGGGTGCTGCCCGGCGTCGTCTCGACCGCCGTGGGCTACGCGGGCGGCTTCACCGCGAACCCGACGTACAAAGAGGTCTGCTCGGGCGGCACTGGCCACGCCGAGGTCGTGCGCATCGTCTACGACGCGCAGAAGCTCACGTACCTCACGCTGCTCAAGACCTTCTGGGAGAACCACGACCCCACGCAGGGCATGCGGCAGGGCAACGACGTCGGTACGCAGTACCGCTCGGCCATCTACGCGTACGACGCGGCCCAGCGCGGCGCGGCCGAGGCCTCGAAGCGCGCGTACGGCGAGCTGTTGCTCAGCCAGGGCTTCGACCCCATCACGACCGAGATCGCCGACGCGCCCGAGCTCTACTTCGCCGAGGAGTACCACCAGCAGTACCTCTCGAAGAACCCGCACGGCTACTGCGGGCTCGGCGGCACCGGCGTCAGCTGCCCCACCGCAGGGGTGCACGCGGGCTGACGGTTACGGCGCAGGCGTGCCGCCGTCGACCGACACCACCACGGGGGCGCGGCGCAGCCCCGTCGGCAGCATGCGATCGAGCCGGCCCAGCCACCACGCGAGCGCGACCGAGGCGCAGATCGCGATGAAGATGTACCAGCCCCAGGGCTGGGTCTTCACGGCGTAGGGGTCAGACAGGCTGCGCTGGCTGCCCGGTGGCAGCACGGCGCGCTTCGTGAGCGACCCCCCGAAGGGGATGTTCAGCTTCGCCGGAGCGTTCAGCGCCCAGCCGTTCGCGTCGAGCAGCGGGCCGAGCGCGCGCTGCCGGAGCTTCAGCGCGGCGATGGCCATCGAGGGGCCGCTGATCAGCAGCACGAGCCCGACGAGGCCCGCGGGCATCCACAAGCCGAGGCCGAAGAACGCCTCGAGCAGGGCACCGAACGCGGCGGCGATGCCTCCGACGGCGACGCCGAGCGCGGCGACCGTGCCGATGTCGATCTTCTTCTGCGGAGCCGGCGCGTCGCCGAGCGCCGACTTCTCGAGGTCCGAGGCGTGGGCGGTGAGCTTGGCTCCGGCCTCGGCGTCGGCCGAGGCGGCCCGCTTGTTCACCTGCTCTTCGATGAACGCGACGGCCTTCTTGTACGGCGACCAGAAGGCCTGCCGCACGCTGATGGGGTTGTCGACGATGCGAATGATCGTGGCGTCCCAGTCGCGGCCCTGGCGATCGTAGAAGAGGCCGTTCTTGCCGACCATCAGCTGATCCGAGTCGCCCGCCGAGAACACGGCGGCGATGGTCTTCTTCTCGCCGGTCGCGGGGCGCGAGAGCTCGCAGTACGCGATGTACGCGCGAGAGAGCGACGCCATCGCGGCGTGCTTGGCGACGTCGTGCACCTCGATGCACAGCTCGCAGCTGCGCTGATCGAGGTACAGCGTGCCGACCTGGAAGATGGCCGCCTTGCGCCGCGAGTAGAAGTCGCGAAACGAGACGAAGTTGTTCACCAGGCCGATGAGATCGCGGTGGTAGCGCACGAGGCGCTCGACGGCCTCGACGCTCTTCTGCACCGGCGCCTCGTCGGTGTCCTTCGCGACGAGGCCGATGAGCGCGGCGCGCACCGAGGGCTCGGCGAGCTCACGCACGCGGGCCGGGCCCAGCTTCTCGACCTCGGCGCCGGCCTTGGCGGCGACCCACTTCTCGTGGGCAGCGAGCTTCTCGCGCACGGCGGCCCAGTCGGTCTCGGTGAGCTCCTGCTTGGGGCCGAGCAGCGGCTCGATGGCCTTCGCCGAGAGCTCGCGCATGGCCGCGGCCCACGCGGGGTTGACCGCGCCCTCGAGCGGCAGCGCGCGGCCGGCGGCGATGCGCGCGAGCGGGAAGCCCTGAACCTCGGTCGCGGTGATCGACAGGTCCTTCGCGACGAGGGCGAGGTACTCTTTCTCTTCTCGGTTGAGCGCCTGCAGCGCGCGGTCGTCGAACGCAGCGAGCCGGCAGCGCGCGAAGAAGTCGTCGACCTTCGCACGCACGGCCTGCACGGCGGCGAACGCGGGGCCGGTGGCCGCCTTCAGGGGCATGATGGCGGGGTCGGCGTCGCCCGCGGCGAGCCACGCGACGTGCGCGTCGACGGCGGCGAAGAACTTCTTGAGCCGCTCGGAGTCGTAGCCGGGCTTGCCGCTCTTGTCGTCGATCGACCCGACGCAGGCGACGACGTCTTCGCCGGCCTTCACGAGCTTGGGGTCGCCGGCGTTGGCGGGCGGCACGATGCCGTCGCCGTTGAGCACCCGCTTGCCGTACTCGAGGCGACCCTGGGTGGCGTCGGCGACCGAGAGCGCGTGCAGCTGCGGCTTGCCGACGGCCTCGAGCATCGCGCGGGCGGCGGCCATCAGGGCGCGGCCCTCTTCGTGCGCGTCTGAGATTGCGGCGAGGGGGAGCTCGGCCGAGCCCTTCAGCAGATCGTCGGGGTTCTTGAGCACGCTGCCGGCCCACTTGCAGGCGGCGATGAGCTCGGGGGCGCGAATGCGGCCGTCCTTCTCGGTGTCGAGCAGCTCGAGGGTGCGGACGTCGAGCTCGACGCCCTTCACGGGGCACCCGAGGGCGACCCAGAGCTTCTGGTCCAGCTCGGCGAGGTTGACGAGATCGGCTCCGCTGTCGAGCTGGACCTGATCGAAACCGCCGGCTCGAAAGAACTTCCAGGTGTGGGGCATGGCGCGGGCCGCCCCTTACCATGTAGTGAAGCGCCATGGCCTTGATCGCGATCAACCCCTTCGCGCTCGTCGGCGTCGAGCGCGGCGGGCCGCTTCACCTGCTGGCGGTGCCGACCTCCGAGAGGGCCCCGCACCCATGAGCGACCCGGGGTGGAACGCGAGCGTCTACCACCAGGTGTCCGAGCCGCAGTTCCGCTGGGGCCTGCAGGTGCTTGGCGAGCTTTTGCTCGAGGGCTCGGAGACCGTCGTCGACGCGGGCTGCGGCACCGGGCGGCTGACCGCCGAGCTCTTGAAGCGGCTGCCGCGCGGGCACGTCATCGCGCTCGACGCCGACCCCGCGATGCTCGCGAAGGCGCGCGAGACGCTGAAGCCGTTCGAAGGGCGCGTGTCGTTCGTACAGGCAGACCTCGGGGCGCTCGAGCTCGACGCGCAGGCCGACGTGGTGTTCAGCACGGCGACGTTTCACTGGGTGAAAGACCACGACGCGCTGTTCCGCGGCGTTCACCGGGCGCTGAAGCCCGGCGGCCGGCTGCACGCGCAGTGCGGCGGAGCGGGGAACCTGTCGAAGCACCTCGCGCTCGCGATGCGCGTGCTCGGCCTCACCGAGTTTGAGTACCCGACGCACTTCGCGACGGCCGAGGCGTCGCTCGAGGCCCTGCAGCGCGCGGGCTTCGCCGAGGCGAGGGCGTGGCTCAAAGACGCGCCGACGCCGTTTCCCGACGCGCAGAGCTTTCGAACGTTCATCGCGCACGTGACGCTGCGCACGGTGACGGCCGCGCTCGGAGCGGGGGCCGACGCGTTTCTCGACTCCGTCACCGAACTGTCATCGCCGGGCTACACGCTCGACTATGTTCGCTTGGAGCTGAGGGCGGTTCGTAGGTAAACCGGGCGCCCCTCATCTGACTTCCATCGGTCGCTACAGCGTCGTGCGAAAGCTCGCCACCGGCGGCATGGCCGAGGTGTACCTCGCGAAGGTTGCGGGCCCGGGCGGCTTCGAGAAGCTCGTCGTGCTGAAGCAGATCTTGCCGCAGCTCTCGGACAACGAGGTCTACGTCAAGATGTTCCTGTCCGAGGCGCGGCTGGCGGCGCAGCTCGATCACCCGAACATCGTGCACGTGTTCGACTTCGGCGAGGCCGACGGCTCGTACTTTCTCACGATGGAGTACGTCGACGGCGCGAACCTGCGGCAGGTGCTGCGCTGGGCGATTCGCTCGGGCCACGGCATCGCGCCGACCGTGACGGCGCGCATCATCGCGAACGCGTGCGAGGGCCTCGCTTACGCGCACGAGTTCGTGCCGCCCGGCGGCGGCGACGTGATGCGGCTCGTGCACCGCGACGTGAGCCCCGAGAACATCATGCTGTCGCGCATCGGCGGCGTGAAGATGCTCGACTTCGGCGTCGCGAAGGCCTCGACCGAAGATCACCGTTCGAAGGTGGGCTCGCTCAAGGGGAAGATCGCGTACATGCCGCCCGAGCAGATCAAGGGCAAGGGCATCGATCACCGCGTCGACATCTACGCGCTGGGCGTCGTGCTCTACCAGACGCTGAGCGGCAAGCGCCCGTACGGCCAGGCGACCGACGTTCAGCTGATCAACGCGATTCTCACCGAAGAGCCGACGCCGCTGCTGAAGCACCGGCTCGACCTGCCCGACAACCTGCTCGACATCGTCGCGAAGGCGATGGCGAAAGAGCCCGCGAAGCGCTTTCAGTCGTGCCTCGAGATGCGCGACGCGCTCGAGGCGTACATCGCGCACGAGGGCACGGCCGTCACCGCGACCCAGATCGGCCAGCTGGTGCAGGCGTACCAGGCGGCGAACCCCGACGGCATCGCGCCCCGCGGAGCCTCTTCTCAAGCGCAGCCGGCGAGCTCGCCCGGCAGCGGCGAGCCGTCAGAGAACGAGGCGGGCTCGCGCTCACCGTCGGGCGAGCGCAGCGGTGAGCCCACGAACCCCTCGCGGCCGCACGACGCCGGTGTGATCGATCAGCTGATGACCGAGGCGGCGCGCTCGAACCCGCGCATGCCGGCGGCCGACGTGCCCATCGGGCTGCGCGGGGTGCAGGCGAAGACGCAGCCCCACGTCGAGGTGCCGCTGCCGGTGCCGATCGCCGCCGGGGCCCCGAGCGAGGCGCCGCCGCCTGCTGCTCCGGCGCCGGTGCCGCCACCCGCGACCGCGCCGCCGCCGGCGATCGCGGCCGAGCTGCCGTCACGGCCGAGCATGCCGACGTTCCCGGCGGTGACGGCTGCGGCGGCCGAGGGGGCCGCTGCGGCTCCGCAGGTGCGGCGGTGGGTGTCGTCGAGCCTGGGGGCCGAGCCGATTCGGCAAGCGCTGCGCGAGGGGCTGAGAACCGACCGGTCGACGCACCTGCTGCGCAAGCTGCCGGCGGTGATCGGCCGGCTCGCCGACTACTCGCGCACGATTCCCTGGTCGGTGACCGAGGCGCTCGCCGGCGTGCTCGACGCCGCTGCGCTGGCCGACGACCACACCGCGATCGCTCGCATCGTCGATCGCGCCGAGGCGCGCCCGGGCCGCGAGCGCCGGTTCGCGAACCTCGTCGCGGCCGAGCTGCACAGCCCGCTGCGCATGGCGTGGCTCGTCGAGCGGCTGCGCTCGGGGCTGCCCGCCGACACGTCGGGGCTGCGCGCCTGGCTCGGTCGCCTGGGCCCCGGCTCGGGGCAGATGTTGATCGACGCGCTCGAGGCGAGCGACCCGGGCCCCGTGCAGGATCTGTTCGCCGAGGCCCTCGCGTACGCGCTGCCGGCCGACCCCGCGCTCGTGTGCTCGCGGCTCGAAGGGGCGCCGAAGCTGCGCAACGTGGCGGCGCTGTGCTTCGCGCTCGAGAAGAGCGGCGTGAGCGAGCGCACGCGGGTGTTTCAGACGCTCATCGGGCGGCGCGAGGTGCCGCTCTTGTGCGAGGTGCTGACCGGTCGCGCGAAGGCGCGCGGCGTCGATTCGCTGTCGCTGCTCGAGGGCGCGCTCGGCGACAAGACCGACGAGGTGCGCAAGCGCGCGCTCGAGCTCATCGGCGAGCTCGGCGGCGCGAAGGGCTTCGCGCTGCTGCAGCGGCTGCTCCACGACCCGGGGTTCGAGAGCCGGCCTCCGGCCGAGCGCTCGCGCGTGTGGGCGGCGCTGCTCGAGGCGGGCCGAGAGGCGGCGCTGGCCGAGCTCGACGCGGTGCTGCTCGCGAAGCCGTCGATGCTGGCGAAGAAGAAGGTGATCGACGCGAAGCTGACGGTCATCGAGGGGCTCGCGCGGGCGCGCAGCGAGACGGCGCGCACGCTGCTCGAGCGCACGGTGAGCGACGCGGGCCAGGGCGACGAGGTGCTGACGGCGGCGCGGTCGGCGCTCGCGGGCACGCGGATCATCTCGGGCGAGCAGCGGGCCTTCGAGCACAAGGCGGTCGGCGAGCGGCGCGTGCACGTCATCGCGCGCGTGGTGCTCGACCTCGTGCTGCTCGCGCGCGCTTCGACGACGGTCGAGGCGGGCTCGGGCCTGCTCGACCCTGCGATCGAGCACCTGCGCGACGGGCTGCGGCAGCTGGTGTCGCAAGACGGCCGCGTGAACTTCCAGGCCGACCCGGTGCCGACCTTGAACGGCGCCCCGGTGAGCTTCGCGCCGTTTCACGAGGTGGTGGCGCCCGCGGTGACGTCGGCGCTGCAGGCGCGCGACCTGAAGGGCTTTCTGGTCGAGGCGATGCTGCCGCTGACCGAGTACCGCTCGTTCTTGCTGAGAGCCTTCGACCCCGATGGGCGCCACGAGCGGCTGCCGCACGTGAAGGCGCTGACGTGGGCGGGCCAGCCGCTGGTGCCGCTGAGCGACGCCCCGGCGGCGAGCGACCCGACGGCGCGGGCGAAAGAGATCTTCGCGTCGCTCGTGCGGTGGCTGCACGCGCAGCGCGAGAGCCTGCGGCGCGGCACGCCGTTGACGCTGCAGAGCTCGGACGCGGCCCTCGAGGAGTGGGTGCGCATCATGGCCGAGGGCAAGACGCAGTTCCTCGGGGTGGCCCGGTGGACGGTGTCGGACACCGGCACGCTGGTTCACGCGGTCAACACCGCGGCGCTGAGCATGGCGTTCGCGCACGACCTGGGCCTGCCGCGGTCGGCGATTCGCGAGGCCTGCGAGCTCGCGCTGCTGCTCGGCCTCGCCGAGGGAGCGGCCCCTGCCGAGCGTCGGCCGGCGGTCGGCGAGCCGACGGGCGAAGACCAGCGCTTCCACGCGGCGGGGCTGGTGCTGACGAACCGGCTGAACCGGCTCGGCACGGCGGCGGCGGTCGGAGCCGTCGAGGCGGGCCTGGCCGGGGAAGCGTCGGGGCGCGGCCCGGGCCTGTTGGCGTCGATTCACGCGCTGGCGAAGACGTTCGACCAGCTGACGGCGGGGTCGGGGCTGTCGGCGGCGCAGGCGCTCGAGCAGATCAACGGGCGGCTCAAGTCGCGCTTCTCGAACGACCTGTTGGGCATGTTCACGCAGTGGGGCTTCGCGCAGGGAACGACGGGGCCCTGACGCGCGTTCTCTCGCGTCATGCGTCGACCGCTCGAGCTGGTGCTGTTGTTGGCCGTCGGCTGTGCCCACGCGACGCGCACTCCGCGCGCCGCGGCCGAGCAGGAGCCCGTGCTCGACGTGCTCACGTACAACCTGAACTTCGGCATCGCGGGCGACGACGAGACGATCGCGGCGATTCTCGACCGCGACGCCGATCTCGTCTTCCTGCAAGAGACGAACGCCGAGTGGCGGCGGGCGATCGAGGCGAAGCTGGGCGGGCGCTACCCCGGCCGCGTGTGGCTCGACGGCGAGGCGGCGGGCGGCATGGCGGTGCTCAGCAAGCAGCGGCTGACGGCGACGAAGCTCGACAACCCCGCGGGTTGGTTTCCGGCGCTGCGGGTGGTGACGTCGACGCCGCTCGGGCCCGTGCAGGCGCTGTGCGTGCACCTGCACCCGCCGGTGAGCGAAGACGGCAGCTGGGTGAAGGGGTACCTGAGCACCGGGGGCGTGCGCCGCGCCGAGCTCGACGCGTTTCTCGAGGCGCTCGAGCCCGGGATGCCGACGCTGGTGGCCGGCGACTTCAACGAGGGCACGAGCGGGCCGGCGCTGCAGCGGCTCGAGGCGCTGGGGCTGCGCACCGCCCTGCCCGAGTTCACGCCGCGCGCGAAGACTTGGCACTGGCGGGTGGGCCGCGCGACCTTGACGGCGCAGCTGGATCACGTGGCGTACAGCGAGGCGTTCGAGCCGCTCGACGCCCACGTCGAGCGCGACGGAAACTCGGATCACTGGCCCGTGTCGGTCGCGTTCGTTCGCGCCAGGCCCGGCGCGGTGCGGCCCCCGGCGCCTTCGGGCGCGTCGCTCTCGCTGTACTGAGCTGCGCCGACCCAGAGACTCCCGGCGACGACCGCCCTCTCCCCGCAGATCGACAGCGGACGGGCGACGGCCGGCGGTCGCCACCCTTTCGCCGAGATCGCAGCCCAGTGCGTGAGACGCGACGTCCTGTCCCGCGTCACCGCACTCCGGCTGCGCGAGACGCGACGTCCTGTCCCGCGTCACCGCACTCGGGCGGAGTGAGACGCGACGTCCTGTCCCGCGTCATCGCACTCCGGCTGCGCGAGACGCGACGTCCTGTCCCGCGTCACCGCACTCGGGCGGAGTGAGACGCGACGTCCTGTCCCGCGCAACCGCGCTCCAGCTGCGTGGGACGCGACGTCCTGTCCCGCGTGGGCGCATCGCGCCTCATTGTTCAGAACGCTCGCGGCCCGCGGCGCCGACACGGGAGCTCCGCTCGTGCGGGGCGAGTAGGCTGCCGTCCCTCGTCAGCCGTCGTGCAAGCGGTGGAGCGTGCGGTCGTCGCCGGTGTTCTCTGGCAGCGCTCGCCGCCCTATTGCTTCGGAAGCTTGTCGACGACCGCGGCGAGCTCGGTGATCGGCCGGTGCGCCTTCTTCGTCACGCTGGTGAAGTCGATGACGCCGATCTTCGTCTCGGTGTCGTACTCGCCGAGCACGATGTCGAGCACCAGAAACGCGGCCTTGTCGACCTGCTCGGCGTTCGCGTTGGTGCGGCCCTTGATCGCGAGCTCGATGTCGACCTTCCCCGCGGCCTGCCCGATCTCCCGAAACGAGAAGTCACCCACCGAGAACTTCGCGCCCTCGATCTCGAGGTCGCCCATCCACGGGCGCCTCGGGCGAAACGCGATCACCCGCCAGCGCTTCAGCTTCGGGGCCGCCGCCACCACCCGCTTCACCGCGCCGAACAGCGACGCGTTGCCGTCGGCCGAGATGATCAGCGCCGGGGTCTTGTCGAGCATCAGCTCGACGGTCAGATCTTCCTCGTACTTGTCGAGCTCGCCCTGAATCTCCTCCATGGCGCCCACCAGCTTCTCGGGCGGAGTGTCGGCCAGCCGCGCCTCGTTCTTCTGAAACCACTCCCAGAAGCCGGGCTTCGCCGGCCCGCAGAGCACCAGGGCGATCGCGAGCGAGATCATCGCTTCACCTTGCCTCAAGCACTCGACGTATGCGACTGACCTCGTCGCTTTGACGGCGCAACCGCGGTGGAGAGCCTTCGGCATCGTGATCAGCGCGTACGTGCTCGCGCTGGGCGCAGCCGTGGCCGCGACCGCGGCGGTGCCGGCGGCCCACCCGCTGCTCAAGATCGCGCTCGCGACCGCCGTCGGCACGCTCGTCGTCTTCGGCTTCAGCCGCGCCTTCGACAACACCAGCGTCTACGACCCGTACTGGTCGGTCGCTCCGATGATCGCGGCCCTCTACCTGTACCTGGGGCCCGGCGTCGGCGGCGCCCGGTGCGTGGCCGTGCTGCTGCTCGTCACCCTCTGGAGCTGGCGCCTCACGCTCAACTGGGCCCGCTCGTGGAAGGGCCTCGAGCACGAAGACTGGCGCTACTCCGACATTCGCAAGGTCACCGGCGCCGCCTACTGGTGGGCGAGCGCGTTCGGGCTGCACCTCTTCCCCACAGTCGTCGTGTTCCTCGGCCTGTTGCCGACGTACGCCGCGTTCACCGGCGGCCGCCCGTTCGGCGCGCTCGACGTGCTCGCCGCTCTCGTCACGGCCGGCGCCATCGCGATCGAGACGGCCGCCGACGAGCAGCTCTCGCGCTTTCGCCGGCGGCCGAGCGCCGCGGTCTGCAACGTCGGCCTGTGGCGCTACTCGCGGCACCCGAACTACTTCGGCGAGATCACGTTCTGGGTCGGGCTGTGGCTCTTCGGGCTCGCCGGCGGCGCCCCGTGGTGGACGGCGCTCGGCCCCCTGGCGATGGTCGCGCTCTTCGTGCTCGCGAGCATCCCGCTCATGGAGCGCCACCTGCTCGGCCGCCGCGCCGGCTACGCCGAGCACCGCGCGCGGACCTCGATGCTCGTCTTCTGGCCACCGCGGTCGGGCGACTGATTTTCGGTGGAATCGCGCGGAGCGCCTCGTATAACGCGGGCATGCGCCGAGCCCTGACCACCGTCGCAGTCGCATCCATCCTGCTCGCAGCCGGCACCGCACTGGGTAAAGACGACCCGCCGCCGCCTCCGCCGCCGCCGCCTCCCCCGCCGTCCGACACGACGAGCTCCGACTCGACCGAGTCGAAAGAGGGCGACGCTCCGACGAGCGGCACCTTCCGCTCGACCGACGCGCTGCTCGACGCCAGCAAGGGCAAGAAGCGCCCGATGATGCTGTCGTTCTTCGCGGGCTTCGGCATCCCCCAGTACTGGATGGGCTTCCTCTCGAACTACTCGTTCGTGCTGAGCGCGCGGTTCAACATCCCCATCGTGCACGACGGCTTCGTGCCGCAGATCAACGACTCGTTCGACATCGAGGCCGGCCTCGACTTCGGCCTGATGCCCTGGCAGTCGTTCGCCTCGGTGTACGTCGTGCCGCTCGTCTCGCCGCGCTACACCGTCTACCTCTTGCCGAACCTCACGGTGTACGCAGCCCCGCTCAACCTCGGCATCGCGATCTTCCCGAACAGCGGCGGCGTGGGCGCGGTCGGCCTCTATTACGAGTTCGCGGTGGGCGCGATCTTCCAGGTCTCGAAGAACATCTACCTGCGCGCACAGCTGGGCAGCCACTCGATTCGCGGCGGCATCGGCATCGCCTTCTAGCCGGGGGAATAGGCATCTCCCCCGCGGATTGGTGTAGACCGTTCCCCCATGAAAGCTGATGTCATCGTCGTTGGAGCCGGCCCTGCCGGCAGTGTCGCTGGTTCGATTCTCGCGCGTAAGGGTCACAAGGTGCTGTGCCTCGAGGCCGGCACCTTTCCCCGCTTCCAGATCGGCGAGTCGCTGCTCCCGCGCTGCAACGACATTCTCGAAGAGGCCGGCCTGCTCGAGGCGGTGAACGAGAAGCGCTTCATGCCCAAGCCGGCCGCGCTGTTCCTGCGTGGCCACCAGACCGAGCGCTTCTGCTTCGCCGAGATGTTCCCCGGCCAGCGCCCCGCGGCGCTCCAGGTGCCGCGCGCCGACTTCGATCAGGCGCTCTCGACGGCGGCCCGCAAGCACGGCGTCGAGGTGCTCTTCCAGCAGCGCGTCGACGCGGTCGAGTTCGCGCCCGACGGCAGCGGCGCGAAGGCGATGGTGACCGACCTCGAGACGGGCGCGAAGTTCACCGCCGAGGCCCGCTTCCTGCTCGACTGCTCGGGCTACGGGCGCGTGCTGCCGAAGCTGCTCAAGCTCGAGAGCCCGTCGGAGCTCGGGCCCCGCATGGCGGTGTTCAGCCACTTCGAGGGCGATCAGCGGCCTAGCGGCCCCGCCGAGGGCGACATCTGGGTGTGCATTCACCCCGAAGGCGCGTGGACGTGGATCATCCCCTTCTCGAACGGGCGCACGTCGGTCGGCGTCGTCGCCGAGCGCACGCTCTTCGAGAAGCACGGCAAGACCGACCACGAGGCCTTCCACTCGCTGCTCAAGGGCGACCCGAACATCCAGAAGCGGCTGTCGAAGGCCGTGCCCGTGATGAAGACGACGCGCCTCGAGGGCTGGTCGGCGGCGGTGAGCCGCTTTCACGGGCCGGGCTGGGCCGTGACGGGCAACGCGTCGGAGTTCCTCGACCCCATCTTCAGCTCAGGCGTGACGCTCGCGCTCGAGTCGGCGAGCCGCGCCGCGAAGCTGTGCGCGCGCCAGCTGAGCGGCGAGAAGCTCGACTGGGACAAAGAGTACTCGCCCGCGATGGCGAAGGCCGTCGGCGTCTTCCGCGTGTTCGTGCAGACCTGGTACGACGGGTCGCTGCAGAACGTCTTCATGTACGGAAAGAAGCCCGACTCGTTCAAGCGGGCCATCACGTCGGTGCTCGGCGGCTACGTGCTCGACGAGCAGAACCCGTTCGTGCGCGACGCCGTCGGCACGCTGAAGGCCATTCAGAAGCTGATGTGACGGGAGTCGACCGGGAGGGGCGCGAGCAGCTCGCGCGCCCTCCGGCTCGACGGTGCTTCAGGCGGCGGCTGTGCCGTTCAAAGAACCAGCGGCCTTCAGCCTCGGGTGCAGGTACGCGGCGAGGGTCGCGACGCTGCGGAAGTGCTCTTTCGCGCTGCCGTCGCCCTCGAAGCGAACGTTGTACTTGTACTCGATGGCCGAGAGCAGCTCGAGCGCGCTCAGGCTGTCGAGGCCGAGGCCCTCGGTCGGAGAGAAGAGAGGCTCCTCGTCCTTGATGGTCTCGGGCTTCACTTCTTCCAGACGAAGGCTCTCGACGATGAGCTCCTTCAACGACGTCTTCAATTCGGTTTCAGTCATGTGGCAGGACCAAAGGTGTAACAAAGGCGCCGCCGCGACCGCAAGCGGCGCCCCTGTACTCTTTGATCAGCTCACGCCTGCGCCTGGTGCTCGGACGTCGTCACGTCGGGCGGCGGCGGCGGCGGAGTGCCCGCGGCGGCGCCCGGCGGAGGCTGGCTCATCGACTCCATGGCGCGCTTCTGCATCTCGGCCGGCTTCACGTCTTCGATGTGCGTGGCGATCTGCCACAGCTGGCCGAACGGGTCTTCGAACATGCCCCAGCGGTCGCCCCAGAACATGTCCATCACCGGCACGAGCTGCTTCGCGCCGAGCGAGATCGCCTTCTGGAAGACGGCGTTCGTGTCCTTCACGTAGATCATGACGCCCGAGCTTCTGCCTGCGGTCGGAGCGCTCGGGTCACTGCGCATGTCCGAGAGGTTCAGCACGGCGTTGCCGATCTTGAGCGAGACGTGCGCGATCTTGCCGTCGGGGCCGAGCATGGGCTGGCCGCGCTCCCGGGCGCCGAACACCTGCTTGTAGAAGTCGATCGCGCCCTTCGCGTCGCTCACCGAGAAGTACGGCGTCAGCTGCGGGGCATCGACCGGAATCGGGCTCACCTTCTTCGGTGCCGCCTTCTTCGCCGGGGCCGCCTTCTTCTTCGGAGCTGCCTTCTTCGCCTTCTTCGCCATGGTTCCTCCCTCGTGTAAGTGCCCGCGGACTCTGGATCAGCGCCTCGCGGGCAACAAGCACGAAAGGAGCTCCGACAATTCCTCACCGATGCGCTGGTTCGTCGTGCTGGCCCTCTTCATGTTCATCTCGCGCGACCGCCCCAAGCCCCGGCCCGTGCAGCCGTTGCACAGCATGCACTTCATGAAGTCGCAGTTCACGAAGGCCGAGGCGCGCGCGATTCGACACCTGCGGCCGCGCATCCCCTCGCGCTGATCCTCAACCGGGCATCGCGCCGACGTACTCCGAGGCCGGCCGAATGAGCCGCCCGTTGTCTCGCTGCTCGGCGTAGTGCGCGCACCAGCCGGCGACCCGGCCCGCGGCGAAGAGCTGAGAGAACAGGTGCCGGGGGATGCCGGCGGCGTCGAGCAGCACCGCCGTGTAGAACTCGACGTTGGCCTGCAGCGGCCGGCTCGGGTAGCGCTCGCGCAAGAGGTCGGCGGCCGCGCGCTCGACGGCGCGGGCCAGCGCGAGGCGCTGCGTGCGCACGCCGGCGCGCTCGAGCGCCTCGACCTCGCGCTCGAGGACGGCCGCGCGTGGGTCGCGCACGCGGTAGATGCGGTGCCCCATGCCCATGATGCGGCGGCCGGCCGCGAGCTCGCCCTCGAGCCAGGGCCGCGCGTTCTCGGGCGCGCCGATGGCGTCGAGCATGTCGAGCACCGGGCCGGGCGCTCCGCCGTGCAGCGGGCCCTTGAGCGCTCGGGCGTGCGGCCGGCTGGGTGGCCCACGTGGCCGAACAGCGTGAAAGTGGGTCGCCGATCAGGCCTCGGGCGAGGTACATCAGCACGCAAAGCAGTGTGGCGGCGGAGCCCGGCGCGCGCTAGGTGGGCACACCTCACATGGTCAAGCTCGTCCTCGGTCAGAAGGTCCGTTACGTGCCCCAGCCGGAGTGGGGCATCGGCCATCTCGCCACGCTGGAAGACGAAGGCATGAAGGCGCAGGTCATCTTCCCGGCTCGCGAAGGCGGCCCGATTCTGGTCTCGACGAAGGGCGGCTCGCTGGTGCCGACCGCGCTCGAGCGGGGTCAGGCGATTCGCACGCACAAGGGCGCGACGGGCCGCGTGGTCGAAGAGGTCGAGGGCGGGCGCGGGCTGCGCCGCTACGTGCTGAAGATGGACGACGGCACCGAGAGCGAGCTGCCCGAGTCCGAGATCCGGGCGCAGGCTCCGCGGCCGGACATGCTGACGATGCTGAAAGAGGCGCGCGTCGGCGACTCGAAGGGCTTTCTGTTGCGGCGCTCGGCGCTGGCGCTCGACGACGAGCGGCGCAACGACGCGCTCGGCGCGCTGCTCGCCTCGCGCGTGATGGTGAAGCCGCACCAGGTCGGCGTCGTGCAGCGGGTGCTCACGAGCCCGCGGCCGCGCTTCGTGCTCGCCGACGAGGTCGGCCTCGGCAAGACGATCGAGGCGGGCATGATCTTCTCGGCGCTGCGCCTCGCGGGGCTGGTGCGCCGCACGCTCGTGGTGGCGCCGAGCCACCTCACGGTGCAGTGGCTCGTCGAGCTGTTCCACAAGTTCAACCAGCTCTTCACGCTGATGGACACCGAGCGGTACGAGAAGTCGCTCGAAGAGATGCCCGGCGTCTCGCCGTGGACGCGCTTCGATCACATCGTCACCAGCCTCGAGATGCTGCAGCGCAACCCGAAGTACCGCGAAGAGGCGGCCGCCGAGGGCGCGTTCTGGGATCTCGTCGTCTTCGATGAGGCGCACCACCTGAAGGCCGAGAAGGCCTACGCCGCCGCCGAGGGCATCTCGAAGAACTGCTGGGGCCTGCTGCTGCTCACCGCGACGCCCATGCAGCTCGACCCGGCCGAGTACGTGAACCTCTTGAAGCTCGTCGACCCGCAGACGGCTCCGACGGTGAAGGGCTTCGAGGAGCGCCTGCAGAAGCAGGAAGAGCTGTCGAACGCCGTGCGCGCGCTGATCGAAGGCAAGGACGCGGCGAAGGCCGTGAAGAAGCTGAGCGCCCAGTTCAGCGGCGACGATCAGCTGCGGCTCGGCGACGACCCGAAGCCCCTGCTCGAGCACCTCTCAGAGACGTACAGCCTGTCTGATCGGCTGATCCGCAACCGGCGCGCGATCGTCGGTGGGTTCAGCAAGCGCGTGCTGCACCGGCACGAGGTGAAGCTCTCGAAGGAAGAAGACAAGATCCGCGCGCAGGTGCTCGACGCGCTGTCGAAGAGCACGCTCAAGGGGGCTCCGCTGGCCGGCGTGCTGCGGCGCTTCGAGTCGTCGACCGCCGCGCTGTGGAGCGCCGTGAAGGGCACGGCCGCGCTCGAGAACCTGAAGCTGCCGCCGATGCCCGAGCGCGACGCGAAGATGGTGGCGTTCTCGAACCTGCTCGAGAGCATCTGGGCGAAAGAGAAGGGCGCCAAGATCCTCGTCTTCACCGAGTCGCGCGAGACGCTCGAGAGCCTGCAGGGCCGCCTGCGCGACGGCAACATCGAGGCGCTCGCCTACCACGGCGATCTGCCGCTCGTTGAGCGCGACCGCCAGGTCGCCCGCTTCCGCGACCCCGAGGGGCCGAAGGTGCTCATCTGCACCGAGGTCGGCGGCGAGGGCCGCAACTTCCAGTTCAGCCACCACCTCGTGAACTACGACCTGCCGTGGAGCCCCGCGGTCGCCGAGCAGCGCATCGGCCGCCTCGACCGCATCGGCCAGATGAAGCCGGTCGACATTCACGTGTTCGAGGTGAAGGGCAGCCTGTCGGCCGACGTGCTGAGCGTGCTGGCCGACGCCGTCGGCGTGTTCGGTGAGACCGTCGGCGGCCTCGACGCCGTGGTCGAGGAGGTCGAGGGCAAGCTGACCGACCTCGCGCTCGCGAAGCCGAAAGACCGGCAGGGCTACGTCGAAGAGCTGAAGGCCAAGGTGTCGGCGGCGCGCGAGCAGGTGAAGCGCGCGTACGACCCGCTGCTCGACCGCCGCAGCTTCGACGAAGAGGCGGTGTCGGCGCTGGTGAAGCGCGCCCACGAGCGCATCGATCACGAGGGCGAAGACGACGAGTCGCTCGAAGACGGCCTGTGGGGCGTCGCGCGCGACCTCGACGAGCGGCTCGAAGAGACGGTGACCGAGCTCGCGCTGAAGGTCGGCCTGGGCGTCGACACCGACCAGCAGGTCGAGGCGTTTCAGTGCGCCTTCCACTTCGGGCACGCGCTGAACGTCGAGGCGCTGCCCGGCATCGACATTCAGAAAGAGCGCACGGTGCTCGGCACGTTCTGGCGCGACACCGCCGTCGACCACGAAGAGATCGAGTACTTCGCGACGGGCCACCCGATCGTCGAGGCGCTGTTCGGCTTCTTGCGCGACGGCCCGTTCGGCCGCAACGGCGCGCGCTACCTCGAGGTGCGCGGCCCTCAGAAGCACCGCGGCATCGAGGCGCTGTTCCACGTCGTGATGCCCGAGCCGCAAGACACGTCGCCCGGCGCGCGCGTGCCGTCGCGGCAGCTGTCGCGCTTCCTCGATCGGCTCTTGATTCACGTCGCGGTGGTGTCGAACGCCGAGGGCAAGCCGAAGGTCGACGCCACGCTCTTGCAGACGCTCAAAGACACCGACGGCCGCTCGCTGAAGGGCGACGAGATTCGCGCGGCCTTCCCGAACCTGACGCAGTTCCTCGAGCCGGCGATCGCGACGGCGACGGCGGCCGCGAAGAAAGAGCTCGACGGCCGGCTCGCGAAGGCGAAGAAGGCCATCGAGGCCGAGCGCGACCTGCGGCTCAAGCGGCTGAAGCTCGCGCTCGGGCACCAGGGCGTGCCGCCCGCGCAGATCGCGAAGCAGGTCGAGGTCGAGAAGGCGCACTCGGAGCACCTGCTCGAGGCCCTCGGCGGCGTCAGCGTCACGCTCGACTCGGCGTGCGCGTTCGTCATCAACCGCTGAGCGCGGTGTCGACTACTGCGCCGGCGGGGCCCGCACCTGCATCGCCAGCTTCGTGAAGCCGGCGATCTTCACGGCGTCCATCACGGCGACGAGCTTCTGGTACGGCAGCTTCTCGTCGGCCGCGAGGGTGACGCGGGCGTCGCCGAGGTCGGCGTGCAGCTTCGCGAGCTTGTTCGGCAGGTCGGCCTCGGGCACCTGCTCGCCGTCGATGAACACGGTGCCGTCGGCGGGCACGACGACGCGGACCACGGGCTCGGGCGCCGCGACCGCCGGCACCGAGACCGTCACCGCCTTCGTCTCGGCCACGCGGTAGGTGAAGAAGAACAGGCCGCCGGCGACGAGGCAGCCGAGCGCCATGAGCACGCCGAGCACGACGCCGATGACGACGAGGGTCTTCGAGCCTTCCTGGGTCATGGCTTGGCGGGAGCGTAGCGCGCCGTGGGGGCCCGCGAAGACGGGCGCACCTCATCGCACCTGGGGGTTCCGTGACGCGAGCGCGGCGGCGACTAGACTCTCGAGGGCGCATGGACCTTCCGTTCGAGGCCGACGACGAGCCGCTCATGCCCAGCGTGCTGGTCGTCGACGACGAGCCGCTCGTGCTCGACGTCTTCACGCACCTGCTCGCGCGCGAGACCGACCTGTCGGTCGCGACCGCCGAGTCGGCCGAGCAAGCGCTCTCGGTGCTGCGCGACCGCCGCTTCGATCTGCTCATCACCGACAAGAACCTGCCCGGCATGGGCGGCATCGAGCTCATCGCCTCGGCGCGCAAACTGCGGCCGGCAATCGAGGCGATGGTGATCACGGGCTACGCGAGCGCCGAGTCGGTGCTCGCCGCCCTCGCCGCCGGCGCTTCCGACTACCTGCGCAAGCCGTTCGACGACCTGGCCGTCGTGCGCGCGAAGATCCGCGCCGCGCTCGTTCGCCGCGCCGACGCCGTCGCGAGCCGCGCCGAAGCCAGGCGCGTCGCGAGAGAGGCCGCCGCCCTGCTCGCTCGCGGCAAGCTCGTGCCCGACCCCATCTGGCAGGCCCTCGAGGGCGAGCTCGCGCGCTACGAGGCCGCTCCGCGCGAGCCGGCGGCCGGCAGCGTGCGCGTCGTCGCTTCACCCAACGTCGTCGCGCGGCTGCGCGAGGCCGGCCTTCAGGCCACGCTCGCGTCGTCGACCGACCCCGCGCTCGCGTCGGCAGACGTCGTCGTGCTCGACATGAACGACCCGGGCTGGCGCGAGACCGCCGATCGCCTCGCCGGCCAGCCGCCCGACGTCGTCCTGCTCGCCCGCGCCGACGCCGACGTCGGCGATCTGCTCGACGCCCTGTCGCTGCACCTCGACCTCGCCGGCTTCGGCGCGACCCGGTCGGACGCGCAGGGCACCGTCGCGAGCCGCGCCCACGCCCTGCTCGAGCGCCGGCGCATCGGCAAGAGCCAGGAGTCGCTGACGAAGGCGCTCGAGGCGTTTCGCCACGCGCTCGAGAAGGCCTAGGAGCACCGAACAGGTTACCGGGCCGCCGCGAGGCGAACGAGACCGATGCGAGCCGGGCACGCGAGAAGCGAGCACCGGAGCTGTGCTTGTCAGCCCAGTGAGGAGCGCAGTGACGAGCCTGCCCGGCGCAGCGAGAGGGTCGTTCGCCGCAGCAGCTCCTAGAGGGCCGCCCGCAGCACCTCGCGCACCTTCACGAGCAGCACGTCGGGCGTGACGGGCTTGTGCAGCAGCGCGACCTTCGCCTCGAGCACGCCGTGGCGCACGACCTCGTCGTCGGTGTAGCCCGACATGTAGAGCACGGCCATGTCGGGGCGCGCCTTCACGAGCCGCTCGGCGAGCTGGCGGCCGTTCATGCGCGGCATCACGACGTCGGTGAGCAAGAGGTGAATGCGGCCGTCGTGCTGCTCGCTGACCACGAGCGCGTCGCCCGCGGTCTGCGCCTCGAGCACGTGATAGCCGTGCTGCTTGAGCACCCTCAGCACCACCGTGCGCAGCGCCAGGTCGTCTTCGACGACCAGCACGGTCTCGCTGCCGTCGAGCTCGGTCTCGGTGACCGGCGCGTCGCCCAGGTCGCTCGTCTCGCCCGCGACGGGGAAGTAGAGGTCGAAGCGGGCGCCCTTGGCCGGCGCGCTGTCGACCCAGATGGTCGCCTTGCTCTGCTGCACGATGCCGAGCACGGTCGACAGCCCCAGGCCGGTGCCCTGCCCCACGCCCTTCGTGGTGAAGAACGGCTCGAAGATGCGCGCCTGGGTCGCCGCGTCCATGCCGGTGCCGGTGTCGGCCACCGAGAGCTTCACGTGCGCACCCGGTACGACGCCCGAATGGCCCGCCGCGAACGCGGCGTCGAGCGCGACGGCGGCGGTCGAGAGGGTCAGCGTGCCGCCGTCGGCCATGGCGTCGCGCGCGTTGACGACGAGGTTCATGACGACCTGCTCGAGCTGGCTCGGGTCGACGTGCACGAGGCTGGAGGCGGCGCCGAGCTGCAGCGTCAGCTCGATGTGCTCGCCGATCAGGCGCCGCAGCATCTTCTCCATACGGGCGAGCGACTCGTCGATGCCGACGCGGCGCGGCTGGAGCAGCTGGCGGCGGCTGAACGCGAGCAGCTGGCGCGTGAGCGCGGCCGCGCGATTGCCCGCGTCGGAGATCGCCGTGCAGAACTCGCGGTGCGGGTCGTTCTTGTCGAGCTCGCTGAGCAGCATCGACGAGTAGCTCAAGATGACGGTGAGCAGGTTGTTGAAGTCGTGCGCGATGCCGCCGGCGAGGCTGCCGATGGCCTCCATCTTCTGGGCCTGGCGCAGCTGCTCCTGGCTGCGCTGGAGCTCCCTCTCGGCGCGCTTGAGCTCCGACAGGTCGGCGACGACGGCGATGCAGTTCGGAGCGTCGAGCAGCGCGACGCCGACCAGCACCGGCACCCGCGAACCGTCTTTGCGGAGCACCTCGGTCTGCCACGGGCGCACGGCGCCCTCGCTGACCAACGACGCGGCCGCGGCGGCGTCGACCTTCGCGAGCTCGGGTGGCGCGAGCTTGTCCCAGCGCACGCGGCCGGCGCGCAGGTCGTCGCGCGTGAAGCCGACCATCGCGAGGTAGGCGTCGTTCGCGTCGTGAATCGAGCCGTCGAAGTCGGTGATGACGATGCCGACGACACCGGACTCCGAGAGGCGCGCGAAGCGTGCCTCGGACAGGCGCAGGGCCAGCTCGGTCTGGCGCCGAGCCACGCGAAGCCGGTGTTCTTCGATCTCGCGATCGACGGCCGGCAGCAGGCGCGCGAGCCTGCCCTTGAGCACGAAGTCGCGGGCGCCGCTGCGCATCGCCTCGACGGCGACGTCTTCGCCGATGGTGCCCGAGACGATGATGAAGGGGGTGTCGAGAGAAGCCTCTTGCAGGGTGGCGAGCGCGTCGCGGGCGTTGAACTGCGGCAGCGACCAGTCGCTGATGACGACGTCCCACTCGCGCTCGGCGAGGGCCGCGCGCAGCTCGGCGCGGCTCTCGACGCGCCGGGCGAAGAGCTCGCGGCCGGCGGTCTCGAGGTGGCGCAAGATCAGCTTCGCGTCGGTCGCGTCGTCCTCGACGAGCAAGACGCGCAGCGGCGAGGTCACCGCTGCCGCCCGATCGGAGCCGCCTCGTTGTGGAGCAGCCAGAACAGGCCGACGACGCGCGCCGCCTCGATGAACGCGGTGAAGTCGACGGGCTTGCGCACGTAGGCGTTCGCGCCGAGGGCGTAGCCGCCCGCGACGTCTTCGTCTTGCTTCGAGCTGGTGAGAATGACGACGGGCAGCAGCTTCGTGAGCGGGTCGGCGCGAATGCGGCGCAGCACCTCGAGGCCTTCGACGCCCGGCAGCTTCAGGTCGAGCAGCACGACCGCGGGCTGCACCGAGAGATCGCGCCCGGCGTGGGTGCCGGTACCGAACAGCCAGTCGAGCGCCTCGAGGCCGGTGCGCGCGACGACGACCTCGTTCGCGAGGTTGCCCTTCTTCAGCGCGCGCAGCGTGAGCTTCTCGTCGCTCTCGTTGTCTTCGACCAGCAGCACGACCTTCGTCATCAGCGCTCCCCCGGCAGCGTGAAGTAGAACGAGGCCCCCGCGCCTGGGGTCGCGCGCGCCCAGATGCGGCCGCCGTGGCGGTGCACGATGCGCTGCGCGGTGGCGAGGCCGATGCCCGTGCCCGGGAACGCGTCGGCCGAATGGAGCCGCTGAAACGGCGTGAACAGCCGGGTCGCGTACTGCTCGTCGAAGCCGGCGCCGTTGTCGCGCACGAAGTAGGCGGTGCCGTCTTCCTGCGCTTCGAAGCCGACCTCGACGCGGGCTGCGGGCTGGCGCGCCGTGAACTTCCAGGCGTTCTGCAGCAGGTTCTCGAGCAGCGCGCGCAAGAGCGCCGGGTCGGCCATGACGAACATCGGGCCCTGCACGATGAGCTCGACGGCGCGGCCCTGCGCGGCCGAGGCGCACCGGCCGCCGATCGAGCGGGCGAGCTCGGCGAGGTCGACGCGCTCGCGGGTCAGCGGGCTGCGCGCGACCTTCGACAGCGACAAGAGGGCGTCGATCTGCTCGCCCATGCGCACGGCGTTCTTGCGGATCTCGTCGAGCGCATCGAGGCCGTCGGCGTCGAGCTTCGACGCGTAGTCTTCGTACAGCACCTGCGCGAAGCCGTGCATGCCCCGCAGCGGGGCCCGCAGGTCGTGAGCGATGCTGTAGCTGAACGACTCGAGCTCTCTGTAGGCGACCTTCAGCGACGCCTCGGTCTCTTTGCGGCGCGTCACGTCGCGAATCGCGCTCGACACGAGCGTGCCCTCTTCGGTCTCGAGCGGGCTCAGCGAGATCTCGACGGGGAACCGCGAGCCGTCTTTGCGCACGGCCTCGAGCTCGAGCCCCATGTCGCGCGCGCGCGGAGCGTGGGCGTAGGCCTCGCGGTGCTCGGCGTGCACGACGCGGTGGTGCGAGGGCACCAGCAGCTCGACCGACTGGCCGACGAGCTCGTCGCGCGCCCAGCCGAAGAGGCGCTCGGCCTGGGCGTTGACGATGACGATGCGGCCCTGGCGATCGACGATGACGATGGCGTCGGGGGCCGCCTCGAGCAGGCCGCGGAACCTGGCGTCGACGCGCCGCTGCTGCGTCACGTCGCGAATCGCCGCGCTCGTGAACGTGCCCTCGTCGACGCGCACGGTGCTCAGGCTGATCTCGGCGGGGAACTCGGTGCCGTCTCTGCGCAGCGCCGAGAGCGCGCGGCCTGCGCCCATGGGGCGGCTGCGGGGAGCGCCCTGGTACCCGCCGCGCAGCGCGGGGTGGCCGGCGCGGTGGCGCTCGGGCACGAGCACCTCGACGCTGCGGCCGATGAGCTCGCCTCGCGGCCAGCCGAAGAGGCGCTCGGCCTGGGGGTTCACGAGCACGATGCGCCCGTCGGTGTTCACGAGCACCATCGCGTCGGGCACCGCGTCGAGCAGCCCTCGGAAGCGGGTGTCGATGAGGGCCGCCTCACGGCGGAACCGTTGGAGCGACACGTCCTTCTTGCTGATCGCGAGAAGGGTCGGCCGGCCTTCGGGGTCGCGCACCGCGCGCATCGAGACGTCGAGCGAGAGCCGGGTGCCGTCTTTTCGGCGCCGCACGGCCTCGAACGTGACGACCTCGCCGGCGAGGGCTTCGTCGATGCGGGCGCGATCTTCGGCGCGGTACTCGGGAGGCACGACCAGCTCGGCGAGCGCGCGGGAGGCGGCCTCGGCGCTCGTGTAGCCGAACAGGCGCTCGGCGCCGCGGCTCCAGAAGGCGACGCGGCCGTCGGGCCAGACGGCGATGAGCGCGTCGGCGAATTGATCGATGAGCTCTTCCCCCGTCACCCGCCGAGCAGTCTGAAAACCGCGGCCCGGTGCAACAATCGGGGAACTCCCTACTCGTCACCCGAGATGACGCCCTCGCGAATCGCGTAGCGGACGAGGCCCGCGACGTGGCGGATCTCGAGGCGCTCCATGATCTGGGCGCGGTGGGCTTCGACCGTCTTCACGCTGACCGTGAGTCGTCGCGCGATCTGCTTCGTCGAGTAGCCCTCGGCGATGAGCTGGAGCACTTCGCGCTGGCGTGGGGTCAGGTCGGTCGCAGGTGAGCGATGAAGCCCGCGGGCGAGCGCGTCGCTCTCGGTGCCGGCGATGGCGGGCGAGAGCCACCGCTCGTGGCGACCGGCGGCCTCGAGCGCCTGCTCGAGCTCGTCGGGGTCGGCGCCTTTCAGCACGTAGCCGATGGCGCCGGCGTGCAGGGCCTGCCGCACATAGTGCTTGTCGGCGTGCATCGAGACGACGACGAACCGCAGGCGCGGGTGCTTCTCGAGGGCGCGGCGCATGGCCTCGATGCCGTTGAGCCCGGGCAGTGAGAGATCCATCAGCACGACGTCGGGCATCACGCGATCGATCTGCTCGAGCGCCTCGTGGCCGTCGCAGGCCTCGCCGGCGACCGGGTAGCCCAGCTGGCCGAGCAGCGCGCGAAGGCCCGCGCGCACGAGGCCGTGATCTTCGGCGATGAGCACCTTGAGCGCCCTCACCTTCGCCCCTTCTTCGGCAGCGGGAGCCGCGCGCGCAGGGTGGTGCCGGCGCCCGGCTTCGACTCGACGTCGAGCACGCCACCGACGTCGAGCGCGCGCTCGCGCATGCTCCGCAGGCCGAGGCTGTGGCCCGACGCCACGTGGCCCCACGCGACCGCGGTGTCGAAGCCGCGCCCGTCGTCGCGCACGCTGAGCTCGAGGGTCGTCGGCGAGACCTGCAGCCGCACCACCACGTGCGACGCCTTGGCGTGGCGCGCGACGTTGGTGAGCGCCTCCTGGGCGAGGCGGTAGCAGGCGGCCTCGAGCTCGAAGGGGAGCCGGCCGACGGCGTCGGCCTCGACACGCACCTTGCTGCCCGACCACTGCGTCTGGCGATCGGCGAGCCAGCGGAGCGCCGACGGGAGCCCGAGGTCGTCGAGAATGGTGGGCCACAGCTCGACCGAGAAGTCGCGAATCTGCTGGGTCGCGTGCTCGACGAGCTCGTTCGCCTCGGCGAGCTTGCGCTTCAGCTTCGGGCCCTTGGCCCTGCGCGCAGCAGCGAGCGTGAGCGGCAGCGCGGTGAGCAGCTGGCCGAACTGGTCGTGAAGGCTGCGGGCGATCTTGCGGCGCTCGCTGTCTTGCGCCGCGGCGACGCGCACGGCGATCTCGGGCGACCGCGCGCGAAGGACCTCGCGGCGAACCGCGCCCGCGAGGGGCGAGAGATCGGTCTTCATGATGCAGTCGGCGGCGCCGGCGCGCATGGCCTTCACGGCGAAGTCGGCGGTGATGGAGCCCGAGACGATGACGAGCGGGACTCCGGGGGAGAGCTCGTCGATGGCGGCGAGCGCCCTGAGGGCGTCGAGCTGGGGGCCGGTCGAGTCGCAGACGACCAGCTGCCAGCGACGGCGCTTCAGCGCGCTGCGCAGCGCCGAGAGTGACTCGACCCGCTCGAAGCTGACCGTGAAGCCGCCGCGCTTCAGCTCTCGCACGATCAGTTTGGCGTCGGTCTCGGAGTCCTCGAGCAGGAGCACGTCCAGACCATCGCGGAGATCGGACACTTCATCTCCCCGTAGCGGTTCTGTGGGGAAGGGCCATCGGGAAATACCCGAGGGTGGGTAAAAGACACCCGGCGGGGTCCCGCGCGCGTTCGGCCGCTCGAGTGACGCTCCGCGAGACGCGCCGCGCCTCGCGCTCGACGCGAGCGGAACGAACCTCGTGAGCGAGGGTCCTAGGCCGTGCCTGCCTGCGGACGCAAGCGGTCGACGGTGCTCACGCCCGCGCGCGAGCCCTCTTCCTCGGGGCGCCGCTGAGCCGCCCCTCGGCGTGAGCCGGGTCGCCCACGCGGCCGGGTCTGGTGGTAAGGGCGCGAGCCGATGCTGACCGCCCTGCTCCTGCTCGCGGCTCCCTTCACCACCGTGGCCGAGCAGTCGGGCTGGCAGAAGACGGGCCGCTACGACGAGGTCGAGCGGCTCTGCGACGAGCTGCCGAAGCGGTACGCGAACAAGGTGCGGTGCGAGAGCTTCGGCACGACGCCGCTCGGGCGCCGCATGCTGGTGTTCACGGCGAGCTCCGACCTCGAGGCGCTGAAGAAGAAGCCGAGGCCTGTGGTGCTGCTGCAGGGCGGCATTCACGCGGGCGAGATCGACGGCAAGGACGCCGGGTTCTGGCTGATGCGCGAGCTGCTCGAGGGCAAAGGCGCGGTGCTGAGCAAGCTCACGGTCGCGTTCGTGCCGGTGTTCAACGTCGACGGCCACGAGCGCATGGCGCCGAACAACCGGCCGAACCAGAGCGGCCCCGCAGAGATGGGCTGGCGGGTGACGTCGCAGAACCTGAACCTGAACCGCGACTACGCGAAGGCCGACGCGCCCGAGATGCAGGCGATGCTGGTGCTGCTGGGGCGGCTCGACCCGATGCTCTACGTCGACCTGCACGTCACCGACGGCGCGAAGTTTCAGCCCGACGTCGCGGTGCTCATCGAGCCGCGGCACGGCGGGCCCGAGCCGCTGCGCAAGCTCGGCGCCGAGCTCGAGGCGGCGGTGCTGAAGGAGCTCGAGGGCCAGGGCCACAAGCCGCTCGGCTTCTACCCGTCGTTCGCGAAAGAAGACGACCCGACGAGCGGGTTCGCCTTCGGCATCCCTCCGCCGCGGCTGTCGCACGGCTACTGGAACCTGAAGAACCGCTTCGTGGTGCTGGTCGAGACGCACAGCTGGAAGCCGTACGAGCGGCGCGTGAAGGCGACGTACGCGACGTGCCTCTCGCTCGTCACGCACGCAGCCGACGCGGCCGAGCCGTGGGCGCAGGCCATGCGCGACGCCGACGCGGCCGACGAGCAGGCGGCGGGCAAGCTCGTGCCGCTGCTCTGGGACAACACGGAGCACAAGACGACGGTCGACTTCCCCGGCTACGCGTACAAGCGCGAAGACTCGACCGTGTCGGGAGCGAAGTGGATCCGCTACGACGATACGAAGCCCGAGATCTGGAAGGTGCCGCTCTACGACGAGCTGCAGCCGGTCGTCTCGCTGAAGGCGCCGAAGGGCGGCTACGTCGTGCCGCCGCCGTACGCCGCGACGGTCGGCGAGAAGCTGAAGGCGCACGGCTTCAAGGTCAGCGTGCTCGACAAGCCGCGCGAGAAGGCGATCGTCGAGTCGTTCCGCGTCGTCGACGCGAAGTTCAAGGCGCAGCCCTACGAGGGCCGCCAGACCGTGCAGGTGCGCGGCGAGTGGAAGGCCGACCAGCGCGATCTGCCGAAGGGCTCGCTCTACGTGCCGGCCGGCCAGCGCGGCGTCGCGCTGCTCATGAACCTGCTCGAGCCGATCTGCCCCGACTCGCTGATGAGCTGGGGCTGGTTCAACGCGCACCTCGAGCAGAAAGAGTACATGGAGGCCTACGTCACCGAAGCCGTCGCGCGCGAGATGCTCAAAGACGCGCAGGTGAAGGCGGCGTTCGAGGCGCGGCTCAAGGCCGACCCGGCGTTCGCGAAGAGCCCCGACGAGCGGCTGCGCTTCTTCTACCTGCGGCACCCGAGCTGGGACGAGCGGCTGAACCTGTACCCGATCTTCCGCGTCGACGCGGCGCCCTGAGCGCCCGAGCCGGGTGCAGAAACGCCATAACGTTTACGGCAGGTTGCGACGTGGTGCGCAGGCGCTGCGCGCGTCTGGCTTGCCGGGAAGAAACGACACCGAGATCGTGCGCGCAGGAGCATGCGTGCTCCAGTCATTTCGCGAGGTCCGCCGGTCGCACAGATGCGCGTGACGCAGAGCGTGATTTCTGGCGCGCCGCTTGAATGAAGCCGCAGCTGGGCCGGAGCCCGGGCGTACCTTCCAGGGGGTTTGCCCGGGCTGTTGTAACGCGCGTCACGCGACAGCCCGCGACAGGTCGGCTCAGCGACCTGTCCACCCGCGGTAGAGCTCGCGCACGCGGACGGCGAGGGCTTCGGGGTCGGTGCCGAGCGCGTCGACCGGCAGCGGCTCCTGCACGGTGACGGTGATGCGCGCGCGCGGTGAGAGCCACGGCCCGTCTTCGTGAATGAGCTGCGGGGTGCCCTCGAGCACGACGGGCGCGATGGGCACCTTCTCTTCGATCGCGAGCACGAACGCGCCGGCCTTGAACGGCAAGAGGTGCCCGTCGGAGGCGTAGGTGCCCTCGGGGAAGATCATGACGCTCATGCCGGCGCGCAGCCACGCGCGGCAGGTCTCCATCATGTCGTTCATCGACTTCACGCGGCCGCGCTCGACGCTGACGTACTTCGCCATCGTCATGAGCCAGCCGAGCACGGGCACTCCGAACAGCGACGCCTTCGAGACGAACTTGAACGGGTAGTAGAGGCCCAGCACCGCGATGATGTCGGCCATCGACTGGTGGTTCGCGATGATGACGCAGGGCTCTTTCGGCAGTCGCTCGCGGTGAAACACCTTCGTGCTCCACAGCGGCCACGCGCGCAGGTACTGGTGCCCCCAGTGGCAGATGAGCCAGTGCACGGCGCGGCGCTGGCGATCGAAGGGCAGCGTGAAGAGCCAGGTCACCGACGCGACCACGATGCCGACGAGGATCGTGCTCACGAACACCGCCCAGTAATAGACGCTGACCGCGAAGCGCATCAGCTGCCGTCCGGGCGGAGCTTCTCGTACCACTCCCAGCCGAAGCGGCCGGGGTGCGACCGCACGACCACGGTGGTGCCGGCCTTGAGCTCCTGGTCGCTCTTGTGGCTGACGTACAGCTTGAGCTTGCCGGCCGCGCCTTCATGCCAGTCGGGCACGGTGAGCCTGCAGCGACCCTTCTTCAGCAGCTTGTGGTCGAGGATTTCGGCCACGTGCTCGATGTCAGCGCTCCGGTCGAGCTCCTGATTGAGCCAGAGCAAGAGGCTGCCGGCACCCGCGGGGATGCCGAGCACCCCGAAGACGGCGCCGATCGTGACGAGGCGCATCGCGTACGAGCGGCCGCGCACCGCGGCGACCAGCGCGCCGACGAAGAGCGCCCAGACCAACCCGCCGCCCAGCACGAACACGCTCATCTTGAGCCCCTCATCGAGGGTGCGATCGACGGACGAGTCGGTCATGCCGAGCACCACGATGCCGAGCATCGAGACGAGCACGAGCGACACTCCGAGCACGGCGTGCCTGGCCTTTCGCGACGGGGCGAGGTGCGAGCCACCGAACGTCGGGAGCGCGTCGACGAGGCGGCCGAGCTGCTCGACGGTCAGCCTCGCCTTCGAGCCGTCGATGCTCTCGCCCGCTCGCACCATCTGAAACGCCTCGACGCCTTCAGCGCCGAGCTGCACGCGGTACCCGAGCGAGAGCAGCTCGGCCACGGCGCCGCGCACGCCCGCGGGCTCGAACGCTCGGCGCACGTTCTCGTCGGTGTCGACCGTGTCGAGGTACGCCAGGTCGTCGAACGCCTTGTCGCCGGTCTGGACCTCGCGGTTGAGGCCGATGGCCTTGCCGAGCCGCTCGAAGCCGTTCTCGGGGAAGACCGTGACGTTCGGGAAGGGGCCCGCGGCGATGCGCAGCGCGGTGCGCACCCACGAGCGGTTCTGGTAGTACGTACTGAGCACGACGCGCCGCCCGCCCACGTCGTACTCGGTCTCGGTGCCCGAGTAGAGCGCGGCTCGCTTCGTGTCACCGACCGGCTTCGCGTCGCCGAGGCCCGCGACGATCGCGTCGTTCTTCTCGGCCATGCGCTTGCGCGCCCACTTCAACGACCAGCGAATGATGAGGACGAAGAACAGCGCGTAGACCGCGACGCCTCCGACGATGGCTGCGACCGCCCTCCCGTCCATGCGAGCGGACTGTAACTTACGGTGGCGCGAACCTGCGGTTACATTCTGGCGCCCGAATGCCCACCGATTGGAAAGCGCTCTTCGCCGCGGCCGAGCAGGCCCGGCGCCGCGCCCACGCTTCGTACTCGAAGTTCAACGTCGGCGTCGCCGTGCTCGCGAGCGACGGCACGATTCACCCGGGCTGCAACGTCGAGAACGCGAGCTACGGGCTCACCGTCTGCGCCGAGCGCAACGCGCTGGCGCGGGCCGTCGTCGAGGGCAAGCGGCCCGTCGCGGTGGCCATCGTCGTCGACAGCCGCCGCCCCACCCCGCCCTGCGGCGCCTGCCGGCAGGTGCTGTACGAGCTGTGCGAGCCCTCGACGCCGGTAGTGACGCGCACGGTGTCGGGCAAGCAGAAGCGCTATACGGTCGGCGGGCTGTTGCCCGATGCGTTCAGCGTGAGAGATCTGTGATGAAGCCTCGATCGTTCGTCGTGGTGCTGCTCGCGCTCGCGGGGTGCAGTGCGCACCGCGTGACGCCCGAGAAGGCGAAGCAGATGGTCGCGAGCGGCGCGCGCCTCGTCGACGTGCGCTCGCCCGAAGAGTACGGCTCGGGCCACCTCGACGGCGCCGTGAACATTCCCGTCGGCGACCTCGAGCAGCGGCTCACCGAGCTCGAGCCGAAAGACCAGGGCGTCGTCGTGTACTGCGCCAGCGGCATTCGCAGCGCGCGGGCGGCGAAGAAGCTCGCCGCCGCCGGGTTCACGACGGTCGGCGACCTCGGCTCGATCGACGACTGGCCGAAGTGAGCACGCTCGCGCTGCTGTTCGTGATGGGCCAGCTGAACGTCGGGTTCGCGCTCTCTCACGGCATCGGGCCGAAGCTGCCGAAGCTCGTCGTGACGATGAAGAACGAGGGCGCCGCTCCGGTGCCGCTGATGCGCTTCGGCGACGACGTCTGCTTCGCGGCGTACCAGCTCAGCGTCAGGGTCGAGGCCGAGTCGCAGGGCAAGGAGCTCGACGAGCTGCCCGACTGCCCCGTGCTGAGCTTCCCGGGCCTTGCGGGCGCGCTCGCGCCGGGCGCCGTCGAGAAGCGCGAGCTCGACCTCGGGCGGCTGTTCCCCGCGCTCAAGCCCTCGAAGGGCTACTACCAGGTGTTCGCGCAGTGGGCTCCGTACGCGCTGAAGGGCTTCGGCGACGGCGGCTTCGTGACGAAGAACGCCAACCCGGTGAGCTCGGCGCTGAAGCTCGTCATCGCCTCGCCGCTCGGCAAGGTCCGCGCGGTGGCGAAGAAGCCGGTGACGCTGAGCGACGGCAGCCGCTTCACGCTCTTGCGGCACGGGCACAAAGACACGATGCCCGACGGCCCGCCCTCGCCGCTCATCATCCACGGCCGGTTCGCCGCGCCGGGGAAGACCGAGGCCGAGGTCGACGCGCACATCTACCTCGACGAGAGCCGCGTGTTCGTGCTGGGCGGCGGGTTCGTGTTCGAGCTCGGCGCGTACGGCTACGACGAGTTCATGGAGCTCACCGCCTACGGCTGGGTGCCGCCTCCGAGAGAGTGACGCGGGCGGCTACGACTCGCGCCAGCTGAGCTTCGCCAGCACGGCGGCCGCGCGGCCCCCGACGCTCGCAGGCAGCCTGCGTGCGAAGGCGGCCTCGAGGGCGTCGGCGAGCTCCGAGCCGCTCGCGAAGCGGTCGGCGGGGTCTTTGGCCAGCGCCACCGCGAGCACCCAGTCGACCTCGCGCGGCAGCTTGACGAGCGCCCCGGGCCGCACCGGCATGCGCGACATCACCGCCGTGAGCAGCTCGGTGAAGTCGCGGCCGCGAAACGGCAGGTGCCCCGTCAGCGCGCGGTAGGCGATGGCGCCGAGCGCGTGCAGATCGGTGCGGGCGTCGATGCCGCCGTGGCGCGCCTGCTCGGGGGCCATGTACTGCGGGGTGCCGACGATCTGGTTGAGCGTCAGCGTGCCGCTGTGGTCCTCGAGCGTCGCGACCCCGAAGTCGAGGATCTTCCACACCGGGGCTGCGCCGCTCGTGTTCTTGAACACGTTCTGCGGCTTGAGGTCGCGGTGCACGATGCCGGCCTTCGCCGCCGCCTCGAGCCCGCGGCCGACCTGGCGCACGAGCTCGATCACGTCTCTCGCGGGCAGCCGGCCGTCTCGGCGCAGCACCTGCGCGAGGTCTTCACCCGTGAGGCGCTCCATCGCGAGGTACGGCAGCGGCGCCGACTCGTCGCCGACCTCGAACACGCGCACGACGTGCGGCGAGTCGAACGACGACGCGATCTTCACCTCGCGCAGGAAGCGGCGCACCGAGTCGGCCCGCCCCAGCACCTCGGGCAAGAGCAGCTTCACCGCCGCCTTCGCCCCGCTCGCGACGTGCACGGCCTCGTACACCTCGCCCATGCCGCCACGCCCGATCACCGCGCCGAGCCGGTAAGAGCCGAGCGTCTGATCGGTGAAGCGGCCCAGGCCGCCGTTCTGCAGCGCGCGCTCGAGATCTTGCCGGGCCTCGATGAACAGCGCCTCGCGGTGAGACGCCCGGCGCACCGCCTCGTCGCGATCGCGCAGCGACGCGACCATCAGCTCGCGCGCGGTTCGCGCCTGCAGGTACACGAGCACGAGGAACAGCGTGACCGTGAAGACGATGATCAGACGCGCGGCCGGCGAGATGCCGGGCGCCAGCGTGACGAGCCCGGGATCGGGCAGCAGCGAGAGGCTCATCGGCACGCCGAGCCCCACCACCGGAGCGAGCGAGCCCACGAGCGTCACCCGCGCGACCCGGCGGCCGTAGCCCAGGCACGCCGTGTACACGTTGAGCACCAGCATCACGAGCACGGGGCCGGTGACGCCGAGGTAGTGAATGATCGCGGCGTTCAAGATCGGCGCGGCGGCGAAGTACACGAGCAGGTAGCGCTCGCGGTAGCGCCGCTCGTCGAGCGAGATGATCAAGAGCCACGCGTTGTTGAGCTCGGCGCCGGCGAGCGCGAACGCACAGAGCGCCCGCGCCGTCGGGTCGCCGCCGAGAAACGGCAGCACCGCGAGCCCCACCGTGTTGAAGAAGATGCCCGCGAGCGCCGTGCGGCGCGACTGGTCGATCTCGGCCTTGAGCAGCACGCTCTCGGGCGACGGCAGCGCGAGCGACGGGCCGTCAGCGCGCGCGGCG
Source organism: Myxococcaceae bacterium (assembly GCA_044223505.1). Lineage (GTDB taxonomy): Bacteria > Myxococcota > Myxococcia > Myxococcales > Myxococcaceae > Xiheicaenimonas. Next base: position 183,651 of record JBGALX010000019.1, read on the forward strand.
TGACCCGCCGACGGCGTCCTGGCCGGCTCCGGCTCGGGCACTCCCGAGGAGGTGATGGTGTCGAGCTCCCCCATGCGCGCTCGACGTTACCCTGCCGCCCCCTCGAGGTAACGAAGCCCGCGGCTCAGCGCGGCAGCACGGCTCCGAAGGTGCTGCCTTCGCCAGGCGTGCTGCTCGCCTCGACGCGGCCGCCCTGGGCCTCGACGATGCGCCTCGTCAGCGCGAGCCCCAGGCCGGTGCCCTCGCGCTGCGGGCCGAGCTGCTGGAACTCGGCGAAGAGGCGGCCGAGCTGCTCGGGCGCGATGCCCTCGCCCCGGTCTTCGACCTCGACCCGGAGCATGGCGGCGCCCTCGGGCGTGATGCGCAGCGTGATGACGCCGGCCTCGGGGCTGAACTTGATGGCGTTCGAGAGGTAGTTGTACAGCACCTGCTTGAAGCGAAAGGCGTCGATGGTCGCGGCGTCGAGCGCGACCTCGACCTCGAGCCGCAGGCGCTTCGCGTTGATCATGCCGCGCAGCACGTCGCGCACCTCGCCGACCAGGCGGGCGAGCTCGACGTGCTCGCGGTGGAACATCATCTTCCCCGCCTCGATCTTCGCGAGGTCCAGCACGTCGTTGATGAGCTGCAAGAGGTGGCGCCCGCTCACCAGCACGTCGCCCAGGTACTCGCTCTGCTGGGGCGAGACCGCGCCGACCTTGCCCCGATGCATGAGCTCGGTGAAGCCGATGATCGCGTTGAGCGGCGTGCGGAGCTCGTGCGACATGTTCGCGAGAAAGTCGCTCTTGAGCTTGTTCGCCTCGATCGCCTCGCGCGCCCGCTTGCGGTCGGTCAGATCGAGCGCGAACGACACCGTCTCTTCGGTCGCGGCGTCGACGACGGCCGAGCCCACCAGGGCGGGCACGCGGCTGCCGTCTTTGCGCAGGTACTCTTTCTCGCGCAGCGGCCCGACGCCGGTGGCGCGCAGCTCCTGTACGACCTGCGCATCGGCCGGCTTCCACTCGGCGGGTGTGATCGCCGGCCAGTCGATGGCCCCACGAGCGAGGTCGTCGCGGTCGTAGCCGAGCATCGCGAGGAAGGCGTCGTTCACGTCGGTGACGTCGCGCGCGAGGTTCGAGACGACGATGCCGAGCAGGCCCGACTCCGACAGCCGGCGAAACCGGCGCTCGGCCTTCGTCGCCTCGGCGAACAGGCGCGCGTTCTCGATCGCGAGCGCCGCGTGGGTGGCGAGCTCTTGCACGAGCAGCGCCTCTTCGTCGGTGAACGGCGGGCGGCGCCTGCCGCGGAGCAGAATGACGACGCCGAGGATCTTGGCGCGCGCCAGCATGGGCACGGCCAGCAGCGGGCCGATGTCGAGGTCGCGGTGCTGCTCGGGGAGCGCGCTGAGGTCGAGCGCCGGCACGAGCGCGCGCTGCCCCGTCGCAGCGACGCGCCCGGTGATGCCCTCGCCGAGCCGCTGCGGCAGCGCCAGGAGCGCCCTGAGGCGCTCGCGGTACCCCTCGTCGGGGTGGTGCACGAGCGCCGTCGTCTCGAGGTGCTCGCCGTCGGCCGCGACCAGGCGAATGCAGCACGAGTCGCCGATCGTCTCGCTCAGGCGCTCGACCGCGACCTGCAGGGTCTGGTGGGGGTCGCGCGACGACTCGGAGAAGAGCTGCGTGGTGCGCGCCAGGGCGCGCAGCCGCTGGGTGAGCGCGCGCGCCTGGTCGAGCGAGCGCGCGTTGGCGATGGCGAGCGCCGCGTGGTGGGCGAGCATCTTGGCGAGCTCGAGGTCGTCGGGCCCGAGCGGCGGAGCGCCGGGGCCCCGGCGGCCGATGGTGAGGACGCCGACGCTGCGGCCCTGAACGCGCATCGGGCAGGTGATGAAGGTGCTCGGCGGCGAGGCGTCGGCCAGGAGCCCGGGGCGCAGCGCGCGCTTGAGCTGCTCGACGTCGACGTGCTCGACGAGGTGCGATTGCCCGGTGTTGAAGGCGACCACCGACGGGAGTGCCTCGCTCAGGCTCAGCGGCTTGGTCGCGTAGGCGCGGCGAAAGCCCTCGAGCGCCTTCGGGTCGGGGTCGTGGGCGGCGACGGGCGAGAGCGCGGTGCCGTCTTCGGTCGGCAGCGCGATGGTGCAGAAGCCCCCGAAGATCTCACAGAGGCGCTCGACGACGGTCTGCAGCAGGCGCGGGTAGTCGCCGGTCGACTCTGCGAACGCCACCATCGTCTCGCTCAAGCTGCGCAGCCGATCGGCGTCGCGCACGTCGTTCTCCTCGCTGTCGTGACGCCGAGGCTTCAGCGCCCCGGCGTGCAGCGGCCCCCGGTACGGCGCTCAGTGGCGGTCGGCCGCCGGGTCGTCGTCTTCGCCGCCCCCCGGGGGCGCATCGCCTGCGTATTCCTTCAGGCGGTACTGAATTTTGCGCACGCTGATGCCGAGCACCTCGGCCGCGCGGCTGGTCGAGCCGCCGACCATCTCCATCGTGCGCAGAATCGCCTCGCGCTCGATCTCGGCCATGGTGGCCCCGGGAATGAGCGAGCCGGTCGCGATGTCCTTCGGGCGCGGGCCGCGCAGCGTCGGCGGCAGGTCGTCGGCGGTGAGCTCGCCGCTCTTCGCGAGCACGACGGCGCGCTCGATGGCGTTCTCGAGCTCGCGCACGTTGCCCGGCCAGCTGTGGGCCAAGAGCGCGTTGAGCGTGCCGGGCGCGAGGCCCTTCACGTTCTTGCCGTACGACGCTGCGTACTTGCCGATGAAGTGGCTCACGAGCGCGGGAATGTCGCCCTTGCGCTGGCGCAGCGACGGCAGGGTCACGGCCACGACGTTGAGCCGGTAATAGAGGTCTTCGCGGAAGCGGCCGGCCTTCACCTCGGCCGCGAGATCTTTGTTGGTCGCGGCGACGAGGCGCACGTCGACCTTCACGGTCTGGGTGCCGCCGACGCGCTCGAACTCGCGGGTCTGCAGCACGCGCAGGAGCTTGATCTGCAGCGACGCCGAGATCTCGCCGATCTCGTCGAGGAAGAGCGTGCCGCCGTCGGCGAGCTCGAAGCGGCCCTCTTTGCGACCGACGGCGCCGGTGAACGACCCCTTCTCGTGGCCGAACAGCTCGCTCTCGAGCAGCGACTCCGAGAGGGCGGCGCAGTTCACCTTCACGAACGGCTTGTCTTTGCGCGGCGACTCTTCGTGGAGCGCCTGCGCCACCAGCTCTTTGCCGGTGCCCGACTCGCCGAGAATGAGCACGGTCGCCTTCGTCGGCGCGGCCTGCTTGATGACCTCGAACACAGCCTGCAGCTCGGGCGAGTCACCGATGATGTTGGGGAAGCTGAAGCGCTCGCGCACGCGGTCGCGCAGCACCTGGGTGTCGCGAGAGAGCGTGCGCTTCTCGAGCGCCTTCTCGAGCACCACCAGCACCGCCTTCACGTCGAGCGGCTTTACGAGGTAGCTCTCGGCGCCGGCGCGCATCGCGTCGACCGCCATCTCGATGCTGCCGAACGCGGTCATCACGACGAACGCCGCGTCGGAGCCCGCCTCGCGCGCCTTCTTGAGGAAGGTGAGGCCGTCCATCTTCGGCATGCGCACGTCGGTCAGCACCGCGGCGGGGGCGAACGTCGAGAGCAGCTCCAGCGCCTTCTCACCGTCTTCTGCCTCGGCCACCTCGAAGCCCTCTTCCGAGAGCAGGGTCTTCAGGGCCTGCCGCGCGTTCGTTTCATCATCGACGACGAGGATTCGTTCTCTGGCCATGCCCACCCACATAGCAAGCGACGTGCACAGCTTGCGCAGGGCTTTCGGCGCACAATCTGCGTCGCGGACGGTCGCGGTGGCTGCGTCTGCAGATTCTGCGTCTGAGCCCGGGTGGCACCGGCTTCGCAGGACACGCGAAAGATGCACGCCGCCCGTGCCCGTCTGCAGCCGTTCGATGTCGTGCTGCGCCGCGGCCGGGCCTACACCCGCGCCCGCCGCGCGGTGCTGGGCGTCAGCCTCGCGCTCACCTTCGGGCTGCCGCTGTGGCACCTGTTGCGGTTGGGAGGCGCGACGCCGCCGCTGGTCGGCACGGTCGGGGCGGTGGGGGTGGGAGGCGTCGAGCTGATCGACCCGCTGGCGGTGTTGAGCGTCCTCCTCGCGCGGGGCCTCGGCCCCACACTGGTGCTCGCGGCGCTGCCCGGGCTCGTGCTCGTCGTGGTGCTCGGGCGGTTCTTCTGCGGCTGGGTGTGCCCGTACGTGCCGCTGATCGCGGCGAGCAACGCGACGCGGTGGTGGCTGGGCCGGCTGGGGCTCAAGCTGCCCGACGTGCAGCTGCCGCGGCGCACCGGGTACGCGGTGCTGGTGGCCGTGCTCGCGGCCGGCGCGCTGCTCGGCACGCACGTGTGGCCGCTCGTCTACCCGCCGTCGGTGATCGGGCGCGCGGCGTTTCACGCCATCTACTTCGGCGGGCTGGGCAGCGGCGCGCTGCTCGTCGGGTTCGCGTTCGCGTTCGACACGTTCGTCTCGCGCGCGGGCTTCTGCCGCTCGCTGTGCCCCGGCGGCGCGATGTACTCGCTGGTCGGCTCGCGCTCGCCCGTCACGGTGAAGCTCGACGCGAGCAAGTGCACGGGCTGTACGGCGTGCGACGTCGTCTGCAACCTCGGCCAGTCGCCGATGACGGGCCGCATCGACGAGGGCTGTGAGCGCTGCGGCAAGTGCGTCGCCTCGTGCCCGACCGACGCGCTGCGCATGGGGGTGAAGCGGTGAAGCGGCGCGCGTTCGTCGCCGCGGTGGCCGCCACGGCGCTCTTGCCCACGCGCGGGCGGCCGCAGGCGCGCATTCGCCCGCCCGGAGCGCTGCCGCCGGGCAAGTTCGAGTCGGCGTGCATCGGGTGCTGGCGCTGCGCCGAGGTGTGCCCGCCGAAGGCGATTCGCTTCGAGGGCGCGCTGCCGGTGATCGACACGCACGAGACGGCGTGCACGCTGTGCATGAAGTGCCCGGCCGTGTGCCCGACCGGAGCGCTGGTGCCGGTGCCGGCCGAGGCGGTGCGCATGGGCACGCCGGTGCTCGATCGCAAGGCGTGCCTGCCGTGGTCGGGCACGGGCAACTGCCGGCTGTGCCACCAGGTGTGCCCCTACCCCGACCGAGCGGTGGAACTCGTGGGGCCGCAGGCGGCTCCGCTGTTTCACGCCGAGGCGTGCGTGGGCTGCGGGCTGTGTGAAGAGGCGTGCCCCGACATCGCGCGCGCGATTCGAATCGCGCCCCCCGGCTCCGCCGAGCGATCTGGCGAGCGGCACGCCGCGACGACTTCGGGCAGTGCGCCCCGCCGCGAGGGTGGAAACGGGTCGAAGACGTGAAGAAGGTGACGCGGCGAGACCTGTTCAAGGCCGCGCCGGTCGCGGGCGCAGCCGCGGCGGTGGGGGCGCTCGCGCTGACGGGCCGGCGGGCGGTCGAGCCGGTGACGACGCGGGGTGTCTGCCGGTTCTGTCTGCTTCACTGCGGCATCGAGGTGACGACCGAAGGCGCGCGCGTGGTGCGCGTCGAGGGCGACCTGAAGAGCCGCACGCGCGGCTACATCTGCCAGCACGGCTGGGCGCTGCCCGAGATCGTGCACGCGAAGGAGCGCGTGCGGGCGCCGCTGCTCAAGCGCGGCGGCCGCTTCGTCGAGGTCGGCTGGGCCGACGCGCTCGGGTTCGTGGCCGAGAAGCTCGAGCAGGTGAAGCGCCGCCACGGGCCCGAGGCGTTCATGGTGCAGACCGGCTGGCCGTTCGTGCGCCACCCGCTCGTGGGGCTCTTGCACCGGCTCTGCCGCGCGTACGGCAGCCCGAACCTCGCCTCGGTCGCGAGCCTGTGCGAGTCGTCGGTGCGCATGGGCCAGGCGCTGACGGCCGGCTCGAAGTACCGGCACGACCACGAGCGCGCGAAGACGCTGGTGCTCTGGGGAGCGAACCCGCTGCGCTCGGTGCCGGCGCTCGCGCACGGCGTGCTGCGGCTCGCGGAAGAGGGCCGGCTCATCGTCGTCGACCCGACGAGAACGGCGCTCGCGAAGCGCGCGGCGATGCACCTGCAGGTGCGGCCGGGCACCGACGGCGCGCTCGCCCTGGGCCTTGCGCACGTGCTCGTGGCCGAGCGGCTCTACGACGCCGACTTCGTCGCCGAGCACGTGACCGGCTTCGAAGAGTTCGCGCGCTACGTCGAGCAGTTCCCCCCTGAGCGCACCGCCGCGCTGACGGGCGTGGGCGTCGAGGCCGTGGTGCGGCTCGCGCGGCGGCTCGGCGCCGAGCGGCCGGCGCGCATCTGGCCGGGGCTCGGGGTCGAGCAGCACGAGCAGGGCGTACAGACGGTGCGGGCGCTGGTCGCGCTCGAGGCGCTGACGGGCGCGTTCGACGAGGCGTGGGCGAAGCGGCAGCTGACTCCGCCGGGGCCGCGGTTCGGCGACGAGCCGCTGCCGGCGCTGTACCGCATGGCGACGCCGAAGCCGGTGCCGCCGGCGCCGGCCGCGAAGCCGCTGGGCTACGACGAGTTCCCGCTGTTCGAGGTGTACAACCGCGAGGCGCAGGCGAACCTGTTCTCGCGCGCGGTGCTCGAGGGGCGGCCGTACCCGGTGCGGGCGCTGATGCTGGTGGCGTCGAACCCGTTCACGACGGCGCCGGGCGGGCGCAAGCTCTACGAGGCGGCGAAGCAGCTCGAGCTGTTGGTGTCGGTCGACCCGTTCCTCACGGCGTCGGGAGCGCTCGCAGACGTGGTGCTGCCCGCGAGCACGTTCGCAGAGAGCCCGATGATCGACGAAGACCCGGGGGCGGCGCGGCGCAACGACGACGCCGACGGGCGGGTGACGCGGGCGCTCGTCGCGCCGCAGCACGACGCGTGGCCCGACTGGAAGATCGTGTTCGAGCTCGGGCGGGCGATGGGGCTCGGCGCATACTTCCCGTGGACGTCGCTGCGCGAAGCGCTGGCGGCGAAGCACGTGCCGTACATGGAAGACGAAGCGCACCAGCCGCGGCCGCGCGTGGCGACGTCGGCGCGGTTCTCGACGCCGTCGGGCAAGGTCGAGCTGAAGAGCTCGCTGCTCGAGCAGTTCGGCCATGCGGGGCTGCCCGAGTGGCGCGAGCCCCAGCACGGCCCGAACGCCGAGTACCCGCTGCTGCTGGTGAGCGGCCCGCGAGAGGCGGGCTTCATCAACTCGCAGTTCCGGGGAGCGCCGTCGATTCGCGCGAAGGTGCCCGCGCCGGTACTGCGCTTGCACCCGAGCCGGGGCTTCAAGCACGGCGCGAGGGTGGCGCTGGTGACGGAGCACGGGCGCCTCGAGCTCGAGGTCGCGCTCGACGACGCGGTGCACCCTGACGCAGTGGTTGCGCCGGGCGGGTGGGACATCGCGAGCGTGAATCAGGTCACGAGCGCGGAAAGACTCGACCCGATCTCGGGGTTTCCGGCGGTGCGCTCGGAGCGTTGCAGGCTCGAAAGCTGCAGCCCATGAAGGCATCATGGATACCGTCGCCGACATCATGACGCGCAAGGTCGTCGTGGTTCACGCGGACCTGCCGATCGAGCGGCTGATTCTGCTGCTGGTCGACGAGGGCATTCAGGCGGTGCCCGTGGTCGATGCCCAGCACCGGCCGATCGGCGTGGCGTCGAAGTCGGACCTCGTGTTCGACGACTACGAGTGGGCCGAGCTGCGCGACGAGACGTTCTGGCTGCAGCGCGTGGCGAAGCTGCCTCAGGGCGCGGTGGCCGAGGGCGACCTCTACCTCGAGGAGCTGCTGCGCTCGCGAACCGTCGCCGACATCATGACCGACGAGCCGCTCACGGTTCGCGAGGGCACGCCGATTCCCGAGGCGGCGCAGCTGATGTTCGAGAAGCACGTGCACGGCTGCCCGGTCGTCGATGCCGACGGCGTCGTCATCGGCATGGTGACCTCGATGGACGTGATGGGCTGGGTCGCGCGCAAACTGTGCGTCGGGGCGCAGAATCAGCGGACGACCATGACCGGCCGCTTGCAGATGTGAACGAGGCGGTCGGCGACGCTGCCGAGCAGCACGCGAGAGACGGCGCCGCGGCCCTTGTTGCCGACGACGACCAGATCGTACCCATCGTCCATCGCGAGGTCGGCGATCACCTCGGCGGGCGAGCCCAGGAGGTTCAGCATCTTCACGCCCGGCTGCTCGATGGCCTTGGCGACCTCTTTGATCAGCGCGGCTCCGCGCTCGAGCTGTGCGGGGCGCACGTCGGGCATCGGCGCGAACGCGACCTCGCCGGGCAGCACGAACGGCGGCTCGACGTGAATGAGCGTGACCTCGGCCTTCAGGGCAGCGGCGAGCTCTACGGCCTTGCGGGCGGCGTTCACGGCGGCGGCTGATCCATCGACAGCGACGAGGATCTTCTTCATGGCGATTCCTGCCTTTCGCCCCTTCACCCATGCAGGGCCTGGGCCTTGCACCTCGTGGAGCCATGAAGCGCACCCTGCTCGCCGGCCTCGTCATGGCCTCGCTGGCGTTCGGCTCGGACACGCCGAGCCGGCACCTCGAGGAGCCCGAATACCTCTCACCGCTCGCGCGCCAGGTGCTGCGCACGAAGATGCGGCGGCACGGCGAAGACATGGTGCAGCTCGTGATGGCCGTGACGCTCTTGCAGCGCGAGCGCGCGCGCTCGCTCGCGAACGAGATCGCGACCGAGCCGCGCCTGACGCGCCCGATCGCCGGCGGCGAAGACGACGTGAACGCGGGGCTGCCGCTGCAGCTCTTCACGCTGCAAGACGATCTGCGGCTGAAGGCGAAGGCGCTGGCCGAGGCGGCGGCGAAGGGTGACGACTCGGGGCTCGCGAAGTCGTTCGGCCGCATGACCGAGACGTGCGTCGCGTGTCACTCGGCGTTTCTCAAGCCGAGCGCGAAGCCGGCGGGAGACTGACGCTGAACCGGGCGCCGCCCGCAGGCGAAGTCGAGACGATGATCGTGCCGCCGTGCTGGGTGACGATCGAGTGCGTGATCGGCAGGCCCAGGCCCGTGCCCTGAGCCTTCGTCGTGAAGAACGGCTCGAAGATGCGCTCGCGCAGCTCTTCCGGCACGCCCTTGCCCGCGTCGTCGACGTGGAGCACGACGGCCTGGCCGTCGACGGCGAGGGTGAGCTGCACGTGCCCACCCTTCGGCGTGGCCTCGAGCGCGTTGAGCGTGAGGTTCATGACGACCTGGCGCAGGCGGCCGTCGTCGCCGCGCACCGCGGGCACGGCGGCGAGGTGGCGATCGAGGGTGACGCCGCGCCGGGCTGCGTCGCTCTCGAGCAGGTCGAGCACGCGCCCCACGAGCGGCTGCAGCCCGATCGAGTCGCTCTTCAGCTCGCGCGGCCGGGCGAGCTGGAGGAAGTCTTCGAGCAGGTGATCGAGGCGCGTGATCTCGTCGCGCACGAGCTTCAGCGGCGCGAGCAGGTTCAGCCGCACGTCCGCCGGCAGCTTCTCGATGCGGCGCTCGAGCACCGACAGCTGCAGGCCGGCGGCGTTGAGCGGGTTTCGAATCTCGTGCGAGAGGCCCGCGGTCATCGTGCCGACGGCGGCGAGCTTCTCGGCGGTCTGGGCGCGGCGGGCGAGATCGCGCTTCTCGCTCTGCAGGTCGACCTGGCGCTGGGCCTGCTGCAGCGTGAGCAGGAGCTCGGGGGTGGCGCACGGCTTCGACAGGTACGCGAACGCGCCCGCGCGCACGGCGGCGGCGGCGGCCTCGACCGTCGAGTAGCCGGTGAGCAGCACGACGGCGCAGTCGGGGTAGCTCTCTTTGAGCTCGGAGGCGAGATCGGAGCCCAGGCCGTCGGGCAGGCGCATGTCGACGAGCGCGACGTCGAAGCCCTCTTTCGCGCGCGCTCGCGCGGCGGCGCAGCTCGTGGCCGCCAGCACCTCGTGGCCGGCGTCGTCGAGGATCTCGCGGAGGTTGTCGACGAGGCTCTCGTTGTCGTCGACGACCAGCACACGGCTCATGCGTGCTGCCTCGCGTGGAGCGTCTCGATCTCGGCGAGCAGCTTGCCGGTGTCGAACGGCTTCAGGAACATCGCCTGGGGCTTCTCGCCGGCGGGCAGCGAGTCGGGGTGCCCGGTGACGATGATGAGGGGCAGGTCGGGGTGCTTCGCGCGCAGCCGGCCCAGCACCTCGCCGCGCGGAGCGTCGGGGAGCTTCAGGTCGACGAGGGCGACGAGCGGCCTCACGCCGCCGAGCCGCTCGGCCTCGAAGAGCGACCGCGCGGTGAGGGCGGTGAAGCCCTTCGCGCGCAGCGCCTCGGACAGGTTGTCGGCGAGCTGCGGGTCGTCTTCGACGAGGGCGACGAGGCCGCCGCGGCGGGCGACGGCGCCGAGCGCCTCGAGCTGGGCGATCGGCACGGGCTTGGGGAACACGGCGAGCACGCCCTCGCGGCGGGCGTCGGTGAGATCCGACTCGCCGGTGTAGGCGGTGATGACGATGGCGGGCAGCTCGGGGTCGACGCGGCGGATCTCGTGAATGAGCACGGCGCCGCTCATCACGGGCATGCGCATGTCGGTGATGAGCAGGTCGTACTTCGTCTTCTTCGCGAGCTCGATCGCCGCGGGCCCGTCGTTGGCGACGGTGACCTCGGCGCCCCCGTCGCGGAGGATCTCGGCGATGTTCTCGACGAGCGCGCGGTTGTCGTCGACGATCAAGATGTGACGCATGGTGTTCAGCCCCCCTGTGCCGGCAGGCGCACCACGAAGCGGGCGCCGCCCCCCTCACGGGGCTCGTAGCTGATACTACCCTCGTGGCGCTCGACGATGCGCTTCACGAGCGCGAGGCCGAGGCCGACGCCCTTCTCTTTCGTCGTGATGAGCGGCTCGAACAGGCGCCTGCGGGTGGCGTCGTCGACGCCGGGGCCGGTGTCTTCGACGGCGACGCGGGTGAAGCCCTCGAGGCGGGCGCCGCGCACGGCGACGGCCCCGCTCTGCCCGCAGGCCTGCACGGCGTTCTCGAGCAGGTTCACGAAGAGCTGGCGGAGCTGGCCGCGGTCGCCGACGACGGGCTGGAGCCCCTCGAGGCCCTCGACGGCGAGGGCGACGCCGGGCGGGCGCGTGACGGCCTGAACGGCGGTGTCGATCACCTCGTGCAGGGCGAGCGTCTCGCGCGAGAGCGGGCGGTCGCGGATCATGTCGAGCAGGTCCGAGATGATCTTGTTGGCGACGTTGATCTGGTTGCCGATGCGGTCGACGTGCTTCTTCGCGCGGTCGTCTTCGCCGACGCGGCCCTTCAAGATGTGCAGGGAGGTCTCCATCACGCCGAGCGGGTTGCGAAGCTCGTGCCCCATCGAGCCGACGAGCTGGCCGAAGGTGGCGAGGCGCTCCTGGCGGGCGCGCTGGTCGAGGTAGTCCTCTTTGTAGGTGTGCAGCATGATCGCGAGCTCGAGATCGAGGATCTTACCGAGGGCGACGCGGGTCGCGTGCAGCTCGGCACGCCGGTCGAGGTAGTGCTGGTCGATGAGGTCGTTGATCTGCTGGCGGATGACGTTCATCGCGCCGAACATGTAGTGCTGCGGCAGCGCGATGCGCACGTGCATGCGGCCGATGCGGCAGCGCAGCTCCCAGTAGGCCTCGTCCCACGGGCCGCTCAGGAGCTTGTCCATCCACGCCTGCAGGGTGACCTTGAGGTGGCCGACGACCGACTCGCCGCCGACCAGCGACTCTTTCGCGCCCTCGTGCTCGAGGATGCGCGCGTAGAAGACCTCGGCGAACTGCTTGAAGTGCGGCTTCGCCAGCGGGTGCAGGGCCCGCAAGGCCTGCTCGTCGGCAGGCCCGAACGCGACGTAGCGCTTCAGCTCTTCGAACAAGGTCTCGGCCACGGGGCGGACGTTGCCACCCACCCACCCCGGCTCCAAGCGATCATTCAGGCGACCCGGGTGGCGGTGGCCTCGACGCGATCGAGCTCGCTCGCCATCTCGGCGGCGAAGCGAATGAAGTCGGTCTCGGTGAGAATGCCGACGATCGCGCGCTCGGCGTCGATGACCGGCAGGCAGCCGAACTTGCGGTCGAACAGCAGGCGGGCGGCGCGGCGCAGGGGCAGCTGCGGCGTCGCGGTGAGCACGTCGGTCACCATGACCTCGCGAACGAGCAGCGCCTCGCTCGGCCACTCGGCCCTGCGCCGCAAGATGTCGCTCTTCGTGACGAGGCCGACGAGCTTGCCGTGGTGCACGACCGGCAGGTGCCGCATGCGGCCGTGAGCCATGATGGCCTCGGCGCGCTCGACGGTGTCGTCGGGCTTCACCACGATGGGGCCTGCGGTCATCGCGTCGGCGACGGTGTACATGTCATTCCTTCCCGCGGCCGAAGATGCGCTGGAAGCTGAGCGCTCCTCCGCCGTGTGCGACGACCATGAGCAGCGCGCCGGCGAACGCCATGTTCGCGAGCGCGAAGCTGCGGTTGAGAGGCACCGTGAGATCGTGGTGCATGAAGAGCGTGACGACGCCCAGCCAGCCGATGAGGCCGATGGCGACCCGCCTCGACTGAATGCCGGTGAAGAGCAGCACGCCGCCGGCCAGCTCGATGATGATCGCGAGCGGCAGCAGAATCGACGCCCCCGCGATCACCTCGTCGAGGGCGCGCACGGTCGCCGCGTAGTCGATGATCTTGGCCGCACCACTGACCAGGAACAGCGTCGCCAGGAACATGCGGCCAACGGCGAACAGCGTCACCGACCGGCGCTGCTGCAGGTTGTGCTTCTCACGCTGCTCCGCCTCGTACGCGGCGACGGCGAGCTGCGCTGCGGAAGGGTCACGATGCATGGAGTGAGCGGTGGTCATGATGGGCTCTCGAACGAGCAACGCTCGTGCCTGCGCGCATTCCCAGCAGATGCGAGGGCCCTCGGCGCAACGTCTGCAGAGGGTCGTCGGGCCGCGCAGAGCGTGCGGGCCGCCAGAGGGGTGGAACGGGCGTTGCTCCACTCAGGCGCATGCTCGAGCACATTCTGGTGGCGGTCGACGGCTCAGGGCCTTCGCGGCACGCGGCGCGGTATGCCATTTCTCTCGCGCAGCAGACGAAGGCGAAGGTGACGCTGCTGACGGTGCTGCCGCCGCCCGAGGTGGTGCCGATGGGGCCGCTGTCGGGCTACGCGGTGGTGAGCCCGGCAATCTCGAGGGATGAGGTGGCGAAGGTCGAGAAGCGCCTCGACGAGATCGCGGCCGAGGCGCCCGGCATCGCGGTCTCGAAGGTCGTCGAGATGGGGCCGGTCGCCGACACCATCATCGACACGGCGGGCCACCGCAACGTCGACCTCATCGTGATGGGCGCGCGCGGCCTCGGGCCGGGCCGCCGCTTTCTGCTCGGCTCGGTGAGCGACCGGGTGGTGCACCACGCACACTGCCCGGTGACCGTGTGGCGCTGAGGGCGCAGATTCTGCGCAGCGACTCGAAGGCTCACCCTATGCACGCGCGGGTGGGCGTGAACGCGGCGCAGATCATGACGCTCGAGCTTCGCTGCATCGACGAAGACACGCCGATCGACGTCGCGTGGAACCAGATGCAGCACATGCGGGTGCGCCACCTGCCCGTCGTCGAGGGCAAGCGGCTGGTGGGCATGCTGTCGGACCGTGACCTGCTCCAGCGCGCGACGCGCGGCATCGACGGGAAGCTGCGCTTCCCCGACCTGTGCGCGGCCGAGGCGATGACCTTTCACCCGAAGACGGCCCGGCCCGACGCGTCGGTGGCGGCGCTCGCGGCCCAGATGGTCGAGGGGCACATCGACGCGATCCCCATCGTGTCGCCCGGAGGCGAGCTGCTCGGCCTCGTGACCTCGGCCGATCTGCTGATGCTGATCGCGGCGGGCGACTTCGGCGCGCCGCTGGGCGCCTGAGCGTGCGGGGCGCGCAGAATATTCGCGGGGCGTGGCGCCAGGTCGGGGTGCGACACGGTGGTGTGAACGATGCAGGCCGCTTTCGGCCATGCACAGAGAGCTCGGCGGCCCCAGCCATGAGCTGTACCCGGTGCACGAGAGCGCCGGGGCGCCGCGGGTCGACTGCCCGATCGCGGGGCAAGAGGTGCTCTTCAGCGAGTGCCAGGGGTGCGAGCGCGGCACGATCGTGCGGCTGAAGGGCTCGGCGCTGCCGTTCGTGCTGTGCCCGAGCGAAGGCGAGACGCGCTCGCCGCTGAAGCTCTGGCGCGACGAGCCGGTGAGCTCGATCATGACGAAGGTGGTGAGCGTGCTCCCGAGCACGACCGTCGAGCGGCTGGTGCGCACCTTCCTCGAAGAGGGCCTCACGGCGGCGCCGGTGATCGACGAGGCCGGCGAGCCCATCGGCATGGTGACGCGAACCGACGTCTTGAGCGACGAGGTCGGGTGGACCGAGCTGAGGGACGCTGCGCTGTCTTCGTGGCCTGAGGGCAGCGAGCGGCCCGCCTCGGTCGAGAGCGAAGACGAGCTCTGGGTGCACGAGCTGTTGCGGGCGCGCACGGTCGGCGACGTGATGACGCGCGGCGTGGTGTGGGTCGCGGGCGACGTCTCGATTCGAGCCGCCGCCGAGGTGATGGCGACCAGCGGGCTGGAGCACCTGCTCGTGGTCGACGCCGGCGGGCGACCGATCGGCATGGTCGGCACGCGCGAGCTCACGCAGTGGCTCGGAGCCCAGCGGTGAGCGCGGCGCGGCCCGTCATCGAGCCCTTCCGCATCAAGATGGTCGAGCCGCTGAAGCTGACGACCGCCCCCGAGCGACGGAGGCTGCTCGAGGCCGCCCACTACAACCTGTTCGGCGTTCACGCCGAAGACGTGCTCATCGACCTGCTCACCGACTCGGGCACGGGCGCGATGAGCAGCGAGCAGTGGGCCGCGATGATGCGCGGCGACGAGAGCTATGCAGGGGCGACGAGCTTCTTCCGCCTCGAGAAGGTCGTGCGCGAGCTGACCGGCATGCCGTACCTCTTCCCCACGCACCAGGGCCGGGCGGCCGAGCGCGTGCTGTGCTCGGCGGTGCCGCTGCACGGCCGCGTCGTGGCGTCGAACGGCCTGTTCGACACGACGCGCGCGAACCTCGAGGCCGCCGGAGCCACCGGCGTCGATCTGCCCGGCGCCCACGCGCTCGACGGCACCCGCCCCTTCGGCGGCGACATGGACCTTCAGGCCTTCGACGCCCTCGTCGAGAAGCGGGGCCCAAGGCTCGCCCTCGTGGTGATGACCGTGACGAACAACGCGGTGGGCGGCCAGGCCGTGTCGCTCGCGAACCTGCGGGCGGTCTCGGCGCGCTGCAAGGACCTCGGCGTGCCGCTGGTGCTCGACGCCTGCCGCTTCGCCGAGAACGCCTACCGCATCTGGAAAGACGAGCCCGGCGACAAGCCCGCGACGCTGCACGGCGTGGCCGAGGCGATGTTCGCGCTCGCCGACATCTTCACCATGAGCGCGAAGAAAGACGCGATCGTGAACATGGGCGGCCTGCTCGGCATGCGTGACGCGAAGCTCGCCGAGAAGGTGCGCGTCGACCTGATCCGCACCGAGGGCTTCGTGACGTACGGCGGGCTCGCGGGGCGCGACCTCGACGCGATGGCCCAGGGCCTCGTCGAGGTGCTCGACCCCGACTACCTCGAGTACCGGTTCGCGGCGGCGCGCTACCTCGCGCGCTCGCTCGAGGCCGACGGCTGGCCGGTCGTGAAGCCGGCGGCGGCCCACGCGGTGTACGTCGACGCCGGCGCGGGGCTGCCGCACATCCCGAGCGAGGCGTTTCCCGGGCAGTCGCTCGCGTGCGCGCTGTACCTCGCCGGCGGCATTCGCACGTGCGAGATCGGCGACCTCATGTTCGGCGGCAGCGGCGAGCGGCGGCAGCTCGTGCGCTTCGCCCTGCCACGCCGGGTCTACACGCAGAGCCACGTCGACTACGTCGGCGCGGTGGCGGGCGAGGTGGCCGAGGTGCGCGAGCAGCTGCCGGGCCTGCGCATCACCGCCCAGCCGCCGAGCCTGCGTCACTTCTCGGCCGCGATGGAGCCGCTGCGCCCGTTTCCCGAGTGGCGGTAGCCCTGCGAATCTTGCGGGGGGCCGCAGACTCTGCGCGTCGGCCGAGCGCGGCCGTGGAGCGGGGGGACTGGCGCAGTCAGTGCACGCGCGCTTGACGATGATCAAGCCAGCGGTGCGCGATTGTGGTGACTGCGAGCTGATGCTGCACGAGCGGTGCGCGTTCGCTCCGCGGAAGCTCGCGGCGGACACGGTGCTCATGGCGCAGGGCGTGGTGGCCCGCGAGGTGGCCTTCGTACGCGAGGGGGTGGTGGCGCTGACGGCGCTGACTCCCGACGGCGCAGAGGCCCACGTGGCGGTGCGCGGCCCGCGCTCGATGCTCGGGCTCGAGGCGCTCGGCGAGAAGCCGTCGGCGGCCGAGGTGCGCGCGGTCACCGACGTGCAGCTGTGCACCGCGCCCGTCGAGCGGGTGCGGCCCTGGCTCGGGCCCGACAGCGCGGCCCTGCGCATGCTCGAGCTCGCGATGGGTGAGCTCAGCGAGCAGCGCCGCGACGTGGGCTTTCGCTCGGGTTCGGCCGAGGTGCGCGTCGCGCGCTTCCTGCTGGCGTGCGCGAATCATGTCGGGCGCGGCAAGAAGGCGCCGTTCTCGAAGTCGCGGGCGGCCGCGGTGCTGGGCCTGAGGCCCGAGACGATGTCGCGCGTGCTGAAGCGCCTCGGCGAGCGCGGCATTCTCGACAGCGAGCACGGCATTCAGGTGCTCGACTACGAAGCGCTGCGAGGCGTCGCCGAGCGATGAGCGCGACGTGCTCGCAGGTGCTGACCGCGCACCACCAGGCGTGCGACGCGGCGTGGGCGCTGGCCGAAGAGCACGCCGACGGCGGGCGCTGGGCCGATGCCGGCCAGGCGCTGCAGCACTTCCTGGCCGAGATGACACGGCACCTGTCGGCCGAAGAGACGGTGCTCTTCCCCGCGTTCGAACAGGCCACCGGCATGACGTCGGGGCCCACGCTCGTGATGCGCACCGAGCACGACCAGCTGCGCGAGCTGTTCGAAGAGCTCGGCGCGGCCCTCGAGGCGCGCGACGGCGACCGCTTCGCCGGCGCCGGTGAGACGATGCTCGTGCTCTTGCAGCAGCACAACCTGAAGGAAGAGCGCATCCTCTACCCGGCGTGCGACGCGCGGCTCGCAGCCGACGCCGGCCTGCTGCGGACCCTCGCCTCTGCGCTCGGAGCGCCCACGCCATGAAGGGCCGCGTCGTCGACGGGCGCGGGCTGATGCCGCCCGAGCCGATGCGGCGCACGCTCGCGGCGCTCACCACGATGCCCAGGGGCGAAGAGCTGACGCTGCTGCTGTACCGCGAGCCCTTCCCGCTCTACGCGGTGCTCGAGCGCGAGGGGTACTCGCACTCGACGGCGCTCGGGCGCGACGGCACGTACACCATTCGCATCTGGGGAGGCGCGTGACCGCGCTCTCGCTCGACGAGAGCCCTCCGCTCAGCGCGCCGCTGCGGTTCTTCTTGAGCGCCCCGGCCCACGCCATCGCCGCGGGCGTCGTCGTGTCGGCCGCGCCCGGCGCCGTGACGGCGAGCCGGTGGACGGGCGAAGCCCTCGCGGTGGTGCACCTGCTCGCGCTCGGCTTCCTGACGCAGGTGACGTGCGGCGCGCTGCTGCAGCTGTTGCCGGTCGCGGTCGGCGCCGCGGTGCCGCGCGTACGGCTCGCGGCGCTCTCGTGCCACCTCGGCCTGAACCTCGGCACGGGGCTGTTGGTCGCCGCCTTTCTCGGTGCGGGGCGCGGGCTGTTCGTGGCGGCGGGCGCCGTGCTGCTCTTCACGCTGCTGTCGTTCTCGGCGGCGGCGGCGCTCTCGCTCGCCCGGTCGCGCGCGATCGGCCCGACCCTGCCGGTGCTGCGGCTCGCGGTCGCGTCGCTCGCGGTCACGGCGGGGCTCGGCTTCACGCTCGCGCTCGGCCTCGGCCTCGTGTGGAGCGCCCCGATCGCGACGCTGGTGCCGCTGCACGCGGCGTGGGGGCTGCTCGGCTTCGCGCTGAGCCTGCTCGCGGGCGTCGCGTACCTGGTGGTGCCGATGTTCCAGCTCACGCCGGCGTACCCGGTGCCGCTCGCGCGCGCGGTGCCGTGGGCGGTGGGGCTCGGCCTCGCGGGGTGGACGGTCGGTGGCGCCGCGGGTCTGCCCGAGGTCGCGCTCGCGGGCGCCGCGGCGCTGGCGTCGGTGACGGTGGCCTTCGTGGCGCAGACCCTGCTGTTGCAGGCGGCGAGCAAGCGGCGCGTGCGCGACACGACCGTGTGGGCGTGGCGGCTGGGGCTCGCGTGCCTCTTGCTCGCGACCGCGCCCGCGAGCGCGCTGAGCCTCGGCAGGCTCGAGGGGTGGCGGGCGCCGCTCGAGTACGTGACGGGCGTGCTGCTGCTCGTCGGCGCCTTCCCGTCGTTCATCAGCGGCATGCTGTACAAGATCGTGCCCTTCCTGGTGTGGCTGCACCGGTCGCGCGCGGGGCCGGGCGCTCCGCTGATGCACCAGGTCATCGGCGAGCCGGGCCCGAGAGGGCAGCTCGTCGCGCACGCGGCCTCGCTCGCGCTCTTGGTGGCCGGCGCCGTGTGGCCGGCGGCGGCGTCGCTGGGCGGAGCGCTCTTCGCGGCCTCGCAGGCGGTGCTGGCGCTGAACCTCGCGGTGGCGATCTCGGTGTACCGCGCTGCAGGTCGTGCGCGGCCGGTGCAAGGGCTGCGCTCGCCGGCGCCGCGCGGGCCCGCAGTTCCATGACGGCACGGCGCTCGCACGCCTCGCCAGCCGAAAGGCCGCCGCCATGAGAGCGCTCATTCTCGCCGTCCCGTTCATCGCCGCCGCGTCTTCCCCTGCCTCCAAGCCGATGGTGACGTTCGAGCCCGGCCCCGGGCGGGGCGAGGCCATCTACCGCACGTACTGCCACCACTGTCACGGCGAGGCGGCCGACGGCCGAGGCCACATGGGGCGAGGCCTGCCGGTGAAGCCCGCCGATCTGACGTCGGCCGAGGTCGCGCCGCGCATCAACGAGCGCGACGTGTTCAAGACGGTGCGCGACGGCATGCAGACGCGCGGAGGCTCGCTGTTCATGATCGCGTGGCGAGACGTGCTCGGCGACGATCAGATCCGCGACGTGTCGGCGTACACCGTCAAGCTCGTCGAGCAGAGCCGCAAGAAGCGGCCCTGAGCGCGCGCGTCACTTCACGTGACACGACAGGCACAGCTGGCTCGACGCGGTCGTCACCCGCAGGAAGTATTTGTTCGTGGTGCCGTGCGGGTTGTGGCACGAGGCGCACTCGATGCCCGCGGCGCCCGCGACCGGAGCGCCGCCGCCGCCGGTGCCGAAGACCTTCACTCCGGTGGGGCGCGGCACCCACTCCTGCAGCTGCACGTCGGGGCCGGTGGTGATGCCGTTGTACGTCGAGGCGACGCGGTCGAACGAGTACGGCACGCCGACCGGGTGGTTGCCCGACAGGTCCGCCCCGGTCGCCGGGTCGGTGATGATGTAGCTCGGGTTGCTCAGCTGACCCGTGCCGCTCACGTCGGGGCCGGTCATCGTGACGTTCGGGGTCGGCCGGGCGTCGCTCCAGTACAGCGAGCCGACGCTCACGGTGCCGTCGTGGCACGACAGGCACTTCGCGGTCGAGCCGCTCCACGTGCGCAGGTTCGTCGGGTACGAGGTGCCTCCGGTGGTCTTGCCGCCGGCGCCGGCGACGTCGGACCACTGGTAGTTCGAGCCCGACATGCGGTGGTTCCACAGCAAGAGCGACGCCTGGCCCTTATGCGGCGTGTGACAGAACACGCAGAGCCCGTCTTCGGTCTGGCCGGGCGCGACGCGCACCGCGTTCGTCTGCAGCTGGAAGTTGTGCTTCGTCTGGGTCATCTGCTGGGCCGACGCGGCGGTCGCTCCGAGCAGCACGGCGAGGGTGAGGCGCTTCACGGTGTACCTCCGGTGGAGTTGTTCGACGGGGTCTGAGAGAGCGACAAGACGTAGAAGACGAGGTTCCAGCGCTGCTCGGGCGTCAGCACCTTCGCGAAGCCCGGCATCGGCGTGCCGTCGAGCCCGGTGCTGATGGTGCGATAGACGTCTTTCGCGCGGCTGCCGCCCTTGAACAGGTCGGGCCGCGTCAGGTTCGCGGGCGGCACCGGCTTACCCTGGTGCTTGCCGGCCGTGTACGTCGTGCCGCGCGCGGTCGGGCCGTCGCCGCGGCCCTGCATGCCGTGGCAGATGAAGCAGGCGCCCGCGCCCATGAACACCGCCTGCCCGGCCTTCGCGGCCTCGGGCGTGGGCTTGGGCGCAGCCGGCACCTCGACGACCTCGCCGCGCTTCTCGCTCGCCCAGCGCGCCGAGAACGTCTTCACGTACATGACGACGGCCCAGACCTCCTGGTCGCTGAGGAAGTTGAACGCCGGCATGCCCGACTCGGGGCGCAGGCCGCGCCGCACCGAGCCGAACAGATCGCTCTCGAGCGGCAGCGAGCCCACGGGCGTGCTGCGGAACTCGAAGCGCCCGGTGGTGAAGTCTCGCGGCGGCGTCCTGAGCAGGTTGCCCTCGCGGCCGGTACCGTCGCCGTTCGGGCCGTGGCAGCCGACGCAGGCGCCCTTGTAGACGCGCTCGCCGAGCTCGAGCATGTCGGGCGTCGCGGTGAGCGGCGCGGGGGGCGGGTCCGTCCACTTCGTGAAGGTGCGATGCGGGGCGGCCCCACACAGCAACACCGCTGCGGCGAGCGGGGCTACTTTGCGTGACAGAGGGTGCACAGGTCCTCCCTTCGGGTGACGTCGAACTGAAAGAGAAAGCGCGAGGCCGCAGCGTGCGGGTTGTGGCAGCCGGGGCACGCGAAGGTCTGGCCGGGCTTCAGCGGGTGCGGCCGGTCGCGCAGCGGGTGCGTGTCGCCGTACGCGAAGCCGACCACCACGTGACGCTCGCGCGCCTTCTCGGCGTGGCAGTTCGTGCAGAGCGAGTACGCGTCGCGCCTGAGCCAGAACGGCGTCGGCGAGCCATGCGGGTCGTGGCACGTCGTGCACCGCCCCGCCGCCGCGGGCCCGTGGCGCACGGCCTTCGACTGCATCGCGGCCGAGATGTCGACGTGGCACTTGAAGCAGGTCTCTTGAATCGGCCAGCGCACGCCGAGCCGGGTGGCGCCGTCGCTCGTCGAGTGGCAGGCGAGGCACTCGCCCTTCGCGACGGGGCCGTGGGTGTAGCGGCGCTCGAGCAGATCGCCGTGGCAGGCGCGGCAACCCGCCGACGTGGCGGGAGCACCGGCGTCGAGCGAGGCGTGACAACCGACGCAGCGGGCCTCGAGCTCGGGGCGGTGCAGCGTGCCGTCGCCGAAGGCCGTACCCGCGGGCCAGCCCACGCGGGCGTCGAGCACGTCCGACCGCCAGAGCTCGAGCGTCGAAGCGCCCGCGTCGTCCGCGAGCACGACCTGGGTGCGACCGAGCGGCGGCTCGAGGGTGCAGTGGGCGACGCGCTCGTGCAGCACGCAGCCGCCGTCGAGGCCCGCGAGCGTCACGGGCCCGTCGGCCTCGGCGAAGAGCCGCACGACGGCGCGGCTCGTCTGCACGCGGGGGCCCTCGAGCCAGCGCGGGGCGGCGCCGAGCGAGACGAGCGCGAGGGCGAGCGCGAGCCTCACCGGGGGTTCTCCCTCTTCTCGGTGCGGTCGTAGTAGCGCCGCACGTGGCAGCCCGGCCAGCAGGAGCCTCCGGTGGCGGTGGGCTCGTACTGCAGCGAGAACTCCCACGCGCCGAACGGCGTGGCCTCGCGCAGGTGGTGGGGCTGATCGCTCGCGTGAACGTCGTGACAGAGGCGGCAGGTGCGGCCCTTGTCGATCTTGTTGACGTGCCGCACGTGCAGGTTCTCGTCGCCGTTTCGAAAGCCGGTGACGCCGTCGCGCGTGAGCCGCTGGCCGCCGTCGGGGCCGGCCCACGCGGGGGGCGCAGGCGAGGGCGGGCCCGCGGGCAGCGGTGACTGCTCGACGAGGCGGCGGTCGTGGCAGCCGAAGCAGAGGCCGAACTCCTTGGGCGAGAACGGCACGTAGAGCGCCTGCGGGTAGCTGCCCTTCAAGATGCGGAAGTTGTCGGTGCCGTGCGGCTCGTGGCACGCGGGGCACTGGCCCTCTTGCACCGGGCCGTGGCGCATGCCGGCGTCGGGGTGGGCGTCGACCCAGCCCTTCATGTCGATGAGCGAGGTCTCGCCGGCCTGTACGCGGCGGTCGTGGCAGCCGAAGCACACCTGCGACGGAGGCCACGCGAGCAGCCGCTTCGGGTAGTCGCTCTGGTGAGCATCGTGGCAGGCCACGCAGACCTTGGGGTTCTGCTTCGGGTCGAGCGCCCCGTGCTTCGTGACGGCGGCGGCGTCTTGCAGGCGCTTGGTCGGGTGGCAGGTCGTGCAGGTCTCGAAGATGGGCTTGCGCAGCCGGGCGTGGTGGTCGGACGCGTGCGGGTCGTGACAGCCGAGGCAGAGGCCCTGCTCGACGGGCAGGTGCTTCACCTTCAAGAACGCGCGCCCCGAGTGGCACTGCGTGCAGAGGCTCTTGCCCTCTTCGAGCAGGTCGAACGTGTGCTGCGTCGCCGAGGAAGAGACGTGGCACGCGCCGCACAGGCCGCTCTTCACGGGCGCGTGAACGACCTTGAAGCCGCCGTACTGGCCGAGGTGGCACTGCGCGCAGTCGCCGCCCGGGCCTGCGGGCAGCGGTGGGCGGCGGCTCGCTCCGAGCGTCGCGAGCGCGAGCAGCGCGAGCCCGAGCGCGCGCGTCACTTGCGGTGGCACGACAGGCACAGCTCGCTCCTCTCTTTGGGCACGCGCAGGAAGAACGTGTTCGGGGTGCCGTGCGGGTCGTGGCACGAGACGCACTCGACGCCGAGGGTGCCGCGCAGCGCGTCGAAGCCGGTCGCGTCGGCGACGAGCTTGAGGCCCGCGACCTTCGGGTCGCTCTGCCACTCGAACGCGGGCTGGGGCTCGGCGCGCGGCCGAAAGCTCCACAGCTCACGGTTCACGTTCGGGGCGGGGTACGGCACCGAGACGGGGTGGTTGCCCATCACCTCGCCGCCCCAGTCGCGGTACAGCCCCGGCGCGCGCAGCGGGTTCGAGCGCGCGGGCACCGGCGCGGCGAGGTCGTCGACGAGCGAGCTCGACTGCGGCCGGTAGACGACGGCGATCGAAGAGACCGTCGCGTCGTGGCACGACAGGCAGCGCAGCGTCGAGCCCGCCCAGCGGAGCGCGAGCGGAGGCCCGGCGGGGTCGCCGCGCGCGTCGAGCGCCGCGTTCTTGCCCGCCGCCTGCGGCGCCCACGCCGGGGCCGGCGTCACCGCCCACGTCATGCGGCTCGGCACGTGGCAGTAGCGGCACGCGTCGCCGCTCGCGGTCTCGGCCGGCGGGTCGAAGTGGTGCACGGTTCGCGAGAGCCGCCGCTCGGGGGCCTGGGCGACCGTGAAGCTCAGCGTCAGCGACGCCGCGATGGCGGTCACGGGGCTCATGGGTTGGGCGGCCGGTAGCGCGAGTCGCTGCCGTCCATCGCGTCGTCTTTGTCGTGGCACCCCGCGAAGCAGTACGGGTCGCCGGCGGGCGTGCGGCCCCAGCGCGGCTTCGTGGGGTTGTCGCCGTACCAGGGGTCGGCGCCGCGCGAGGCGGGAAACGGCCGCACCGTCGGAGCGAAGTTCACGAGGTGGCTGTCGAAGCCGGGCGGAACTCCGCGCGTGTCGGTGTTCGACGCCGCCTGGTTCGAGTGAACGTTGTAGTGACACTCGTGGCACGAGGCGTTCGTGCGGTCGACGAGGTGCACCTCGTGCAGGTTGCCGCGCCCGGCGCCGACGCCGCCGGCCTGGAAGAAGTTGCTCCGCGACGGCCCACCCGAGCCGCGCAGGCGGTTCTCGTCGTGGCACAGGAAGCAGAGCGCGAAGTTGTTGCGGTTGTAGCCGCCGAAGGGCGGGTTGTTCACGCCGACCTGCGTGCTGTAGTTCGCGCGCAGCATGCGGGTGTTCGCCGAGCCGTGCGGGCCCTTGGGGCTCGCCGTCGAGCCGCGGGCGCTGCCCTGCGTGGTGCCGGTGGCGTCGCTGTTGTGGCAGTCGGTGCACAAGAGCTGCGAGAAGCGGTTGAGCCGCGCTCCGGTCGAGTCGTTGCCCATCAGCTGCCCGTCGGGCGCGTCGAGCACGTTGTTCAAGTACGTGCTCGTGTTGCGGCCGGGCGCCGCGACCGGGTGGTACGAGTCGTTCGTCGGCTGAAACTCGAGGCGCTTGTTCGAGCCCGACGGCGGCCGCGTCGGCGCCGGAGGGATGAAGCTCGCGAACGTGTCGCCGTGGCAGCGGAAGCAGACCTCGTACTGCTTGAGGTCGGTGACCGCGTCGTCGACGACGACGGCGCCGCTCAGTGAGACGCCCTTCATGCCCTCGTGCACGTTACCGGGCAGGGCCTGCACGCGGTGCGGGTTGTGGCAGTCGGCGCACTCGACGTGCTTCGTGGGGTTCAGCACCGGCTCGGGCTCGGGCACCTTGTTCGTGAAGACGGGCTGGTGCTCGTCGAGCTTGAGCGCGAACGGGTGGCGAACCGCCTTCTGAAACTCGCTCTGAATGTCGGGCGCGGCGCGGCCCCGCAACGGGTCGACGCCGGTGCCGCCGGCGCGGTGGCACGAGAAGCAGACGTTCTCTTCGGCCCACGGCAGCGGAGCGCCCGAGAGGTTCTGGGTCGAGAGCAGCCGCGTGGGGCTCTGCGCGTTGTGGGGCGAGTGGCACGCGAGGCACGCTCGCTCGCCCACGGTCGTGGTCGACGTCGCGGGGTACGGGGCGTTCGACGCCTCGTGCCGGCTGCCCACCCAGCCCTGCTTCGTGTGGCAGGTGAGGCAGAGGCCGCCGCGCGTGTTCGGCTTCACGAGGAAGCGGGGGTCGGGCACGTGCGGGTCGTGGCACGAGGTGCACTGCACCGAGTCCTTCACGCCCGCGGTCGCGCCCTCCCTCAGCCTGACCGGGTCCGACGGGGGCGGCGGCGTGAGCTCGCTGTCGGTGGGCGAGAGCGTCAGCGAGACGGGGTGATCGTTGCGCAGGTCGGTGCCGAGGTTGCGCGGGCCCGCGGGCATCGTCGTCACCCCGCCCTGCATCGCGACGTTCGCGGGCCGCACGGCGTCGAGGTTGAGCAGCGAGCCGAGCGCGAGCGAGCCGTCGTGGCACGACAGGCACAGCTTGCTCGAGCCGTTCGGCCGGTTCGGCACGGCGTCGAGCGTGCTCGAGCCGTAGATCGCGTAGAGCGTGCCGCTCTGCTGGTAGCCGAGGTCGCGGTTCCACACGGCCTTCGACTGGGCCGCCGAGTGTGGCGTGTGGCAGAAGACGCAGACCTGATCCTCCGACGTCGCGCGCACGGCGTTCGTCGACGACGCCGACAGGTTGTGCCGGGTCGAGCGAACGTCCGGCGGAGACGCCGCGATGACTGCGCCGGCGAGCAGCACCGCCATCATCGGGCCCCTCCGTACAGCGAGAAGACCTGCACCCGTTCGTTGTAGGCCCGGGGCGACGCCGCTGCCGCCGACGATGCTCACGAGCCGGCCGTCGGCGTCGAACGCCTGCACGACGTCGAAGAAGCCCTCGACCACCCACACCGTGCCGTGCGCGTCGACGGCGAGCCCCTTCGCCTTGCTGAACTGACCGGGCCGGTCGCCGAGCTCGCCGAACGCGCGCTCGAACTTCAGGTCGGCGTCGAACACCTGCACGCGGAAGTTCAGGGCGTCGGTGACGTAGACGCGCCCGGCGCCGTCGACGGCGACGTTGGTGGGGAAGTTGAACTCACCGGCCTGAGAGCCGCGCCGGCCGAGCACCTGGGGCCGGCCTCCGAGCAGGTCGAGCGCGACGACCTCGTGGGCCCCGGCGTCGGCGACGTAGAGGCGCGAGCGCAGCGCGTCGCACGCGAGCCCGACGGGGCGAATGAAGGGCGGCGCCCGGGCCGGCATGCGCGCGGGCCGCCCCTCGCGATCGAAGACCGAGAGGCGACCGGTCTCGGCGTCTGCGACGAACAAGAGCGGCCCGTAGAACGCGACCGCCACGGGGAAGCGCAGCGGGGCGTCGACGGTGTGCGTCTCGTTCTGCGCCGGCGCGTAGACGCGAACGTTGCGGCGGCCCGGGTCGGCGACGGCGATGCGGCCGTCGGTCGACACTGCCACGCTCGCGGGGCGGTAGATGTCGGTGGGCTCGTCGTCGCCGAACACCGCCTTCAGGAAGCGCACGAACGGGTGCGGCTCGATGCCGAGCTGCGCGGGCACCTTGAGCTCGCCGGCCCAGGCGACGAGGCCGCCGTCGGCGCGCAGCCAGCGCGGCTCGCCCTCACGCACCGTGCCCGCGCGGCGCGCCACCGGGGCGCACCCGAGGAAGAGCACGGCGGCGAGGGCGGCGCGCGCGGTCACCATTCGAACGGCCTGTCGAGCGACAGCCTCAGCATGTGCTGCATGGAAGAGAGGCCCGACACCTCGTAGACGCCGAGCTGGTAGGCGAGCTGCGAGCTGAAGCGACCGAACCGCACGGTCAGCGACAGCGTCGCCCACAGCGAGAGCAGCGGCCGTGAGTCGGTGAGCAGCGTGTACGAGGCGAGCGTCTGCGCGTTGAGGTCGAGGCGCGGCGTGAGCGGCCAGGCTCCGCCGAAGTAGCCGCTCACGACGTCGCGCGCGGCGACGTAGGGCCCGCTCACGAAGACGAGGCCGGGCAGCAGCGTGTTGCCGTGCGCGTAGCGGACCTCGGCGCTGCCCCAGCCGCGCCACACCTGAAAGCCGGCGCCGAGCGCGGCGGTGACGGCCTGGTCGTGCACCTGCACCGCGGTGCTGCTCGCGACGTCGAAGAGGTCGCGCAGCGAGTCGTCGTACGCGAGCGAGCCCGAGAGCTCGAACGACGGGCGCGGCCGCCAGCGCGCCGAGCCGCGCGCGTGGTGCTCGAAGCGATCGCCGCCGCGGGTGACGTTCGCCCAGACCTTGCCGAGATCGTAGCTCGCGCGCAGATCGGGCCCCTGCAAGCTCGAGAGGCCGACGCCGACGTCGAGGCGCGTCGCGTTGCCCGAGATGGCGCCGCACGAGCACTGCTGGCTCGAGCCGCCGGCGAGCGCGCTCGCGCGAACGGGGCCGATGCTGCGCACGTACGAGGCCTTGAGGCCGCCGCCCCAGTCGTGGGCGAAGAGGCGCGCCGCGTCCGAGAGCGTCTGCAGGTAGCCATAGTCGCCGCCGCCCGAGAGCCACAGCTCGTGCGTCGCGAACGGCCGGGCCGAGGCGCCTGCGTGCAGGGTGGCGAGGCTGCCGGTGCCGGCGGCGAAGCGCTCGTCGGCTCCGCGGGCGCTGGCCTCGACGAGCGCGCGCTCGCCGAGGCGCTGCACGTGGCTGGCCCTGAGATCGCGGGTCGTGAGCGGCCGGGCCCCGACCGGCAGCGGGTCGAACGCGAAGCTGCGCTCGAGCTGCTGCGCCCAGAGCGCGGTCAGGTGCTGGCCCGAAGACCAGGCGAGCGCGAGCAGCAGGTTCCACCACTGGCCGAGCGTGGGCCGGGCCTCTTGATCGAAGCGGCCGATGAACGCGACGCTGTGGCCGCCGATCGACTTCTGCGCGCTCGCGGTGAGCCTGCGCCGTACGTTCGAGAGGGCGCTCGTGTCGGCGGCGTCGGTGAAGCGCGACTCTTCGTAGTCGAGCCGCGCGCTGGGCCACACGCCCTCGCCGTCGAAGTGGGTGTCGGCCCCGAACGCGAGCAGGTGGCGCGTCGCGGCGCCGGCGAGCGTCTGCGGGCCGCCGTCGCCGAGGCCCGCGCGGGCGTAGAGGCGCAGGGGCACGCCGCGGCGAGGCAACAGGCCGATCGAGACGTCGGCGACGCCCATGCGTGCGCTCAGCGGCGTGCCCGCAACCTGCCAGGCGTTCACGTTCACGAACTGCGCGCCGGCGCTGATGACGGCGACCGCGGGGCTGATGAGGAAGCCGGTGTAGTGCAGCTGCAGGCTCTCGAGCAGCACGGCCGAGGCCGCGGTCTGGCTCGCTCGCCCCGGCACCTGGCCGCTCGTGAGCAGCCCCTGCCCCTGCAGCGAGACGTGACCCGTGAGCTGCGCGGCGGCGGGCAGGGCCGTGAGCGCGAGCAGCACGGCTGAGGCGCGCGGCCGCATCGGCTCAGGGGCCTCCGAGCTGGCTGTCGGCAGGCTCGGTGTTCACGAGCTCGTAGACGTCGACCCGGAAGTTGAGGCCGTTCGCGACGTAGATGCGGTTCTGGCCGTCGATGGCGATGCCCGCGGGGTTCGAGAGGAAGCCGGGCGAGTCGCCGCGGCCGCCGAAGAAGAGCAACAGCCGCCCCTCGCGGTTGAAGATCTGCACGACCGAGAAGAACGAGTCGACGACGTAGACGTTGCCGAAGCTGTCGGTGGCGATGCCCTTCGGCTTGTCGAACTGGCCGAACTGATCGCCGCGCTCGCCGAACTGCCGTCGAGACGCGCCCGCCTCGTCGAACTCGAGCACGCGCGCGTTCATCGTGTCGGCCACGTAGACCCCGCCCTGCGGCCCGACGCTCACGAACGTGGGAAAGAAGAGCTCGCCCTCTCCGCTGCCCTTCTTGCCGAGCGCGGCCTTGTGCTCGCCCGTGTCGAGGGCGTGCACGTGCACCTGGTGGCCGTCGCCCTGCGCCGACGAGGTGTCCGCCACGTAGAGCAGCTTCGCGGCCGAGTCGACCGCGAGGCCCGTCGGCCGCTCGCAATCGTCGAGCGCGAGGCTCTGGAGCGGCTCACCGGCCGGCCCGAACGCGAGCGCGGCCCTGCGCTCGGGCACGACGACCCACACGCGCTCTTCGTCGACCGCGACGCCGATGGGCGTGCCGCCGAGCTGCTCCTTGTCGACGACGCGCAGCGCGCCGCTTCCGAGGTCGAACAGGAACAGCTTCGAGAGCCCCTGGTCGGTGACGGCGAGGAGCCGGCCGTCGCGCGACACCGCGACCCCGACCGGGTGATACAGGTGCGCCGGAGCCTCGGCGCCCGCGAGCTTGCGCCAGAAGCGCTCGAACGGGCCCTCGACGTCGACCCCGCCCGACACCGTCTTCACCAGGCGAATGCGCTCGGGCGACGGAGGCGCCGGCCAGGCGACCCGCGCAGGAGCTCCGGTCGTGGCGCATGCGAAGAGCAGCGGGGTGAGCAGCAGCCAGGAGCGGGGTCGCGGCACGTTCAGGCCCCGCCCTGTGCACGAAGCGCACCCTCATGACCGCGGCGGGCTCTCACCCCGCGACTCAATCGCAAGCGAGGCAGCGGCCGGCTGCGCAACACCTGCACGCGCCCAGACGAGCGACGGCGCGTGCAGCCCCTGGAAAACCGCGGCGTTCGCGTGACGCGGCGCGCCGCCCGACGAGGTTGCCGCAGAAGCTGCAGCCTCGTTCGTCCGCTGGGTTCTCCCAGAATGTGTCATCGCGACACTTCACTTTTCCGCGGAAGTGCCTGGAGCGTGGTGGGGCCCCACGAGGGTCGAGCGAGGCTGCGCAGGCGCCGACGATGCCCGCAAGAGGGCCGTGCGTGTGGCGCGCGCGTTGCTGACGGCCGCGCATGCTCATCTCAACTGCAGTGCTCGTCTCGTTCATCGTCACCGCCGCTCCGAAGCCGACGAAGGAGCTGCTCGAAAAAGGGAAGGCCTCGTTCGCCGTGAACTGCGCCGCGTGCCACGGAGAGAAGGGCAACGGCGACGGTCCCGGCGCGGCCGCGCTCAACCCCAAGCCCCGCAACTACACGACGGACAAGTTCAAGAACGGCGAGACGCCGGACGACATCTTCAAGACCCTCGCGAGCGGTCTGCCGAACACCGCGATGGTCGCGTTCGCGCACCTGCCGGAGGACGAGCGGTGGGCGCTGACGTTCTGGGTGCTGGAGCTCAAGAAGTCAGGCGCGAAGAAGTAGCTCGCGGCGAAAAAAAAATCGGGCTCCCGAGTTTTTGGGCGCGTGCGGCGGCGAGTGTCATCTCGACACTTCACTTCTGCGCGCAACGCCGTGACGTGACTGGCCGCGCGCGGCGGAACCGCGCGCGCTGGCCTCACGCCGCGAGCGTTGTGCGCTCGCACGCGCGAACTATTCTCACAGGCCCCTTCCACTCGCCGCGCTCGCGATCGAGCCGGCTCGAGGAGCTCGCATGAGGCTCGCCTGCGCCGTCGCCGCGTCGTTCGTCGTCGTCACGTTCACCGCCTGCCAGTGCGGAGGCGTCGCGCCGGGCGGCGCCGGCGGAGGCAGCGCCACTGCCGGAGGCGCGGCGACGGCGGGCGGCGCGGGCGGCGCGGGCGGCAACGGCACCGGCGGCGGCTTCACGTTCGCGCTCGACGGAGGCGTGCTGCAGTGCAAGACGCTGGGCACCGCGTGCGGCGGCGCAGCCGAGTGCTGCTCGGGCGTCTGCACGGGCGGCGTCTGCGGCGGAGCGGGCGCCTGCGACCCGTCGGCCAGCGCGTGCACGATGACGAGCACGTGCTGCACGGGGCGATGCGAGCCGGTGCCGAACACGACTGCGCGCGCGTGCATGCCTGCGTGCTTCGCCGACGGCGTCGCGTGCGCGAAGGCGCTCGACTGCTGCTCGCTCGGCTGCAACGCGGGCCGCTGCGGAGGCGGCCTGTGCAGGGTCTCGGGCGACGCGTGTGGCGCGAACGCCGAGTGCTGCAGCAACCGCTGCGACCAGGGGCGCTGCGAGGTGAACACTTCGAACTGCCGGCCCACCGGCGAGACCTGCACGTCGGGCGGCTCGACCACGTGCTGCGGCGTCTGCGACAAAGACGCGACGCGCCGCTGCATCTTCGGCGGCGAGACCTGCCGCGGCACGGGAGCCTCGTGCACGACCGACGGCGGCGCGCCGTGCTGCCGCGGCGTGTGCAGCCCCGATGCGGGTCATACGTGTGTCACTCCGTGCCTCGCTGACGGCCAGGCGTGCACGGCGGCGGGTCAGTGCTGCGGCGGCTCGTGCGCGGGCGCGATGTGCGGGCAGGCGGCGGCCGTCGACGGCGGCGCGTGCCAGCGCGTCGGGGTCGCGTGCTCGACGTCGGCGGCGTGCTGCAGCGGCCTGTGCTTCGGGGGCTTCTGCGAGCCGGCCATCAACTGAGGCGCGGCGGCGCTTCAGGGCAGCGCGCGCTCGAGCAGGGCCTTCAGCGGGGCGCCGGCGTCGAGCGCTCCGAAGCTCTGAGACGCGGCGTCGCCGAGCCGCGAGCTGCACCACGTGTCGGCGACGGCGGCGTTGCCCGCGCGAACGAGCAGCGCGGCCTGCAGCGCGAGCGCGAGCCGCTCGACGACGCGGCGGGCTCGGGGCTCGAGGGCTTCGGGCGCGGCGAGCTCACCTTCGATTCGCGCGGTCTCGCGATCGAGCAGGCGGTGGCCGCCCTTCGCGAGGGCGAGCTCGTCGAGCACGGCGGCGCGGGTCGCGGCGTCTTTCTCGAGCGCGCGCAGCACGTCGAGGCACTGGATGTTGCCGCTGCCCTCCCAGATGGAGTTGACGGGCGCCTGCCGGTACAGGCGCGGCACGCTGCTCTCTTCGACGTAGCCGGCGCCGCCGAGGCACTCCATCGCCTCGGCGACGAAGCCGGGGCCTCGCTTGCACACCTGGTACTTGCCGATGGCGGTGGCGACGCGGGCGAAGGCGGCCTCGCGCGCGTCGCGCGTGCTGCCGTCGACCGCGCGGGCGATGCGGGCGGCGAGCACGAGGTGCGCCTCGGACTCGAGCGCGAGGTCGGCGAGCACGTTCGTCATCAGCGGCTGGTCGGCGAGGCGGCGCCCGAACGCGCTGCGGTGCCGCGCGTGGTGCAGCGCCTGCACGAGCGCCTGCCGCATCACGGCGGCGCTGCCGATGGCGCAGTCTTGGCGGGTGAGCGCGACCATCTGCAGAATGGTGCGCACGCCGCGGCCCGGCTCGCCGACGCGGTACGCGAGCGCGCCCTGCAGCTCGACCTCGGCGGTCGCGTTGCTGCGGTCGCCGAGCTTGTCTTTCAGCCGCAAGAGGCGCAGCGCGGTGCGGCGGCCGTCGGGCGCCCACCGCGGCAGGAGGAAGCACGAGAGCCCGGCGTCCTCTTGCGCGAGCGCGAGGAAGGCGTCGCTCATCGCGCCGCTGACGAACCACTTGTGCCCGACGAGCTCGAACGCGCCGCCGCCGATCGCGTGGGCGCGCGTCGTGTTCGCGCGAACGTCGCTGCCGCCCTGCTTCTCGGTCATGCACATGCCGACGGTCAGGCCGGCCTTCTCGCGGGCGGGCGCGCAGCGGGGGTCGTACTTCGGCTCGAGGATCTTCGGCAGCCACTCGGCGGCGAGGGCCGGCTCGCTCTTCAGCGCCGGCACACACGCGTAGGTCATGGTCAGCGGGCAGCTCGTGCCCTGGTCGGCCTGCCCGAGCAGGTAGAACAGCCCCATGCGGGCGACGTGCGCGCCGCGGCGATCGGGGCTGCGCCACGGCAGCGAGGTGACCCCGCTCGTCACGCCGAGCTCCATGAGCCGGTGGTACGCGGGGTGGAACTCGACCTCGTCGAGCCGCCGGCCGAACGGGTCGAAGGCCTTCAGCCGCGGAGCGCTGTCGTTCGCGAGCCGAGCGAGCTGCTGCGCCTCGCCGCCTGCGACGGCGCCGCAGCGGGCGAGGGCGTCGGCCGCCCACGCTGCTCCCTCGCGCGACATCACCTCGCGCAGCGGCAGGTCGGTCGCCCAGGCGTCGTACGGCGCGAGCGGAGGCGGCGCGTTCTCGACGTCGTGGGTGACGAAGCGCTGCGACGGCCGCTCGACGCTCACGACCCCAGGGCCTCGCTCTCGAGCTCGATCTGGAAGAACAGCTCGGCGTGCAGCCGCTCGAGGCGCCCGAACAGCTGGCGGTAGCTCGCGCACGCCCAGTCGGGCGGCACGTAGCCTCCCGCGGCCGCCCTCAGCGCGTGGGCCAGCATGCGGACCTCGACGTGCTCGGCCTTCAGCGCGACGGCCTCGGCGGGCGAGGTCTGGCCGCCGGGCTCGGCGCGATCTTCGCGATCGAGGTGCTCGACCAGCCGCCGGGCGAGCTCGCCGAGGCCCTCGTTGACCGCGACGAGCCGCGGGTCGTGGCCGCCGTGAACCCGCGCCACCTTCTCGGCGAGCGGCATCAGGGGCGGCAGCGACTCCCTGAGGGTACGGCGGAGCTGACGCAAGTCGTGCGTGACGAAGCCCGAGTGGTGGCGCATGCGCGGCGCGCTGCAGGCCAGGTGCCACGGGCGGTCCGAATGATGCTTGGCCGGCGGCAGGAAGGAGACTCCATGCAGAAGATCAACGAAGCCGCCACCGAGTTCCTCGGCAAGAAGCGCATCGCCGTGACGGGTGTGTCTCGCGAGGGCCACAGCCACGGCGCGAACGTCGTCTACCAGCGCCTGCGCGAGCGCGGGTACGAGGTCTTCGCCGTGAACCCGAACGCCACGACGGTCGAAGGCGACGAGAGCTACCACGATCTGCGCGCCATCCCGGGCGGGGTCGAGGCCGTCGTCATCGGCACACGCCCCGAGAACGCCGACGCCACCGTGCGCGAGTGCGCCGAGCTCGGCATCCGCCACGTGTGGATGCACAGGGCCTTCGGCGAAGGCAGCGTCTCGCCCGAGGCGGTGCAGTACGGCCGCTCGCACGGCGTGCACGTCATCGACGGCGGCTGCCCGCTCATGTTCGAGCCGGTCGCCGACCCCGGCCACAAGGCCATGCGCTTCGTGCTGACCCTCACCGGCAAGGTCCCCCGCCGCTGCTGCTAGCCGGCGGTACCGCTTAAAGCCCTACTGCGGTGGCCGCGGCCGACCTGCTGCGGGTCGCCTCGTCACAGCGCGCTTCGATGGGCCCTGGACCCTTGCGCGGCGCCGGTGCGCGCGCGCAAAGCCTGCGCGGCCTGCCGCAGCGCCCGCTCGCGCACGTCACGGCGCAGACGTTGCACCCGCTCGCACCATTCGACCATGCGAGACGATCTGATCCTGGGAATGGCGGGGGCAGGAGGCGACGGCGTCGTGAGCGCCGGCGAGTCGCTGCTCAAGGCGGCGACGGCCGAGGGCTACCACGCCCTCATGACGAAGAGCTTCGGCTCGCAGATTCGCGGCGGCGAGTCGTCGTGCCGGCTGCGGCTGTCGACGAAGAAGGTGCTGAACCCGGGCGGCGCGCTCGACGTGCTCGTCGCGCTCAACTGGGAAGACTTCTTTCGCTTCGGCGCCGAGCTGCCGCTCTCGCTCGACACGGCGCTCGTCTACGACGAGAAGGCGGGCGCTCCACCCGAGACGCTCAAAGCGCGCGGCGTCGTGCCTCGCGAGCTCATCGCCGCGCCCATCGCGGCGCTCGCGAAGCAGGCCGCCGGCTCGGACAAGGCGAAGACCGCGATCGTGCTGGGCATGCTCTCGGGCTGGCTCGGCGTCTCGGCCGCGGCCGTACTCGACGGCCTGAAGAAGCGCTTCGCCGGCAAGGGCGAGGCCGTGCTGACCGCGACCGAGAAGGCGTTCGCCGCGGGCCTGCAGCACGCCCAGGCCCACCCGCTCGCCGCGCCGCGCGCGCTCGAGCAGCCCGCCGCGAAGGCCGGCCCGAAGCTCTTGTGCGACGGCAACGACATGTGCGCGGCCGGAGCGCTCTTCGCGGGCGTGCAGTTCTTCGGCGGCTACCCCATCACGCCGTCGACCGAGGTGATGCAGACCCTCTCGAAGGAGCTGTGGAAGTACGGCGGCACCGTGCTCCAGGCCGAAGACGAGATCGCCGGCATCGGCGCCACGATCGGCGCCTCGTTCGCGGGCAAGAAGGCGATGACCGCGACGAGCGGGCCGGGGCTCGACCTCAAGGCCGAGCTGCTCGGGCTCGCCACCATCGCCGAGCTGCCGCTCGTGGTGCTCGACGTGCAGCGCGGCGGCCCGTCGACGGGGCTGCCCACGAAGGCCGAGCAGTCTGACCTCTTCGCCGCCGCGTTCTCGGGGCACGGCGACGTGCTGCGGCCGGTGCTCGCGCCGACCGACGTCGAAGACACGTTCCGCACCACGGTCACGGCGTTCAACATCGCCGAGCAGTACCAGACGCCGGTGCTGCTGCTGTCGGATCAAGAGATCGCGCAGCGCAAAGAGGCCATCGACGTCATCGACACGTCGCGCCTCGAGGTCGTCGAGCGGGAGGTGCCCACCGAGGCCGAGCTCGCCGAGAAGCCGTACGCGCGCTTCGCCATCACGCCCACCGGGGTGAGCCCCATCTCGCGGCCGGGCCTGAAGGGCGGCGCGTACCTCGCGGCCGGCATCGAGCACAACGAGAAGGGCGACCCGACCTCGGGCGGCGCGATGCACGCGAAGATGAACGGCAAGCGCTTCGACAAGCTCGCGCCGCTGACGTCGCGCAGCGATCTCTTCCAGCTCGTCGGCGCCCCTGAAGCGCCGCTCGGGCTCGTCGCGTGGGGCAGCACGGCCGGCGTCGCGCGCGAGGCGTGCGAGCTCGCGAAGGCGCGCGGGCTCGACGTGAAGCTGCTCGTGCCGTACCTGCTGTACCCGATCGCCGAGCAGGTCTACGCGTCGTTCTTCGCGTCGCTGACCGCGGGGCTCGTGGTCGAGCTGTCGCACCAGGGGCAGCTGTACCGGCTGCTGCGCATGTACACCGAGGTGCCGAAGGCGGTGAAGAGCCTGTGCCGCGGCGGGGCGAACCCGTTTCAGCCCGCGGAGCTCCTCACGCGGCTCGTCGAGCTGAAGGGGGTGCGGTGATGGGCAGCGAGAGCCTCGAAGCGGCAGACTTCAAGAGCGACCTCAAGCCCATCTGGTGCCCGGGCTGCGGCGACTTCGGCGTCTTGCAGGCGCTGTATCGCGCCCTCGCGGCGGTGGGCCGGCCGCCGCACGAGGTCGCGTTCATCTCGGGCATCGGCTGCAGCTCGCGCATCCCGGGCTACACGACCGCGTACGGCTTCAACACCGTGCACGGCCGCGCGCTGCCGATCGCGCAGGGCGTGAAGCTCGCGAACCCCGACCTGCTCGTGGTGGTCGCGGGCGGCGACGGCGACGGCTTCTCGATCGGCGGCGGCCACGTCGCGCACGCGGTGCGGCGCAACCTCGACCTCACGTACCTCGTGATGGACAACCAGGTGTACGGGCTCACGAAGGGGCAGCTGTCGCCGACGTCGCCGAAGGGGCTCGAGACGGTGACGTCGCCGCTCGGCAGCCTCGAAGACCCCATCAACCCCCTGCTCTACGTGCTCGCGTACGGGGCGGGGTTCGTGGCGCAGGCGACTCCGGCCGACATGCCGGGCATGGCCGCGCTCATCGAAGAGGCGCTGCGCTACCCCGGCTTCTCGTTCGTGAACATCCAGTCGCCGTGCGTGACGTTCGGCGAAGAAGAGCAGCAGCTGAAGGCCCACAAGACGAAGATGAAGAAGCTGTCGAGCCTGGGCCACGACCCCTCGAACCAGCTCGCCGCGCTCGACCTCGCGCGCGCCTACGGGCACGAGCTGTACACCGGCGTCTTCTACAAGAACCCGTCGCCGCCGCCGACGTACGACGGCCTCGTGAAGCTGCGCCAGGCCGAGCAGGCGAAGCTCGCGCGGCCCAAAGAGCGGCTGCTCGACGCCTGGCTCTCAGACGCGAGGGGCAAGAAATGACGCACGCAAGCAGCGCACCCGACATCGACTTCGAGAAGCTCGACCTGAAAGACGCCCTCGACCTCGCCGTGCTCATCGAGGAAGAGGCGCGCGACCGCTACGAGGAGCTCGCCTCGTCGCTCTTGCTGCACCACAACGCCGAGGCGGCGAAGTTCTTCACCCGCATGGTGCGCATCGAGGAGCTGCACCGCACCGCCCTGCTCGAGCAGCGCGAGCGCATGTTCCGCGGGCAGAAGGTCACGGTGCGGCGCGAGCAGCTGTTCGACGTCGAGGCGCCCGAGTACGACGAGGTCCGGGCGTCGATGACCGAGTACGACGCGCTGATGACGGCCATGCACTCGGAGCAGAAGGCGCAGGCGTTCTACGCGACGGCGCTGCGCTGGGTGCAGAGCCCCGAGGTGAAGACGCTGTTCGCCGAGCTGTGCGCCGAGGAGGTCGAGCACCAGCGGCTGGTGCAGAACGAGCTCGACCGCCTGCCGGCCGGCGGAGCGCTCGAGAGGGCCGACGTGTCGGACGACCCGGCGCCGCAGTGAGCGCGGCGCCTCGCGGTCGGCCGCCTACTTCTTCGGCTTGGGCAGGCTGAGACGCGACATGTAGTCGACGACGGCGTCGATCTCTTTGTCGGTGTAGCGCGCGATCACCTTCACCATGTCGGGGTTCGCGTTGCGCCGCTTGCCGTCGCGAATGTCGGTCGCCTGCCGCAGGAGGTACTTGTAGTGCTGGCCCGCGAGCACCGGGTACAGCTTCGCGGCGTCGCCCTCGCCCGAGACGCCGTGGCAGGTCTTGCAGTCGCGCTCGTAGAGCTTCACCCCCGACGCGAGCGCCGAGCCGGGGCCGCGCCCGTTGTCGGCCGGCACCGGCAGCGTGGCGACGAAGGCCGACACGTCGGCGATCTTCTGGTCGGTCAGCGGGCTCGCGAACGGGTGCATCACCGGGTTGTCGCGCACGCCGGCCCGCATGTCGGCGAGCTGCTTCACGAGCACCACGGCGTGCTGCCCCGCGAGCTGGGGAAACGAGCCGTCGGTCTTGCCGGCGCCGGTGGGCAGGTGGCAGCCGGCGCAGACCTCGTAGGCCTTCTCGCCGGCCTTCGCGTCGCCCGACTTCGCGAGCGCGGCGATCGCGTCGGGCCCGAGCGGCGCGAACTTCGCCGCGGGCTCGGGTGACTTCGCGGGCTCAGCAGCGAGCGCCGAGGTGGCGGCGAAGACGGCGAAGAGGAGCGTGACGTTGCGCATGGCGCGTTCGTCTAGCCCAGGTTCGCCGCGCCGTCAGCGGCCGCGACGCCTTGACCGGGGTCAAGGCCGGTTGGGGCCGCATGCACGAGAACGCGCGCACGCGAATGCTCAAGCCGCCGCGCCACCGCAGGCCGAGGGTGAAGCTGATCACGCTGCCGTGGGAGCTCGAGGTGCCGACGCTCTCGCTCGCCTCGATCGCCGCCGTGACGCCGCCGCAGTTCGACGTCGCGATCATCGACCT